>NZ_JBFWPH010000003.1:0-723876 GCF_050250095.1 Pseudolabrys sp. | reverse complement strand
CGCCGGCTATATCAATGGAGGTGCTCACGAGCGGGTCTGAACGGAAGCTAAGCAGCCACTCGGCCGCTTTGCTTGCTTGCGACGCGGCGCGGACGATGGCGCGATTGTCCTCGCGCAGCACATTCAGCCACGAACCGATGTAGTCCGCGTGCCGCACCGTCGGCACGATTCCGAGCGACGCACACGAGAACGCGGCGCACAGTTCCGCGATCAGTTCTTCGAAGGCGTACTTCTTTGAGCCGAACGAGCCAGACAGATCGCGGTTGAGACGAGAACGGTGGCCGCTGGCATGACCCAACTCGTGCAACGCCGTGCGGTGCCAATTAATCGGTTCGAAATACGCGGCAGGCGGCGGCACCTGCACGTAGTCTTCCGATGGTATGTAGAAGGCGCGGTTGCCCCCGATGCGAAAGTCGATGCCGGTCGACTTGATTAGCGCTTCCACCTCCGGCTCGATCATGCCGGGCGGTGGCAGCGGCGGGACTGTTGCGATCTCGTCCGGCAGCGCGTCACACTGGTCGGTGTTAAAGACCGTAAAGCGCTTCAGGAACGGAATCGCCTGCGCTTCTTCCCCGCTTTCTGCTGCGCGCTTTTTCTCATCATCGGGAATGAAGCGGTCGGCATAGACGACGGTGGTGCCACGCTCGCCCTTGCGGACATGGCCGCCGAGCGACAAGGCCTGGCGGAAGGTCAGCCAGTTCTGGCCGGCGAAGCCGTGCTCGATCACCGCTCCCCAGAGGATGAGGACGTTCACGCCGCTATACTGTCGGCTCGTGGAAGCGTTTTTCGGCATGGCGAGCGGCGCTTTTGCCGCTGCCGTGCCCCAGGGCTGGACCCACGGCACGCGGCCGGCCTCCAATTCGGCGATGATCTTGTCGGTGATCTCGTCATAGAGGCTCGCCCGGTCCTCGCCGGCGCGCGCCCGGTATCGATGTCTGGACATCGCGGGTCTCCGCGACGGGCGCCGCGAGCCTCTCTCGCAGCCTTAAACCCGTCGCGGAAAAGTTGTCCGCACTCTCGCTCTTCTGCTGCGACGCCTTATGCCGACACAGACGGGTCCTGAGAGCGCCGCGTCAGGGATGGAAGCCCGAAGGGTGAAGACCCGGCGCTTGCCGGGGCTTCAGCGGAGCCGACAGCCCGGCCCCGTAGGGAGACGCCCCGACGTGAACAATGTCGAGGCGGTCAACGTTCGGGATCGATCGGCACCAAGTGCCAATGCCAACCACCATTGCCGCCAGTAGAAAGGAAGGGAACGACATAGATGAGCTCGCGCTTGCATATGGTGCATTCGCAAGATGTGGGGCCGGGTTTGTCTTCCCAATCATTGATGTCTACACGGGCGCCTTCGAAAAAGTTCAGCGCATGTCCGCAATTAGGACATGCGTTTTTCTGTACCAGAGAGCGCAAGACATACTGGCGTTGCTTGTCGATCGGCGGAAGATCTTGACGCTTGGCCGTCAGCAGTTCGGAATTCTTCATGGCGGGCTCTCCACGACGGGCGGCCAAGAGCTTTTCTCTCAACCTCCAACCCGTCACGGAACGTCGCCCGAACTTTCCCTCTCTGGCTGACAGTCCGGTCCGGCCAACCGACTCCGACCAATCCGTCTCGACCGCTTTTCACATCTGCACGAGTCCAACTGTGAGCGAGCGCCGCGGTGCGCTACTGGATCAATCGACCCGGAACGACAATTGGTCTGTGTCATCGGTAGGCAGCAACACGCGGGCTCCATGGCGGATTGGGCGCACAAGCGTATGAGCCAACAACTTCAATTCTGTTTCGCTTCGTTCCATACGTGCCGAAGCCCAACGTTCAAACCAATGTTGCGCGATCCTCACCGTACTCGCTTGTGCCTCATCGAGCGAGAAAAGGTATTGAGGCATGTCATCTAGTCGAAGGAGGTACCGGGCAGTGTTTGAGATCAATGTCGCGCCATAGACCACTTTTTCTATGCCGTGTTGGAGCATTTCGTCCGAACTCATGCCGAGGGCATTCAGGCCATCACGGAGCGAACGAAGCTTTGGACTCGTGCCCTCGCCAAACACATTGTTGACCCGGCGTCCATTTGTTGTGCTCGACAGATATTTCTCGATTGCAGCTTTTGTGTCGCGACCGAACTGAAAGGTACCGACACCCGACGTGCGGTTGCGTTCGTGACTCGTAAGATATCGATAACGAACAGATTCCCCTTTCGGTCCGCCGACAACGTCGCAGGGATACGATGTTCGGTCGTATTGGTTTGGACGCTCGCCGTACAGGCTGGTGGTTCCAATGAACACGAGATTTGCAGGACGCACGATCGCACGGCCGGCCATTGAGGACGCGATGATGCTCGGAAGCGATTGATACCGCTTTCTGTACTCAACAACGACTTCGGGGCTTGCGGCCAGCATCGCCACCAACTTTCCGCCCAGGAGCGCATTGTAAGGCGGCACCGCACCACACACCGTGAGATCCGCGATCTCAGTCCCGACGGTCATCGAGCGGGCAAGGCGCACGACTTTTGAAAAAGCCGTGCGGCCAGTTCCAGACGCAAACAGGGCTTCGAGTCGCTTCGCTTTGGCCACGCCGTCGAAAGTTATTTGCAACGTATTGCGCGTTTCGAGGAGGGCCGCGATCTCTCGTGCGCGCTTAGAGGTGAAAAGCGGAGAGCGTGCGTATCTTTGCCAATCTGCCGCCTTCACTCTGGACGCATCACCGCTCGCCTTATTTAACGTCGCTTCCGCGCGCGCGTAGTGATCGTCGCGTGCTTTCGCGGCAAGCTTCTGCAGCTTCGTGACAACCGACTGCGGGATATGTTTGGGAAGTTTCGCAGGCAAGATGCCCTTCTCAAGGAAATCTTGCCGATAGATCGCCTTCAGAGCTTTATCGATCGTTGTGAGTGCCCAATCGGCATATTCTGGATTGGGATTCTTTTGACACTCTGCGATGATATCTTCGCCGAGCCATCCAATGAAGCGATCTCGTGCATCCAGTTGGACAGCAGCGCTGCTGATGGCTCCGATACCCATGACCGGATGGTTGGGCGCGGCTCCATCCCGCACGAGGAACAGCATGCTGCGTCCGGGCACACTCTCATAGGGATTGGTCCAAGTGTGACGAAAATAGCGCCAAATGTCCTGCAGCGGTAAGCCGGTGATGGCGCAATTCGACGCGGAGTGAACGAACTGGATATAAGGCCGCACAAGATCGGCAAGTGTTTTCCCTGATGTGCCTGCTAGTGCGCCGGTGATCTCGAATTGGAGATGTCGACCATCCCGCATCAACGAGAAGATTGAATGGCGTCCGGTGCTCGTCAGCACGCCGCGCTCCATACGCTCGATGAATGCACGCGTGGCAGGCTGCCTGAGTTGTGCATCCCGCGCGGCTTGATAACGGCGGCGCTTGTGTACACGTACTTCCTCATCGTCGTCGGATGGACGATGGGCAAGAATTCTTTCTTTCCTGTTGACCTTGATGAGCCAGCCTTGGTCGATCAGATCGGCGATAACTGTCGCTGACGCAATGAGACCGAGTTTATCCTTTGTCTTCAATTTTTCTGCATTGGCAAGCAAGCGGCTTCGCGCACGGAGTCGCTGCGACTTGACCTCCGCGAGATCGGCTCCGCCGAGAGACAGATCCGTTACGAACTGCGCAAGAAGGTGCTTCGATGCTGCAGCCGTAACTGCTGTCGGTGTGATGTCAATGGCGCCCAATATGTCATCCTATGAGCGCAGCAGAGCGTCGAACACCTCACTCCATTCCTTGCGGAACTTGGCGAGCGTCTTTCGTTCGTCTTTATTGTTCAAAAGCGCTTCAGCACGCGTCGCGGCCAGAAGCATAAGATTTATTATGTGGGATGCTTTGGTCGAATCCAAACCGTTCTGACCAACGAGGGGCTCATAGAACTTCCGGAAGAAGAGATGATTTGAGTTGAGAACTGCAACGAGAACTCCGTCGGAGACGAGCGGCTTGTAAAATGGCCCGCTGTCTTGCTCGTCCTGGACCAGGAGATATTTTGTTTCCGAGCCTTTCTGCGTTAGCGCGTCTTTGACTCTCGTGTGACGATCTGCGAGATCGGAAAGTGCTCTTGTGTCGCTACCTTGTCCCTTCGCTCTGGGAATCGGGCGAAGGCGGTCATGCCGCTTAGCAGCTAGTTTTTCGGCTTCGATGCCTGTCTTCTCAGTTTTGAGATTCAGATGCTTTTGCCGGACACGTGAGTTGAGGGCCTTTGCCGTATCTTCAAGGATTGGCTGAAGCGCTTCGCTCAGGTAGTCTTTCGGCCTGATCTGCTGCTTGGTGTGTGTGATACCAAATGCATCGTCGAGGTCGGGGTTGAATCTGATTTCGCAGCGCCACCAGTCGTCGTAATTCTCGCGACGCTTTGCTCCCATGAAGAACCAGCCGAAATCGACCTCACGTTTGCCACGCACAATGGACACACCGGCACCGTTCGCAACGCCGCGAGCGCGCTTTTCCTCGTTAGATAGTTCGTGCCATTCCGCGACGGGCAATTCGGTGAAGATTATCTCGACCTGTCCCGCAGGGCTCGAGGGATTTTCGGGGTCTGTCGCAACTTCGACCGTAATGACGTCTTGAAATTTCTTGGCGCTACCGTCGTCGAAGGACGTCTGAAGGAATATTGGATCGACGGGAGCGATCGCTTTGCCGTTCAGCGCGATCACGGTCCCGGCCCAGAGGAAATGGCGGAAGATACGCCCAAGCCCCGCGTGCAGACGCTTTTCAATCGTGGAAGCGCGGCGATGGTCGAGGCGATCGCAACGGGTCCAGACCACGAGAGTGCCGGACTTCTTGGCCTTTACGGCAGTCGGAAGCGATTGACGCATCGGCTTCGGGATAGCCGAGAGGGTGCCGGAGACGATCTGATCAACGTCGAGATAACTCGTGATCGGCGCCTCGCCCTGCTGCCATGTGTACACGTCCACACGCCGGGCTTGGCTAAGCGAGGCATTCGGCAATCCCATGCCGAATCGACCCAGTCCTTTGCGGCTGTTGAATCGTGTCGTCCCTCCGAAGCGCAACGCCTCCGTCAGCGTCTCGGCGTCCATACCGGTGCCGTCATCCAGAACCGAGACCTCGAAGTCATCCCCGGTTGCCGATTTCCGGACATGGATGTCGATGCGCCGGGCGGATGCTTCCAGAGCGTTATCGACCAGTTCGGCGATGGCGCTGACGGTGCCCTTGTAACCGGAGTCCCGCGTGGACTGGATGAAGCGGTCCAGGGCGATGATCGAGGTGTCGGGCTCCGAACCGGCTGTGCCCCCTCTTCGGATTGCGGTAACTTTCGACATTTCTCGTATTCCACCCTGCCCGCGACCTCGCCCGCTAACCGATAAAGCAATCCGAGCGGCCCGTCAGCTCCTTTTGACGATGCCGCCCCCCTGAGCCGCCACGATCCACTGAAAACGCTCGATCTAGGCGGACTAAGGGAGGGGACGTACCAAATCTAGCACTAACGAGCCTGGGCGTGGGGATGCCGAAGATCTTCGGGCCCGTCGGACGGCGGCGGCCGTCAAAAAATTCTGGGCTCGCGTGCACATCTTCCTAGAATCCGGCCCATATTGCATTGTCACCACCGCTGCCACGCGCAGCCATGAAAACGGAGATCGAAAATGACTGTCACTGTTGACGCCTTGGACGCCGAAGTCGCGCGCCAAGAGAAGCACCTCGCGCAACTGCCCGAGAACTTCGACTTCCCCCTGTTCAATTCCAAGCACGCGATCGAATCGCAGCGCCGGAGCGGGTACCGCAACACCTCCGCCGCTGCGCGTGAAATCGTGGACAATGCGATCGAGGCGAAGGCCTCTCGGATCGACATCTTCTTCGATCAGGCCAAGCGCCAGAAGGGGAAGAAGGACGCCGAAGCCGTTACGGCGGTCGCCTTCATGGACGACGGGTCCGGGATGTCCGCGAAGATGGTTCGCTACGCCCTCAGTTGGGGCGCAGGGACGCATTTTGACGAAATGGGCACCATCGGCAAGTTCGGCTTTGGCCTCCCGAACGCGTCCATCAATCAGACGCGGCGCGTCGAGGTCTACACCAAGCGACGCACCGACACGGTCATTACCAAGGCGTGGCTCGACATCAACAATGTCCAGGCCCACGGCCTCACGCATATTGAGGAACCCGAGATCGCGGAGTTGCCTGAGTTCGTTCAGCGCTATCTCAAAGACAATGGCCTGACCTTCGATCACGGCACCGTCGTGATCTGGGTCACGCCGGATCGGCTGACTTACCGCAAGGCATCGACGCTGAAGGAGCATCTCCTCGACGATTTCGGCGTGGTCTATCGCTACATGCTGGGGGACGTCACGTTGAACGTCGCCGGCAAGACGGTGGAGCCGGTGGATCCGCTGTTCCTGACGCCCGGCGCTCGCTACCACATTCCCAAGGATAAGGGCGGCGCGATCGAGGTCTACAACCAGATGATCCCGGTCCGGTATTATCAGGACGAGGAAACGGGCGGTCTGCACCTGTCGCACGTCGAGAAGGCGAGCGACCTCGATCCGGACAACGAGAAGACGCTGGCGGTGGGGGCTATCGAAGTCCGCATTGTGCGGTTTCCCCCGGGCTTTTCGGTGCACAAGAAGGGCAAGGCCGAATCCGACGCCAACCGCCGGTTCGAAATCCGGAAAGCGCGGCGCGGAATGTCGTTCGTGCGGCATGATCGCGAGATCGAGACGGTCGATGTCTTCCCGCGGTCGATGCGCGACATCAGCGCCGGACTTGGTGACTGGCCGTTGCTCCAGGGCTACGCCTATCACTGGGGCATTGAGGTGAAGTTCAATCCTCAACTCGACGAGGTCTTCGGCATCGCCAACGACAAGCAGACCGTGCGTCCGATCGAGGATTTCTGGCGCCTGCTTGCCTCAGAGCCCTTCGAAATCGACGCTTTGCTTAAGGCCGAGAACCTTTGGCAGACGAAGAACCGCCAGAAGCCCGATCCGGTCGTCGAGACTCGCGAAGAACCCTCGCCGGCCGAGAACGCGGCGGCTCTGGCCGACCGAATCGACGGCGAACTTATCCAGGTCCCGGAAAAGGACAAGGAGAAGGTCGAGAAGGCGACCGAGGAGGAGGCGAAGAAGCGTGTCGGCGTCACTGAAAAGACGCTGGAGGAGGCGAAGGAAGCCATCAAGAAGCAGGGCCAGCGTCGCGGCTATAGGATCGAGTACTTCGACGATCCGAATGGCGCGTTCTTCGAGCCTGAGTGGCAGCCGGGCAACGTCGTGGTCGCGAAAGTGAACCGCCAGCACCCCTTCTACTCGGCTTTTTATGCCGCGCTGCTGAACCTCGAAGGGGGTAACCGGGCCAGGTACGCGCTCGACCTTATGCTTCTCGCGCTGGCGAAGGGCGAACTGCGGATCGACGACCCCGTCACCAAGCTCTGGAACGAGAACCTTCGCAAGAAGCAGTGGAGCCCGTTCTTGTCCAACGCCTTGAGGGTGCTTGAACAAACGGCCCATGCGGGCGACTCGCATGAGGAATCCCAAGGCGACCAGGAAGACACGTTCACCGCCGACGCGCCAAGCGTCGCGTGAACCTTGGGGCGCGCTCGCGAAATCGGGCGCGCCTCTCCGGCATATCGCTTGCAGGTTGCGGTATTGCCTTGTATTTTAACGATTGCGATAGGCAGAGCAGGCGTGGCCATGTGCCACCAGGTCCCCCAGGGCACTGCATTGACCTCCGCAAGACATGGTCAATGCAGTAACCGGAAGGGACTCGAAGTATGCCTACGCCCGATGACTCCAATTTGAATCAAAGCCTTATTGCTTTTCTCGGCGGCAACCGCCGCGCGGGCGATGCGATCTATACGCAGATGCGGGCCGCTGTTCTCGCGATCGTGCGCGATCGCGCTCCCGATCTCGCCAATGACCGCGAAGATGTTCTCAACGAGATCTTCGTGTTGATGATGGAGGCCCCGCACCGTTTCGATCCCGGGCGCGGTTCAGCACGTGTCTTCATCACATCGGTGATTCTCCCCGATGCGATGCAGCGCGTTCGCGCCAAGATGGCTCGCCCCGGGACCACGACTCGCCGCCGCAAGGTCGTCGAACCTACGCGCGAGGCGACCTTCCCGATGCTGTATCCGGCGCCAGACCCTGAGACCGTCGAAGTGATCGGCTATGGCTCTCTGGCAGCAATGGAAGCCGCATGCGATGCGCGCGTGATCTGGTCGCGGGCGACGCCGCCGGTGCGTGTGATTATTGGCGGCCTGATGGACGGTAAGGCCCAGATCGACATCGCGTCGGAGATGAACATGGACAGGTTTAAAGTCGCGCGTATGGTCACGACGCTGCGCCAGTTCGCGGACGCCGCGTAAAATACGAGATGCCCGATCAGCGCAAACGCGCTGATCGGGCATGACTTTGGTCATTGGGTTTCGTCCGCCACCTGCTTGGAACTGGCGTTTTCCGTCATTTCGGTCCCGCTTAACGCGTCGCCTCCCTCAGACTTGGAGCGAATCGAGAATGCAAATTATGGGGAATTCGCCGCGCGACGCGCTGTTCATCAGTCACGCCACGCCTGACGACAATGCTTTTACGCTCTGGTTGGGCGCGAAATTGACAGCGCTTGGCTATACCGTATTTGCCGATGTGCTTCGGTTGCGAGGAGGCGACGATTGGGAGCGCATTCTGGAAGATGCCATCCGCAATAAAGCAGCCAAAGTCCTGCTGGCGGCGACTCCCCACGGCGTTCAGAAGCAGGGCGTGCGCAACGAAATCACCATCGCGTCGCAGGTGGCGAAAAACCTCGGCGACACCAATTTTATTATCCCGCTCCGCCTCGCGCCATTTGAACCCCAATTGCAGATCGCGCATGCGCAGTATCTCGAGTTTTCCAAGAGTTGGGCTGCAGGACTGAGCGACCTTCTGGCCTTGTTGGTCGAGTCGAAAATTCCATGCACCGGAAATTCGTCGCATGCGGATATGTGGCGCGGCGTGCAACTGAAGGACGCGCGCACAATTGGCACAACACCCGAACGGCTGACGTCAAACTGGCTCGCGATCGACGCCGTACCGGACCAGATCCGACTCTACGATTTCAAGGGCGGCATCTCGCTCGGCACCGCGCAGAAGGCCATCAAGGAATCCCCGATTCCACTTGCGGCTTTTAATCGTGGTTTCCTGTCGTTCGCTCCGCTTCATCAACTTCAGGAGTATTTTGGTCCAAATCTTCCCCTTGAAGCAATTTCGGAATGCACGACGGATGTTTTTCTGGAAAAGGGTTGGCGGGATCTCAACATCGCAGTGCGGGACAGCCGGCCCAAGTTCACCGACCTGGCGCGTCAAGGTATGGATGCGTTCTTCCTTGCAAAAGGACTCGAGTCATTTGAACTGGCGTCAGGACACTTAGCTTGGTGGCCGACAGCCGGTCAGGCGACGACCAAGCGGCTGAGTTTCAGATGGAATGACGGGCCTTCGGGTTCGCGGCAGATCGTGGGTCGCTCGGACAAGCGGGGATTTCACTGGCACTACGGCATAAGTTGCTGGGCGCGAACCATGCCCGTGCGCCATATGCGTATCGCGGGCCGCGTGATTTTCACGGCAGATGGAAAAGACCCTATTGGCGACACCAGGCGCCTGCACCGGATGCGTCGATCCTTTTGCAAGAGTTGGCGCAACGACAAATGGCGCGATCTCCTGCTCGCATTCTGGTTTTGGTTGGCCGAGGGCGCGGATGTCGTGGACATTCCCATGGGCGACGGCGTCGCGATGCGACTCCGGCTTCCGCCGATAGGTTTCGATGCCAGCTTTGGGATCGACGACCAAGAGGACAGCGACGAGGATCAAGACGAGAGCGGAGACAGGCAGACGTCCGGCGACGAAGGCGGCGAGGACGATCCTGATGAACTGGATGACGACGAATGACTAGCCTCGCCCTCATTCATGTTGACGAGCCGCTGCTCGAATTCCGCTTCGGGCAAACACTCGCGTATCCGCGAGATGGCCTGTTCCTGTACGGTCCCGTTGATGGCGGACGGCCGAGCATTAACTATGGAGCGATTGGGACGCCCGCGGGTCTTGCACGACTCGGGCGCTGGACGGAGGCCGTTAACGGCTTCTTGCCGCCACCGGACCCCCGCCGCGGGGCAAAGCTGGTTGAGCCGCAGCATGTCGCATTCCCAGGATTTTCCGCCGCTTACAATTCGATCTGGCCCATCAAACCTCGCGCCATGATTGCGACGATCGATGGCGAAGCGCTCGCCAAGGCGCTCCGTATTTCCAATCGTAATGAAGCGATCAAGGCTGCTGTAGACCTGTATGTCGACCCCTTAATCGCGGCCGCAGCTCGGCTGGAGGACCCACCCAGTTTCTGGTTCGTGGTGATCCCGGAAGAGGTGTACGAACTTGGACGTCCGTTGTCGAAGGTGCCGGTGCCTGAACGAATCCAGGGTCACGTCCGCATGACGAAGGGCGAGGCATTGAAGCTAGACGAGCAGCATACACTCTTCGGCATCGAGGAGGCTGAGGCCGAAGTCTACAAGTACGCGACCCATTTTCGACGCCAACTCAAGGCGCGACTGTTGAATGACAAGATTGTCACGCAGATCGTACGAGAGACGACGCTAGCCCCAAATGATTTCCTGAAGAGCAACGGTCAACTCAAGCGCCGCGTCGAGGATCCAGCAACCATAGCCTGGAAACTCACCACCGGCGCATACTACAAAGACGGCGGCAGACCCTGGCAGCTTGCCAACGTACGTTCGGGAGTCTGCTACGTTGGGTTGGCTTACAAGCGCCGCAATGCGGAGAGCGACGATCGCTTCTCGGTCTGCGCGGCGCAGATGTTCTTGTCGAGCGGCGAAGGCGTAGTGTTTCGAGGCGCGCTCGGGCCTTGGTATCGCGCAGATTCAAAGCAATTTCATCTCGATGAGGCGGCAGCACGCAATCTGATCGCGATGGTGGTCAAAGAATATCGGGATCAGCATAATGACCAGCCACCAGTCGAACTATTCCTGCACGCCAAATCATCCTTCACGGACGAAGAATGGAAGGGCTTTGTCAGCGGCGCTCCGCCGGAGACAAATGTCGTTGGTGTGCAGATTGCGGATGCCAAGGATAATTTGAAGCTCTTTCGACCGGGCAAGTATCCAATCCTGCGCGGGTCGTCGCTGCTACTGGATGATGGCCAAGCGTTCTTGTGGACGGCCGGATACGCGCCGCGGCTTGACACTTATCTTGGCCCGGAAACACCAAATCCATTGCTGATCCGGCGACAACGGGGCGAATGCTCCTTCGACACGATTCTTCGTGATGTAATGGGACTGACGAAGATCAATTTCAATTCGTGTCTACATAACGACCGCCTGCCTGTAACGATCCGCTTTGCCGACGCGGTGGGAGATATCATGCTTGCGGCTCCGCAAACGGGGGAGCCACGCCTACCGTTCAAGTTCTACATTTGATCCACGCGGCGGATCAGAACTTCGCTGAAAGGGGGGACCTCTACGGGGGCAAGAGTGCGCCGAAGGACATACGGCTTGTTGGCGGTGCGCTCCCGTTTCGTCCGGGCAGTGAACTTCACAAAGAGCGGGAGTTCGATTCGCTTCTTCGTTGATCATCTTCATCCAGGCAGCCGATCGGCTGGCGCTCTTCGCTGGCGACAGTGGTCGGCGTGCTCGATCTAGGTAGGGACTTACTTGTTGCCAATCCTACGCTATTGTCAGTTGTGATTTTCCCGGTGGGCCATGTTGAACCGTAGCGAGCTTAAACAGATTGAGGGGCGACTTCGCGCGTCTGCTCTTGCCCTCGCCCGGCGCAACATTCCTGACATAACGACGATCGAGGTAATCGATGAGGCGGGCGTCTGGTCACAGAATTTCGATGGGATTGATTTGAAAGACGGAAAACTTGATCTCGACTACTTGATTGAACACACGCCGTTGCTCATTTGCGCAATCGCAACGGAAATAGGGTTTCGCTTCGAAGGTGTCGGCACAGTATTCTGGGCGCATTTCGACGAAGTGTTCGGGCATTCGGCGACAATGGCCCAGCGACAGCGCATAGCGGACATATTTCGCGCACAAGCTGACCGTTACAGTCTTTCGCGCCCGGCCCAAACGGCGTTCAGCGAACATTTCTCAAATATCTCCTGGCCGATTGCCAATGCTTTGCTGCCCTCCGATTTGATCGGTGCCGTAACGCGGCTTCTAGCGCGGGCGCCCGTGGGCGCGCTTCCGGGGCCAGGGCGCTCCCCAAGCTTTCCCAGCCTTCGCGCGTGGGCGAGCGCAGCCGAAGGCGCGCGGCTTGCCGATTGGCTACGTCTTGAGGCACCGACCGCGCGTGTGCTCACGGCGCTTCTTACGGAAAACCATGGAAACTCGCTGTCCCCAGCAAGCTATCAGCGGCTTCGTGATGCAATTGCCAAGCGGCCCGATGCGTTTTTCACGGCTCGTGCCGCTCGCTTGCGCGCGCGTACAGCCAAATTGCCGACGCCTACAGGATCCACCTTGGGCCAACTCGCTCTGGCCCATGAGGCGTCGGGCCTTCGGATGTTCGTAAGTTGGCCGACCTTACCGGTGGTCCTCTTCGAGGAGGCGCGGACGGTCGCGCGATCGGCTGCCTGGCGCCCGCGACTTTGGAATGCCGGTGGCTATCTTCATCCCGACATGGCGCTTGGTCCCGGACCGTTTGCTTTAGCATTTGACACTGTACAAGGCGACGACGAGCCTGCTTATCCCGGCGCCGCAGCAATCTTCGGCGAAGGCAGCGAAGCGGCAGCAGCGCTCGCCGCCCGAATAATCGCATGGAAGGAAGTTCTCCTGTTCGATCCGAGCGAGGATCGGACCCGCGCTGAACAGCGCTTCGACGCGCTCACGGAAACTTCTGGGCACGTCTGGGTCGCGAGCCGCTCTGGCAACGCGTCGCTGGAAGGGCTGCGCAGGTTGGGACACGCTTGCGGCTACACGGTGTTCGAAGCCGATCTCGCCGCTGCCAGCGACCGCGCCATACTAGGCCGCGTCGGGCTCACCAGCGCAGACAAACGTTCCCTTATCGCGCGTCATCCGACGGACGCCTTAACCGCTCCGCATGGCATCGTTCGGCCCGATCGGCCCTTTCTTGTTTACACGGAGGATCTCAATGAGCATGAGCGTATGCCCCAGCAACTTTCCGCCGGCGGACGTTTGGCGCCAATTACGGGTGCCTCGGGGCGGCCGGGTCTCCGTGTCGAGCCCGCGGCACCCGGCCTAGCGAGTGTTGTCGATCTTGTCTTATTTGAGCGCGAGAATCTCTTCGACGCTTTGGTCGAACGTCGCCTGCAACTCCGCCTAGAAAGCCTCCTTCCTCTGATCGACGTGCCGATGGTGGCGGAGTTAGAGGTCGGCGGTCGATTGATCGCGCGTGGCCGCGCTACCTTTGCGTCCGTCCCGATCACGGTGCCACGCGATTCGTCCCTGTTCGCGCCACTTTATGACGATTATGCCCGAGGCAAACTGCTTGAGTTTGGGAACGCTTCACTACACCTTGCCGTTAATCACTCCGCCATACTTCGGGTCGAACTGCAACGCCCTGCAGCCTCCGTCGAATGGGCCGACGGTACACCACGATCAGTCGGGTCCAGCCTTGATACGAAGTTGGTCGCGGCCAAAGGCCGCCGCCCACATCGCTTCGCACCGACAGCAATCATCGAGGCGCCTGCTCGCGGGGCGACTGCTTATGGGCTGCAGTTCTCGGACGGGCGCATTGCCGATCCGGTGCAGATTCTGACTTCCGGCAAGTTTGATTTAGGCGACCTTGCCGTGCAATTTGGCGAGGACATGGGATCGCGGCGCATGTTCGATGATGGTGGAGGTGTTGGCGACATCGCGCGCGCTCTGGTCGTTTGGTCACGCGGAGTCTGCTCCTCGCTGCCGGCGGTTGCTGCCAAGACTCGGATCGTGCGGCAGTTCGAAGAGCCGCTCGTCATCAGCCTGTGCGGGCGCTCCTGGTGGCGAGCGGAAGAAGCGTCGCTTTCAGAGGCGACGGACGCGCACATCGCTCTTTGGCATGTCGCACTTGAGCGAGGGCTCGTTCATGTGCCGGAAGGTTTCACGCCCGACAACGTGCAAGCCTTTGCTCTCGCCTTTCGGCGCCATGCCCGGGCGCTTGCTCCGGATTGGCCCGCGGGTGATCAACCGCCACTGGATGGCATCATGGATGATGCGCTCAACCAAGCTTTTGCTCAGGTTGTCCACGAAGGCCAGACGAAGGGAGCGCTGCTAGACATCGATGCGGACGATGTTGACTTCGGCAGCCCAGCCGAAGACTGGGAACGCAGTGCCGGTGATGCTCTTAACATTATTCGGCGACCGCGCCTCTATGAACTGATGGTGCCCTCTGGTGGCGCACGCGAACTCATGCAACGCTCCTACGCCAATCTCAGTCTTCCTGAACTTGCTGAAGATCTATCAGCCTGGACCCGACGATGGGCTCTCGCGCGCGGTCGAATGAGTCCCGATGTCGCGGCCAGTGCGCTTCATCTTTGGCTGACGCCCGCCGCCTGCGATGACGTTGATGGCGCTACACATGCGCTGGTAGTTGATCCCTTTGTAGCGCGCGCGGTGCGCTACGCTGCGCTTCGGTTCTCAAGCACAATCGAAGGCCATATGTGAGCGAATTCCACCGGCTTCTTCTAGGACTACACGCTCGGGCGCGCCGAATCGATCGCGACCAGGCCTTGCTTGGCGCGCTGGGGGTCGCCGCGCTCGCTTATGAGCATCAGATTGACAACGTGCATCGTATGGTGACCGGGACGAACTGCCGCTGGCTGTTGGCCGACGAGGTCGGCCTCGGAAAGACCATTCAGGCGATTATGGTCATGCGCGCGCTAGCGGCACAAAGTCCACGCCTCCTCAATGTGGCGTTGGTAGTGCCCGACGACCTTGCTTCGCAGTGGGCTGAAGAATTGCTTGCGCGGGGGCATGTCCTTCCGCTCGAAGCGGGTCAAGACGGGGGCATTAGCGGCAATCTCGTGCTTAGGCTAGCGCGCCCGAGCCGCCTCGCGGCGGGGGGCCGACTCGCCGCGGAGAAGATCGATCTACTCATCATTGACGAATTTACAAAGCTCCAAGTGCAGGTTCGTCGCGATCTCATCGTCGCGTCGCGCAGCGTTCCGCATGTCCTGGTCGTGACGGCGACGCCGGCGCTTCACCTTGCGTCGATGCGCCAAGAATTGATGGCGCTGATCGAACCTGAAGCGGACCGAATGGCACAGGCGGAAGAGCGCGACATTTTGGCCGTGCTAGCGGAACGCGAGCGACGTGCGATCGAACACCACAGCGATCGTCTTAAAGATGCTGGCGGCCGGCGTGCGCTCGAGCAAGCCCATGGCCTCTATCGCCGTCTGATCCGTACCGTACGGACCGACTATCCCAATGCATTACCGAAGCGACACTACCAGCCCATTCGGCTCAACCCTACTGATGGCGACGTGGAGCGTGCCCGGACCACTCGCACATATCTTGATGCGGCCAAAGCTAGCGACGTTGAGATTAGGCGCGACCTTCTATTGCAGGTCGCCAGCCGCAGCCCGGTGTCCCTGCGCGAGCGCCTAAGCACACTTCGGCGGAGTTCACCCTCTTTGCACGCCTCCTGGCAACAGATCGATATCTGTTTGCGTGAAGAACCGGGCGACGCCAAGCTCGATGCCTTGATTGATCATCTTCGTGCGCTGCACGCCCGCAATGAAAAGACTCGCGTCGTCATCGTCGCCGAGGACAATCCGACCACGGACTATCTGCGGGAAGCGATCGAAGCGCTTGCCGACCTCAAGGTAGCCAACAAGCGCCGTGTTGTTAGCGCTGCCGAAGAGCTTGCGGTGCAAGTCGCTGGGCTGAAGGAGGCCCTTGAGGATTTTATCACCGGTGAGGCCAAGGTTCTGGTTGCCGCCGACGTAGCCAAGGAAGGGCATAATCTCCAGTTTGCGAACGAGATCATCTTCTTCGCTTTGCCTTGGTCGCCGCTCGACATCCAACAATGGATCGGGCGCATTGATCGTCTTGGCACGAAAGGCATACCAGCTAATCGGCACATCACGATCACGCCCATCGTGACTGAAGGCTCGATCGAAGACCAGATTCTGAGTGTTCTCGAAGGGACCGGCGTGTTTCTTCGCAGCGAAGTGTTCGACGAGGCGGAATGGCAGGACATTAGCAACGCCATCAACGCGGCAGCCGAGGGTATCGCTGGCGCCAGTTGGAACGATGCGCTCCGTACCGCCAAGGCCTTGGGCGAAACCTACGACGCTTGGCTGGACACAGCGAGCCTGAAGCCAATGCCGAGAGCGGAGATCGCCGCACGTCGCATGTCGCAGTTTCGCGATCGGCACTACGCCATGCCGATGGCCGAGGTCGATGGCTATTCGTGGAACTGGTATCACATGCGCGAGCGCGCCGCCGACCTCATGCTGAGACTTGCACGCGAAGACTATCTCGCCTTACGCAACGGCTACATGGGCGAGCAGCGTTTCCGGACCATGTGGTACAAGTCGAAACCAGGGCCCGAAGATTTTACGATCCCTGATCTCGATACGCGTAATTCCTGGTACCACTTGGCCTTCATCACGCGCCGCTCAGCGATTGAGTGCCCGCCCTACACGTACGTCGTTCAAAACAACGGCGATAAGCGGCAACTTCATTTCTTCGATCACGGCTGTTCGCTGCACGACCATGCGGTCGCTGCGTTCGAGCGGCAGATGCCGGCGACGGATATTCAGACGGAATTCACGGTCGAATATCCTTCCGGCCATCCCATCTTGCAGTGGGAAGGCCGTCGGCTGTTGATCGGCATCAGCGAGTTCGATGTTCGCGATGTTTTTGCCTTTGATTTCGAAACAATGATTCCGCCTCAGACTGGCCGCACGTCAAAGGCGGAGCAAGACGCGCGCGAAGCCGTCTCGCGGTCGGCGCTGGTGGAGTTCGAGGCCGACCGGCGCTGGCTAATCGATCTGGCACCGCCCGAACTTTTGGTGGCCGTGCTTGCCGAAGATAGGGGCCATCTCGCTGTTGCGGAACAATCGGCTGCGGCGTTGTTTGATCCCTCATACGAGGGGGCTTACGCCCGGCAAATCGGCAAGCGTCGCCTCATGCCATCCGAAAATCTCAACGCAGCCCGCGCAGCACTCGACAACCGCCTTCAGCAACTTGGCCGCGATGGCCTTAACCGGACGCTGACGGCTCTGCGCGGCGCGTTCGAAAGTCGGCTCTTTGCCGTGCAGGCTGACATCGAGAATCTGACAGCCGCCGCCAAAGCCGAGATCACGGCTGCGGCATCGCTCGACGCCAAGCTTGAGTTTAATCGTGCCATCCAGCGCGGCGCCGCGCTGAGGCTTGAGCTAACGGAAAGAGCAGCAGTTCTGCGCCTGGCGCGTCTCAAGAGACTGCAGGATGCCGTCAAGGGGACCGCTCGGATATCAACTGCCAAAGTCTTTTGGCTTTTGCCGCGTGGGGTCAGCGCGTCGTCCCCATAATTTTGGCCAGCGTCTCGTAGGCCTTATCATCGATGCGCCAAGACCAAGGACTTGTTTGGTGCCCGGTTAAGAGCGCGGCGCGCTCAACCTGCCGCGGTGGTGGCGTCAGAAAATCAAGCGCGCCCGTGGTTCGATCATACCGCAGTACGGGATTGTCCAGCGCTAGAGTCGCGCCGACGACAACCCAACGCCACAAGTCCAAAGACGGGGGCTGCCATAGTGTCGCGCTGTTACCCGCAATCGCCAAGACCACCAGTCGCGTGGTGAAGCCCGTTCGGATCGCAGCTGGAAAGCAGCCATCGCCGTCGATGCGTTTCCATCGGCCTGAAGGTGCATTTTCGGATTTGCCGAAGAATTCGCCGCGTCCGCCAACGACCGCCACCCGCTCAGGCTCGTCTAGAGAATATCGCTCGCCGCTCGCCGCCAGCGCTTGAGAATGTTGAAAGAGAGTTACTGCATTGCCTTGTGGCTCGTCGCTTCCCCCTAATTCAACGAGCGCAGATCGCCAGTCTGGCCGGCCCAACTCATCATCGAGTTGAACATTCATCAGCGTTTCTTCGGTCTCGGATACGGCCATGCGGCGAACAGTCACTGGCGAAGCAGCGATCGTTGTTGCACCGAGCACGGCCACCTCGCTGCCGCCCCATTCGACTCGTCGCGGCGGTGTCGCAGCGTATCCACGGCCCGCACTGGTGTGAAATTCGTCGATATCTCCGCTCAGGCGAAGCAGATCTATGGACTGCTTGATCTTCGCGGTCAGCGCGGATTCATCGAGATGAAATGGTCCATAAGCTTCTTTAAGGCCTCGCGTGATTTTTCCCCGGCTGACGAAGCCGGCTTCAACGACGGCGGATCGAATATGGTGGAGAACGCTTGCAAGCGCGAGTTGTCCGTCCTCGTCGCGCTCAAATTCGATCGCTTGCGCCCAGGGATCGGTGCTGTTCATTCATCTGCACCCATCGCGATAGCTGCCGCAAGCGCCGATTCAAGGCGCTCTTTGGCCGTCCGGTCATGCGCAACGATGATCAAGAAGGAGCGGGCGCGTGTCAGCACCACGTAGAGATCGCTGACCGTGAAGAGATGGCCGATCCCGGAGAAGTCACAAAGGATCACGACATCGGCCTCAAGGCCCTTGAAACTTCGCGCTGTGCTACAAAGCACGCCTCGACCTTCACGCCAGGAGACGGCATCTTCGACGAGCGGTATGCCATCAATGTTCGAGACAGGACCGAGCGGCCCCTTGGCTTTGCTTGCAGGGCCGATAATCGCGATCTGTCGCGGCTCAAGGCGATGGTCCTTTAGGAGCGTACGGACCTCCGCTTGAACGAGTCCGCTGATCGCCGCGGGATTGGACGGCACTATCATTCTCGGCGGCTGGCCGAGCGGCGCCATTTCGAAGGCGCCGCTTACAACGTTGGCAGCGGCGTTAGCGCAGGCGACAATGCGGCGTGTGTTGCGGCAATTCACATCGAGCGCGAACTGAAACGCGTCTTTGAGCGGCGGCTCCATCGGCTCGCGGCGCAGGCTCTGCGCCTTGTCGAGAAACGCCCATATCGGCCCCTTGTTATCCCAAAGATAGTCAAGTGCATCCCACCAACCTGGGCTAAAATCCTGCGCTTCATCGACCACGATCGCCGCGTACGGCTGCTCGCCTCCGTAAAGGTCGAGGGCCGCCTGCGCGAGCAGGTCGGGCGCTATCTCATCCCACCAGCGCGCGGGATCATCTGCACTGACGTTGAAATCGAGTCCAGCCCGCTTGCAGAGTTCGGCGGCGAGGCGGTGAAAATTCGACACCGTGATCTTGCCCCCGTTCTCGACCAAGTCGTCTGCCAATTCTTCACGCATCCATTTGGCGAGTTCTGCATTGAAGCAGGTGAGTAGTACAGTTGGGTACTTAGCAGCGAAGGAGCGGGCGCGCTGCATTGCCAGTAGAGTCTTTCCCGAACCGGCCACGCCTTCGATGATCGCGCGTGGATTTGCGTCAAAGCCGCGCAGCACCTGAAGCTGCTGGCGGGTCAATAGCGCGAGCATCTGAGCATTGGTATCGACGCTGAGCCGAAGCGGCTCGTAAACCCGGAACTCGGGCGCCAGCGCGCGGCGCACGGCTTCGAAATCCGCGGCTGACATTTCTTTTTGCCCGCCGCCCCCCGCGCGATAGGCGCGCAGGATCGCCGGTTCAAGGTCGGCCATGTCGTCCATCGAAATGATGGCGCCGCGCGGTAAATCGGGTGGCGGTTGATCCTTAAACAAACAGTGCGGAAATCCGACCGCGACCGAGATCACGGTTTGATCCGCGACCGCTTTACCGCAGATATGCGCAATTCTAGTCTTGAAGGCCCAGAGGCTTCGTCGCGCTTGACGCACCGGGTCCTTAATCGGCTTCAGATTCGCTTTGACGTGGCGATACCAGAGGCGCCCTTTCAGCGTGATTTCGCCGCCTTTCACTTCAAGGATCAGCAAGCCGTACTGGCGATGCAGAATTAAGAAATCGGCCTCGCCCTCGCGCGCTGGTGCGTCGAGGTCATCGCGAGCCGGATTAACCCAGGGTAGCGAGTGCATCACGATGTAGCTCGCCGATAGGCACTTGAGCATCGCGCGAGCGACGTCGGCCTCCGAGCCATGCTCCATGGTTGACGGATCAATCGGGGGAGTGAAGAGGGCCATTAACTCACCGGTTTGACAAAAGCAGCGATGGCTTCGACAGCGCTCGCGGGCATGACCAGTTCGCTTGCGCACTCTATGTGCTGCACGGCAGCGCGATAGCGAACACGCATTCCGCCGTTGCTGGTTTGCTGAAGAAGTCCAACAGTCCACGCGGCGCCCGTTGCGCCGAAGGCCAGGCCGTCGGTGCGGCGGATCAGATAGACATCGACCTTTGAGGCTTCGCCGGAGAAGGGGCGGAAAAGGCACAAGCTGCCTTTCGCCACCGGCGCTCCCGTGCCATCGCCTTTCTTTCCGCTAAGGGTATTCGCGTTCAAACGGAACAGGAAATCGTCCCTCTCCGCTCCGGCAACCGCAAAGCGGACGGCGGGCGCCGCGGGCTTCACGTTCCCCTCAACCGCCTGCTCGGGTTTGAGTTCGGGAACCCCATCGGCACTCGGCCTGAGCGTCATTGCAACTGCGACGTTCGGCACCGCTAGCGCGACGTTTGACGCAATCGGCAACGCGCGCAGCACGAGTAAGAGATCGACCGCTGTCGCCCTCTTGCCGTCAGCGAGTTCGCGCGCGTGTTTCGAACAAGGTTCGCGGTCCAAGAAGGGATGCGAGAGTGCAACGACTCGGCCATCGCCGAGGATCAGGCCGCCATCGACGCGGGTCACCGTCGCGCCACTTTCCTCGAGATCATTTGCAAGACGCTTGAGCGCATAGTCTTCGCGCGCGGGATCGATATTCAGTGGCACGCCCTTGAAACAGGCACGCAGAAGGTCGGCGCCGATATGCCGATCGAACAGTGCGTGCTCATACCGGTTCTTATACGATCGGAGGCACTGGTAGCAGCTGTCGTCGCACGTGCAGCCGTCGAGAAGCTTGAGGGCTGCACCGACTAAGCGTTGCGGATCGCGCGCCGCAGCTTTCACGAAGCCGGCACCGCCCGCCGCCTGATCATAAAGGTAAAGGTCGATAAACTGCCGCGTGCTGTCTCCGGGTGCAAAGCGGAAGTCGCCATCGATATCGTTGGGTTCGAGGTCCTCCAGCAGGCAAGCTGCGCGCCGAAGCGCTTCTACTGCCGATCGCGCGGCGATGGTCGTCGAGGGCCTGTCGGGATCGAGTTGCCAGTGGCTCGGCAGCGCCAAGCGGAAGACCGACACGTCGCTGCGAAACTCGTTGCCGAGCACGATCCGCATGACCGTTCCGGTACATTGATCCGGTTCCTTGGGGCGCTTAGGCCTGGGACGATTGTGCGGCTGGCCGCCGCCCAACTGCCGCATCGTCGGGTCAAAGTCGGCGGGTTCGATGCGTCCGCACTGGGTGCAATAATTGAATCCGGGATCGGTCGCGCTGAGGGAGCCGCGATTGGTCACGACGAGCGTCTTGCTGTCGCTCCAACCTTCCCAACCGGTTCCAATGGGCCAGCTTTCGCTGCCAAGCCGCGCGCCATCTGAGAATTGTAAGGAGTCGAGCGTGGCGCGTGTCGGCCGTAGCGGGGTTCCTGCATCAAAGTCAGGCGGCAGCGCTGTCACGCTCGGCGGATGCGAAAAGCCGGGCGGCCGAACCCAGCGCCGCGCAGGCCCCAGCGTCGCACGCCGGCCGCAGGCCGGGCAATCGCGTGTTTGCTCGGGATGACCTTCGTCGAGGTTGCGGAGATCGGCATAGTTGCAGACGCGACATTGAAAATAGAGTCGCCGGTCCTGATAAGCCTGAAGCCGATCCTCTTCATGCTCGGCATAGAGCCCAAGCGAAATGTAACGCTTGCCGTCCACCCAAACCTCGTGGCCTGGCGCATACTGGCTGAGCGCCGCGTTCAGGCTTTGCTGCGGCGAGTAGCGACGCTTCGGATTCCAGGGGTCCGCACCTTCTTCGAACACGCTGAAGGTCGCGACGTCGGTCGGAAAAGCGTATTTGGGAAGCAGCGCCTCGTCGAATAGCCGATCAAGCAGTTTGCCGTTGTCGACCACGCCACGTTCGTCGTCGCCACTGTCCTCCATGATCTCGTCTTCGACATCTAGACCATCCACGGCAGGCTTGGGCGTGATTTTGATCGGTTCGTTGGCTTGATCACCTGTGCCGAGATGCTGCTCCAGAATTTGAGGAAACTCATTGAGCACCCCATCGGGATCGAGCGTTGGACAGGAGGCGGTAAACAGCCGTTGAAGATCAGCGCGCAGAGCGCGTCGCTCGTCGGCGAACCATTTCTTTAGGCCGCGGACCGAGAACACGTCTTCCGCCCCATCGACGAAATCGGCGACGCTGCCAAGCGACGAGAAAACATCCGAACTGCTCCCGACCGTATCAATGCGCTCCTGCTGAAAGCGACCAATGAGGTAGGCGAAGGCTTGCCGACGCGCGATCACCGGGTTGTCGAGGTTGAGAATCGGGTCAGGGGCGGGGCCGGCGACCATCGGTGCTGGATCGCGGAAAAAGCTCTGGTCGTGACTATCGGCGCCACAGAACATCACGACCGTCGATAAACCCGCGCCACGGCGACCCGCGCGCCCGGCACGTTGCTGATAGTTGGCGCGGCCCGGCGGCACATTGCGCAGCGCGACCGCGGTGAGGCCGCCAATGTCGATGCCCACCTCCATGGTTGTTGTGCAACTCAGGATATCGATGGGCGATCCGATCTGACCGTCCTGCTCGATCGGAATATCCTGAAAACGCAATTCGTAGGCCTCGTTGCGCGACATCGCGTTCGCGAGGCCGCTATCGTTGAGCGCCGCTGAATGCTCTTCGGCGATCAGTTGGTGCGGCGCATAGCCGTCCTCGGCATCGCTTAAGCGTTCCCAGAGCCGTCGATAGAAGGCCTTGCGGCTCCGGAACACGGAGTCGCTGGTCGGGTCGATGATCTTGGCCGCGCCACCGCAATAGCCGCAGTTGGCGCCGAGGAGCGGGTTGTGCGGGCTCACGCTCGTGCAGCGCTCACACCGAATCCATTCCGCTTTATCACCCCGATCGAGCGCGATTTTGGACCCCTGCACAAAGAAAGAATCCCCGGCGCCCTGGCCGAACACGCCGCGCAGCGCGGGCTGGCACGCGTTCGCATAATCGCCCTTGAGCCAAACCTTCAAACCCCGGGCTTCGAGCAGTTTCGACACCACCCCGGAAAAGCGTCCGTTCCATTCGCGGATGCCCGACCACCCCTGCGCGCCCACGACGTTGTCCGGCGTGTGCTGAAGTTTGATTGCGTGCCGACGCATCGCTTGCCAGAGCCACAATTCAATCAGGGCAACTCGAACATCCTCCTCTTTCATCCCTTGAAGCGCCGGCAGTTTCAGTGCGTCCTTGAGTTTTTGTTGCTCGGTCTTGGTCAGTTTGGATCGCAGCATCGCCAGCGCGAGAGGGAACAAACCCGTGTGATCGTCCTGCAGGACCGCGTAGATACTCTGATAGACGGACAACGGCGTTTCGGCCGACGTTTGATTGGAAAGCGAGCGGAAATCCTCATTTTCGGCATCGTCGTTGCCGAGTAACTCGAGCGCTTGCTGGCCGGCCCGGTCCATGCGGCCATCATCGTCGCCGGCGGGACGCAGCCGCACCTCATGCGTCGCGGCGCCAAAGGCGATCGCGAGCGGGGCGTCATCGAGTGACGGACGGTAAGCCGGATGCCTAAGGCCATCCATGCCGACTAGCAGGAGTGGCCGCAGACTATCGCGGAAGGAAAAGGTCTTGAGCGTGCCGGCAAGGCGCGACGCCGTCTGGCGACCGTCGGAAAAAACCAACGCCTTCCGGCCCTGAAGGGCGGTCCGAACATATGGCCGCGGCGGTTGTTCGAGTACCTGGACTGATATCAGTTCCTGAAACGGCTGCTCCCCCTTCGTCTGTAGGTCCGAGATGCCCGCCGCTGCCGTCGGACCGGTCGCCGCGCCGCATCGCGGGCAACGATCGAAGAGCTTTGGCCCCATCTGCGGCGGCAACCAGATTTCACGGACGAATGACCCCGTCCCGTCGATCCGACCCGAACTTAGATCGACGAAAGCTGGCCGCACTGCGCTCGCGTCCTGCGGCATGGGATCTTCCAAGCAAACATGAATTGGCTCAATGAGCCCAGTGTCGCCCGCATAGGCACTGCCGTTGTCCTGCCAGAGATGCTCAACACCGGCTGGCGACCCGACATTGGCTCGGGCCACCGAAAGCCCGCACGACCGACAGCTATGCAACTCGTACACCTGCGATCCGCACGCGCAATTCTGACGCGGTTCGGCGTAAAGTGCGCCCGTTGGGCCTCCGCGATCCCCGGGCGGGATCTCACTGCATTTGGGGTTGGCACATGCCCATAACCCAGGAAGCCCGCGGAAAAGCATGTGCACGCGGGCAGGCAAGATTGGAGGTCCGTCCGGTGCGGGTTTGGCCAGCGAAGCGAGTTCGAGCAACGCATCAACGGCAGCGGCGCCCTTGGCGGCGGGCGTGTTCGGAAACAGCGCTTGCGGCAATTTTGAAATCGCCCAAGCGGCACCCGGTGAGTCTAGGGGGTCAGCAGCCGATTGAGCACCACTTGTTATATTGCGCAGACGCCCAATGACGGGTAACTCGGCCAGAATTTCGGCAAGCGCAGCGGGCAAATCGTCGGCCGTGGTCTTGAACCCTTCAACATCAGCTGTTCCAAGTTCATAGCGGCGACCAATAGTGACTCGGCCCTTCGGGCAAAGGACATCGTCCACGACCAAGAAACGCTGCTCGGTCTGGGCGACGCCGCCCGACGACAGCAGCACTTCTTCATCCACGCGTTCTCCCTTAGCGTTGAGGCCGTTGACCGTTACGATGATCTCACCCGTTCCGCTATCGATGCGGCGCACGGTCACGACCGCGCCAGTATTATGGGGTACGACCTTGGCGAGCGGCGTCACGACGGCGGAGCGCTCGCTTAACGACGACGAGTTCAATTGGAGCAGCGGCACTGAGGCCAACGCCTCCGCCAGGTCGACCGGTCCCTCCCCGGCGGGCTCGAACGTGCGCTTCGTCCCCGTGAGGGTCGTAATCGCGCTCTTATCGAGACCCGAAAGTCCGGCGACAAATTCCTTGGCGGACTCGGCGTTGGAGAACGACGCGCTCGTCGCGATGAAGATCACGCGCGAGGGCTCCAAGCCGAGCCGATCAAGGAGCCGCCGGATCAGGTAGGCTACCTCTGTGCCATTGGCGCCGCGATAGAGATGCGCTTCGTCGAGGATGAGGATGAATTTTTCCTCAGGATGCGCTGCGAAGAAATCGCGCGTGTCCGCAAAAATCTGCCGCTCAATCGGCCGCAGCAGCATATATTCCAACATCGAATAGTTGGTGACGAGCAGATCTGGACAAGCCGCCTGAATCTCATGCCGGGTCAGTAACTCAGCATCCTCAGCAGACTCGATGGCGCGCAGTGGCTCGCCGTTCGCGTCCTCCCAATGTTGCCCTGGATTGCCGTACCAGCGGCGAAGGCCGTCGAAGGCACCAACCACACTATCAGGCTTAGCCGGCCAACGTCCTTTCTGCTTCAGGACGTTCACGAGGGATTGGCCGCTGGCGTTTCCGCCCCGCGCGTCGTCCTCGATTCTTAAGTAATACTCCAATGTCTTAAGGCGCTTTTGATCGCGCGCGCCGTCGCGCACGCCCGGATAGAGCGTCCGTCCGGTGTAGCGTCCGAACTTCGCCGGACGACCACCGGTCGTTGTGAACCATTGCCGGACAGTCGAAGCGCCAAACAGCATTCGAAGGCGTCCGAGTTGGTCATTGACTAAGGCGTTCATGGGGTAAAGGAGCAGCGACCGGACTGCGCGCTCGGCGAACTGCTCTGATCGGTGCGCGGCCTCGTTGGCAAGCCGGGCCAATACCGGAAGCAAGAAGCTTTCGGTTTTGCCCGAACCGGTGCCGGTGGTGACGACGATGCCTGTACCACCCGCCTCGGGCGCCATGCTCAGTTCGAGCGCCTGCGACTGGTGCTCGTAAGGCGGATCGAAGAGAAGTTGCTCGCCGTCCTTGGTCGCTAGACTCGTAAGAAAATGGCGCACCGTTTGGTCGAGGGCGAGCGAAGCGAATTTGCGTTCACCGACATAGGCTGGCGTGCTCTCGACATAGGGGGTCTGAGCAATGCCGCCTTGCGTGAGCAGCCGCCGGCGCAACTCTACCACTTTGGGATGCGAAAGGTGGTAAGTCGCTTCGATGTAGGAAGCGAGCGCCTCCTGCATATGATTGATTTCGTTACGCATTCTGTCTGCCCTCCCGAGCTCGGCCAATCCCATCGGCCTGGTATCTTGGCACCAGTTTTTGATTCGGGCCCGGCACTTGTCCCAAACTATACTGAAGCGGGAACTCGGCAAATGCGCTCGTAAATCGAGAAGGTCGCGGGATGGCGTCAATCACGAAAGCCGTAGGACGGGGTACACGGCGACAAATCTGGTAGCATCGCGGTATGAAGAGAGGCTCACGATCACCTGGCGGCGTGGAGCCGCCCAAACCGGCGGCACCGGCCACACGTCCGCCATCGGATGATTTTCGCAAGCTCGTGAACGAGCAACCGGTCGATCTCAGCGAACTGCCCTCGGTACATATCAGCGATGGCCTGGGATTCCGCTCGATTGTCAAAGACGGCTACCTATCGGCTGAGCCTTGCTCGGTCTTCAACAACGAACCGCTGCTATACCTCTTCTATGGACGGCCCTCGTACCGGGTGAACAGCCAAATCCTCGCGTCGGCCATACGGGCCTATGCGCCCGTGTGCTTTGTGCTCAAGCCGGGCATAGTCCGATCGCCGCAGCGAGTTTTCCCTTTCGACAGCGGTGCATTTCACAACGATCTGTTCCGCGCTTCGATGCACCGCAAGATGCAGCGGGACGACTTCGCGCTGGAGCCCGACCCGGCCTCTGCTCAGCGTCTTATCCGGCTCTTTTTCAGCGACAATCAAAGCTACTACGACAACAAGCCCGTGGCCTCGGTCGACTTGCCACCGCTCGCATTCGAGGCGTCGAGCTATCACGCGCTGATCACCGACCGCCAGGAGAATGACTACGACGAGCGCATCTCCTCGGTCGAAATTCAGATTGCGGAAGATCTCCCGCTTAGGGGAGTCGTCGAGGCAGTTGTCCTGCCAGACGCCTTCCTCAGCGATGAAGTCACCAAATCGCTCACCGCGATGGAGGTAGAGGTCATCCCATACCCATTCATTGATCGCCTTCGTCCGGAACTCTACACCGCTTCCATCTATACGATCGTGAGGGACTATTATCGTCGGCGAGGCTATCTCTGAGTCAGACGGTCGAAAGTTTTCGCCTTTATGGAACCATAGATCCGGTCGGCGTGCCGCCTGGGTTTGTGGTGCCACTGTTCTTGAAGACCACTCAGAGCAACAGTCTTTACGTTCAAAAGATCGGTGAGGACGATCGGATCAAGGGGTTCGAACTCATCGACATCGGCGAAGCGCTCGTTTCGCCGCACGATTTCGAAGTCATCCGTGGTCCGGGCGATCTGGCGCTTTGGGCATTTCAGATGGAGAACGGGACCTGCGCCATTGAGGAGCGCGAAGCGCTGCGCTCCCACCTTATGCCACTCGAGCGACGCTTCCTGCCTCTTGTCCGGCTCCAGATCGCGACGCTTTTCGGCACGCCGGACGTCGCTACGCACATCAAATCCGCCAACGAAACCATAGCAAAATGCGGGTCGAGATCGGTCGATCTTTGGCGCGATCTAGTTATCCTTCTGCCGCGCATCCGCCAAGCCGCTTACGATAACCTCAGGCGCCCAGATGCTCGCTTGCGATCAAGCATTGATGCGATTGACCTCATCACTCGCGACGGCATCGCGCAGATCGGTGTTCCAGTTAATCTAGTTGAAAATGCAGGCGGCGATCGCGAATTCGCCGCCTGGCTCTCGCCCCTCAAGCCAATTTTCGCTGCCCTCGGCGTCGCGCGCTTGACAATCCAGCAACGCAGCGCTGTTACACCCATCCCGCGGGGACCAGCGGCCATCCCGCCGAGCGGGCTCGCGATCATCCATTGCTTGCGCAACGCAGGATCGGGACCAGCAAGCAAACTACGCGACGTTCGCCACCTCTTCCATGCCGACTTGGTGGCCGCCGGTAGAATTATTAGCCCCACAAGCGTGGCAAACCCGCGCGAAATCGTCTTCCTACTTATTGAAGATGATCCTGAACTTATCAGCGCTGCGATTGCTATCGCGGAGTCCTCGGCAGGCCGCAGTTCGATGACCGGCGCACTAATCGTCCCACGGATCGACGAGATGGGCACTGTGAAATACCAGCGTTCGATCATCGGGACACAGCGATTTTCGAAATTGGCGAGCCATTGTCACTGGATCGCCTTCGCGGGCGCGGTCTCCGAGTTTGAGGATGAGGATTTGGAACTGCTTGGCTCTAATCCGCATGTCAAACGACATACCACCGAGGTCAGCCGCTGGACACCGCACGCGTTACGCGCTTGCATCAATGTGGGCGAGGCAGGCCTTGCAGCGCTCCGCGCTCTCACCGTGGCCACTTCTAGCTTTAGAAGTACATCGATCACCACCATGGCATCGCGCGGAAAGAATGCCGGGGCGATAGCCGCACATGACGCGCTCAGCGCCAGCAAGCGGACCAAACATCCTGCGGTCAGCGCTCAGTTGATCGTTCTAGTGGCGTTTCACAATCGACCGCTCAGCGGCGAGACCTGCAACGAGATCGAACATGCGGCGCTAGCGTGCAGTCCAGAAGCAAAAATCGTGGTCGTCGAAGAGCATCGCAAGGAGATGTTGAAGCGCGTTCGGGTCGTCGCTTTCACTGCCGGCAATCAGCCTGTCGCTCGAGAAGCCTACACACCACCTGTCCAACTCATGCCTCTTGTGCGCGCAGGATGGAGAGTCGGTCCGTCGGCTCATTATTCGCCGTCGCCGATTCACACGATCCGATATGCCGGCCATTCCTACGCGTTGCGATTCGAGCCCGAACTCGTGGTGACGCTCGACAATGTCGACGACATCGTGAACTCCACACAGATGCACAACGGCGAGGTTGCACTGCTTGCGAAGGCGATCGGCGACGACCACGCTGTTGAACGGCTACTTTCCTCGGGCATCTTCTGCGCAAAAATCAGCACTCCCCAGTCCTTCGATCGCTTCGGCAGTGCGCCTGGTGCGGCAATGCGGTCCGCGCATGCGAGTTTAAACAGACCACAGATTTGCGAAAGGCTCGGCCAACTCGCCCGCCACTACGCGCTAGCCGGTCTCTGGGGACTCGCATATGATTGGCAACGCAATGGCCAAGGCATCCACACTCAGTGGGCAACCGGTATCTATCATCGCGAGCCTGACCTCGAACTGTTCGAGTTGCATCGAGTGAACCAGGACGGCACCTGCTTTTTCCGGGGTATCATTCGACTGGATCCGACCGGCCCGGCCGTCCCACGGCTGCGCTATACATTCGGCATGGCGCTCGACAACAAGGGCGTGCGCCTTACTCGGATGAAGCCGATCGACGGTGAATATGACGTGCGCGCGGAGAATCGCCGCCTCCTCGATGAGCGTTACGACCGTACATATGGCCGCCACCGTCGCAGAAGTGGCGCACAGCGAAATGCTGCTGGCGATGACGCGAACGCACAACTGGGACTGCCAGGTCTTTCCGATCGGGAACCGCAATGATTTTGACTGCCCGATCGGTTCGGACATTTCGTTTCCATCTGGACCGGCGCGCTATCCCCCACCTTGCTGAGAGTTCTAAGCAGCAAGGCGTTCCGTTTCTTCGATTTCTACATCAACCTTACCCGCCGCCCTGCAGAGGAAGCGGGCAAGCGCCGCCTTCCGGGAATCGCGATCGAGCGCATAGGCAGTCTGCTTAAACTCGACGCCGTCGAGTAATCCGTTAATGTAGCCGGAGATCGTATCGGCCGCCATGATGAGCGCGGTGTCGAGGGTGTGAATATATTTGCTCGTAACCGAGCCCTTGGAATGCCCGAGCAAGGCCGCAATTGTGACCTCGGTGAACCCGAGGTCGTTACCGATACTCGCAAAACTGTGTCGCAGGACGTGCGGCGTAATATCGGCAAGCGGCGTGTCCTCGAAAATCTTCTCCCAGTGATTGGGAAAGCTGCCGAACGCGTTGTCGTCCCCTTGGCCGGAGAAGACATAGGTACCGACGGCGCCGACCCTGCGATTTTCCAAGTATTCGACAACAGGCAAGCCGATCGGTCGAGTCGAAGCGCCTTCCTTACTGTCGATCAGTCGCAGGCAACTCGCGTCTGTATCTGCCTCTGTCCACCGCAACGTGATCATCTCGGTGCGGCGGCACCCGGTCAGAGCGATCTGCCGGATGATGTCGACCGTCATTTGATATTTCTCGTTCTTCGCGGCGTTGCTGAGAATATCTCCGAGCGTGCGATACTCTGCCTCGGTCAGTCGGCGATTGCGAATGTTGTCCTTCGGCTTTCGGATTCCATGGGCCGGATTGATTTCGATGATGCCGGCTTCGACAGCATAGGTGAGGATTCCACCGAGCAGGCCGACAGTGCGCGTTGCCGTTCCCGCGCCGCCTCGCACAATGGCCTTCCCACGCAGTTTCTTTGTCTTGACGGAAACGCGAGTCTTACCGGCCATGATGTCCTTCAAGACCTTGTTGACGTCGGCCTTGACGAGATCCTTGACCCTCCGCGTACCGATGAGCGGAATAATGTGGCGATGGATGCGGCCTGTATCGGTGACGATCGTCGTCGGTTTCTTCGGGCGACCACCTTTTCCAAGTATGAGACCCGCGTTCAGATCATTCAGGTACAGATCGCACAGTTCTTTGACCGTGATCGCCTTATGATCGAGTTGGCGTTCCTCGGCAGGATTGTCTCCCTGGGCCACCCTGCCCAACTGGATCTTCGCTTCTTTTCTTGCGAGTTCTGGCGTCCAGACACCATGCAATCCGATCGTGTAACGGCGCGAGCGGCCAGCGGATCGATACTGAATGACGTAGCTGCACTTGCCGGAGGCGAATACGCGAAGGCCGAATCCGGGCAGGTCATCGTCCCAGATGACGTAATCTTTCTCGCGAAATTCGGCGGCGTCGACCGCTCTCTTGTTGAGCTTAGCCACGGCACTTCTCCGGCTTGATGCCCTTCGCTCGCGTAAGCACCACGTAAGCAGTTGGAGCGAAATCAGGGCGTAGCCCAGGATACGTCAAACCGCCCCACGTTTCAATTTCATCAACGATTTCAGTAATATAGCGCACCATGGCGTAACCCATCGATTTTCGTCGTAGGGCAGCCTAAATTGCTCCGAAGGCAGAGGTCAGGGGTTCGAATCCCTTCGGGCGCGCCAACAATCCCAAGAGCTTAGCGGCCTTTTGCTCAGCCCCTTCCGGTGACTGTCACAGCTGTGTCACACCGGAGCAAGGCGCGTGGCGACAATCAGAAGGCGGGGACAGCGCTGGCAGGTTCAGGTCCGGCGCAAAGGCAGCCCTCCCCTCAGCAAGAGCTTTCATCAGCGCAGGGATGCCGAAGCCTGGGCGCGCATGATGGAGGTCCAAGCCGACAGGCGCGATCTGCCGCCTGATCTCAAGGTTCTCGACGGCCTGACATTGGGATCGCTGGTGGAGCGCTATCGCGACGAAATCACTATCCACCATCGCGGAAGCCACACCGAGAAAATCGTACTCAACGCCTTCCTGCGCGACCAGAAGGCTCTTTGTGCAAGACCTGTCGGCTCACTGACAGCAAAAGACTTCGCTGCCTATCGCGACGAGCGCTTGAAGACGGTCAGCCAGGCAACCGTGCGGCGGCAGTTTGTCCCGCTCAAGCACCTGTTCAAGGTTGCGCGCCGCGATTGGGGGCTACCGATCGACAGTCCCCTCCAACAGATCGCAATACAGGACAACTCAGCAAGGCGAGAACGCCGATTACGCAAGGGGGAGCTTGATCGCCTGCTCAGAGCCGCCGAGTCCCGTCACAGCAGCATTGTCGGCCGGATCATCATCTTTGCCATCGAGACCGGGATGCGACGAGGCGAAATCCTCGCGATGCGCTGGCGGGATATCGATTTTGCGGAGCCTTCGCTGCTCATCCCTAGCAGCAAAAATGGCCATTCGAGAGTGATTCCGCTCACGCCAAGAGCCTTGATAGTCCTGACGCCGCACAGCGGCTCTCTGGTGTTCCCACTGTCAGCCAATGCCTTTCGACTGTCATGGGAGCGCGTGAAAGAGCGGGCCAAGATTCCCGATTTGCATTTCCACGACCTTCGCCACGAGGCGATCAGCCGATTCTTCGAACGAGGTCTAACGGTGCCAGAAGTCAGCCTGATTAGCGGCCATCGTGATCCGCGAATGCTGTTTCGCTATGCCCATGCGATGCGGGATACGGTTCGGCACAAGTTAAGCCAATACGACGAAGCCCGTAGATCAACCACTTGTAAAAGCTAGGTATAGTCCCTTTTCAGAGGACGTCCCACCGATCCTCGTATGGCTCAACAGACTTCAGCAGCATAAACGCATTTGCTGTCCATTTCGGTGGTTTGTGTACGTATTTGGCTAGCTCGCGATTTCTAGCGATAAAATACCGAACGGGCTTTTGGCCGTCTTCCTTGCCTAGCAGAACATATATCGTGACCTGGTCGCGAAGATCGCCCTCAAAGCTGGCAACGTTTACGTACCACGGCGGCACACGAACGGTTTTGACTTGAACCTTACGAAGCACCTTATCCTCGGATCGGCCCACCAACAGATCGTACCCTTTGGTATTTCGATCAGCCAGTTGCGCATCGTAGCCGCGCCTTAACAATTCGCCCATCACGAAATATTCGCCCGAATTCCCTGTAGGAATGCCAGATTTGCGTTTTTTCCTGACCGGAACAGAAGTGCTTTTCTTCATTTATCGAACCGCTATTTATCTCCGGTCATACACTCGAAGAATTTCTGCTGATCAAGCAGACGACTACGCTGACTCCGAAGAAATTCAAATGGCGGGAATTCGACCTCTGCATCATACAACCTGTTCTTCATCTCACATCGAAATTGTCTCTCAGGCGGGACCACCGACGCGTAATCGCTCAATCGGAAAAAACGACGAAGTGCCTTCTCGTTTTCAGCGAGACATTCCATTTTTTTGCTCTGAGTCTCCCAACTCACGGCACATTTATACATCGCATAAGCCTTCATATAACTTAAGCCTTTCAAGCCCTCTATCGCCATTTGCTTGGTTGCCTCGTCACTGGGCTTCATCTGCGAAATCATCCAGTCATATTGCGCTCTAATCATTTGTTCGATTTCGTTGCGAACGCGCAGCTTACGAGCCATCGGCGCCTCTTGAGCAACCGCTGCGTAGGAAGCAAGGATGAAAGCTGCGGCCATGACGGCACGCAACGTTATATTGGCGCTAATTGTTGCTGCGCGCATAACACCCTCTCGATCTAACCCATGAACGATGTGGATACGCCGCCTAGCGAGACTAAGACAGACGGGTGTCTCGCAATGTCAGCAGCTTAATTGCCTCAACAACAGAAAGACGCCCCTCGGAAATGAAGGAAAATAGACACAATAGCCCGGTGATATAAAGGAAGGCGACCTACCAATTAATACGCAGACCTATTGCGACAAAACGCTCCTATCATCGGCCAATGAGCGCACGAATTGTAATTTTCGTGACCAAACTTACCATTGGGAGGCCTGAGTAGAAACTCGTTCACTCGTCGTCTTGGTCGCTTTCATCCACTTCGTCCTCTTTCGTTTCTATGCCCATAAACTCGAACAAACCGCCAGCGGTGCTGGCCGTTCCGGGAGCTTTCCGTTCCTCCGGTGTTGGACTCGGTAGATCGGTGGCAATGAAGCAGGGACTGGCTACGACCTTATCGACAATCTTCTCCAGCTTTGGTTCATCCGCCAACGTCGCTTCAAGAACCCACAAGAGCTCCAGAAGCTCGTCGCTCATCCGAGCCGTCCAGCGTTCGGGACGTATGTCGTCCAGTGACGAGGATTTCTTGCCGGCCCGCTTTTCCATCCGATAGCCAAGCCATGACTGCACGACCTTGAGGCCCGATACCTCAAACTCCCAGACGTCTGGCACAACGGGGCCGAACCGCCCGTCACCCACGGCAATCTCGAACGTGGAGGGGTCATAGGCAAAGGCTTCGGGATATTTCTTTGGATCATCGGAGACGCCTTTGATAGCCTTCGCTGAACCGTGTGGAACCTCGTCACCACGTCCCTCGCCCCGGAAACGTTCGGCATAGGTGTGCAGCCAGATCAACCTGCGGCCCAACTTTGCAGCTTCCGCGAATATCGAGCCATCTTTGGTCAACGGGACGCGAGGGCCGGGAGTTTCGAGTTCGTTCCAAAAGCGGCGAGTGTAGGACTGGCCTCCGAGAATGGCATAGACATAGGCCGCTAGGTCCTCAGCCTTAGGCGCAGTTCCGTATTCTTTGCTCAGCGTATCCAACAGGCCTCCGGTCACATTCGGATCGGTCCCGGCGGCGTCCCGGTAAAGAGGAATCACATCTTTGCCGCCAAAGGAGCCCCGGAAATGATGTAGGTCGGGCAAATCACTGCACGCAATCAAAGCCGCGCCGAACCCAAGCGGCGTAGTTAGCAAGGTCGTAATGAAAATCTGCGCCCCTAATGTCTCCTGCAGTTCGCCTCGGAGGTAATCTCCAAAGCGCGGATCAATAATTCCGAATTGACGATCGAATGAGCGAAACGCATAGCGACTGATCGGCGGGAGGAGGCTCGACGGCGTTAATTCGTAGATGGAAGGTAGAGATTTATTACTTGGTCGCCAAGTGACCTTCCTATCGCGACTTTCTCTGAAAAGAGTTTTTCGGTCTTCGAGCTTCGCAGTTATAAGCTTGGAATATCGCTGCGAGAGGACAGCCTGTGTTTCTCCAATCGGCCAAGACCTCTTGAATTGCGCCCCTGAGTGAGTCCACGGGAATATATCCTCGATCTTGGGCCAAGCTGCATAATCGCCTTGTCCAATTGGCAGGAACGGTTTGTGCCAATCGTCGGGGCAATCTCGCCACATCAGATCGTCCAAATCTGCGATAGTTTCGAGTTGGGTCAGTTTATTCTCGCGGGCAATCCCCTCGATCTTCACATATCGCACCTCAGCAGGCTTGTCGGGTGACGGTGTCGCCGCGCGAACCCCGATGGCAATGGCTACTGGCGTCTGAATATTGAACACGTTGGGCGTTTTGCGGGTGCCGAGATTGTCGCCCCCAAGGTCAATGATCCAGAGATTATCGAAAGTGCGCCGCATCACCTCGCGAACACCTACAAACCCCGGTCCTGCCAGATAGCTTGACGCCGTGATGAAAGTTACAACGCCGCCGCATTTCTGCTGCTCAAACAGCCGCCACAATGCCCAACGCCAAAAATAGACATAGTCATTATAAAGATTCTTGAGATGGACACCCGCGCCAGCTTTCGTCGCCGGCTCAGTGAAGTCCTTAAAGATCGCGCGGGCACCTTGTTGTTCTTGCTTCGCGCCACCCTTAACTTGATCCCCGAACCGGACCCAACCGCCTTTGCGTTGCGTGGCTGTATCCCCTTCTTCTATTGTCTGCCGATCATAGGGAGGATTACCAAGGCAAACGAGAATATCGCCGCCCTGCTTTACCTTGCGCGCGGCCTCGTGTTCCTGCGTCAACGCCTTGTGAGTCAGGTCGAGGCCACCCGGCGGAGCCTTGTTCGGGCTTTCCAGGGTGTCGGCTAAGAAGATGTTGAGTCGATGAGCGAGCCTTTCCTCTGAGTCTCCCGCTGCCTTCACCTCGTTCACCGCGCCTTCCAGCGTTTGAGTCAGCCGTAAATGCGCAACAGCATAAGGCCCCACCAAAATCTCGAAGGCATACATGTTGCTAGCCATCTGGTGGGCGCGGGCGGCCACCGCGCCTGCACCGGACTTTGCGCTGACCTTTTCCAGACCATGTTTGACCGCCGCCACGAGATAGGTGCCGGTGCCCGCTGCGGGGTCAAGAAACACCACGCCATCGTCGGCAAATCCAAGCTTCTTGCCGAATCGCTTTTCCAGAAGCTCGCTAGCAAGGCGGACCTGTAATTCCACAACCTCTCGTGGAGTGTAATAAACCCCGTAGTCCTTGCGCAGCTTGGGGTCATAGGCCGCAAGGAAATCCTCATAGAAATATAACCAGAGATCAGGCTTCGATTTCAGGAAGTCGTCAGGGTTTAGAGCTTCGAGCGAACGTTGCAGCATCTCGAAGCCTACCGCCAATTCGTCACGCGCCGCGTTCTGGCCGAGGAGTTCCAATGCCCGGGCCAGCAGGCCATTGTTCTTGTCGAGCGTCTTGGCCGCTTCGATTGGTTCCAGCTTGGTCGCACCCGAGAGGCGTGCGAGCAGCATCGCGTAAGTTACCGTCTGAGCATAGGCGTCTGCGAACTTGGCATTGTCGGCATCAGGAAAGAAAAATTGCCGCCATTCATTGGCAAGTAGTTCAACGGCAGAGCCGGACTGTCCGAGCGCGTTTTCAACCTCCGACCGCAGGAAGCGACTCAGAGGCGCAAGATATTTAGCAAGGCCGGGAGGATTGTGCGGAACGATTGGCTGCCAACCAAGAAAATCGCGAAACAACCGCTCCAGAAACTCAGAATTTTCTTTGGCGACCGCAGCCTTGCCTTTCTCAGTCGGATCGTCGTGCAGGCGCACGATGGGCTGGCCGCTCGAGCGCTCACCACTACGATAAAGGGCCCATTCCCGCCCATCCGTATAGATGAGGTTCGGCAGACCCTTGAGTTTTTCCCACTGCTTCTTGTTGTGTTCGCCTTTGAGCTTCGGAGCATCCGCCCCAAGGCCGGGAGCTTTTAATTCGATGTAGCCACAGATTAGTCCGCCTACATAGATCGCGATGTCCGGGCGAACCTTCTGTTCCGGCAAATGTGTTTCGGTGCGCGTTTCGACGGTTAGACCATACGAGACACCGGCAGCCTTTATGAGACCGGCAACAGCTGGCTTTAATTGATCTTCGGGCGAAGCCGCGCCGGGAAGTGAAAACTTCGTCTTCAGGCCATCCGCAAAATTTTCAAGATCAGTAAGGTTCATCCCCACCCCATACCTAATCGTTTCTGACCTTTAATTTTCTCGATGCGCTTTACGCCAGATGCAGCATCGAATCCTAATATCTCCTACAGTTCCAGAAGCTTCATCACGCTCAACCGGACGCCGACCGCTTTCGAGGTGCGCAATAACGACTAATATGGTGCGGAGCACATCGACATTCAAAACACACCGCACCCCTGATATCGCCTTCCTGTGGCTGATGCCCGCGCAGCTTTTCGCTCGTAGCCCGCGATATACAAGGCAATCACAGCACGTATTCGTTAAGGTCGGGTCAGGCGTTAAGAAAGAAACGCAGAATCTGTCACGCAGAACAAACCTTAAACTTGATTCCCTAAGCGCGCGCCTTATAATTCGCTCAAGTTCTGGAGCCTCGTAGGCTCCGCCTCTCAGTGGGAGAGAAGGACTCATGGCCCTTCCATATTGGGCCCGGTGCCACAGCGCCTTGTGTCACTGACTGAAACGCTTGTGGCGGCCTCGCGAGGGTCAGGATCGGACCCCAGGCGATGGACGGCGGAAACGGAACCCGCCCTGAATCTAAACTCACCCGCATTGCGTCTTGTGCAATTGAATGCAGCTGTCGAGCGGACAGCCATAGCAGAACTGTGATCCCCATTTCCCGTTAGAACTGTTCATCCGAGCAGTTCAGGTCGGCTTCCCAAAAGGAGGCCGGCCTTTTTATTTTTTCAAAGGAGTCACGTCATGAGCGCGTATGAATTCCTCAAACATCTCGACCCCACAGCAGATGTTTTTTGTTTTCAGACTTTCCCTGAGACATCAGGAGCAACGGGCCGGCCATTTCTGCAACACAGGCAATTTCAGGACATTGAAGAAGCGCTCAGAAAGCTAAATGGCGACGGTCACGGCATCTCCGTCTGCATCAACGAGACGGATGGCCAAGGCCGAAAAGCGGAAAATATTACACGGATCAGGGCAGTCTGGCACGACAACGATCGCGATCCCGACATCAAGTTTCCTCTTGCGCCATCCGTAACCGTCGCAACGTCTCCTGGACGCTGCCACCACTACTGGTTTGTCGATTGCGACTGGCCTGCTGATGATAAGGGCCGCCGCGAGTTCAATGCGGTGATGACGGCTCTGGTGGAGCACTTTGGTGCAGACAAACAAGCCACCGACATTTCACACGTCATGCGACTGCCGGGCTTCAACCACATCAAAGAGGAGCCGCATCCAGTCATAATCCGCGATATGAGCGGCGTTAGATACACCCGCGCAGAGATCCTCAAGCATTTCGCGTTGTGGCCAGAGCATCCGGCTTATCCAGCATACAAAACCGATGAGGACACCGGACAGGTTATCGAGATTCCGGCTACCGCACCTGTCGAAGCCCCTTCACTGGCTCCCGAACCGCAAGACGATGAAGCCGGGGATGCTGATACTCCCGACATCGAGCGTATTCGCGATGCAGTTGGATACATATCGGCAGAGGGTCGCGATATCTGGCTGAAGGTTGGGATGGGGCTTCACCATGCCACGTCAGGCAGTGAAGACGGCTACGTCATCTGGGATGAATGGTCACAGAACACGAAGGCAAAAAACTACGATCCAAAGGAGCAGAAAAGAGCCTGGGATAGTTTTCGAGACAGCCATCCCGAACCAACGACCATCGCCACGCTGTTCCACCTGGCAAGGAAGTTTGGTTGGCGCGATCCCGTCATCATCCGGCCGCTGGCCGATATTCCCCAAGCTGTTCTCGATGTTCCACGACGGAAGGGCGATCTCGTAGCGAAGACCATGATCGCGGTTCGGAAGGACTTTGAAACAAAGGAGCATAAACCTTCGGACCGTCACTATGAGGCGCTACAACACATCGCGATTGCAATCCAAGGTATGGCCGAAGGTCATCCCTCGCTTGCCAACAACATCCACCTGTCTTGCCTTCCACCCGGGATCGGCAAAACAACAACCGCCATTCACGCCATTCGCAATGTCATTGAACTTAAGGAGTATGCCGAAACCGGCATCATCGTGTTTCTTGCCCGCGTGGAGGAAATTAGAAAACTTGTCGATGCCATGAGCCTCTCGAACGATGACTTCGCCGTGATCGTTTCAGAGAACTATGAGGAAAGAAATCTCGGCAACCCAGAGAAGACAAAAGCGCGTGTTCTGTTCACGACACAACAAATGTTGCAGTCCCGATTAAGGTACCACAGGTCATTTGCAGAAATTTCTGACTTTCATTGGAACGGCAGACCGCGAGAGGTCCGTATCTGGGATGAGGCGATTTCGCCAGCACTGCCGACAACCATCAACCAGTATCAGATTGCCGGTCTCATCCCCAGAGCGGCACAAGAAGGTGGTTCGAAATTTGCTGGCTTATTGGAGCAAACTGCCGAATCGCTGCGACACGCCACGGATCGATCGATCATTGACATTCCGGGGATCGCCGACAGCGAAATATCTCTTGGGGCTGCACAGTCATGGTACGACGGCGCATCAGACAAAAACTACTGCGACACGCTATTTAAGCTGTCCGGTCATAAGGTTCGCGTTCGAAAGGATATCGGCAATGCCGCTACACATTATGAAGCACTACTGCCAGACGATATTGGCCCGATGCTGGTGCTCGATGCGTCGGGGCAGTTTCGCACGCTATATGAATTTTGGAGTCGGTCACGAGGCGGCTTAGTTGCACTGCCAGGTTCACAAAAATCTTACAGGAACCTGACTATCCATCATTGGGATCATGCGACTGGATATCAGGCAAGACGAGAAGACGGAGACGAACTGGTCAGCGGCATCGTCAAGATGGTCAATGCAATTTCAGCCGAACAGGCTGTTTTGGTCATCTATCCCAACCGAAAATCAAAAGCGGAACCAGACTGGGAGCCGGACATTCAAGCGAGACTGGGGCGTGAAAACGTCTATTTCTGCAATTGGGGACGTCATCTAGCCACGAACGACTATCGTCATTGCCGGCACGTCATCCTGATTGGAGCGCATCGATACGCGACCAGTCAGTGCGAAGCCTTGGCGCGAGGCGCGAAGGCACTCGAAGCCATTGACGACCTGAGCGAGAACGATGTTCGCGATACCCGGATCAGCGAAATGGCTCACAACATCTTTCAGGCAGCCTGCCGAGGCAGGATACGCCTGTCTGTTGGCGACGACTGTCCGCCCGGCTGCCACCTCTATGTGATTGGCTCCAGCCACATACAAGCCGGCGTTTCCGATGAGTTGCTTTCGCAAATCTTTCCCGGCACAGCTATAGAGAAGTGGCTTCCGGAGATCAGGCTAAAGGGTCGAGCGAAAGAGCTTTATGAATTATTGGCGGGATGTGAGCCGAAGCAGCCGATAACGAAATGGAGCATCTGTGAAAAGCTCGGGTTCAATCATCTACAGCAATTAAACGCCTTGCTGGAGCGAGATGACCTTCGCGCAATCTTCAAGGCTAACGGGGTAGAAATTGAATTAGGCCGAAAAGCCATCACAATCCATCGCCCGCACGAAGTGATGTTCGACAAGCAGAAGCTGGATAGTCTCGATCTTCCATTCTGATGCGACAAGATCAGGAAAACTGAACAGAGGCTCATAAGAGCTATTATGGAATCTTGTTCACTTTAGCTGTCGAAAACACCATTCAGCGGCGGATGTATTCGCATGCAGGCCTTTCCACTGAGTTTTCCGGCCTATCGGGCGCACCTTCATTGAATCTAAGATTCTGAGAAACAAGGACTTCTGGAAAATATCCTGAAACTCAGGAGGCCTGAACGATCGCCGGATACTTCGGGGGAGGGTTCGGGGACCCTTCGGACCACCCTTGAGCCACCCCTGTTGCGTGAACTTGCCGGCAGAGACAGCGCTCAGGAGTTTTCAGCTGCTAACGAGAATCCATCGGAATTTTGTGCGGAAACTTTTTGCCATGGGTCCCCTTTTGGCGAGTGACACCCCCCGCCCCCCTGCTACCCCCCACCCAGCCCCCTCAACGTCTCGCACGTTCATTTGAAATCTCAGGTGCGGGGACAATCGACCTGTCACACTGGTGTCACAACGAGCGGACGATTCAGACTCGATCACGCAAGAGAAATTCTGTTCGCTCAATCGGCGTGATGTGGTAAGCCACTCAAACGGAAGGGGTTTCTGTTCAAGAGACAGAAGCGCCCGTAGCTCAGCTGGATAGAGCGCTGCCCTCCGAAGGCAGAGGTCAGGGGTTCGAATCCCTTCGGGCGCGCCATTCCTCGGCTGCCGGCGGCATGCGTGCTGAACGGTGATCGCCCGATGCGCCGCCTGTATCTTGCACTCGGTCTTGCCTGCGTCGCGACCGGTTTCGTCGGCGCCTTCCTGCCGGTGCTGCCGACGACGCCGTTTCTCATCCTCGCCGCCGCCTGCTTCGCGCGTTCGTCGCCACGGCTGGAACGTTGGCTGCTGGACCATCCGAGATTCGGGCCGGCGCTGCGTGCCTGGCGCGAACACGGCGCAATCCCCCGCTCCGCGAAACGGATGGCGCTCATCGGCACCAGTCTTGGCTTTGCCGTGTTCTGGATCGGAACCGGACCCGGTCCGGCGGTGACGGCGGGCGTCGCCGCGCTGATGCTGACCGGACTCGTTTATGTGTTCAGCAGGCCGTCGCTATGACCGCCGACGTGCGGGCGCACCGCCAAGCAAAAACCCGCCGGCGGCTGCCGGCGGGTTTTGCTCGCGAGACGTGTCGTCTCAGATCGCTTCCTTGAGATCCTTGGCCGCGCGGAACGCAACTTTCTTGCTGGCCTTGATCTTGATCGCTTCGCCGGTCGCAGGATTGCGGCCCATGCGGGCGGCGCGCTTGCGAACCTGAAGGATGCCGAGGCCGACGATCTTGACCCGCTCGCCCTTCTTCAGGTGCTTGGTGATCAGGCTCACCAAATCGTGGAGCATCTCCTGCCCCTGCTTCTTGCTGAGCTCATGATCCTCGGCCAATTGGTTGCCAAGGTCCCGGATCGTAACGGGCCGGCTCTTCGCTGGCTTGCTTGCCATCGGTCGCGTACTCCAAAAGCGCCCCATGCGCTGCCCTGAGCACTATGAGATTCGCAGGCCAATGGCAGCGGTTAAATCGCTTTCGGGGGACGTTTCCCACGTCAAGTTTGCGACAACGAAACGCGCGCCTTTTTCAAGGCGCGCGCCACAATTCAAAAGCCGGCAGCCGGGTCAGAGTGCCGGCGAAACGCCCGGCGCCTGCTGTTCGGCCCGGAGCTCGAGCGGCGGCGCCGCAACACCGGCGCCATTGGCGGCACCGTTGACGGCGGCCATGTAACCCCTCCCCGTGACGCCGGCAGCCTCATCGCCGGTCGGCGCGGCGACCGGCTGGTCGAGCCGGCGCGCGATGCCTTCGAAAACCGCGTCCTGCTCGATCGCCAGCGACTTGTTGTAAATCTCGCCTTCGACCACCGCGGTCCGCTGCAGCTTGACCGCGTTGCCGTGGATGCTGCCGTTGAACGAGCCCTGGATCACCGTTTCCGGCGCGACGATCTTGCCTTCGACACGCGCGCCTTCGCAGATCGTCAGCTGCGCGGCGTGGATGTCGCCGTTGACGCGGCCGTGAATTTGCAGCGGGCCGGCGCAGACGATGTTGCCGATGACATGCATGCCGCTGGCGAGCGTCGAGACGTTGGTCTGCGCTGCCGCGACGGCCGGGCGCGCAGCCGGCGCCGGCTGCAACCGCGCCGGTTCGGCGGGCAGCTTGACGTCCTTGTCGTTCTTCGAAGCCGTAAAGTAGCTCACGCGATCCTCCTGTCCCCGCACGTTGTGCCCGTCAATCATAGGCCGCTCGCCGCGGCAATCCAGCCAAACCCGCAAACAGAGCTAACGGGCGCCGCCACAATTTGTCATGATTAACTGCGATTGCAGACGCCGGATGACGGCCGCTGCCGGCGCTGTTAACTGTGGCGAAAAGAGGCGCGCATGAACGACACCGACGTCAGAATGGCCGTGGCCCGGTTCCTGAAGAACATCAACGTGACCGCCCAGCGCGAAATCGAAAAGGCTCTCCAGCGCGCGCTGTCGGAAGGCAAGCTGCGGGGCCGCGACCCGCTCTCCGCCGCCATCACGCTGTCGAGCGACAAGGTCGGCCTCAATGTGACGATCCATAGCCGGATCGAACTTTAATCGTTGTGTCGTCCGGCTCATCGTGCATGCTGCACGCATGAAAATTCCCGGTCCCGATCACCCGATCAGCATTTCACCGACGGCCGGCCGCGTGCGCGTCACGCTCAACGGCAAGGTCGTCGCCGACACTTCCCGCGCGCTGACGCTGCAGGAGGCGAACTACCCGCCGGTGCAATACATTCCGCGCGAAGATGCCGACATGGCGCTGCTCGAGCGCACCGCGCACACGACGCATTGTCCCTACAAGGGTGAGGCCCGTTATTTCAGCATCGTCGCGGACGGCAAGACGGCGGAGAACGCGATCTGGACTTACGAGGAGCCCTATCCGGCGGTGCGCGACATCGCCGGCTATCTCGCGTTCTATCCGAACCGCGTCGACAAGATCGAAATTTTTTGAGCGTGCGACGAGTGCTTCGCCGCTCAGGCCGGCGACGGCGCAGCCTGCCGGCGGATCCGCGGCTCGGGCACGTAATAGTCGCCGATCTGAACCATCGGCCGCGGATTGCAGAAGATTGACAGCAGCCGGTCCTGCAACGCCTTCGGCGACGTCGGCTTGATCAGGAATTCGTGGGCGCCGAGCCGCATCGCCTCGACGACGTCGGAGCGCCGCGCGCGGTCAGTGAGCATGATGACCGGCAATTCCGGACGCGGGAACACCTCCGGCGAGCGCACGATACGCATCACCTCCGGCCCGTTCAGCACCGGCATGTCCCATTCGATCACCATGATGTCGGGATCGAAGATGCGGATGATCTCCAGCGCCGCGAGCCCGTCGCCGGCTTCATAAACCGACTTGGCGCCGAGATTCATCAGCATCATGCGGGTGACGCGCCGCATATAGGCGTTGTCGTCGACCACCAGGATGCTGAGACCCTGGATCATGTTTTGCACGAAATTGTTGGACATCGGGCTCAGGTCACATTGCTGCGTTACCGGCAAAGCTACCCCGGCGCCTGCTGCCATATCGCAAATCCGCCTAACGCAATTTTCTCGAAAACACGAAGGCAGGGACTGACCGATCTTTAAGGCTAACGCTTCGCTAACGCTCGGCGGCAACGCAATCGCAACCCGTCCCGCTCATAATTTCCAGGCACAGCGCGATCAGCGCCGCGCAGGGGGATGGAGTGTGTCGATGGCGGATACGGGCGCATCGAGGCCGCATGGAGATGCGGATCGCGGATTGATCGCCGTCGGCCTGATTGTCGGCGCCGGCGGACTTTATCTCGTGCTGGCCGGGATCGGAGTCGTCGCGCCGCCCGGCCCGGTGCATGCGCCGGGCTTCATTGTTGTCTGCGCGGGACTGGCCTTTCTCGGCGGCGGCGGCTCGGTCGCGATCCGCGGCCTTGCCGGGGCGACCGATCGCCAGGCCGAACTGCCGGCGGAGACGCCGCGTGCCATCGTTGCCCTATCTGCATTGTGCGGGATCGTCGCTTTCGCCCCGCTCGCCATCATCGCCACCTGGATCGCCTTGGGATCTGGCGAGCGCGCTTTCTCCGGTTCCGGCGCGATGCTGTTCGGCCCGCTGAGTGAAATGGCCGGCCGCGCCATGTTCGGCGTCGGCGCGCTCATCGCCTGGCTGGCGCTCGCCGGCTTCGTGCATGCCAGCGCGAAGAAACTGCGCGCGGGCGCGCCGCGCACCGCGCTGGGCGCCCGCAAGTTCAAAAGCTAGTGCAGCCGCGGTGCCTTGAGGAATTTGACGCGGTCGGATGAATTCACCCGCACGTCGAAAGTGACGCCGTCGCGATAGAGCGTCAGCGGCACTTCAACACCGGCCGAGCCGAGCGACCAGATCGCGTGATAGAGCGCCGTCAGCGTCGACACCTTTTTGCCGCCGACCGCGACGACGACGTCGCCGGTCTTGATCTCGGCGCGCGCCGCCGGCCCCTTGCCGGCCAGCCCGACCACGACGACGCGATCCTCGATTTCCGTCGAGTAGATGCCGAGCCACGGCCGCACCGGCTTGTCGACGCGGCCGAACTTCACCAGATCGTCGCGGATCGGTTTCAGCAGATCGATCGGCACGATCATGTTGAGATGCTCGTTCTTGCCGGAACGTTCGCGCTCGAGCTGCAGCGAGCCGAGGCCAATCAGCTCGCCGGCCGACGAGATCACGCCGGTGCCACCCCAATTCGGATGCGACGGGAACGTGAAGATCGCGTCGTCGAGCGAATATTCCCAGTAGCCGGAAAATTCCTGCCGTGCCGCGATGCGGGCCGCGACCGAGCGGGAGCGTCCGCCCGCGCCGGCCACCACCACGCGATCGCCGACATCGGCCGCCGCCGATGAACCGATCGGCAGCGGCGGCACGTCGACGCGCGCCAGCGCCTGCACCAGACCGAAACCGGTTTCCTGATCGATCGCCAGCGCATGACCCGGAACCACGCGGCCGTCATGCAGATGCACCCAGATCGTCTCGGCTTCGGTGATGAGATAGCCGATGGTCAGTATCAGGCCGTCGTCGATCAGCACGCCATTGCCGGCGCGCTCGGTGCCGAGCGTCTCCGCGGTAAAGCCGTCCGAGGGAATATGCGCGTGCAGCGCGACCATCGCGGTCAGCGCCCGCTCGAGGTCGTAGCCGTAGTCCCCCGCGCGCGGTTGGACGTCAGACGGCACTTTCCATTCCGACAACTCAGCCATGCGTGGCGCTCCGCAACCGGTCCGCTCATTATCACAGGCAGCGCGGCCATTTTGCAAACCGCCGATCTGTGCAGAACTTGCGCCGCAGCGCACTCCCGCCGATAGATAGGCGCCATGACGACCAAGTCCAAGACAACGCTGCCCAAGACGGCACTGTCCATCCTCGACCTCTCGCCGGTATCGGCGGGCGCCAGCGGCCCGCAGGCGCTGCGCAACACGCTCGACCTTGCACGGCTTGCCGACAGCCTCGGCTATGTCCGTTACTGGGTCGCCGAACACCACAACATGCCGGCGATCGCGAGTTCCGCGCCGGACATCATGATCGGACAGATCGCCGCGGTGACGAGCGCGATCCGCGTCGGCTCCGGCGGCGTCATGCTGCCAAACCATGCGCCGCTGATGGTGGCGGAACGCTTCAAGGTGCTGGAGGCACTTTATCCCGGCCGCATCGATCTCGGTCTCGGCCGCGCGCCGGGCACCGATCCCGCCACCTCCTACCTGCTGCGCCGCCGGCAGGGCATCAGCGAGGAGGACGACTTCATCGACCGCTTCAACGAGCTGATGCTGCTGGAGACCCGCGGCTTCCCGCCGGGTCACCCGTTTCACAAAGTCCGCGCGATGCCGGCCGACGTGCCGCTGCCGCCGATCTTCCTGCTCGGCTCGTCCGATTACAGCGCGCAACTTGCGGGCCGTATCGGCGCACCGTTTTCCTTCGCGCATCACTTCGCCACTTTCGACGCCGGCGAAGCGATGCGGCTCTATCGCGACAACTTTCAGCCGTCGTCGCGCTTCGCGGAACCCTATGCGATCCTCGGCACCGCGGTGGTCTGCGCCGACACCGACGAGGAAGCTGAAATTCTCGCCAGCGCCGCCGACCTGCATTTCGTCCGCCGCGGCAAGGGCGAATATCTGCCGCTCGCCTCGCCGGAGGAGGCCGCCGCCTACGCCTACACGCCCGAGGACCGCGCCCGCCTCGCGCAATACCGCACGCGGCTGACGGTCGGCGGCCCGGACAAAGTCAAAGCGCGGCTCGACGCACTTTTGGCGGAGACGCAAGCTCAGGAACTCATGGTCACCACCATGGTCTACAGCCATGCGGCGCGGCGGCGCTCCTATGAGTTGCTGGCGCAACTCTACGCTTAGGCCCGGGGTTGCAGCGCGCGGGCGGGCGCGGCTAACCTCCCGCCACCATCGTCACAAGAAACATTCAGGGAGGCTCTCGTGGGCAAGCACGTCAATCTGACCGCCGCGGACCGTTTCAAGTTCGGCGGCTACCGCGCCGATCCCGCCGGCACGCCCAAGGGCGGCCTCGTCGTCATTCAGGAAATTTTCGGCGTCAACAGCCATATCCGCAACGTCACCGACCGGCTCGCCAAGGAAGGCTATGTCGCGGTGGCGCCGGCGCTGTTCGACCGCCAGCAGAAAGACTTCCAGTCCGGCTACACGCCCGACGAAATCGCCAACGCCCGCAAGTTCATCGCCAACCCGGACTGGGACGCGATGCTGCGCGACACCCAGGCGGCGATCGACGAGATCAAGGGCGCGGGCCCGATTGGGATCATCGGTTTCTGCATGGGCGGCAGCGTGTCGTTCCTCGCCGCCACCCGCTTGAACGGCCTGAAGGCCGCGGTCTGCTACTACGGCGGCGCCATCGTGAAATTCGCCGACGAGAAGCCGAAATGCCCGGTGCAGATGCATTTCGGCGCGCAGGACCAGGGCATCCCGCTCACCGACGTCGAGACCATCAAGCAGAAGCGGCCGGAGGCGGAAGTCTATATCTATGACGACGCCGGTCACGGCTTCCATTGCGACGAGCGCGGCGCGTTCCACAAGCCGAGCGCCGACATCGCCTGGGGCCGCACCACGGAATTTCTGAAGAAGAACTTGAAGTGAGGCAATTACCTCAACCGTTCGTCCCCGCGAAAGCGGGGACCCAGCACAAGGTAAAATGAAAGCTGGATTCCCGCTTTCGCGGGAATGAGCGGAGCTGGTTCAGAACCAGCGCTCCGGCACCTTGATGGTGTCGCCGGGGCGCAGCGGCATGTTGAGCGGCACCTTGCCGTGGAACTGCTGGCCGCTGACATTGCGCGTCAACTCGACCTGCTTCTTGCTCGCACGCGGCGCGAAGCCGCCGGCAATCGCAATCGCGGTCTCCGCCGTCATGTTCGGCACATAGGCGTACTGGCCGGGATTGGTGACCTCGCCGAGAATGAAGAACGGCCGGTAGGCTTCGACCTCGACGCTGACGTGAGGCTCGCGCACATAGCCGTGGCGCAGCTTGTCTGCGATCACTTTCGAAAGCTGCTGCGTGGTCGCGCCGCGCGCCGGCACGGTGCCGATCAGCGGCAGGCTCACATTACCGGCGGCATCGACGATGTAGCTGTTGGTGATGCCGTCCTGCCCGAACACCACGATGCGCAGGCGGTCGCCCGCGTCGAGCGTGTAAGCCGGCTGCGCCTGATAGGCCGGCGCCGAGGCATAAGCGCCGTAGGCACCCGCGCCGCCCGGCGCGACGGCGTAGCCTTGCGGATAGGACGGTTGCGGATAGACGGCCTGCGGCGCGGGGTAAACCGGCTGCGGCGGCGGTGTGTATTGGATGACGGCAGGCGACTGCATCGGCTGTGGCCGCGCAGCGTAACCCGGGGCGCCCTGCCGTCCGAACAGACCCCGGCCCGACGAAGAACGCGCTGTGCGCTGCTGCGGTGGCGCAGCCTGCGCATAAGCCTGCTGCGCTGGCGCCTGTGCATACGCCTGCGGCGCGTAGACATTCGCCGCGGCAGCCTGCGGCGTCGCCTGCACCGCACCGATCTGCTGGCCGGTCGCCGGATCGATCGCGACATAGCTCGGCCCTGACCGGCGCATACAGCCGGTGACGGCCAACGCCGCAACCATCAGCAGAACAAGCCTCATCACAGGCATCGCGTGAACCCGCTTCCGCGCGCGAGACGACAGACTGCGACTTAACGCGATTTATGGTTAACAAAACCTCACCAGCCGCCGCCGGCGCGGGATTTTCATAAGAAAAACGGGCGCCTGGCCGGGCGCCCGCCTTTCACAACCGAAATACGGACCGGGCGGACCGCCGCCTCAGCCGGGCACCGCGACCTTGGTTCCGATCGGACACGAGACGCCCGTGCCGCCGAGCCCGCAATAGCCAAACGGGTTCTTGGCGAGATACTGCTGATGATAGTCCTCGGCAAAATAGAATTCTGGTGCGTCGACGATTTCGGTCGTCACCGCGCCGTAGCCCCTCTTCTTCAGTTCAGCCTCGAACATCGCCTTCGATGTCTCGGCCGCTTTCTTCTGCTCGGCCGTGAACGTGTAGATGCCGGAGCGATACTGCGTGCCCACGTCGTTGCCCTGGCGCATGCCCTGCGTCGGATCGTGGTTCTCCCAGAACGTTTTCAGCAGTTGCTCGTAAGAGATCTTCTTCGGATCGAACACGACCAGCACGACTTCGTTGTGCCCGGTCCGGCCGGAGCAGACTTCCTCGTAAATCGGATTGGGCGTGTAGCCGCCGGCGTAACCGACCGCGGTGATATAGACGCTGTCGCCGAGTTCCCAGAACTTGCGCTCGGCGCCCCAGAAGCACCCGAGGCCGAACATCGCGGTCTCGCTGCCATCCGGGTACGGGCCTTTCAGCGGATGGCCGTTGATGAAATGAGTCTCGGCGGTGCGGATCGCGTGGGCACGGCCCGGCAGCGCCTCGGACGCCTTCGGCATCGCAACCGACTTCTTGAACATGAACATCGCTGTTCTCCTGCAATCGCTGCGGCAAATATAAGCGGTGCCCGCCCTTTTCGCATCGGGCGGTGCGATCACATCGCGGGCAACGGGCGATTTCAGGCGATCACGAGGCCGCGAGCGGCCCGCGGGTCAGCGCGCGTAGCCGATCAGCGGCTTCCTCTTGCGGCCAAGCACGATCAGCACGATGCCGAGCACCGCGAGCACGGCCCAGCTCGGCCACGACAGGAACGTCGTGACGACCGGATCCCACAGATAGGGCACGGTGTTCTGCTCGATCAGAGGCCGCAAGCTTGCGAGGCTCCCCGCGCTCAGGGTGTCCCATAGCGCGCGAACGCTGGTCAGGACGACAGCGTTCGACGCAATCGATTTCGTGCCGTCATAGATGACGAGGATGAAGGCCGCCGCGAGGCTGAAAAGGCCGAGCATCCGCAGGAAAAACCGGATCATGGCGTCGTTTTTCGGGTTGGTATCGGCGCCGGGCGCCAATTCATTTGTGCACCGATTAACCCGTGTTGGCCTCCCGTTCAACTCGGGCACAAAACTCCCTTGCCGTGCAATCGCTTGAGCGGGCGGCGGTCGATCCGCTAGGGTCCGATATTGCCCCCGGGGGTTCCCGGCCAGTCAGGAGTTCTGCGTAAAAATGTCCGCCGACACCCCCAAAAAGTCCGCCAAAAAAGGCACCCGTCCGACCTTTACCGATCAGGAAGCCCTGCAGTTCCACAGCGGCGGCCGTCCCGGCAAGCTCGAAGTCGTCGCCACCAAGCCGATGGCGACACAGCGCGACCTGTCGCTCGCCTATTCGCCGGGCGTCGCCGTGCCGGTGCTCGCCATCGCCGAAGACGAAGGCCGCGCCTACGACTACACGACCAAGGGCAATTTCGTCGCCGTCATCACCAACGGCACCGCCATTCTCGGCCTCGGCAACCGCGGCGCGCTCGCCGCGAAGCCGGTGATGGAAGGCAAGGCGGTCCTGTTCAAGCGCTTTGCCGACATCGACTCGATCGACCTCGAAGTGTCGACCGAGGACCCGGACGAATTCATCAACTGCGTGAAGTATCTCGGCAAGGGCTGGGGCGGCATCAACCTCGAGGACATCAAGGCGCCGGAGTGCTTCATCATCGAGCAGAAGCTGCGTGAGTTGCTCGACATCCCGGTGTTCCACGACGACCAGCATGGCACCGCGATCATCGCGACCGCCGGCCTCCTCAATGCGCTCGACCTGACCGGGCGCAAGATGGAAAACACCAAGATCGTCTGCAACGGCGCCGGCGCCGCAGGCATCGCCTGCCTTGAGCTGCTGCGCTCGATCGGCTTCCGCCCGGAGAACCTGATCCTCTGCGACACCAAGGGCGTCATCTACAAGGGCCGCACCGATGGCATGAACCAGTGGAAGTCGGCCTATGCGGTCGACACCAAGGCGCGCACGCTGGCCGACGCACTGAAGGGCGCCGACGTGTTCTACGGTCTCTCCGCCAAGGGCGCGGTGACCAAGGACATGGTGAAGTCGATGGCGGCGAAGCCGATCATCTTCGCGATGGCCAATCCCGACCCCGAAATCACCGCGGAGGAAGTCGCCGAGGTGCGCGACGACGCCATCATGGCGACCGGGCGCTCGGACTATCCAAACCAGATCAACAACGTGCTCGGCTTCCCGTTCCTGTTCCGCGGCGCGCTCGACGTGCGCGCCAGCGCGATCAACATGGAAATGAAGATCGCCGCAGCGCGGGCGCTCGCCGCGCTCGCCCGCGAGGATGTCCCCGATGAGGTCGTCGCCGTCTACGGCACGCGGCTGAAATTCGGTCCCGACTACATCATCCCGGTGCCGTTCGATCCGCGGCTCATTCACGCCGTGCCGCCGGCGGTGGCCAAAGCGGCGATGGACACCGGCGTCGCGCGCAAGCCGATCGTCGACATGGAGGCTTATGGCCAGCAGCTTCGTTCGCGGCGCGATCCGATCGCGAGCACGCTGGTCACCGTCTACAACCGGCTGCGCCGCCAGCCGCGCCGCGTCGTCTTCGCCGAGGGCGAGGAGGAACAGGTGATCCGCGCCGCTGCGAGCTTCGTGAGCCAGGGGCTCGGCACCGCCGTCCTGGTCGGCCGCGAGGACCGCGTGAAGAACGCCGCCGGCGAGGCCGGCATTGAGCTCGGCGACGGCATCGAGATCATCAATGCGCGGCTGTCGACCCGCAACACGTCGTACATCAACCACCTGTACGAGCGGCTGCAGCGCCACGGCTATCTGCTGCGCGATTGCCAGCGGCTGGTGAACCAGGACCGCAATTCGTTCGCGGCCTGCATGGTTGCGCTCGGCGATGCCGACGCGATGGTGACCGGCACCACCCGCAACTTCTCGGTCGCCCTCGAAGACGTGCGCCGCGTCATCGACCCCAAGCCCGGCCATCGCGTGATCGGCGTGTCGCTGGTCGTTGCGCGCGGACGCACCGTGCTGGTTGCCGACACCGCCGTCACCGAAATGCCGGACGCGCAGGAACTCGCCGAGATCGCCATCGAGGCGGCCGGTGTCGCGCGACGGCTCGGCTACGAGCCGCGGCTTGCGATGCTCGCCTTCTCGACCTTCGGCCACCCGCCGGGCGAGCGTTCCTCGCGCGTCATCGAAGCGGTCAAGATCCTCGACGGCAAGCGGGTCGATTTCGAATATGACGGCGAGATGGCGGCCGATGTCGCTCTCAATCCCGATCTCGCCGCCGCCTATCCGTTCTGCCGCCTGTCCGGCCCCGCCAATGTGCTGGTGATGCCGGCGTTCCACTCAGCGTCGATCTCGACAAAGATGCTGCAGGAACTCGGCGGCGCGACCGTGATCGGCCCGATCCTGGTCGGCCTTGACCGTCCGGTGCAAATCGTGCCGCTTGGCGCCAAGGACAACCAGATTGTCAATATGGCGGCACTCGCGGCCTTCAACGTCAGCGGCTAGGCCGGCCCATCCGCAGGAGATTTCGATGGCATCCACTCTGAAGGGCGTCATTGCCGCCGTGGCGACGCCGATCGCCGAGGACGGCGGGCCCGATACCGGCCGCGCGGTCAAGCTCGGCCGCTTCCTGCTCGACAATGGTTGCGATGGGCTCAATGTGCTCGGCACCACCGGCGAGGCGACCTCGTTCTCGCTCGACGAGCGCAAGAGCGTGATGACTGCCTACAAGACCGCCGGCCTGCCGCTGAACCGGTTGATGGTCGGAACCGGCGCCGCGTCGGTGGCCGACGCCGTCGCGCTGACGAAGCACGCCGCGGCGCTCGGCTTTGCCGGCGCGCTGGTGCTGCCGCCGTTCTATTACAAAGGTGTGCCGGACGACGGGCTGGTGGCTTATATCGACACGATCGTCCAGGCGACGGTCAGCCAGCCGGTCCCGCTTTATCTCTATCACTTCCCGGCCCTGTCCGGCCTGCCGTGGCATATCGAGCTGGTGAAGCGGCTGCGCGACAAATACGGCACGCGGATCGCCGGCCTGAAGGATTCCTCCGGCGACATGGTCTATGCCCGCGCGGCGGCCGGGGTCGCTGCGGATTTCGACGTCTTCCCCTCGACGGAGGGCTGCCTGATGGAAGCCCGCGAGGGCATTTTCGCCGGCTGCATCTCCGCCACCGCCAACGTGAATGCCGATCTGTGCGCAGATGCCTGGCGGGCCGGCAACAAGGCCTCCCACGACGCCGCCGTCGCCATTCGCAAGCTGTTCGACGGCAAGGCGCTGGTCAGCGGCGTGAAGTCGCTGCTGTCATATATCCATAATGACCCGGCGCTTGCCCGCGTCCGCCCGCCGCTGACGGATTTTGCCGAGGCCGACCGCGCGTCGGTCGTCGCCGGATATGACGCCGTCCGGCGTCAAATGGTGGCTTAACCGGCTTAAAAACCCGCCTGATTCGCGGTTATTGACGCATCGGCGGGGGCTGACTATAAGCCTCGCCCGTCGCCCCTTTTTGTGCGGCGACGTCATTCATTATCACCAGCGATGGTCCTCCGGGTATCGGTACCCGCGGGCATCGGCCCGACCGAAGACCGAAACGAGACGGACTAGAGAGTTTCATGGCCAATACCACCTCCGCCCGCAAAGCCACCCGCAAGATTGCGCGCCGCACCGCGATCAACAAGACGCGCCGGTCGACCATGCGCGGCTCGCTGAAGAAGGTGGAGGAAGCAATCGCCTCCGGCGACCGCAAGGCGGCCGAGGCGGCCTTCAAGGCGGCCGAGCCGGTCATCATGCGCTCGGCGCAGCAGGGTGTCGTTCACAAGAACAACGCCAGCCGGAAAGTGTCGCGTCTCGCCCACCGCATCGCGAAGCTCGGCAAGTAATCCGGGGCAAGCGTCCGGCTCGAGCGACGCCGGCTCCTGAAAGTTTGGCTCCGCTGCTTCGAAGGTCCGGCCCGCGCCGGACCTTTTGTCATCCGACGAAAATCCAGCCTGTCACATCGACCGCGCCGGCGCTCACCGCCGCGATCGGTCTTATTTTCTTTATGACAGCGTCATCAAGAAATGCCGCAGTCGAATAATTGCGGCAAGCACGCGCTCTACGCGCATCGGCGTGCAAGAAGTCCGCATGCGCCAGTGCTTTCTTGCAACGGCTACCCTGCGTGGACGGCCAAAAAAAATTTCGTTCGATGAATGACTTACTCCCCATAAATTTGCGGGACCTCGGAATCGCCGTGCCGCGCAGCGTTTTTTTGAAGCGGAGCAAAAAAAATTTTGATCGCGTCGCGGCTGCTGCGACAACATCGCCACGAGAAAATTTGCGGACGATTCAACGCGTTAAAAATTTGAGGCACAACACACCTGTCACCGCAACCACACACTGCGCGCGGACGGTGAGAACCGGTTAAGTAAATTCGTTGCAGGGCGGGGACGCTCGTGTAACTTGATCAAACGCGCTCGGGCTTCTCCGGGTCGCTGCACCAAAAAAGGTTCTGACGACATCACTCATCCGCGGGTGAGGACGGCTTTCATTTGTCCGAAACTCGCACGCCGCGCGATGGGAATGGCCGATGAGTCCGGACATTGGTGCAGCAAACGAAGACTGCGACACAGACGCGCGAAAAAAGACGACCGAAGAAGACGACCAGAGAAAACGACAACGGGGGTCACCAATGGCGGCAGCAGCGGGAATAACGGTCACGGCCGGACGGACCGGAACTTCTGGTTCCGGGTTTCAAGACAGCAGCCGGTCATCGATGGTTCCCGTCATCTGCAAGGCCAGCCGGCCGATTTCAACGTCTTCGGTCTTCATCATCGAAACACGAGGCATGGCGCCGCCGCGCCGTTAGAAGACGCGGCTTGCTCCCTTTGCGCTCGTGCCCTTGGCTGCACGCCTAACAGGCAGCCCACCCACCGGCATCGCGCGAATCCGAGTGATGTTGCGTCCAGTCAGGCGCGTTGACGGCAGCCCGCCGTCAGCCTGGCCACCCGAGTCCGTTTGAACACCGAGCCGAGAAGAGACTTGCAATGACGAAGACGGATCAGGAGCGCTGGCTGAGGGTCAAGGATCGCCTGCGCGCCGAGCTTGGCGAGGACGTGTTTTCGAGCTGGTTCGCCAGCATGGAAATCGAGGCCTGCGAGGCGGGCGCCATCCGCCAGTCGGTGCCGACGCGCTTTCTCAAGAGCTGGGTGCAATCGCACTATGCTGAGCGGCTGCTCGCCTGCTGGCAGTCCGAGGACAAGGACGTCATCCGCATCGAGTTGGTCGTGCGCTCCGCGGTGCTCAAGACCGCGACGACCAAACCGAAGAACGGCGAGGCGGAGGTCTTCAACGGCGGCGCCATCCGCCACAATGGCGGCGACGGCCGCGGCATTCCGCTCGGCGACGCCGGAGCTCACGACGCACTCGGCGGCTCGCCGCTCGACCCGCGGCTGACCTTCGACAACTTCGTCGTCGGCCGCTCGAACACGCTGGCCCATGCCGCGGCGCGGCAAGTCGCCACCGCCAAGCGCGGCGACCCGGTGATGTTCAACCCGCTCTACATCCATGCCGGCGTCGGCCTCGGCAAGACGCACCTGCTGCAGGCCATCACCTGGACCGGCAACGGCATCGGCGAGCGCAAGGTGCTCTACCTCACCGCCGAAAAGTTCATGTACGGCTTCGTCTCGGCGCTGCGCTCGCAGACGGCGCTGGCCTTCAAGGAGGCGCTGCGCGGCATCGGCGTGCTGGTGATCGACGATCTGCAGTTCCTGCAGGGCAAATCGACCCAGGCCGAGTTCTGCCACACCCTGAATGCGCTGATCGATGCCGGCCGCCAGGTCGTCATCGCCTCGGACCGGCCGCCCTCCGACCTCGAAAGCCTCGACGACCGGGTGCGCTCGCGTCTTGCCGGCGGCCTCGTGGTCGAGGTCGGCTCGCTCGGCGAGGAGCTGCGGCTCGAAATCCTCAAGGCCCGCGTCTCGGCGGCCCGCGCCCATCATCCGGGCTTCGATGTGCCGCTGCCGGTGCTGAACTACATCGCCAAGGCGGTCACCCATAACGGCCGCGACCTCGAAGGCGCGCTCAACCAGCTGCTCGCCCAGAACAAGCTGACCGGCCACCCGATCACGCTGGAAATGGCCGAGCGCGCGGTGCGCGACCTGGTGCGGCCGATGGAGCCCAAGCGCGTCAAGATCGAGGACATCCAGCGCGTGGTGGCCCGCCAGTACAATGTCAGCAGGTCCGACCTGCTGTCCTCGCGGCGCACCGCCAATGTGGTGCGGCCCCGTCAGGTGGCGATGTATCTCGCCAAGACGCTGACACTACGCTCGCTGCCGGAAATCGGCCGCCGCTTCGGCGGACGCGACCACACCACGGTTCTCCACGCCGTTCGCAAGATCGAAAACCTGGTCGGCAACGACATGGCGTTGGCCGAGGAGATCGAGATCCTGAAGCGGCAGCTGCAGGATAACCCCTAGAGAAGCCTGCTCGCGCCGCTGCGGCGCGACCACGGACGACACTCCCACCCGGCCGGGTCACCCGCCGGGGTGAATTTCTCAAAGGCAAGCGCGGGCTCCGGTGGCTGTGAATCAGCCGGGAAAAACGTCGCAAAGGCACCTGAGGTCTTGCGAAATCCCGGCCCGCGCGTCACTTTCGCCGTCCGGCCTCCCCCGCAACGGGCGGCCGGTTTGTCGTCGCGCCTGAGCCACATCACAGCCACCGGCGCCACCGGCACATCCAATTTAGCGGGCGGGGTCCGATGAAGGTAACGGTCGAGCGTGCGGAACTCCTGAGGTCGCTGGGTCACGTTCATCGCGTGGTCGAGCGCCGCAATACCATCCCGATCCTCGCCAACGTGCTGCTCAAGGCCGAGAAGGCCAAGCTCAGCCTGAAGGCGACCGACCTGGACCTCGAAGTCACCGACACCATCGCCGCGGAAGTCTCGCCGGGTGGCTCCACCACCGTTCCGGCGCACATGATCTACGAGATCGTGCGCAAGCTGCCGGACGGCGCTCAGGTCGTGCTCGAAGGCTCCGGCGACCGCGCGGTGCTCTCGATCCGCGCCGGGCGCTCGCGCTTCACGCTGCAGACGCTGCCCGAGAGCGATTTTCCCGATCTCGCCGCGGGCGAGATGAGCCACTCGTTCAAGCTCGCGGCCGCCGATCTCAAGCGCCTCATCGACAAGACGCAGTTTGCGATCTCGACGGAAGAGACGCGCTACTACCTCAACGGTATCTATCTGCACGTCACCGGCAATGCGAAGTCGGGCACGCTGCGCGCGGTCGCAACCGACGGTCACCGTCTCGCTCAGGTGGAACTGCCGCTGCCGCAGGGCGCTGCCGGCATGCCGGGCGTCATCGTGCCGCGCAAGACGGTGAGCGAAGTGCAGCGCCTGATCGAAACCGGCGAAGGCGAGATCGGCATCGAACTCAGCGCCGGCAAGATTCGCTTCACGATCGGCGATGTGGTGCTGACCTCGAAGCTGATCGATGGCACCTTCCCCGACTACAACCGCGTCATTCCGGTCAACAACGACAAGACGCTCGTCGTCGACAAGAAGGATTTCGAAGCCGCCGTCGACCGCGTTTCGACGGTGTCGAGCGAGCGCGGCCGCGCGGTGAAACTGTCGATCGCGGGCGCGCGCCTTGTGCTCTCGGTCACCAATCCTGACAGCGGCAGCGCGACGGAAGAACTCGAAGTCGAGTACAGCGCCGATCCGCTCGATATCGGATTCAACTCCCGCTACATGCTCGACATCGCGGCGCAGATCGAGGGCGAGGTCGCTGTCCTGAAGCTCGCCGATCCCGGCTCGCCGACGCTGATCCAGGACAAGGACGCCAAGGGCGCGCTTTACGTCCTGATGCCGATGCGGGTGTGACCGCCGCCGCTCCGGTGGTAAGGCTCATGCCATGCCCGCCGCTGCGATTCTCAAGCTCTCGCTGACCAGCTTCCGCAGCTACCACGCGGCGCGGCTTGATTTGACGGGCGCCGGTCCGGTGGTGCTGACCGGACCGAACGGCGCCGGCAAGACCAATCTGATCGAGGCGATCTCGTTTCTGGCGCCCGGCCGCGGCCTGCGCCGCGCCACGCTCGAGGAGGTCGCATTCGGCGAAGGTGACGGCTCGTGGGCCGTCTCCGCCGAGGTCGAGGGCCTTTACGGCCTCGCGACGCTCGGCACCGGCATCCTGCCGCCCTCGCCCGATACGCCGGTATCGCGCCAGAACCGCATCGACCGCGAACCGGTATCGTCGGCGATTGCGTTCTCCGATCATCTGCGGGTGATCTGGCTGGTTCCAGCGATGGATCAGCTGTTCAACGGCCCGGCTTCCGAGCGCCGGCGCTTCCTCGACCGTCTGGTGCTCGCGGTCGATGCCCAGCATTCGAGCCGTGTCTCCGCGCTCGAACGCTCGCTGCGCTCGCGCAACCGCCTGCTCGAAACCGGCGAGCGCGACACCCACTGGCTCGATGCGGTGGAGCGCGAGACCGCCGAGCTTGCGGTTGCGGTCACCGCCGCGCGTTCCGAAACCGTCAACCGCCTTGCCGCGGCACTGGCCGCAAGCCGCGACGACGGCGCGCCCTTCCCCGTTGCGGCCATCGCGCTCGACGGCTGGATGGAGCGGCTTCTGCCGAGCTACAGCGCCACCGAAATCGAGGACAGATACCGGGAGGTCCTCCGCGAGAACCGCGCGCGCGACGCCGCCGCCGGCCGCACGCTCGACGGGCCGCACCTCAGCGACCTCGCGGTGCGCTTCGCCGGCAAGGACATCGCGGCGGCGGATGCCTCGACCGGCGAGCAGAAGGCGTTGCTGATCCGGCTGGTGCTTGCGCATGCCGGTCTTTTGAAAGACATGACCGGCGCCGCGCCGATCCTGCTGCTCGACGAGGTCGTCGCGCATCTCGATCCCGGCCGGCGCGCCGCGCTCTACGACGCCTTGAGCGCGCTCGGCGCACAAGTCTGGATGACCGGCGCCGATCCCGCCGCGTTCCACGAGATCAAATCCCGCGCGCAGATGTTCGAAGTCCGGCCCGGAACCGTCACGCCGGCCGGCTGACGGCCACAATTTCAGCCGCGGCGAGCGGCCCGAATCGGCGCTCGGAAGCGGCGGTTTTGGGCGCCGGAATCGGGCCGTTTTTGAGGTCGGAAAAGTGCCGAAAGCCCTTTATTTTCGGGCACTTCTGCCCCTTCACTTTGCGCTGTACGCGCCCCATATTTCATGACAGAAAACTTGTGTCACTCCGATTCATTTTTAGCCCGCAGTGAAGGTCACGCCGATGGCTGAACCGGCCCGCAACATTCCGTCCGAATATGGCGCAGAGTCGATCAAGGTCCTCAAAGGCCTCGACGCCGTGCGCAAGCGGCCGGGCATGTATATCGGCGACACCGATGACGGCTCGGGCCTTCACCACATGGTCTACGAGGTCGTCGACAACGCGATCGACGAAGCGCTCGCCGGACACGCCACCGAAGTCGCGATCACGCTCAATCCCGACGGCTCGGTGACGGTGCGCGACAACGGCCGCGGCATCCCGACCGACATTCATAAGGAAGAAGGCGTCTCGGCGGCCGAAGTCATCATGACGCAGCTGCACGCCGGCGGAAAATTCGACCAGAACTCCTACAAGGTGTCGGGCGGTCTGCACGGCGTCGGTGTTTCCGTCGTCAACGCGCTGTCGACCTGGCTGAAGCTGCGCATCTGGCGCGGCGGCAAAGAGCACTTCATGGAGTTCCACGACGGCGAGGCGGTGGCGCCCCTTAAGGTCGTCGGCGACGCCAAGGACCAGCGCGGCACGGAGGTTACCTTCCTCGCCTCGCCGAAGACCTTCACGATGACGGAATACGATTTCCAGACGCTGGAACATCGCCTGCGCGAACTCGCCTTCTTGAACTCCGGCGTGCAGATCGTGCTGTCCGACAAGCGCCATGCCGTCGAGAAGCGCGAGGAGATGAAATACGAAGGCGGCATCGAAGCCTTCGTCAAATATCTCGACCGCAACAAGAAGCCGCTGGTGCCGGCGCCGATCACCGTGCAGGCCGAGCGCGACGGCATCACCGTCGAAGCGGCGCTGTGGTGGAACGACGGTTATCACGAGGCCGTGCTCTGCTTCACCAACAACATTCCGCAGCGCGACGGCGGCACCCATCTCGCCGGGTTCCGCGGCGCGCTGACGCGACAGATCACCGGCTATGCCGACAAGCAGGGCTCCGCGCGCAAGGAAAAGGTGGCGCTGACCGGCGACGACTGCCGCGAGGGCCTGACCGCCGTGCTGTCGGTGAAGGTCCCGGACCCGAAATTCTCCTCGCAGACCAAGGACAAGCTCGTCTCGTCCGAGGTGCGCCCGGTCGTCGAAGGCGTGCTCAACGACGCGCTCGACAAATGGTTCGAGGAAAATCCGGCCAATGCCCGCACCATTGTCGGCAAGGTGGTCGAGGCTGCCGCGGCCCGCGAGGCGGCACGCAAGGCGCGCGAACTGACGCGCCGGAAAGGCGCCCTCGACATCTCCTCGCTGCCCGGCAAGCTCGCCGACTGCCAGGAGCGCGACCCCGCGAAATCCGAACTGTTCATCGTCGAGGGCGACTCGGCCGGCGGCTCCGCCAAACAGGGCCGCAACCGCGAGTTTCAGGCCGTGCTGCCGCTGCGCGGCAAGATCCTCAACGTCGAACGCGCCCGCATGGACAAGATGCTGTCGTCGGCGGAAATCGGCACGCTGATCACCGCGCTCGGCACCGGCATCGGCGAGGAATTCGATCCCGCCAAGCTGCGCTACCACAAGATCATCATCATGACGGACGCCGACGTCGACGGCGCGCATATCCGCACGCTGCTGCTGACGTTCTTCTTCCGGCAGATGGGTCAGCTCATCGATAACGGCAACATCTACATCGCGCAGCCGCCGCTCTACAAAGTCGCACGCGGCAAGTCCGAGCAGTATGTGAAGGACGAGCGCGGGCTGGAAGATTACCTGATCGCGACCGGCATCGAGGACGCCGTGCTGCGGCTCGCCTCCGGCGAGGAACGCGCGAGCGTCGACCTGCAGAAGCTGGTCGCTGATGCCCGCGCCATCCGCGCGACGTTGCAGGGGCTGCACAGCCGCTACAACCGCAAGGTCATCGAGCAGGCGGCGATCGCCGGCGTGCTGACGCCGAAGATCACCGACGACGTCAAGGTCGCCAATCAGGCGGCCGGCTACATCGCCAAACGGCTCGACGCGCTGGAAGACGAGACCGAGCGCGGCTGGGAAGGCTCGTTCAACGACGAAGGCTTCGTGTTCGAGCGTACCGTGCGCGGCGTGAAAGAAATCGCGACCATCGACCAGGCATTGCTCGGCTCGGCCGACGCGCGCAAGCTCGACGAGTATGCGCCGATGCTGCAGCAGATTTTCCCGCGGCCCACGCCGCCGGCGATGCTCCGCCGCAAGGACGAAACGATTGCGATCCACGGCCCCGTCGGGCTGTTCGACGCGCTGACCGGCGCCGGACGCAAGGGTATCGCCGTGCAGCGCTACAAAGGTCTCGGCGAGATGAACCCGGAGCAGCTCTGGGAAACCACGCTCGACCTCAACGCGCGCTCCCTGCTGCAGGTCAAGGTGAAGGAAGTCGACGAGGCGCAGAACATCTTCGGCCAGCTGATGGGCGAGGAAGTCGAGCCGCGCCGCATCTTCATCGAGCAGAACGCGCTCAACGCCAGCGTCGACGTCTAGGCCTTCAAGCTCAGTGAGTTTGCGCTAGACGCCGATGCGGCGGTGGCCGGACGTCGCGACGCCGGCGGCAAGCGCGCCAAAGAACAGCACGACAAAAATTCCGAACAGCATTTGCGCGAGGGTGGCCATGGCGGATTCGCTGTTGGCATAACCAAAAGCGCCGGACGCGACGGCAAAAAACAAAAACATCAGGGCCAGTTTCAACATCGCCCGACTCCAGCGATCAAAAAAGCCCCGCGCCCGGTATTTTCGTAGGCGCCAATTGTGGCGGAATTCTACGCGCGGCCTGCCGCCGACGGCGGTAAGGCGCGACGGACCCTCCAGCAGCTCCGTTCAGAACAGGTCGAAATATTCGCGCTGTTCCCAGCCGGTCGGCTCCGGCCCGTCGCGTTCGTCGGCCTTGAAGCGGGCCAGCTCGGCGCTCTTGATGTGCGCATAGTAATCGACGAAGCCGCCGCCGAAGCCCTGCCGGAAGCAGTCGTCGGCGCGCAGCGCGGTCAACGCCTCGTCGAGGCTTTTCGGCAGCAGCGCCGCGGACATCTCATAGGGTGTATCGGCAGAAGGCCCCGGATCGAGCCGCCGCGCGATGCCGTCCAGCCCCGAATAAATCTGCGAAGCGAGATAGAGATAGGGGTTGGCCGCCGGCTCGCCGACGCGGTTTTCCAGATGTGTCGCCGGATCGCCGGGCTGACCGAGCACCCGGATCATCACGCCGCGATTGTCGCGCGCCCAGATCGCGCGGTCGGGCGCGAGCGAGTACGGCCGGTAGCGCTTGTAGCCGTTGATGGTCGGCGTGGTGAAGGCCGCCGCCGCGCGCGCATGCGCCAGCAACCCGCTGAGATAATAGCGGCCGACGGTCGAGAGCCCGTCCTTGTCGTCGAGCATGAAAGCATTCGACTTCGACCGCTTCTCGATCAACGACTGATGCAGATGCCAGCCGCTCGACACACAGTTCTGCACCGCGGGGCGGCACATGAAGCTCGCCATCAGGCCGTGGCGGCGCGCCACCTGTTTCACCGCGGAGCGGAACAGGATCATCGCGTCGGCGGCGGCGAGTCCGGGCTGCGGCCGGAACGTGAATTCGCACTGGCTCGGCCCCAACTCGATCTCGACCGAGCGCAGCGGCAGGTCGAGCGCGGCCATCGCGCGACGCAGCGGCTCGATCGCGGGCTCGAGCCGGTCGTAACGGCTTTCGGTCAGATACTGATAGCCCTGCGTAATCAGACTCACGTCGGCGGCCTGCGGCGGCCATGTCGCATCCGCCGGCGCGAGGCGCGGATTTTCGATGCGGAACAGGTGAAACTCGACCTCGAGGCCGGACAGGAAATCGAAGCCGGCGGAGGCGAGCCGCGCAAGCGCATTGCGGCCGATCTGCCGTGTCGAGAACGGCACCGGCTTGCCGTTGGTGAAGTAGATGTCGCACAGCAGCCAGCCGGTCTTGTCCGCCCACGGCAACACACGGAACGTCGAAGGGTCCGCGACCATGACGAAGTCGCCGCCGCCCTGCATCTCCGGCATGTCGAAGCCGCCGCCTGCCGTGAACACCGGGAATACGGTCTTGTGCGAGGTGTCCTTGGCCAGCAGCGTCGTCGTCATGGTGACGCCGCTCTTGAGCGCCGCTACCGCGTCGGCGGCAAGCAGCGTCTTGCCGCGCAGCACGCCGTGCTGATCGGCGAACGAGAACCGCACCAGTTCGAGCTTGTTCGCCTTGATGGCGCGCTCGACCTCGCGCGCCTGCTTCGCCTGCGCCTCGCTCCAGAGGCCGTGGCGGTCGACGAAGCTGGCGGTGGATCGGCTTTTGCGCGGGGCCATGCGGAACGGATGATAGCCTATCAGTGCCGCGGGCGCTGCCAGCTTGCGGTCTGCCGGCGGTCGGCGTCGGTCGTCTGCCAGTAGTCCTGCCACTGCGCCGCAGGGCCGATGCCGTCCACGCAGGCCGGGCCAGTGACATCGGTGGCCTTGGCGCGGTCCAGCACCATGATCGGCGTCTCGCCCTTGCCGTTTTCCTCAAGCGACTGCCGCAGCAGCTTGCGGTAGGCGATGATCGCCTTGTCCGACGTGCCGAGATGCTCCTGCGTGCGGTCCTGGATCGCGCCCATCGACTCGCAGGCCCACTGGTCGTGCACGTTGATGTCGGCGCCCATGCCGGTGTAGGTCGCGTGCTCCTGTTCGTGCGGGTCGTAGCCGTAATTGTTGGTCTTGTTCCGGCGCGGCACATAATCCGGCAGTTCGTAAAGCTCGAGCCGCTGGCGGCGCATCTCCTCCTTGTTCACCGGTTCGCCGAACGAAGTGAAGATCGCGTACCAGTAGTGCCGGGTATCGTCGATCGGAACGTGCCACTGCGAGATCGTCATCTCGCGGCTCATCGGGATCATGAAGGCGTTGGGGAATACGAGGTTGGTCAGGCGCACATGCGCCTTGCCCTCGCCGATCTCGCGCAACGTGGCGACACGGAAGCCGTAATTGGTCGGCTCCACCTCGATGCGCGGCCGGGTGAACTCGCGCATGATCTGCGTCATCGGCATTTCAGTGTCGCGCGACTTGTCGCGGAACATCTTGCCATAGGCTTGCGTCGGATCCTCGTCCTCGAAGAAGCGATGCAGGAACGAGGTGTGCACCGGATCGATGCCGACCTCGAGCGACTGCAGCCAGTTGCAGTCGATCAGACCCTTGAAGGCGAAGGTGTGGGTGCCCGGCGCCACGAAACAGTCGAACTCCGGGAAGGCCGGTGGCTCGCCGGGACCCATGTAAGCGAACAGGATGCCGCTCTTCTCGACCACCGGATAGGCCTTGTGCCGCAGCTTGGCGCACAGCCTGCTGTCGTCCGGCTCTGCCGGCGTTTCGAGGCACTGGCCGTCGGCGCCGAATTTCCAGCCGTGGAAGGCGCAGCGCAGCCCGTCGCTCTCGAGCCGGCCGAAGGCGAGATCGGTGCCGCGATGCGGGCAGTGGCGGCCGACGAGACCGTAACGGCCCTTGCCGTCCTTGAAGATCACGAGATCCTCGCCGAACAGCCGCAGCGGCTTGATCGGCCGGTTGCCGGTCAGTTCCTCGACCAGCGCCGCCGGCTGCCAGTAACGCCGCATCAGCTTGCCGCCCTCGGTGCCGGGGCCGGTGTGGGTGATGAGTTCGTTCAGCTGCGCGCTCAACATGACAACCACTCCTCTGTCCGAATTTTTTCGGCGGCGGACCGCTTGTTCGTAGACCGAACAAATGTTCGGATATATTCTAACTGGAACAAGTCTGAACAGTAAACCGGATTTGCGGTGCGCTCTGCGCCGCAACCGAACCGTTCGCTGATCGAACGCGGGAGTCGCAGCCGGCAATGCCACGGCGCAAACGCAGCAAGTCGGAGCAGAAGCTCGCCGACGACGCCGGCCCCGATTTTCTCGAGGCCCTCGCCCGCGGCCTCAGCGTCATCGAAGCGTTCAACCGCGATCGCCGCGCAATGTCGCTGAGCGACGTCGCACGGCTGGTCGATTTGCCCCGCGCCTCGGCGCGGCGGACGCTGCTGACGCTGGTTCATCTCGGCCACGCGGAGACGGACGGCCGGCTGTTCCGGTTGACGCCGCGCATCCTGCGGCTGGCCAACGCTTACCTGTCGTCGAATGCGGTGTCCGACATTCTCCAGCCGGCGCTCGAACGGTTGAGCGGCGAACTGAACGAGGCCTGCTCGGCCGCCGTGCGCGACGGCGACGAAGTCATCATGATCGCGCACGCCTCGCCGAACCGTGTACTCACGGTCAGCGCGCAGATCGGCTTCCGTCTGCCGGCGCTGTCGACGTCGCTCGGCCGCGTGCTGCTCGCCGCGCTCGACGACGATGCGCTCGATACATTTCTGGCGCAGACCAAGGTGCCGAAGCTCACGTCCACCACGGTGACCGACAGGAAGAAACTGCGTGGGCTCATCGTCAAAACCCGCGCGGAAGGCTTCTCGCTGGTCGATCAGGAAGCCGAAGCCGGCTTCCGCTCCATTTCGGTGCCGTTGTCGCGGCGCGACGGCAAGGTCATCGCCGCGCTGAATGTCGGCGCGCACAGCGAGCGCGGCACGCTCAAGACCATGCAGAGCGTATTCCTGCCGAAACTGCTGGCGCTGGCCGAAGATCTGCAACCGCAATTGCTTTGAGCAATAAAAAAACCGGCATTGCGGCCGGCTCCATCATCACAACGAACATCTGACGCTCAGCTTCCGGGCCAGCCACGTGCCGCGCGGCCGGTTTCCAGCCGTTTGCGCCAGTAGGATTGCCGCAGCTTCTGCATTCGGTCGGCCGCCGTCTTGGCGTCGGCGCGCGTCGCGGTGGCGCAGGTGCGGTATTCCAGCTCGTTGACCGGCGGCTTCGGGCTGACGCGGCGGAACAGCCGCGTCCAGGTGCCGCCGCCGTCATCGACCTTCAACTCCGCAAGCGCATTGGCAACGTTTGCGGCGTGGCCGAACGCAACCACGTTGCCGCTCGGCGTATGACGAACCTCGTACACGCCCGGCCCGATCGGCGCCTCGACAGAGTCGCCGCTCGTCGCGTTCGGAAAACGCTTCCAACTGCTCCAGGTTTGCAAACCCGATAACCTTTTCAGAGAACCCAGCTCTTAGGACGTCACAACCGCCGAGGCGGGCGGTCTCTTAGCAAACGGCGGGCCGTTAATGAATATGCATTAATCGCCGAAAATCGAGAGCCTGTTGATAGAAAAGGGACAATTTTCCGCATTTCACTGCAATGTGAAGCGCTTGTTTGGTTAACGGCCGGGCAGCACCAGCAGCTTCGCCTTCTGCGGTAGCGTCGTTTTCGACACCACGACCGAGGGCACGTCGCTGATCTCAACCTCCCAGTCCTGCCGTACGCGCGAGAGGAACCGATCGAGCGTGTAAGCGCTGAAATAGTGCATCGGGATCATCAGCGGCGCTTTCATCGCCTTCAACACCTCGATCATGCCTTCAAGGTCGAGCGTGTAACTGCCGTCAACCGGCACCAGCACGATATCGACGCGGCCGATTTCGTCGAGCTGCTGCTGGGTCAGCGTGTGATGCAGATGGCCGAGATGCGCGATGCACAGGTTCGCGATCTCGAAGATGAAAATGGAATTGCCGTGCCGCTCGGTACCGCCCTCGAAGGTGCGGATATTGGTCGGCACGTTGCGCACCCGAACGTCCTTTTCCTGGATATCGATACGCGCCGGCTTCTCATTGCCGGCCCAGCCGCGCAGCACGTGCTTGATGTTCGGATCGGGACGGTCGGTGTAGTGCGTCGTATGCGCGTGGTTCATCGTCGCGATGTCGGGCGTAACCGGCGGACGCACATAGTCGTTATAGTCGGTGGCGATGCGAACGAGTTGCGGGCTTTCGATCAGGAAGGTCGAATGGCCGATATAGGTCAGCCGCACCTGATCGGAGGCGAGCGCCACGCGCCGGACGAGATCCTGCCTGAACAGCGGCGACCGCTGCGCGATCAGGCCCGGACAGTTCGCCGCCATCTCCGGTTTTGCCGGAGCGGGCGCCGGCGCAGCACCCTGCGCAAACGCCACCGACCCTGACAGCGCAATGCCGGCAACTGCCGCCAAAACAGACCGTGCCGGACCAGAACCGCGCATGCACGCCTCCACATCCACCGGGCGCGCGAAGTCTGCCACGCCGCCGCAGGGCGACCAACCGCGCCCCGCCCCGCCCACGCAGATGTGAAGGGACAAAAAGAAAAGCGGCGCCGAAGCGCCGCTTCAACCGCGCGCGATGCGCGTCTCAGTATCGCTCGAAAAAGGGCGGGAACCGGTCGTAGGAACGGCGCACGGTCCGCCGTGGCGGCGAAACGATGATGCCCTTCGCGGTCACGACCTCGACCTGGCCGCCGTCACGTCGGATCGCCTCGACCCGGCCAAGACCGGGCAGCGGCGCGCCGGCCGACACCTGGAACAGATCGCCGCCCTGCTGCTCGACCAGAATGGCGCCGTCCGGCGCGACATAGGCGCTCCATCCCTTCACGACCTGCGCAACGGCCGGCCGCGGCTGCGGCAGCGGCGCGGTGATGGTCGCGGCGGTGGCGTTGGCGATCGCGCTCGATGCTGCCGCAGCCGGCGCCGAGGCGGTCTTGATCGACCCGGTGACGATAGCGTCGCTGTGCTTGTCTTCGCGCTTGGCGGCATCGACGCGCGCGCTGATCTTGCCGACCTGCGTCTGTATCGATTTCTCCGCCTTGTCGATGTTCGACTTCAGCGCTGTCACTTCCTTGGCGAGCAGCACGATCGACTTCTGCATCGCCTGCCGCTCTTCGAGCAATGCGACGTCCTGTTTCGGCGTTTTCGACGGCAGCACATACGTGCTCAGCACGCCCGCCGTCGCGCCGAGGCCGGCTGCGATCAAAAGCATCGCGGCGCGCATGGCGTTGCGGCGCGCGCGGCGGCTCATCGTGATATTCATGCGCGGCATCTTGATCCGCTCGCGCGTGCGTTCGGTGCGCGGCAGAATCATGAGCTGACCCGGCGCGGCATCGGACTGATCCGCAGTGGCGGCGTCCTGTGCGGCCTGCTTGTTGTCTTTGCTGTCGCCGCCGGCGGCGTTCGTCTCACCCTTCACCGGCTCGGCTTTTTCCGTTTCCCGGCCGGCCGGCGAAATCGACGGGCTATCGACTTCGGGCAGATGATCGAATGAGTGTTTCGAAGCGGAGGCCGGCTTGGACGGCGTGGCATCCTTGCCGCTCTGGGCGTCGGACGGCTCAGACATGGGTCGCTCCGGACATTGGCCAACAGCTTTGCTGTTCACCAATCGGTAACCAGAACCTGGTTAACAGATGGTTACCGGTCCAGAGCGCCGCCGCTTAATCCCGCAATCAGCTCTAAATCGGAAGACCCGCCTGCCCGGCCAGGTCCTTCAGCGACACCGCCGGCCGTGCGCCGACATGCTGGATGACCTCCGCCGCCGCGATGGCGCCGAGCTTCGCGGCGGTGACATTGTCCTTGCCGCGCGCGTGGCCGACCAGAAAGCCGGCCGCGAACAGATCGCCCGCGCCGGTGGCATCGACCAGCCGGTCGATTTTCGCAGCCGGCACCAGTTCGATCTTGTCGCCCTGCACGACGGCGCAGCCCTTCTCGCTGCGGGTGACCACCGAAAGCCGGCTCTCCATCTGCAGCGCCTTCGCCGCGGTGTCGAAGTCCGAGGTTTCGTAGAGCGACAGCAGCTCGCTCTCATTGGCGAACAGGATGTCGACGGTCTTGTCGCGGATCAGCTTGAGAAATTCGTCGCGATAGCGGCCGACGCAGAACGAATCCGACAGCGTCAGCGCCACCTTGCGCCCGGCCTTGTGAGCGATATCGGCGGCCTTGAGAAAAGCTTCCTTCGCCTTCGGCGGATCCCACAGATAGCCTTCAAGATAGACGATGGACGATGAGGCGACGGCATCGGCGTCGATGTCGTTCGGATGCAGGTCCTGCGCGGCGCCGAGATAGGTGTTCATCGTGCGCTCGCCGTCCGGCGTCACCAGAATATAGCAGCGCGCGGTCGAGGGGCCTTCGGAGGCCGGCGCGGTGGCGAACGCGACATTCGCCGCGCGGATGTCGTGCGCGAAAGCGCCTCCCAGCTCGTCGTCCTTCACCTTGCCGACGAAGGCCGTGCGCGCGCCGAAGCTCGCACAGCCGACGATGGTGTTCGCGGCGGAGCCGCCGGAGCTTTCGGTCGCCGGACCCATCGCGTCGTAGATCGCCTGCGCGCGCTGCTCGTCGATCAGCGCCATGCCGCCCTTGTTCATACCCTGCTTCACGAGAAAGTCGTCTTCGGCTTTCGCGATCACGTCGACAATCGCGTTGCCGATTCCGAGCACATCGTAGCGTAGGGCGGTCATGCGTTACCTCGTTTGATGAAAGCGCGGCGCACTATAGCGAGTGAGCCTCGCGAGGCAATGCGGGGGCAGGCGGCGGCTGCCCAATCGCCGGGATTGGGCAAGCTCCGGCCGCGCTCGGCGGTTTGCGTTCATGCAACATCGATCGCTGTCGAAGCGGCGGCCATGCCCCGAATTGACGGGTTCGCCGCTAGTGCGGAGGAGGAAGCCGGTTCAGCACTTCGAGACTCCACCAGAGAAAATATCCGCCAATGAGGATACCCAAGCCCACTTTCACCAGCTGTATGATCAGTTCGTCTTTGCTCATGTCCGTCCTGCCGGTCGCCCGCGCTTCGCCGGCCTCTTGCCGAACGCACGACCTGCCCCTTTGATAGCGGCATGCGCCACGCCGGGAAACCCGGCCGGGGGTTGCGCCGTAAACGCCGTTATGCGATGTGGCGCGCCTCGATCCCGGAGTGAGGTTTATGCCGTTCAAGCAACTGGTGTTTTCCGGCGTCCAGCCGACCGGAAACCTGCATCTCGGCAATTATCTCGGCGCCATCACCAAATTCGTGGCGTTGCAGGACAACTACGACTGCATCTACTGCGTCGTCGACATGCACGCCATCACCGTCTGGCAGGAGCCGGCGGAGCTGACGCACACCACGCGCGAAGTCACCGCGGCGTTTCTTGCCTGCGGCATCGACCCCAAGAAGCACATCATCTTCAATCAAAGCCAGGTCGCGGAGCACACCGAGCTGACCTGGGTGTTCAACTGCGTCGCCCGCCTCGGCTGGCTCAACCGCATGACGCAGTTCAAGGAGAAGGCAGGCAAGGATCGCGAGAACGTCTCGGTCGGCTTGTTCGCCTACCCGAACCTGATGGCCGCCGACATTCTGGTCTATCGCGCGACGCATGTTCCGGTCGGCGAGGACCAGAAGCAGCACCTCGAACTATCGCGCGACATCGCGCAGAAGTTCAACAACGACTTCGCCAAGTCGATCAGCGAGCGCGGTTTCGGCGATGCGTTCTTTCCGCTGCCGGAACCGATCATCCAGGGACCGGCAACGCGCGTGATGAGCCTGCGCGACGGCTCCAAGAAAATGTCAAAGTCGGACCCGTCCGACTATTCGCGCATCAATCTGACCGACGACGCCGACAACATCGCGCAGAAGATCCGCAAGGCCAGGACCGATCCCGAGCCGCTGCCGAGCGAGGAGAAGGGTCTCGAGACGCGGCCCGAAGCCGAGAACCTCGTCGGCATCTATGCGGCACTCGAAGGCACCACGCGCGCAGCAGTGCTCGGCCAGTTCGGCGGCGGGCAATTCTCCACCTTCAAGAACGCGCTGGTCGATCTCGCGGTCGCCAGGCTCGGCCCGATCGGAGCCGAGATGAAGAAGCTGATGCAGGATCCAGGACACATCGACGCCATCCTGGCCGACGGCTCGGCGCGCGCGCGCGTGATCGCCGCGCAAACCATGACGGCGGTCAAGGATATCGTCGGTTTCGTGCGAAGCTGACGTTCCAAGGCGAGCGCGGCATCAACGCCTTGCGTTGCATCATTGCCACGGGCGCGCATATCGCCGCTTGCTGGCCGCCCACGCGGCATGCCACCATTTGAGCCATGAGCACCAAGCGCCGCAGCTTCGAAGCCGGACACAAGCGCAAATATCTCGTCGTCATCGACGACACCGAGGAATGCGACCGCGCGGTCTATTGGGCGGCGAAGCGCGCCGGGCGCACCAAGTCGGCGGTCGTGATGCTGCGCGTGATCGAGACCGGCGATGCCGGCGCGCAATGGCTCGGCGTCGCCGACATCATGAAGGCGGAGGCCGCCGACGCCGCCAAGGCGGCGTTCAAGAAATATTCCGAGCGCATCAAGAAGATCGCCAAGGGCGTCAAGACCGACGAAGTGATCCGCGAGGGCGCGACCTCCGAGCAGATCATCAAGCTGATCGACGAGGACCAGGACATCGGCATCCTGGTGCTGGCCGCGGCGGCGAACAAGGACGGTCCGGGACCGCTGGTCGCCAACCTGTCGAAGATCGCCGGCACCTTCCCGATTCCGGTGGCCATCGTGCCGGGCCACCTCAGCGACGACGACATCGACGCCAGTTCCTGAGCATTTCCGGCCGTTTCTGCGCGGGTTGACCGCGCGCAGGCGCAGGTCCATCTATTCTATAGTCATTCGTAAGAGCCCGCGGGCCTTGAACCCGTGCGAGGAGCAAGACGATGTTCATCCAGACTGAAGCGACGCCGAACCCGGCGACGATGAAATTCCTGCCCGGCAAGCCGGTGCTGAACGACCGCACGCTCGACATGCCGACCCGCGAGGCGGCGACGCAGTCCCCGCTCGCCGAACGGCTGTTCGGCCTGCCGCATGTCGGCGGCGTGATGCTCGGCCCCGACTTCATTTCCGTCACCAAGACCGACGGCGACTGGCAGCAGATCAAGCCGTCCGTGCTCGGCGCCATCATGGAACACTTCATGAGCGGCGCGCCGGTGCTGGCCGAAAGCGCCACGGTGGCGGCGAGCGGCGATGACGAGTTCTTCGATCCGGCCGACGCCGAAACCGTCGCCACCATCAAGGATCTGATCGAGACCCGCGTGCGTCCGGCGGTGGCCGGTGACGGCGGCGACATCACCTTCCGCGGCTACAAGGAAGGCATCGTCTACCTGCACATGAAGGGCGCCTGCTCGGGCTGCCCGTCCTCGACCGCCACGCTGAAACACGGCATCCAGAACCTGCTGCGGCATTTCGTGCCGGACGTGCAGGAAGTGCGGCCGATGTAATTCGGCGTCGCCATTCATTTTGCTATGGCCGGGCTAACCACCCGGCCATTTGCTTTTGGACGAGCGGCTTTCACTGGACCGCGCGGCGCAACGCGGTGCTAAAGTCCGCCTCGGAAACGACCCATGCGCCTCCTCGCCATCGACACTGCCCTCGAAGCCTGCTCGGTCGCCGTGCTCGACACCGGCAACCCATCCGGCTTCGTGCACGAGTCGCAGCCGATGGCGCGCGGCCATGCCGAGGCGCTGATGCCGATGATCGCGCGCGTGCTCGACGCCGCAAAGCTCGCCGCCACCGATCTCGACCGCATCGCCGTCACCGTCGGCCCCGGCAGCTTTACCGGGCTGCGTGTCGGGATCGCGGCGGCGCGGGGCCTTGCGCTCGCGATCGGCAAGCCCGCCGTCGGCGTCACCACCTTCGCCGGCTTCGCCGCGCCCTACATCGCCGCCGACGATACGCTTCCCGTCGTCGCCGCGATCGATGCGCGACACGGTCACCTCTACATCCATGTGTTCGGTCCCGGCGGGCGCACGCTGGTCCCGCCGAAGCTCGTCAGCCTGACGGATGCTTTGCGGATCGCGACTTCCGGCTCGCCGCGCGTGATCGGCACCGGCGCGCGCATGCTCGCCTCGCACTGGCCGTCCGCCGCCGCGATCCCCGCTGCGATCGATCCACGCCGCGCACCGGACATCGGCTGGGTGGCGCGGATCGGCGCCGTCGCGCAGGACACCGGCGCGGCGCCGAAGCCGCTTTATCTTCGTGCGCCGGATGCAAAACCGCCGGCGACGGCGCAACTGGCGCGACGATGATCGGCTGGCTGCGACGGCTGTTCTCCGGACGCGCGCCGGCCATCGTCTTGGCCGCCTCGCGTGACGCCGGCGGCATCGCGACGTTGCACGGCGCATCATTCCGGCGCGGCTGGGGCGAAGCGGAGGTCGAGGGCCTGATTGCGGAGCGCAACGTGCTGACCCATGTCGCGCGCGCCGGGCGCAGCACCGCCGGCTTCATCATGTCGCGCAGCGCCGCCGACGAAGCGGAAATCCTTTCGGTCGCGGTCGGACGATCCTGGCGCGGCCGCGGCCTCGCACGCGAACTTCTGACCGCGCATCTGCGCCGGCTCGCGGGCCTGGGCACGCGGACGGTGTTCCTCGAGGTCGACGAGAACAACGAGCCGGCGATCAGGCTCTATGCCCGCGCCGGTTTTCGCGAGGTGTCGCGCCGGGCAAATTATTACCCGATAGAAAACGGCAAAACGGCCGCCGCGCTCATCCTCCGCCGCGATCTCGGGTAATGGACGACAAATCGTAAATGCTGCGCGGTTTTGCGCGAGCAGCCAAACCAATGGACACTTTGCCTGCGCCGTTAATATGATAAGACGCAGCCACGGAGACGACATGGCCGCGACCGATCAGACCGACATCGAGGCCCTGTGCGCATCGAAAGGCATGCGCATGACCGAGCAGCGCCGCGTCATCGCGCGCGTGCTGGCGGCTGCCGAAGATCACCCGGACGTCGAGGAGCTGTACCGGCGCTGCATCAAGGTCGACGATCGCATTTCGATTTCCACCGTCTACCGCACCGTCAAGCTGTTCGAGGATGCCGGCATCATCGAGCGGCACGACTTCCGCGAGGGCCGCGCGCGTTACGAGCAGAGCCGCGAGTCGCATCACGATCACCTCATCAACCTGCGCAACGGCGAGGTGATCGAATTCACCTCGGAGGAAATCGAACGCCTGCAGGCGGAAGTCGCGCGCAAGCTCGGCTATCGCCTGATCGATCATCGTCTGGAGCTTTACGCCGTTCCGCTCGACGACAAAAAGTCCTGACCGCCAATGCTGCGCGTTCCGTTCGTGCTCGCGGTCTTCTTCTCCTCGCTGCCGTTCATGATCGCCCTGCAATGGGGGCTGGCATATGTCGCACCATCACGCTGGGGGGCGGCCTCGGTCGCCTATTACCGCTTCCTCTGCCGGCTGCTGCGCATCCGCGTTCGCGTGCAGGGCGTTCCGGCCACCGGCACGCCGGTGCTGATCGTGTCGAACCATGTGTCCTGGGCGGACATCGTGGTGCTCGGCGCGATTTCGCCGATGGTGTTCGTCGCCAAGCGCGAAGTATCCGGCTGGCCGCTGATCGGCGCCGCCGCCCGCGTGCAGAAGGTGGTGTTCGTCGACCGCGAGCGCCGCCAGCAGACCGGCACGGCTGTCAACGAGATCGCGGCGCGCCTCGCCGCGGGGCATCCGGTCGTCCTGTTCGCCGAAGGCACCTCGAGCGACGGCAACCGCGTGCTGCCGTTCCGCACCGCGCTGATCGGAGCCGCAGCCGCGGCGCGCGACGACGCGGCCATCGCGACGCTCGCACTCCAGCCGCTGTCGATCTGTTACCCCGGCATGGGCGGCCTGCCGATGGGCCGCGCCCGACGCCCACGCGTCGCCTGGTACGGCGACCTCGACTTCCTGCCCCACCTGAAAAACTTCATCCGCCGCAACGACGTCGACGCCGTGGTGAGCTTCGGGCCGCCGGTGACCGCAACAGCGAGCGACGACCGCAAGACCTTGGCACGGAAGCTCGAGACCGCGGTGCGCCAGATGACCGTCGGCGCGCTGCGCGGCCGCGCCTAGAGCCCGGCTTTGCCAGCAAAGGCCGGCATCCACGATAACGCTCCAGCCTGCCAAAACCGGCTGAGAAACGCCCGGAAGACGGCCATTTTCAGCGGCATTCCTTTTTGCCGGGAAAGGCGCTAAACCCGGACCGGTAGCGCCGCGCCGGGCGCGGCACACGGTAAAATCAGAGGCTTCGCAAGGACTTGTCGGCCTATTCCGACAACCCATATCCCCAGTGGCATGAGCGAAACCCGCAAACTCTACGTCAAATCCTTCGGCTGTCAGATGAACGTCTACGACTCCCGCCGCATGGCGGACGTCATGGCGCCGTCCGGCTTTGCCGAGACGGACGGACCTGAGGGCGCCGACCTCGTCATCCTCAACACCTGCCACATCCGCGAGAAGGCGGCCGAGAAGATCTATTCCGAGATCGGCCGCCTGCGCGTGCTGAAACAGGAAGCCGCCGCCGCCGGACGCAACGTGACCATCGCGGTCGCCGGCTGTGTCGCACAGGCGGAAGGACAGGAGATCGTGCGCCGCGCGCCCGCCGTCGACATCGTGGTCGGCTCGCAGAACTATCATCGCCTGCCGGAGATGGTCGCGCGCGCGAAAGGCGGCGCGAAGATCGTCGACACGGATTTCCCGGTCGAAGACCGGTTCGACGCGCTGCCGACCCCGAAACGCGAGACCATCCGCAGCCGCGGCATCGCGGCCTTCGTCACCGTGCAGGAAGGCTGCGACAAGTTCTGCACCTTTTGCGTGGTGCCCTATACGCGTGGCGCGGAAGTCTCGCGCCCGGTGGAGAAGATCGCCGACGAGGTCATGCGGCTTGCCGACGGCGGCGTGCGCGAGATCACGCTGATCGGGCAGAACGTCAACGCCTATCACGGAGAAGGCAAGGACGGCCGCGAATGGCCGTTCGGCAAATTGATGCATCGCCTCGCGGAGATTCCGGGCATTGCGCGCATCCGCTACACCACCAGTCATCCCAATGACATGGAAGACAGCTTGATTGCGGCGCATCGCGATTTGCCGGCGCTGATGCCGTTTCTCCATCTTCCGGTGCAATCGGGCAACGACCGCGTGCTCGAAGCCATGAACCGCCGACACACGCGGGCCGACTATTTCGCCGTGATCGAGCGCCTGCGCGGTGCGCGGCCGGACATCGCGCTCTCGTCGGACTTCATCGTCGGCTTCCCCGGCGAGACGGAAGCCGAGTTTCGCGACACACTGTCGCTGATCGAGGAGGTCGGCTTCGCCAGCGCCTACTCCTTCATGTATTCGCCGCGCCCCGGCACGCCGGCCGCCGAAATGGACGGACAGATCGCCGAGCCGGAGAAATCCGAGCGGTTGCAGCGCCTGCAGGCGATCGTCAACCGCCAGCAAAAGGCCTTCAACGCCGCGGCTGTCGGACACACGCTCAACGTGCTGCTGGAGCGGCCCGGCCGCCATCCCGGCCAGATCGTCGGCAAGACGCCCTATATGCAGGCCGTGCAGGTGATGGCCCCCGCCGAACTGATCGGCAGCGTGCTGCCCGTCACCATCACCGATGTCGGGACTTTCAGCCTGTTCGGCGCACTGGCGCAGCACGGCGCCACGCCTTCCCTCGCCACTCTCGGAGCCTGAACCGCCTTGCGCAGCAACGAGCCCACGCTTCCGCCGGCCGCCGCTTCGGAAGATACCGCGACGACGCAGGTCGTCATCGCTTTCGACGACAACCGCCTCGCCTCCTTGCTGTTCGGCCAGTACGGGCAGAACCTCGCGCTGATCGAGCGCCGGCTCGGCGTCGTCGCCGATCAGCGCGGCAACCACGTCACCATCGAAGGCTCGCGCGCCGGCTGCGAGCAGGCCCGCCGCGTACTCGAAGGTCTCTACGAGCAGATCAAGCGCGGCGCCGAAGTCGTGCAGGGCGACGTCGAAGGCGCGATCCGCCAGGTGATCGCGCAAGGCTCGCTGTTCGATTTCGATCCGGCGACCAAACGCTCGAACTTCGAGGAGATCAACCTGCGCAAGCGTCCGGTGCGCGCCCGCACCGCCGCGCAGGACGCCTATATCCGCGCGCTGAAGCGCCATTCGCTGACCTTCGGCATCGGCCCGGCCGGCACCGGCAAGACATGGCTCGCCGTCGCCTATGCGTTGCAGCTTTTCGAGCGCAAGGAAGTCGATCGCATCATTCTGTCGCGTCCCGCGGTCGAAGCCGGCGAACGCCTCGGCTTCCTGCCCGGCGACATGCGCGAGAAGGTCGATCCTTATCTGCGGCCGATCTACGACGCGCTGCACGATCTGATGGACGACCGCATCGTCGAGCGCGCGATGCAAAACGGCGAAATCGAGATCGCTCCGCTCGCCTTCATGCGCGGCCGCACGCTGTCGAACGCCGCCGTCATTCTCGACGAGGCGCAGAACACGACGTCGATGCAGATGAAGATGTTCCTCACCCGGCTCGGCGAGAACTCGCGCATGATCGTCACCGGCGATCCCAGCCAGATCGACCTGCCGCCGGGCCAGACCTCCGGTCTCGTCGAAGCGGTGCGGCTGCTCGACGGTGTTGACGGCATCGCTCAGGTCAAGTTCACCTCCGCCGACGTCATCCGCCACGAGCTGGTAACGCGCATCGTCGAAGCCTACGACCGCGCCACGCCGCCCCCGCGCGGAGCGAAGGCATGAGCGGCAAGGCCGCGACGAAGCCCGCGACGGCGGACGGCGCATTGACGATCGATATTCTCGTTCAATCGCCGTTATGGCAGCGCGAACCGGAGGCGGAAGCGACCGTCACACGCGCGATTTCAGCCGCCGCAAAGCGCCTCTCAACAAGCGGCGGCGAGGTCGCTATTGTTCTCACCGACGATTCGGCAATCCGGGCGCTGAACCGCGACTGGCGCGGGTTCGACAAGCCGACGAATGTGCTGTCGTTCCCGGCGGCCAAGGCCGGCAATCAGGCGCCGGCGATGCTCGGTGATATCGTAATCGCCTATGAAACACTGGCGCGCGAATGCAGCGATGAAGGCAAACCGTTTTCCGATCATCTCGCCCATCTCGCCGTGCACGGTTTCCTTCACCTTGCCGGCCACGACCACGAGAATGACCGCGACGCCGACGCGATGGAGCGGCTCGAAACCGAAATTCTCGGCCAACTCGGCGTCCCCGACCCCTATGCGCGCGACCACGCCTGATCGCGCCAACGCCTGAGTGCCACCCGGACCGTCAATGCCAGACAGCGACCCGCCAAGTTCACCCGACCCCGCCAATCCGCCGTTCGACGGCAAGAATCTCCCGGTTCCGGTGCCGCAGCCGCGCGAGGTCGCCCGCGATTCCGAAAGCTGGATCGGCCGCGCCTTGCGCGCGCTGTTCGGCTGGAAGCCGGGCTCGATCCGCGCCGACCTCACCGACGTGCTCGACGCCGCGCCCGGCGAATCCGGCTTCTCGCCGCAGGAAAGCCGGATGCTCAAGAACATCCTCGACCTGCGCGAGCGGCGCGTCGACGACGTCATGGTGCCGCGCGCCGACATCATCGCCGTGCAGCAGGATCTTTCGCTCGGCGAACTGATGAAGGTGTTCCAGTCGGCCGGGCATTCGCGGCTCGTCGCCTATGACGACACGCTCGACGATCCGGTCGGCATGGTGCACATCCGCGACCTGCACGCCTTCATGGCGGAACGCGCCAGCGCAGCCCCTGCCAAGCCGACGCGGCGCAAGAGGCCGCCGCCGGCCGGCCTCGACATGAAAGCGATCGATCTGGCGCTGCCGCTGTCGTCGGTGCGGCTGGTGCGCGAAATCCTGTTCGTGCCGCCGTCGATGCGCGTGCTCGACCTGCTCGGCCGCATGCAGGCGACGCGCATCCATCTCGCGCTCGTCGTCGACGAATACGGCGGCACCGACGGCCTCGTTTCGATGGAAGACATCGTCGAACAGATCGTCGGCGACATCGCCGACGAGCACGATCTCGACGAGACGCCGCAGGTCGTCCGCCAGCCCGACGATTCCTACATCGCCGACGCGCGCACCAGCATCGAGAACGTCGTCGCGGTGATCGGTCCGGCCTTCGAGGTCGGCGCCGCGGGCGAAGAGGTCGACACCATCGGCGGCTATCTGGTGACGCGCGCGGGCCGCGTTCCTGTGCGCGGCGAGCTGGTGCCCGGCCCCGACAGTTTCGAAATCGAAGTGCTCGATGCCGATCCGCGCCGCGTCAAGCGCGTGCGCATCTATCGGCAGAAGGAGCCGCGCGATCGCCCCCGCGATTCATCGCGCGATCCGCGCCGGCGCCTCGAGCAGGACAACGCACCGACCACGGCTCCGACCGGAACGGCGACCAAGACGTGATATTCGCCCGCCTCTCGCAGTCGATCGTTCTCGCCGACGGCTGGCGGCGCGCGGGAATTGCCTTCGTGGCGGGCGCGGCGTCGGCGCTGGCGATGGCCCCGTTCAATGCCTGGCCGGTGCTGCTCGTCACTTTTCCGGTCCTGATCTGGCTGACCGACGGCGCCGGCGGGCGCTTCAACGGCGCGCTATCGGCCGCGATCGCCGGCTGGTCATTCGGCTTCGGCTATTTCGTCGCGGGGCTTTACTGGATCGGCTACGCCTTCCTGGTCGATGCCAAGACCTTCGGCTGGCTGCTGCCGTTCGCGGTCGCCGGACTGCCGGCCTATCTTGCGCTCTACACCGCAGCGGGGCTTGCCGCCGCGCGGCTGATGTGGAGCCGCGGACCGGCGCGCGTCGTCGCCTTCGCGATGGCGATGACGGTCGCGGAATGGCTGCGTGGCCACCTGCTCACCGGCTTCCCCTGGAACACCTTCGGCTACGCACTGACGGAGCCGCTGGCGCTCGCGCAAAGCGCCTCGGTGATCGGCGCCTGGGGCCTGACATTCGTCGCGCTTCTGATCTTCGCGACACCCGCGCTGCTCAATGATGACGCGCTCGATACGCCGAACCCGCGCCGCTATGTCGTCGCGTCGATCGTCCTTATCGCGGCGATGACGGGCTACGGCGCGATGCGGCTTGCGACGATGCCGACCGAACTCGTGCCGCACGTTAAACTGCGCATCATGCAGCCCAACCTGCCGCAGGACGCCAAGTTCAACTACGCGGCCAAGGCGGAGGTGATGCAGCGCTATCTGCGGCTGTCGGATCGCTCGACCGGCCCGCAGGCGAACGGCGTGCGTGACGTCACGCATCTGATCTGGCCGGAGTCGGCGTTTCCGTTCTTTCTCACGCGCGAACCCGACGCGATGGCGCAGATCGTCGAGTTGATCCGGCCTTCGACCGTGCTGATCACCGGCGCGATCCGCGCACCGGTGACGCCCGCCAACACGCGCGTCACCCAAGCCTACAATTCCGTCTATGTGATCGACCGCGACGGCGCGATCCTCGACATCTACGACAAGGTGCATCTCGTTCCGTTCGGCGAGTACCTGCCGTTCCAGCGGCTGCTCGAGCGGATCGGCCTGATGCAACTCACCAAGATCCGCGGCGGCTTCATCGCCGGCGACCGCCGCCGCACCATGACGGTGCCGACCGCGCCGAAGATGCTGCCGCTGATCTGCTACGAGGCGATCTTTCCGGACGCCGCGGTGCCGGACGGTGAACGGCCCGGCTGGCTCGTCAATCTCACCAATGATGGCTGGTTCGGCATCAGCACCGGGCCCTACCAGCATTTTCAGCAGGCACGGGTGCGCGCGATCGAGGAAGGCCTGCCGCTGGTGCGCGCCGCCAACACCGGCATTTCCGGCGTGATCGACCCGGTTGGCCGGGTGCTGGCGTCCCTGCCGCTTGGGGCAGAAGGAGTAGTGGATGCCCGGCTGCCCGCCACAATTGCGCCGACTCTATACGCACGCTACGGCGACGCTGCTTTGATCCTGTTCCTGATCGCCAGCGCCATGATCGTTGCGCGCCGGCGGTTTGCTCGCTGAAAGGCTGCTTGCCTTAATTCGCCTTCATCCTCGTCTGCGAAGCTTAGCCTGCGTCAACAAAGTGTACTGGGGTTGACCAAAGCCGCCGGCATTGGCCGCTGTTTCGTTTCCGGCGGTGAAAGTAACCGGACATCCATGTATGGTTGCAGTTAATAATTTCTGCGCCTTTAACGCTACCGGTGAATCACGATTACAGCCCGGATTGCTTTCTTACGCGCGTCATGTGAGATGACCGTGCATCAAGAACTATAAAGGTGCATAGGAGAGCCTTATGGCCAAGAAGACGCCGAACCCGATCGACAAGCACGTCGGCAGTCGCGTGCGCATGCGTCGGATGATGCTCTCCATGAGCCAGGAGAAGCTCGGCGATTCGCTCAACCTCACCTTTCAGCAGGTTCAGAAATACGAGAAGGGCACCAACCGCATCGGCGCGAGCCGGCTGCAGCAAATCGCCGCGATCCTGCAGGTGCCGGTCTCGTTCTTCTTCGAAGGCGCGCCGCACGCGCCCGGCCAGGTCGACAACGGAATGGCCGAAGCTCCCTCGCCCGCTTACATCTCGGATTATCTCGCGACCTCCGATGGGCTTGCGCTGACCAAAGCCTTCATGCGCATCAAGAGCAGCAAGCTGCGCCGCAGAATCGTCGAACTGGTCGAGCAGATCGCCGGCGACGAGGACTGAGTTTCTCCGCATCCCAACGCATAGATTCCGGCCGCGCCCGCGTGGGTGGAAACTTCCCACCCTGCCCGCATCTTGACCTCGCCGGTCAGCGCTGCAAGAAACACTCAACTTTTCGAGATGTCGCGGCCCGACGCCGCGCGACAGGAGGATGATCCGTGGCTCACCGCAATTTTCTGTTCACGAGTGAATCGGTTTCCGAAGGCCATCCCGACAAGGTCTGCGACCAGATTTCCGACGCCGTCCTCGATGCGTTCCTCGAGAACGACATCAAGATGGGGATCGCCGACGACAGTCTCATCAACACCCGGCTCGGCTGCGAAACGCTGACCACCACCAACAAGATCGTGATCGCCGGCGAAGGCCGCGGCCAGTCGCCGCTGTTCGAGAAGCGCGGCGGCGTCACCATCGTCAACCGTGAGATGATCTCCGAGATCGCGCGCGGCGTGGTGAAGGACATCGGTTACGACCAGGACGGCTTCTCCTGGTACGGCGCGGACGTCGAGGTGCTGCTGCACGGCCAGTCGCCCGACATCGCGATGGGCGTCGATGCGAAGAAGAAAAAGGGCAAGGAAGAGGAAGGCGCCGGCGATCAGGGCATGATGTTCGGCTTCGCCTGCACCGAGAGCGAAGTCTACGAGAAGGGCTCGTTCATGCCGGCCCCGATCTATTTCGCGCACAAAATTCTGAAAGTGCTCGCCGACAAGCGCCACTCGAAGGCGCTGCCGGATCTGCAGCCCGACTCGAAGAGTCAGGTCACCGTCCGTTACGTCGACGGCAAGCCGGTCGGCTGCACCAAGGTCGTGGTCTCGACGCAGCACAATGCGGCGAACCGCAACAAGAAGAAGTATTCGCCGGGCATGGTGAAGGACATGATCGAAAGCGCGGTGCAGAGCGCGCTGCCGAAGGGCTGGATGCCCGATCGCCCGTCCGACTTCCTCGTCAACCCGACCGGCAACTTCGTGGTCGGCGGTCCTGACGGCGACTGCGGCCTCACCGGCCGCAAGATCATCGTCGACACCTACGGCGGCTATGCGCCGCACGGCGGCGGCGCCTTCTCCGGCAAGGACCCGACCAAGGTCGACCGTTCGGCCGCTTACGCCGCGCGCTATCTCGCCAAGAACGTGGTCGCCGCCGGCGTCGCCGAGCGCTGCACCATCCAGGTCGCCTACGCCATCGGCGTCGCCGATCCGATGTCGGTGCTGGTCGACACCCACGGCACCGGCAAGGTTGACGAGAAGAAGCTCGAAAAGATCCTGCCGCAGCTGTTCCGCCTGACGCCGACCAACATTCGCCGGTCGCTGAAGCTGAACCGCCCGATCTACCGTCGCACCGCGGCCTACGGCCATTTCGGCCGCAAGCCGGACAAGGACGGGGGCTTCTCCTGGGAGCGCACCGACCTCGCCGACGCGATCAAGCGCGCGTTCTGATCGCAGCAAATACAAGCTTTGTTGCGCGACGGCCGGACGCCACGTCCGGCCGTCGTCGTTTTTGCCCGCGGCATTGCCTATGATGCTTTCGATGCAGACCGACGCACAGAACCGCATTCGCGCCTTTTTCGGCCGCCGCAAAGGCCACCCGTTGCGGCGTCATCAGGCCGGACTGTTCGGCACGCTGTTGCCGCGCGTCGCGGTCGATCTGGACAAGCCCGCGCCCGCCGACCTGCGAACGCTGTTCCCGGCGGCCACGGTGGATTGCCGTCTCGAGATCGGCTTCGGCGGCGCCGAGCATCTCGCCGCGCAGGCGCAGGCGCATCCCTCGACCGGCTTCATCGGCAGCGACGGTTTCGAGAACGCCATCGCCAAGGCGCTGGCTTATGTCGAACAGCACGCGCTCGCCAATGTCCGGCTGCATCACGGCGACGCCGTGCATCTGCTCGAATGGCTGCCGGCGGCGTCGCTCGCGCGCGTCGACCTGCTCTACCCCGATCCGTGGCCGAAGCGGCGGCACTGGAAGCGGCGCTTCGTGCAGGACGAAAGCCTGGCGCTGATCGCGCGCACCATTCGTTCCGGCGGCGAGATGCGCTTTGCAACCGACATTCCCGACTATGCGGCATGGACGCTCGCCCGCATCCTGCGCTCGCCGGATTTCGAATGGACCGCCGAAACCGCCGACGACTGGCGCAAGCCGTGGGGCGGCTTCGTGCGCACCCGCTACGAGGCGAAGGCGATCCGCGAAGGCCGCACGCCCGCGTACTTCATCTTCCGCCGGAAATAGCCGGGATCGGCCGCCTGCTCAGATGCCGGGCCGGACCTGCCAGAAGCGCACCACGCGCTCCGCTGTCGCCGGACTGAGCATGTCGAAATTCTGCTTGGCGGCCTCGATCGCCTGCGTCGAGGTCCCCCTGGCGCCGCCGCGCGACTCGATGACGGTGCGCACCGTGTCCCAGCTGAAATTCGCGGCACGCGCCAGGATAATGACGGGATCGGAACGATCGCCGGACATCAGCCTGTCGACGGTTTCGACCGGCACGGCGGACAGCGTCGCAAGACCGGCGATCGTCTCTTCGTATTTCTCGTTGCGCGCGAAGCCGGTGATGGCGGCCTCGTTCAGCCGGCCGTCCTTTTGCATGTCGCGAACGACCGCGAGCGCGGCATCGTAATTGCGCGGCGGCGCTGTCGCCCCGACAGCCTCCGACACCTGCGACAGCACACGCAGGATTTCCTCGCGCGTTTCCGGCCGTGCATTGGCGAGCAACCGCTTCTGCACCACCTCGGTCGCCTGCAGCACGAGCTGGCGGAACAGATGCGGCGGAATGTCGGTGCGGCTGCCGATCCGCTCGGCCAGCACGCCGTCGAGCTTGGCGCGCTGCACCAGCTTCGAGAACGAGTCGGGAGAAAAGCGCGCCTGCCGATTGGTGGCGACGCTGCGCGCCACCGCGCCGTCGCCGCGGCGCACGAGAATATTGGTGAGCGTCTCGGTGAGGCCCGGCCGCTCCGAGATCGCCAGCAGGTGTTCCTGGCCGCGCGTCTCCGCGATCCGCTCGAGATCGGCGTCGGCGAGCGGCGTTCGCCGCAGCACCGGGCCCGCAACCGCGATGTCGTCGTCGATCGCAAGCTTGCGCACCACGCCGTCCGGCGCGTTGGGCACCGGCGCGATGCGGCGCGACAATTCGGCGAGCGCCTGCGTCTCGATCTCCGCAATCAAATAGCCGATGACGTCGTCGAACACGCCGACATGCTCCGGCGCGAATTGATCGGCGCCGCCAAGAAACAGGTCGGTGATGCGCTTGAGCATTTCCGCCCGCCGGCCGGGCGAGCCGCGCTGGAGGACCTCTTCCAGTTCCGGAAGAAGAGATGCTGGCATTGTCATGTCGAGAGTCGCCGGGAACGCCAAAACAAACCAGTTTCGCCGGGCGCGGCGCCCGGTTAACGCCTGTTTAGGCCCAGATTCTGAAGGAACGGTTAGCCTTGCGGCGGCGGGCCCTCGCGCACGGCCTTGTAAAACAGGGCCAAAAACGCTATATCGGCCTCGTCTTCGCTTAGTAAGACACCTCATAACCACACAATAGGTTTTGAGAGTGGGCCCCCCGGGACCCGCTCTTTTTTGTTACCGAAAATGGCCGACACAACCGCCACGGCACAGCGCGCACGCGCGAACGGCACCGAACCGCGGCTCATCACGGAGCCGGGTCTTGCCGCGCGCGTCGCCGCGATCGTCGAGCCGGTGTTGGAAGGCCTCGGCTACCGGCTGGTGCGGGTGAAGGTCTCCGCGCTCGACGGTTGCACCGTGCAGGTCATGGCGGAACGGCCCGACGGCACCATGACGATCGAGGACTGCGAGGACGTTTCGCGCAACCTGTCGCCGGTGCTCGAGGTTGCCGATCCAATCGACCGCGCCTACCGGCTGGAGATTTCCTCGCCGGGCATCGACCGGCCACTGGTGCGCAAGTCGGATTTCGAAAGCCATGTCGGACACGAAGTGAGAGTCGAGATGGCGGTGCCGGTCGACGGCCGCAAGCGCTTCCGCGGCACCATCGCCGCGGTGAAGGACGAACAGGTGACGCTGCACCGCGACGACGCGCCGCCCGATGTGCCGAGCAACGTGTCGTTGACGATGGACGAAATGAGCGACGCGCGGCTGGTGCTCACCGACGCTTTGGTGACGCAGGCCCTGCGGCGCGAGAAGGCTGCCAAGCGCGAAGCGAAAGCGGCAAAACGGGAAGAAAGACATTCACGGCAGCAGGCCCGCAAGGCCAACCGCTCGCCGAACGAATCCAACGAAGGAGAGTGAGCAATGGCTGTCAGCGCCAACAGGCTCGAACTTTTGCAGATCGCCGACGCCGTCGCCCGTGAAAAGGCGATCGACCGCGGCATCGTTATCGCCGCGATGGAAGACGCCATCGCCAAGGCGGCGCGCTCGCGCTACGGCGCCGAGACGGACGTGCATGCCGAGATCGATCCGAAGACCGGCGACCTGAAGCTCACCCGCCACATGCTGGTGTCCGAGGGCGTCGAGAACCCATCGAACCAGATCACGCTGGAAGACGCCCGCCGCCGCCACCCGGCCGCGCAGGTCGGCGACACCATCGCCGATCCGCTGCCGCCGCTCGAATATGGCCGCATCGCCGCGCAGTCGGCCAAGCAGGTGATCGTGCAGAAGGTGCGCGAGGCCGAGCGCGACCGGCAATATGCCGAGTACAAGGACCGCATCGGCGACATCGTCAACGGCATCGTCAAGCGCGTCGAATACGGCAACGTGGTGGTCGATCTCGGCCGCGGCGAGGCCATCGTGCGCCGCGACGAATTGCTGCCGCGCGAGGTGTTCCGCAACGGCGACCGCATCCGCGCCTATATCTTCGACGTGCGCCGCGAGCCGCGCGGCCCGCAGATTTTCCTGTCGCGCACGCACCCGCAGTTCACCTCCAAGCTCTTCGCGCAGGAAGTGCCGGAAATCTACGACGGCATCGTCGAGGTGAAGGCGGTTGCCCGCGACCCCGGCTCGCGCGCCAAGATCGCGGTGATCTCGCGCGACTCGTCGGTCGATCCGGTCGGCGCCTGCGTCGGCATGCGCGGTTCGCGCGTGCAGGCGGTGGTAAACGAGCTGCAGGGCGAGAAGATCGACATCATCCCGTGGTCGCCGGACATCGCCACCTTCGTGGTGAACGCGCTGGCGCCGGCGGAAGTCTCCAAGGTGGTGCTCGACGAAGACAAGGAGCGCATCGAGGTCGTCGTTCCCGATCAGCAGCTGTCGCTGGCGATCGGCCGTCGCGGCCAGAACGTGCGGCTTGCCTCGCAGCTGACCGGCTGGGACATCGACATCCTCACCGAGCAGGAAGAGTCGGACCGCCGCCAGGCCGAGTTCGAGAAACGCACCCAGGTGTTCGTCGAAGCGCTGAACCTCGACGAGGTCGTCGGCCAGTTGCTGGCGTCCGAAGGCTTCGAGTCGATCGAGGAACTCGCCGCCGTCGAGCTGAAGGAACTCTCCAGCATCGAGGGCTTCGACGAAGACACCGCACAGGAACTGCAGAACCGCGCCAAGGAATATCTCGACGCGCAGGAAGCCGAGCTGGATGCGAAGCGCAAGGAACTCGGCGTCGCCGATGAATTGCGCGACGTGCCCGGCATCACCACCGCGATCATGGTCAAGCTCGGCGAGAACGACGTCAAATCCGTCGAAGACCTCGCCGGCTGCGCCACCGACGATCTCACCGGCTGGACCGAGCGCAAGGACGGCGAGACCAAGCGCGAGCCGGGCTTCCTCGACGGCCTCGATGTCGGCCGCGACGAGGCGGAAGCCCTCATCATGCAGGCCCGCGTCAAGGCCGGCTGGATCACCGAAGCCGAACTCGCGGCCCCGCCGGCCGAGGAAGCGGCCGAAGCAGCTTCCGAAGTCGCGGAACAGCAGGCGTAAGGGAGAGCAGCCACGGTGCTGGCCATCGCACAGAACGACGAGCTCGATCGCGGCGCGGCGAAAGTCGCGTCCGGCGACGAGCGGTTCTGCGCGCTGACCCGCGTGGCGAAGCCGGTCGACGAGATGATCCGCTTCGTCGTCGGACCGGATGGCGACGTGGTCCCCGACGTCAAGCGCAAGCTTCCCGGCCGCGGCCTCTGGATCACCGGAACGCACGCGGCGGTGGCCGAGGCCGTGAAGCGCAATGTGTTCGCCCGCGGCTTCAAGCGGGCGGTACGCGCCGACGCCGCGCTCGCCGACCGGACCGGGGATCTGCTCGGCCGCGCCGCGCTCGACGCGCTGGCCATCGCCGCCAAGGCGGGCCGCGTGGTGTCGGGCTTCGGCAAGGTCGGGGATGCCGCCGCCCAGCCGGACCTCGCTGCGGTGATCGCGGCTTCCGACGGCGCCGCCGACGGCAAGCGCAAGGTTGCCGCCGCGCTGCGCCGCAGCGGCCCCGAACGCGCAGACGAAGTGCCCACTGTCGGCTGCTTTACCTCGTCGCAATTGGATTTGGCATTGAGCCGCTTAAATGTGGTACATGCAGCCCTGCTCGACGGACCGGTCAGCGAGACTTTTCTCGCCCGCACGGCGCGATTTGAGCGGTATCGCGCCGAAAATCCCGGCGAAACGGATCGAAATCACCTGGAACAGTCGCCCATCGCGGCGGCCGAGGATGAAAGAACGGCATGAGTGAGACGAAGACCCCTGGCGACAAGAAGCTGAGCGTGTCGGGCAAGACACTGACGCTCAAGCCACGCACGGAGACCGGCGTGGTGCGCCAGAGCTTCAGCCATGGCCGCAGCAAGTCCGTCGTCGTCGAGAAGGTCAAGCGCCGCTCGGTCGGCGGTCCCGCCGAAGCGAAGCCGGAAGCGCCGGCCCCGGTCGAAGCGCCTGCCAAGCGAGCGCCCGCGCCGGCGGCACGGACCGCAGCGACGCCGGGCGCCGAACCGAAGCCGAAGACCTCCGGCGTCGTGCTGCGTACGCTGACCGAAGAGGAGCGCGCCGCCCGTGCGCACGCGCTTGCCGACTCGCGCCTGCGCGAAGCCGAGGAGCGCAAGATCGCCGAGGAAGAGGCGAAGATCCGCGCTTCTCGCGAGAAGATCGAAAAGACCGAACGCGAAGCCGCCGAAGCGCGCAAGCGCGAGGAAGACGATCGCCGCAAGCACGACGATGAAGCCAAGCGCAAGGCCGACGAGGTCGCCAAGAAGCGCTTCGGCGACGAGCGCCCGGCCGGTGCGGCCGCCCGCATCACCACCGTCGAAGCCGACGAAGAAGAGACGCCGAAGTCGCGCCGTCCCGGTGGCGCCGCGCGTCCCGCGCCGCCTCCGCGTCTTGCGCCGAAGGTCGGCGGCGAGAAGCAGCGCGGCCGTCTCACGCTGTCCAACGCGCTCAATCAGGACGAAGTGCGCGAGCGCTCCGTCGCCTCGTTCCGCCGCCGCGTGAAGCGGCGCATGGGTCACGCTTCGGACGAGCCGAAGGAAAAGCTGACGCGCGAGGTCATCATTCCGGAGGCGATTTCCATTCAGGAACTCGCCAACCGCATGGCCGAGCGCGCGGTCGACGTCATCCGCCTGCTGATGAAGCAGGGCCAGATGGCGACGATCAACGACGTGATCGACGCCGACACCGCGCAGCTGATCGCGGAAGAACTGGGCCACAGCGTCCGCCGCGTCGCCGAGTCCGACGTCGAGGAAGGCCTGTTCGACGCCGCCGACGACCCGGCCGATCTCGTGTCGCGTCCGCCGGTCGTCACCGTGATGGGCCATGTCGACCACGGCAAGACCTCGCTGCTCGACGCGATCCGCTCGGCGGATGTCGCGGCCGGCGAAGCCGGCGGCATCACGCAGCACATCGGCGCCTATCAGGTCACCGCGCCGTCGGGCGCCAAGGTCACCTTCATCGACACGCCCGGCCACGCGGCCTTCACCGCGATGCGCGCGCGCGGCGCCAAGGTCACCGACATCGTCATTCTGGTGGTGGCGGCCGACGACGGCGTCATGCCGCAGACGATCGAGGCGATCAATCACGCCAAGGCGGCCAAGGTTCCGATCATCGTCGCCATCAACAAGATGGATAAGCCCGACGCCAACCCGACCCGCGTGCGCACCGACCTCCTCCAGCACGAAGTGCAGGTGGAATCGATGGGCGGCGACGTCGTCGAGGTCGAGGTTTCGGCGCTGAAGCGGACCGGCATCGACAAGCTGCTCGAGATGATCGGCCTGCAGGCCGAACTGCTCGACCTCAAGGCCAATCCGACGCGCGCCGCCGAAGGCACCGTCATCGAAGCGAAGCTCGACCGCGGCCGCGGCCCGGTCGCGACCGTACTGGTTCAGCGCGGCACCCTGCGGCCCGGCGGCATCGTGGTCGCCGGCGCGGAGTGGGGCCGCGTGCGCGCCCTCGTCTCCGACACCGGCAACGCCGTCGAAACCGCCGGCCCGTCGACCCCGGTCGAAGTGCTCGGTTTCTCCGGAACGCCGGAAGCCGGCGACCGTCTCGCCGTCGTCGAGAACGAGGCCCGCGCCCGCGAAGTCACCGACTATCGCGCCCGCCAGAAGCGCGAAAAGCAGGTCGCGCGCTCCGCCGGCATGCGCGGCTCGCTCGAGCAGATGATGGCGCAGGCGAAGACCGCCGGCCGCAAGGAATTCCCGCTGGTGGTGAAGGCCGACGTGCAGGGATCGCTCGAAGCGATCGTCGGCGCGCTGGAAAAGCTCGGCACCGACGAGGTCGCCGCGCGCGTGCTGCATGGCGGCGTCGGCGGCATCACCGAGTCCGATGTCACGCTGGCGGAAGCCTCCGGCGTTCCGATCATCGCCTTCAACGTACGCGCGCACAAGGAAGCGCGCGAGGCGGCGGAACGCAGCGGCATCGAAATCCGCTACTACAACATCATCTACGATCTCGTCGACGACGTGAAGAAGGCGATGTCGGGTCTGCTCGCGCCGACGCTGCGCGAGACCATGCTCGGCAATGCGCAGATACTCGAGGTGTTCAACATCTCGAAGGTCGGCAAGATCGCCGGCTGCCGCGTCACCGACGGCACCGTGGAACGCGGCGCCAATGTCCGCCTCATCCGCGACAATGTGGTCATCCACGAAGGCAAGCTTTCGCAGCTCAAGCGCTTCAAGGACGATGTGAAGGAAGTCGCCGCCGGCATGGAATGCGGCATGGCCTTTGAAAACTATCAGGACATGCGCGCCGGCGACGTCATCGAATGTTACCGGGTGGAGACGATACAGCGCTCGCTGTGAGTCCAATTCTCACTGCGTAGGCTTGAAGTATCCGCCTATTTTTCATCCGTCATGGCCGGGCTTGTCCCGGCCATCCACGTCTTGCTTCTAAACGATGAAGGAAGACGTGGATGCCCGGCATAAAGCCGGGCATGACGAATTGAGAGTCACAATTTAATGGCCCGAACGAAAAAACACCGCGACAGCGGACCCAACGCCTCGCAGCGCCAGTTGCGCGTCGGCGAACTGGTGCGTCACGCCGTAGCAGAGCTGCTGACGCGCGGCGACGTCCATGACGAGGTGATCGAAAGCCACATGATCACCGTGCCGGAGGTGAAGATGACCGCCGACATGCGGCTCGCCACCGTCTACATCATGCCGCTCGGCGGCAGGGACGGCCAGGCGGTGCTGGCGGCGCTCGAACGCAACAAGAAGTTCCTGCGCGGCGAGATCGCCCACCGCGTCAATCTGAAGTTTGCGCCCGATCTGCGCTTCCGCCTCGACGAGCGTTTCGACGAGGCGGAGCGCATCGACAAGCTGCTGCGCTCGCCCTCCGTGTCGCGCGACCTCGACGGGGACGACGAGTGACGATGAACAAGGACATTCTGCAGAGGCTTGCCCAGCCTCACGGTGAGGAGACGCCCGGCGCCGCCTCGAACCATGAGAGCGCCTCATCCTTCGAGACGCACCCTTCCGCGCCTCCTCGGGATGAGGGCGGAAAGAAGCCGCGCAAAGCGCAGTTCAGGCGCGACAAGCGCGACGTCCACGGCTGGGTCGTGCTCGACAAGCCGCTGGGCATGACCTCGACCCACGCCGTCGCCGTCATCAAGCGGCTGTTTTCGGCGAAACGCTGCGGCCATGCCGGCACACTCGATCCGCTCGCGTCCGGCTGCCTGCCGATCGCGATGGGCGAGGCCACCAAGACCGTCCCCTTTGTGATGGATGGCCGCAAGCTCTACCGCTTCACCGTGCTGTGGGGCGAGGAGCGCGACACCGACGACAGCGAGGGCCGCGTCACGCAGACGAGCGACGCCCGCCCCGACGAGGCCGCGATCCGCGCGCTGCTGCCCGCCTTCACCGGCCGCATCGAGCAGACGCCGCCGAAGTTCTCCGCGATCAAGGTGGACGGCGAGCGCGCCTACGACCTCGCCCGCGACGGCGCCGCGGTCGAACTTGCCGCCCGTCCGGTCGACATCCACCGGCTGGCGCTGGTCGAGCGGCCGGACCCCGACCATGCGGTTTTCGAGGCCGAATGCGGCAAAGGCACCTATGTCCGGTCGCTGGCGCGCGATATGGGCCGCGCTTTGGGCTGTTTTGGCCATGTTTGCGCCCTGCGGCGGGTCTCGGTCGGCCCGTTTGCCGAGAAAACCATGATTTTGCTGGAACAACTGGAGGCCCTATGTCATAGAGCCGCAGCCGGCGAGGCTAGCCTCGCCGACGCGCTCATGCCCGTCGAGACCGCACTGGACGACATCCCGGTGCTGGCCGTCAGCCGGGCAGATGCGGCAAGGCTCGCAAGGGGCCAGGCCGTTTTGTTGCGCGGACGGGACGCGCCCAATTTTCGCGGCACGGTCTATGTGACGGTTGCGGGCCAATTGCTCGCACTCGGCGAAATGGACCACGGCGAAATCGTCCCCAAGCGCGTGTTCAACCTGACCGGGCTCGTGGGCCGAGCCGGGTCGCAGTCAAAGGACGTATGACCGATGTCGGTTACCGCCAGCCGCAAGGCTGAAGTGATCAAAGAGTTCGCGCAGAAGCAGGGCGATACCGGTTCGCCGGAAGTGCAGATCGCGATCCTCTCCGAACGCATCAACAATCTCACCGAGCACTTCAAGACCCACGCCAAGGACAATCATTCCCGCCGTGGTCTGCTCAAGCTCGTCAGCCAGCGCCGCCAGCTGCTCGACTACCTGCGGCGCAGCAACGAGACGAGCTACAAGTCGCTGATCGAAAAGCTCGGCATCCGCCGCTAAGTCGCTTCGCGCGGGACGCATGCTCCCGCGCGTTCCATGAGCGAATGCCATTTGCGTTCGCTGATCTGGCCAGGCGGCGATACGCGCCGCCGGCATTCTGGACCGGACGAAAGGGTTCGTCCGGCCGCCAAGGCAAGGCTTCGACAAGCCATGGCAGGATCGCCGGACACTGTTGCACGGAGCGCGATCCGCGCGCGCGACAGTGTCTCGCCGTCTTGCTCATGGCTTTCGGGCCGCGCCGAAACCCATGAAAGACGAAAACTATGTTCGATATGCATCGAGTTGAACTCGATTGGGGCGGGCGCAAGCTCGTTCTCGAGACGGGGCGCATAGCGCGCCAGGCCGACGGCGCCGTGCTCGCCACCTACGGCGAAACCACGGTTCTCGCCACGGTCGTCGCGGCGAAGGCGCCGCGCGAAGGCGTCGACTTCCTCCCGCTCACCGTCGACTACCAGGAAAAATTCTACGCAGCCGGCCGCATTCCCGGCGGCTACTTCAAGCGCGAAGGCCGGCCGACCGAAAAGGAGACGCTGGTCTCCCGCCTGATCGACCGCCCGGTGCGTCCGCTGTTCGCCGAAGGCTGGCGCAATGAGACGCAGGTGATCGTGACGACGCTCTCGCACGACCTCGAAAACGATCCGGATATTCTCGCGATGGTCGCCTCCTCGGCGGCGCTGACCTTGTCCGGCGCGCCCTTCATGGGCCCGATCGGCGCCGCCCGTGTCGGCTTCGCCAACAACGAGTATGTGCTCAATCCGACTCTCGAAGAGATGAAGGAGAGCCAACTCGACCTCGTCATCGCCGGCACGCAGGATGCCGTGATGATGGTGGAGTCGGAAGCCAAGGAGCTTTCGGAAGACATCATGCTCGGCGCGGTGATGTTCGGTCACCGGCACTTCCAGCCGGTCATCAACGCCATCATCCAGCTCGCCGAGAAGGCCGCCAAGGATCCGCGCGACCACCAGATCCCGGACAACGCGGCGCTGGAAAAGGAAATGCTCGGCATCTGCGAGAAGGATCTGCGCGCCGCTTACGCGATCCCGCGCAAGCAGGAGCGCCAGAACGCCGTCGCCGCCGTCAAGAAGACGGTGATGGACCACTACTTCCCGGAAGGCGCCGAGCCCAAGCACGACAAGATCAAGGTCGCCGGCGTATTCAAGGAGCTGGAAGCCAAGATCGTGCGCTGGAACGTGCTCGACACCGGCAAGCGCATCGACGGCCGCGACACCAAGACCGTGCGCCAGATCGACGTGCAAGTCGGCGTGCTCCCGCGCGCCCACGGCTCCGCGCTTTTCACCCGCGGCGAGACGCAGGCGCTGGTCGTCACCACGCTCGGCACCGGCGAGGACGAGCAGTGGATCGACGCGCTGCAGGGCACCTATAAAGAAACGTTCCTGCTGCACTACAACTTTCCGCCCTACTCGGTCGGCGAGACCGGCCGCATGGGCGGCACCAAGCGCCGCGAGATCGGCCACGGCAAGCTCGCCTGGCGCGCGATTCACCCGATGCTGCCGTCGAAGGAAGAGTTCCCCTACACGATCCGCGTCGTCTCGGAGATCACCGAGTCGAACGGCTCGTCCTCGATGGCCTCGGTGTGCGGCGGCTCGCTCGCGCTGATGGATGCCGGCGTTCCGCTGAAGCGGCCGACCGCGGGCATCGCGATGGGCCTCATCCTCGAGGACAAGCGCTACGCCGTGTTGTCGGACATCCTCGGCGACGAGGATCATCTCGGCGACATGGACTTCAAGGTGGCCGGCACCGAAAGCGGCATCACTTCGCTGCAGATGGACATCAAGATCGCCGGCATCACCGAGGAGATCATGAAGACCGCCCTCGCCCAGGCGAAGGACGGCCGCCTGCACATCCTCGGCGAGATGTCGAAGGCGCTGACCTCGGCCCGCGCCGAGCTTGGCGAGCATGCTCCGCGCATCGAGACCTTCAAGATCCCGACCGACAAGATCCGCGAAGTGATCGGCACCGGCGGCAAGGTGATCCGCGAGATCGTCGAGAAGACCGGCGCCAAGATCAACATCGAGGACGACGGCTCCGTGAAGGTCGCCTCTGCCAACGGCGAGTCGATCAAGGCGGCGATCAACTGGATCAAGTCGATCGCCTCCGATCCGGAAGTCGGCCACATCTACGAGGGCACGGTCGTCAAGGTGATGGACTTCGGCGCTTTCGTGAACTTCTTCGGCGCCAAAGACGGCCTCGTTCACATCAGCCAGCTGGCGAAGAACCGCGTCAACAAGGTCAACGACGTCGTCAAGGAAGGCGACAAGGTCAAGGTCAAGCTGCTCGGCGTCGACGATCGCGGCAAGGTCCGCCTGTCGATGAAGGCGGTCGATCAGGCCACCGGCGAGGACATCGAGAACAAGAAGGACGGCGACGACCAGCAGGCCGCCAGCGCCGAGTAAATCTTCGGCTGCAACGAATGAAAGAGGCCGGGCATTGCCCGGCCTTTTTTTTAATTATCCTCCGCTCATTCCCGCGCAAGCGGGAATCCAGTTTTATTTTTCTTTAGGTGGATCCCCGCTTTCGCGGGGATGAACAGGGAACTTGACTGTTTTTTGAAATTGATAGCCGTCACTGCACCTTCAGCGTCTCGGCGATGATGTCGCCGAGCGCAACGAAGTCCGCCTTGCGCGGCGAGGTGCGCCGCCACGCGAGCCCGACCGCCCGGCCGGGGGCGGGATCGGAGAAGCGCAGCAGCTTGACGCGGTCATCGCGCAGCTCGACGTCGATGGCAATCTTCGGCAGCAGCGTGACGCCGTAACCGTTCGCCACCATCTGCATCACCGTCGCAAGGCTGGTCGCGCCGAGCGCGGAGTCGCGCCGCTCGCTCGCGCACAGCGCCAAGGCCTGATCGCGCAAACAGTGGCCCTCTTCGAGAAGGATCAGCCGCTTCTGGTCGATATCCTTGGCGGAGACGCGACCGCCGCCGCGCTGGCAGTCATTCGATGGCACGGCGAGCAGGAACGGGTCGTGAAAAATCTCGCGGGTCTCAAGCTCGGAGTCGTGAACCGGCAGCGCCAGCAGCACCGCGTCGAGCGAACCGCGCGTCAGTTCGTCGAGCAGCATGCGCGTCTGCGTTTCGCGCAGCTCGATCTGCAAATCGGGGAACCGACGCTGCAGCTCGGGCAGGACTTTCGGCAGGACGTAAGGCGCGAGCGAGGGAATGACGCCGAACTGCAAACGGCCGCTCAGCAACTGGCCGCGATGGCGCGCGAAGTCCTGCAGATCGCGCGCTTCGGACAGCACGCGCTCGGCGCGGCGCACCACTTCGGCGCCCACGTCGGTCATCGCGATCTCGCCGGCACGCCGCTCGACCAGTTCGACGCCAAGCTCGCTTTCCAGCTCCTTGATCTGCATCGACAGCGCCGGCTGCGTCACCGAGCAGTCTTCCGCCGCCCGCCCGAAATGCATGTGCCGGGAAAGCGCGGTCAGATATCGGAGCTGACGCAAAGTAATCATGATGATTAGATATTCTTATCACCTGTTCCAGAGAATACGATTAGACCTTATCGACGATCTGGAGCAAGCTGAAATTGCAAGCCCATGAGAGGGCTCACCGATCCGGACCAGCAGGCGGACAGCGCGGGGCACGCCAGGCCAGGCTACGGCAGCAGCAAGGCTGCACAATCCCGCCGGCCATGGCTCGTGAACGCCATAAGGTTTAGATACGGAACAATTCGAAGAACACGACCGAACGAAATCGGGAGAGAGAGATGGACGCAAAGACTGACGACAAGAACGCGGGCAAATGTCCCTTCACGGGATCGCGCGGTCCTACCAACCGCGACTGGTGGCCCGATCATCTGGATATCCAGATGCTGCACACCAATTCGAAGCTCTCCGATCCGATGGATGCGAGTTTCGACTACGCCAAGGAATTCCAGAGCCTCGATCTCGACGCGGTGATGAAAGACCTCAAGGCGCTGATGACGGACTCGCAGGAGTGGTGGCCGGCGGACTTCGGTCACTACGGCGGCCTGATGATCCGTCTCGCCTGGCATTCGGCCGGCACCTATCGCATCACTGACGGCCGCGGCGGCGCCGGCGCGGGACAGCAGCGCTTCGCGCCGCTCAACTCGTGGCCGGACAACGTCAACCTCGACAAGGCGCGCCGGCTGCTGTGGCCGATCAAGCAGAAATACGGCCGCAAGCTGTCGTGGGCCGACCTGATGGTGCTGGCCGGCAACGCCGCGCTGGAATCGATGGGCTTCAAGACCTTCGGCTTTGCCGGCGGCCGCGCCGATGTATGGGAGCCGGAAGAGCTTTATTGGGGCCCGGAAGGCACCTGGCTCGGTGACGAACGCTATTCCGGCGAGCGCCAGCTCTCGGAGCCGCTCGGTGCGGTGCAGATGGGCCTCATTTACGTCAACCCGGAAGGGCCGAACGGCAATCCTGATCCCGTCGCCGCGGCGAAGGATATCCGCGAGACGTTCTTCCGCATGGCGATGAATGACGAGGAAACGGTGGCGCTGATCGCCGGCGGTCATACGTTCGGCAAGACCCACGGCGCGGGCGATCCGTCGCTGGTCGGTCCGGCGCCGGAAGCGACCGAGATCGAGGATCAGGGCCTCGGCTGGAAGAGCACGCATGGCAGCGGCATGGGCGCCGACGCGATCGGCGGCGGCCCGGAAGTCATCTGGACGCAGAAGCCCACCGAATGGAGCAACCTGTTCTTCAAGAACCTGTTCGAGAACGAGTGGGAGCTGACCAAGAGCCCGGCCGGCGCCAAGCAGTGGGTGGCGAAGAACGCCAAGGCCGATGTGCCGGATGCGTTCGACAAGTCGAAGAAACATCGGCCGACGATGCTGACCACCGACCTGTCGCTGCGCTTCGATCCCGAGTACGGCAAGATCTCGCGGCGATTCTATGAGAATCCGGATCAGTTCGCGGACGCGTTTGCCCGCGCCTGGTTCAAGCTGACCCACCGCGATATGGGCCCGCGCGTGCGCTATCTCGGTTCGATGGTGCCGAAGGAAGTGCTGATCTGGCAGGATCCGATCCCGGCCGTCGATCACAAGCTCATCGACGACAAGGACATCGCCGATCTCAAGGCGAAGATCCTCGCGTCGGGCCTCACCGTGTCGCAGCTCGTCTCGGCGGCATGGGCCTCGGCCTCGACGTTCCGCCGCTCCGACAAGCGCGGCGGCGCCAACGGTGCGCGCGTCCGTCTCAGCCCCCAGAAGGACTGGAAGGTCAACAACCCGGCGCAGCTCAAGACGGTGCTGGGGAAGCTCGAAGCGATCCAGAAGGACTTCGGCAAGAAGGTCTCGCTCGCCGATCTGATCGTGCTCGGCGGCGCGGCTGCGGTGGAGAAGGCGGCGAAGGATGCCGGCGTCAACGCCAAGGTCGGCTTCATTCCGGGCCGGATGGATGCGTCGCAGGAGCAAACCGACGTCGACTCCTTCGCGCCGCTCGAACCGCGTGCCGATGCGTTCCGCAACTATCTCAGCGGCCGGCAGTTCATGCATCCGGAAGAAGCCATGATCGACAAGGCGCAGCTCCTGACCCTCACAGGACCGGAGATGACGGCGTTGCTCGGCGGCCTGCGGGTGCTCGGCGCCAATGCCGAGGACTCCAAGAATGGCGTTTTCACCAAGACGCCGGGCAAGCTGACCAACGACTTCTTCGTCAACCTGCTTGACATGGGCACGGTGTGGTCGAAGAAGGACGACAACCTCTACGAGGGCCGTGACCGGAAAACCAAAGAGCTCAAGTGGACCGGCACGCGCGTCGACCTGGTGTTCGGGTCGCACTCGCAGCTTCGCGCCTTCGCGGAAGTCTATGCCTGCACCGACTCCAGGGAGAAGTTCGTCAAGGACTTCATCGCCGCCTGGAACAAGGTGATGAACGCCGACCGCTTCGAACTGCCCGGCGAGACGCTACGGCAGAGCGCGTAAGCGTCATCGGCACTGGAAACGAAAACGGCCGGGACTTTGTCCCGGCCGTTTGTCTTTGCAGCTGTGGCTTTGCTAGGAGGCGTCCTTGCCGGGCGCGGTATAGCCGGAAGCGATGCCGTTCTCGCGCAGTGCATCGGGCTGCGGCATGGCGATGACGTTATAACCGGCATCGACGAAATGGATTTCGCCGGTCACGCCGCCGGACAAGTCCGACAGCAGATAAAGCCCTGCGCCGCCGAGGTCTTCGAGCGTCACGCCGCGGCGCAACGGCGAATATTTCTGCTGGAAGGCGAACATATAGCGCGCATCGTTGATGCCGGCGCCGGCCAGCGTGCGGATCGGCCCCGCCGAGATCGCGTTGACGCGGATGCCCTGGCCGCCGAAATCGACCGCGAGATAGCGCACCGAGGATTCGAGCGCCGCCTTGGCGAGCCCCATCACGTTGTAATTCGGCATGGCGCGATCGCCGCCGTTGTAGGTCAGCGTCAGCATGCTGCCGCCCTGCGGCATGATGGCGGCGGCGCGCTTGGCGACTTCGGTGAAGGAGAAGCACGAGATCACCATGGTGCGCACGAAATTCTCGCGCGTCGTGTCGGCGTAGCGGCCCTTCAGCTCATTCTTGTCGGAGAAGCCGATGGCATGGACGAGAAAATCGAGCCCGCCCCACTGCTTGCCGATCTCCGTGAAGACCTTATCGACGCTGGCGATGCTTTCGACGTCGCATTCCAGCATGAAGTCGGAACCGACCGACGCGGCGAGCGGCTTCACCCGCTTGCCCAGCGCCTCGCCCTGATAGGTGAAGGCGAGCTTGGCGCCCTGATTGAAAAGCGCCTGGGAAATGCCCCAGGCGATCGAATGATCGTTGGCGACCCCCATGATGAGGCCGCGCTTGCCCTGCATCAGACCGCCGGTGTTGTTCTTCGCCTCAGAAGCCATGACGGGCCTCCGCGGAACGAAGGGAACCACCGAGCTTCCGGAACCGCTGTCCATGCGCTGCCCCATCGCGAATCGCAGATATGCGAGACTCGCGCGGCGCTGTGACAGGGTGACGACAAAGGGACGACGCGGCCGTGGCCGACTGCGCCGGGATCAGGCTTGCGGGATGGTTCATGCGTCGGTTCGCTTGAAGACGATGGAAGCGTTGGTGCCGCCGAAGCCGAACGAATTCGACAGCACGCAACCGAGGGAAACATTGTCGCGCCGCTCGCGGACGATCGGCATGTCGGCAAAGGCGGGATCGATCGTTTCGATATTGGCGCTTTCGCAGATGAAGCCGCTGTTCATCATCAGAAGCGAATAAATCGCCTCCTGCACGCCAGCGGCGCCGAGCGAATGTCCGGTCAGCGACTTGGTCGCGGAAATCGCCGGCGCCTTGGCGCCGAACACCTCGCGGATCGCCTCGATCTCTTTCAGATCGCCGACCGGCGTTGAAGTAGCGTGCGGGTTGATGTAGTCGACCGGCGCCTTGACGTTGGCCAGCGCCATGCGCATGCAACGCTTGGCGCCCTCGCCCGACGGCGCCACCATGTCGTAGCCGTCCGACGTCGCGCCGTAGCCGGCGACTTCGGCATAGATCTTCGCGCCGCGCGCCTTGGCGCGCTCATATTCTTCGAGCACCAGCACGCCGGCGCCGCCGGCAATGACGAAGCCGTCGCGGTTGGCGTCATAGGCGCGCGAGGCTTTTCCCGGAGTGTCGTTGTAGCCGGACGACATCGCGCCCATCGCATCGAACAGCACCGACAGCGTCCAGTCGAGCTCCTCGCAGCCGCCGGCGAACATCACGTCCTGCTTGCCGTACTGAATCATCTCCGCGGCATTGCCGATGCAATGGTTGGATGTCGCGCAGGCCGACGAGATCGAATAGTTGACGCCCTTGATCTTGAACCAGGTCGCGAGCGTCGCGGAGGCGGTCGACGACATCGCCTTCGGCACCGCGAAGGGACCGACGCGCTTCGGACCCTTGGTGCGCGCGGTGTCGGCGGCATCGACGATGGCGCGGGTCGACGGTCCGCCCGAACCCATGATGATGCCGCTGCGTTCGTTGGAGACGTCGCTCTCCTCGAGCCCGGCGTCGCGGATCGCCTGCTCCATCGCGACGTGATTCCAGGCCGCGCCGCCGCCGAGGAAGCGCATCGCACGGCGGTCGACCGCCTCTTCAGGCGCGAGCGTCGGCGCGCCATGCACCTGACAGCGGAAGCCCAGCTCGGCATACTTCTCGGCGCGCACGATGCCGGACTTGGCTTCGCGCAGGCTCGCCAGCACTTCCTGGGTGTTGTTGCCGATGGACGAAACGATGCCCATCCCAGTAACGACCACACGCCTCATAACGTTGACTTTCGTTCCTCGACCTTCAAGGCCACGTTAGCATTCAAATGGGACCGGCGGGACAATCCAGCAACCGGCCCAACGCTAGGTTCAGGCACCGCTGGCTTGCGGCGCCTCGTCCTGCTTGAACAGACCGACCTTCAGGTCGCTCGCCCGATAAATAACGTTGCCATCGGCCGACAGCCAGCCGTCGGCGACGCCGAGCACCAGCTTGGAGCGCATCACGCGCTTCAGCTCGACGCCGTAGACGACCTTCTTCACGCTCGGCAGCACCTGGCCGGAAAATTTCAACTCGCCAAGGCCGAGCGCGCGTCCCTTGCCCGGCGAGCCGAGCCAGCCGAGAAAGAAGCCGAGCAACTGCCACAACGCATCGAGGCCGAGGCAGCCCGGCATCACGGGATCGCCCTTGAAGTGGCAGCCGAAGAACCAGAGATCCGGCTTCACGTCGAGTTCCGCGCGGATCATCCCCTTGCCGTGTTCACCGCCGGTTTCCGAAATCTCGGCGATGCGGTCGAACATCAGCATCGGCGGCAGCGGCAGTTGCGCATTACCGGCCCCGAACAACTCGCCGCGGCCACAGGCCAGCAATTCCTCATATTCATAGCTGCTGCGTCGCTCGTTCATAATCATTCCAATCTGGGAGGCCGAGGTGGCCAGTCTGCTGCCGCAAGTCCTAACATTAGGAGGCAAAAGCGGCAAAGATTCCACGGCTTTCCTGCAGCGGGCTCTGTTCGCCGGTAGCCGCCTTTCCGGCGCAGCGGATCACGGAACTGACATGCACAATTTCCTGTTTGTTGCGAAAGAGTTGCATCTGGCGGCGTCATTCGTATATGTTTCTGGCGAGTTTAGTAAAAAGGCGCCCCCGGATTCCCGACACCGGAGGCTGTCAGTTCAGGAATTCGAAATGGCCGAAGCTCGTACCGTTGTCGTCAGCCGCACGCTCAAGCCGGAAGCGGCGTCGACTCCCGACCGCACCGAGATGAACGGGTGCCCCTGGCACGACGTGAAGGAAATGCTGCGTCAGGTCGGTCTGCGTCCGACCCGTCAGCGCATGGCGCTCGGCTGGCTGCTGTTCAACAAGGGCGATCGTCACCTCACCGCTGAAATGCTTTACGAGGAAGCGACCCGCGCCAAGGTGCCGGTCTCGCTGGCGACGATCTACAACACGCTTCACCAGTTCACCGATGCGGGCCTGCTGCGCCCCGTCGCGGTCGACGGCTCGAAGGCTTACTTCGACACCAACGTCACCGACCATCACCACTTTTTCATCGAGAGCGAGAACGAACTGTTCGACGTTCCGAACGCCGAATTCTCGCTCGACAAGACGCCGGTCGCGCCGGAAGGCTACGAGATCGCCCGCGTCGATGTCGTGGTTCGCCTTCGCCGCAAGAGCTGATCGCGCAAGCTTTCGTTTCAAAGCTTCGGTTTCAAAACAAAAGCCCGGCGGTTAGCCGGGCTTTTTGCTAGCCGATCCTTGGTCCTTTTGTCCCCTCGGCGCTAGTCGACCTTCTCGTTCGGATAGGCGCCCCACAGGCGCTCCTGCTCGATATAGCCCTCGAAATTCTTGCCGGCGACCCGGCACCATTTCCCGTCGCAGGACTTCAAATTCATCAGCACGCCGTCCTGCAGCTTGGCGACAACAGCCGACGCGGCATCGGCGTCGTGATGCAACGGCACTATTTCTTCCTTCTTCTTCGGCACCACGACCGCGGTGCGCTTGCCGGACAGCAGCGCATGGTAGACCCAGCCTTCGGAACCCTCCCAGTCGCGGATCCGCCGCCAGTTTTCGAATTCGGCGATGATTTCGACCGGCATCCCGGCCCGCGTATAGACGAAGCGGACGTCCTGGTCGCGGTTCGGGCCGACCCGCGCATTGACCCGGTCCGACTTTAGGCTGACGAAGCGCGGCACCTGGAGGCCCGAGACCGAGCCGGTCGTATCCCCGGCGGCCGCGGCCGGCCGGCCGCCGAGCACCGCAACGGCAAGCATCAGCGCGGCCAGCAGAATGCCGAACGCACGCAGACACGCCTCCGAGCCGCTGCTTTTTCTTGTGACAACCATCTGGTAGGAAATACTGCCGTTGCCGCTGTCGAGAGCCCTTCGCCCCCGGGGGAAGGGCCGGTAACCGGGGTTACAGTGTCGGTGACCGGGGTTAAAGAGACCTGAACGGCAGGCGGGTGAAGAACAGGCCGCGGGCCATAGGGCGGAACGAATGCCGAAGATCAAGAAACCTCTGGTGGTCGTCACCCGCAAGCTGCCCGACCGCGTCGAATTGCGGATGCGCGAGCTGTTCGACGTCCGCTTCAACGACGACGACAAGCCGATGTCCGCCGCTCAGCTCGCCGAGGCGGTAAAGACCGCCAATGTGCTGGTGCCGACCGTCACCGACGAGATCGACAGCTCGGTGCTGTCGAAAGCCGGCGAACAGCTCAAGCTGATTGCCAATTTCGGCAACGGCGTCGACAATATCGACGTCGCCTCCGCGATCCAGCGCGGCATCACCGTCACCAATACGCCCGGCGTGCTGACCGAGGACACCGCCGACATGACGATGGCGTTGATCCTCAGCGTGCCGCGCCGGCTCGCCGAAGGCTCGCAGGTTCTCACCTCCGACAAGGATTGGGACGGCTGGTCGCCGACCTGGATGCTCGGTCACCGTATCTGGGGCAAGCGGCTCGGCATCATCGGCATGGGCCGCATCGGCCAGGCGGTGGCGCGGCGCGCCCGCGCCTTCGGCCTGCAGATTCATTATCACAACCGCCGCCGCGTCCCGACGCGCGTCGAGGAAGAACTCGACGCCACCTATTGGGAGAGCCTCGACCAGATGCTCGCCCGCATGGACATCGTCTCGGTGAATTGCCCGCACACGCCAGCGACCTATCATCTGCTTTCGGCGCGCCGGCTGAAGCTGATGCGCGAGGACGCCTATATCGTCAACACCGCGCGCGGCGAGGTGATCGACGAAAACGCGCTGGCGCGCATGCTGGAGGCCGACGAGATCGCCGGCGCGGGCCTCGACGTATTCGAGCAGGAGCCGGCGGTGAACCCTAAGCTCGTCAAGCTCGCGCGCGCCGGCAAGGTCGTGCTGCTGCCCCACATGGGCTCGGCGACGCTCGAAGGCCGCGTCGACATGGGCGAGAAGGTCATCATCAACATCAAAACCTTCATGGATGGCCACAGGCCGCCTGACCGCGTGCTGCCGTCGATGCTGTGATGCACGCCGTCAGGCGTGGATCGACAAGTCCCGTATCGTCGGATTCCGACCCGACAGTGGATTGTTGTCGTCCCAGCCGTAATTGACCGTCTCGAAGCGCATGTCGCGCGCGTCGACCATCAACAGCCGCCCGACCAATCCTTCGCCAAAACCGACAATGGCACGGATCACCTCGAGCGCCATCATCGAACCGAGAATGCCGGGCAGCGCGCCGAGAATGCCGGCCTCGGAACAGGCGGGAATTGAACCCGCGGGCGGCGGCTCGGGGAACACGCAGCGATAGCTCGGGTTGGGCGTTCCATCGGCGCGTCTTTCATGCGCGCGGATCGTCGTCAGCGTGCCGTCGAACACGCCAAGCGCGGCGGCGACCAGCGGCTTCTTCGCGAAGTAACACGCATCGGAGACGAGATAGCGCGTCGCGAAATTATCCGAGCCGTCCGCCACGACATCGTATTGCGCGAGGAGGTCGAGCGCGTTTGCTGCCGTCAGCCGCTCATTGTAGACGTCAAGCGCGACATGCGGATTGAGCCGTGCGATCGCGGCGCCCGCGCGCTCCGCCTTCGGCGCGCCGACATCGCCGGTTGAAAAGATCACCTGCCGCTGCAAGTTCGACAGCGACACCGTATCGTCATCGACGATGCCGATCCGGCCGACGCCCGCCGCCGCGAGGTACATCAATGCCGGCGCACCGAGCCCGCCGGCGCCGACCACGAGAACACGGGCAGCCTTGAGTTTCGCCTGGCCGGGGCCGCCGACCTCGCGCAGCACGATGTGGCGGGCGTAACGTTCGAGTTCCTGCGCGTCGAGCATGGGCGATAAACCTATGGCGGCGCGGTGCTTTTGGCCAGTCTGCCGCCCCTAATTCACCATCTGAAACCGCTGGCAGCGCGCAGCGGCCGGGCAGGTTGCGCACCCCTGCTCATCATCTATGGTGGCCGCACGATGAGCGCGACCAGGGCGTTAACGTGATGCGTGCCGGTTTGATGATCCCTATCGTTGCGGCGGTCCTTGCCGTCACCGGCGGATTCGCAGCCGCGCAGGAACTCGACAACAACGGCCGCTATATCCCTGCAGCCGAAAGCGCGGCAGCGAACGCCGCGCCGGCCGATAATACGGCCACCAGCGACACCAAGACCGCCAAGCCGAAACCTGCCGCAGCAAAGCCGGCACCGAAACCCGCCGAGCAGAAAGCCGCCGCAGACAAACCCGACGCGAAGGCGCCGGAGAAGAAGACCACAGCAAAACCCGCGGCCGAAAAGGAACCGGCCAAAGAGGCGGCCAAAGAACCGCCGAAGCGCGAAGCGAAAGCCGAGCCGGTCGTCCCCAAAGCAGACGCCAAGGCCGACGCCAAAGCGGAGACCAAGGCAGACACCAAGACCGATCCTTTGGCCGATATTCCGTTCTCGCAGCGCGCGGGCGTGCGCGCCGCCCTGCTGTGGGCCGCCGGCGAAGATGCCTTCCGCAGCGGCGACCAGATCGCGGCCGCGATCGAAGCGTTCCGCAAGCGTAACAAGTCATCCGCCAACGGCCCGCTCACCGCGCAGGAGCGCGAGACGCTGCTCGCCGCGGCGAAGACGCACGACGACCAGTTCGGCTGGCGTGTGGTGACCGATCCCGCGACCGGCATTCGCCTCGGCCTGCCGTCGAAGATGGTGCCGCATGCGACGCTCGCCGATCAGGGCACACGCTGGTCGTCGCGCCACGGCGAGATCCAGATCGAGACGTTCCGTTACAAGACCGATGATCCGCTCGCCGCGGTGTTCGCTCGCATGAAGAACGAGCCGGCCAACCGCAAGGTCGAGTACAGCGCGATCCGCGCCGATAATTTCATCATCAGCGGCATGCAGGGCTTGCGCAAGTTCTCCGTGCGCGCTTACGCCCGCGACGGCGAGGTGCGCGGCTTCACGATGAAATTCGACCAGGCGATGGAAGGCATCGTCGCGCCGGTGATGGTGGCGATGGCGAGCGCCTTCGCGCCGTTCCCCGGCCGCATCGCGCCGATCGCGGCGCTGACGCGCAAGGTCGAATACGGCACCGGCATCGTCGTCACCGCCGTTGGCCATATCGTCACCGACCGCAAGCTCGTCGACGGCTGCCAGGTCATCGTTGTGTCCGGCATCGGCAATGCCGAGCCGATCGCGCGCGATGACGAACACGGTCTGGCTTTGCTGCGCGTCTATGGCCGCCGCAATCTCAAGCCCGCCTCGCTTGCCCCCTCCGCGCCTGAGAACAGCGATTTGACACTTGTCGGCGTTCCCGATCCGCATATCCAGAACGGCAACGGCAAGCTGGCCGAGCTGAAGGCGCGGCTTGCCGGCGCGAACGGCAAGGCGGCGATCGAACTGAAAGACCCGATGCCGGTCGCGGGCTTCTCCGGCGCCGCGGCACTCGACGCGCGGGGCCGCGTCGCCGGCATGATGGAAACCCGCAGTATCATGCTCGCCAGCGCCGACGCGTCCATTCCGCCGGTGCGTCTCATTCCCACCGAGACCATCCGTAACTTTCTTGCCGCCAACCGCGTCACCCCCGCGGCCAACGACGACCGCGCCTCCGACGCCCGCAGCGCGGTGGTCCGCGTGATCTGCGTGCGGCAATAGACATCACCGAAAACATCACGAGGAAACATCATGGCCAGTGACATGAAGGGCCCGCTGCGGCCGACGCTCTATCGTTTCAAGCTCGGCGCGTTCGAGATGATGAACGTGCTCGACAGCTTGGCCGTGCGCGGCGGACTCGCCGACGTTCACGGCGGCGGCGCGGCGCCGGGCGAAGTGGCGGAACTGGCCAAGGCCCACAACATCGACCCCGACAGGTTCGAGCACCCCTTCGTTCCGGTCGTCGTCAACACCGGCAAGCAGGTCGTGCTGTTCGACACCGGAAACGGCTCGCTCGCCCGCGACAACGAGGCGCTCAAGGGCCGCGTGCCGGACGGCCATCTCGTCGAGCGGCTGGCGCAGGCCGGCTACAAGCCGGACGACATCGACGTCATCTGCATCACCCACTGCCACCCCGACCACATCGGCGGCAACATGAGCGCCGGCAAGGAAGTATTCCCCAAGGCGCGCTACGTCGTTGCCGCTGCCGAGTTCGACTACTGGAAGAAGAACGAGGGCATCAGCGACGCCCGCAAGCCGACGCAGATGCAGTTCACCAAGCTGATGGCGCCGCTCGCCGACAAGACCACCTTCATCAAGTCGGGCGATGAGGTGGTGCCCGGCATCCGCGCGGTCGATGCCTCAGGCCATTCGGCGGGCCTCACCGCCTTCCATGTCGAAAGCGCTGGCAAAAGCCTGCTGATCTGGGCCGATACCTGCCTGCACTATGTCTGCGCGCCGTCGCATCCGGAATGGACCATCGGCTTCGACGACGACCAGCAGAAGGCGGTCGCGACCCGCAAGCGCATCCTCGCCATGACCTCCGCCGAGAAGATGATGGTGACCGGCTTCCACATGCCGTTCCCGTCGATCGGCTGGATCGAAAAGGCCGGCAACGCCTATCGCTGGGTCCCGGCGACTTATCAGATGAATATCTGACCTCTACCCGCTCACCCCCGCGAAAGCGGGGGTCCACTCTGCAATAGCAGATGTTTGAGTTGGTTCTGGATTCCCGCTTTCGCGGGAATGAGCGGAGTTTCGATAATATCGGTTCGGTTTGTGCTTTACCGGTCCGCCAGCGCCAGCCGCAGCCCCAGCGCGATGAAGGCGCCGGCGAAAGTCCGCCGCAGCCAGGTCATCACCCGCGGCCGCGAGATCACGCGGTCGCGAAGCGATGCGGCGAACAGCCCGTAGCCGACGAACACGACGAAAGTCATCAGCATGAAGACCGCGCTCAGTTCGAGCATGCGGGCGAGCGGCTGCGCCTCATCGGCGCGGATGAACTGCGGCAGGAAGGCGAGGAAGAAGATCGACAGCTTCGGATTGAGGATGTTGATCAGCACGCCGGTCACCGCGACCTGCGCCGCCGAGCGGGCGTCAAGGTCGCTCTCCACCTTCAGCGCGCCACGTTCGCGCAACGTGTTCCACGCCATATAGAGCAGATAGGCGACGCCGACATATTTGAAGGTGTGGAACGCGACGGCGCTGGCGTGCAGCAGCGCCGCAAGGCCGAGGATCGCCGCCGCCATGTGCGGCACGATGCCGAGCGTGCAGCCGAACGCGGCAAACATGCTGGCGCGCGAGCCGCGCGAAAGCCCCGTCGCCAGCGTGTAGAGTACGCCGGTTCCCGGCGCGACGACGACGATCAGCGAGGTGATGAGGAATTCGAGGCTCACGCCTCTCCTCCTACTTGTTGGTCCAGTTCGGCTTACGCTTCTCGATAAAGGCTTTCATGCCTTCCTTCTGGTCGGCGGTGGCGAACAGCGAGTGGAACAGGCGGCGCTCGAAGGCAACGCCCTGCGCCAGCGTCGTCTCGAACGCGGCGTTGACCGCCTCCTTCGCCGCAAGCACCGACGGCAGCGACATATTGGCGATGGTATCGGCGACCTTCATCGCTTCCTCCATCAGCTTGTCGGCCGGCACCACGCGTGCGACGAGACCGGAGGCTTCAGCCTCCTTCGCGTCCATCATGCGGCCGGTCAGATTCATGTCCATTGCCTTGGCCTTGCCGATGGCGCGGGTGAGCCGCTGCGTGCCGCCGATTCCCGGAATGACGCCGAGCTTGATTTCCGGCTGGCCGAATTTGGCGTTGTCGGCGGCGATGACGATGTCGCACTGCATGGCAAGTTCGCAGCCGCCGCCGAGCGCGAAGCCGGCGACCGCCGCAACGATCGGCTTGCGGGCGCGCGAGGCGCGGTCCCAGGTGCCGGCGAAATTGCCCAGGAAGGCTTCGATAAACGTCTTGTCCGCCATCTCCTTGATGTCGGCGCCGGCGGCGAAGGCCTTCTCGCTGCCGGTGATGAGCATGCAGCCGATGCCGTCGTCCGCCTCGAAATCGTCGATCGCCTTCGACAGCTCGGCCTTGAGCGCCATGTTGAGCGCGTTGAGCGCTTGCGGACGGTTTAGCGTGATGACGCCGACACGGCCCTGCTTGTCGACAATGATGTTCTGGTAGCTCATGGCTCAACTCCTGCGACGGACGGCTTGGATCGTTATTTCTGGCACGCCGGGCACCAGAAGGTCGAGCGGCCGTTTTGCACGAAGCGACGGATGCTGCCCTTGCAGCCGCGCATGCGGCATTTCTCGCCTTCCCGGTCGTAGACCCGGAAATTGTGCTGGAACATGCCGAGTTCGCCGTCGGTCTGGCGGTGGTCGCGCAGCGAGGAGCCGCCGGCCGCGATGGCGTCGCTCAGCACTGCCTTGATGGCGTCGACCAGCGCATGAGCGCGCTCGTTCGGCGCACCCTTGCGGTCCGCAATCGTCGAGGCCTGCCGCTTCGGCGACAGGTGCGCGCGATAGAGCGCCTCGCAGACATAGATATTGCCGAGCCCGGCGACGATGGTCTGATCGAGCAGCGCGGCCTTGAGCGAGGTTTTCTTCCCGGCGCAGGCCGCCGCCAGCATCGCGGCATCGAACTGGTTGCCAAGCGGTTCGGGACCCAGCTCGCGCAGCAGTGGTTCGCGTTCCATCTCCGCGCGCTTGACCAGCTTCATCGAACCGAAGCGGCGCGGATCGTTGAAGGTCACCACCGCGCCGTTCGACATATGGAACACGACATGGTCGTGCGCGGCGAGCTTGCCCTTCTCATGATAATAGGCGCTGGCCTGCTCGTGGCCGACGCGAAACGAGCCGGACATGCCGAGATGCATGACGAGCACCTCGCCGGAAGACAGGTCCGCCAGCAGATATTTGGCGCGGCGACCGAGGCCGGTGACCGTCTCGCCCTCGAGCCGCGCGACAAAATCCTTCGGCAGCGGCCAGCGCAGATCGGCGCGGCGCGCCTCCACCTTGGCGAAGCGTGCGCCTTCCATGGCCGGCGCGAGGCCGCGGCGCACGGTTTCGACTTCGGGAAGCTCTGGCATGGTTAACCTGTCCGGGCGACAGACATAGCGCCCCTCTGGCTGCCGCGCTATGGTCCTGCCGGACAAGGATTATCGGCGATGACGGCCTCCCGGACACCTGAGCAGGACACCCATTTCGGCTACGAAACCGTGCCGCTTGGCGACAAGCAGGCCCGCGTGGACGAGGTGTTCCATTCGGTCGCCGGACGCTACGACCTGATGAACGACCTGATGTCCGGCGGCCTGCACCGCGCCTGGAAAGAGGCGATGGTGACGGCGGTGAACCCGCCGCGTTCGGACAAGCCGTTTAAGCTGCTCGACCTCGCCGGCGGCACCGGCGACATCGCGCAGCGGGTGGTCGATGCCGGCGGCGCGGGCCTCCACGTCACCGTGTTCGACATCAACGCCAACATGCTCGCGGTCGGCCGCGAGCGCGCGCAGAAGCGCAGCCTCGATGGCGTGATCGACTTCATCGAGGGCAATGCCGAGGAACTGCCGTTCCCGGACAACAGCTTCGACGCCGTGACGATCGCCTTTGGCATCCGCAACGTGCCCCGCATCCAGAGCGCGCTCGACGAAGCGCATCGCGTGTTGCGCATCGGCGGGCGGTTCCTCTGCCTCGAGTTCTCGTCAGTCGACACGCCCGGCCTCGACAAGCTCTACGAGCTTTATTCGTTCAACGTGATCCCGCGCGTCGGCGCGGCGGTGACCGGCGACCGCGCGGCCTATCAGTATCTCGTCGAGTCGATCCGCAAGTTTCCAAAGCCGAAAGCCTTCGCGCAGATGATCGAGCAGGCCGGCTTCCGCCGCGTCAGCTATACGCCGATGACCGGGGGCGTGGTCGCGCTGCATTCCGGCTGGCGTTTGTGATCGCCTTGCTGTCGCATACGACCCGACTCATTCGTGCCGGATATGTCTTCGCCCGCGAAGGCGTGTTCTCGCTGGCCGACACCGCCGGCATGCCGCTGCCGGCGCGATTCGGCATCGGCATCGCGCGGCTCATCGCGCGGCCGAGCGCGCGGTCCGGCGCGCGCGCGCCGGAGAGCCGGCTCGCCGCGGCGCTGACGCGACTCGGGCCGACTTACGTCAAGCTCGGTCAGTTCCTCGCCACGCGGCCGGACGTCGTCGGCACGGTGATCGCAAAAAATCTCGAAAGCCTGCAGGACCAGATGCCGCCCTTCCCGCAGACGCAGGCCGAGGCGACCGTCGCCGCGGCTCTGGAAATGCCTGTGTCGCAGGCCTTTGTGACATTCGGCCCGCCGGTCGCCGCCGCCTCCATCGCGCAAGTGCACAAGGCCGAGATCGAGACTCCTGAAGGCCGCAAGGCTGTCGCCGTGAAGGTGCTGCGGCCCAATGTCGAGCGGCGCTTCAAGGCCGACCTCGATGCGTTCTTCTTCGCCGCGCGCACCGCCGAGAAATTTTCGGCGGAAGCCCGGCGGCTGCGTTTCATCGAGATCGTGGCGACGCTGGCGCGCTCGGTCGCCATCGAAATGGATTTCCGTCTCGAGGCCGCCGCCCTCTCCGAGATGACGGAGAACGTTCGCGAGGATCAGGACTTCCGCGTGCCCGCCGTGAACTGGGATCTGACCGCGCGCGAAGTACTGACGCTGGAATGGATCGACGGCGTCAAGCTCAACAACCGCGAGGCGCTCGCCGCCGCCGGGCACGACCTGCCCGCGCTCGGCCGAAAGGTGATCCAGAGCTTTCTCCGCCACGCGCTGCGCGACGGTTTCTTTCATGCCGACATGCATCCCGGCAACCTGTTCGTCGATGCCGAAGGCCGGCTGGTCGCGGTCGATTTCGGCATCATGGGGCGACTAAGCCCGAAGGAACGACTGTTCCTCGCCGAAATCCTCTACGGCTTCATCACCCGCGACTACATGCGCACCGCGCAGGTGCATTTCGACGCCGGCTATGTGCCGCGTCATCATTCGGTCGAGAGCTTCGCGCAGGCGATCCGCGCCATCGGCGAACCGATCCATAACCGCACCGCCGAAGACATCTCGATGGCGAAGCTGCTGATGCTGCTGTTCGAGGTGACGGGCCTGTTCGACATGCGCACCCGGCCGGAACTGCTGCTGCTACAGAAGACGATGGTGGTGGTCGAAGGCGTCGCGCGCGGTCTTGATCCGAGACTCGATATGTGGAAAACCGCCGACCCGGTGGTGCGCGAATGGATGGCGCGGCACCTCGGCCCGGTCGGCAAGCTCGAGGACGCCGTCGAGGGCGCGAGCGAGATCGGCCGCTTCGTCGCCCAGGTGCCGGCCTTGCTCTCCCGCGCCGGCGCCCTGATGGACCAGCTCGACGCCGCCACCCGCAACGGACTGGTGCTGGCGCCGGAAACGATCGCCGCCATCGGCGCGGTCGAGGCCCGCCGAGACCGCTGGAAAACCTTAGGCTTATGGGCCATCGCGGCCGGGCTGGCCTGGCTGATCTATCTGGTGATATGATTGCACTGATTGCAGTGCAATCACCCCCAGACGGAGGCCGCCGCGTGGCCAGCATCACCATCCGCCAGCTCGACGAGGCGCTGAAGCAGCGGCTGCGGCTCCGCGCGGCGAAGAACGGCCGCTCGATGGAGGACGAGGTTCGCGTCCTGCTGCGCGAAGCGGCCGACGGCGAGACGCCCGCGCCGGCTGAAAAGCCGTCAGCCGGCAAAACCAGTGGCAAGCGCGCCGAGCCATCGTCGCACATGACGCGCGTGCTGCTCGTCGTCGGCGGCGGCATCGCCGCCTACAAGTCGCTCGATCTCATTCGCCGGATGCGCGAGCGCGACATGCATGTGCGCGTCATCCTCACCAAGGCCGCGCAGCAATTCATCACGCCGCTGTCGGCCGGCGCGATTGCCGGCGAGCGCGTCTTCACCGACCTGTTCGACGCCGATGGCGAGTTCGATGTCGGTCACATTCGCCTCGCGCGCGAGGCCGATCTGATCGTCGTTGCGCCGGCGACCGCCGACCTGATGGCGAAACTCGCCAACGGTCACGCTGACGATCTCGCTACCGCCGTCCTGCTCGCGACCGGCGCGCGCGTGCTGCTTGCGCCGGCGATGAACCCGCATATGTGGACAAACAAGGCGACGCAGCGCAATCGCGCGCGGCTCGAAGCGGACGGTTTCGCCTTCATCGGGCCCAACGAAGGCGAGATGGCGGAAAGCGGCGAGCGTGGCCGTGGCCGCATGGCGGAACCGCTTGAGATCGCGGGCGCCGTCGAGAAACTTCTTGCCACATCGTCCGAACGCCCGCTTGCAGGAAAGCGTGTCGTCATCACATCGGGCCCGACGCATGAGCCGATCGATCCGGTGCGCTACATCGCCAACCGTTCGTCCGGCAAGCAGGGCCACGCCATGGCGGCGGCGGCGGCGGCGGCGGGCGCGGAGGTGACGCTCGTCAGCGGACCCGTCACTTTGCCCGATCCCGCAGGGGTTTCCGTCATTCGTGTCGAAAGCGCGCGCGAGATGCTGGCCGCCGTCGAGAAGGCGCTGCCGGCCGACATCGCGATCTTCGCCGCCGCCGTCGCCGACTGGCGCGTCAAGGATGCCGGCAACCAGAAGATCAAGAAGGCGCCGGGCGCGCGCGCGCCCGACCTCGCACTGGTCGAGAACCCGGACATTCTCTCCACCGTCGCGCATCGCACGAAGCAAAGGCCGAAGCTCGTGATCGGTTTCGCCGCCGAGACGCAGAACGTCGTCGCCAACGCGCAGAAGAAGTTGCAGTCGAAAGCCTGCGACTGGATCGTCGCCAATGACGTGTCGCCGCAGACCGGCATCATGGGCGGCGACAGCAACACGGTGATGCTGGTCTCGGCGCAAGGCGTCGAGAACTGGCCGCCGCAATCCAAAGACGAGGTCGCGCGCATGCTGGTCGCGCGCATCGCGGACACTATCGTGGGGAAGAAAAAGACATGAGCGGCATCGAGGTCAAAGTCACGCGCCTGCCTCACGGCAAGGACCTGCCGTTGCCGGAGTATCAGACCGCGCACGCCGCCGGGCTCGACCTGCTCGCCGCCGTGCCGGCCGATGCGCCGCTCACCATCGCGCCGCGCGCCCGCGCGCTGGTGCCGACCGGCCTCGCCATTGCGCTGCCGCCCGGCATGGAGGCGCAGGTGCGCCCGCGTTCCGGGCTCGCCGCCAAGCAGGGCGTCACGGTGCTCAACGCGCCCGGCACCATCGACGCCGACTATCGCGGCGAGGTGCAGGTCATCCTCGTCAATCTCGGCGCCGAGCCGGTCGAGATCGCGCGCGGCATGCGGATCGCCCAGATGATCGTCGCCCCGGTTGTGCAGGCCCGCCTTGTCGAGGTCGCGTCGCTCGACGAAACCGGCCGCGGCGCCGGCGGCTTCGGCTCGACCGGCCGCTGATTTCCGGACCTCCGGAATCCGCCCTGATTTCAGGGCTTTGCTGCGGCGACGTTCACGGTCTGGACTCTTTCGGGCGGATTCCCGTTGGGGGTAAAGTCTGTTGATTCGCGGGCCGTTGTGGCGGACGTCGGCCCGCACTCCAGGGGCAATTCGGAATGCCGGAGACGATCCGGACGACGAACGAGAGGCTGCGTTCTCGTCCGCGGGGCGGCGGATTCGCCGCGTCGCTGGCCATCACGACCTGTCTGGCCGCCGGCACCGTGCCGGCGCACGCCCAAGGTGCCTCCGCGCTCGATCATGCGCTGACCGTGCTCTCCGGCCTCGGCCGGATGGAGATGACCGGGCTCGCGATGACGCTCGGCCTCACGCTGTTCGCCACGCTTGCGACCATCGTGCTGGTGCGCACCCGCGCCCGCGCCGCCCGCGCCGAGGCGCAGGCCCAGACGGAAAACGCCGCGCTGCGCGCCGAGACCGACCGGCTGCGCACGCTGCTGATGTCCGAGCCTCAGGTGCTGCTCGCCTGGAACAATGACGATGACGAGCCGGCGCTGACCGGCGATCCGAGCCCGTTTCTCCCCGGCGCCGACGCCAGGCGCCTGCTGGCTTTCAGCTCATGGCTCGCCCCGCGCGGCACGCGCCAGCTCGACGAAGCCCTGACGGCGCTGCGCAACGATGGCCGGGCTTTCCGTCTGACCGTTGCGACGCAGACCGACGAGCCGGTCGAAGCGGAGGGCCGCGTCGTCGCCGGCTGCGCGATCCTGCGGCTGCGTCCGGTCGGCGGCGTCGCCCGCGACCTCGCCGAGCTGAAAGCCCGCCATGACCTGATGCTCGGCACCGCGCAGACCTTGCGCGGCGTGATCGACGCGCTGCCGGCGCCGATCTGGGCGCATGACGACACCGGTCTCCTCACCTTCGTCAACGCCGCTTACGTCCGCGCCATCGAAGCCGCCGACGCGACCGAGGCGGTCGACAACGGCATCGAGATGTTCGACCGCGCCGGCCGTACCCAGATCGCGCAGTCCCGCGCCAAGGGCGAAACATTCACCGGCCGGCTGCCGGCGATCGTCGGCGGCCAGCGCCGCAATTACGACGTCGTCGATCTGCCGAGCGGCTTCGGCAGCGCCGGCATCGCGGTCGAAGCCACCGAGGTCGAGACCATGCGCGCCGAACTCGGCCGCATGATCGACGCCCACCGCCGCATCCTCGATGAAATGCCGACCGCGGTGGCGGTGTTCGACGCCCATCAGCAGCTCGCTTTCCATAACGCCGCCTATCGCGCGCTATGGGAACTCGACGCCGGTTTTCTCGAGCAGTCGCCGTCCGACAGCAGCGTGCTCGACCGTTTGCGCGCGGCGCGAAAACTCCCGGAAGAACACGACTTCCGGCAATGGAAGGCCAAGCTTCACGAAGCCTATCGCGCGGTCGAACCGCACGAGACGATGTGGCACCTGCCGGATGGCCGCAGCCTGCGCGTCGTCACCATGCCCAATCCGCAAGGCGGCGTGATCTATCTGTTCGAGGATGTCAGCGAGCGGCTTGCGATGGCGCGCCGCTACGACGCGCTCATCAAGGTGCAGAGCGAGACGCTCGATCACCTGAAGGAAGCCGTCGCGGTGTTCGGCAGCGACGGCCGCGTGCGGCTGCACAACCCCGCCTTCGAGACGATGTGGAAATTCGCCGCCGGCACGCTCGGCGAGCGCCCGCATGCCGACGCCGTCACCGCCTGGTGCCAGGCGCAGCATGACGACAACACGATCTGGCGCGCCCTCAAGGGCGCGGTGACGGCCATCGACAACCGCCAGCCGACGCAGGCGCGCATCGAGCGCCGCGACGGCATGGTGATCGATTGCGCGACGTTGCCGCTGCCGGACGGCGCAACGCTGGTGACGTTCCAGGACGTCACCGCGTCGGTGAATGTCGAGCGCGCGCTGCGCGAACGCAACGAGGCGCTGGAAGCCGCCGACGAGACGAAGATCGAGTTCGTCCATCACGTGTCCTACGAGCTGCGCTCGCCGCTCACCAACATCATCGGCTTCGCGCATCTGCTCGACGATCCGGCATTCGGCACGCTGACGCCGAAGCAGCGCGAATATCTCGGCTACATCACCACCTCGACCAACGCGCTGCTCGCGATCATCAACAACATCCTCGACCTCGCCACCATCGACGCCGGCGCGATGACGCTCAATCTCGGCGCCGTCGACATCCGCTCCGCGGTGGAAGCCGCCGCCGAGGGCGTGCAGGACCGGCTGGTGCAGGGCCATATCCGGCTCGACATCAACGTCGCGCCGGGCCTCGGCAGCTTCGTCGCCGACGAGCGCCGCGTGCGGCAGGTGCTGTTCAACCTGCTCTCCAACGCGGTCGGCTTCTCGCCGCCCGGCGAAGCCGTAACGCTGTCGGCGGAGCGCAATGACGGCGTCATCGTGTTCAAGGTGACCGACCGCGGGCCCGGCATCCCGACCGATGCGATGGACCGGGTGTTCGACTGGTTCGAAACAAATTCGTTCGGTTCGCACCACCGCGGCGCCGGCCTCGGCCTGTCGCTGGTGCGATCCTTCGTCGAACTGCACCACGGCACGGTGACGATCGACTCCGAGGTCGGCCGCGGTACCACGGTGACCTGCGCGTTCCCGCTCGACCAGACCGCCGAACGCAGCGCCGCCTGAGAGCCGCTGGCCTCGCGGGCCTCGCGCCGCCTATAAAGGCCGGGCAGAGGACGACCGATTCGATGACTTCCACCAGCACCGCTGCTGCAAGCTTCACGGTGGCGCTCGCCGACGAGCGGGCAACCCACCGGCTCGCAGTCGACGTCGCGGCCATGCTCGCGCCCGGCGACACCATCACGCTGTCCGGCGATCTCGGCGCCGGCAAGACGACGTTTGCGCGCGCGCTGATCCGCCGGCTCGCCAGTGACCGCGCCCTCGAGGTGCCGAGCCCGACCTTCACGCTGATCCAGACCTACGACCTGCCGCGCTTTCCGGTTGCGCATATCGACCTGTTCCGCGTCTCGGACAGCGCCGAGCTTGCCGAGATCGGCATCGACGACCTGACCGACAAGACCGTGACGCTGATCGAATGGCCGGAGCGCGCCGCAAGCCTCTTGCCCGAGAACCGCTTCGACATCGCGCTCTCGCTGTCGCCGCAACAGGGCTCGCGCCACCGCAACGCGACGCTCACCGGCTACGGGACCTGCGCGCCGCGGGCCGAGCGCATCGCGGCGATGCGCGCCTTCATCGAGCGCTGCGGCCTGGCCGACGCCGAGCGCAAGCACATGCAGGGCGACGCCTCGACCCGCGCCTATGAGCGGTTTGTCCACGGCGGACACTCCTATGTGCTGATGAACGCGCCGCGCCGGCCGGACGGCCCGCCGGTGCGCGACGGCAAGCCCTACAGCACCATCGCGCACCTGGCCGAAGACGTCACGCCGTTCGTCGCGATGGCGAATGCGCTGCGCAGCCGCGGCTTTTCCGCGCCCGCCGTGCTCGCCGCCGACCGCGCCGCCGGCTTCCTGCTCATCGAGGATCTTGGGCATGAGGGTGTCGTGGCCGGCACACCGCCGGCGCCGATCGAGGAGCGTTACGCCGCGGCGGCCGACCTGCTCGCCGCGCTTCACGCCATGCAGTTGCCGGCGACCATCCCGGTCGAGGCCGGCGTGGATTACACGTTGCCGCCCTACGACATCGAGGCCCTGCTGATCGAAGCCGAACTGCTGACCGACTGGTATCTGCCGATGCTCGGCGCGCCGATGTCGGTGACGCGCAAGCGCGACTATCTTGCGCTGTGGCGGGAAGCATTGACGCCGGCGCTGCAGGGGCCGCCGACCTGGGTAATGCGCGACTATCACTCGCCGAACCTGCTGTGGCTTCCCGACCGCAAGGACCGTGCCCGCGTCGGCCTCCTCGACTTCCAGGACGCGGTGATGGGCTCGCCGGCCTACGATCTTGCCTCGCTGTTACAAGACGCCCGCGTGGACGTGTCCGAGATGACCGAGATCACGTTGCTCAGCCGCTACACCCGCGCGCGGCTCACCGCCAATGCTGGCTTTGACGCGCCGGGCTTTGCGCAATGCTACGCCGCGCTGGCGGCGCAGCGCGCCTCGAAAATCCTCGGCATCTTCGCGCGGCTCGACCGGCGCGACGGCAAACCGCAATATTTGCGACATATCCCGCGGGTATGGGGCTATCTGCAGCGTTCGCTGGAGCATCCCGCGCTGGCGCCGCTGAAAGCCTGGTACGCGACCAATGTGCCGGCATTGAAACCGCTCTGACACGGACTCTTCCGAACGACCTCATGACCGACAGACCGCAAGGCGCTCCCCGTTCCGCGATGGTTCTGGCCGCCGGCCTCGGCACGCGGATGCGGCCGCTGACCGACACCATGCCGAAGCCGATGGTCAAGGTCGGCGGCAAGACGCTGCTCGACCACATGCTCGATCGGCTGGCGCAGGCCGGCGTCGAGACCGCGGTGCTCAACGTCCACTATCTTGCGGATCAGATCGTGCGGCATGTCGAAGGCCGCGCCAAACCCCGCTGCGTCATTTCCGACGAGCGGCAGCAACTGCTCGGCACCGGCGGCGGCGTGGTCAAGGCGCTGCCGCTGATCGGCAACGCGCCGTTCTTCCACGTCAATGCCGACACGCTGTGGATCGACGGCGTCAAGCCGAACCTCGTCCGCCTCGCCGAAGCCTTCGACCCGGCCACGATGGATGCGCTTCTACTGCTCGCGCCGTCGTCGGGCAGCGTCGGCTACGACGGCCGCGGCGATTACACGATGGCGCCGAACGGCCGCCTGCAGCGGCGCGGCGAGCGCGATGTCGCGCCCTTCGTCTTTGCCGGCGCGGCGATCCTGTCGCCCGCCCTGTTCAACGATGCGCCGCGGGGCGAATTCGCGCTGACCAAACTGTTCGACCGCGCCGGGGAAGCCGGGCGGCTGCACGGCCTGCGCCTCGAAGGCCAATGGATGCATGTCGGCACCCCGGAGGCCATCGGCGAAGCCGAAGCCGCGATCGCGGCCAGCACGGATTGACTCTCTGACCGCTCACCCCCGCGAAAGCGGGGGTCCATAACAGAACACGACTGCTGCTCAGTGCGCCTCTGGATTCCCGCTTTCGCGGGAATGAGCGGAGTTTGTTTACACTGGACCCCTGCAGCAAACCGGGCGAATCTCCGTTTCCGATGGCCCCACCCAAAGCCAACGTCTTCAACATCCCCGCCTCCGCGCCGTTTTTGCCGGTGCTGATCCGCGCATTGCGCGACGGCAGGCTGATCGAGGGTTTCCCCGACCGTGGCGATCCGCTGTCGCTCGGACGCGCGACGATTTATCTGCCGACGCGGCGCGCCTGCCGGCTCGCCCGGGACATCTTCCTCGACATCACCGGCGACAGCGCCGCGATCCTGCCGCGCATCGTGCCGCTCGGCGACATCGACGAGGACGAGCTGATTTTCGCCGAGATGCTTGGCCCGCTCGCCGCGCCGGCGCTGGAATTGCCGGAGACGCTCGACCCGCTGTCGCGCCGGCTGCGTCTTGCCGAGTTGGTGTCCCGCTGGGCGGCGAGCGCGGGGATGACCGGCGCGCAGGGCACGCCGCTTGTCGCCAACACGCCGGGATCGGCGCTCGGCCTTGCCGACGATCTGGCCCGGCTGATGGACGACATGACGACGCGCGGCGTCGGCTGGGACAAGCTCGACGGCCTGGTGCCGGACGATCTCGACCGGTTCTGGCAGCAATCGCTCGCGTTCCTGCGCGGCGTGTTGCCGCACTGGAACCAGTATCTGACCGACAACGGGCTGATCGAACCGGCGGCGCGGCGCGACCGGCTGATCGCGGCGGAAGCCGCGCGGATCGCCCGCGACGGCACGCCGGTGATCGCGGCCGGCTCGACCGGTTCGATGCCGGCGACCGCTGCATTGCTCGCCACCATCGCCACGCTGCCGCACGGCGCGCTGGTGCTGCCGAGTCTCGACATGGATCTCGACGAAGCCTCGTGGCGCGCCATCGCCGGCGACGGCAAGGCGGCAGCGCATGACGGCGGCACGCCCGCGGCGGGACACCCGCAATTCGCCATGCAGGCATTGCTCACCCGGATCGGCACCGCCCGCGAGGCGGTGCGGGAACTCGGAGCCCGCGCCCCGCGCGAGCGGATGATCTCGGAGGCAATGCGGCCGGCGCAAACGACCGAACAATGGCGCACGCGGCTCAACGGCGACGATTTCGCAGCGGCGGCCGACGCCGCCTTCAGGAATGTCGTCGTCGTCGAGGCGGCCAATGTCGAGGAGGAAGCGCTGGCGATCGCGGTCGCGCTGCGCGAAGCGGTCGCGACACCGGACAAGACCGCCGCACTGGCGACGCCGGACCGCGCGCTCGCGCGCCGCGTCGTTGCCGCGCTCGCGCGATGGAACGTGCCTGTCTACGAATCCGGCGGCGACCGGCTGCCCGATACACCGGCGGGAGTGTTCGCGCGTCTCGCAACGGACACCGCGGCCAGCCATCTCGCGCCGGTGCCGTTGCTCGCGCTTGTGAAGCATTCCCTGCTGCGGCTCGGCCGGCCGCGAGGCGGCTGGACGCAAGGCATCGTCGCGCTCGAACGTGCGATCCTGCGCGGACCGCGGCCGCGCGCCGGCTCGGACGGACTGGCGCACGCACTGGCGACGTTCATGTCCGAACTCGCGCGGCACAAGGCCGGCGAGCGCGACATCTTTCATCGCAGCGACCCCCGGCTGACGATTGCCGAGACCGATCTCGCTGCGGCCACCGAGCTCGTCGCGGCGTTGCAGGCCGCGCTGACGCCGCTCGAAAGCGCCGGGATCGAGACGCTGACGCTCGCGCAGTTCGCCGGGCGTCACCGCGACGCCGTCGCCGCGCTGTCGCAGGACGATGCGGGCCTGGCAGCCGCATTCGCCGGCCAGGACGGCCATGCGCTCGCGCGCGCCTTCGAGACGCTGATCGACAACAGCGCCGCGCAGGTGCTGTCCGTCACCGCCGCCGACTATCCGGAGAGCTTCGATGCCGTCGCGGCGAGCGCCATCGTGCGCCAGCCGGAGCCGGCCGGCGTGCGGGTGCATGTCTTCGGCCTGCTCGAAGCCCGGCTGCAATCGGTCGACCGTCTCGTGCTGGGCGGGCTGAACGAAGGCGTCTGGCCGCCGGAGATTCGCGGCGATCCATGGCTGTCGCGGCCGATGCGCCATCGGCTCGGCCTCGATCTTCCCGAGCGGCGCATCGGCCTCGCCGCGCACGATTTCGCGCAAGGCTTCGGCGCCGGCGAAGTGTTCCTCACCCGCGCCGGCAAGGTGGCCGGCGCACCTTCCGTTGCCTCGCGCTTCCTGCAGCGGCTCGCCGCCGTCGCGGGCGCGCAACGCTGGCAGGGCGCGAAGGATCGCGGCGCGCAGTATCTGCAATGGGCGCACGGCCTCGATACGCCGGCCACGCCGCCGCCCGAAGCGAAAGCGCCCGCGCCGATGCCGCCGCGCGAGGCGCGGCCGACACGGCTTTCCGTCACCGACATCGAGAACTGGCTGCGCGATCCCTATACGATCTACGCAAAGCATGTGCTTCGCCTCGCCCCGCTCGACGCCGTCGACACCGAGCCGGGCGCCGCCGACCGCGGCAGCGTCATCCACGCGGCGATCGGCGAATTCACGCAGACCTACGCGACGGCGCTGCCGAAGCAGCCGCTTCACGAGTTGATTGCGATCGGCCGGAAACATTTCGCGAAGCTCGCCGATTATCCGGAAGCCACCGCGTTCTGGTGGCCGCGGTTCGAGCGCATCGCGCAATGGTTTGTCGGCTGGGAGCGCGACCGCCGCACCGATCTCGACGCGGTCTATGGCGAGATTTCCGGCAGCATCCCGATTCCTCTCAAGGACGGTGACTTCACGCTGTCGGCCCGCGCCGACCGCATCGAAAAGCGCAAGGGCGGCGGCTATACCGTCATCGACTACAAGACGGGGCGGCACCGCACCGAACCGCAGGTGCGCACCGGCCTCGCGCCCCAGCTGACGCTGGAAGCCGCGATCCTCCAGCACGGCGGCTTCAGCTATGTGCCGAAAGGGCCGGTGGAAGAGCTGCTCTACATTCTGCTCAAGGGCGGCGAGCCGGCCGGCGACGACAAGCCGGTGAAATTCAGGGACGGCACCACGCAGACGCAGGCCGAGCACGCACTGACACGGCTGACCGAACTGGTGCGCAGGTTTGACGACGCGGCGACGCCGTATCGTTCGCTGGTGCATCCGATGTGGACGACACATTACGGCGACTACGACCACCTCGCCCGCGTCAAGGAATGGTCGGCGACCGGCGGCAGCGGCGAGGACGGCGAATGAGCGGCGCCCGCATCATTCCGCGCGACGCGCTCGACAGGCAACTCGCAGCCGCCGACCCGGAGGCGTCGGTCTTCGTCTCGGCCAATGCCGGCTCCGGCAAGACCCATGTTCTGGTCCAGCGCGTGATCAATCTGCTGCTGCAGGGCGCCGACCCGTCGACCATCCTCTGCATCACCTACACGAAGGCCGCCGCCGCCAACATGTCGAGCCGCGTGTTCGGCACGCTGGCCAACTGGACGACACTCGACGACGCCGCGCTTGATAAAGCGATCCGCGAGTCGTCCAACGTTGCACCGAATGCCGCGACGCGCGCCCGCGCGCGGCGGCTGTTCGCACGGGCGCTGGAAACGCCGGGCGGCCTGAAGGTGCAAACCATTCACGCCTTCTGCACGCGGCTGCTGCACCAGTTCCCGTTCGAAGCCGACGTCGCCGCCCGCTTCACGGTGATGGACGAGGCGCAAACGGGACAGCTTCTCACCCAGCTGACGATGGACGTGCTGCTCGACGCCGCCGCAGCGCCGGAGAGCGAAGCCGGCCTCGCACTCGCCGCGGCCATCGGCTTCGCCGCCGACCAGACGCTGAAGGACGTCATCGCCGACGCGATCCGCAATCGCGAAACGCTGATCGCATGGTTCGACCGCGCCGGCGGCTTCGACCCGGCGATCGACGAGTTGTCCAGTGTGCTCGGCGTCGCATCCGACGCGTCCTTGCAAGCCATTGAAAGTGAATATCTTTCCGGTTCGCTCATTGGCGAGGAGCGCTGGACCGATCTTGCCGCGGCGTTCGCGTCCGGCTCCAGCAACGACCGGAAACTCGGCGTCTCGCTCGCCGCCGCAAGCGCCGCAGGAGGCCGCGACCGCATCGAGGCCTATCGCGGCGTTTTTCTCACCGGCTCACTCGGCCCGCGAAAAACGCTGCTGACCAAGAAACTCGCGGAGGCGCATCCGGACTGGAACGACCTGCTCTACCGCGAGCAGGCGCGGATCCTCGCGCTGCTGTCGCAGGAGCATGCCGTCACCGCACGCGACCGCACCCGGGCCATGCTGACCATCGCCCGCGAGGTGATCGGCCGTTACCGCCGCGAGAAGGATCGCCGCGCGCTGCTCGACTATGAAGACCTGATCGAGAAGGTCGCCCATCTGTTCGGCAACACCGCGGCGGCCTGGGTTCTCTACAAGCTCGACGCCGGCATCGATCATGTGCTGATCGACGAGGCGCAGGACACCAGCCCAAAGCAGTGGGACATTATCCGCACCATCGTCTCGGAATTCACGCCGGGCGGCGCGCGCGCCAATACGAGGCGCACGGTGTTCGCGGTCGGTGACGACAAGCAATCGATTTTCTCGTTTCAGGGCGCAAGGCCGCGCGAGTTCGATCAGGCGCGGCGCGCCTTCAAGCAACAGTTCGAAAGCTCCCGGCAGGGCTGGCGGGATATCCAGCTCGACTTTTCATTCCGCTCCGGACAAAACGTCCTCGATGCGGTCGATGCGGTATTCCAGACCGAGGAGATTTTTCAGAGCGTTACCGTTGATCGCGACCGCCCGTTAAGGCACGCGGCTTTGCCAAAAGTTGCGCCCGGCGTCGTCGAAATCTGGCCGATGATCGCGCCACCGGAGAAGCGTCAGATCGAAGGCTGGGACGCCCCGTTCGACACCGTGAGCGAGCAGAGCCCGGCGGTGCAGCTGGCCCGCCGCATCGCCGCCACCGTAAAGGTCTGGATGACCAACGGCGAAAATCCTCGCGACGTTCTTATCCTCGTGCGGCAACGCAACGCGCTGTTCGAAGCGGTGATCCGCGCGCTCAAGCAGGCCGGGATTCCGGTGGCCGGCGCGGATCGGCTGGTGCTGACCGAGCACATCGCCGTCATGGACCTGCTGGTGCTCGCCGACGCGCTGTTGATGCCGGACGACGATCTCGCGCTGGCGACGGCGCTGAAAAGCCCCCTGTTCAATTTCGACGACGACCAGTTGTTCAAGCTCGCCTGGCAGCGGCAGGCGTCGCTGCGAAACACGTTGCGCGCCAAAGCGGGCGACGACGCAATGTTCGAGGCTGCGTCACGAGCGCTCGACGAGCTTGAAGCCGCCTCGAGCGCGATGTCGCCTTTTGCCTTCTATGCGCATGTGCTTGGGCGGCGGCGCGGCCGCAAAAGCATTCTCGCCCGGCTCGGCCCCGAAGCCGCCGATGCGCTCGACGAATTCCTCAACCTCGCGCTCGACTACGAAGCGCGCGAGACGCCATCCCTGCAAGGCTTCGTGCACTGGCTGCGCGCCGCGCAAAGCGAGATCAAGCGCGACATGGAACTTGGGCGCGACGAAGTGCGGGTGATGACCGTGCACGGCGCCAAGGGACTTGAAGCGAAGAACGTCATCCTTGCCGACACTACCGGCAAGCCGAGCGGCCCCCGCGACCCGCGCCTGCTTACGCTGTCATTGCCCAAAGCGGCGCCCGGCGCAGCCGCGACGGTCTGGGCGACCGCCAAGGCGGCCGACACAGAGGCGATGGGCGCCGCGCGCAGCGCCGCGCAAGGCGAAGCGGAAAACGAGTATCGCCGCTTACTCTACGTCGCGATGACGCGCGCCGCCGAGCGGCTCGTCATCTGCGGAGCACGCGGCAGCCGCGAGCCGCCGGACGGCTGCTGGTATCAACTCGTCGAGACCGCATTGGCTGCTGAGAGCGTCGCCGAGCCGGCCGACGCCGGCGACGGCGAGGTGTTGCGATTCTACAAGGAGCAGCCGCGGGATCGCGCCGCCTCCACCGCGACCGCACCGGTACCACTCGCGGCACCGGCGCAACCGCCCTGGCTCACGGCGCTCGCAGCGGCGGAGCCGCCGTCGCGGCGGCACGTCACGCCGTCCGATGCCGACCCAACCCACGTCGCGCGGCCGACGTCCGACCCCGAGGCGCGCAAGCGCGCGCTCAAACGCGGCACGCTGATCCATCGCCTGCTGCAATCGCTTCCGGATATCGCGCCGGAATATCGCAAGGAAGCCGCGCGGAGTTTCCTCGAGCGCGCGGCAAAGGAGTTTCAGCCGGACGAGCGCGACGCCGTGACCGAGCAGGCCTTGCGCCTGATCGGCGATGCGCGCTTCACCGCATTGTTCGCGTCCGCCAGCCGCGCCGAGGCGCCGATTGTCGGCCGCATCTCCCGCGCCGGGCAGCCGGCGCTCGCGGTGTCCGGTCAGGTCGACCGGTTGGCGGTTACCGCCGATGAGGTTCTGATCGCCGACTACAAGACCAACCGGCCGGCGCCGCGCACGGTCGATGAGGCGATGAGTCGTTTTCCGTCCTACGCTGCCCAGCTTGCCCTCTATCGCGCGGCGCTCGCCCAACTCTATCCCATGAAACGCGTGCGGGCGGCGCTGGTCTGGACTGATGTTCCTGATTTCATGGAGCTTTCGAGCGAGGCGCTGGACGCCGCGCTGGCGCGGGTCACCTCCGCGTGAGGCTGCCTTGACGCTGCGGAAGCCCATTCATAGGTTCTGCCATCGACTCAAAGAGCGCACGCTGTGCGCCGTTCCAATTCAATTGCATGAGGTGCTCCCATGGCCGTCGGCAAGGTGTCAGACGCTGATTTCGAATCGCAGGTTCTCAAGGCGGACGGCCCGGTCGTCGTCGATTTCTGGGCGGAATGGTGCGGCCCGTGCCGCATGATCGCGCCCGCGCTGGAGGAGATCGCCGGCGAGGTCGGTGACAAGGTCAAGATCGTCAAGCTGAACGTCGACGAGAACCCGAACACCGCGTCGAAATACGGCATCATGTCGATCCCGACGCTGCTGATGTTCAAGGGCGGCGAGATCGCCTCGCGCCAGGTCGGCGCGGCGCCCAAGCAGAAGCTGGCGCAGTGGATTTCGGGCGGCTGATCGCCGCTCTTAAAACAGGTTTCATGACGGCCGGGCCAGCGCCCGGCCGTTTTGCTTTTCGAGCGGCGAGCTAAACCGGCAGCGTGCCGTTTTCCTTCAGCACCGCGCCCGCGAGGTACAGCGAACCGGTGATGAGAATGCGCGGCGGCGGCACGAGATCGAGTTTCACGACCGCGGCAAAGGCCTCGTCGAGATTGTCGCGGCTGGTCGCCGACAGGCCGATGGCGCGCGCCGCGGCCGACAACTCCTCGGCTGGCATGCCCTTCTCCGCATCCGGCACCGGCACCGCAATCAGCCGGCGCGCCAGACCGGTGAAATTGCGCAGGAAGCCGGAGCAATCCTTGGTCGTCAGCATGCCCGCGATCAGCACCAGAGGACGCGGCACGCGCTCCTCAATGTCGGCGAGCGCCGCGGCGATGGCGCGGCCGCCGTCGGGATTGTGACCGCCGTCGAGCCACAGCTCGCTGCCGAGCGGCGCGAGATCGAGCAGCCTGCCTTGCGTCAACCGCTGCATGCGCGCCGGCCAGTCGGTATTGACGATGCCCGCCTCGAACGCAGCATGCGGGATCCTGAGTGACGGGATGGCGCGCAACGCGGCGATGGCGACGCCCGCATTCTCGAACTGGTGGCGGCCGAGCAATTTCGGCGCGGGCAGATCCAGAAGCCCATCGTCGTCCTGATAGACGAGACGGCCGCGCTCCTCGGTCGCCGTCCAGTTCTCTCCGGCGATGCGGATCGGCGCGCCAAGCCGTGCCGCCTGCCGCTCGATCGCGCCGAGCGCATCGCGCGGCTGCGTCGCGACGACGACCGGACAGCCGCGCTTGATGATGCCGGCCTTCTCGGCGGCGATGGCGGCGAGCGTGTCTCCGAGAAAATCGGTGTGGTCGATCGACACCGGCGTGATGACGGACACGAGCGGCTTGTCGATCACATTCGTCGCGTCGAGACGGCCGCCGAGACCGACTTCGAGCACCAGCACATCGGCCGGGTGACGCGAGAACAGCAACAGCCCGGCCGCGGTGGTGATTTCGAACACCGTAATCGGCTCGCCGTCATTGGCCTGTTCGCATTCGTCGATCGTGGCGGCAAGCTCTTCGTCGCCGACCAGCACGCCGGGACCGCCCAGCGGATTGGCCAGCCGGAAGCGCTCGTTGAAACGCACCAGATGCGGCGAGGTGTAGACATGCGCGCGCTTGCCCGCCGCTTCGAGGATGGCGCGCAGAAATGCGACCGTGGAGCCCTTGCCGTTGGTGCCGGCGACATGAATCGCGGGCGGCAGCTTGCGTTCCGGGTGGCCGAGCTTCTCCAGCAACCGCCACAGCCGATCGAGCGACAGGTCGATGCGCTTCGGGTGCAGCGCCGTGAGCCGCGTGAGGATGGAATCGATGTCTGTCATGGCCGCAATCGATCTGCCGCCCTTGGCGGCTGGCGCCTCAACTCGCGGCCGGAACAGCTGCCATGGCCGGCAGCGCGGCTCTCGCCTCGCCGGGCGGCGCCTTCATCAGCAGATGACACAGCCGCGACAGCGTCTCGCGCAACTGGTGGCGATGCACGACCATGTCGACCATGCCATGCGCCTCGAGATATTCGGCGCGCTGGAAGCCTTCGGGAAGCTTCTCGCGAATGGTTTGCTCGATGACCCGCGGGCCGGCAAAGCCGATCAGCGCGCCGGGCTCGGCGATGTGAACGTCACCCAGCATCGCATAGGACGCGGTGACGCCGCCGGTGGTCGGATTGGTCAGCACGACGATGTAAGGTTTCTTCGCCTCGCGCAGCATCTGCACCGCGACCGTGGTGCGCGGCAGTTGCATCAGCGAGAGGATGCCCTCTTGCATGCGCGCGCCGCCGGAAGCCGCAAACAGAATGAACGGCGTGCCGCGCTTCACCGCGGTTTCGGCGCCGGTCACCACAGCCTCGCCCGCCGCCATGCCGAGCGAACCGCCCATGAAATCGAAATCCTGTACCGCCGCCGTCACCGGCAAATCGTCGAGCTTGCCGAGGCCGACCTTCATCGCGTCGGCAAGGCCGGTCTTGGTGCGCGCGTCTTTCAGCCGGTCGGCGTAGCGCCGCTCGTCGCGGAACTTCAGCGGATCGACCGGAACCTCCGGCATCGCGATCTCTTCGAACTCGCCACCGTCGAACAGCGACTTCAGCCGCACGCCGGCGCTGATGCGCATGTGGTAGTTCGATGACGGGATGACGAACTGATTGGCCTCGACGTCCTTGTAGAAGACGAGCTGTCCGGTATCCGGGCACTTGATCCAGAGGTTTTCCGGCGTCTCGCGACGCAGGAAGCTGCGAATCTTCGGGCGAACGACGTTGGAAATCCAGTTCATGGGCTCTGATGTAGTCCCGAACGGACGACAAATCCACTCCCGCCGGCGGTTAACCGGAGCGTTACCTTGCCGGCAAAGACGACCTTTATTTGGCGCGTTTGCGGGCCTTGGCCCGGGGTGGGCGGCTACGCAAGGGGCCGGCGCGATTGGCAAGAACGCGGGTCGACGGCATGCGCCGGTCGGCGGCCAGTTCATCGGATGCCAGGTTCTCGATGATCGACAGCAGCACCGCGCGCGTCGCGACGATGTCCGCCTTCGCCACGCCGCGGACCGCGATGCGGTTGACCTCCTCCGCCAACGGCACGAGCTTGCGTTTCAACTGGCGGCCCTTCGGCGTCAGGAACACATAGACCTTCTTGCGGTCCCCCGGCTTGCGGCGGCGCGCGACATAGCCGAACCGCTCCATCGCGGTCAGCGCCGCGAAGGTGGTCGACTCCATCACGCCGGCCTGCTCGCTCAACTCGCGCTGAGTCATGCCGTCGCCTTCCCAGAGAATACGCAGGAACGACCAGTAGCCGAACGATACCTTGTGCTCGGCGAGGCGGATCGTCAGCGCCCGCACCAGCGCGCGCGTTGCATCCTTGACGAGATGCGCGAGCCGGTCGTCCGGCAGCGCCTCGCGCCAGTGCCGCAGGATGACCTCCGTATCGGACGACTTCCCGGATGTCTTGCTGCGGCTCATCTGACGGCGACCTGATGTTCGAGCGCAACCTCGCCGCTTTCGCGAGCGGCGCGCAACATGGCGAGACACACTTCCATCGTCGCCATCGCCCAGCGGCCGTCATGCAGCGGCGCGCGGCCGTGAACGACGGCATCGTAAAGCTCGTCGATCACCTCACCGCGCGGCACCGTTGGCGGGAGCAGTACGTCGCGGCGCGCGGTTCCGTTCTGATAGATCATCACGCCGTCCGCCATCGGCCGCAGGTCGCCGCGCTCGCAGCTCACGATGAACAGGCCGAACTGCTGATAGGCCTCTGCCTCGTCCGGCTGCGGCTTGTAGGCCGCGCCGCCGTAGTTGCGGTCGTTCTTGAACGCAGCTTCGCCGTCACCCGGCGGCAGCGCCCCGCGCGCCTGCGCGTAAGGCTGCTTGCGGCGACCCATCTCGCCGATCCAGTTCTGGAACTCGTCGGAGTCGAAATTGCCGTAGCCGCTATAGATGAGCGAGGCGAAAGCGCCGCTCTCAAATATGAGCTGCGCGGCGTAAGCGGCTTCGACCGGCCGCGCGCGATCCCACACGCCGGTCATCGCGCGCACCGACACCACGCGGCCGCCGCCGAGCAGGCGCACAATGTCGACCTGATGCGCCGCCTGGTTCAACACCGCGCCACCGCCCTGCGCGGTGTCGAGTTCTTCCGGCCGGCGCGGACGATAAAGAAAATCCGTGTAGTTGAGCGCGGTGATCATCTTCACCGCGCCGAATTCGCCGCTCGCGATCAACTCGCGCGCGCGGCGGATCGGCGCGTCGAACGAATGGCTGTGGCCGACGACGAGATGCACGCCGCCACGGTCCGCCGCCGAGATCATTGCCGCGCAGTCCTCGAGCGTCAGCGCCATCGGCTTCTCGACCAGCACATGCTTGCCGGCCTGCGCGGCCATGGTGGCGTGACGCGCGTGCAGTCCATGCGGCGTTGCAACATAGATCGCGTCGAGTTCGGGATCGGCGATGAGCGCCTCGACCGTCTCATGCGCGCGGCCGCCGAAATCATGCGTGAACCGCGCGCGCGCCTCGGCGCGCGGATCGGACGCGGCGACAAGGAAAACCCGTGAATCGCCGGCAAAAGCCGGGATCATCAGGCTGAACGCCCGCCCCAGCCCCGCCACGCCGATCTTTATTGCCCGTTCGGCCACGCCTATCCCGCCTCGACAGTCATCGACATTTTCACTAGTCTAATCTTAGATATCTAAGAATAATCGCGCGAGGAAAATTCCTTGCGCGGGAGGATGCCAGAATGACACCGAAAGAAAACGACCTTCTTTGCCGCGTCGAAGGCGATGCCCCGATGGGGCAGATCATGCGCCGTCACTGGATCGCCGCCTGCCTCTCGGAGGAAGTGGCGGAGGCGGACGGCAAGCCGGTGAAGGTCCGCCTGCTGGGTGAGGATCTTGTGGTGTTCCGCGACAGCAAAGGCCGGCTCGGCGTGCTCGACGAATATTGCGCGCATCGCCGCGCATCGCTGGTGTTCGGCCGCAACGAGGAATGCGGCCTGCGCTGCCTCTATCATGGCTGGAAATTCGACGTCGAAGGCAATGTCGTCGAGATGGCCTCCGAGCCACCGGGCACCAGCATCCCGCAGCGGATCAAGCAGAAGGCCTATCCGGCGCGCGAGGCCGGCGGCTTCGTGTGGACCTATCTCGGCCCGGCCGAGACGATGCCGGAGTTCGAGCCGCCCGCCTTCGCGCCGACGCCGGATGCGCGCGTCAGCGCGACGAAAGTGCGCGTCAACTGCAACTGGGCGCAGATCCTCGAGGGGCAGATCGACTCGGCGCATTCCTCGAGCCTGCATTCGTCGGACATGGTGCCGGCGCAGGTCGAAGGCGCCAAGGCGACCGACGTCAACTGGCTGCGCCCCTCGACCGACAAGGCGCCGCGCTTCCAGATCGAGCGCACCAGCTACGGCTTCCGCTACGCGGCGATCCGCAAGCCGATTCACAACGAAACGACCCACGACTACATCCGCACCACGGTTTACATCGCGCCGTTCACCGCACTCATTCCGCCGAACAACGTCCATAACGTCGCGACGCTGCTGACGCCGGAGGACGACACTCACACGATCTTCTACTTCATCGCGTGGAACGGCGCCGACAAGCCCGGCATCGACGCCGACACCTGGCGCAAGTTCAACGTGCTGGAATGGGGCGTCGACGTCGATGAGCACTTCAACGGCATCCGCACGCGCGACAATCTGTACAAGCAGGATCGCGCCGCGATGGCGGCCGGCAACTTCACCGGCATCAAGGGCATTCCGAACCAGGACATCGCGATGTGGGAATCGATGGGCCCGATCGGCAGCCGCGAACAGGAAAAGCTCGGCCACAGCGACGTCGCGGTCGCCGCGTTCCGCCGCCTGATGCTGGAGGCCGCGCGCGACTTCGCCGACGGCAAGCCGGCGATCGGCACCACGCAGCCGCGCCTGCCGCATGCCGGCATCAGCTCGTTCGAAGGCGTGGTGCCCAAGACGGTGAACTGGCGCTCGCTCGGCGGCGGCAGCGAAAACCTGAAAGACCGGGTCGCCTGAACGGCGGTCCGCAACAAGAAACGACGTTCAACATGGGAGGAGAAACGATGAAAACGATCTGGACCGGCGCGCTCGCTGCGCTGGCATTGCTCGGCGCGCAAAACCTTGCCGCCGCTGAGGACACGCTGAAGCTGGCGGTCGGCCAGCGCGGCAACTGGGATACCTCGATGTCGGAAGTCGGCCAGCGCGCCGGCATCTTCAAGAAGCACGGTCTCGTTCTGGAGATCGTCTACACGCAGGGCGCGGGCGAGACGCAGCAGGCCGTGATTTCCGGCAGCGTCGATATCGGCGTCGCCGCGGGCGTGATGGGCGTGCTCGGCGCCTATTCCAAGGGCGCACCGGTGCGCATCATCAGCGCGGAGACCACCGGTGCCGGCGATCTCTATTGGTATGTGAAGGCGGATTCGCCAATCAAGTCGCTGAAGGACACCGCTGGCAAGACGCTCGCCTATTCGACCAACGGGTCCTCGACGCACGGCATCGTCCGCGCCTTCATGGACGAGTACAAGCTGACCGCGAAGCCAACCGCGATGGGCGGCCCGGCGGCGAACCTCACCGCGGTAATGTCGGGCCAGGTCGATGTCGGCTGGGCCGCGCCGCCGTTCGGCCTCGACCAGCTCGACGCCAAGCAGATTCGCATCGTCGCGACGGGCAACGACGCCTCTGCGTTCAAGGGCCAGACCGTGCGCCTGAACATCGCGAACGCGCAGTCGCTGAAGGACAAGAAGGACGCGATCAACCGTTACATGAAGGCGTACCGCGAGACGGTCGACTGCATGTACAAGGATCCGAAGTGCATCAAGATCTATTCCGAGTGGCTGAAGATCACCGAGGCGAAGGCCAAGCGCACCCGCGACGGCTTCTTCCCGCCCGCGTCGGTCAACCCGGACAAGATCACCGGCCTCGACCACATCGTGAAGGACGCCGTGACGCTGAAGTTCACCGCCAAGGAACTGACCAAGGAGCAGCTCGCCGAGCTGATCCAGATTCCGCCGCGGTAAGCGTTTCTTCTCGTCATGGCTGGGCTTGTCCCGGCCATCTCGCTTAGGGACGCAGTGCATCCTAAGCGGGACCCGCGGGACAAGCCCGCAGATGACAGATAATTGCTTGGAAAATCAGCTATTTTAGCCGGCGGGCGCTGCGCACCCCTTCGGCGAGTTCGGAGACAAGCCCGGCGACGGCGGACACGGTGTTCGCCGTCGCCTTTCCATTGGCGTCGAGCGAACGCAACAGCACGTCGACCAGCGCCGAACCGACCACCACGCCGTCGCTGCTCTTTGCGATCGCCGTCGCGGTCGCCGCGTTCTTGACGCCGAAGCCGACAGCGACCGGCAGCTTGGTGTGCCGCTTGATGCGCCCAACCGCCGCCGCGACCGCCGTGCTGTCCGGCACGGCCGAGCCGGTGATGCCGGTGATCGAGACGTAGTAGACGAAGCCCGAGGTGTTCGCGAGCACCGCCGGCAGGCGCTTGTCGTCGGTCGTTGGCGTCGCAAGACGGATGAAATTCAATCCCGCCTTCAGGGCCGGCAGGCAAAGCTCGTCGTCTTCCTCCGGCGGCAGATCGACGATGATGAGGCCGTCGACGCCGGCTGCCTTCGCGTCGGCGAGAAACTGCGCAACGCCGTAAACATAGATCGGGTTGTAGTAGCCCATCAAAACGATGGGCGTGGCGTCGTCGCCGTCGCGGAACGCGCGCACCATCGCGAGCGTCTTCTTGAGCGTCTGCCCGGCCTTCAGCGCGCGCAGGCCCGCGGCCTGCACCGACGGTCCGTCCGCCATCGGATCGGTGAAGGGCATGCCGAATTCGATCAGGTCGGCGCCGGCCTTCGGCAGCGCCTTGATGACGGCAAGCGAGGTCTCGTAATCGGGATCGCCGCTCATCAGAAAGGTCACGAGGGCAGCCCGGCCTTCCTTCGCGAGGTCGGCGAAACGCTTGTCGATACGTGTAGTCATTTCGTCCGGCTCGCCAGATAGTTCGCAACCGAGTCGAGATCCTTGTCGCCGCGGCCGGAGACATTGATCACCATCAGATGGTCCTTCGGCTTGTTCGGCGCCAGCTTGATGACCTGCGCCAGCGCGTGCGCGGGCTCAAGCGCCGGGATAATTCCTTCGAGCCTGCTGACAAGCTGCAGGGCATCGACCGCCTCATCGTCGGTCGCGGAGAGGAATGTCACGCGGCCCATGTCGTTGAGCCACGCATGTTCCGGGCCGATGCCGGGATAGTCGAGGCCCGCCGAAATCGAATGCGCCTCGGTGATCTGCCCGTCGGCATCCATCAGGAGATAAGTGCGGTTACCGTGCAGCACGCCCGGCTTGCCGCCGGCGATCGAGGCCGCATGCTGGCCGCTGTCGATGCCGTGGCCCGCTGCCTCGACGCCGTAAATCTCGATCGCGCTGTCGTCGAGGAACGGATGGAACAACCCCATCGCGTTGGAGCCGCCGCCGATGCAGGCGACGAGCGAATCCGGCAGGCGGCCTTCGGCGGCCATCATCTGCTCGCGCGTCTCGCGGCCGATGATGCACTGGAAGTCGCGCACCATCGCCGGATAGGGATGCGGACCCGCCACCGTACCGATGCAATAGAATGTGTCGGCGACATTGGTGACCCAGTCGCGCAGCGCTTCGTTCATCGCGTCCTTGAGCGTCTTCGAGCCGGAGACGACCGGCCGCACCTCGGCGCCGAGCATCTTCATGCGGAAGACGTTCGGCTTCTGCCGCTCGACGTCGACCGCGCCCATATAGACGATGCATTCGAGGCCGAACCGCGCGCACAGCGTCGCGGTGGCGACGCCGTGCATGCCGGCGCCGGTCTCTGCGATGATGCGCTTCTTGCCCATGCGGCGCGCCAGCATGATCTGGCCGAGCACGTTGTTCACCTTGTGCGCGCCGGTGTGGTTCAACTCCTCGCGCTTGAAATAGATTTTCGCGCCCTTCAGGTGCTCAGTCAGCCGCTCGGCAAAATACAGTGGCGACGGCCGGCCGACATAATGCGCGAGATAGCCGTCCATTTCCTTCTGAAACGCCGGATCGGCCTTGGCCTCGTTATAGGCCTTCTCGAGATCGAGGATCAGCGGCATCAGCGTCTCGGCGACGAAACGGCCGCCATAAATGCCGAAATGGCCGTGGTCGTCCGGGCCGGTACGCAACGAATTGGGACGCGACACGTTCATGCGGTTCCTGTTTTCTGCGGCGCCGCCAGTGCGCGCTCGGCGGCGCGGGCGGCCGCGATGAAGGCGCGGATCTTGTCGGGGTCCTTGACGCCGGGCGCCTTCTCGACGCCGGACGACACGTCGACGCCCGGCGCGCGCGTGATCGCGATCGCCTCGGCGACATTGCCGGCATCGAGGCCGCCCGACAGCATGAAGGGAATGGCGCGGTCGATGTCCTTCAGCAGCGTCCAGTCGAACGTCCTGCCGAGGCCGCCGGGCCGCGTCGCGCCCTGCGGCGCGCGCGCGTCGAACAGCAGGCGGTCGGCGACCGAAGCATAGAGCCGGATCGGCGACAAATCCTTGCGCTCCGAGATCGCCAGCGCCTTCATCACCGGCAGGCGGAACCGGGTGCGGATCGCAACCACGCGGTCGGGCGTCTCGTTACCGTGGAGCTGGAGCATGTCGGGCTTCAGCGCCTCGACGATGTCGTGCAGCATCTCGTCGGTGGCGTTGACGGTCAGCGCGACCTTGCCGGCGCGGGCCTTCACGCGACTGCCGAGCGCGCCCATCGCCTCGATGCCGAGGTGGCGCGGCGACGGCGGAAAGAATACGAAGCCGACCTGATCGGCGCCGGAATCGAGCGCCGTATCGAGGGCCTCCGGGGTCTTTAACCCGCAAATTTTGACGATCAGAGCCATGCGGGAGCGGTTCTAGCCGCTAATTCCGCTCTCCGCAAAGCCCTGCCCGGCTTCCCGTCAGGCCGTCGCCCGGCCGTGCACCGTCAAAAGGCGCTTGAATTTGCGCGCTTCGAGCGGCGGCGCGAACAGCGCGCCCTGAATGACGTCGAAGCCCAGCTCGGACAGCACGCGGAAGTCGGCCCGGGTACGAACGCCGTTCGCGGAAGCGCGAGCGCCGCGAGCGTGTGCCGCCCGCACCAGCCGCGTGCAGTCGGCCTGCTTGGTCTCGTCCTCGGCGCATCCGTTGGCAAGGGATGGGTCCGCCTTCAGCTCGGCAAAGACGCCGTCCTGCTGCTCCAGCAGTCCCGCGAAGTCATCGGCGACGCAATCGATCAGCGTGCCGATTCCGCAGTCATCCAGCGTCTGCGCGACGCGGATCAACCGCTCGGGCTCGCCGTCCGCTTCGGCGCCGGAAATCGCAACTGCGATCGCGCCGGAGTGGGTCGGAGGGGCGAGCTGGCGGCGCAGCCAGTCGACGAAGGTACGGTCCTCCAGCCTCGGCAACGGAACGTTGAACGACAGCAGCGGATCGGTCCGGCCCGCGGTCAGGATCGACCAGTCCTCACGCGCCCGCGTCACGGTGAATTGCATCAGCGCCTGCATCGCCTTGGCGCCATCGGCATAGGGCGAGAAGTCGGCCAGGCTGACGCCGCGCGCCGGGTGCCTGACGAAGAGCAACGCTTCGGCGCCGAACACCGAATAGGTCTTGATGTCGATCTTCGGCTGATAGCGCAGTTCCAGCCAGCCTTGGTGCAGCGCCTCTTCGGGATCGACGGAGACTCGCTGCGGTCCCGTCACGGGTCGAAATGACGCCAGATTGGCGGCAAGCTCGCTGTCACGGAACGGCGTGCCGAGGAACGGCAACATGCGCAGACCGGTCTCCTCGCCGAATTCCTGGCTTTCGATCAGGTCGAGCGAGCCACGGCCGCCGAACAGCATAACCTTGCCGCCGTAGTTCACGCTGGAAAGCCAGGCCAGCCTCCGCCGCAATTCATCGCGGCCGGACAACAGACCGAAAAGCACGAGGTCCGGCGCGAGGTCGGGCAGGATGAAGTCAAGCTCGGCGGCCGTGCAGCCATAGGCCGAAAAGCCGAGACCTTCGAAGATTTCTCCAAGGAATGCGCGAATGTGCGACTTGTTCTCGACAATGCAGACACGCAGCGGCGCATTGCGTTGGGTAAAGGAGACAACTTTGGAATTTGTAACGATGTTGTCGCTCATGAATGTCACGCCTTCTTGCTAGAGGAGCACACCTGTCGCGACCATTGAGCAACGATAAGAGCTTCGGCGCAGCGGTAGGCGATTGCCGGTCACAGCAATTGTCCGCGCCTCGGTTAATTGTCGGCGTGAGAGCTTCAGAAAGTTTGAAGCGAATTATCGCGCGGCAAATCGATTTTGCGCGCTACTGACGCATATTATTCGGCAATAGCGGCGTCGTGCCCGCCGATGCCGGCTCGTTTTCACGCGGATTTGCCGCCTGCGCATTAAGCATCGCGTTCAACCGCGCGGTTTCTTCACGCAACTGGCGCACCTCGCCGTCGAGCCGCCGTGCGGTGCGGCGCCACGAACTCTGGCGCAGCCAGGCCGCGACTCCGCCGACGAGGACGCCAAGGATCACCAGGATGAAAATGATGATGAACAGCGGCAACGTCACAGAAGCCGCCGGGCTCACGGAGTTCAGCGGATCGAACGACACCGTGACGTTCTGCCGGTTCGCCACCGCGAAGGCGACGATGATGATGGCCAGCGGAATGACGATGACGGCGGTGACGATCTTGCGGAACATCGGTGGCGGTAATCCCGTTCACTGGCCCGGGCGTGATTATGACCGGGCAAAAGGACGTTTACGTCCGTCTTAACGAGAAAAGTCCCCGGCCATCCTGGCATCCCCGCAGGAAACGCCGCTATTCGGCGGCGCCATCTTCGCGGTTCAGCCGCTCACGCATCTCCTTGCCGGTCTTGAAAAACGGCACGGACTTCTTGGCGACCGCGACATGGGCGCCGGTGCGCGGATTGCGGCCGGTTCGGGCCGGACGATGCTTCACCGAAAAGGCGCCGAAGCCGCGCAACTCGACGCGGTCGCCGCCGGCCATCGCCGTGGTGATTTCGCCGAGGATGGCGTTGATGATGTTTTCGACGTCGCGCTGGTAGAGATGCGGATTCTGGGCGGCGATGCGCTGCACCAGTTCGGATTTGATCATCGACGCCCCACTCAGTGACCTATTGCGACACCGAAGGGTGCCAAAGCGCCAACAGACCGTCAAGGTTCAGACGGTCGATAGCGGCCGCGCCGCCCCATGCCTCGAACTGGCGGGCAAGCCCGTCCAGGCCGATCTTCTCGAAGGTCCAGGCCGCGACATGAAGGAAGGAGAGTTCTCCAAACCGCGATTGCAACGCGTAATCGCGCACCGGCGTACTCGCCGGAATCTGCTTTTCGCGCGCCAGCCATTCGCGCGCGGTCCGTTCGTCGCCCAATGCGTCGATCAGCTTCAGGCCGAGCGCCTGCCGGCCGGTGAAAACACGCCCATCCGAAACCGCTGCCAGCTGAGCGTCGTCGAACCTGCGTCGCTCCTTCACCAGTCCCTTAAACCAGTCATACGAATCCCGAATGATCGACTCGATGGCCGCTCGCGCTTCGGGGCTAGTCGGCTCGAAGCCGTTCGGGGCCGCCTTCAGCGGCGCCGAGCGGATCGCCTCGACCTTGATGCCGAGCGTCTTCAGCGCCTCGGAGAAGTTCGGAAACTGGAACAGCACGCCGATCGAGCCGACCAGCGAGGTTTCCTGCGAAATGATGTGGTCGCCGGCGATCGCGGTGATGTAGCCGCCGGACGCGGCCATACCGTCGACCACGATCACGACCGGCTTGCGCGCCTGGATGCGCCGCAGCGAATCGTACAGTTGCTCGGAGCCCGCCGTGGTGCCGCCGGGTGTGTCGACATGGACGATCACCGCCTTGGCCGAACTCTGCCGCGCCAGCCGCTCCAGCGCCTCGGTGCGCTCCTGATTGCCGCGGATCAGCCCCTGCACCTTGATGCGGGCGATATACTCGCCTGAACCGAGCATGTCCCGTCGCGGCACCAGCGTGAAGGCGAGGCCGACCACCGCGACGATGGCGATCAGCAGCGCAGTCACGCGCCAGAAGGTGAGCTTGCGCCGCATCCGGCGGCGATCGACGATCCTGTCGGCGTCGAGCGACATGGTTTCCGCTCCTGTGAACCTGATCCGAAAACGAAACGAAGGATTGGCAAGACGAAGGCTTGCGCACTCAATCCGCCGTTTCAGGCAACACCGTGTTCAAATCGGCCGGTCGGGAAACGAATCGGGCCGCCATTCTAGCGCGAATGCCGGCCCGTTCGAATGGCGAACCGCGGCCGGCACTGAGCGCCGGCCGCGGTCGGTCTTGCATCGTTACTCGTTGGCGCCATCGCGCTGCTTGAGAGCGGCGCCCAGAATATCGCCGAGCGACGCGCCCGAGTCCGATGAGCCATACTGCGCAATGGCTTCCTTCTCTTCGGCCACTTCCAGCGCCTTGATCGACACCGTGACCTTGTGGGTCTTGCGGTCGAACTGGGTGACGCGGGCGTCGAACTTCTGGCCGACTTGGAAGCGGTCGGTGCGCTGGTCGCCACGGTCGCGCGCCAGCTCGTTGCGCTTGATGTAGGCGGTCAGGTCCGTGCCGGTGATCGCGACTTCGAGGCCGGGCTCCTCGACCTTGATGACTTCGCAGGTCACCACCGAGCCCTTCTTGACGTCGCCGGCACTTTCCATCGGATCGCCGCCGAGCTGCTTGATGCCGAGCGAGATGCGCTCCTTCTCGACATCGACGTCGAGCACCTGCGCGGTGACCATGTCGCCCTTCTTGTATTCCTCGATCACCTGCTCGCCCGGACGCTTCCAGTCGAGGTCGGAGAGATGAACCATGCCGTCCACGTCGCCGTCGAGGCCGAGGAACAGGCCGAACTCGGTCTTGTTCTTGACCTCGCCCTGCACGGTGGAGCCCGGCGGATACTTCTCGACGAAGGTTTCCCACGGGTTGCGCATGGTCTGCTTGAGGCCGAGCGAAATGCGGCGCTTGACCGGATCGACTTCCAGCACCTGCACTTCGACTTCCTGCGAGGTCGAAACGATCTTGCCGGGATGGACGTTCTTCTTGGTCCACGACATTTCGGAGACGTGGATCAGGCCTTCGATGCCCGGCTCCAGTTCCACGAACGCGCCGTAGTCGGTGATGTTCGTCACGCGGCCCTTGAAGCGCGCGCTGACCGGATACTTGGCCTCGATGCCCTGCCACGGATCGTCCAGCAGCTGCTTCATGCCGAGCGAGATGCGGTGCGTCTCGTGGTTGATCTTGATGATCTTGACCTTCACCTGCTGGCCGATGTTGAGCACTTCGGACGGGTGATTGACGCGGCGCCACGCGATGTCGGTGACGTGCAGCAGGCCGTCGATGCCGCCGAGGTCGACGAAGGCGCCGTAGTCGGTGATGTTCTTCACCACGCCGTCGATCACCTGACCCTCTTCGAGGTTCTGCACCAGTTCCTGGCGCTGCTCGGCGCGCGTCTCTTCCAGCACGGTGCGGCGGGAGACGACGATGTTGCCGCGGCGGCGATCCATCTTGAGGATCTGGAACGGCTGCTTGACGTTCATCAGCGGGGTGACGTCGCGGATCGGACGAATGTCGACCTGCGAACGCGGCAGGAAGGCCACGGCGCCGTCGAGATCGACGGTGAAGCCGCCCTTGACCTGGTTGAAGATGACGCCTTCGACCTTTTCGTTGGCCTGGAACGCCTTTTCGAGCTTGCCCCAGCTCTCTTCGCGGCGCGCCTTGTCGCGCGACAGCACCGCTTCACCGAGCGCATTCTCGATGCGCTCCAGATAAACCTCGACCTCGTCGCCGACCTTCAGATCGGACTGACGGCCCGGCGCGGCGAACTCGCGCATCGCGACGCGGCCTTCGGTCTTGGCGCCGACGTCAATGACGGCCATGTCTTTCTCGATGCCGACAATCTTGCCCTTGATGACCGAGCCTTCTTGCAGGCTGCCCTGGTCGAAGGACTCTTCGAGCATCTTGGCGAAATCTTCGCGTGTCGGTGCAGCAGCAGTCGCAGTAGCCATGAAATTCCTCTGATCATTGCGCCGGCGGGTTTGAGTGGCGTTCCGGGCGCGCGGGCTGAAAGCCAGTGCAAATCAGCTTGCAAAGCTTTCAGCGGCCCCGGAATCCCAGACGGGAAAACCGGAAGGCCGGCGCGAAAGAGACCGTGCGTCGGAACGATGGTTCGGATCGGGCGATGCCGGCCTCGAGGCGCGAACGGGGCTTTGTCCTCCAACAACGGGGGCGGTTAAGCCGACCCCCGGCCCGTTCGGGTGGCCTCGACGCGTGTCGATGGCGGCCCGGTTGGCGCGGGTATAGCGGAGGCAGCCCGGCCCGGCAAGGGCCGCAAGGCGCACCGGCGCGGCCCTGACGCCTCTTAAGACGCTGTTCTACTTGGCGTTTTCGACGATGGCGATGGCCGCCCGCAGCACCGCATCGGCATCCATCGCCGTCGTATCGAGCAGATGGGCATCCGGCGCGATCTTGAGCGGCGCGACGCCGCGAGAACTGTCGCGCTCGTCCCGGCGGCGTATGTCGGCCAGAACCTCGGCTTCCGACAATTTGCCGCCGCTCTGCTGCATCTCGAGGAAGCGCCGGCGGGCCCGCACCTCCGGGTTCGCGGTGACGAAGATCTTCACCTCGGCCTGCGGGGCGATCACCGTGCCGATATCGCGGCCGTCGAGCACCGCGCCGGGCAGCCGCGCAACGAAATCCTTCTGATAGGCCAGCAGCGCGGTCCGCACCTCCGGGATGGCGGAGACGATCGAAGCCGCCTCGCTCACCTTCGGCGCCTTGAGCGCGCTCTCGGGAAACCGCGACAGGTCGAGCGTTCGGGCCGCCGCTTCGGCGCGGTCGCGCTCCGATGGCGCCTGGCCGGCCTCGAGCAGCGACAGGGCGACGGCGCGATAGAGCAGCCCGGTATCGAGGCAATGAAAGCCGTAATGCGCCGCGAGACGCTTCGCCAGCGTGCCTTTGCCCGACGCCGCCGGGCCGTCGATGGCGATGATCATGACTACCCCCGCATGCCGCTGGCGATTGACATGCACCATCCGCCGCTCGCGTTGCAAGAGAGCAAACGGCAGTTGCCGCCGATGCCCCGGCATGATGCATTGCCAGTCCGGCGGCGAACAGCCGCAGAAGCGAGCCTCATGTCTGACGGACCCCGCACCTCAAACACGGCACGGCTTGCGAGCCTGAAGACGCTGCTGGCGCATGCGCGCGAGCGCGCCGGGCTCGATGTCGGTTTCGTGCTGTGGGACGGTACGCGCGTGCCGGCCGATCTCGCGGACGACGCATTGGCGATCAGCATCGCCGACGAGGGCGCGGTGGCCGCGCTGCTTCGCAGCCCCAACATCGACACGCTGGCGAACCTCTGGACCAGTGGCCGGCTCGATCTGCGTAACGGCACGCTGTTCGATCTGGTCGAACGTAAGCCGCGCGTGCGCACCAAGGACATTCTGCGCAGCCTCGATAAAAGCCTGGCGATCCGCACGCTGGCGCGCTTCCTGTTCGTGCCGCGCGGCGGGCCGTGGCCGCTCGAAACTGTTTCCGCGACACCGGTGGACGACGGCAGCGAGGCCGCGAACCGCGACAACGTGCAATATCACTACGACGTATCGAACGAATTCTACGCGCTCTTTCTCGATCCAGACATGGTTTACACCTGCGCGTATTTTCACGACTGGTCCGACGATCTTGCCACCGCACAGCGAAACAAGCTCGATATGTCGTGCCGGCGGCTGCGGCTGAAGCCCGGCGAGACGCTGCTCGACATTGGCTGCGGCTGGGGCGCTTTCATCTGCCACGCCGCGCAGCATTACGGCGTGCGCGCGCATGGCGTGACGCTGGCGCAGAAACAGTACGACCTTGCGCGCGAGCGCGTCGCTCGTCTCGGATTACAGGATCGCGTGACACTCGAATTGCGCGACTACACCAAGGTCGACCGCACCTTCGACAAGATCGCCTCGATCGGCATGTTCGAGCAGGTCGGCATCGACAATCACGCGGAATACTTCCGGACAATTCATCGCCTGCTGAAGCCGGACGGACTTTATCTGCACCATGCGATCAGCCGGCCGGCCAAGCGCGACGACAAGAGCTTTCGCAAACGCCGGCCGGAATTCGCCGCGCTGACGCGCTACATCTTTCCGGGCGGCGAGCTCGATCATCTCGGCATGACAATCGCCAATTTCGAGCGGCACGGCTTCGAGGTTCACGACGTCGAAGCCTGGCGCGAGCATTATCAGCGCACCTGCCGCATGTGGCACGATCGCCTGCTGGCCAACCGCGACGCCGCGATCGCGGAAATCGGCGCGGTCAAAACGCGGCTCTGGCTCGTCTATCTCGCAGCCTGCTCGATCGCATTTCAGCGCGGCACCGTCGGCATCTTCCAGACGCTGGTGTCGAAGCGAAAGCGCGGAAGCTCCGGCCTGCCGCCGACGCGCGCAGACCTCTATCGCTGAACTAGGGCGTGATCCCGAAAAGCGGGAGCCGGTTTTCGGACCAGATCATGCCCTTACAAGAAGATTGGCGACGGGTCTCATTCAACGAAGTTGAATGAGACCCTAGCTCAGGTCGGCGCCGAGCGAGCGCATCAGCCCGGTGAAATCCGGGAAGCTCGTCGCAATGAACGCCGTGTCGTCGGCCTGCACGGGCTGCTCGCTCGCCAGCCCCATCATCAGCGCCGACATGGCAAGGCGATGATCCATATGCGTCGCGACGATGCCGCCGCCTTGCGCGCGGCCTTTTCCGTTGACGATCAGATCGTCGCCCTGAATCTCCACATCGACACCGTTGACGCGCAGCATCTCGGCGGTCGCGGCGAGCCGGTCGGATTCCTTCACGCGCAATTCGCTCAGGCCACGCATTACCGTCCGCCCCTCCGCGAAAGCGGCGGCGACGGCGAGGATCGGATATTCGTCGATCATCGAGGGGGCGCGGTCGGCGGGCACGTCGACGCCCTTGAGCGGACCGGCCTTCACGCGCAGGTCGGCGATCTCCTCGCCGCCGTCGCTGCGCGTCTCCAATGTCTCGATCTGCGCACCCATCTCGCGCAGCGTCGTGTAAAGCCCCGTGCGCAGCGGATTGGTCATCACCGCTTCGAGCACAAGCTCCGAGCCCGGCACCAGCAGTGCCGCGACCAGCGGAAACGCCGCCGAGGACGGATCGGCCGGCACCGTGACCGGCGCCGCTTCAAGCTCGGGCTGGCCCTGCAGCACGATGCGCCGGCCGCGGTCGTGCGACCCGACCGGCTTGACCCGGATGCTCGCGCCGAAGTGCTTCAGCATCTTTTCGGTGTGATCGCGGGTCGCTTCCGCTTCGAGCACCGTCGTCTCGCCCGGCGCGCCGAGGCCGGCGAGCAGCACCGCCGATTTGAGCTGCGCGGACGGCACCGGCGGCTCGTAGTCGATCGGCATCGGATCGCGCGCGCCGGCGATGGTCAGCGGCAGGCGACCCTGTTCGGCGACCGCGATCACCTTCGCGCCCATGCGCTGCAGCGGCTCGAGCACGCGGCCCATCGGCCGTTTGCGCAGCGAGGCATCGCCGTCGAAGCTCGCGGTGACCGGATTGCCCGCCACCGCGCCGATCACCAGCCGGCAGCCGGTGCCGGAATTGCCGAGGTCGAGCGTGGCCTTCGGGCTGACGAAGCCGCCGACGCCGACGCCCCGGACCCGCCAGAGACCGTCGGCGGTCCGCTCCACCTCGGAGCCCAGCGCCCGCATGGCGTCCGCGGTGCGGTGGACGTCCTCGCCTTCCAGCAGTCCGGTAATGGCCGTTTCGCCGACCGCGAGCGCGCCGAGGATCAGCGCACGGTGCGAAATCGACTTGTCGCCGGGGACGCGGACGCGGCCCTGGAGGGGCCCGGCGCGGCGCGCGGTTAACGGCGTGGGGTTAATACTGTCCAAAGGCGGGGTCCTGAGGCGATTTTGCGCCCTCCTACCACGCGGCCATGCGCGGCGTCATCCCGCCCGCGGGCCGCGAAATTGCCTTGCCGCCGCTATTGACAGGGACGCCGCAACTAGCCAAGTGAAACACCGATTTTCCAAGCGCTCGAGGAATCCGGTCAGTGGCGAAACCCGACTTTGGCACCAAGCGTCTTTGCGCCGGCTGCGGAGCAAAGTTTTACGACCTCAACAAGAATCCGATCGTCTGCCCGAAGTGCGAGACGGTGTTCGTTGTTCCGGTCGCACGTCCGCGAGCCGAGGCGGCGCGCGCCGCTGCAGCCGCCGCAGCGGCGGCGGTTCCGGCAGAGCCGGCCGAAAAGGAGACGGCGGACGTCGAACTGGTTTCGCTGGAAGACGCCGACGCCGAGGCGGAGGGCAAGACCAAGAAATCCGCTGCCAAGGGCGCCGAAGGCGAGACCGACGACGATGTCGAGGTCGAAGACGACGACGACAACATGGACGATTCGACCTTTATCCAGGAAGAAGAGGATGGCGACACCGATGTGACCGACATCATCGGCGACGGCATCGAAAAGGAAGAAGAAAGCTGATAGGTTCGCCGGTATAAACCGGCCAACACCGATTGGGGCCATAGCTCAGCTGGGAGAGCGCCTGCATGGCATGCAGGAGGTCGGCGGTTCGATCCCGCCTGGCTCCACCAAATCCCGAGAGTGCCGTCGCGCTCGAAGAAAAAACCGCCCTCGCCGGGCGGTTTTTTGTTTTCAAAGCTGCGCCGCCGCGGACGTCAGTGCGAGACCGGCTTTTTGACCTGCGCCATCGCCTTGCCCCAGGTCGGCAGTTCGGCGCCGTTGCCCCAGGCATAGGGCCGGTAGAACGAGTGCAGCCCGAAACGGGCGAGCTTGCGCATCTCGCGCGCCCAGATCGGCCGCACATAGGCGGCGTGATAGTGCGTCGATTTGCCGACCTCCGGCAGGTAGATCTGGCCGTCGAGCGTCTGCCGCGCGATGCGGTTGGCCACCGACCAGGAATGGCGATCGTGGATCGCCTTGCTCTTGCCGTCGCAGGCGAAGGTGAACTGGCAGGCCAGCCGGCGGTGCGAATTCTGGTAGACCACGCCGCAGACGTCGTTCGGATAGAAATCCGAGAACACGCGGTTCATCACCACCTGCGCGACCGCCATCTGGCCGCGGATCGGCTCGCTGCGCGCTTCGAAGTAAACCGCGTTGGCGAGGCAGCGCAGCGACTTGGCGTAGGCCTTGTCGTCGAGCTTCAGCCGATAGGCCGGCGACGGCGGAGGGATCGGCGGCGACGGCGACGGCAACGGCACTTTCTCAAGCGGAATATAGGGCGACGGCAGCGCCGCATTGGTCAGCGGCGGAATGCTTGCATCCGGCGCGATCGAGGCGAGCTGATAGCCCGGCGCATCGGCGCCCTCGACCGCCCGGGCGTTGGCGGAGGCGGCCTCCGGTGACAGCGAGGCAAGCTGCGTGACCGCCGGCTGCGACGGCGTCAACGCCGCAGGCGTCACGGCGACGGCCGACGCGGGAGCGGATTTCGGTTCGAGTTTCGCGACAGCCGCCGGAGCAGGCTTGATCGACGCCGTCTTCGCCGGCGCGGCGTCGCTTTTCGTGCCGGCCTGCGCAAGCGCGCGATCCGGCACCACGACGGTTTTCTCCGCCGTCATCAGGTCCTGCTTGAAGCCTGGCAACGACGGTCCGAGCGCAACCTCCATCGCGTCGCGGCCGCGTTCGGCGGCGAGGCGATCGAGCGTGTTCGACGGCGCGCGCGTCGCGCTCCGCACCGTCTCGACACGCGCCGTCACCGCATTGCCGTCGCCGATGATGGCGAGGTCGCCGCTGCGAATCTGCGCGCCCAGCGACGCGACATTGGCGTGCGCGTTGCGCCAGAAGCTGCCTGCGGTGCTGACCGAATGGACGCCCGCGATGTCGAGCGCTCCTAGCATCAGCGCAATGCCGGCGAACGCGAAGCAGCCGCGCTTCGCCCAGCGGAACAGAATTTCGTCAAAGGTGTAATCGAGATTGAACCGCTCGATATCGCGCGCCGCCACTCGACACTCTCCCGTTGTTCCAGCCGATATGCTTCGGCTTGACGCGCGGGATACTAGCTGCGGGAAACGCGGGATTTCCGTCCGTTAAGATGTTTTTGACCAAATAAAGCAAACACAGATGCTTAATTTAACGATGGTCTTGGCGCGGCGTTTACGACGATGCGCGCGTTAATCATGGCGCGCTCGCGATCACTGCATGCGAAAGCGCGCGACAGCATCCTTGTTCCACGTCAGGCCGTTGCCCGGACGCTCCGGCACCACGGCGTTGCCGTCGACGATCGCCAGCGGCTCCTCGACCAGCGCGTTCGCCCAGTCGACATATTCGAGGTAGTGGCAGGTCGGCGTCGCCGCGAGCAGATGCGCGCTGACTTCCGGGAACAGATGCGACGACATCTCGATACGGTTAACCGCGGCGAGCGCGGCGGCGCGCTGCCAGCCGGTGACGCCGCCGATGCGTTCGAGATCGGGCATCACATAGTCCGCCGCGCCGGCGGCGAGCGCCGTCGCCATGCCCGAGGCTTCCGAGAAATTCTCGCCGATCTGCACCGGCACTTTCAGTTCGCGCGCGAGGGTCGCGGCGCCGGCGTAGTCGTCGTGGCGGATCGGTTCCTCGAGCCAGGCGATGCCCTCGCCGTCGAGCGCGCGCCCGCGCTCGAGCGCCTCGTTCAAGCCGAGCGCTTGGTTGTAGTCGACCATAAGCCTTGCATCGCCGCCGATGCGCTCGCGCACCGCGCGCACCGCGGCAATGTCTTCGCGAAGCGTCGGGTAACCGAGCCGCAGCTTCACCGCACGGAAGCCGCCTTCGAGCAGCTTGCCGGCCTCGTCCGCCAGCGCGCCCTTGTCGGCCATCAGGCCGAGCCCGCAGCTGTTGTAGGCCGGGATCGGCCGGGGCCGCGCGCCGAGGAAGGTCGCGAGCGGCACGCCGGCGGCGAGCGCGAGCGCATCCCAGGCCGCGGTGTCGAAGCCGGCCATCGCCATGCGCACGATGCCCTGCACGCCGATCAGCGTGAAGCGGCGGGCAAGCTTCGCCGCGAGATCGAGCGGCGCGACGGGATCGCCTTTGGTCTGCGTTTCGATCTCGCGCAGGATGCTCACGATGCCCGGCGCGGAGGCCGGCAGGTAGCAGAACAGGTAGGTGCGGCCGGTAACGCCCTCCTCGGTCTCGAGGTCGACCAGCAAAAGGGGGGCCTTGCGCACCGCTCCGGCGCTGGTGCCGAGCACATAGGTCATCGGAACCTCGACCGGCGTGGCGCGAACCGCCCGCACCGTCAGGGCGGACATCGAAAACGGCTTGGACATGGCGCTCCCCAGAAGTTCCGGGCCGGAACCCGGTCAATATAGGCAAAACCGGCCTTCGCCGGGACAAACAGTGTTCTTGAAGCTTTAACCGGGGTTCCCCATATTTGAAGAGGTTTCGCAGACACGAGGTCTGCGGAACTTGCGGGGTGCCAGGTTTGGGCCCCGTCAAAGTCGCTAACGCAGGACTTTGAGAGCCATGTCACGTATCCCGTCCCTGTCCAGCCCGTTCCTTCTGGGATTCGACGAAATCGAGCGCGTGCTCGACCGCGTCGCCAAGGGTTCGGACGGCTACCCGCCCTACAACATCGAGCGGCTTCCGCGCGACGGCAATCATCCGGAGCGGCTTCGGATCACGCTCGCGGTTGCAGGTTTCACCCGCGACCAGCTCGACGTCACCGTCGAGGAAAGCCAGCTGGTGATCCGCGGGCGGCAGCAGGACGACAAGTCCCGCCAATTCCTCCACCGCGGCATCGCCGCGCGCCAGTTCCAGCGCACCTTCGTGCTGGCCGACGGCATGGAGGTGCTCGGCGCCGATTTGAAGAACGGCCTCTTGATGATCGACCTCGCCCGGCCTGAGCCGGAACGGGTGGTGAAAACCATCTCGATCAACGAGCAGGAATGATTGGAAGGCGTGAAACAGGACTCGACAGACACGCTGTACAGAAAGGAGTCGAGGGCCATGATCGATACCAAGATGACGACCGAAAAGACCAACGAGACGATTGAAGTGAACGGCATGCCGCCGATGAGCCAGGACGCGCTCGCGCATCTCGGCGAAGGCGAGTTGGCTTACGTGAAGCCGATCAGCTCGGACGAGGTCCGCAAGCTGTTTCCGCAGGCGCCGGAACTCGCGCCCGGCACGACGCTGTTCGCGCTGCATGCCGCCAACGGCACGCCGATCATGCTGACCGACAGCCGCGAAGCGGCGATCGCCAACGCCTGGAGCCAGGAGCTTCAGACCGTCAGCGTGCATTGAGGCAACGAGCTGCCATCGACAGCTCAAAGCCAATCTCGGTCATGCCCGGCCTTGTGCCGGGCATCTACGCCTTAAAGACGTCGCTGCAAAGACGTGGATGGCCGGGACAAGCCCGGCCATGACAGCGGAGAATTGCGAGGCGAAACAGCCTACGCCGCGCTGGCCGACGGCAGCGTCAGGATCGTATAGATCGCTTCGGCATTATCGAGATCGCGCAGCTTGCGGGTCGTCTCGGGTTCGCGCAGCAACCGCGCAATCCGCGCAAGCGCCTTGAGATGATCGGCGCCGGCGCCTTCCGGCGCAAGCAGCAGAAAAATCAGATCGACCGGCTGGCCGTCGAGCGCCTCGAAATTGATCGGCCGCTCCAGCCGCGCAAACAATCCGAACAACCGCGCAAGCTTTGGCAACTTGCCGTGCGGAATGGCAACGCCGTTGCCGACCGCCGTCGAGCCGAGCTTTTCGCGCTGGAGCAGCACCTCGAGAATCTGCTTCTCGTCCTGCCCGGTGAGCTGCGCCGCCCGTGCCGCCAGTTCCTGGATCGCCTGCTTCTTGTTGTTGACCTTGAGCGCAGGAATGATCGCGTTCTGCGCGACAATGTCCGTGAGCGGCATGATCGGGTCCGGGTTGTTGTTGGGAACTCAGCGCCGCATCAAAAGCGGCCTGAAGGCGGCGGACCATAGGGAGGTGGTGATGCCCCGTCAATGGCCCCGTGCAGGTGAAATTCTCCTGTTCCGGTAACGACCTAAGCGGGCCGCCGATGATCCTTGCGGCGGCGATTATCGCGCCGAAGCTGCTTTTCAATCCTGTCCGCGGCGAGATCCGCGCTCTGATAAGGGTCTTCGGCTGCGGCTTCCGATTTCAACACCGCGCCCGAATCGAGATGCAACGCGCATTCGGTCACGAACCCTGCGCCGTCCTTGCCGATGATCGCATGGCCCGAATAACCGCGGTCGAAATACTTTCCTACGGCGCCATCGATTCGTTCGCTGATGCGCTCGCGCAAGGCGTCGCCGACGTCGATGTTTTTTCCGGAGATTCGAAACGACATACGCTCGCTCCTCTTTTGGTGCGGCCCTGCCCTCTGAATATATCTAAGCCTATGCTTCCTTTTTAAAAGGTCAATGCGCAGTATGGATGGGCCTATTGCAGCGCGAATGCGCATAAAGACGCGGCGTGCCGGACGTTGCCGCGTGCGGAACGCGCGAGCTTATGTCGCAGCGATACCGGCTTTCTTGTCGCGGCGGCGCTGCACCGACGACGGGATGTGCATCGCCTCGCGGTATTTCGCCACGGTGCGACGCGCAATGTCGACGCCCGAATCGCGCAGGCGATCGACGATCGTATCGTCCGACAACACATCTTCCGCGGTTTCGGCATCGATCAATTGACGGATGCGGTGGCGCACCGCCTCGGCGGAATGCGCCTCACCGCCGTCGGCGGATGCAATGGCGGACGTGAAAAAATACTTCAGCTCGAAAATCCCGCGCGTCGTCGCCATGTATTTGTTGGCGGTGACCCGCGACACCGTCGACTCGTGCATGCCGACGGCGTCAGCGACGATCTTGAGGTTGAGCGGCCGCAGATGCTGCACGCCGCTCGCAAAGAATGCATCCTGCTGGCGCACGATCTCGCTCGACACTTTCAGGATCGTCTTGGCGCGCTGGTCGAGCGCGCGCACCAGCCAGGTCGCGGTCTGCAGGCAATCGGCAAGATAGGTCTTGTCCTTGTCGCCGCGCGTCGTCTTCGACACCTGCGCATAATAGCGCTGGTTGATGAGGACTTTCGGCAGCGTGTCGGAATTCAGTTCGACCTGCCAGCTGCCATCCAGCGCCGCGCGCACGAAAACGTCCGGCACGATCGCCTGTACGGTCGACGAGCCGAAGGCCAGCCCCGGCTTCGGATTGAGATGACGTATCTCGCCGATCATGTCGGCGATGTCGTCGTCACCGACGCCACACACCTTGCGCAAGGCCGCGATGTCGCGCTTCGCCAGCAGATCGAGGCGATCGACCAGCGCGGCCATCGCGGGGTCGTAGCGGTCGCGTTCCTTGAGCTGGATCGCCAGGCATTCAGACAAATTGCGGGCGCAGACACCGAGCGGATCGAAGGTCTGCAGCACGCCGAGCACATGCTCGACCGTTTCGATCGGCGCGCCGAGCTTTTCCGCGACGGAGGCAAGATCCCCGGCGAGATAGCCCGCCTCGTCGACCATATCGATCAGGTGCTGGCCGATGATGCGCTCGACCGGATCGGAAATCGCCAGTTGCATTTGTTCGGCGAGATGATCGGCGAGCGTCGTCTCGCTCGATACGAAGGCTTCGAGATTGTAGTCGCCGTCGCCGGCCGGGGCCGCGCCGGCTCCGGTCCATTCGGCATAGGACGGCCCGGTATCCGGCGCCACAACGGGACGCTCGGGGTTGTCGTCGGGAAAGACGTTCTCCAGCTCGGTGCCGAGGCCCTGCTCCATCGAGGTCCGGCTGGTCTCGAAATCGTCGCCGGCCCAGTCCGCCGTCGAACCGTCCTCGCCGCCTTCCCCGCCACCGTCGCCGTCCGCCGGCGCGTCGGCGTCGGTATCCGGTTCGGCCGCAGGAGGCCCCTCGTCCTCGCTCGCCCGCTCCAGCAGCGGGTTGCGTTCGAGTTCGGCCTCCACATAGGCGGCAAGATCGAGGCTCGAAAGCTGCAGCAGCTTGATGGCCTGCATCAGCTGCGGCGTCATCACCAGTCCTTGCGACTGGCGGAATTCGAGACGTTGCGAAAGAGCCATAAACCCCAGCCCGGAACTGGTCCGATTCTTGCTTATAACAGGGCCGGGTCGGCGCGGCTATCGCCTTTTTGCGCCGCAATATAATGGAGCGTTTTCAAGCGAAGTGGGCACCGGTTCGCGTGAAGAAAACGCGACCCGTGAAAATCGGAACTTCGCTCTGCTTCAGCGGTAAAGGCTCTACAGGCGGAATTCTTCGCCGAGATAAAGCCGGCGGACATCCGGGTTGTTGACGATGTCCTCGGCCCGGCCCTCCATCAGCACCTCGCCCGAATAGATGATGTAGGAGCGGTCGGTGAGGCCGAGCGTCTCGCGGACGTTGTGGTCGGTAATCAGCACACCGATGCCGCGCGTCGTGAGCTGCTTCACCAGCGCCTGGATGTCGCCGACCGCGATCGGGTCGATGCCGGCGAACGGCTCGTCGAGCAGCATGTAGCTCGGCCGCGAGGCGAGCGCCCGGGCGATCTCGACGCGGCGGCGCTCGCCGCCCGACAGCGCGATCGACGGCGTCTTGCGCAGCCGGCCGATGTTGAATTCCTCGAGCAGCGCGTTGAGGTCGGCCTCGCGGCGGCGCTTGTCCGGCTCGACGACCTCCAGCACCGCGCGGATATTGTCCTCGACATTGAGGCCGCGAAAGATCGAGGCCTCCTGCGGCAGGTAGCCGATGCCGATGCGGGCGCGCTGATACATCGGCAGCGGCGTGACATCGTAGCCGTCGAGCTCGATGCGGCCGCGATCGGCGGCGATCAGCCCGGTGATCATGTAGAATACCGTCGTCTTGCCGGCGCCGTTGGGCCCGAGCAGGCCGACCGCCTCGCCGCGCCGCACGTAGAGCGTGACGCCCTTCACCACCTTGCGCTTGGCAAAGCTCTTCTCAACGGCATGCGCGGCGAGATAGCCGTGGCGCGCGCTCGGCTGCGCTTCCTGCCGACCGCGCGCCGCACGCTGCTGCGCAAGCGCCTGCGCATCATGCTGCTGCGGCGGCGCCGGCGCATTCAACGATGTCGCCCGCGCCCGCGGATCGGCAGCGGGACGGCGCTCATCGGCCGAAACGGTGATGGCCCGTCGAAACAGCGAAACGATCTTCACGCCTGGCTCCGCGACGCCGGTTGATCCGCCCTTTGCCGCCGCTCCGGGCAGCCGACCCTAGCTGATTCCCGGCTGACCGGCCGGCCTGTCTGTGGACCGCACCACCGCCGTGCTGTCAATCGGCGCGCGATCAATTGAGTTGAAGCGGCTGGCCCGGCGAACGCTGGGCGGGACGGCGCGGCGGCTCCTGATGCTTGGGCGGGCGCTGCAGCGGATTGATTTGCGGCACGGCCGAACCGCCATTGTTGCCGGGCAGGAAAAGACCCTGCACCCGGCCGTCACCGCCCTTGCCGGAGAACACTTTCGACACGCCGGTGTTGAGATCGACAACCAGCCGCTCACCACGCAGCACGTTCTGTCCCTGCGTCACGACGACGTTGCCATTGAGCGTCACGGTGTTGGAGGCCATTTCGAACAGCGCGTTGTCGCCGGTGGCGATCTGGTCGTTCTGCGTCACCACGACGCCGCCGCGCGCCTCGAGGCGCTTGATTTTCTGCTCACCCGCGTTCGGCGCAGCAGGCGCAGGAGCAGCAGGCGCACCGGGCGCATTTTTGTCCGGCTCGTAGAACACCACCAGCGTCTTGCAGCGCATTTGCGTGTCGCCCTGCACGACCTGCACATCGCCTGAAAAGGTCGCGACCTTGTCCTTGTCGCGCACCTCGAGGCGCTGCGCCTCGATGTGGATCGGCTTGTCCTTGTTGGTCGAAAAGCCCTGCATCGCATTGGGCGGGCCGGACGCCGTGCTGCGCGGCTGTGCCGGAACGAGCGTCACGCCTGCGGCAGACAACGCGGCGGCAAGCACCGCGGTCAGGAGCGAACCGCGCACCATCGTCATCGTCCCCTCGCCGGCTGACCCTGCGGCGCGGCGGGCGTCGCCGCCGATTGCGGGCGACCGACGCCGTTGTTGTCGAGCTTTAGATTCATGACAACGTCACCGTCAAACAGCAGCAATTGACCGGCCTCCTTGACCTCGAGCCGCTTGGCGTTGAGCGTCCCCTGAAGCATCTTCACCTCGACCGGCTTCTCGGTGACGACATTGCCGGTGCGCACGTCCACCACCGCGTCGTTCAGCCAGACCGTGTAGGTGCTGGCATTGAGCACGACATTCCTTTCGAGCTTCAGCACTTCGTTCTTCGAGTCGTATACGCCGTCATGCGCGGTGACGTTGGCGTTGCTGTTGTCCGGCATCTGGAACTTGGCGCGCACGTCATGCATCTCGACAATGTCGGGCTTGGTGATGTCCTGCGACGCCTGCGAAGCGGTGAGTTCGTAGGCGCGCGCATCCTTGGTGAAACCCTTGAGACGCGGCTGCTCCATCGTGATCTTCGAACCCGACACCACCAGATCGTTGGCGCCGACCGGCAGATTGGCCGTCAGCAGACCGATCGGGTTGAACATTCTCCAGAGCATGTAGCCGGCAACGACGGCCACCGCGCAGACCGGAACCGCGACACGCAGCACGCGGACGCGGCTGCTGTGCCGACGCGCCGCGCGGAACAGACGCTCGCGATCGGTGCGACCGATCGTCCAGTAGGCCCTCGCCGTCGCGGCATCGGGCTGAGCGGCAGTCAAATGCGTCATGCCGTGGCCGGCTCCGATCGAGATTGTCCAGGCGGTTCAAGCGGTACTCGGCACAGGATGCGGCCCGAATATGGCCGGCTGGCGGCGCTCACGCACGCGTTACGGAGTGCGAAAAAATGTCCTCGGCGGCCCAGCCTTCGAGATCGAGGCGGACCCGCTGCGGCAGAAAGCCGAAACAGGCCGCGGCGAGATCGGTCCGTCCCTCGCGCGCGAGCATCGCGTCGAGCTTCTCTTTCAGCGCATGCAGATGCAAAACGTCCGAGGCCGCGTAGGCAAGCTGCGCGTCGGTCAGCCTGTCGGCGCCCCAATCCGACGACTGCTGCTGCTTCGACAGATCGACGCCGAGCACCTCGCGCGTGAGATCCTTCAGGCCGTGCCGGTCGGTATAGGTGCGACACAGCCGCGAGGCGATCTTGGTGCAGTAGACCGGCTCCGGCATGACGCCGAACGCCTTGAACAGCATACCGAGATCGAACCGTGCGAAATGGAAAATCTTGAGGATCGACTTGTCGGTGAGCAGCTTCTTCAGGTTCGGCGCATCGTGATGGCCGGCCGGAATCTGAACGACGTCGGCGGAGCCGTCGCCGGGGGAAAGCTGGACCACGCACAGCCTGTCGCGATTGGGATCGAGACCCATGGTCTCGGTGTCGATCGCCACGGCGCCCTTGTAGGCGGAGAGGTTTGGCAGATCGCCGCGATGCAGGCGGATGGTCATCGGGTATCGGACATCCGGGTTCGGAGCGCTGGTGCCCAGGAGAGGACTCGAACCTCCACGGTGTTACCCGCTAGTACCTGAAACTAGTGCGTCTACCAATTCCGCCACCTGGGCAAAGGTCTCGGACGCAAGCTTGGACTTGCGCGGGACTAGGTACGGATGCCCTTCCCGCTTGTCAAATGATCCCGGCCTCGGCGCTTTGTTTGTCGCGTTTTCTTCACGCGGACCGGTCCCCACTTCGGTCGAAAACGCTCTATACAGTGTCTGGACGATGCGGTATTGCCCGGCATCAGGGCACGCAGCCACGGCGCTTGCGCCGGAATTCCCGAGAGCGACGTCCGAGAGCCACCGTCATGAAAATCCCGTCCGACAGCCTCGTCACCGTCTATGGCGGCTCCGGCTTCCTCGGCCGCCATGTGGTCCGGGCGCTGGCGCAGCGCGGCTACCGCATCCGCGTCGCGGTGCGCCGGCCCGACCTCGCCTTCCACCTCCAGCCGCTCGGCCGGGTCGGCCAGATCCACGCCGTGCAGGCCAATCTGCGCTATCCGGAGTCGGTCGAGGCCGCCGCCCACGGCGCCGATGCGGTCGTCAATCTGGTCGGCTTGCTGTTCGAGCGCGGCCGCCAGCGGTTCGACGAGGTCCATGTCAACGGTTCCGAACGGGTCGCGCAGGCCGCGGCAAGTCACGGCGCCCGCATGGTGCAGATTTCCGCGATCGGCGCCGACGCCAACGGCACCGCGCAATACGCCCGCACCAAGGCCGAGGCGGAGCGGCGGGTGCTCGCGGCGCTGCCCGGCGCGGTGATCGTGCGGCCCTCCATCGTGTTCGGCCCGGAAGACGACTTCTTCAACCGCTTCGCGGGACTGGCGCGCATCTCGCCGGTGCTGCCGCTGATCGGCGGCGGCCACACAAAATTTCAGCCGGTGTTCGCCGGCGATGTCGCCCGCGCGATCGCCGACGCGGTCGACGGCAAGGCGCGCGGCGGCGCGGCCTATGAACTCGGCGGCCCGACCGTCTACAGCTTCAAGCAGCTGATGGAGTTCGTGCTCGAGACCATCGGCCGCAAGCGCATCCTCGCGCCGCTGCCGTTCCCGATCGCGAAGCTCAAGGCCGGCATTCTGCAATTCATGCCGACGCCGCTGCTGACGCCCGATCAGGTCGAGCTGCTGCGGACCGACAACATCGTGTCGGAGGCCGCGGTTCGCGACAACCGCACCTTGACGTCATTCGGCATCGTGCCGGAGTCGATCGAGTCGATCGTGCCGACCTATCTCTGGCGCTTCCGCAAGACCGGCCAGTTCCACGGCCGCACCGCCTGATCCGCCGATGGCCGCCATCACCAATGTCGAGGACCTGCGCACGCTCGCGCGGCGCAAGATTCCGAAGGCGTTGTTCGATTACGTCGACCGCGGGTCCTATGACGAACTGACTTACGGCACCAACCGCAGCGATCTGAAAGCGATCCGCTTTCGCCAGCGCGTGCTGATCGACGCCGACAACCGTTCGCTCTCGACCACCATGCTCGGCGAGACGGTGTCGATGCCGGTCGCGATCGCGCCCACCGGCCTCACCGGCCTGCTGCACGGCAACGGCGAGATGGTCGCGGCGCGCGCCGCCGAGAAAGCCGGCATCCGCTTCACGCTGTCGACCATGTCGATCTGCTCGATCGAGGACGTGCGCTCGGCGACCACGCAGCCGTTCTGGTTCCAGCTCTATGTGTTCCGCGACCGCGGCTTCAGCGAGGAAGTCATCGCGCGTGCACACCGCGCCGGCTGCACGGCGCTGTTCGTCACCGTCGACCTGCCGCTGCGCGGCCAGCGCCACGCCGACATCAAGAACGGCCTGCAGGTGCCGCCGCGCCTGACGATGCGCAACGCCTTCGATATCGCGACCAAACCCGGCTGGGCGATGAGCGTGCTGATGGGCAAGCGCAAGTCGTTCGGCAATATCGACGCCTATTTGAAACGCAAGGGCGGCGTCTGGGCCGCCGGCCGCTGGGCCAACGACAATTTCGACGCCTCGATGTCGTGGCGCGACGTCGAATGGGTGCGCAAATTGTGGCCCGGCAAGCTGGTGCTGAAAGGCATTCTCGATCCCGCCGACGCACAGATGGCCGCCGATCTCGGCGCCGACGCCATCGTGGTGTCGAACCACGGCGGGCGTCAGCTCGACGGCGCGCCCTCCACCATCGTCGCGCTGCCGAAGATCGCGGAAGCCGCCGGCCACCGTCTCGAGGTGCTGTTCGACGGCGGCGTGCGCTCGGGACAGGACGTGCTGAAGGCGCTGGCGCTGGGCGCGCGCGGCTGCATGATCGGCCGCGCTTATCTCTATGGCCTCGCCGCGATGGGCGAAGCCGGCGTCGCCAAGGCGCTGAGCATGATCGGCGACGAGTTGCGCGTGAGCATGTCGCTGACCGGCGTGCAGAACATCGGCGAGGTCACGCGCGATATCCTGTTCGATCGCGACGCCGACCGCCGCAGCAATATCTAGGCAAAATAAATCGCGAACAGGCCGGCGCTGCCGATGATGATGCGCCACCATGCGAACAGCGCGAAGCTGTGCCGCTGCACGTAGTGCAGGAACGTCTTCACCACGATCCAGCCGCAGATGAACGAGGTGACGAAGCCGACCGCGATCAACGTCAGGCTGCCGTCGCTGAAATGCGCGCCGCTCTTGTACATCTCGTAGGCGAAGGCGCCGATCATCGTCGGCATCGCAAGCCAGAACGAGAATTCGGCGGCCGAGCGGCGGTCGGCACCGAACAGCATCGCGCCGATGATGCTCGCGCCGGAGCGCGACACGCCGGGAATCATCGCAAGGCACTGGATGAAGCCGATGCCGAGATACATCCACAGCGGAAACTCCGTCGCGTCGTGATGGCGCGATTGCAGGTTCTTGCGGTCAACCCAGATCAGAATGAAGCCGCCGATAACGAGCGTGATGCAGACGATCCGCACGTCGAACAGCTTGTCCTTGATGAAATCGTGCGCCAGCGCGCCGATCGCCGCCGCCGGCAGAAACGCGAGCAGCACGCCGATGACGAAACGCGCCGCCGCCCAGTCGGTGAACATGTAACGGGCGAGCGCCAGCAGCCGGCCGAAATAAATCGTAAGCAACGCGAGGATCGCGCCGAGCTGGATCAGAATCGCGAACGACTTGCCGAAATCGTCGTCGCCCCAGCTGAAGAAGTGCTCCATCAGCAACAGATGGCCGGTCGACGACACCGGCAGGAATTCGGTGAGGCCCTCCACGATCCCGAGCACGCCGGCCTTGAAAAGGTCGAGATGCGAAGCGATGACGCCTGCAATAGCGGCCTTGATCGCAACGAAATCCATGGCTTGCTCCGGGGAGACTGTGGCGGGCGACGGGCGTTGACGCGGCTTGTGGCGCAACCCGCGGCGGCGGGCAACGAAAAAGGCGGATATGCCAACAGTTTGCCGGGCGTCTGCGGCTTTTTATAGTGCGTCAGGTGATTCTCCCTGCGGCCCGCCGGGCCGCGTTTTTACCGGGACCGCATGCTGACACTGTTCCACCAGCCGCTTTGTCCGTTGTCGCGTTTCGTCCGTCTCGCGCTCGGTGAATACCGGCTCGAGGCGCGGCTGATCGAGGAGCGGCCCTGGGAGCGACGGCAGGAGTTTCTCCAGATCAATCCGGCCGGCAGCGTGCCGGTGCTGATCGACGAAGGCGAACCGCCGATCTGCGGCGCCGGCGTCATCGCCGAATATCTGCACGAGACACGCAACGGCCGTGAGCCGCTTTATCCCGCCGACCCCGGCCAGCGCGCCGAGGTGCGGCGGCTGACGAGCTGGTTCAACGATAAATTCCACGCCGAGGTGAGCGGCTTTCTCGCCAGTGAGCGCGTGTTCAAACGCCACATGACCCGCGAACAGGGCGGCGGCCCGCCCGACACCGATGCGATCCGCGCGGCGCGTCACAATATCCGCTATCATCTCGCCTATATCGGCTGGCTGGTGCGCACGCGCGACTGGCTCGCCGGCGACGAACTGACCTATGCCGATCTTGCCGCCGCCGCGCATGTTTCGGCGGCCGACTATCTGGGCGATGTGCCGTGGAGCGAAGACGAGGCAGCGAAGGCGTGGTACGCGCGGGTGAAGTCGCGCCCGTCGTTCCGTCCGATTCTCGCGGAGACGGTGGCGGGCGTTCCGGCGGCGGACCACTACGCCAATCTCGACTTCTGACCGACGCTTCGCTCATCAAGACGCAACTGATCGAGACCGCGCGCGGTCTGGGGTTTTCGTCCGTCGGAGTCGCGCGGCCGGACGCCATCCCCCATGCGCCGGAACGGCTCGCGCAGTTCATCGCCGCCGGCGCGCATGGCGACATGGGCTGGCTCGAGGCGACGGCCGAGCGGCGCGGCGCGCCGCGGGCGCTGTGGCCGGAGGTGCGCTCGGTCGTCATGCTTGGCCTTAACTACGGGCCGGATCGCGATCCGCTCGAGATTCTGGCGCAGCGTTCGCACGGCGCGATTGCCACTTATGCGCAGGGCGACGACTATCACGAACTGATCAAATCGCGGCTGAAACAGCTCGCGCGCTGGCTCATCGAAAAAGCCGGTGGCGACGTCAAGGTATTCGTCGACACCGCCGCTGTGATGGAAAAGCCGCTGGCCGAAGCGGCCGGCCTCGGCTGGCAGGGCAAGCACACCAATCTCGTCTCGCGCGAGTTCGGTTCGTGGCTGTTTCTCGGCGCGGTCTTCACGACGATTGATTTGCCTGCCGACGAGAAAACACCCGACACCTGCGGCTCCTGCCAGGCCTGTCTCGACGTCTGCCCAACGCGCGCATTCCCTGCGCCCTACCGGCTCGATGCGCGGCGCTGCATCTCGTATCTCACCATCGAGCACAAAGGGCCGATCCCGCACGAGTTTCGCGCCGCGATCGGCAATCACATCTTCGGCTGCGAGGATTGTCTTGCGGTGTGCCCGTGGAACAAGTTTGCGCAGGCCGGACGTGAAGCAAAGCTCGCCGCCCGCGACGCGCTGCGCGCGCCGCAGCTTTCAGAACTCGCGCGGCTCGACGATGCGCAGTTCCGCACGCTGTTTGCCAAGACCAGCATCAAGCGCACCGGCCGCGACCGCTTCCTGCGCAACGTGCTGATCGCGATCGGCAACTCGGGCGACGCAACGCTCGTTCCCGAAGCGCGCCGCCTGCTCGAAGACGCCTCGCCGCTGGTGCGCGGCGCAGCGGTGTGGGCGCTGTCGCGGCTGATGCCGGCGCTCGATTTTGCCGCGCTGAAGCGGGACGACGCCGACGCGACCGTCAATGAAGAATGGGCGCAGGCGTCAGGCCGATAGTTCCTCGATCACCGTCATCAGCCGCTCGATATCCTCCGGCCGCGACAGGCGGTGATCGCCGTCCTTTACGAGCGTAAAAACAACATCGTCGGTGGCAAACCGCGTCAACAGTTCAGCGGCGTGGCCCCATGGCACGTCCGCGTCCTGTGCGCCCTGCAGAATGCGAACGGGGCAGCCGGTCTCGATCAGCCCACCAAGCACGAGATGGTTGCGGCCGTCCTCGATCAGCGCGCGGGTGATGATGTAGGGCTCCTCGGAATAGTCCGACGGCCGCGCCCACGCACCCTTCTCTTCGATCTCGCGGCGCACCTCCGGCGAGAACTGTTTCCACATCAATTCCTCGGTGAAGTCCGGCGCCGGCGCGATCAGCACCATGCCGGCCATCGGCGCGGCATCCTTGTGCTTCTTCAGTTCGCGCGCGAGCAACAGCGCCATCCAGCCACCCATCGAGGAGCCGACCACGATCTGCGGCCCTTTCGCAAAACGCCGGTAAACCGCGAGGCTTTCTTCCAGCCAGCTGCCGATAGTGCCGTCGGTGAACTTGCCGCTCGACTCGCCGTGGCCGGAATAGTCGAACCGCGTCACCATCCGGCGGTGCTTTGCACCCCAATGGTCGAGCGCCTCGGCCTTGGTGCCCTTCATGTCGGACTTGAAGCCGCCGAGCCAGAACAGGCCGGGCGCTTCGCCCTGCCGCTGACGCACGGCAATCATGCGAGCCTGTGCACCGCTGCCAACGGTGAATGTTTCGGGCGGAGAATCGGGTAATGACGGGTTCATAGGAAAACTCGATGACGGCAAAACCGGACACGCGACCCGGACTGTTTCGCCGGAATGCACCCTCCGATGCAAGGGAAAGCATTTGGGGGCGTGCATGGTTGTGAGCACAGCGACCGCAACACCGCCGCACCGCCGTTCGCTGGCCGGCGCAACGATCCTCCAGATGGTGCCCGGCCTGCGCGACGAGCCGGCCGGCCACGCCGCGGTCGATATCGCGCTGATGCTGCTGCAATCCGGCGCCCGCGCCATCATCGCCGGCGAGGGCGGCGCGCTGGTCGGCGAATTGCGCGCCTTCGGCGGCGAGTGGCTCGACATGACCGCCGACACGCTCAACCCGCTGACGATCAAACGCAACGCGCGCGCGCTCGCGGGCCTGATCGGTTCGGAGCGCATCGACATCGTGCATGCGCATTGCGCCAGCGCCGCCTGGAGCGCGAAAGCCGCAATCGCACGATTGCCGGTGCGGCTCGTCACATCGTTCCCGGACCGGCTCGCCGCCGACTCATGGTGGCGCACGCGCTTCCAGAGCGCGCTCGCGCAGGGCCATCGCGTCATCGCGCCGTCCAGTTATGTGTCTCTGGCGATGATCGATCGCTACCGAATTTCACCCGAGCGCATCGTCGTCATTCCGCGCAGCATCGATACCGCAAGCTTCAGCCCGGCGGCGACCTTCGTCGAACGCACCGCCGCGCTGCGCCGCGCCTGGGGGGTGTTGCCCGACGTGAAGATCATCCTGGTGCCGGGCCGCGTCGTGCCGTGGAACGGGCAGATCGCGATGATCGATGCCGCGCGCCATCTGGTCGCCAACGGCGACCGCAATGTCGCTATCGTTTTCGTCGGTGACGACCGCGCCGACCGCCGCTATCGCCGCGCCGTCATCCAGCGCGCCCGCGGGTTCGGCGTCGACACGCTGATCCGCCTCACCGGCCCATGCGCCGACATGGCGGCCGCCTACGCGGCCGCGTCGGTCGTCGTTATTCCGGCAATGCTGCCGCCGTTGACCGGACGCAACGCAGCGGAAGCACAGGCGGTCGGCCGGCCGGTGGTGGTCCACGCCGTCGGCGTCCTGCCGGAAAACGTGCTCAGTCCGCCGCGGATCGACGAGCAATTGCGCACCGGATGGGTGGTTCGCCCCGGCCAGCCGGGCGAACTCGCGCGCGCCATCGCGGCGGCTTTAAAGCTCGACCGCACCGCATTCGACGCGCTCGGCGCCCGCGCGCGGCAATTCGCCGAATTCATGTTTTCGCCGCAAAGCGTTGCTGAAGCTATCCGTGGCGTTTATACGTCACTCTTGGCCCGCGGCCCCTGACCATATTGCGGTCGGCGCCGGGCGGCGCCTTTCCGGGGTTGGTGGTTCATGTCGAGTCTTCCCGTTCATGGGATGCCGGAAGTGCCACCCCGACGGGGCGGACTCCGCGACGTTTCGAACGAGCCAAACACACCCGCGACACGACACGGCGCCGATGCCTGCAATGTTCTCATCGTTGTGCCTGCGCTCGATACCGGAGCCGCCGATGCTGGCGCGGTCGAGCTGACACGCATTCTCTCCAACGCAGGACACCAGCCGATCGTCGCCGCGCGCGCCGGCCGGCTCGTCACCGAGGTGACGATGGCCGGCGGCGAATTCGTTGCGCTCGATACCGATTCCACAAATCCGGTTGCGATCCTGCGCACGGCGGCGACGCTGGTGCGGCTGCTGCGGGAACGCAACTGCGTCGCCATTCACGCGCTCGGCCGCGCGCCGGCCTGGGCGGCGTGGATCGCCGCGCGGGTGACGCGCAAGCCGATGCTGACGAGCTGGTACAAGGGCTTTCGCGAGCAGAACGTCTTCAAGCATCATTACAACCGCGTGATGGTGGCGGGCGATCGCGTGGTCGCCGTCAGCGAGCAGCTCGCGCAGTTGATCAACGACCGCTACGGCACGCCGTGGGAGCGCATTGCGGTTGTGCCGCTTAGTATCGATCTCGCCGCCTTCGATCCCGGCGCGGTGTCGCATGACCGCATCGAGACCATGCGCCGCGCCTGGGGCGTGACACGCGACACGCGGGTCTTTCTCGTCACCGGGCGTATCCTGCGCCGCAAGGGCCACCACACGGTGGTGCGGGCGGCCCAGCGGCTGAAGGAACGCGGCCTGACCAATTTCCTGTTCGTCTTCGTCGGCGAGGACCGCGGCCGCACGCATTATACCGGCGAGTTGTGGGATCTGGTGCTCGAAACCGGCACGGTCGATGTCGTGCGCATGGCCGCGCCGGTCGCGGACATGGCGGCCGCCTATGCGGCGGCGACCGCGGTTGTTTCGGCCGCGATCCAGCCGGAAGGCTTGCAGCGCGCGCTGCTGGAAGCGCAGGCGATGGCGCGGCCGCTGGTGGTGTCCGATCTCGCCGCCGGCTCGGAAGTCGTGCTGTCGGAGCCGTCGGTTCCCGCCGATCGCGCGACCGGCCTTCGGTTTCCCGCCGGCAACGACACCGCGCTGGCTGCCACCCTGCTGCGGCTGCTGGCGATGCCCGACGCCGCCCGGCGCGCGATGGGGCAGCGCGGACGCCAGTGGGCCTCCAGCCATTTCGACCCGAATGCGGTGGCGGCCCAGATGCTGCGGCTTTACGCCGACGTCACCGAGGGCCGCATAGGCGCGCCAAAACACAACGTTTCACAGGTCAATTGATCCGGATTCACCGGCAGCGCGGCCACTGCGGCATTTTTTTAGCCATTCGCCGCGGAACCGCGTTGACTTATCCCCGGTTTGTTCCAATCTCTCCCGCTCCGGCGCGATTAGCGACGGAGCAACCGAGCCCGCATGAAACGCAACAACTGAGGAGACAGCAGCCATTCGTCGTCCGATGAAAGCCGCGCCCGTCGTCCAGAAAGACGGCCCGCGCATCAACGAGGAGATCCGCGTCCGCGAGGTCCAGCTTATCGACGCCAGTGGTCACAACCACGGCCCCACTCCGATCCAGGCCGCGCTCGAAGCAGCGCAGGCGGCCGGGCTCGACCTGGTCGAGATCGCCCCCAATTCAGTGCCGCCCGTCGTCAAGATCCTGGATTACGGCAAGTACAAATTCCAGGCCCAGAAGAAAGCGGCGGAAGCGCGCAAAAAGCAGAAGGTCGTCGAGGTCAAGGAGATCAAGCTCCGGCCGATGATCGACGACCATGACTATCAGGTCAAAATGCGCTCGATGCAGCGCTTCTTCGAGGAAGGCGACAAGGTGAAGATCACTTTGCGCTTCCGCGGCCGCGAGATGGCGCACCAGGAACTCGGTTACAAGCTCTTGAACCGCGTCAAGGACGACACCGCCAAGATTGCCAAGATCGAATCCGAGCCGCGCTTCGAAGGCCGGCAGATGGTGATGATGCTGGCGCCGCGCTAGAGTCTGAATTCAACGCCAATGCAAAGACCGCGATCCGAGCCCGGACCGCGGTCTTTGTTTTTGGCTTGCGACAGCCCTTAAATCAGTGCGGCTTCGCTACCAGCTTCGGACGCTGCGCGCGGGCGCGGCGGCGCGCGGCGCGGCCGAAACTGCCGAGCACATTGGTGCCGACGGTCCACGGCACATTGGCGCCGCTCACCACCGTCAACAGCTTTTGCAGCGGCACGCGCTCGATCTCCTCGGCCGGGCGCGAGACGAACAGCTCCGCGTGGTAGAGCCCTTCCGCCTCGTGGCCGCGGGTGTCGATGCCGCGCTTCTCGACCGCCATGATGGCCGCTTCCATCTCCTCGCGATTGCCGAAGCGGCGCTGCACGAAGGTCGCACCTTCGAACTTCTCGGTCACCAGCCCGTACTTGCCGAGCGTCTTGGCGATGTCATCGAACGGGAACATCCGCAGCACGAACGACACCACCCATGGCGTGCGGCCGTTGCGGGTCGCCTTGGCGATGCGGTCGAAGGTTTTCGCGGTGACATAGCCGACGCAGCCGGTTGAGATGATGAGGTCGACATTGGCGAGCGCTTCGGCCTCGGCAGGAGTCGGGTCGCGGTCCTCGAAATCGGCGGCGAGGCCGAGATCGGCCGTGCCGGACTGCTGCGCATAGCGCACTGCGTTCTCGGAGATGTCGAGCGCGATCGTGCGGACGCCGGGATTTTCCGGCCAGGCGTTGAAGAAATTGCGGTCGAGGTCGAGCAGCTCCTCGCTGCTCAGAAGCTGGAGGCCGGGAAAGGTGTAGCGCTCGCGCAGCATTTCGTAGCGCAGCGCGTATTTCATCAGCGCGCCGTTGACGGCGTAGGACGAGCCGACGTCAAGAACGGTGACAGGATCCTGCTGCAACTCGGCGCGGGCACGAATGACCTGCGCAAACACCGGCTGGGCAAGGTGCGGAATGACGTAATCGAGCTGACCGAGATACTTGAAGTAATTTCTGGGGTCTTTCGAGGTGTAGAGACTGCTGAAATCGACCTTGAGTTCATTGATTTCTGCAAAGTTCGTCGTGGTATTGGCGGATTTTTCGACAGATTTTGTTTTCTGCACGGCGATTTCTCCATCGAGATCGTGTGCCGACAAAGTGTCAGTGCCGACAAACAAAGTGTTTGGGCCAGAATTCCGGGCCAGTTTTTTTGATGACAACGCTATATAAGCGGTATGGCGTTCGAATTGAACCCACAAAATCTGCGCTTATTCACCGCACATGCGGGCAAATCTAGAGTTTTTCTGGCCATGCGAACGAAGTCTGCCGCTTTTTACTCAGCGGCGCTCGGCATCCCATCGGCCCGAACATTCGCCGGCCGATGACCGGCCGCGCCAGGTGCCGCTGCCGCTTCGCGCCGAGAGGCGTCCCGCGCCGCTGGCATTCTGATTGCCCTTGCTGACCGCGACCTTCACGGCGCCGTCCGCCGCGACTGCGCCGGAGAAACTGAAGCCGCCCTCGCCGTCATAGGAGAGCCGGCCGTTCTCGATCCGGACGTCGTAGCGATAGCCGCGGTCGCAGTCGCCCCGTTCGGTCACGATCGACACGCTCCAGCGGCCATCGAAGGGGGTGGCGGCCAGTGTCGGGGACGTCAGCATCGGTGACGCCAGCAGCGCGAAAGCGAGCAGCCACGGTCGCATCACAGACGTTCTCCAGATTGGCGTCCCATCGGGCAGCCAAAGCATGCCGCGACGGGAGCGGAAGAGCCAGTTTTCAGCGCCAGAGGCGGAATTAGGCCGGAAACCGTTAAAACCCGGGGCAATGACAGCGGCGCGACCCTGTTGTCATTGTCCACAGCCTCTGCCATAACCCCGCCCTCGCCGCCCGGCTGAAAAAGGGCTGCCGTGGCGGCGATTTCGCTCATTTTCGAGCACTTTGCCGGGGTTTCGCGCCCCGGCGTCAAACCGGCCGTGCGGCTTTGCCGCCTCGGGCCGCGCAGGAGAGCAAAATGCCCAAGCTGAAGACCAAGTCCGGCGCCAAAAAGCGCTTCAAGATTACCGGCACTGGCAAGGTGAAGTACCAGCAGTCCGGCAAACGCCACGGCATGATCAAACGCACGACCAAGCAGATCCGCGACCACCGCGGCACTGCGGTCCTGTTCAAGACCGACGGCGACAACATCAAGAAATACTGGATGCCGAACGGCTGACGGTATCCGTTTTCGCTTTCACCGAATTTCAGAGTTAGAGGAGATCAGCCATGGCTCGCGTCAAACGCGGTGTCACCGCGCACGCCAAGCACAAGAAAGTCTTCAAGGCCGCGAAGGGCTTTTACGGCCGCCGCAAGAACACCATCCGCATCGCCAAGCAGGCGGTCGACAAGGCGAACCAGTACGCCTTCCGCGACCGCAAGCGCCGCAAGCGCAGCTTCCGCGCGCTGTGGATCCAGCGCATCAACGCCGCGGTGCGTCCATTCGGCCTGAACTATTCGAAGTTCATTGCCGGGCTCGACAAGGCCGGCATCGAAGTCGACCGCAAGGTACTCTCCGATCTCGCCATCCGCGAGCCGGCGGCGTTCCAGGCGATCGTCGAGAAGGCCAAGGCTGCCCTGCCAAAGACCGCGTCGGCGGCCTGACGCCGCGACGGCGGTCGCCCGTTCGGAGCGACGGATGATCGATGCCGCCTATGTTCAGCGGATGGCTCGGTACAACCGCTGGCAGAACGACAATCTCTATACGGTTGCCGACGCACTCTCCGACGACGAGCGCCGCCGCGATCGCGGCACTTTCTTCGGCTCGATCCACGGCACGTTCAGCCATCTGCTCTGGGGCGACCGGATGTGGATGAGCCGCTTCGCCGGCTGGCCGAAGCCCGAATGCGGCATCAAGGGTTCGCCCGCGCTCGTTCCCGGCTGGGACGATCTCAAGCGCGAACGCGCGGCGGCGGACGCAAAACTCATCGCGTGGGCCGACGCGCTCGACCCGCGCTGGATCGACGGCGACCTGACCTGGTTTTCCGGCGCGGTCGGCCGCGAGATCAGCAAGCCGCGCTGGCAGCTCCTGATGCATTTTTTCAATCACCAGACCCATCATCGCGGACAGGTTCATGCCATGCTGACGCAGGCCGGCGGCAAGCCGCACGATACCGACCTGTTCGTGATGCCGGAGTAAAACCATGGCGGATATCTCAACGCTCGAACAGGACCTGATCGGCGCGGTCGACAAGGCCGCCGACGAAGCCGGACTGGAGGCCGTGCGCGTCGCCGCGCTCGGCAAGAACGGCTCGGTGACAGGTCTCCTGAAAACGCTCGGCGCGATGTCGCCGGACGAGCGCAAGACGCAGGGCGCGGCGATCAACGCGCTGAAGGACCGCGTCACGGGCGCGATCAATGCGCGCAAGGATACGCTGAAGACCGCCGCGCTCGATGCAAGACTTGCGAGCGAGACGGTCGACGTCACCTTGCCGCTGCGCGACACGCCGGCCGAGACCGGCCGCATCCATCCGATCAGCCAGGTGATCGACGAGCTGACCGCGATCTTCGCCGACATGGGCTTCGCCATCGCCGAAGGGCCGGACGTCGAGACCGACGACTACAACTTCACCAAGCTGAACTTCCCGGAAGGCCACCCGGCCCGGGACATGCACGACACCTTCTATTTCCCGCAGAAGTCGGACGGCTCACGCATGCTGTTGCGCACCCACACCTCGCCGGTGCAGGTGCGCACGATGCTCGCGCAGAAGCCGCCGATCCGCGTGATCTGCCCCGGCCGCACCTATCGCAGCGACTCGGACCAGACCCACACGCCGATGTTCCATCAGGTCGAGGGGCTTGTCATCGACAAGTCCTCGCATCTCGGCCACCTGAAATGGATCCTCGAGGAATTCTGCAAGGCGTTCTTCGAGGTCAACACCGTCAAGATGCGGTTCCGCCCGTCGTTCTTTCCGTTCACCGAGCCGTCGCTGGAAGTCGACATCCAGTGCAAGCGCGACAAGAACGAAGTGCGCTTCGGCGAGGGCGACGACTGGATGGAGATCCTCGGCTGCGGCATGGTGCACCCGAACGTGCTGCGCAATTGCGGGCTCGATCCCGACGCCGTGCAGGGCTTCGCCTGGGGCATGGGGATCGACCGCATCGCCATGCTGAAATACGGCATGCCGGACCTGCGGCCCTTCTTCGAGGCCGACGTGCGCTGGCTCAACCACTACGGTTTCCGCCCGCTCGACTTCCCGACGCTGGCCGGAGGGCTCAGCGCATGAAGTTCACCCTCTCCTGGCTGAAAGAGCATCTCGACACCGACGCTTCGCTCGGCGAGATCGCCGACAAGCTGACCATGATCGGCCTCGAGGTCGAGGCGATCGAGGACAAGGCAAAGCAGCTTGCGCCCTTCGTGATCGCCTCGGTGATTTCCGCCGAGAAGCACCCGAACGCCGACCGGCTGCGCGTCTGCATGGTCGACACCGGTGATGGCAAACCGATCCAGGTCGTCTGCGGCGCGCCGAACGCGCGCGGCGGGATGAAGAGCGTATTTTCCCCGCCCGGCACCTACATTCCCGGCAAGGACATCACGCTGTCGGTCGGCAAGATTCGCGGCGTCGAAAGCCACGGCATGCTGTGCTCGCCGGCCGAGCTGATGATCTCCGACGACCATGACGGCATCATCGACCTGCCGGCCGATGCGCCGGTCGGCACACCCTATGCCGCATGGGCGAGCTTGGGCGATCCCGTCATCGAAATCGGCCTGACGCCGAACCGCCCGGACTGCACCGGCGTCGCCGGCATCGCCCGCGATCTCAGCGCCGCCAGCATCGGCACCTATCGCGACGGGCAGGCCAAGCCCATCAAGGGCGAGTTTCCCTGCCCGGTGAAGGTCACGCTCGATTTCGGCCAGACCCATCCGCTGTGCCCGGCTTTCGGCCTGCGGCTCGTCAGGGGCATCAAGAACGGCGCCTCGCCGGAATGGATGCAGAAGCGGCTGACCGCGATCGGGCTGCGCCCGATCAACGCGCTGGTCGACATCACCAACTACATCACCTTCGACCGCGGCCGGCCGCTGCATGTGTTCGACGCCAACAAGGTGACGGGCAACCTCACCGTCCGCCGCGCGAAGAACGGCGAGACCGTGCTGGCGCTCGACGGGCGCACCTACACGCTCGACGAAGCGACGTGCGTGATCGCCGACGAGAAGGGCGTCGAGTCGCTCGCCGGCATCATGGGCGGCGAGGAATCCGGCTGCGACGAGAAAACCAGCGACGTGCTGATCGAGTCGGCGCTGTGGGATCCGGTCAACATCGCGCAGACCGGCCGCAAGCTCGGCATCAACACCGACGCGCGCTATCGTTTCGAGCGTGGTGTCGATCCGGCCTACATGCTGCCCGGCCTCGACCTCGCCACCAAAATGGTGATGGAGTTCTGCGGCGGCACGCCGTCGGAGGTCGTCGTCGCCGGCGAGGTGCCGCACCCGGAACTCGTGATCGACTTCCCGCTCACTGAACTGACCCGCCTCACCGGCCTCAAGACGTCGCTGCCGGAGGCGCGGCGCATCCTGGAGAAGCTCGGCTTCTTCGCCGCCGGACAGAGCGACAGGGTGAAGGTCGCGGTGCCGACCTGGCGGCCCGACGTGTCGGGCAAGGCCGACATCGTCGAGGAGCTGGTGCGCATCATCGGCGTCGACAACGTTCACTCGACGCCGTTCGAACGCGACGACACCGCGCGCAAGCCGGTTCTCACGCCGATCCAGCTTCGCACCCGCAAGGCCAAGCGCGCGGCTGCCGCGCGCGGCATGGTGGAAGCGGTCACCTGGTCGTTCGTGTCGAAGCACGAGGCCACGACCTTCGGCGGCGGCGCGGGCACGCTCGCGCTTGCCAACCCGATCGCGGCCGAACTCTCCGACATGCGGCCGAGCCTGCTGCCGGGCCTGATCGCCGCCGCGCAACGCAACGCCGACCGCGGCTATAACGACGTCGCGCTGTTCGAGGTCGGGCAGATCTTCAAGGGCGACAAGCCCGAGGACCAGTTCATCGCCGCGTCCGGCCTGCGCCGCGCGCTGGCGAAGGCGAGCGGAGCCGGCCGCCACTGGTCCGGCGCCAATGCGGGCGTGGACGCCTTCGACGCCAAGGGCGACGCGCTTGCCGTGCTCGCGGCCGCCGGCGCCCCCGCGAACGCGCTGCAAGTGGTGCCCGGCGGGCCGGCCTGGTTCCATCCCGGCCGCAGCGGCACCATCCAGATCGGCCCGCAGAACGTGCTCGGTCACTTCGGCGAGGTGCATCCGCGCATCCTCGAAGCCCTGAAGGCCGAAGGTCCGCTGGTCGCCTTCGAGGTGGCCCTCGACAAAATTCCCGAGGCCAAGGCGAAGCCGACCCGCGCCAAGCCGATGCTCGAGCTTTCGGCGTTCCAGCCGGTCGAGCGCGATTTCGCGTTCCTCGTCGACAGCACGGTGAAGGCCGCCGACGTGGTTCGTGCTGCGCAAAGCGCCGACCGCAAGCTGATCGCCAACGTGACGGTGTTCGATCTCTACGAAGGCAAGGGCATCGATCCGGGTAAGAAGTCGGTCGCCATCGCGGTGACGATCCAGCCGCGCGACAAGACCATGACCGACGACGAGATCGAGGCGTTGGCCGCCAAGATCGTCGGCGAGGTCACCAAGAAGACCGGCGGCACGCTGCGGGGTTAGTGCGGTCGTTCCGTCAAACGCCGCTCACCCCCGCGAGAGCGGGGGCCCATTGCAACGACAAGCGTAATTGCTTGTAACACTGGATTCCCGCTTTCGCGGGAATGAGCGGAGCGTGTTCACCCCGCCAACACCAGGTCCGCATAGACAAACTGATCGCGCCGGACGACCTCGCCCGGCGTGACGACAACGCTGCGTGAAAACATCGGCCCGCCGGTGACGCAGGTGTGAAACTCGCTATTTTCGCCGCACGGGTCGGCGGATGGCGGCAGATCGCGCAACAGCGCCTCGTCGAATGTCCGGCCGGCGAAGTTTTCATCCACCTGCCCGGTGTCGACACAGACCAGCCGCGCCTCCAGTCCACTCGCGATCATGTCGCGCGCCAATTTATCAGTCGGCCTGCCCCACAGCGGAAACACCGGCGCAATGCCGGTGCCGGCGAGTTTCCGCTCCCGATAAGCCCGCACGTCTTCGAGAAACAGGTCCCCGAAGATCATGTGCGTGACGCCCTGCGCCCGCGCGTCGCGCACCGCGTCAGCCATGCGCGCCTCGTAGGTTTCGTTCGGACACGGCCAGGGAATCGGAACGATCAAGGGCGGCAGTCGGGCAGCGGCGAGCTGCGCCCGCAGAATTTCCTCGCGCACGCCGTGCATGCTGACGCGGCCGAAGGTTTCGGTCACCGTCGTCAGCGCACCGGCGATGTCGTAGCCGCCCGTGCGCCGCACCTCATGCAGCGCGAAGGCGCAGTCCTTGCCGCTCGACCACGAGACGATCGCCTTGTGAGGTTTCATTTGGAGAGCATCAGCGGCGGCGGCGACGAGGCGCCGGCTTGTCGTCGTCCCGCTCTTTCAGCGCTCCGATTTTTTTCAGCGCCGCTTCCGCCGCACGATTGCCGGACTCCCAGGCACCGCCGACGGTACCCCACAGCGACTGATGCACCGCCTCGCCGGCGAACCACACGCGCTCGCGCAGCGGCTCCATCAGCACGCGGCGCGCATCGGCGCCGTTCGGCGCGGCGGCGGAGAACGCGCCGAGCGCATAAGGCTCGTCGTTCCAGCGTGTCGCCGCCGTTTTGCCGATCCGTGCGCCGACATCATTGCCGAACATCGTCTTCAGCCAGTCGCGCGCAAAGGCGGCCATCGCCGGCTCGCCCTGCCGCGCAAGATCGCGGCCGAACCCGCCCGCGACATCGACGGTACACAGAGATGTGCCGCCGATATTGGCAAGCAGCGCCGCGGTTTTCGGTCCGGACGACTTCTCGATCACCAGATCGTCGCGGTCGAGGCCGAGCGGATTTCCCGGAAGATCGAGCGCGATGTGATCGTAGCTTCCGAGCGACAACGCATTGATGGCATCCATCTGCCGCTTCGGCAGCGCCGGCTTGAAATTCAGCTTGCCGGCGGCGAGCGCGCCGGTCGAGGCGGTGACGATCGCCGCGCGGGCGCGGAACCTGCCCTTGGAGGTCGCGATGACGACGCCGTTGTCCCAATCGATCTCGTCCACCGGCGTGCCGAGCCGCACCGGCAGCCCGGCCGCGAGCTTGACCAGCAACGCGCCGAAACCCTCGCGGCAGAAGGCATCGCGGCCGCGCTCGACCGCGCGCGACATGTCCGTGGCGGATAGCTGCGCCAGCTCCTTGCCGGTGCTGTAGGGGCCGATGGAAAATTCGATGGTGTCCCGCCAGTCGCCGAGATCGGCCGGCAGCGCGGCGGCGGCCGGCAGATCGCCTTTCGCGCGTCCCGCTTCGACGATGGCGCGGTTGGCATGCACCAGTTTGGTGAAATAGTCCTCCAGCTCGATATCGCGCGCCGCGCGCGGCGGCACCCGCAGCTTCAATCCGCGCGGCGCGTCGTAGAGATCGAGGCCCGTCGAGGGCGCAAGCTGCGCCAGCGGATTGCTGTCCGGCAGGTGAAGCCAGTGCGCACCGCGATCGAACGGCACGCCGAAGATCGCATTGTCCGTGATACAGCGGCCGCCGAGCCGGCCGGTCGCCTCGACGATCACGCAACGCCGCTTCGCTGCGATAACGCGGCGCGCGGCGGCGATACCGGCCGCGCCGCCGCCGATAATCGCAACGTCGACATCGGCAAAGCCTTGCGCGCGCACGGCCGCCGGCGCCGCGACGGTTGCGGACGCAGCGGCGGACCCGGCGAGGAATTCGCGGCGATTAATCGTCGGCATGGTATCCGGATGATTGACGAATGCGGCGCGACAATGCCCGAAGCCATGCGCCATCGCAAATTTCATGGCTAACATGACGTTACACCGGCGCGGCCGATGAACTAATCTGCAATGAGTCCGCCTTACAGTCGCACACGGGGATAAAGCATGCGCCGCATCGCTGGCGTGGCGTCTTGGGGATGCAACATCATGGGTTGGGCGCTCGACGGAATCGGGCAACTGATCGCCCGCTATCTGGAGAAGCCGGAGGCCGGCTACGAGCCGTTCACGCCGAGCGAAGCCGACGCGCTGCGCGAAATCCTGCGCCCCGGCGACGTGCTGCTGGTGGAAGGCAACAATCATATTTCCGGCGTTATCAAGTATCTGACGCAGTCGACCTGGTCGCATGCCGCGCTCTATGTCGGCCCGATCGGCGACCGCGTCACCGCGCAGGGCGAGCCGCTGGTGCTGGTCGAGGCCAATCTCGGCCAGGGCGTGGTCGCCGCGCCGCTTTCGAAATATGCCCGCTACCACACCCGCATCTGCCGGCCGGTGGGGCTGACCGACGAGGACCGCGCGCGCGTCTGCACCTATGCGAGCGAACGCATCGGCTTCGACTACGACCTGAAGAACATCACCGACCTGCTGCGCTACCTGTTTCCGCTGCCGGTGCCGCAGCGCTGGCGGCGGCGCATGATCGCGCTCGGCTCCGGCCATCCGACCCGCATCATCTGCTCGGCACTGATCGCGCAGGCTTTCGAGAGCGTTCGCTTCCCGATTTTGCCGACCGTGACGCAGAGTGCGGCGGCGCATGAGGAATTGCTGGAAATCCGGCACTCGTCACTGTTTGCGCCGCGCGACTTCGACATCTCGCCCTATTTCGAGGTGGTGAAGCCGACCATCGTGCGCGGCTTCGACTACCGGGCGATGCACTGGACCGACACCGTCGGCCGGGAAGAGGCTGAGACCATCATCCCGCCGCCCACCGCGCAGCCGGCAACGTTCAGCCCCGCCTGATCCGGCCGTCGCGCCACTTGCCGGAGAGCGTCCGCCATCCTAACTCTGGCTGATGCTCGACGCTGCTTTCAAAGCCTTCGGCCAGATGGTCACGCCGCCGCTGCGGGCGGTGCTGTTCAAATCCATCGGCCTGTCGCTGCTGCTGATCGTGCTGATCGGCGTCGGCCTGCAACGCCTGTTCGCCTGGCTCGCCGGCAGCGGCGCGGTGTGGGCGGAGGGCACATGGTCGAGCACGTCGCACGCGCTCTGGGAGACGATCTCCTGGATCCTGTCGATCGCGGCGGGCCTCGGTATCGTCACCGGCGCGGTGTTCCTGATGCCGGCGGTCACCGCCTTTGTCGGCAGCTTCTTCGTCGACGAGATCGCCGACGCCGTCGAGCGCGTTCATTATCCCGCCGACGCTCCGGGCCGCGCTTTGCCGTTCGTGACCGCGATCGTCGAAGGCATCAAGATCGCGGTGCTGACGATCGTCGTTTATCTCTGCGCCCTGCCCTTCGTGCTGTTCGCGGGCGTCGGATTTCTGATCCTGTTCCTTGCCAACGCCTATCTGCTTGGCCGCGAATATTTCGAGCTGGCCGCCATGCGCTTTCGCCCGCCGGCGGAGGCCAGGGCGATGCGCCGCGCCAACCGCGGCTATCTCTGGCTCGCCGGCCTGCCGATCGCCTTCATCGTGTCGATCCCGGTGGTGAGCCTGATCACGCCGCTGTTCGCGATGGCCTATATGGTCCACATCCACAAGCGGATGTCGGGCCCGCGCGCGGAGCTGATCGAGCCGGCACGGGCAGAAACACCGGCAAGACGCTAGCCCTTCGCCCTCAGGTCGTTGACGCGCTTCGCCTTGCCCATCGAGCGCTCGACCGAGCCGGGCTGCACCGTTTTGATCTCCGCGGTTACGCCGATCAGGTTCTTGATGTGATGCGCGAGGTCGCGATTGCAGGACGGCCACTCGCCGTCGGCAACGCCGCTGCGCGCCTCGACGATCACCGTCATGCTGTCGAGCCGGCCGTCGCGGCGCAGTTCGATCAGGAAATGCGGCGCGAGCCGCTCGTCCTTCAGGATGATCTCCTCGACCTGGGTCGGGAAGACATTGACGCCGCGCACGATCATCATGTCGTCGGCGCGGCCGGTGACCTTCTGCATCCGCCGCATCGAGCGCGCGCCGCCGGGCATCAGCCGCGACAGGTCGCGGGTGCGATAGCGGATCACCGGCATGGCTTCCTTGGTGAGCGAGGTAAAGACCAGTTCGCCCAGCTCGCCGTCCGCCACCGGCTCGCCGGTCTCGGGATCGATCACCTCCGGGTAGAAATGGTCCTCCCAGATCACAAGGCCGTCCTTTTCCTCGATGCACTCGACCGAGACGCCAGGCCCGATCACCTCGGACAGCCCGTAATTATCGGTGACGTGCATGTCGAAGGCGTCTTCCAGCTCGTCGCGCATCGCCGCCGTCCACGGCTCGGCGCCGCACATCGCGACTTTCAGCGATGAAGCGCGCGGATCGACGCCTTGCTTACGGAACTCGTCGAGGATCGCCAGCAGATAGCTCGGCGTGGCGAACATCACGTCCGGCTTGAAGTCGCCGACGATCTTCACCTGCCGTTCGGTCATGCCGCTCGACACCGGCACCACCGTCATGCCGAGCTTTTCGGCGCCGTAGTGGAAGCCGATGCCGCCGGTGAACAGCCCATAACCGAAGGCGTTGTGCACCAGCATGCCGGGCCGGCAGCCGGCGGCGCGCTGCGTGCGCGCCATCACGCCGGCCCACATATCGAGGTCATTCTTGCTGTAGCCGACAACGGTTGGCTTTCCGGTGGTGCCGGACGAGGCATGCACACGGGCAAGCTGCTCGCGCGGCATCGCCAACATGCCGAACGGGTAGTTGTCGCGCAGGTCGTTCTTGGCGGTGAAGGGAAACTTCCGCAGGTCGTCGAGCGATGTGAGATCGTCGGGATGAACGCCGGCGTCGTCGAACTTCTTTTTGTAGGGCGTGACGTTGTTATAGGCGTGCGCCAGCGTCCATTTCAGTCGCTTCAGTTGCAACGCCGAGATTTCGTCACGCGAGGCAATCTCGATCGGATCGAGTGTCTCGCGGCGCGGCGTCAGGTCGGCGCCTTTCAGGCGTAGTCCCGGCATGGCGTGTCCCGTCGTTGGACGATGAGGCTACATCTTGCGGCTGGCGGCGTTCCAGTGCTTTTCGAGATTGGCGATCAGCGCCGGACTGAAATGGCAGTAAGCCTGCTCACGGCAGTAGGTCGCCATATAGCGGCGGAACAGGTCGAGCGGCTCCTCGCCGACGCGCAGCGCCCGGCGGTTGCCGGAAGCGCTGACGACGCCGGAACTCGTATAGTCCTCGACCACGCCGGCGATCGCGCTGTCCACCTGATCGTCCGGCACCACGAGATCGCACATCAGCTTGCCTTCGGGGCTGTCGCAGTCGATCCGCTTGTCCATCATGATCGCCTGCCGGGCGATGCGCGGGCCGACGAAGCGCGGGAAGCGCAGATTGGCGAGGCCGGGGATGATGCCTTCCTTGCGCGCCGGCAGCGTCATGTAGGCGCTCTTGCCGGCAACAACATAGTCCATCGCCAGCAGATACTGGCAGCCGCCGCCGATGGCGAAAACGTCGACGCCGGTGATCCAGGATTTCTCGCGCGTGCCGCCATGCACCTCGTCCGGGCTCGCCGTGCCGGTCGCAAGCCCGCGCATCATCTTGTTGACGATGCCCATGTCGCGAACGATGTACCAGAGATAGGGAATCTTGCCGTTGTAGATGTGGGTGAGATTGATGCCGCTGCAGAACACCCGGCGGCCGGCATATTTCGGATGCTGCACCGGTCCACCGCGCAGCACGCAGATCTGGCTGTCGGCGTCGAGGATGGCGATGTCCGCCGCCGTCTCGGTGTCATCGAGCGTGCCGGTATCCTCCGCATTGAGATAGCGCGGGTTCTGGATCGTGACGACGGAGGCCTTGCCCTGCCGCTCGACGCGCGCCGCGCCGAAATCGATCAAACCGGTACGCGCGTATTCGGCGGCGCGCTCGAGCGCCTCGGGCTTCGGCCACAGCATCGCCTCGCACAGATGCATACCGTTGGCCGGATCGGCGAGCACATGGGCGAGAAAAATGCCTTGGTCGACCTCGACGCCGTCTTTCTCGCCCTGCTTGAACTGCGCTTCGGCGTCGACCTGCTTGCGACTCGGCACCAGACCCGGCACCAGCTTCGCCGCGTCATAGGCGAGCTGTTCGAGCCGCACGAAGTTCGAGAGATTTTTCGTCAGCTTGCGATAGATCGCATCGGCGTGGCGCATGAGATAGGCCTCGCGCGAGGCGCGGCCCTTCGTCAGGATTGCCTCGGCGGCGCGCTGCTCGGCGGCGCTGCGCGTCGGCTTGCGCGGCAGCTTGGCGAGCAGGTCCGTGCCCGCCTTCCAGAACTTGCCGTGTGCGGCGGTGTCGCGCGCATAGCTCATAGTGACGCGCGGCTCGGACTTCAGCCAGGCCGCGGCGGCTTTCGGCGAAACTCCGCCGGCGGCGAGAATGGTTTTGGGGTCGTCACTATCCGGCACTTTCACGGCTTTGGTCATCGTCTTTCCTCCGGCATCGTTGTTATTGCGCGACCGTTTTGCCCGGCCACTTGCACAAATCGTTGATGATGCACGTCTCGCACAAGGGCTTGCGCGCCACGCAGACATAGCGGCCGTGCAGGATGAGCCAGTGATGCGCATGACGCTTGTAGTGATCGGGAATGACGCGCTCGAGATTCTGCTCGACCTCGAACGGCGTCTTGCCGGGCGCGAGGCCCGTGCGGTTTCCGATCCGGAACAGATGGGTATCGACCGCGATGGTCGGCTCGCCGAAGGCGATGTTGAGCACGACATTCGCGGTCTTGCGTCCGACGCCGGGCAACAGCTCCAGCGCCTCGCGCGAGGGCGGCACCTCGCCGCCGTGCTGCGCAATCAGCTGCCGAGACAGTTCGACGACGTTCTTTGCCTTGGTGCGGAACAGGCCGATGGTCTTGACGAGATCGCGCACGCGATCCTCGCCGAGCGCCACCATCTTCTCCGGCGTGTCGGCGAGCGCGAACAAAGCCGGCGTCGCTTTGTTGACGCCGGCGTCGGTCGCCTGCGCAGAGAGCACGACGGCGACCAGCAGCGTGTAGGGATTGACGTGGATCAGCTCGCCCTTCGGCTCCGGATTGGCGGCCTGAAAGCGGCGGAATGCCTCCTCGATCTCGGCCGGCGTCCAGGGCTTCGATGCGATTGAGGGAACGAAGGGCGCTTTCGCTGACGTCTTTGCGGCGTTTTTTTTCGTGGTCTTTCGGGCGGTTTTTCTGGCGGCCCCGGCCATTCTTGCGACTTTACCGGCCTTGGCCGTCCGTCCGGACTTTCCACCGCGCGCCGGCTCCGTGCGCCTTGCCGCTGTCCGTTGTTTCGCCGTCTTTCGCGTCATATGTCACGCCTACCGAAAGCCACGGTATACTGCCACGATGACGTTGGACAATCTCTCTGGCACAGCCAATGCGATGAATGGCACGCGGCCGATCTTCACTGCGATTATCACGCCGCATCGCTCGCTCGGGCCGCGCGGCTTCCTGATCCTGATGGCGGTGATGTCGGTGTTCTCCTTCGCCGCCGGCATCGCCTTCCTCATCATGGGGGCCTGGCCGGTATTCGGCTTCTTCGGACTCGACGTGGCGCTGCTCTATCTCGCCTTCCGCATCAATTATCGCCGCGCCACCGCCTTCGAGGAGGTCGTCATCACGCCGGAACAGATGACGGTCCGCAAGGTCAGCCACCACGGCAAGGTGCGGGAATGGAGCGCCAATCCGCTGTGGGTCCGGCTCGAGCAGGAAGTCGACGCCGATTATGGCGTCGAGCGGCTCGATCTCGTCTCGCGCGGCGAGAGGGTCAGCGTCGCCGGCTTCCTCGGCCCCGACGAGAAGGTGAGCTTTGCCCGCGCGCTCGACCGCGCGCTGGCGCTGGCCAAGCGCGGCCCGGACCGCACTGTGCTCCCCTAGACCGCTGAAAAAGCCAGAAATCGGGTGGTTCGGCGCTGGCCCGCTCCCTAGATTTCCGGCCATGATGACAGCAACGCAAAACAGCCAGACCGCCATGTCCGTGAAAGACTTGTCCGCGAAAAAGCTCGCGCTCGCCAAAACCTCGCTCGTCAGGAACCTGCCCGGTTTTGCCCCGCTCACGACGGCTGCCGCCGACTACGACATCGTGCGCCGCGCCATCGCACATATCCGCGGCAACTGGCGCTCGCAGCCGGAGATCGACACCATCGCCGACGCCGCCGGCGTCACCGCGACCGACCTGCATCATCTGTTCCGCCGCTGGTGCGGGCTGACGCCGAAGGCGTTTTTGCAGGCGCTGACGCTCAACCACGCGCGCGACCTGCTGCGCGGCAAGGCGAGCATTCTCGATGCGGCTTACGGGGTCGGCCTGTCCGGTCCCGGCCGGCTGCACGATCTGTTCGTCACGCATGAAGCGATGTCGCCCGGCGAATGGAAGGCCGGCGGCGAAGGCCTGACCCTGACCTACGGTTTCCATCCTTCGCCGTTCGGCATGGCGCTGGTGATGACGACACCGCGCGGGCTCGCCGGTCTTGCGCTCGCCGACGCCGGCAAGGAGCGCGCCGCGTTGAAGGACATGAAATCGCGCTGGCCGCGCGCCAGATATGTCGAGGACTTCGCGGCGACCGCACCGACCGCGCGGCGCATCTTCGACACCGGACTGTGGAAACCGAACCAGCCGCTGCGCGTCGTGCTGATCGGCACCGACTTCGAGGTTCGCGTCTGGGAGCAGCTGCTGTCGATCCCGATGGGCGGTCTCGACACCTATTCGGGCATCGCCGGCAAGATCGATGCGCCGAAGGCGGCGCGCGCGGTCGGCGCCGCGGTCGGCAAGAACCCGATCTGCTTCGTGGTGCCGTGCCATCGCGTCGTCGGCAAGGACGGCGATATCACCGGCTATCACTGGGGCATCACCCGCAAGCGCGCGATGCTCGGCTGGGAAGCGGGACAGGCGGCGACGGCGGCTTAAGCCGCGAGGTCCTTGCGGTCCTGCACCGTGGAATCGGCATTGAGCCGGTAGACGATCGGCGCGCCGGTGCCGATCTCGCGCTTCAGGATGCCTTCCGGCGTCAGCCGTTCCAGCACCATCACCAGCGCGCGCAAGCTGTTGCCGTGCGCGGTGACCAGCACGCGCTCGCCACGCAGCACGCGCGGCTGAATTTCGGTGACGTAATAAGGCAGCGTGCGCGCCAGCGTATCCTTCAGACTCTCGCCGCCCGGCGGCGGCACGTCGTAGGAACGCCGCCAGATGTGCACCTGCTCCTCGCCCCATTTCGCGCGCGCGTCATCCTTGTTGAGACCGGAGAGATCGCCGTAGTCGCGCTCATTGAGCGCAAGGTTGCGGATCACCGGGACTGTCGTCTGCCCCATCTCGGTGAGGATCAGCTCGTTGGTGCGCTGCGCGCGCTTCAGCGCCGACGTATAGGCGACGTCGAACACGATGCCCTGCGCCTTCAGCTTGCGGCCGGCCTCCTGCGCCTCGCCGACGCCCTTCTCCGTCAGATCGACATCGCGCCAGCCGGTGAACAGGTTTTTCAGATTCCATTCGCTCTGGCCGTGACGCACCAGCACAAGCAAGCGTTCGCTCATCACAATCGTTCCTGGCTTGGTATCAAATTCAGATCGCACCGAGACCGAGCACGTCGGCCATCGAATAAAGTCCCGGCTTCTGGCCGCGCGCCCACAGCGCTGCATGCAGCGCGCCGCGCGCGAAGATCATGCGATCCTCGGCCTTGTGGGTGAGTTCGATGCGCTCGGCGGGCCCCGCGAACATCACCGTATGCTCGCCGACCACCGTACCGCCGCGCAATGCGGCAAAGCCGATGTCGCCGGGATTGCGCTTGCCGGTATGACCGTCGCGGCTTCTGACCGAACGCTGGTCGAGATTGACGCCGCGGCCTTCCGCCGCCGCGCGACCCAGAAGCAGAGCGGTGCCGGAGGGTGCATCGATCTTCTGATTGTGATGCATCTCGACGATTTCGATGTCGAACGTATCGTCGAGCGTCTTGGCGACGCGGCGCGCCAGCGCGGCGAGCAGATTGACGCCGAGACTCATATTGCCGGATTTCACGATCGTCGCAGTCTTGGCGGCGAGCACGATCTTCGCCTCGTCGGCCGCGCTCATGCCCGTCGTGCCGATGACATGAACCTTGCGCGCCTTGGCCGCGATCTCGGCGTAATGCAGCGTCGCAACCGGCACGGTGAAGTCGATCACGCCGTCGGCCTCGGATATCGCCTTCTCCGCATCGCCGGTGAGCTTGACGCCGATCTCGCTGATGCCGGCCAACATGCCGGCGTCCCAGCCGATCAGCGGCGAGCGCGGATCCTCCAGCGCACCCGCGAGCGCAAGCCCTTTCGTCTCGGCGATCGCCTTGACCAGCGTGCGGCCCATGCGCCCGCCGGCGCCGGCCACCACCAGCCGCATATCGCCGGACTTTTCGCTTCTGCTGTCGGCCATGTACCCGCTCCCGGATTTCAGGCCGGTATAGCGGGCCGGCAGTTCGATGGAAAGCCGCGCCGGAACCGCCGGGTCAGGCGCCGGGCTGCGGGCCGTCGTAGCCTTCGACCACGACGATGTCGGCCTCGGCGGCGGCCATGCGCACCGCCTTGAGCTTGGCGTAGTCGGCCGAGCGGTAGCACTCCAGCGCCGCCTGGTAGCTCGGAAACTCCAGCACCACGACGCGGCTCTTGCCCTTGCCTTCGACCTGCTCGGTCTGGCCGCCACGCGTCACGTATTTGCCGCCGAATTTCGCCAGCACCGGCCCAAGCACCGCGGCGTAGTTGGCCTTGTAATCGTCCGCGTTCTTCACCTCGACCTGCGCGACCCAGTAACCCTTGGCCATGTCCTGCTTCCCTTCAGTCAGCTTTTCGCGGTGGCAATTTCGGCGACGATCGCCTCCGCCGCCGTCTTCGGATCGGCGGCTTCCGTGATCGGCCGTCCGACCACCAGATAATCGGCGCCGGCGGCGATCGCCTTCGCCGGCGTCATGATGCGCTTCTGGTCGCCGGTCGCGGCGCCCGCCGGCCGGATGCCCGGCGTTACCAGCGCCATCGACGGGCTGACGATGCGGCGCAGCGCGGCCGCTTCCTCGGCCGAACAGACGATCCCGTCGATGCCGGCGTCCGCGGCCTGGCGCGCGCGCGTCGCGACCAGGTCCGTGACAGTGCCGCGGTAACCCGCAGTCGCGAGGTCATTGTCGTCGTAGGAGGTCAGCACCGTCACCGCGAGAATTTTCAGCGACGAGCCGCGCCTGCCGGCAACGGCGGCTTTCATCGTCTGCGGATAGGCGTGGACGGTGAGAAACGTCGCGCCGAGTTTCGCGATACTCTCGGTGCCTTTTTCGATCGTGTTGCCGATGTCGTGCAGCTTGAAATCGAGAAAAACCTGCTTGCCCTCGCCGATCAGCTTCCGGGCGAACGACAGGCCGCCGGCGAAGCCGAGCTGATAGCCGATCTTGTAGAAACTCACCGCGTCGCCGCAGCGCGTCACCAGCGCCTGCGCCGCCTCGACCGAAGACAGGTCGAGCGCGACGATCAGACGGTCTCTTGCAGTCATCGCCATTGCTTGCCTTGTTGCTTGCAGGGTCTCACGTCATCAGCCGGGCGGTGTCGATAAGCCGTTGCGCCACGTTACGCAACTGATTGGCGGAGCGGGTATCCGCCAGTTCGTCCCGCTCGTTGAACGCATGCTCGGCATTCATTACCGAGATCTGTTCGGGGATCACGGTCGCGCCGCAGCCGATTTCGAGCGACTGGCGCAGCGCGAGCAATCCCCGCATGCCGCCGAACGGGCCCGGCGAGGCCGAGCCGAGCGCGAACACGCGGCCCTTGTAGGCGGCGAGCGGCGGATCGTTACGCTCGCGGACGCGCGACACCCAGTCGATGCTGTTCTTGGTCAGCGGATTGATCGACGCGTTGTATTCGGGGCTCGCGAAAAACACGCCCTGATGCGCGCAGATCATCTGCTTGAGCGCCAGCGCGTTGGCTGGCGGGCCGGCCTTGTTCTCGAGGTTCGCGTCATAGATCGGCAGCGGGTAGTCCTCGAGCGAGATGCGCGTCACCTCGACGTCGAGCAGCGTCAGTTCCTTTACCATCAGAGCGGCGAGCTTGATGTTGTGGGAGCCCGCGCGAAGCGAGCCCGGAATGACGAGAATTTTCGGTGACGGCATGGAGCCCCCGGCGAGTGACGCGAGGGCTTCCATAGCACAAAAGCCGATCAGTGGCCGCGATAGACCCAGACGCGCGCCGGGGGCAGGTTGAGCCAGATCACGTCGGAGCCTTCGGCGGAGACCGCATCGAAAGCCCGCGGGATCGGCGGCACCACGGCATAGGTGAACTGGATGAAGGGCGCGCTCTTCGCCAGGAAGTGCATCGCATCAGCAAACAGCCGAAGCCGCGTGCGCATCGGCTTGGTCATCAGCGGCAGGCCGGACACCATCGCCGCCGCGGGATCGCGGACCAGCGGGCCGAGCAGCGAACGCAGCCGGTAGGCGTCGCCCTGCACGACGGTCGCTGCCGGATAGCGTGCGCGCAGCAGGCTGCAGAAGGTCGGATTGAACTCGACGAGCACCAGACGCGCCGGATCGACGCCGCGCGCCACCAATGCTTCGGTGACCGGACCGGTGCCGGGACCAAGCTCGATCACCGGACCGTTCGAATTCGGATCGACGTAGTTCGCCATGGTGCGCGCGAGCGCGCGGCCGGACGGCATGACTGCGCCGGTTGCCAAGGGCTTTTCAAACCATGAGCGAATGAAGCGCATTTCGTCGTCGAGGCGGAGCGACTTCTTCTCGACGCGAGCGACGGACGGGAAAGACATTTCGACCTTACCGGAATGTCACGGGTCTGAACCGACTGTTGCAGCAACGTGACGCACCCAAGCGGTATAGCGGGGCGGAATTAGGGTCAAGATCGTCAGTGCGCAGAGCTGCCACCACCGCCAAGCCCATCAATAAACTCTTTGACTTTACTGAAGAATCCGGCGGACTCGGGCTGCGTATCGGTGGATGACAGGCTTTCGAACTCGGCCAGCAGCTCGCGCTGCCGCTTGGTCAGATTTTGCGGCGTTTCCACCGTCACCTGCACATACATGTCGCCCATCCGCTTGGCCCGCAGCACCGGCATGCCCTTGCCGGCCAGCCGGAATCGCTTGCCGGACTGGGTGCCCGGCGGGATTTTGACGCGCGACTTCGAGCCGTCGACGGTCGGAACCTCGAAGTCGCCGCCGAGCGCGGCGGTCACCATCGAGATCGGCACGCGGCAATAGAGATCGGCGCCGTCGCGCTGGAAGAACGTGTGGCTGGCGATGGACAGGAAAATATAGAGGTCGCCGGCGGGGCCGCCACGCAGGCCGGCCTCGCCCTCACTCGACAGGCGAATGCGCGTGCCGTCTTCGACGCCGGGCGGAATGTTAACCGACAGCGTACGGTCGCGCGTCACCCGGCCGGAGCCGGAGCAGGACGTGCATGGATTATCGATGGTCTGGCCGCGGCCCTGACAGGCCGGGCAAGTCCGCTCCAGCGTGAAGAACCCTTGCTGATGGCGGATGCGCCCCGCGCCGCCGCAATGGGCGCAGGTGGTCGGCTGGGTGCCGGGCTTTGCGCCCGAGCCGGAGCAGGCTTCGCAGGTCACCGGCGTCGGGATGCGGATCTGCGCCGTCTTTCCCCGGAAGGCGTCCTCGATCGAGATCTCCATGTTGTACTGGAGATCGGAGCCGCGTTCGCGGCCCGAGCCGCCGCCGCGCTGACTGCCGCCCATGCCGAAGATGCCTTCGAAAATATCGGCGAAGGCGTCGCCAAAATTCGATCCGAAGCCGTGGCCCTGCCCGCCGCCCATACCCTGCTCGAAAGCCGCATGGCCGAACCGGTCATAGGCCGCGCGCTTGTTGCCATCCTTGAGGACGTCGTAGGCCTCGTTCAATTCCTTGAAGCGATGCTCGCAGTCCTTGTCGCCCGGATTGCGATCCGGGTGATGCTGCATGGCGAGCTTGCGATAGGCGGTCTTGAGTTCGATTTCCGTGCAGGTACGCGTGACGCCGAGCACTTCGTAATAATCGCGCTTGGACATCGCCGCCCCGATTCAAAAAGCCGTCACCCCCAGGCTTTCGCCCGGGGGTGATGTCGTCGCGTTGTCGGTTGCCTTGGACACGGTTCAGCGCCGCACGTCAGGCGGATTTCTTGTCGTTCTTGTCGTCGTCGACCTCGGTGAACTCCGCGTCGACCACGTCTTCCTTCTTGCCGTCGGCGCCGGTAGCGCTCTCACTGTCGTCCGCCGGCTGGCCTTCGGCCTGCTGTGCCTTGTACATCGCCTCGCCGAGCTTCATCGATGCCTGCGCCAGCGTGTTGGTCTTGGCCTGAATCTCCGCGGCGTCGCCGCTCTTGAGAGACTCCTTCAGATCGGCAAGCGCGTTCTCGATCGCGTTGCGATCGGCCTCGCCGACCTTGGCGCCGTGCTCGGACAGGGCCTTCTCGGTCGAATGGACCAGCGTCTCGGCGTGGTTCTTCGCCTCAACCTCGGCCTTGCGCTTCTTGTCCTCTTCGGCGTGCGCTTCGGCATCCTTCACCATCTTTTCGATGTCGGTTTCCGAAAGGCCGCCAGAGGCCTGGATGCGGATCTGCTGTTCCTTGTTGGTCGCCTTGTCCTTGGCGTTGACGTTGACGATGCCGTTGGCGTCGATGTCGAAGGTGACCTCGATCTGCGGCACGCCGCGCGGCGCCGGCGGAATGCCGACCAGGTCGAACTGGCCGAGCATCTTGTTGTCGGCCGCCATCTCGCGCTCGCCCTGGAACACGCGGATCGTCACCGCGTTCTGGTTGTCCTCGGCGGTCGAGAAGACCTGGCTCTTCTTGGTCGGGATCGTGGTGTTGCGGTCGATGATGCGGGTGAACACGCCGCCCAGCGTCTCGATGCCGAGCGACAGCGGAGTCACGTCGAGCAGCAGCACGTCCTTGACGTCGCCCTGCAGCACGCCGGCCTGAATGGCGGCGCCGATGGCGACGACTTCGTCAGGATTGACGCCCTTGTGCGGCTCCTTGCCGAACAACTGCTTCACGACTTCCTGCACCTTCGGCATGCGGCTCATGCCGCCGACCAGCACAACCTCGTTGATCTCGGCCGCCGAAATGCCGGCGTCCTTCATCGCCTGCTTGCAGGGCGCGATGGTCTTCTGAACGAGGTCGTCGACCAGCGCCTCGAACTTCGCGCGGGTCAGCTTCATGGTGAGATGCTTGGGGCCGGAGGCGTCCGCCGTGATGAACGGCAGGTTGATCTCGGTCTGCGTCGTCGAGGACAGCTCGATCTTCGCCTTCTCGGCGGCTTCCTTCAGCCGCTGCAGCGCGAGCTTGTCCTTGCGCAGATCGATGCCCTGCTCCTTCTGGAACTCGTCGGCGAGATAGCCGACCAGGCGCATGTCGAAGTCCTCGCCGCCGAGGAACGTGTCACCGTTCGTCGACTTCACCTCGAATACGCCGTCGCCGATTTCCAGAATCGAAATATCGAACGTGCCACCGCCGAGATCGTAGACCGCGATGGTGCCGTTCTGCTTCTTGTCGAGGCCGTAGGCGAGCGCGGCCGCCGTCGGCTCGTTGATGATGCGCAGCACTTCGAGGCCGGCGATCTTACCGGCGTCCTTGGTGGCTTGACGTTGCGCGTCGTTGAAGTAGGCCGGGACGGTGATGACCGCCTGCTCGACCTTCTGCCCGAGATTGGCTTCCGCCGTCTCCTTCATCTTCTGCAAAATGAAGGCGGAGATCTGCGAGGGCGAATACTGCTTGCCGTCCGCCTCGACCCAGGCGTCGCCGTTCGACGCCTTCGCGATCTTGTAGGGGACGAGCTTCTTGTCCTTCTCGACCATCGGATCTTCGTAGCGGCGGCCGATCAGGCGCTTCACCGCGAAGATGGTCTTTTCCGGATTGGTGACGGCCTGACGCTTGGCCGGCTGGCCGACGAGACGCTCGTTGTCGTCGGTGAATGCGACGATCGAGGGCGTGGTGCGCGCGCCTTCGGCGTTCTCGATGACTTTCGGCGTCTTGCCGTCCATGACGGCGACGCAGGAATTGGTGGTGCCGAGGTCGATCCCGATGACCTTGCCCATGACGTAATACCTCTCAATTTGCGGCAGGCCGGCCGGACCGAATGAGCATCCGGATAGAGCGCCGCGGGCTTCCCGCGGGTCCCTTCACCGACCCCCTGGGGGACGCGATTTGCCGCGTATTTGCGGCCTCGAAGCTCATATAGGAGGGCTGCCCTGCCCTGCAAGACAGATGGTCACATTTCCGTGTCCCGATGGGCGGCAGACACCGCGGAAACCGTTAACAGCCCCTTCAAACCGGCCGTTCAAACACCTTGGCGCGGCGCCCGATCGGCGCTTCGATTGCATGGGCGGCGCGGGGCGGGCGCAAGAGGAGCGAGATGGCGATGATCGACCGGCAAAGACGGCTTCTCACCTTCGGATTGATCGCAGCCGGCATGGCCGGCGGTTTGACCGGCCGGACGGCCCCGGCCCTCGCCGCCACCGTCCGGCCCGACGGCAGGAGCGTGCTTCTCGTCGTCGACGTGCAAAACTGCTTCCTGCCGGGCGGCAGCCTCGCCGTGAAGGACGGCGACCAGATCATTCCCGTCATCAACCGCATCGCCCGCGGCTTCGCGAATGTGGTTCTGACGCAGGACTGGCACACGCCGCGTCACACCTCGTTCGCCTCGCGCCATCCCGGCAAGGCGCCGTTCGAGACGACGAAACTGTCCTACGGCACGCAGGTGCTGTGGCCCGACCACTGCATTCAGGGGACGCCGGACGCGGAGCTGTCGAAAGACCTGAAGCTGCCGCAGGCGCAGCTCGTCATCCGCAAGGGCTATCACAACGACGTCGACAGCTACTCGGCCTTTCTCGAAGCCGACCGCAAGACGCCGACCGGGCTCTACAGCTATCTGAAGGAGCGCAATCTCGGCACGGTCTTCATCGCCGGCCTCGCCACCGACTTCTGCGTTGCCTGGTCGGCGATCGACGCGCGGAAAGCCGGCCTGACCGTCTATGTGATCGAAGACGCCTGCCGCGGCATCGACGTCAAAGGCTCGCTCGCCAAGGCGTGGGAAGACATGCGCAAGGCCGGCGTCAAGCGCATCCAGTCGCGGGATCTCGCGATCTGAGGATCAGTCGTCGTTGGCCGAAGCGGCCGCGGCCTTCGGCGGCGCCTTGAAGACCGCCACCATCGCAGGGCGCAGTACGCGCTCGCCGATCTTGTAGCCGTCCTGGATCACCTGCGCGACGGTGCCGGGAGCAGCGCTCGCATCCGGCACTTCGTACATGGCCTGATGCATGTTCGGATCGAACTTCTCGCCGAGCGGCGAGAACCGCTTGACGCCGTGCTTCTCCAGAACCTTGAGCAGTTCGCGCTCGGTCAGTTCGACGCCCTCGACGAGCACCTTCACGGACTCATTGCCGCGCAACTCATCTTCGAGCGCCTGCATGGCGCGCTGCATATTGTCGGCAACGCCGAGTACATCGCGGGCAAAGCCTGAAATGCCGTAAAGACGGGCATCCGACACCTCGCGCTCGGTGCGCCGGCGCAGGTTCTCCATCTCGGCGAGCGTGCGCAGCAGCTTGTCCTTCATCTCTGCGGCCTCGCGCTGGGCTTCGGCCAGCGGATCGCGAACCGCTTCGGCGCCGGGCGCGGCCGCCGCATCGGCGGGCTCGGGCGCTGCCTGATCTTTGTGATCTTGCGGGCGCGCTGTCGGGTCCGTCATTATCCTCATTCCGTCAGATTGATCGTCGTCAGACCGCCATATCAGGTCTGCGGCGGTAAAAATCAAGCGATCAGCCGGACAAGAGCCGGCTCACCACCCGCGCCGTGTAATCGACCATCGGGATGACGCGGGCGTAATTGAGCCGCGTCGGGCCGATCACGCCGATCACGCCGACGATACGGCCGGCGCCGTCGCGGTAGGGCGCGACGATGGTCGAGGACCCCGACAGCGAAAACAGCTTGTTTTCCGAGCCGATGAAGATGCGGGCGCCGTCGGCCTGCTCCGCGCGGCCCAGGAGGTCGATGACGCCGCGCTTGGTTTCCAGCGCATCGAACAGCGAACGCACCCGCTCGAGATCCTCGACCGCTCTGAGATCTTCAAGCAGATGGGCGTGGCCGCGCACGATCAGCTGGCGCTCGTCGGCGCCGCCGCCCGACCAGCTGGCAAAACCCGCCGCGACGATCTTCTGCGTCAGCGCGTCGAGTTCGGCGCGGCCCTGCTCGACCGTGCGTTCGAGTTCCGCGCGCAGCTCGGCCAGCGTCTTGCCGCGGATGCGGGCATTAAGGAAATTCGCCGCTTCGGTAAGCGAGGAGGTCGGCAAGCCCGCCGGGACGTTGAGCACGCGGTTTTCGACCGTGCCGTCCTCGGCGACCAGCACCGCGAGCGCGCGCTCCGGTTCAAGCCGCACGAACTCGACGTGCTTGAGCCGCGTCGTGGTCTTGCTGGTCAGCACGATGCCGGCGGAGCGGGTCAGGCCCGACAGCAATTGCGAGGCTTCGGTCAGCACCGTCTCGAACGATTTCGCCGCGCCGGCGGTCGCGACCTGCGCTTCGATCGACTTGCGATCCTGCTCGGTGACGTCTCCGATCTCCATCAGCGCATCGACGAAGAACCGCAGGCCGAGTTCGGTCGGCAGCCGGCCGGCCGAGGTGTGCGGCGCCCAGATCAGGCCGAGCTGTTCGAGGTCCGACATCACGTTGCGAACGGATGCCGGCGACAGTGACAGCGCCAATTTACGCGACAGATTGCGCGAGCCGACCGGCTCGCCGGTGGTCAGATAGGATTCGACGATCTGCCGGAAAATCTCGCGCGAACGCTCGTTGAGCGCGGTGAGGCTGACCTGTGTCGATCCGATCGGGATGTCGTGGGACGCCACCGTAAACTCCTACCTTTCCGCAAGAATTGACCATATGGACCGTCTTGTTCAAGACCGCCTTGCCGCGATGCTGCCGCAATGGCACATTTCTAATGAGAGAACGACAGGTTCCCGGGTATCGCATCCGCATGTTTCACCGGTTCACCAGTGCAAGCCGTATCCGCCTCGCGGCGGCGTTTGCGCTCGGCTATGCGCTTTGCGTCGCCTCGCCCGCAGCCGCGCTCGCGATCAACGGTCCTGCGAACGCCCCGGCACACTGCATGACCGAGTATCAGGGCGTCGCCGCCACCCATATCCACATGGCCGACACGTCGCATCACGCCGGCGCGGCGCACCACCCGGACGCCGCACCGGGCAAAGCCATGCCCGATACGGCGAACTCGCCGGCCAAGTGCTGCGGGCTGTTCGGCGTCACGGCGATCCCGCAGGCGCAGACCGTTATCGCGCTTCCGGCAATCATACCGGCAAAGTGCCGCGTCGCCGCGGCCGACAGCCTGTTCGGGCAAGGTCCCGGCCGCATCGACCGTCCTCCGATATCCCTCGTGTTGCTGTGAACCGCGGCGCGGGCCGGCTTCCGCCGCCCGCGCACAGGATCATTCGACACATGAGGGACAACTATGTCCGCGTTCATCCGCGCGCGCGTGGCCGCCAGCCGGCGGCACGTCAGCCTGTGGCAACTCCATATCGTCGTTTCGTTGATGCTGCTCGCGCTTGCGGGCTGCGCCGCGCCGCAAGCGTCAAGCCGCATATCCGACCCTTCCAACGCCGAAGCCGCGGCACCCGGCACAGCCTATCGCGGCGTGCTCCGCAATTATCAAAGCCGCCGTCCCGCGACGCCTGCTGACTGGCGCAGCACCAACGACGCCGTCGCCCCGAACAAGGATTCCAAGTGATGCAACCGCGTGTCCGAACGGGCGCGGTAGCGCTCATTGCTTCGCTACTGCTGAGCGGCTGCGCGGCGTTCTCTCCCGACGGCGGCATGAGCTTTGTCGCCGACACCGCAGGCCACGAGCTTCGCAAAGATGTCGCGGCTATCCGCAGTGACGAGGATGCGAGCGCCGCTCGCGAGGCAGTTACGCGGCTGCTCAAGCGCCCGCTCACCGCCGATGCCGCGGTGCAGGTCGCACTGCTCAACAATCGGGGCCTGCAGGCAGCCTATGCCGAACTCGGCATCGCCGAGGCGCGCATGGTTGCTGCAAGCTTGCCGCCAAGCCCCACACTGTCGGTGTCGCGACTCGCCGGCGGCGGCGCATCCGAAATCGAAGGCAAGCTGCTTGGCGATATTCTCGCGCTCGCAACCCTGCCGGCACGCAGCGAAACCGCCCACAAGCGGTTTCGTCAGGCGCAGCTCCGCGCCGCAGAGGAGACATTGCGGCTCGCGCAGGAGGCGCGGCGCACGTGGTATCAGGCCGTCGCGAGCCAGCAACTTGTCGGATACCTGTCGCAAGCGCAGACCGCGGCCGACACCGCCGCCACTCTTTCGGAACGGCTCGGCAAGACCGGCGCAATCAACAAGCTCGATCAGGCGCGGCAACAGACCTTTTACGCGGAGACCGCCGCGCAGCTCGCGACCGCCCGGCAGGGCGCCGCGAGCGATCGCGAACGGCTTGTCCGCGCGCTGGGTCTGTGGGGACGCGACCTCAACTTCCGGCTACCTTCGACGCTGCCGGCACTGCCGCCGCGGCCGCTGGTGCAACCCGCGATCGAGCGGGAGGCGATCAAGCGGCGCATCGATGTGCAGATCGCGAGACTGGAAACCGAGGCGCTCGCGGCCACGCTCGGCCTTACCCAAGCGACACGCTTTCTCGACGTGTTCGAACTCGCGGGCCTCGGCAAGCGCACCAAGGCCGGAGACGAGATCGAGCGCGAGCGCGGGCTGGAGGTCGAGCTGCGGATTCCGCTGTTCGACTTCGGCGAGAGCCGCGTTCGCGAGGCCGAGCAACGCTACACGCAGGCGATCAACCGTCTTGCCGAAACCGCGGTCAATGCACGCTCGCAGGCCCGCGACGCCTATCGCAGCTATCGGGCGACCTACGACATCGCCGGTCACTATCGGCGCGAGATCCTGCCGCTTCGGCAGATCATCTCCGACGAAATGCTGCTTCGCTACAACGCGATGCAGATCGACGTCTTCACGCTGCTCACCGAAGCGCGGCAACGCATTGCCGCAAACACCGCCGCAATCGAAGCGAAGCGCAATTTCTGGCTCGCCAGCACCACGCTGTCGGCAGCCGTGATCGGTGGCATGCCGGCCGGCGCCTCGTCATCGCCCGCCATGGCGATGGCTGGCGGCGGCGAAGCAGAAGGGCACTGACATGACATCCGACAATCCACGGAGAAAAACCATGATCTCTCGCCGCAGCCTGGTCGGTGGATCGGCCGTTCTCGCCGGGGCCGCCGCTATCAGCGGACGGGTGCAGGCAGCCGGCATTCCAGAGGCGCCAACCATGACGTCGCCGGCGATGCAGCCGCCGCTCCATCCCGCAAGCGGTCCGGACTATCAGCCGGTGGTGACGCTGAACGGCTGGACGCTGCCGTGGCGGATGAACGGCGACTGGAAGGAGTTTCATCTCGTCGCCGAGCCTGTGGTCCGCGAGATAGCGCCCGGCATGAAGGCGCATTTGTGGGGCTACAACGGTCAGTCGCCCGGCCCGACCATCGAGGCGGTCGAAGGCGACAAGGTGCGCATTTTCGTCACCAACAAGCTGCCGGAACACACCACGATCCATTGGCACGGCATGCTGCTGCCGAATGGAATGGACGGCGTCGGCGGCCTGACACAGCCGCACATCAAACCCGGCAAAACCTTCGTCTATGAATTCGTGCTGAAGAAAAGCGGCACGTTCATGTACCACCCGCACGCCGACGAAATGGTGCAGATGGCGATGGGCATGATGGGCTCCTTCGTCGTGCACCCGCGCGATCCGAAATTCATGCGGGCCGACCGCGACTTCGTGTTCCTGCTCAACGCCTACGACATCGACCCCGGGGCCTACATGCCGAAGGTCATGACGATGACCGACTTCAATCTGTGGACCTTCAACAGCCGGGCGTTTCCCGGCATCGACCCGCTGGTCGTGCGCAAGAGCGACCGCACGCGTATCCGCGTCGGCAACCTGACGATGACCAACCATCCGGTGCACATGCACGGCTATCACTTCGCCGTCACCTGCACCGACGGCGGATGGGTTCCGGAGGGTGCGCGCTGGCCGGAAGTCACCATCGACATTCCGGTCGGCGGCATGCGCGCGTTCGAATTCGTTGCCGACGAGCCGGGCGACTGGGCGCTGCACTGTCACAAGTCGCATCACACCATGAATGCGATGGGACACGGCGTGAAAACCTTCATCGGCGCGCAAAAGCGCGATCTCGTGCGCGCGATCCGCGGCGTCGCCTCGCCGGACTACATGCCGATGGCGACAGCGGGCATGGCCGACATGGGCGAGATGGAAATGCCGATGCCGGACAACACGCTGCCGATGATGACGGGCTTTGCGCAATTCGGCCCCGTCGAGATGGGCGGCATGTTCACGGTGGTGAAGGTCCGCGAAGGCCTCGCCGCCAATGACTACAAGGATCCGGGCTGGTTCAAGCACCCGCCCGGCACGGTCGCCTACGAGATCGCCGCCGCTCCCGGCGGCGAACCGCCGCGTCAACGCGGCGAAGCACCGAAGAAACCCGCCATCGAAGTCGATGTCGTCAAGCCGGGGGCACGCAGACCGCACTCCGGTCAGCATTAAATCAAGGAGAGAAAGCACATGCTGAAAACGACACTTGCGGTTCTGACCGTCGCAACGGCGCTCGTTGCAACCGCGGCTCCTGGCTCGAGCCATGAATCGAAATCGGGCCACCCGCAATTCTCCGCGGGCGAGCCGGGCGATCCGGCAAAGCCATCGCGCACCGTCAAGGTCATCATGCGTGAAGACGGCAAGAAGATGCTGTTCGAACCGAACAGCATCGCCGTCCGCAAGGGCGAGCAGATTCGCTTCGTCCTCGATAATGCGGGCGCCAAGGATCATGAGTTCGTTCTCGCCACCGTGACGGAGAACAAGAAACACGCCGAGATGATGAAGAAGCATCCGCACATGGAGCACGACGATCCGAACGCCAAGCAGCTCGCCGCGTCGCTGAGCGGCGAAGTTCTCTGGAAGTTCACCAAGACCGGGACCTTCGAGTTCGCCTGTCTTATCCCCGGCCACTACGAGGCTGGGATGCGCGGCTCGATCACCGTGAAGTAGCTAACCGCAATCGGAGAAAGGACGTTGAAATGAAATCTATCCGCCGCTCGCTCCTCGCCGGCATGCTGTGCCTGAGCGCCGTTGCAGGCACTACGGCATTTGCGCAGTCGAGGCTGATTCAGGGCCAGGTTACCAAGGTCGACCAAAGCGCCGGCAAGATCACGATCAAACACGGCCCGGTCAAGAAGTTCGACATGGACATGGGCATGACCATGGTGTTCCGCGCCGCCGACCCGTCGATGCTCAAGGCGGTGAAGGCGGGCGACAAGGTCAAATTCGACGCCGACAAGGTGAACGGGCAGTTCACCGTCACCAAGATCGAAAAGGCGAAATAACCCACCTTGAAAATGGCCGGACCGCACTTGTCCCTGCGGTCCGGCCCGCCTAAAAGGCGGCTTGCCCGTGCTCAACCCGCACACGGGCGGACACGAGGTTTTTCATGCGCCCCAGCCGCCGCCAGCCCGACGATCTTCGCGCGGTGTCGCTCGAGCGGGGCGTGGTCAAATACGCCGAAGGCTCCTGTTTCGTGAAATTCGGCGACACCCATGTGCTGGTGACGGCGAGCCTCGAGGAGCGCCTGCCGCCGTGGCTCAAGGGCCAAGGCCGCGGCTGGGTCACCGCCGAATACGGTATGCTGCCGCGCGCGACCTCCGAGCGAACCCGCCGCGAGGCTTCCGCCGGCAAGCAGGGCGGCCGCACGGTGGAAATCCAGCGGCTGATCGGACGCTCCTTGCGTTCGGTGATCGACCTGCCCGCGCTCGGCGAACGGCAGATCACGGTCGACTGCGACGTCATCCAGGCCGACGGCGGCACCCGCACCGCCTCGATCACCGGCGCATGGGTCGCGCTTGCCGACTGCCTCAACTGGATGAAATCGCGCGACATGATCAAGCAGCCGGTGCTGCGCGATCACATCGCGGCGGTGTCGTGCGGCGTCTATCGCAATGTCGCGGTGCTCGATCTCGACTATGCGGAAGACTCTGAAGCCGAGACCGACGCCAATTTCGTCATGACCGGCAGCGGCAACATCGTCGAGATTCAGGCGACCGCCGAAAAGACCCCCTTCAGCGAGGACGAGTTCAATGCGCTGCTCGGTCTCGCCCGCAAGGGCATTGCGCGGCTCGTGGACCTGCAGAAGCTGGCGGTGACGTGAGCGAGCAAGCGACCTCTCGCGATGAAACGGCGCATCGGCAACTGACCGACCGCGTCGTCATCGCCACGCATAATTCCGGCAAGCTCGTCGAGATGCGCGACCTGCTCGCACCCTATGGCGTGTCGGTCGTCTCGGCCGGCGAATTGAAGCTCGCGGAACCGGAGGAAACCGGTACCACGTTCCGCGCCAATGCCCGCATCAAGGCGGAAGCCGCGGCAAAGGCGACCGGCCTGCCCGCATTCGCCGACGACTCAGGTATTGTCGTCGACGCACTCGGCGGCGAGCCCGGCATCTATTCGGCGCGCTGGGGCGGCCCCAACAAGGACTTTCAGTTCGCGATGCGCACCATCGAGGACAAGCTTCAGGCCCTCAAGACCGCCGATCGTCGCGCGCATTTCGTCTCGGCGCTGTGCATCGCCTGGCCGGATGGCCACCTCGAAGAATTCGAGGCGCAGGTCGACGGCGTGCTGGTGTGGCCGCCGCGCGGCACGCAGGGCTTCGGCTACGATCCGATGTTCCTGCCCGACGGTCATGACCGCACCTTCGGCGAGATGAGCGCGGATGAGAAACACGGCCTGCCGCCGCGCGGCAAAGGCCTGTCGCACCGTGCCCGCGCTTTCGTGAAACTGGCGGAGGCCTGCCTTGTCCGCCACTGAGAACAACCAGGATTTCGGCGTCTACATTCACTGGCCGTTCTGCCTGTCGAAGTGCCCCTATTGCGACTTCAACAGCCATGTCCGCCATCAGCCGCCGGACGAAGAGCGCTTCCTGCAAGCCTTCGCAGCCGAGATCGCGACCACTGCGGCGCGCGCGCCCGGCCGCAAGGTCTCGACCATCTTCTTCGGCGGCGGCACGCCGTCGCTGATGAAACCGGCAACCGTCGGCGGCATTCTCGACACCATCGCGCGGCACTGGACGATCGCGCCGAATGTCGAGGTGACGCTCGAAGCCAATCCGTCGAGCGTCGAGGCGCAGCGCTTCCGCGGCTATCGCGGCGCCGGCGTCAACCGCGTCTCGCTCGGCGTGCAGGCGCTCGACGACGCCAGCCTGCGCGAGCTCGGCCGGTTGCACACCGCGGAGGACGCGCTGGCCGCCGTCGCCACCGCGCGCGGCATTTTCCAGCGTTACTCGTTCGACCTGATCTATGCCCGGCCGCAGCAGACGCCGGAGGCCTGGGCCGCCGAACTCAAACGCGCCATCGCCGAGGCCGCCGAGCACTTGTCGCTTTACCAGCTCACCATCGAGCCCGACACGCCGTTCGCCGCGCTGCATAAGGCCGGCAAGCTCGTCACGCCGGACGAGGACACCGGCCGCGCGCTCTATGACGTCACGCAGGAGATTTGCGCGGCGGCGGGCCTGCCGGCTTACGAGATTTCCAACCATGCGCGGCCCGGCCGCGAATGCCGGCACAATCTCGTCTACTGGCGCGGCCACGACTATGCCGGCATCGGACCCGGCGCGCATGGCCGCCTCACCGTCGACGGCGCGCGCCTCGCAACCGAAACCGACAAGCGCCCCGAAGGCTGGCTGATGCGCGTCGAAGCGAACGGCCACGGCATCACCGTCGAGGAAGAGCTGACGCATACCGAGCGCGCCGACGAATATCTGCTGATGGGCCTGCGGCTTGCCGAGGGCATCGATCTCGACCGTTTCAAGGCGATTGCCGGCCGCGACATCGATCCGGAGAAGATCGCCTTCCTGCGCGAGCAGGGCGCGGTCGAAACCACCGCGGACGGCAAGCTGCGCGTGACGCTCGAAGGCTTCCCGATCCTCGACGCCGTGGTCGCGGATCTCGCCGCCTGATCTGCGATTAAAGTTTTAAGAGCCGAAGCTGCGCGGCGGCTGACTGATGACGACCGAACCGGTCGGCTTGATTTCCATCACCGCGAGACCGCGCTCATTGGTGCCATCGGCGCGGAAACGGAATACGCCGTCGATGCCGGCGAAGCCCGACGAATTCGTCAGCGACTGGTCGTTGAGACTCTGCGGCCCCTGCGTCTTCACCAGCGCCGCGATCAGCGCCACCGCGTCATAGGCGAGCGAGGACGTGCGCACCGGCTCCTGCCCATAGCGCGCGCGATAACGCTGCGAGAAATTGCGGAACCCGTCCGCGCCCGGCGCGGCAAACCAGCCGCCGTTCATCGACGGATTGGCGAACAGAGCCGGCTCGTCCCACAGCCCCGTGCCGATCAATTGCGCGCGGCGCAGATTGGCGCCGGCTGCGGTGAGCCCCTGCACGACCTGCGGAACTGTTTCGGCATTGTCGGGAATGAAGATCGCGTCGGCGCGGCGCGCGGCCTGTGCGATGCGGCGGATCGCCTCCTGCCGCCGCGCCGGATCGGCCGGATAGCGCTCGAGCGCAACGACGCGTCCGCCGCGGCGCGCCGCCGCCTGCTGCAACGCCGCCTCGACCACCGTGCCATAGGCATTGTCGGGAATGAGCGCGGCGAAGGAGCGTTTGCCGCGGCTGACCGAGTAATCGACGATGCGATGAACGTCGGTCTCCGGCAGGAAGCTCAGGAGATAGACGCCGCGCGCTGCGACATTGGTGTCGGTCGAGAATGCGATGATCGGAACGCCGCGCTGACGCGCGATCGGCGCGACCGCGCTGACGGATTGCGCGAAGATCGGCCCGACGATGATGCGCGCGCCTTCGTTGAGCGCCTGCTGAACCGCGTTCTGCGCGCCCTGCGGCGTGCCGCCGTCGTCCTTCACCAGAAGCTGAAGATCGGGATTCTTGAATTCGGTGATTGCGAGTTCCGCCGCGTTGCGCATCGAGGTCGCGGCGATGCCGGCATTGCCGGGCGCCGACAGCGGCAGGACGAGGCCCACGCGAACCTGGCCGGTTCCGATCGCGGTCGCGCCCGGCGCTTCACCCGGCGCAGGCGCACCACCACCCGGCGTTTCGACGCCGAGACGGTCGAACGTGCCGCTCGTGCAGGCGGCCAGCGCGGTGCTCGACAGGAAAGCGGCGGTCAGACGAAGCACGCTGCGGCGCGAGACGCGCATATCGGTTTCGCTGTGCGGCTTCCCCATCATAACCCCTTGCGACGCTCTCGGCCTTCCGTCCGCGCCCGCCCCCGGACGCACGCTGCGCAAAATACTGGCGTTTGAAGGTTAAGTAAATGAAAAGGAACGGGAATTTGGCGACCCGATGACGCGGCGGAAAGCGCTGTTTAGATTGCCGGAATGACAAGCGAAAGCAGCACAGCGACGCGGCCGAGCCGCCGCTACACGGTGGCCGGCGCCGAGATCGAGGCGCCGCCGCTCGCGCTCGGCCTCCACGTCGTGGCAACACCGATCGGCAATCTGCGCGACGTGACGCTGCGAGCGCTCGAGGTGCTCGCCGCGGCGGATGTGATCGCCTGCGAGGATACGCGCATCACCCGCCGGCTGCTCGATCACTACGGCATCGCGACGCCGCTGACGCCCTATCACGAGCACAATGCGGCGGACGTCCGGCCGAAGATTCTCGCGCGGCTCGCCGCCGGCGAGCGCGTCGCGCTGGTCTCCGACGCCGGCACGCCCTTGATTTCCGATCCAGGTTTCAAGCTGCTGCGCGAAGCGAGCGAAGCCGGTCACGCCGTCACCGCCATACCCGGCGCGTCCTCGGTGCTCGCCGCGCTCAGCGTCGCGGCGCTGCCGACCGACCGGTTTTTCTTCGAAGGTTTCCTGCCGCCGAAACAGACCGCACGCCAGAAGCGCATCGCCGAACTTGCGCGCATACCGGCCACGCTGGTGTTGTTCGAGACCGGACCGCGGATGGCGGCCGCGCTCGCCGACCTCGCGGACGGTCTCGGGCCGCGCACGGCCGCGATTTGCCGCGAACTGACGAAGCTTCACGAAGAAGTCCGGCGCGACGAACTGCCGAAACTTGCGAGACATTACGCAGGTGACGCCGAAACGCGCGGCGAGTTCGTTCTCGTCATCGCTCCACCGCCCGACGAAGAGCCCGGAAGCATCGATATCGATGCGATGCTGCGTGCGGCGCTGGCGCGCACGTCGGTCAAGGACGCGGTCGGCGAAGTCACGATGGCAACCGGCCTGTCGCGGCGCGAGGTTTACCAGCGCGCGCTCGAGCTTGCGAAAGAGGCCGGCGATGGCGTCCCGTAGCAGACCGCTCGGAACCCCGCGCGCCGCAGCGCCGGAAAGGGTCGCGGCGTTCCGCACCGGATTGTCGGCGGAAAGCCGCGCCGCGGCTTACCTGATCGCCAAGGGATTTCGTATCCTGTCGCGCCGCTGGAGAAGCCCGCTCGGCGAAATCGATATCGTCGCGCGCCGGCGCGGCCTGCTGATCTTCGTCGAGGTGAAGGCGCGCGCGACACTCGATGAAGCCGCAGAGGCCGTCACGCAGCGTCAGCAGCGGCGCATCGCGCAGGCCGCGGAAGCCTGGCTCGCGACGTTTCCGAAAACGGCCTTCACCGACGCGCGTTTCGACGCGGTGCTGGTCGCACCGGGCAAACTGCCGCGTCACATTCCGGCGGCGTTCGAAAGCTGAAAAACCGAAGCCGCCTCAGGCGGCGGCCGATGTCGTCTGCGCGCGCGACGCGATCTGCGGCAGGTCGATCAGCGTGATCATGCCGTGCTCGTCGGTCAGCAATCCGCCGAACAGGTTGACGTCGCTGTCGCGCGTGACCTGCGGCACCGGCTGAATCTTGCTCGCCTCATAAGGCACGATATCCAGCACCTGATCGGCGAGCAGGCCGACGAGCTGATCGGCGATGCTGACGATGATGACGATGTGCGTCGCCGTCGCGTCGGTCATGCCCTGGCCGAAGCGGCAGCGCAGATCGACGATCGGCACCATGACGCCGCGCAGGTTGAGGACGCCGCGCACGAAGTCGGGCTGGCCGGCGAGCGGAGAAACGCCCGACCAGCCTTTGATCTCGCGAACCGACATGATGTCGACGCCGTAGCGGTCATCGCCGATCGCGAAGGTGACGAATTCCTGGATGCCGGCTTCGTTGCCGCGCGCGCCGGCAACCGCATGATTGGCGGCTTCGAGCGCAGCGGTCTGATCCTGATGATGCATGGTCGGTTCCCGAAGGTGGGCGGGTCAAAACGGAGGGAGCCCCTTGCGGGCGAACCATCCTGCGGACAGTCCCATCATGTCGGATGCCCCCTTATGACTGGTAAACTTGAGGGCGCGGAGGCCGCATTTTTCCGAATCACCGACCGCCATCCCGCCGGACCATGGCAGCAATGCCGGGACCGGGTGCTTTCTTGCTGCAGCCAATGGCGATCTTCTGCTAAAACGCGCGAAATTCCCGATGCGCAGGCTCTTTGCGCAGCGTTCTTGCGGACCTTCCATGACACTTTCCGTTGCCGTCCAGATGGACCCGATCGAGCGGATCAACGTCCGCGGCGATTCGACCTTCGCCATGCTGCTCGAAGCGCAGAAGCGCGGGCACGCTCTGTCCTATTACACGCCGGACAAGCTCGCGATGCTGCAAGGCGAGGTGTTCACCACCGCGCAGGCGCTGACGGTGCGCGACGAGGTCGGCAACCATTTCACGCTCGGCGAGGCAAAACGTCGGCCATTGGCTGAGTTCGACGTGGTGCTGCTGCGGCAAGATCCGCCGTTCGACCTGTCCTACATCACCACGACGCACATGCTGGAGCGCGTCCATCCGAAGACGCTGGTGGTCAACGATCCCGCCCATGTGCGCAACGCGCCGGAAAAGGTCTTCGTCACCGAATTCCCGGACTTGATGCCGCCGACGCTGGTGACGCGCGACCTCGCCGAGATCAAGGCGTTCCGCAAAGTGCACGGCGACATCGTGATGAAGCCGCTCTACGGCAAGGGCGGCGAAGGCGTGTTCCGCCTCGCGCCGGAGGATCTCAATTTCGGCTCGCTCTACGACCTGTTCGCGGTGACGTTCCGCGAGGCCTGGGTCGTGCAGAAGTTCCTGCCGAACATCAAGCACGGCGACAAGCGCATCATCCTGGTCGATGGCGACTATGCCGGAGCGGTCAACCGCGTGCCGGCGGCGGACGACCTGCGCTCCAACATGGTGCGCGGCGGCACGCCGAAGGACACTCAGTTGTCGGCACGCGAGAAGGAGATTTGCGACCGCATCGGCCCGGCGCTGCGCGAGCGCGGCCTGCTGTTCGTCGGCATCGATGTGATCGACGGCTGGCTGACCGAGATCAACGTCACCTCGCCGACCGGCATCCGCGCGATCAAGAATCTCGGCGGCCCCGATATCGCGGCGCTGCTCTGGGACAAGATCGAAGCGAAGCGAAAGGGCTGAGGCGGCCCGGAGACTTGTCAGGCCGCCCGCGGCGCCTGATCGAGATCCTCGTCGAAACCGGCGATCGAGAACACCAGACGCTGGTGGCCGGGCCGGAAGTCCTGAATCTCGCGGATCATGTCATCGACATCGGTGAGCGCCGCTTCGGCCTCGCGCCGCGCCGCCCGGGCAAGCTCAAGCTCGCTGTCCATCATCTGCCTGTCGATCATCGCGATCACCTTTGGTTGGTCCGCGCCGACCCGGAACCTAGCCTGAGTCGTTTTGTTCTGCAAATGTTCTTGTCGGCCACTGGCCGATGGGTTACAATTTTTGCGGGTGCCGAGGTCGGCCAACGACCTTGTGCGGCTTTGGGCTGGGGCTGGCCGATGGTTCAGCGGGTGAGCACGGTGGCGTTCGAGGGGATCGAGGCCCGCGCCGTCGACGTTCAGGTGCAGGTCGCGCCCGGCCTGCCCGCCTTCACCATCGTCGGCCTGCCCGACAAGGCGGTGTCGGAAGCCAAGGAGCGGGTCCGCGCCGCGCTGATCGCCTCAGGCCTCGCGCTGCCGGCGCGGCGAATCACCGTCAATCTCGCGCCCGCCGACCTGCCGAAGGAAGGCAGCCACTACGATCTTCCCATCGCGTTGGGGCTGATGGCGGCGATCGGCGCCATTCCGCCGGACGCGCTCGCCGGCTTCACCGTGCTCGGCGAACTCGGCCTCGACGGTTCGATTGCGCCGGTCGCGGGCGTGCTGCCGGCGGCGATCGGCGCCAATGCACGCAGCGAAGGCCTGATCTGTCCGGTGGGTTGCGGACCGGAAGCGGCCTGGGCTTCGCCGGAGATCGAGATCGTCGCGGCGCGCTCGCTGATCCAGCTCGCCAACCATTTCAAAGGCACGCAGGTGCTGACACGGCCGCAGCCGAAGGTGCGCGAAACCGAAGGCGCGCCGCTCGACCTCGCCGACATCAAGGGGCAGGAAAGCGCCAAGCGGGCGCTCGAGGTCGCAGCCGCCGGCGGACATAACCTGCTGATGGTCGGTCCACCCGGCTCCGGCAAGTCGATGCTGGCCGCACGGCTGCCAACCATCCTGCCGCCGCTGTCGCCGACCGAACTGCTCGAAGTGTCGATGATCGCCTCGGTCGCCGGCGAGATCGAGGGCGGCGCGCTGACCAACCGCCGGCCGTTCCGCGCGCCGCATCATTCGGCGTCGATGCCGGCGCTGGTCGGCGGCGGCTTGCGGGCGCGGCCCGGCGAAATATCGCTGGCGCACAACGGTGTTTTGTTCCTCGACGAGATGCCGGAATTCGCCGCGCAGGTGCTCGACTCGCTGCGCCAGCCGCTCGAAACCGGCGAGGTCGCGATCTCGCGCGCCAACCACCGCGTCACTTATCCGGCGCGCTTCATGCTGGTCGCGGCGATGAACCCCTGCCGTTGCGGCCGCGCCAACGATCCGGGCTTTTCCTGCAAACGCGGCGCGAACGTGCGCTGCGCGGCGGATTATCAAAGCAAGCTGTCCGGGCCGCTGCTCGACCGCGTCGACCTGCATATCGAAGTGCCGGCGGTGACCGCCGCCGACCTGATCCTGCCGCCGCCGGCGGAAGGCTCGCGCGAGGTTGCCGCCCGCGTCGCGCGCGCCCGCGACATCCAGGCCGAACGCTATGCCGCGCTCGGGCTCGAAAACGTGCGCACCAATGCGCAGGCCAACGGTCCGGTGCTGGAGGAAGTAGTGTGTGCCGACGCCGCCGGCATGACCTTGCTGCGAGACGCAGCCGACGCCATGCAGCTCTCCGCGCGCGGCTATCATCGCGTGCTGCGGGTCGCGCGCACGCTGGCCGATCTCGACGGCGCCGAGAAAGTCGGCCGCGTGCATCTCGCGGAGGCCCTGTCCTACCGCGCGCTGGCCGACGAAATCCGCCGCGCCGCCTGAGCGCCGGCTGGCCCAAGAGCCTGCCTTAACTCTCCGTTCACCATACCGACCGGCCCCGGCCGCCTCGCCTTTATGGTGAAGAAAATCTCAATCACTGCGGCGTCAAATGCGCCCCGACAAACGAACTGTGCCGCCCGAAGCGTTCAGGAGTACGGGACCGCATGCGAGCCGACCGCCCCGGCAATGCCGCCGGCAAGACCGATATCAAATCCGATATCAAGGCCGACCCATCTCACCCGCCCCTGACGAATTCCGGCCGCGTGGTCGTCGGCGCGCTGTCCGTCATCGCCGCCGTGCTCGGCGCGATCGCCATTATCCGCCTGCAATACGCGGTCACCGATCCGTTCGCCTACACCGCTGGCGTCGCGGCGTTCCTGGCGACGGCCTGCGCCTATATCGCCTTGCTCGGTTTCCAGCGCCGCGCGCTCGCCGCGCGTGTCGAAACGCTCGAAGCTCAAAATGAAGCACTGGCCGACGGCAACTGGGAACTGCGTGAAGAAATCGAGCACGCACAAAGCCTGATCGAAACGCAGGGCGACCTGATCGTGCGCCGCGACGCGATGGGCCGCATTACCTACGCCAACAACGCCTACTGCAAGCTCGCCGGCAAGACGCGCGACGCCCTTCTCGGAACGATGCAGAAGCTGCCGGTCGCCATTCAGGCAAACATCGTCGTGCTCGGCGACGGCAGCCGCACCCACGACCAGAAGATAGGCACCGGCGAGACCGCCCGCTGGATCGCCTGGCATGACGTCACCGTGCGTAGCGAGGCCGGAACGGAAATCCAGAGCGTCGGCCGCGACATGACGGCCCGCATCACGCTCGAGCGCGAGCAGGCCGCGACGCGCGAACAGGCGCAGGCCGCCAACCGCGCAAAATCGCAATTCCTCGCGATGGTCTCGCACGAGATCCGCACGCCGCTGAACGGCATTCTCGGCATGAGCGATCTGCTACTCGACACCAAACTGACGGCGGAACAAACGAACTACGCTCGCGCCGCGCGCACGTCCGGTGAAACGCTGCTGGCGCTGATCGAGGATGTACTCGACTTTTCCAAGATCGAAGCCGGCAAGTTCACCATCGAGCAGCGTCCATTCTCGCTCGCGCACCTGATCGAGAACGCGGTCGAGCTGCTTGCGCCACGCGCGCAAGCCAAGGGCATCGAGATCGCTTCGCTGATCGACGAACGTCTGCCCGACGAGGTGACGGGCGACGGTGCACGACTGCGCCAGGTATTGCTCAATCTGGCCGGCAACGCAGTGAAATTCACCGAAACCGGCGGCGTCGCCATCATCGTGGAACCGGCGGAAACCGCCGGCCATATCAGGCTTTCGGTGCGCGATACCGGCATCGGGCTGAAGAACGAGGACAAGGAGCGGGTGTTCCTCGATTTCGAGCAGGCCGACAATTCCTCGACGCGAAAGTTCGGCGGCACCGGCCTCGGCCTTGCCGTTTCGAAGCGGCTCGTCGAGCGCATGGATGGCGCCATCGCGGTCGAAAGCGAATTCGGCAAAGGCTCGACCTTCTCGGTCACGCTGCCGCTGCCGGCCACCAGCAGCGCGGAGGTGGCGCGGTTCGACATTCCCGACCTCGCCAGCGCGTCGGTGATGATCGTTGCCTCGGCGCAGATCGAGGCGTCCCTGCTCGCGCAACGGCTGACACGCTGGGGCGCGCAGGTGTCGCTTGCCGCGGATGCCGCGATGGCGGCGGCGCTGTTGCCCGAACGCACATGGCATACGCTGCTGGTCGATCATGCGCAGGCCGCTGCGCTCATCGAATCCGGCGCGCTTCGCAAGCTCGACGGCACCCGGCGCATTGTCTTGATCACGCCGGCACAGCGCGGCGATCTCGGCCGCCTGCGCGAAACCGGCTTCAACGGCTATCTCGTCAAACCGGTGCGCGCGGTATCGCTCGCCGCGCGGCTGCGGCCGGACGACGCCTTCGATCAGGCGCCGGCCGACACGGCCGACGAAACAGCGGCTGTCGAACCGGCCGCAAGCGGCGGCGGCCTGTCGATCCTCGTCGCCGAGGACAACGAGATCAATGCGATGCTCACGCGCGCACTGCTGACGCGGCTCGGTCACCGCCCGACAATGGCGAGCGACGGCGCCGCCGCGGTCGAAGCCTGGCTCGCCGCGCGCGCGGCCAACGACCCGTTCGATCTCGTGCTGATGGACGTACAGATGCCGGGCACCGACGGCCTTGCGGCCACCAAGCAGATACGCGCCGTCGAGCTGGAAGGCGGCGGCCACACGCCGATCGTCGCGCTGACCGCAAGCGCCTATCCGGAGGATCGCGACGCATGCGCCGCCGCCGGCATGGACGACATCCTAACCAAGCCGCTCGACCGCGACCGGTTGAGCGCCCTGCTGAAGACAACGTCGCGGCGCGTGCGCGCGCAAGCCGCAGCATAGACATGCCGTAAAGACAGGCCTGCCAAAAGACGGCGGACTGGCAGCGGAACGGGCTTTGTCATAAATTAGTGGTGGAGCCGTGGTCTACCGGCACCCGCGAATTCTCAGTGATTCGCCGCCGTGACCCGGCTCGAACCCGGACCGGCGCCCGCAAGAGGACAACAGCTTCCATGGACATTCGCGACCGTGATGGCCTGCGCGACCATGACGGCCTGCCGCGGCGAATGCTGGGGCGGCGCCGGCTGACGCCGGCCACAATCGGCATTCCCGGCTGGCTTCCGGCACTGCAGGCCTATAGCGGCGTGCAGCCGTCGGCGGCGCGGGCGCTGCGGCCGACGCAGACACTGGGGCGAATCGGCTCGCTGGAGGTGCGGCTCGCGCAGACGGCGGCCGAAATCCGCAAGGCGCAGAAGCTGCGTTACCAGGTGTTCTATCAGGAAGGTTCCGCGCTGCCGGACCCCGGCCGCATGTTCGCGCGGCGCGACATCGATTCCTTCGACGCGATCTGCGACCACCTGCTGGTGCTCGACCACGCCGAGCGCGACAACAATCTGCGCGGCGGCCCCGCGGTGGTCGGCACCTATCGCCTGCTTCGCCAGCAGCTCGCTGAGGACTATGGCGGTTTCTACACCGCCGGAGAATTCGACATCTCAGGCCTGCTGTCGCGCCATCGCGGGCTGAGCTTCCTTGAACTCGGCCGCTCCTGCGTGCTGCCGCCTTACCGCAACAAGCGCACGGTCGAGCTGCTGTGGCACGGCATCTGGACCTATGTGCTGCAGAACCGCGTCGACGCGATGTTCGGCTGCGCAAGCCTCGAAGGCACCGATCCAAGCCGCCTCGCGGTGCCGCTGTCGTTCCTGCATCACAACGCCCGCGCGCCGGAAGCCTGGCGCGCCCGCGCCCTGCCGGAGCGCTATGTCGAAATGAATCGCATCGCCAGGAACGCGATCGACGCCAAGGCTGCGCTGCGTGCGCTGCCGCCGTTGATCAAGGGATATCTGCGGCTTGGCGCCTATATCGGCGACGGCGCGGTGATTGACTATCAGTTCGGCACCACCGACGTGCTGGTGGTGCTGCCGGTGTCGGCGATCAACAGCCGCTATATCGACCACTTCGGCGCCGGCGCGGAGCGTCACGCCGCCTGATTTTTTTGGACGGCGGAGCGTTTTCAAGCGAAGTGGGCTTCCGGTTCGCGTTAAGAAAACGCGACAAACAAAAAATCACAGTCGCCGCAGCGCTACCTGCTCGACCAGGTGGCTCATGCTCTTCTTCAGAATGAGATCGGCGCGCTGCCGGGTCGGCAGAATGTTCTCGTGCAGATTGACGAGGTTGATCCGCTGCCAGATCGAGGTCGCGGTCTCGGTCGCCTCATCGTCCGACAATCCCGAATAGCGATGGAAATACGACTTCGGATCGCGGAACGCCGTGCCGCGCAGCGTCAAAAAGCGGTCGACATACCAGGACTTCAGCACGTCCTCGTCGGCATCGAGATAGACCGAGAAGTCGAAGAAGTCCGACACGAAGGGAATCGCCTTGCCGTCCTTCGGCAAGCGACCCGTCTGCAACACGTTGAGACCTTCGACGATCAGAATGTCCGGCCGGTCGACCTCGACCCACTGGTTCGGTGTCACGTCATAGGTCAGATGCGAGTAAACCGGCGCCCGCACCGGACGCCGGCCTGCTTTTACATCGGACAGGAAACGCAGCAGCGCCGACAGATCGTAGCTTTCCGGAAAGCCTTTTTTCTCCATCAGGCCTTCGCGCTCGAGCACCGCGTTCGGGAACAGAAAACCGTCGGTAGTGACGAGATCGACCTTCGGCACGTTCGGCCAGCGCGCCAGCAGCGCCTGCAGCACGCGCGCCGTCGTCGACTTGCCGACCGCGACCGAACCGGCGACGCCAATGATATAGGGCATCTTGACGTCTTCGGTGCGCAGGAAGTTTTGCTCCGCGCGAAACAGCCGCTGCGTCGCCACCACGTAAAGTGAAAGCAGCCGCGACAGCGGCAGATAGATCTCCGCGACCTCTTTCATGTCGAGGCGGTCGTGCAGCGAGCGAAGCTTTGTGACCTCCTCCTGCGTCAACGTCATCGGCGCGTCTTCGCGCAATTCAGCCCACTGCGGCCGCGTGAAAACGCGGTAGGGCGAAACGTCGTCGTCGATGCGGTGTTCCATGGCCGGCGCCGTCCGTTCAGGCCCGCGAGCGCTTGCGCGACTTGTTCTTGCGCGCCTTCTTGCGCAACTGGGGCCGCTTCTTCTTGCCCTTGCCCGCGCGGGAGGCTTTCTCGGCCAGTCCGCTCTGCGCCATGCGCTTCGCCAGCGCCGCCTCGACGTCCTTCAGCGCGATCCTGCGCGCGCGAAGAACGACCAGCAGATGATAGAGCAGATCGGCAGCTTCGGAGGTCAGCCGTTTGCGGCTTTCTCCGACGGCGGCAAGCCCGGTCTCGATCGCTTCCTCGCCGAGCTTCTTGGCGCATTGCGCCACGCCACGATCGAGCAGCTGTCGGGTATAGGACACCGCCGGGCTCGCCTTCGCCCGCGCCGCGACGCGTTTCTCGAGATCGTGCAGGGTGAACTTCGTCATACCGGAACCTTTAACATTTCCACGGTCGCACCGGGAGTGGACCGACGGGCATGATCTCGAAAAGTGGAAACCGGTTTTCGGATAAGATCATGCCCAAAAACTTACGGATCGAGCCGCATCGGCAGGCCGGCCTTCGCCATGTAATTCTTCGCCTCACGGACGCTGTATTCGCCGAAATGGAAGATCGAAGCCGCCAGCACGGCGGTGGCGTGCCCGTCGCGAATGCCGCCGACCAGATGGTCGAGATTGCCGACGCCGCCCGAGGCGATGACCGGCACCGCGACTGCATCGGCCACTGCGCGGGTCAGCGCGATATCGAAACCGCTCCGGGTGCCGTCGCGGTCCATCGAAGTCAGCAGGATTTCGCCGGCGCCGAGCGACACCACCTCGCGGGCGTAGTCGACCGCATCGATGCCGGTCGGCTTGCGGCCGCCATGGGTGAAGATTTCCCAGCGCGGCGGCGCGCCTTCCTGCGACACCTTCTTGGCGTCAATCGCCACCACGATGCACTGATCGCCGAACTTCTCGGCCGCTTCCTTGACGAAGGCGCGGCGCGTCACGGCGGCGGTGTTGATCGAGACCTTGTCCGCGCCGCAGGTCAAAAGCTTGCGGATGTCCTCGACGGTGCGCACGCCGCCGCCAACCGTCAGCGGCATGAAGCAGGCTTCCGCCGTGCGCGTCACCACGTCGAAGATCGTATCGCGGTTCTCGTGACTCGCGGTGATGTCGAGAAAGCAAAGCTCGTCCGCGCCCGCCGCATCATAGGCAATGGCGGCTTCGACAGGATCGCCGGCGTCGCGCAGGTCGACGAAGTTGACGCCTTTGACGACGCGGCCATCCTTGACGTCGAGACAGGGAATGACGCGGACCTTGAACATGCTCAGGCCCGCGCCGCTTTGAGAACGTCGATGGCTTCAGCAGCGTCGATTCGTCCGTCATAGAGCGCACGGCCTGAAATGACGCCTTCGACATTCGGATGCGCACGCTGCACGGCGGCGCGCAACTCGGCCACATTGGAGAGGCCGCCGCTCGCGATCACCGGAATGCGGGTGTGATCGGCAAGCTCGTAGGTCGCGTCCCAGTTGACGCCCTTGAGCACGCCGTCACGATCGATGTCGGTATAGACGATGGCGGCAACGCCGGCATCGCTGAAGCGATCGGCAAGATCGAGCGCCGTGATTTCGGATTTCTCGGCCCAGCCTTCGACGGCGACCATGCGCTCGCGCGCGTCGATGCCGACGACGATCCGGCCGGGAAACGCCTTGCAGGCTTCCTTCACCAGCGCCGGATTACGCACCGCGGCGGTGCCGATGATGACGCGATTGATGCCTTTCGACAGCCAGCCTTCGACCGTCTTCATGTCCCGGATGCCGCCGCCGAGCTGGACGCTCATGCCGATGGTTTCGAGAATGCGTTCGACCGCCGCGGCGTTCATCGGCTTGCCGGCAAAGGCGCCGTCGAGATCGACGACATGCAGGTGCTTGAATCCCTGGCGCTCGAAGGCCTGCGCCTGCTGCGCGGGATCGCGATGGAACACGGTCGCGCGCGCCATGTCGCCCTGTTCGAGGCGCACCGCGAGGCCTTCCTTCAGATCGATAGCGGGAAACAGGATCACGGCGACCACTTCAGAAAATTGGCGATCAGCGCCAGGCCGAGCTTCTGACTCTTCTCGGGATGGAATTGCGTGCCGACAATGTTGTCGCGGCCGACGATCGCGGTGAGCGCGCCGCCATAGTCGGCCTGCGCGACGAGATCGGTCTTCTGCTGCGGGCGCAGTTCATACGAGTGCACGAAATAGGCGTGCAGGCCGTCCGGGCCGGTGGCGATGCCGTCGAGCAGCTTGTGCGGCTTGGTCACGTTGAGCGTGTTCCAGCCCATGTGCGGAATCTTGAGGGTTGCGTCGCTCGGCGCGATGCGGTCGACGTCGCCCTTGATCCAGCCGAGGCCGGGCGTGACGACATATTCGCGGCCACGCTCCGCCATCAGCTGCATGCCGACGCAGATGCCGAAAAACGGCCGGCCGTTTTTCGCCACGCTCTGCTCGAGCGCGTCGATCATGCCGTCGATGGCATCGAGACCCTTGCGGCAGTCGGCAAAGGCGCCGACGCCGGGCAGCACGACGCGGTCGGCTTTTGCAACTTTGTCCGGTTCGCTGGTGACGACGATCGGCTGATCGTGCCCGCTTTCACGCGCGGCGCGCTCGAAGGCCTTGGCCGCCGAGTGCAGGTTGCCGGAGCCGTAATCGACGATGGCGACCGTCATCGCGGCAGTCCCGGCTGCGGGAACAGCCCAATGACGTCCGGCGTCGCGCGCTGCGGCAGCGGCGCGGAGACGACCGGCGGCGGCTTTGGAATTGACGGAGGCGGCGCGGAGGGCGGCGGCGGCACGGCCCGCGCGACACCCTCGACCCATTGCGCGAAGAAGCGCCGCTCGGCGAGTTCCTCATCTTCCGCGACCACGTAACCGAGCTGCGTCCACTTGCGGAGCGTCCAGCGGCGCAGCGACGCCGCTTCAAGCCCGATCAGAATCCCGAGCAACAGGTTCGCGACTGCATCCGCCCATTGCGGAACATCGGCGACGGCAAACTCAACCGTCATCGCGATCACGACGACGATGTAGCCGATCAGCACCAGCCACATCCGGTGCAGCAGCATCCACAACGGCGGCAGCAGAAACGCCCAGACATGGAAACCGTCACGTACAAAGGCAAAGCGCTCCGGCCCGGGAACGGGCCGGCCTTCGCGCTGCGGCGGTTGGTGCACGGTATAGGTTGGCATCTCGGTTACGCTTTACGGAAACGACGGCGAAAATCAGCCGCCGAGCGAGCCCTTGGTCGACGGAATCTCGTCCTTCGCCCGCGGATCGATGGCGACGGCAGCGCGCAACGCCCGCGCCAGTGCCTTGAAACAAGACTCCGCGATATGATGGTCGTTGCTACCGTAGAGGCACTCGGCATGCAGCGTGATGCCGGAATTCATGGCGAACGCCTGAAACCACTCCCGCACCAGCTCGGTGTCGAAGGTGCCGATCTTGTCGCGCACGAACTCGGCCTTGAACACCAGGAACGGCCGGCCGGAAATGTCGAGCGCGACGCGGGTCAGCGCCTCGTCCATCGGCACATGCACGTCGGCATAGCGCGTGATGCCCTTCATGTCGCCGAGCGCCTGCTTCACCGCCTGGCCGAGCGCAATGCCGGTGTCCTCGGCGGTGTGGTGGAAATCGATGTGCAGGTCGCCCTTGGCTTTCACCGTGATGTCGATGCGTGAATGCCGCGCCAGCAGGTCCAGCATGTGATCGAGAAAGCCGATGCCGGTCGCGACCGACGAGCGGCCCTGACCGTCGAGATTAATCTCGACCTCGATGTCGGTTTCCTTGGTCTTGCGCTTGACCTGGCCTGTGCGCATGTCGTGATCCTTGTCGAAAGCGCGCCCCGGACCTTGCCGGGACGCCGATTTGCGGGCCTTTTATCAGGGGTGCGGCAGCTTGGCCACCGCACCGCACGGCAAAACCGGGCCGAAGCCCGGCAGCGTTAACCGACGCGCAGCACCGAAAGCGAGCGCAAGCCGCCCGCCGGCGTCTGCCATTCGATGGACTGCCCGGCCGACAGGCCGATCAGGGCGGCGCCGATCGGCGTCAGCACCGAAATCCGACCGATCGAGATATCGGCCTGCTCCGGATAAACGAGCGTTACGGTCCGCACATGGCCGGTGACGTCGTCCCGGAACTCGACCTGCGAGCCCATGGCGACGGCGCCGTTCAGCGGGAATCCTGAGGGCACCACCGTCGCACGCGCGACTTCCCGCGCGAGGAAATCGGCAGTCTCCGGCACCCGGTCGGACGCCAGTTCGGCGAGCTTGGACAGTCGGTCGGAGTCAATTCCGCTGATGGTGATCGGCGGCAGTTCTTTGCGTGCGGTCGTCGTGGTCATGATGCTTTGCCTTTCGGTGGCATACCTTCTGCTGGTCGATGGACGCGCGCCCAGCACCGGTGCGAAGCACCCGTGAAAGCGCGCTCTGGTGTGGTGATGGACGTTAAGAGAACGAGAATCGGCCCGGGCCGACGACAAAGGTCGCCCGGGCTACCTGCCTGCTTGCAGGTGACCCGCGCGCGAAAAGCGGCGAAGGCGATGGCCGAGCGGTCCGTTCATAACGCCGGAATGTAGGGTTGAGGCACCGGAAGTCAATGCGGCAGGTGGCCTCCGCTTGCGCCGGTTTGCAACGCCGGGCCGCGCGCCCTACATCTTCAAGCACTCGCGAGGATTAAAGGCATGTCTTCCAACGAAATTCCGAGCTGGCACGGCACCACGATCCTGACCGTGCGCAAGAACGGCGCCGTGGTGATCGGCGGCGACGGCCAGGTCTCGATCGGACAGACCGTCATTAAGGCGAACGCCAAGAAAGTCCGGCGGCTCGGCAAAGGTGACGTGATCGGCGGCTTCGCCGGCGCGACAGCCGACGCCTTCACGCTGTTCGAGCGGCTCGAAGCGAAGCTCGAGCAATATCCCGGCCAACTCACCCGCGCCGCGGTCGAGCTTGCGAAGGATTGGCGCACCGACCGCTACCTGCGGCGGCTCGAAGCCATGATGATCGTCGCGGACAAGGATGTGTCTCTGGTGCTGACCGGGACCGGCGACGTGCTTGAGCCCGAGAACGGCGTGATGGGCATCGGCTCCGGCGGCAATTACGCGCTCGCCGCCGCGCGCGCCCTGCTCGACAGCGCGCACGATGCCGAGACGATCGTACGCAAATCGCTCGATATCGCCGCCGATATTTGCGTCTACACCAATCGCAACGTGACCATCGAATCGCTCAAAGCCTGAATGGACACCCGGTGACCGACTTTTCCTTCTCACCCCGCGAGATCGTCTCCGAGCTTGACCGCTACATCGTCGGCCAGGCCGACGCCAAGCGCGCGGTCGCCATCGCTCTGCGCAACCGCTGGCGGCGGCTGCAGCTCGACGACAGGCTGCGCGAGGAAGTGCTGCCGAAGAACATCCTGATGATCGGGCCGACCGGCGTCGGCAAGACCGAGATTTCGCGGCGGCTCGCCAGGCTCGCCGGCGCGCCGTTCCTGAAAGTCGAAGCGACCAAGTTTACCGAGGTCGGCTATGTCGGCCGCGATGTCGAGCAGATCGTGCGCGACCTCGTCGAGATTTCCATCGCACTGACGCGCGACCGCAAGCGCAAGGACGTCACCGCGCGCGCCGAAAAGGCGGCCGAGGAGCGCGTGCTCGACGCGCTGGTCGGACCCGGCGCCAGCGCCGCGACCCGCGACAGCTTTCGCCGCAAGCTTCGCGCCGGCGAACTCGACGACAAGGAAATCGAGATCGAGGTGCAGGCCTCCGGCGGCGGCATGCCGCTGATCGATATTCCCGGCATGCCCGGCGCGCAGATGGGCGCGATCAATATCGGCGACATCTTCGGCAAGATGGGCGGCCGCACCAGAACGCGCCGCATTACCGTCAAGGACTCGCACCCCATCCTCGTCAACGAGGAATCCGACAAGCTGCTCGACAACGACAATATCGTGCAGGAGTCGATCCAGGTCGTCGAACAGAACGGCATCGTGTTTCTCGACGAGGTCGACAAGATCTGCGCCCGCGAGGGCCGCCACGGCGCCGACGTTTCGCGCGAGGGCGTGCAGCGCGACCTCCTGCCGCTGATCGAAGGCACCACCGTCAGCACCAAGCACGGGCCGGTGAAGACCGACCACATCCTCTTCATCGCTTCCGGCGCGTTCCACATTTCCAAGCCCTCGGACCTGCTGCCAGAACTGCAGGGCCGCTTGCCGATCCGCGTCGAACTCAACGCGCTGACGCGTGACGACTTCCGCCGCATCCTCACCGAGCCGGAAGCCTCGCTCATCAAGCAGTATGTCGCGCTGATGCAGACCGAAGGCGTGACGCTCGACTTCACCGACGACGCCATCGACGCGCTGGCCGACATCGCGGTGTCGGTGAATTCCTCGATCGAGAATATCGGCGCGCGGCGCTTGCAGACCGTGATGGAGCGCGTGCTCGACGACATCTCCTATCGCGCATCCGACCTCGGCGGGCAGACCATGACGATCGACGCCGACTATGTGCGCCATCACATCGGCGACCTCGCCAAAAACACCGATTTGTCGCGGTTTATTCTCTAGGGCCGTCAGCGCGCGCGCCGCAGCCGCACATAAAGCGCGCCGTCGCCGCCGTGACGGACATGCGCGGTCTCAAAGCCGATCGTCAGTGCGCGAAACTCCGGCAGCGCGAGCCACTGCGGCACCTGCCGGCGCAACACACCGCTCTTGCCGGTGATGACGAGGACGAGCCGCGCATCGCGCGCCGTCGCGCTGCGCAGGAAATGCAAAAGCTCCGTATGCGCTTCGCTCTGCGTCAACCCGTGCAGATCGAATCGCGCGTCGATGGCGTCGCGGCCCGACGCGACGCGGCGTTTCGCCCGCCGGTCGAGCGGCGCAAGCGAGGGCGGAAGCGGCGGCGCAGCGGATGAGCCGGCGCGCGCGGGCGGAGCCTGCGACGCGGCGGCGCGCTGCCGAGACGTCTTGGCGGCGGGCGGCGGTACGTCCTGCGCGTCGTCAGGCGCCTCATCGAGGGCCGCACGCTTCGGCAACGGCATAATGGCTTTGGTGAAAGTCGTCCAGATCACGCGTTCTTCGCGCGTCAGAATACGCCGGCGGCCGCTTTTGTGATCCGGATCGCGACCCTTGCCGCTCATGAAGATGATCAGGTTTTGGGGCGCGTCGCCACGGCCGGCAAGGACGGACTATTGCTGTCGTCTTTCTTCTCGGCCCCGTCATTCTCCGCGGACGCCTTCGGCGGCCGCGATTTCGGCGTCGGAACGGTGGCGACCGTCGGCTCTTCGACCGCGATGCCTTTCGGCACCAGCATGACGAAGCGGCCGAACTGCTTGATGCGGCCGGCGACGCTCGGCGCGTCGCCGCCATAACCGAAATAGATATCGGCGCGCGCCGGCCCGCGAATTGCCGAGCCGGTGTCCTGCGCGATCACGAGATGCTGGAACGCATCGATCGGCGCGTCGCCTTTGATCGGCAGCTTCGCGTCGATCCAGATCGGCGTGCCATAGACATGGATCGAGGGATCGACCGCGATCGAGCGTCCCGTCGTCAACGGCACGCCCTGCGCACCGATCGGCTCTTCGTGCGGCTTGAGCGACGTCTCCCGGAAAAACACATAGGAACGATTCTTCAGGCGCAGCTCCGCGCCTTTCTCCGGATTCGTCTCCATGTATTCGCGGATCTTGTCCATCGTCATGTCTTCGGCGGAGATAATGCCGTCATCGATCAGGATGCGCCCGACCGGCGTGTAAGGCTTGCCGTTGCTGGCGATGTAATTCAGCCGCAGCATGTCGCCGGTGTCGAGCTTGACCCGCGTCGAGCCCTGGATCTGCGCGAAGAACGCATCGATCGGGCTTTTCACCCAGCAGATTTCGAGACCCTTGCCGGCAAGCGCGCCCTCGACGATGTCCTTGCGGTCGAGATGCCCGAACACCGTGCTTTTCTTGCCCGCGACTTTGCCCGGCACGCGATAGAGCGGATATTTGTATTCCTCGCTCGGCAGCCGAGAACCTTCGACCTGCGGCTCGTAGTAGCCGGTGAAGAAGCCGTCGGTGCCGGTGTAGAAACCGTAAGAGCGCGTTGGCGGCAAAATGCGCACCGGCTGGAAATTGTCCTCGAAGAACTTGCGCGCGCCGTCCCCGTTCGGCTGCTTGATGAGCTGCGCCTGCTGGCAGGCTTTGTAGAGCTTGCCGAGCAGCGGCTTCTTGCGGTGCATTGCCGGCGTGCTGTTGAGAATGGCGCGGCAGCTGTTGAGGAAGGAGCCGAACGCGGCGGCCTGATCGTCGTCCTTCCAGCCTTCGAGCGTCGCAAAAGACAGCGGCTCGAGCCTGGCGCCCGGAATGTGCACGCTGCTTTTGGCATGAGCCTTTTTGGCGTGCGCCTTCTTGGCCTGCGCGATCGCCGGACTGACGACCCATGCGCCGGCCGCCAGCAATCCGATGGCGGCGATGCCACTCAATCCCGATGTGAGGCGTCGACGGCCAGCCATCCGGTCACTGCCCGGGTTCGGTCGCAACCAGTTTCCAGTTCGGGTCGCGCGACGACACATCGCGCGCAAAGGTCCAGCTGTCGGTGACGTCGGTCACCTTCTCGTCGCTGCCGTCGATCACTTCGCCGTCCTTGTTCCGCGTCGCGGTGACGAGTTGCGAATTGAACTTCACGGTGATCTGCGCGACGCGGCTGCGCAATTCCGCCGCCACCACGTCGGCATTGTCGATCGAGACGAAGCGGCTTTCGACTTTCTCCCCGCGCCGGTCACGTTCGGCGATGGCCGACTCGAAGCCCTCATAGACTTCCTTCGAGAGCATGCCCTTCAGGGTCCGGGTGTCGCCTTCGGCGAAGGCGGACACGATCATCTCGTAGGCGCTGCGCGCGCCGGTGAGAAAGTGCTTGGCATCGAATGCCGGATCGGCGGCGGCAATGGCATTGAGCCCGGCGAACTGCGGCGAGCCGGGTTTGGCAATGCCATTCCAGCGATCGCCGCTGTCGGCGGCCTTTTCGGGCTCGGCCGGCTCAGCCGGTTTGTTGTCTTTGTTGTCTTGGCCGTTCTTGGCCTGCTCCGCGGAGCGGTTCGGCAGCGCGACAACCTTCTCGGAGGCCGGCCGCATCGCGTCGCGCGCGGAATAAGGATCGTAAGGCGGCCGCTCGCGGCCGGTACGCTGCCCCAAGACGCTCCGCAGCCGCAGGAAAATGAAGACTGCAAGCGCCAGAAAGATGATGGTGTAAATGTCGAACACGTCTCGCATGCTTTCGCGGTCGGCCTGTCGGCGCTCTCCCGCGGTCCAGCGGGCCGACAAACACTCGCAGACGGACCTTGCTCTGCTTATCTAGGCCTCGGGTTCAGGCAATCCAGTGGCGCGGAAGGATTCCGAAGCGATGTTGCATTGCACCGACGGACTCTAGACGATTGCGCCGGACAGGCCAACACGATCCCCCGGAATATGGATAAAGCATGACGTTGCTTCGCGGTCTGATTTTGGCGGTTCTGGCGCTGCCATTGCTGGAAATCGCCGCCTTCGCGCTGGTCGCCGCGGCTATCGGCCTCGGCCCGGCCTTCGCGTTGATTGTCGCACTCTCCGTCCTTGGGGCGCTGGTGATCCGATATGGCGGGGCGGCGCACATTTCGCGCGTGCGGGTTGCACTCGGCGAAAACCGGCTCTCGGCGCTGCAGGCGGACGGGTCCGGCGTGCTCACGGTGATCGCCGGCATTCTCTTGCTGGTCCCGGGCTTCATCACCGGCCTGATCGGGCTGCTGATGCTGATCGTGCCGCTGCGCCGTCTCGCCGCACGGGCGGCCGGCTGGCGGCCGGCCGGAGACAGCGCAGCAAACGACAACGTGGTCGACCTTGCGCCCGAGGACTGGCGGCAGGTGCCCGATCCGCAGATCGGCCGCCGCCGCGATCGCGACGATGCACGCTAAAAGCCCGATCCTTGTTCGCCTTCCGGTGCTGTGTTAGCCAACCCGCCGTCAACCGGCCGCGGCCGAAGGAGAGACCATGACGAACGGTAACGGCAACGGCGGTGCGGCCCAGACCCCGTCTCAGGCGCAGGCGGTCGCGCCGCAGATCAATATTTTCGCGCAGTACACCAAGGATCTGTCGTTCGAGAACCCCCATGCGCCGCGCTCGCTGGCGCCGTCCGGCCAGCAGCCGGAGATCAGCATCCAGGTCAACGTCTCGGCCAACCCGCTGCAGGACGGCACCGTCGAGGTCGTTCTCAAGATCGACGGCAAGGCCGAGTCGTCCGGCACCGTCCTGTTCAATTTCGAGCTGACCTATGCCGGCATCTTCCGCATCCAGAACGTGCCGCAGGAAAATTTCCACCCGGTCGTGATGATCGAATGTCCGCGGCTGCTGTTCCCCTTCGCGCGCGAGATCGTGGCGACGGCGGTGACCAATGGCGGCTTCCCGCCGCTGCTGCTTGACCCGATCGACTTCGTCAGCCTGTATCGGCAGAACCTGTCGCAGGCGCCGGCCGCGCCGCCGCCGACCGCACAGGCGTGACGTCGGCGACCAATCGTTTCTTCGACTGAAGACGCTTTAGTTTCCCGCCGCGTATTTCAGCCAAACCGCATCCTCGCCGAGCGTCGCGACGAATTCGTCGTGCGCGGCGCGTTCCGCGTCGGTGAGGCGCGGGCTGAGCGGAACAGGCCGTGGCGCAATGGGCGTGCCGCGCGAGGACGACCGGATCACGGTGGTTTCCGACAGGATAAGTTGCGCCTGACGCGCGCCGATCAGTTCGAGATAGACCTCGGCGAGCAATTCGGCGTCGAGCAGCGCGCCGTGCTTGGTTCGCTGCGAGTTATCGATCCCGTAACGCACGCAAAGATCGTCCAGCTTGTTGGAGCCGCCGGGATGCTTGCGGCGGGCAAGCAGCAGCGTATCGACCAGCCGTTCGCGCGCGATCGCCGGCTTTTTCAGCCGCGCCAGTTCGGCGTTGAGAAAGCCGTGATCGAAGCTTGCGTTGTGAATGACCAGCGGCGCGTCCTCGCCGATGAATTCGAGAAACGCATCGGCGATCTCGGCGAACAGCGGCTTGTCGGCCAGAAACTCCGCCGACAGGCCATGCACCGCGAAGGCTTCCTTCGGTACATCGCGCTCGGGATTGAGATAGAAATGGAACCCCTGCCCGGTGGGAATCCGGTTGATCAACTCGACGCAGCCGACTTCGACGAGCCGGTGACCCTGCCCCGGATCGAGGCCGGTAGTTTCGGTATCGAGAACGATCTCGCGCATCGCCATCGGGCAGCCCTTCGAATCAGTCGCGCCGCTTCGGCATTGTAGCGACGGCTTTGAGGATATCACGGACCTGCGCCCGCGCGGCATCGAGGCCGCGCGAACTGTCCACCACGAAGTCGGCGCGGCGGCGCTTCTCGGCGTCGGGCATCTGGCGCGCCAGCAGCGCGGCGTATTTTTCATCGGTCATGCCGGGCCGCTCGAACACACGCGCGCGCTGCACGTCCGCCGGCGCCGAGACGACGACCACCGCGTCGCAGCGGCTTTCGCCGCCGGTCTCGTAGAGCAGCGGAATGTCGAGCACCGCGATTGGCGCGCCGCTTTTCTCCGCCGCCGCGAGAAAATCCCGTTCGGCGGCACGGACCAGCGGATGAACGATTGCTTCGAGTTGTTTCAGCGCGGCGGGGTTACCGGCGATGCGCTCCGAAAGTTTCGTGCGATCGACTTTGCCGCCGCCGGTCACGCCCGGAAAAGCGGCCTCGATCGGAGCGACGGCCGCGGCTTCATAGAGACGATGAACGGCAGCGTCGGCGTCGTGAACGGGCACGCCCTCCTCGGCAAAGAATGTCGCCGTGGTGGACTTTCCCATTCCCATCGAGCCGGTCAGGCCGAGCACGAACATCGTCGATCAATCTCCATTCACGCCGCGATGAAGCCGTTGCGCCGCAGCCAGTCGAGCAGCGGCAGCAGCGGCATGCCGAGGATGGTGAAGTAGTCGCCCTCGATGCGCTCGAATAGCTGAATCCCGACGCCTTCGATCTGATAGGCGCCGACGCTCAAGGATACCGCCTCGCCCGCCGCGTCCAGATAGTGCTCGATCGCCGCCGCCGACAAGGAGCGCATGGTGAGGCGCGCCACGCTGCAATGCTCGAACAGAATGGCGCCGTCCCGCGCCAGCGCGAAGGCCGAATGCAGTTCGTGCGCATGACCGGAGAGTTCCTGCAGCTGCGCCTGCGCGCCGGCGCGGCCGGCCGGCTTGGAAAACCGCTTCTGTCCCAGAGCCAAAGTCTGATCGGCCCCGAGCACCAGGCGGCCAGGCAACGCTGCCGACACGGCAAGCGCCTTGGCGCGAGCGAGCAATTGCGCTGCTTCGCCGGGACCGGACGGCCCGGCGGCCGCCTCGACCGCGCGCTCGTCGATGTCCGCGGGATGGATGTCGACGGAAATACCTGCGTTCTCCAGAACGCGCCGGCGCGACGGGCTTTTCGAGGCGAGCACCAGCGGCTTGCGCGCGATCCAGAGCGTCATCGCGTCATCCGGGCCGACGGCGGCGTTCGGTGAGAAGCTTCATGACGGCGGCCGCGGTTTCCTCAATCGAGCGCCGGGTCACGTCGATGGTCGGCCAGTTATGTTTGGCGCATAGCCGGCGCGAATAGGTGACTTCCTCCGCCACCGCGCTGCGGTCGATGTACTGGTCGTCGTCGCGATGCGCCTTGAGACCGAGCAGACGATTTTCGCGAATCTGCACGATGCGCTCCGCGCTGGCGTAAAGCCCGACGACCAGCGGCAATGTCAGCCGCTCGACCTCCGGCGCCAGCGGCACATTCGGCACCAGCGGAACGTTTCCCGTTTTGACGCCGCGATTGGCTAGATAGATCGAGGTCGGCGTTTTCGACGTGCGCGACACGCCGACCAGCACAACATCGGCATTGTTCAGCGTTTCGACGTTCTGTCCGTCGTCATGCATCATCGTGAAGTTCAGCGCGTCGATGCGATTGAAATATTCCGCGTTGAGGACGTGCTGGGCGCCGACCCGATGCGTCGTCTCCGCGCCGAGATAGGACTGGAACAGCCTCAGCACCGGACCGAGGATCGACATGCAAGGCAGGCCCAGCTCGCGGCATTTCTTCTCGAGCACCGTGACCAGTTCCTCGTCGAGCAACGTATAGAGGACGAGGCCTGGCGCCTCCTCGATCTCCGCCAGCGCCAGCTCGAGTTGCCGGATGGTGCGGACCATCGGATAAAGATGCTCGACTGGCGTGACGCCCGAATATTGCGCGGCAGCCGCCCGCGCGACCGTGATCAGCGTCTCGCCGGTTGAGTCGGAGACCAGATGCAAATGGAAATAGCTGTTGTCAGCCATTGGGACAGTGACGGGACGCCCTGTGGATTTCTCTGGAGAAGGCCACGGGCGCCGGACCAGTGCAAGCATCACACGAGGATAAAGCCGGGTTTCGTCCACACGGCTGCCTGCGGGATAGCCGTAGCCGATTTTACTAGCGACTGTGCGAGCCTGTTGGCGAGGAATTGGGATAAGCGGGGAAAGTCAGGATTCAGCCTGTAAATCAGGCCTCTTTGAGAGGTCTTTGGCAATGTGCCCGCCGCAGCCGGTGTGTTGCTCATGGACAGCCGGTGGACAAGATGTGGATCGGGAGTCATGAGTCCAAACCACCGACTCACAATAACTACAGATTCTAGAATCAGGTTTTGATGGAAGAAGGGTTTCGCAAGACGACCGCGGTGAATAAGCCATTGCTGTCGGTTCTCGACGGTCGCCGGCAACCCGTTCCACCGGCCTGGATGATGCGGCAGGCAGGCCGCTATCTGGCTGAGTATCGTGCGGTGCGCGAGAAGGCCGGCAGTTTTCTCAAGCTGTGCTTCAATCCGGAGCTTGCCGCCGAGGTAACGCTGCAACCGGTGCGACGTTTCGGTTTTGACGCGGCGATCCTGTTTTCCGATATTCTCGTGGTGCCACTGGCGCTCGGCCGCGACGTGCGGTTCGAGGCCGGTGAAGGACCCAAGCTCGATCCGGTGAAGGACGAAGCGGCCATCGTTGCGATGAAGCGGCCGCCGGACGCGAAGGTCTTCAACTCGATCTATGAAACGGTCGCCCGGGTGAAGGCGGATCTCGATCCGCAGGTCACGCTGCTCGGCTTCTGCGGTGCGCCGTGGACGGTCGCGACTTATGTGATCGCGGGCCAAGGTACGCCCGATCAGGCGCCGGCGCGGACATTCGCTTATCGGCAGCCGGAAGCCTTCGCGCAGTTGATCGATGCGATCTCGGATGCATCGATCGAATATCTTGTCGGTCAGCTCAAGGCCGGCGCCGATGCGGTGCAGCTGTTCGATACCTGGGCCGGCGTATTGCCGCCCGAGCAGTTCGAGCGCTGGTCGATCGCACCGGCAAAACGCATTGTCGCCGGCGTGCGCAAACAAGTGCCGGGCGCGAATATCATCGGCTTTCCGCGTGGTGGCGGCAGCATGGTGCCGCGCTATGTCGAGCAAACCGGTGTCGATGCCGTCAGTCTCGACTGGACCATCGACAAGACGTTCGCTGCCGAGAAAATCCAGAGCCGGGTGCCGGTGCAGGGCAATCTCGATCCGCTGGCGTTGCGTGCCGGCGGCGTGGCGCTCGATCGCGCGGTCGACGATGTGCTGGCAGCGTTCGCCGCGCGGCCTTTCATTTTTAATCTCGGCCACGGCATCCTGCCCGATACGCCGGTCGCGCATGTCGAGCAGATGCTGAAACGCGCCCGCCGCTAGTTATCGAGGTTTGCGATGTATCTCTGGCTGAAGGCCTTTCACATCATCGCCGTCATCTCGTGGATGGCGGGCATGCTCTATCTGCCGCGGCTGTTCGTCTATCACTGCGACGCGCCGGCGGGCTCTGCGCAGTCGGAAACCTTCAAGGTGATGGAACGGCGCCTTTTGAAGGCGATCATCAACCCGGCGATGATCGCCACCTGGCTACTTGGCCTGGCGCTGATCTGGCTGATGGGTTGGGAGGCATTCAAGCAATCGGGATGGCTGCACGCCAAACTCGTGCTGGTGCTGGTCATGTCCGGCGTCCACGGCATGCTGAGCCGTTACGTGCGCGATTTCGCGGCCGACCGGAATCGCAAATCGCAGAAATTCTATCGGATAATCAACGAGGTACCCACCCTGCTGATGATCCTGATCGTCGTTCTGGTGGTGGTGAAGCCTTTTTAAAGGCCAAATTCCAAGCGAAAATCGTTAAGCACGTTTCGCGCGACCCTTGCGACCGGCGGGTTTTCTTCCTAGATTTGCGCATCCCACCGAACGCAGGCGGATGCAGCGGCGTTCCGGTTCCGTGTTCGGACCGGTCGCGGCATCGGGTCAGGGATAACCTTCCAAAGCACGTTCCCTCCTCAAGACCTGCGATTTCTCGAAGTCTTTCAATCCGGCGCAGCGCCCGCGTTTTCTGGTCGCCGTCCGGATCTCCTCACAGGACCAATGCCCCCATGCGGGAAATGAAACTACAGGACCTCAAGTCCAAAACCCCGGCGGAACTGGTGCAGTTCGCCGAAGAAAGCGGCGTGGAAAACGCCAGCACCCTGCGCAAGCAGGAATTGATGTTTGCGATCCTCAAGCAGCTCGCCACCCAGGAAATCGACATCGTCGGCGAAGGCGTGGTCGAGGTGCTGCCGGACGGCTTCGGCTTCCTGCGCTCGCCGGAATCGAACTATCTGTCCGGGCCCGACGACATCTACGTCTCGCCGTCCCAGATTCGTCGCTTCGGCCTGCGTACCGGCGACACCGTCGACGGCCATATCCGCTCGCCCAAGGAAGGCGAACGCTATTTCGCGCTTCTCAAGGTCAACACGATCAATTTCGAAGACCCCGAGAAGATCAAGCACAAGGTCAACTTCGACAACCTGACGCCGCTCTACCCGAACGAGCGGCTGCGCATGGAGCACGACGATCCGACCAAGAAGGATCTGTCGGCCCGCGTCATCGACATCGTCGCGCCGATCGGCAAGGGCCAGCGCGCGCTGGTCGTCGCGCCGCCGCGCACCGGCAAGACCGTGCTGCTGCAGAACATCGCGCACGCGATCACGGCCAACCATCCGGAATGCTATTTGATCGTCTTGCTGATCGACGAGCGCCCGGAAGAAGTGACCGACATGCAGCGCTCGGTGAAGGGCGAGGTGATTTCCTCGACCTTCGACGAGCCGGCCTCGCGTCACGTCCAGGTCGCGGAAATGGTGATCGAGAAGGCCAAGCGCTTGGTCGAACACGGCCGCGACGTGGTGATCCTGCTCGACTCGATCACGCGCCTCGGCCGCGCCTACAACACTGTGGTGCCGTCATCCGGCAAGGTGCTGACGGGCGGCGTCGACGCCAATGCGCTGCAGCGCCCGAAGCGCTTCTTCGGCGCGGCGCGTAACATCGAGGAAGGCGGCTCGCTGACCATCATCGCGACCGCGCTGATCGACACCGGCAGCCGCATGGACGAAGTGATCTTCGAAGAGTTCAAGGGCACCGGTAACTCGGAACTCATCCTCGACCGCAAGGTGGCCGACAAGCGCACCTTCCCGGCGATGGACATCACGCGCTCCGGCACCCGCAAGGAAGAGCTGCTGACCGATCCGGCGGTGCTCAAGAAGATGTACGTGCTGCGCCGCATCCTCAATCCGATGGGCACGATGGACGCCATCGACTTCCTGCTCGACAAGTTGCGCAACACCAAGACGAACAGCGAGTTCTTCGACTCGATGAACACCTGACGCCGCGCAGACAACCTAAGAAAAGATCAGGACCGCTTCCGAAAGGAGACGGTCCTTTTCGTTTCCGGTTCGTGCAAAGTTGCCCCGGTCCGGGCCAATTGCCGAAAACTTCCGTCAAACTGCAAATAACGTGGAAAGGGCAGGCTAAGCCTTCCGCCATAGGGTCTCCCGCGATTGGCTGGGGGAGCGATGTCGGTTCTGCAATCGTCGCAACGGCTGTCGACGCGACCTGCGCCGTCGTTTGGCGTGGACCGCCTGCGCGCGCTGGCGCGATGCTGGGTCGCAGTCGCCGCGCTGGTTTATCTGCTCGACCTCACGCGGCAGACGGCGGTCGGCTTGAGCGACGGCGCCGGGCGGCCGTTGGGCGACGATTTCATCAATTACTGGAGCGGTGCGGCGCTGGCCTGGGGAAGCGACGCGGGAGACGTCTATGCGTGGGCGGCGTTTCACGCTTTCGAGCAGGCTGCCACCGGCGGCGTGATCGGTTTTTATCACTACAGCTATCCGCCGGCGCTGCTCGTGCTCACGGCGCCGCTGGCCGCGCTGCCCTATGTTCCGGCGCTTGCGCTCTGGCTATCCGGAAGCTGGCTGGCGTTTTATCGCGCGCTTGCTGCGGCGTGGCCGCAATCGCAGCGAAGCGACGTTCTCCTGCTCGCCGCCGCGACGCCGGCGGTGTTTCTGAATTTCATCGCGGGGCAGAACGGCGCGTGGTCGGCTGCGTTGATCGGCGGGGGTCTCGTGCTGCTCGATCGTCGCCCGGTGCTCGCCGGGCTGCTGTTCGGTCTGATGGTCTGCAAGCCGCATCTTGCGCTGCTCGTGCCGGTCGCATTAATCGCCGGCCACCGCTGGCAGGCGCTGGCGGTTGCCGCCGCAACCACCGGCGGGATCGTCGTCATCAGCATCGTGCTATTCGGCGCCGACATCTGGCCGACCGACCTCGAGCACGTCGCGGTGCTGCGGCAGACCGTGCTCGAAAGTGGCGCCGGCGTGTGGCATCGCATGGCGTCGGTCTTCGTCACCGCGCGGCATTCGGGAGCCGATATTACGACCGCCTACGCCATTCAGGCGTTCTGCGCCACGATAGCGGCTGCGGCCGTCGGATGGCTGTGGCATCGGGATGCGCCGGCCGAGCAGCGGAATGCCGCGCTGGTGCTGGGCGGATTTTTGGCGGCTCCCTATCTTCAGGACTACGATCTGGTGATCGGCGCCTTCGCGGTCGTCTGGATCATGCAGATGGCGGCCAATGGCGCGATGACGCGGCGCGCGGGCGCCGTGGCATCGGCGCTCGTTCTGATGACGCCTGCGGTCGTCGCGCCAGTCGCAAAGGCCACCGGCGTTGCGGTCGGCGCTCCGGCGCTGGGGGCGGCGTTCGCGATGATCGCGCTGGCCAGTCTGCCCGTGCGCGAGATGCTAGCCGGCCTTTGGCGACGGCCGCATGCCGTCGACGACCTGTGAGAGCTGCGCGACGTCCGTCATCGGCAGGGAACACCGCTCGCCGACGCAGATGAAGGCGGCGCTGCCGGTTGCCGCCCTGATCTTCTCTTGTGCCGGGTGCGAAGCCGGCAAGTCGTCTGCCGCCGCGCGCAGCACGATGCGCGCGATGAAGGGATGCTTGAGCGCGGCGCGCGCCAGAGCCTGGGCGGCGTCATCCTGTCCGGTGATGACGATCTCCGAGCCGTGCAGCCGCAGGTCGAGCGCATTCAGCAAAGCGACGTGGGCGAAAAGATTGTTTCCGGCCGCCGACAACACGCCGTTGAACAATCGGTCGGCTTGCGCGCGCGCGACGTCGTCGCCGGCTAACGCTGCGAGGCGCACGAGGTTTTGTGCGGCGACGGCGTTGTGGTTGGGGGTGGCGTCGTCGGCGGTCGAATGCGGCCGCAGCAGCAGGCCTTCGGCGTCGTCCGCGGTGAGATAATAGCCGCCGGTGTCGGGATCGGCGTAGTGGCGGTCGAGCGCTGTCTGCCAGCGCCGCGCCTGATCGAGATAGGCGCTGTCTCCCTTCACCTCGTAGAGCGCGAGCGCGGCGCGGATCATCGCGGTGTGATCGGAGGCAAGACCCGGGTAGAGCAATTGGCCCTCGCGCCAGGAGTGACCGAGACGCTGGTCGTTCTCCTCGCCCCTCGTCATGTTGCCGGCGATGAAAGCAAAGGCGCACGCCGCCATGTCGATCCAGGACGGTTCGTCGAGCAACACGCCCGCATTGACCAGCGCGGCGATCATCAGGCCGTTCCAGTCGGCCAGCACCTTGTCGTCGAGGCCGGGGCGCACCCTCGCCTCGCGTGCCTCAAGCATAATGTATCGCAGCGTCTTCAGCCGCTCTTCGTCCTCCGCGCCACGCGGCACCGACTTCAGGCGGTTGAGAATGTTGTGGCCTTCGAAATTGCCGTCGTCGCTGACGTCATAGTGTCCGGCGAAGAATTCGGCTGCTTCCGGGCCGATCAGCTCGGTGATTTCGTTTTTCGACCAGACGTAGAATTTGCCTTCCTCGCCTTCGGAGTCCGCGTCGAGCGAGGCCGAAAATGCGCCGCCTTTGGTGGTCATTTCGCGCGCGAGCCAGCCGACGGTTTCCTGTGCGCGGCGGCGGAACAGCTCGTTGCCGCTGCGAGCATAGGCAAGCGCCAGCAGTTCGAGCAGCAGCGCATTGTCGTACAGCATCTTTTCGAAATGCGGCACCAGCCACTTCTCGTCGACCGAGTAACGTGAGAAGCCGCCGCCCAAGTGATCGTAGATGCCGCCCTCGCACATTCGTTCGAGGGTGTGTTCGACGGTTTCGAAAAAGCGCGCGTCTCCGGTGCGCAGGCCGGCGCGCCAGAGCATTTCGAGCATCGGGCTTTGTGGAAATTTCGGCGCGCCGCGCAAGCCGCCATGCACCTGATCGATCATGTTGCCGATCTGGCGCGAGAAACCGTCAAGCTCCTGCGCGCCGATCACGACCTTGCCGGCGGGCCGCGCCTTCTGGGCGAGATTGGCGAGCAGCGCGACGCGATTCTTCTCGATCGATTCCGGTTCTTCGCGGAAGATGCGCGCGACCTCGCGCAGCACGTCCTTGAACGCCGGCCGGCCGAATTTGCTTTCGGGCGGAAAGTAAGTGCCGCCCCACACGGGCTCGCCGGCCGGCGTCAGAAACATCGTCAGCGGCCAGCCGCCCTGCTCGCCCAGCAGATGTAACGCTTGCATGTAGATCTGGTCGATGTCGGGCCGCTCCTCGCGGTCGACCTTGATGCTGACGAACAGCTCGTTCATCACCTGAGCCGTTGCGGCGTCCTCGAAGGACTCGTGCGCCATCACATGGCACCAGTGGCAGGCGGCGTAGCCGACCGACAGCAGGATCGGCTTGTTCGCGCGCTTGGCCTCCGCGAGCGCTTCCGGCCCCCACGGCCACCAGTCGACCGGATTGTGCTGGTGCTGCAGCAGATACGGGCTGGTCGCGCCGGCAAGGCGATTGGTGTGTGTGCTGCCGGAGGGAGATGTCATGGTCGGTCTCGCGGATGGACTTGACCGATGCGGTGACACCGGGCTTCGGTGCGGAGCTAACCAGCGCGTGCTGGCACCGCAAGGGTTTAATCTCGGTACGAACGATGTCCCGGCACCAGGATACGATTTTTGCATTGTCGTCCGGCCGCCCACCTGCGGCGATCGGCGTCGTGCGAATTTCCGGCCCACGCGCGGGCGATGCGCTGCGTGTGCTGAGCGGGAAGGCGAGCGTGCCGGCGCGAGAAGCGAAGTTTGCGCGCATCCGGAACGCGGCGGGTGAGGCGATCGACGAGGCGGTGGTGCTGTGGTTTCCGGGACCCGGCAGCGAGACGGGCGAGGACGTCGCCGAAATCCAGATGCACGGCAGCCGTGCGGCGCTTGCTGCGGTGTTCGACACGCTTGCTGCGATGGAGGGCTTGCGGCCGGCGGAGCCGGGTGAGTTCACGCGGCGCGGCTTTGAGAACGGCAAGCTCGATCTGACCGAGGTCGAGGGCCTCGGCGATCTGATCGCGGCGGAGACCGAGGCGCAGCGGCGGCAGGCGTTTCGGCAGATGAAGGGTCTGCTCGGCGGACGTACCGAGGGCTGGCGTAAGCGGCTGATCGAGGCTCAGGCGATGATCGAAGCACCGATCGACTTTTCCGACGAGGGCGACGTGCCGGACGACCTCAGCGCGCCGGCGCTCGCCATCGCGCGCGAGCTGGCAGAGGAAATTTCCGCGGTGCTGGCGGCGGGCCGGCGCGGCGAGCGGCTGCGGGAAGGGCTGGTCGTCGCCATCGCCGGTCCACCCAATGTCGGGAAGTCGACATTGCTGAACAGGATCGCCGGCCGGGAGGTGGCGATTGTGTCGCCGCACGCCGGAACGACGCGCGACGTCCTGGAGGTGCATCTCGACCTCAAGGGCTATCCGGTCACCTTGATCGATACGGCGGGGCTTCGAGACAGCGACGATCCGGTCGAGCAGGAGGGGATTCGCCGGGCTCGGGCGAGGGCCGAGGAAGCGGATTTAGTGCTTTGGCTTTATGGCGCTGGTGACGTGGGAGTGCGGCCGCCTGCGGGGGCACACAACATATTGATATTAAAGAATAAAATTGATATCCAGCAAGTAAAGAATAAAGCTGATATAAACAATGAAAATGAATTCAATAATGAGTTCAGCTCCAATGACGGATTCGGCGAAAGTGTTTCACGTGAAACAGTTCTTCCGATCTCCGCTCTCACGGGCTTTGGCATCGATACGCTTTTGAATCGGGTTGCCCAGTTTGCGGAGCTTCATCTGGGAGGCGCCGACCCGGCGCTGGTGACGCGTGAAAGGCACCGCCACGCCCTGCAGACGACCGTAGAGGCATTGAATCGCGCTAGCGCGCTTCCCGGCCTTGGGGCGGAAGATCTAGTCGCCGAGGAGCTTCGCACGGCGTCGACCGCACTCGGCCGTCTCACTGGTCGAGTCGATGTCGAGGATATCCTGGACGTTCTGTTTCGTGACTTTTGCGTCGGAAAGTAACCAGAGGCGGCCGCGCGTTCGAGAATCGGTGTTTTGGCAGGGCAGTTTGGACATCGGCACTCTGCTACATCCGGCGGCTAAGCTTGTTTCACGTGAAACAGCCTTGCGGCAGAGGAAGCCGCCATCAAATCGGTCACTGTTTCCCGTGAAACATTCCCCTGCTGCAAAATGCGGCACGGTTTAACGGCGTTTTTACCCTAACTCGCGATAGTCGCTCTGCGTTCGTCGCGGAGATGTCCCGTTGCCGATGCCGACCAATCTTGCACGGCTCCGGCCCCCTGACAGCGCCGGAATACCCCCCGAACCGCCGGATTCGGCGCCCGAAACTGTGCCCGTCGACTCATCCTCCGCCTATCGCGAGACAATCGACCTGCTCGAGCTCGACCTGAGCGCGATGATGCGCGATGTCGGCCGGGTCGCAGAGGTCGTTCAGCAGGTCACGCAATCGTCCGCTCAAAGCCTGGCCGCCATTCGGGCACGAAGCGAAGACCTGACGAAGGATTCGCAGAACGCCAATGCCAACACACAGCGAGTGGCCGTCAGCGCCGAGGAGTTGGCGCAAACAGCTGCCGCGATCGGCCTTCGCGTCAACGAGGCGGATGCCCTGGCGCGCACGGCCGGCGATGCCTCGCGTCTCGCCATGTCGAGCGTCGACGGTCTGCAGAGTTCGTCCGCGAAAATCGGCAACGTCATTCGCCTGATCGCGACAATCGCAAAGCGCAGCAATCTGTTGGCGCTGAACGCCACCATCGAGGCGGCGCGCGCCGGTGAGGCGGGCCGGGGCTTCACCGTCGTCGCCTCCGAGGTCAAAGAGCTTTCCATTCAGACGCAGCACGCCACCGAGCAGATCCGCGCTGATATCGAATCCCTGCAGAAAGACGCCGAAGCGTCGATCGGCGCGGTTCGCCGGATTGCCGAGGTCGTCGACACGATCCGTCCGCTGTTCAGCGAAGTTGCCGGCGCCGTGGAGCAGCAAACGGCAACCAGCAACGAACTCTCACAGAATGCCACTGAAACATCGCGCTTTGTCGGCGGCGTCGCAGCCAGTGCGAGCGAAATCGAACTTGCCGCCGCGGATGCCGCGGCGAACGGGGTTTCAGCCGGCAAGGCCGGGCACGACGTTGCGCAGCTCGCCGGACAGCTGAAATCCCGCTGCACGATTTTCCTGCGGCAGACCCACATCGGCGACCGTCGGGCTCACGACAGGCTGCCGATCGAACGCGCCATCACGCTGCACTGGCGATCGGGCGCAATCGAAGGCACGACCTTCGATATCTCCGAAGGCGGCGTGCTGATGCGGGTTGCCGATGCGCGCGGGCTTTCGGTCGGTGATTGCGTCGACGCGAGCATTGCAACCATCGGCAACCTCCGGTTGCAAATGGTCAACCGAAGCCATCTCGGTCTTCATCTGCGTTTCGCAGAAATGTCCGACGACGTCCGTGGCGCGCTTCACCGCACGCTCGACGAGCTCAAATCCGCCAACAAGGAATTCATCGACCGCGCCATCGCAGGCGCTGCCCAAATCTCGCGGCTGTTCGAGGACGGTATCCGCCGCGGCGCCATCGCCCAGGAGGTTCTGTTCGACAACGAGTATGTCGAAATCGAAGGTTCCAATCCGGTGCAGCATCGCACCCGTTTTCTCGACTGGGTCGAGACGGTGTTGCCGGACGTGCTCGAGCCAATCCTTGCATCGGATCCGCGCATGACCTTCTGCGCCGCGGTGGACCGCAACGGTTACCTGCCCGTGCACAACAAGATCTACGCGATGCCGCAGCGTCCCGGTGACGTCGACTGGAACAAGGCGCATGCGCGCAATCGCCGGATCTTCGACGACCGCGCCGGCCTTTCCGCCGCGCGCGTGGTGCGCCCCTATCTCCTGCAGAACTACGCGCGCGACATGGGCCACGGCGAAACCGCGCTGATGCAGGAAATCGACGCGCCGATCCGCGTGTTTGGACGGCACTGGGGCGGTTTGCGCACCGGTTACACCTTCTGACCGGATTTTGACCCCTTCGGGCCACTCCGCTAAAAGCGCGCATCTCGTGAGCGCGCCATGAAACTCTCGTTCGACGTCATTGTGATCGGTGGCGGCCATGCCGGCTGTGAAGCCGCGGCGGCCGCAGCGCGCCTCGGCGCGTGCACTGCGCTGGTGACGCATCGCTTTGCCACCGTCGGTGCGATGTCATGCAATCCGGCAATCGGCGGGCTCGGCAAGGGTCATCTCGTGCGCGAGATCGACGCGCTCGATGGTCTGATGGGCCGCGTTGCGGATCGCGGCGGCATTCAGTTTCGCGTGCTCAACCGGCGCAAGGGTCCGGCGGTGCGCGGCCCGCGTGCGCAGGCCGATCGCAAGCTCTACGCCGCCGCGATGCAGGCTGAAATCTGCGCCACCGAAAATCTCAGCGTCGTCGAAGGCGAGGTGAGCGATCTCATCGTCGTGAACGATGAAGCCGCCGGCGTTGTGCTGGCCGATGGCCGCAGGCTCGCGGCGAAGTTCGTCGTGCTGACGACCGGTACGTTTCTGCGCGGCCTCATCCACATCGGTGAAACGCAAATCCCGGCGGGCCGCTTTGGTGAAGCGCCGTCGCTCGGTTTGTCGGAGCGTCTCGAACATGCCGGCCTCGCGCTGCGCCGCCTGAAGACCGGCACGCCGCCGCGCATCGATGGCCGTACCATCGACTGGGCCGCGCTCGAAATGCAGCCGGGCGATGAGCCGCCCGAGCCGTTCTCGATGCTGACCGAGAAGATCGAGACGCCGCAGATTCAGTGCGGCATCACCCGCACCGTCGAGGCGACGCACAGGATCATCCGCGACAACGTGCATCGCTCGCCAATGTATTCGGGGCAGATCGCGAGTCGCGGCCCGCGCTACTGCCCGTCGATCGAGGACAAGATCGTCAAGTTCGGCGAGCGCGACAGCCACCAGATTTTTCTTGAGCCGGAAGGCCTCGACGATCCAACCGTCTATCCGAACGGCATCTCGACCTCGCTGCCGGAGGATGTGCAGCGCGCGCTGGTCGCAACCATTCCCGGTTTGGAGAAAGCGCATATCGCGCGGCCTGGCTACGCCATCGAATACGATCACGTCGATCCCCGCGAACTCGATCCCACGCTCGAGGTGCGCAAGCTGCGCGGCCTCTATCTGGCGGGGCAGATCAACGGCACGACGGGTTATGAAGAGGCGGCCGCGCAGGGCCTGGTCGCGGGCTTGAATGCCGCCTCGCGTGCCGGCGAGGGCGGCGCTGTCGTGTTCGATCGCGCCGATGGCTATCTCGGCGTGATGATCGACGATCTCGTGACGCGCGGCGTCAGCGAGCCGTATCGCATGTTCACCTCGCGCGCCGAATATCGTCTGGCGCTGCGCGCCGACAATGCCGACCAGCGGCTCACCGGCCGCGGCATCGAACTCGGTTGCGTCGGCAGCCAGCGCGCGCGACACCACGCCGCAAAGATGGCGGCGCTCGACGCGGCGCGTGCTTTCGTCCGCTCGGTGTCGCTGACGCCGAAGGAAGCCGAGCGCCACGGCCTGACGCTGAACAAGGACGGCCAGCGCCGCACCGCGTTCGAGCTGATGTCCTATCCGACCATCACGACAGACGATCTCGCGCGCATCTGGCCGCAGCTCGGCAGTTTCGCGCCGAAGATCGTCGAGCAGGTTGCGACCGACGCTAAATACGATGTCTATCTGTCGCGCCAGGCGGCCGACGTCGCCGCCTATCGCCGCGACGAAAGCTTCGCGCTGCCGGACGATCTCGACTACGACACGCTCAACGGCCTTTCCAACGAAGCCCGGCAGAAGCTCGCCGCGCATCGGCCGCGCACCATCGGCCAGGCGGCGCGCATCGACGGCATCACGCCGGCGGCGCTGACGCTGATCGCCGCCCATCTGCGCCGCGGCCGGAATGGCGCGGGCAAAGCGCCGGCTAAGTCCGCTTGAGTGGGCCGGGCGCCGACCGCGCGCTTGCTTTGGCGTTGACGCCGGTCGCCGACAGCGCACAGGCCCGGCTCGACCGCTACGTCGCGCTGCTGCTCGATTGGCAGAGCCGCATCAATCTGATTGCGCCCTCGACCGTGCCCGAGATCTGGACACGGCATGTCTCAGACTCGCTCCAGCTCATCGATCTCGCGCCGGACGCGAGGGTGTGGGTGGACTTCGGATCGGGCGGCGGATTTCCGGGCCTCGCGGTCGCCTGTGTGCTGGCCGACCGGCCGGGCGCGCAGGTCCACCTGGTCGAAAGCAACACGAAAAAAGCCGCCTTCCTGCGCGAAGCAGCGCGGGTCGCGGAGGCGCCAGTCACCGTCCATGCGGTGCGAATCGGGAATTTCGGGGAAAGCTTTTCCGGCAACGCCGACGTCGTATCCGCCAGGGCGCTCGCCCCGCTAAAACAACTTTGTGACGAGGCGGCTCCCTATATCCGTCTTGGCGCTCTTGGCCTGTTCCTCAAGGGTCAAGATGTAGATGTTGAATTGACCAAGGCCGCTAAATATTGGAGGATCGAGGCCGAAAAAGCCCCGAGCCGCACCAGTCCCGACGGACGGATCGTGATCGTCCGGGGTTTGGAGCCACGCTAGCCGCGGCTTCCAAGCGAGACGGCCCAAAATAAACGGCCAAGGAGCCGGAACGACATGACCGATATCACGGCGGACCCGAATCGCCCCGAAACCGATCCCTCGGTGGTTCCGCTCGTTCCGGCCGAGGTGCGGCCCCGGATTCTGGCGATCGCCAACCAGAAGGGCGGGGTCGGCAAGACCACCACCGCCATCAACCTTGGCACGGCGCTCGCCGCCATCGGCGAGACGGTGCTCATCATCGACCTCGACCCTCAGGGCAACGCCTCGACGGGGCTTGGCATCGACCGCCGCGCCCGCGAGACCTCGACTTATGACGTGCTGTCCGGCGGCGCGCCGATGCGCGATGCGGTGCTGGCCACCGCGGTGCCGCGCCTGTTCATCGCCCCTTCGACGATGGACCTGTCCGGCCTCGAGCTTGAAATCGGCCAGGCGCGCGACCGCGCCTTCCGCCTGCGCAACGCCATCGGTGAGATCAACAAGAACACGCAGGGCGCGCCGTTCACCTATGTCCTCGTCGACTGTCCGCCGTCGCTCAATCTGCTGACCGTCAACGCGATGGCGGCGGCGCATGCGGTCCTGGTGCCGCTGCAGTGCGAGTTCTTCGCGCTCGAAGGACTGTCGCAGCTTCTGCAAACCGTCGATCAGGTAAAGGCCGCGCTCAACCCGCAGCTCACCATCCACGGCATCGTGTTGACGATGTTCGACGCGCGCAACAACCTGTCGTCGCAAGTCGTCGCCGACGTTCGCAATTTCATGGGCTCGAAGGTCTATGAGACGGTGATCCCGCGCAACGTGCGCGTGTCGGAGGCGCCGTCCTACGGCAAGCCGGTGCTGGTCTACGATCTCAAATGCGTCGGCAGCGAAGCCTATTTGCGGCTTGCCACCGAGATCATCCAGCGCGAAAAAGAGCTGAAGGCGAGCTGACGGCCGAGCGGCAAAAATACTTCCCATAACAAGAACACTTCCACAACGAACGACCGGGGCGCGCGTGACAAAGCAGGCAGGAGCGGCGGCGATGGCCGATGAGCGATCGCGATTGGGGCGTGGGCTTGCCTCGCTGATCGGCGATGTCGGTTCCGAGCCGGCGCCGTCGGGCGCCGAACCCGGCCGCAAGCCGCGCCGTGCGCCGATCGAAAGCATCCGTGCCAATCCGCGCAATCCGCGGCGCACCTTCACCGAAACCGAGATCGAGGAACTGTCGGCGTCGATCCGGGAGCGCGGCATCATCCAGCCGATCGTGGTGCGGACCGCGCGCGGTCAGAACGACCAGTTTGAAATCATTGCCGGCGAACGCCGTTGGCGCGCGGCGCAGCGCGCCGGCTTGCATGACGTGCCTGTGGTGGTCGTCGAGGCCACGGATGCGCAGGCGCTCGAACTCGCTATCATCGAAAACGTACAGCGCGCCGATCTCAACGCGCTCGAAGAGGCGATGGGCTATCAGGCGCTCGCTGACGAATTCAAGCACAGCCACGACGCCATTGCGCAGATCGTCGGCAAGAGCCGCAGTCACGTCGCCAACACCGTGCGGCTTCTGAAACTGCCCGACACAGTGAAGGCACTGGTTGCAAGCGGAAAACTCACGGCCGGTCACGCACGCATGCTGGTCGGTCATCCGAACGCCGAGCAGCTTGCCAACGACATCGTCGCGCGTGGCTTGAACGTGCGTCAGGTCGAGGCGCTGGTGGCGGGCGAGCCGCACCGTACCGCGAAGCCGCCGCGCGCGGCGAAAAAGAAAGATCCCAACACCGTCGCGCTCGAACGGCAGGTAACCGACGCACTCGGGCTTGCCGTCACCATCGATCACGGCGACAAGGGCGGTCAGGTGAAAATCGCCTACCGCGATCTCGATCAGCTCGACGAGATCACGCGACGGTTAACGCGCCGCTGACGTCTTAACGCTAACGCGGAAGCATTCGCGGCTTTATCAAGCCCTTAGCCACTGTGTTGCGCGCGGTGACCGGCGGATGCGGCGTTGCGCTGCAGCCGCGCAGCTTTGACCGGATTCTGTGAAATTGACATAATTTGCGTCGAAACGACTTCGGCAATCCGGTCAACGTTCATCCCATCGCACTGTCAGAAAACAAATGAAAACAATTCTTGCCGCTCTTTCTCTGACGCTGCTGCTGCCGGCGATCGCCGACGCGCAGACGCCCTACCGCTACGCCGCGACGACGCCGCGCAACTGCGTCGACCGCGCCAAGTTTCCGAACTTCCTCGCCAAGATTCGTCAGGATGCCGCCGCGCAGGGCGTGTCGCGGCGCGGTCTTGCGGCGCTCGATGGGCTCGAGTTCGACGAGAAGGTCATTTCTCGCGATCGCGGACAGAAGGTGTTCAAGCAAACATTCGAAGAGTTCTCCGGCCGCATGGTGCCGCCGCGGCTCGGTCGCGGCCGCCAGATGCTCAAGAAACACGCGTCGTTACTGACGAAAATTGAACGCGAATTCGGCGTTCCTGCCGGCGTCATCGTCGCGATCTGGGGTCTTGAAACCGACTACGGCGCTTATCTGGGTGACTTCGCCACGGTTCGGGCGCTGGCCACGCTGGCCTATGATTGCCGGCGTCCGGAAAAGTTTGTCCCCGAGTTCATCGACGTTTTGAAGATCGTGGATCGCGGCGACATGGTGCCGAGTGAGATGCGCGGCGCCTGGGCCGGCGAGATCGGCCAGACCCAGTTCATGCCGTCGTCCTATCTGAAGTTCGCGCTCGACTACGACCGCGACGGCAAGCGCGATCTGGTGCACAGCATCCCCGACGTGCTCGCCTCGACCGCCAACTACCTGAAAGGCAGCGGCTGGCAGCGCGGGCAGGGCTGGCAGCCGGGTGAACCGAACTTCGCCGCCATCCAGGAATGGAACAAGGCGGAAGTCTATGCGCGCACCATCGCCTACTTCGGCGCGCAGCTCGAAAAGGGCCGCTAGGCTTCCTTAAGGTCAGCCGTCGCGCCGTCGCGCCGACACCGCAATCGACAGCAGCGCGCGCTGCGCGACGACGTCGGCGAGCCCCGACTGACGTCGCGCTTCCAGCAGGGTTTCGCCGAGCTGCTCCATCGCCCGCGCGAGTCGCGGCGCGTTCCATGTTCGCAACGCGATTCCGACCAGCTGCTGACGCTTGAAGTGCACCGGCGGCGTGCCTCGTTTCATCGCTTCATCGGCGCTGCTGCCGTCGTCGATCGCGAGCCGCATGCGGTGCAGCGATGCGACGTGGCGGATCGCTGCCGATACGACGGCGTCCGGGCGGTTGACGCTGGCAAGCGCCTTGCCGAACTCCACCTCGACGTCAGCGGTGCGGCCGGCAAAGGCGGCGTCGAGCACGCCGTCGAGCGCCTGATCCGAGGCGTCGGTGACGATAGCGTGCACGTCGTCCAGTTCGATCCGCGATTTGCCGCGGGCGTAAAGCGTGAGCTTGCGCAGCTCGCTGCGGGAGGCCAGGCGGTCGCCGCCGAGCAGGGCAGTGAGCGCGGTCCGGGCGTCCGGTGCGATGCTGAGGTTTGCCTCGCGCAGCTCCGCGTCGATCAGTCGGCCGATCTCGCGCGCGCCGTCGGCGTAGCAGGGAAGCGCGGCGGCGGCTTTGGATTTCTCGCACACCACGCGCAACGGCGCGTTTCGCTTCAGGTCGCCTGCCTCGATGATGACACGGCAGTCGCGCGGCGGTGCCGCGAGTACGGCCTCGACCGACGGCACGACGTTATGACGTGAATTGATCCGCAGCAGCACCGCGCGGCGGCCACCGAACAAGGGAACGGTGTTGGCTTCATCGGCAAGCCGCGCCGGATTGGCGCCCAGCTCCTCGCTGTCGATCCGCGCCAGTGCAAAGGGATCGTCCGGGCTGTCGACCGAGGCGCGCACCAGCGCGTCGACGCGCTCGCGCACCAGGCCGGCGTCGGGACCGAAGATGAGGATCACGGGATGCGCGTCGTCGGGACGCGCGACGAAGCTGTCGACCTCGGAAGCTTTCAGCGCGGTCATGCGGGCGGCTCCGCCGAATGGCCGCTTAAGTACCGGCGGTGAAATACGACGCCAGGCGATTGCGGATGTTTTCGGCGATGACCTTGGCGGCGCGGTCTTCGGCGTCGCGCAACCCGCGCTCGCCGGCAAACCGCTGTTGCTGGCCGGGAATGTTGAACGAGACGCGCGCGAAGGTGTAGCCGTCGACTACCCGTTTGCCGGTCGCGAGATCGATCAGCTGATAGCTGGCGTCGATGCCGTAGTTCTGTGTGTCGGGCCGGCCGGAGTCGATGTCGACGATGATCTGCTGCTGCGACGACGTCATCCTGATGACGAGGCGATGCGTGGCAGGCAAACCGCCGCCGCCGCCCGTCAGGGCAAAGATCAGATCGTTGCGGACCTCGCCGCCGACGCGCGGCAGCCGATCGTTCAGCCCGGTGGTCGCAACGGTGGCGACATCCACGCTCCGCATGGCCGGAAGAATCGAGGCATTCGAGCCGAACGCCGAGCGTTCGCCATAAACCGGCTGGAAGCAGCCGGCGAGAAGGCCGGCGGCCGCGAATACGGCGGCAAGACGGACAGCTTTGCGCAACTTGTGCGGGACAAGGCGATCAGGCGACCACATTGACGATCCTCTGCGGGACGACGATGACCTTTTTCGGACTCTTGCCGTCGAGTGCCTTTTTTACCTCATCGAGCGCCAGAACGGCAGCCTCCACCGCCTCTTTTCCGGCATCGCGCGCAACCGTGACATCGGCCCGCTTTTTGCCATTGATCTGCACGGGCAGGGTGATGGTGCTTTCGACCAGCAATTCCGGCTCCAGCACCGGCCAGGATTCGGCGGCAACCAGCGTGTTGTGGCCGAGCGCCGACCAGCACTCTTCCGCCAGATGCGGCATCATCGGGTGGAAAAGCCGGACGAGAATGTCGCCCGCTTCCCGCAGGGCGAAGGCAAGGTCCGGCGGCGGAACGGTTTCGACGGCCGACAGCGCGGTGCCGAGCGCATTGGCCAACTCGTAGAGATGCGCCACGCAGCGATTGAAGCGCAGCCGGGCGATGTCGGCTGAGACGTTCGACAGCGCGCGGTGTGCGGCTTTGCGGACCTCGATCGCCGCGGCGGAGAATTCGGCCGGCCGCGCGTCCGGCGCCTCGATGCTGGCGATGTCGCCGACCAGCCGCCACAGCCGCTGCACGAAGCGATTGGCGCCCTGCACGCCTTCCTCGCTCCAGATCACGTCGCGGTCGGGCGGGGAGTCCGACAGCATGAACCAGCGCGCGACGTCGGCGCCGTAGCTTTCCATGATGTCGTCGGGGTCGACGGTGTTCTTCTTCGACTTCGACATCTTCTCGATCGGGCCGATTTCGACCGGCTCGCCGGTCGCGAGCAGGGTCGCGCGGCGCGCGCCTTCGCCGCCCTCGATCTTCACCTCGGCGGGCATCGCCCAGGAACCGTCCTTCTTGCGATAAGTTTCGTGAACCACCATGCCCTGCGTGAACAGGCCCTTGAACGGCTCGTCCATGTTGAGATGGCCGGTCTTCTTCATCGCGCGCGTGAAAAAACGCGAATAGAGCAGATGCAGGATCGCGTGCTCGATGCCGCCGATATACTGATCGACAGGCAGCCAGGCATTCGCCATCGCCGGTGTCGTCGGCGCATCCGCGTTCCACGGATCGGTGAAGCGCGCGAAGTACCACGAGGAGTCGACGAAGGTGTCCATCGTATCGGTCTCGCGACGCGCCGCGCCGCTGCATTGCGGACACTTGACGTTCTTCCAGGTCGGATGGCGGTCAAGCGGATTGCCCGGCTTGTCGAACGTCACGTCTTCCGGCAGCACCACCGGCAGATCGCTCGCCGGCACCGGCACCACGCCGCAAGCCTCGCAGTGGATGATCGGGATCGGGCAGCCCCAATAACGCTGGCGCGAAATGCCCCAGTCGCGCAGGCGATAATTGACCTGGCGCTGCGCCACCGGCCGGTTGCCGCGATTGTCTTTTTCCAGCCGCTTCGACACGTCTTCCTTGGCATCGGCAATCGTCATGCCGTCCAGGAAGCGCGAATTGATCATGCGGCCGTCGCCGTCATAGGCGGTGTCGGTGATGACGAAGGTCTTCGGATCCTGGTCCGGCGGGCACACCACCGGCACGTTGCCGAGCCCGTATTTATTGACGAAATCGAGGTCGCGCTGGTCGTGCGCCGGGCAGCCGAAAATCGCGCCGGTGCCGTAGTCCATCAGAATGAAGTTCGCGACGTAGACCGGCAGCGTCCAGTCCGGATCGAACGGGTGCGTGGCGCGGATGCCGGTGTCGAAGCCGAGCTTCTCGGCGGTGTCGATCGCCGCCTGCGAGGTGCCAAGCCGCTTCGCGGTCTCGATGAATTCCGCGAGCTTGGGGTTCTTCGCGGCGGCGGCTTTCGCCAGCGGGTGATCCGGCGCAAGCGCCATGAACTTGGCGCCGAACAGCGTGTCCGGCCGCGTGGTGAAAATCTCGAGTTCGCTTTCGTTGTTCGGCGCCGTCGCCGCGTCGAGCATGAAGCGGATCAGCAGGCCTTCCGAGCGGCCGATCCAGTTCTTCTGCATCAGCTTCACTTTGTCGGGCCAGCGGTCGAGCGTGTCGATCGCGGCCAGCAAATCTTCCGCATAGTCGCTGATCTTGAAGACCCATTGATAGAGATCGCGCTGCTCGACCAGCGCGCCGGAGCGCCAGCCGCGGCCGTCGATCACCTGCTCGTTCGCAAGCACCGTCTGATCGACCGGATCCCAGTTCACCTTGCGGTATTCGCGCGCGACCAGCCCCGCCTTGAGGAAGTCGAGGAACATCTTCTGCTGGTGCTTGTAGTATTTCGGATCGCAGGTCGCGATCTCGCGCGCCCAGTCGAGCGACAGTCCCATCGACTGCAGCTGCTTCTTCATCGCGGCGATGTTGTCGTAGGTCCATCCCTTCGGGTGGACCTTGCGCTCCATCGCGGCGTTTTCCGCCGGCATGCCGAAGGCATCCCAGCCCATCGGGTGCAGCACGTTGTTGCCGATGGCGCGCTGATAGCGCGCGACCACATCGCCCATCGCGTAATTGCGGACGTGACCCATGTGAATGCGCCCCGACGGATAGGGGAACATCTCAAGCACGTAATATTTCGGCCGGGGATCGTCGTTGCGCGTCGCGTAGATGCCGCGCTCGTCCCACAGCTTCTGCCAGCGGGGTTCCGCCTCGCGGGGGTTGTAACGTTCGTTTTTCGTCGAATCGGCGGTCATTTCCGGGCTCTTTTTACGGCGCGGCGACGTGACATGAAAGTCCCGCCGGGGTCAATGTTCGGCGCGGAATCGCCTCACAATGGCCGAAAGCTGCCGCGGTCAGCGCCCCATTTATGCCGTCTGACGACGGGAGGCTTGCGTGTCGGGCCGTCAGACGATCCGTAGGCCCGGCAAATGCGGGGGGCATGTTCAACAGCCAAGGAGATTTGCGATGAACACTGCCCAGACCAATTCCATCAGGGAACACATGGAAGTGCTCGGCTCGGATGGCCAGCATGTCGGCACGGTCGATCACCTCGAAGGCAAGGACAAGATTAAGCTCACCAAAACCGACCCCCAATCCGGCGGCAAGCATCACTTCATTCCGCTCAAATGGGTCGACCACGTCGACAGCCACGTCCACCTGAACAAGTCCTCGAAGGACGCTCAGGCCCAATGGCAGATCGCCGCGTGACCCCGGTCGGCGCTTGATCGCGCCGTAAAAGTCCGGCACCCAAGTCCTTCAAAGGCAAGTCCTTCAAAGGATAGCGGATGCCGGACAGTCAGGTGGCGCAGGTAAAATCAGGCGCGCATGATGGCCTCGCTGCCGTGCAGGAGGCCGTCTTGCGCGCCTGCCGCGATGCGCGGCGCGAACCCTCATCGGTGACGCTGATTGCGGTGTCGAAAACATTTGACGCCGACGCAATCGCGCCGGTGATTGCAGCCGGCCAGCGCGCATTCGGTGAAAATCGCGTGCAGGAAGCGAAGGCGAAATGGCCGGACTTGATGGCGCGCCATCCGGGCCTCGAGCTTCACCTGATCGGCCCGCTGCAATCCAACAAGACGAAAGAGGCGGTAACGCTGTTCGATGCTATCCATTCCGTCGATCGCGTGTCGCTGTGCGAGTCGCTGGCGAAGGAAATTGAAAAGCAGGGCCGCGCGCCGACGCTGTTCGTTCAGATCAATACCGGCGCCGAACCGCAGAAAGCCGGCGTGCTGCCGCAGGACGCGGATGCCTTTCTCGCGCAGTGTCGCGACACATTCGGCCTGCGCATCGCCGGGCTGATGTGCATTCCGCCGGTCGACGAAGCGCCGGCGCCGCATTTCGCGCTCACCGCCAAGATCGCGGCACGCAACGGGCTGAAGCTTCTCTCGATGGGGATGAGCGCGGATTTTGAAATGGCCATCCATCTCGGTGCGACCCATGTACGCGTCGGCAGCGCGATTTTCGGAGGGCGCGGATGAGCGACGAATTCGACCACTGGCAGCAGCGCTTTTCGGGTGAGGATTATCGCTTCGGCACCGCGCCGAATGCTTTTCTGAAAGCGCATGCGCATCTCTTGAAGAAGGGGCAGACCGCGCTCGCCATCGCCGATGGCGAGGGCCGCAACGGCGTCTTCCTTGCCGAGCAGGGACTCGATGTTCTGTCGGTTGATTTCTCGCCGAACGCGCAGGCCAAGGCGCGCAAGCTTGCCGCCGCGCGCGGCGTTTCCATGCGGGTCGAACAGGTCGATATCATCAACTGGAGCTGGCCCGCGGAAACCTTCGACGTCGTCGCGGCGATCTTCTTTCAGTTTGCCGGACCCGCCGACCGCGCGAAGATCTTTGCCGGCATCAGGAAGACGCTGAAGCCGGGCGGTCTGTTGCTGCTCGAGGGCTATGGACCGAAGCAGCTCGACTACAAGACCGGCGGGCCGCCGCATCTCGATCATCTCTACACGGGCGCGCTGTTGAAAAACGCCTTCGCCGGCTTTTCATCGATCGACGTGCGCGAATACGACGCGGAGATTTATGAAGGCTCCGGTCACGGCGGCATGTCCGCGCTCGTCGACCTCGTCGGCAGAAAGTAACCGGTAGAGAAAGCGCCGCTCAGCGGAAGCGTGACGGCAGCGTCGGTCCGGGCGGGCTGGACGGCGAACCTTCGAGCGGCCGCTTGAGGATGCGCGACCCTGCAGTGCCCGCGGGCGGCGGCTGTGTCGACACCGGCCGCGGCCGGTTCGGATCGTAGGCCGGCGGCGTGCTGGATGACGGCCATTGCGGCGTGCGCGCGGCGCGGCTTGGGTCGAGTGGCGGTGCGGACGGGGCAAGAGACGGCGCGCTGCCCGGCAAGGCCGACGGCGGCTGCGCCGAGCCGAAATCGGAACCGCCGAAATCGTCGTCGTCGAACGAAGCGCCGCCCTTGTGGCTCATCGTGGCGTTGCGCCAGCGATCAATCACCGACATTAAAAAATCTTGATCCATGCTGGCGCCGCCAGCGGCGCGGGTGTCACCCGCGCTTTCGCTCGCCGGCCGCTTGTCGGCGGCAAGCTCGTTGAAGCGCAGCCGCGTCGGCAGCGCGACGCCGGAGCCGAAGGCGAACACCTCGCGGGTGCCGAGCGTCGGAATAAACGACAGCAGATTGGCGGCGGCGTCCGACACCGCCGAGCGGATCAGGCCCTGGTCGCGGTCGTTGGCCAGCCGCATCACGAACAGCGTCGAGCACTGCGAGATGATGGTCGGATCGATCTCGGCCGGGCGTTGCGTGACGAGACCGAGGAAGACGCCGTATTTGCGGCCTTCCTTGGCGATGCGCGACAGCGCGCGCCGTGTCGGGCCGAAACCGATTTTCTTGTCGGCGGGCGCGTAGCGGTGCGCCTCTTCGCAGACGAACAGCAGCGGCGCGACGCCGTCGCTCCACAGCCCGAAGTCGAACGCCATGCGGCACAGCACCGACACCACCGAGTCGACCACCTCCGCCGGGAAGCCGGCGAGCTGCATGATCGTCATCGGCTTGCCGTTGGTCGGCAGGCGGAACAGGTTGCTCAACGTCTCCGCCATCGTGTCGCCGCCGATATTGGCGTTCTCGAACATGAAGGCGTAGCGCGGATGATTGCGGTAGGTCTGGATGCGCGACATCAGCTTGTGAATGACGACGCGCGACGACCTGTTCTCGAGCTTGCCCATGCGCTGGTCGAGCAGGTTCATCAGGTCTTCGATGCGGTAGGGCACTGGCGTGTCGGCGGTGAAGCCGGTGTCCTTGGGATCGCGCTTCTTGGTGAGCGAGCGCTCCGCCGCGCCGCCGCCATTGCGGTACTGCAGGTAGGCGGACTTCGCGAGCGGAATGACCTCCGAGAGAATTTCGATCTCTTCGTCGACGCCGGGACGCGCGCCGAAGATGACGTCGATAAACTCTTCGAAATTGAACAGCCAGAACGGCAGGCGCAGGTTGCGCGGGGTCAGCACCTGCGCCTTGTCGCCGAAGCAGCGGCCGTATTCGTTGTGCGGATCGACCAGGAAAAGCCGCAGGTTCGGCCGCGACTCGAGAATCTTCTGCAGGATGATCGCGACGCCTGACGATTTGCCGACGCCGGTGGTGCCGAGAATGGCGAAGTGCTTGCTGACCAGGTTGTCGATGTCGATGTTGACGCCGATTGCTTCGTTCTGCTGCAGGTTGCCGATGTGCGCGTGGTCGGCATCCGCGCCGCCGTAGATCAGGCGCAGATCGGCTTCATCGATCAGAACGGCGGCGCTGCCGATCAGCGGATAATCGGCGATACCGCGCTGGAAGAAGGCCGAGCCGTTTTCGGTGCGGATTTCGCCGATCAGGTCGACATGCGCGATGGCGCGGAACGCGGAGCTGCCGGCGGTCTTCTCCTCGCCGACTTCGGTAATCAGGCCGACAATCGTCGCGCCTTCTCTGACAATGCCGAGGAATTTGCCGACGGTCGCCTGGCGTTCGCTGCCGCCCGCGCGCAGAGTTGATTCCAGCGTGACGGTTGCTTGCGAACCGTCGACGCCGCTGACCCGGCCAAGCTTTTCTTTTTCCGGATGAGCCGCGGGCGACGCGGTAAGAGAACTGCCGGGGGTCATCCCGTGGTCCTTGAGGTCTTCTAGGGCGGATCAAAGGATTTGCCGCGCCGGCCGACGCTAGCAATGAAGACTGCCGAGACTGTTAATGCGTCATATTGCGGCAAGCCGGCGAAACTTGATGGTTAAGCAGTGGTAAACGGCTGCAACCATTAGAACCTTGTCGCGTTTTCTTCACGCGAACCGGTGGCCACTTCGCTCGGAAAACGCTCCTAGTTTACAACGAGCGATGTGCGCGGACCCACGCGCGCGAGCAGCCGGCGCAGCTCGGGCATCGTCAGTGCGACGCAGCCTGCCGTCGGGGCGAACTTCTCGCGCGCGATATGGATGAACACCGCGCTGCCGCGGCCGGCGATCCGCGGCCGCGTGTTGTGATCGATCTCGATGATGAAGTCGTAAAGCGCATCCTTGCGCGCGAGCCGGTCGGCCGTGCTGCCTTCCGGCACGTCGACATGCCGGTTGTAACGGCGATCGCTTGGATCCTCGCACCAGCCGTCGCGCGGACCGATGGCGCGCACCGGAAGAAATGTCTGCGGACGCGGATGGCGGTCGGCGCGCCACCACAGCCGAACCAGACGGAAGACGCCGCGCGGCGTGCCGCCGTCGCCTTCGCGCTTGTTGGCGCGGATGCCGCCGCGGCCGAGCGCGACGGGGATCGCGCGGTCGCCCGCCGTCAGCCAGCCGCGGCGCGGCTCGCCCGGCTTGCGGCGCACGGAAATCCGATGGAGCGGTTTGTTGGGCATCGTCGGTCGCTTGTCCGTTGCCTGCGAATTGAGCGTTTTTATCAGCAATTTCAAGCCACTTGCTCTTTCCGTGCCGAATGTTCTACTTCGCCCCGCGGAAATTGCGGAACTTCAAGCGCCGGCGGGCGGAGACTGTGTGGAATGGCGAAGAAACGCTCCATCCTGATTGTGGACGACGATACCGAACTGCGCGAGGCGCTGGTCGAGCAACTGGCGTTGCACGAGGAGTTCGATCCGGTCGCGGTCGACAGCGGGACCAAGGGGGTGCAGGCGGCCAAGGCCGGACAGATCGATCTCGTTATCATGGACGTCGGCCTGCCGGACGTCGATGGCCGGGAAGCCGTTCGCATTCTGCGCAAGGGCGGCTTCAAGGCGCCGATCATCATGCTGACGGGGCACAACACCGATTCCGATACGATCCTCGGTCTCGATTCAGGCGCCAACGACTACGTCGCCAAGCCGTTCCGCTTCGCCGTGCTGCTGGCGCGCATCCGCGCGCAGCTGCGCCAGCACGAGGCGAGCGAGGACGCCGTCTTCACCATCGGGCCGTATTCGTTCCGCCCCAGCTCCAAGCTGCTTCTCAACCAGAAGGGCGGCAAGGTGCGGCTGACCGAAAAGGAAACCGCTATCCTGCGTTATCTCTATCGCGCCGGTCAGCAGCCGGTGTCGCGCGAGACACTGCTGCAGGAAGTCTGGGGCTACAATTCCGGCGTGACCACGCACACGCTCGAGACGCATATTTATCGGCTGCGGCAGAAGGTCGAGAAGGACGCGGCCACACCGGCAATTCTTGTGACCGAGGCCGGCGGCTACAAGCTCGTGCCCTAGCGTGTGATCCCGTGGCGCTCGAGGACGACATCAGGCTCTTCTCGAAAGTTCCGACGCTCGGAATTCTGGGTGACCAGGCGCTGCGTATTCTGGCGATCGGCGCCGAGATGCGGTTTCTGCCAAGAAACACCGTGCTGTTCCATGCCGGCGATCTCGCCGATTGCGGCTATATCATTCAGGACGGCAGCCTCGATCTGGTGCCGTCCGCGGCCGGCAACGCGGCCATCGCCGCCGGGCCCGGCACGCTGCTCGGCGAAATCGCGCTGTTCGTCGATACGATCCGGCCGGCGACCGCCACGGCGCGCGAGCCCTCGAACGTGCTGCGGATTTCGCGCAGTCTTTTTCTGAAGATGTTGGAAGGTTATCCCGACGCGGCGCGCCGGCTGCGCGACAATTTTGCCGCCCGCACCGATCAGTGGGCGCGCGACCTCAACAATGTGCGCACCGCGCTGGACACCGGCGGCCGCGTGCGCTGATCGCGCCGGGTCGATTTTGCTTCAGTTCAGTTCAAGCGTTGTTGTGACCGGGACGTGGTCGGACGGCCGCTCGGCGCCGCGATAGTCCTTGGCGATTTTGATCTGCGAAACGCGGTCGGCGAGCGCCGGTGAAGTCCAGACATGATCGAGCCGGCGGCCACGGTCGGCCGCGCGCCAGTCGGCGGCGCGGTAGCTCCACCAAGTGTAGAGCTTTTCCGGCTCAGGCGTCAGCACGCGCATGGTGTCGATCCAGCCGCCGGCGTTGCGCGCCGCGTTGAACTTCTCGCATTCGATCGGCGTGTGGGAGACGACCTTGAGCATCTGCTTGTGGCTCCAGACATCGTGCTCGAGCGGTGCGACGTTGAGATCGCCGACCAGAATGGCGCGCTGATTCCCGGCGGGCCGCAGCATTTTGTGCGCGGTCATTTCGTCGAGAAACGACAGCTTGTGCGCGAATTTCGGATTGATCGCAGTGTCCGGCTCGTCGCCGCCGGCCGGCACATAGAAATTATGCAGGGTGAGGGGATCGCGCAGTCGCGCGTTTTCACCGAGCGTCACCGCGATATGACGGCAGTCGGTCTTGCCGCAGAAATTCTGCACGTCGGTCGCGTCGAAGGGCAGCCGCGAGACGATGGCGACGCCGTGATAGCCCTTTTGTCCGCTGATCGAAATGTGATTGTAGCCGAGGCGATTGAAGCGCTTGCGCGGAAAGGCGTCGTCCGGGCACTTGGTTTCCTGCAGGCACAGGATGTCGGGCCGGACGGATTTGAGGAACTTGGCGACAAGGTCGATGCGCAGCCGCACCGAATTGATGTTCCAGGTCGTAACCTTGAGTGTCGTGGCCTTGAGCGGGGTGATCTTGGGCGTCATGCCGCCTTCATATCATGCGGCGGCGCGCCTCCGGCAAGACCGCGCCGGCAAAAACCGGCGCGCTGTGGAGAATGGGATCAGTTCTTGTACTGCGTGTAGTCGATCTTGAACAAATTCGGATCGGGCCGCTTGGTGAAGTCGAGATTGTAGACGGCGACCGTGGTGTCGTAGCCCTGCGGGTCGGTCACGGTCCACTGCTTCAACTGCGTGTCCTTGGCGCCGAACATGATCATCATGCGGCTCTTGCCGACAATGCCGTGGGTTTCCTCCACCACGACGGTGATGAAAACGTCGTCGGCGTAGACCGCGGTCAGGTTGGTGTCCTTCAACAGATCGAGCCGGTCGGCGAGCAGGAAGCGCAGCGGCGTCTGCGACAGCGGATAGACGTCCTGCGTCGCAAGCTTGCGGTCGCGCACCACCACCGAGCCGCCGTCCGAGATGATCTCGATCGGGCTCGGCGGGTCGTATTCGAAGCGCAGCTTGCCGGGCTTCTGGATATAGATTTCGCCTTCCGAGCGGCGGCCGTCGGGACCGACCTGAACGAACTGCCCCGTCATCACCTGGATGCTCGAGAGGTAACCGCTCACGCGGTCGATGATGGCGCGCTGCTGCGGCGTCAGCGCGCCGGGCGATGCTGTCTTGCCGAGCACGGCGGCGAAGGGGTTGGTGGCGGGCGCGGGTGCCTGAGCCTGCTGGGTCTGGGCCATGATCGCGGGCGTCGAGCCCGTGGTGGCGGGCGCGCGGGTCGCGGCTGCCACCGGCGGCCGTGGCGAAGGCACCGGCACGGACTGTGCGAGAACCGGCATGGCGGTGAGCGCTGCGAGAAGCGCCGCAAGCCCTGCCGAGATCGTGGAACGACGTGCCATTGCCAGTCCGGTCACCATGAAAACCTCCCGCCCGGAGCCACCACGTAGGGAGCGGCTGTGGCGATTTCGCGACCGGTTCGCGGTTCCGGCACAATTCGGGTTGGCGGCGGCGGGCATGACGATCAATAGCGCTCGTGCTCGCCTTCGCCGATCAGGATTTCGCGTTTGCCGGCGTGATTGGCCTGGCCGACCACGCCTTCGGCCTCCATGCGCTCCATGATACTCGCCGCGCGATTGTAGCCGATCTGCAGCCGCCGCTGGATGTAGCTGGTCGAAGCCTTGCGGTCGCGGCGTACGATGGCGACCGCCTGCTCGTAGAGATCCCCGGCCCCGTCGGTGCCCATGCCGGTGTTATCGAACACCGCACCGTCCTCGCCTTCCTCTTCGGTCGCGGCGGTGACTTCCTCGAGGTATTGCGGGGTGCCCTGCGACTTCAGGTGGCGCACGACCTTCTCGACCTCGTCGTCCGACACGAAAGGCCCGTGGACGCGGCTGATGCGCCCGCCGCCCGCCATGTAGAGCATGTCGCCCTGACCGAGCAGTTGCTCGGCGCCCTGCTCGCCGAGGATGGTGCGGCTGTCGATCTTCGAGGTCACCTGGAAGGAAATGCGGGTCGGGAAGTTCGCCTTGATCGTGCCGGTGATCACGTCGACCGACGGACGCTGCGTCGCCAGGACGACGTGGATGCCGGCGGCGCGCGCCATCTGCGCGAGACGCTGAATCGTGCCTTCGATGTCCTTGCCGGCGACCATCATCAGGTCGGCCATCTCGTCGACCACGACGACGATGTAGGGCAGATCGTTGAGATCGAGTTCCTCGTTCTCGTAGATCGCTTCGCCGGAGTCCTTGTCATAGCCGGTGTGAACCGTGCGGGTGAGCTTCTCGCCCTTCGCCTTGGCTTCGGCGATGCGCATGTTGTAGCCGTCGATGTTGCGCACGCCGAGCTTCGACATTTTCTTGTAACGCTCTTCCATCTCGCGCACCGCCCATTTGAGCGCGACGACGGCTTTTTTCGGATCGGTGACGACCGGCGTGAGCAGATGCGGGATGCCTTCATAGACCGAAAGCTCCAGCATCTTGGGATCGACCATGATCAGCCGGCACTGGTCGGGCCGCAGCTTGTACAGCAGCGACAGCAACATGGTGTTGATCGCCACCGATTTGCCGGAGCCGGTGGTGCCGGCGATCAGCAGATGCGGCATGCGGGCGAGATCGACGACGACGGATTCGCCGCCGATCGTCTTGCCGAGACAGAGCGGCAGCTTGCAGCTCGTATTGGCGTAGTCGTCGCTCTGCAGGATATCGCGGAAGTAGACCTTCTCGCGAATTGCGTTCGGCAGCTCGATGCCGATCGCATTGCGTCCCGCGACCACCGCGACGCGCGCCGATACCGCGCTCATCGAGCGGGCGATGTCATCGGCAAGTCCGATCACGCGCGAGGATTTGATGCCGGGAGCGGGCTCGAGTTCGTAAAGCGTGACGACCGGGCCGGGCCGCGCATTGATGATCTGGCCGCGGACGCCGAATTCGCCGAGCACGCCTTCGAGCGAGGTGGCGTTTTCCTGAATCGTCGCCTGTGAGATGTTGGTGCGCTCGGAGGCCTTCTGTGCGGCGAGCACGTTCAGTGGCGGCAGGACGTAGCTGCTGCCGCTGCGGCGCGGCGCGGGCTTCGCCGCGGCGCGCTTGCGGCGCGGGGCCTGCGGCTCTTCCTCTTCGTCCTCGTAGCCGTCCTCGAAATCCTGCGCGTCGGGCACGTCGCCGAGCGCCGGCGCGTCGAGCCGCGGCTCGACACGGCTGCCGGCCACGCGCCGGGTCGGCGCGGGCTTTGCGGTGCGTGGCGCGCGGCGGAACAACCGGCTGATCCGTGCCTTGATGCTGAGGAACTCGTGCGTCAGCCAGCCGAGCGGGTTCCAGCGGCTGACATCGTCGTCATTCTCCTCGTCGTCACTCTCATCGGTCTCTTCGACGGCGACGGTCTCCTTGCGTTCCGGCAGGCGCAGATCGAGCGCCAGCGTCAGGAACATTGCCGTCGCGATCAGCGTGAGGAGGCCTGCACCGAGCATATTGAGGCCGGCTGCGCGCATGCCGAACATCGACAGCGGCACCTGCACGATGCCGTCGCCGATCACGCCCCCGAGGCCGCTCGGTAGTGGCCAGCCGGCCGTGCGCGGCAGGCAAGCGAAGAACGCGGCGGCGCCGAAAGCGGCGGGCAGCCAGAACAGGTTGCGCCAGCGCGACACCAGCGGCTTGTGCGCCAGCAGCCGCCAGCCAACCGCGACGAACGGCATCAGCAGCACGATCGAGGCGAGGCCGACGAGCTGCATCGCCAGATCTGCGATCACCGCGCCGGAGTGGCCGAGCAGGTTGTGAATCTTGCCATTGGCGGCGTGGCTGAGCGAGGGGTCCTGCACGGACCAGGTCGCGAGCGCGATCGCGCCGACCAGGCCGCAGCCCAGCAGCAGCAGGCCGAACAGTTCGCGCATGCGCCGCCGCAGAATGTCGCGGAAGTGATCCGAGACGAAAGCGACGACGTCGAGGCTGCGATCCGACAACGACATTGTTTCCTCAACCCCTCAACCGAGCACGGCGACGAGGCGATGCAGCGCCTCCGCCGTCTGTTCCTTGTTCTGCACCATCGCGACACGGATATAGCCGTCGCCCGGATTGTTGCCGTCGGCCTGTTCGCGGGCGAGATAGCTGCCCGGCAGCACGCGCACGCCGGCCTCCTGCCAGAGCCGTCGCGTTACGACCTCGCTGCCGCCTTGCGCGCCGACGTCGAGCCAGAGAAAAAAGCCGCCCGCCGGGCGCTCATATCCGTAACGGCCGCCGATGATCTGGTCGGCAAGATCGAATTTGGCGTTGTACAGCGCGCGGTTTTCCTCGACGTGCTTCTCGTCGCCATAGGCGGCGACGGCGACATGCTGCAGTGGTACCGGCACCTGCGGCGCCGCGACATTGCGCAATTCCAGGAAGGCGCCGAGGAAATTGCGGTCGCCGGCGGCGAAGCCGACGCGCAAACCGGGCAGGTTCGAGCGCTTCGACATGGAGTGGAACGCGACCGCGTTGGAGAAATGGCGGCCCGACATTTCGAGAATGCCGTGCGGAGGCTTATCCGTGTAAATCTCGCTGTAGCACTCGTCGGAGAAGACGAGGAAACCGAACCGCTGCGCGAGGTCGACGACGCGCTTCAAATAGGCTTTGTCTGCGACCGCGCCTTGCGGATTGGCCGGCGAGGCGACGAAACAAACCACGGTCCGTGCCAGCACGTCGTCGGTGAGCGCGTCGAGGTCGGGCAGGAAGCCGGTCTCCTTGCGCGCCGGCAGATAGATCGGCTCGCATTCGGCGGCCGTCGCGCCGGCGGCATAGGCGGCGTAGAACGGATTGGGGATCAGCACCGCCGGTTTGCCTTTGCGCGGCGGCACATAACGCTTGGCGGCGATGCAGCCGAGGAACAGGCCTTCGCGCGTGCCGTTCAACACCAGCACATCATGGTCGGGATCGATCGGGCGCGGCAGCGCGTAACGCTTGCCGAGCCAGGCGGCGACCGCCGCGCGGAATGCATCGTCGCCCTTGTTGGCCGGGTAACGTCCGAACAGCGCGAGATTCTTCTCGAGCACTGCGCCGACGAAATGAGGGATCGGATGCTGCGGCTCGCCGACCGCAAGCGAAATCGCCGGCTTGCCCGGCTCGACGCCGGCAAGCAGGTCGTTGAGCCGCGCAAATGGCGAGCGTCCGCCAGGCGGCGGCGGCACCGGCATCGACGGCTCGCGCTGGGCGTTCGTTGACGGCATGCGGCAAGACACGGAACGGCGTTGCGGGTTTTGCCCGCGTCGCAGGGGTTTCCGCACCTTAGCGGGCGTCAGGTTAAGACCCCGTTAACCATCGGGGCGCCACAGCAGCCAATAGATAAAGAACGACGGGCCGGCCTGAAAAAGTGAGACCCCGGCCCTTTGGGGACCGGGGTCTCGACGGAAGGGGACGGTGCCGGGTTCCGCCCCTACCGCTGGCTCTTGGCGCCGTTGGCCTGCTTACTGCACGGTCTCGCCGTGCAGCGTGATGTCGAGGCCTTCCTCTTCGCCCTGCGGGCTCGGCCGCAGACCGATCACCGCCTTGATGACGTAGAGAATGATGGCGGTGACGACGGCCGTGTAGACGATCGTCACGGCGACGCCATAGGCCTGGGTCACGACGCTTGCGTCCTTGCCCAGCTCGTTGATCGCCACGTCGGCGAACACGCCGGTCAGCAATGCGCCGATGATGCCGCCGACGCCGTGAACGCCGAACACGTCGAGCGAGTCGTCGTAGCCGAACATCTTCTTCAGGAAGACCGCGGCGACGTAACAGCCGACACCGGCGATGAGGCCGAGGATCAACGAGCCCATCGGATTGACGAAGCCGGCCGCCGGCGTAACGGCGACGAGGCCCGCGACCGCGCCGGACACGATGCCGAGCAGGCTCGGCTTCTTGGCGACGATCCATTCGGCGAACATCCAGGCAATCGCCGCAGCGGCGGTGGCGACCTGCGTGTTCAGCATCGCCGCGCCGGCAAGCGCGTTGGCGCCCACCGCCGAACCGGCGTTGAAGCCGAACCAGCCGACCCAGAGGAGAGCCGCACCGATGAACGACCAGGTCAGGTTATGCGGCGCCATCGCGGTGGTGCCGTAGCCCTTGCGCTTGCCGATGACGAGTGCGCAGACGAGGCCCGCGACACCGGCGTTGATGTGCACCACGGTGCCGCCGGCGAAGTCGAGCACGCCAGCCGAGCCGAGGAAGCCGCCGCCCCACACCCAGTGCGCGATCGGGCAATAGACCAACAGCAGCCACAAACACATGAACCACACCATCGCCGAGAATTTCATGCGTTCGGCGAAAGCGCCGGTAATCAGCGCCGGCGTGATGATCGCGAAGGTCATCTGGAAGGTGATGAACACCGTCTCGGGAATGGTGGCGGCGAGCGAGTTTGTCGTCGCGTTGCCGACGCCGTTGAGGAACAGCTTCGACAGGCCGCCGATATAAGCGTTCATGCCGCTTTCGGTGAAAGCCAGCGAGTAGCCGAAGATCATCCAGAGAACCGTCACCAGACAGGTGATGGCGAAGCTCTGCATCACTGTCGCCAGCACGTTCTTCTTGCGGACCATGCCGCCGTAGAACAGGCCGAGGCCGGGGATGGTCATCATCAGCACCAGCGCCGTGGAGGTCAGCATCCAGGCGGTGTCGCCGGTGTCGAGTTTTGGCGCGGGCGGTGCAGCGGGCGCGGCGGGTACCTGCGCTAGCGACGGCTCGATGCAAATCAGTCCGACAATCAGTGCGGCGAGCGCCAGCAGCGCCGCACGCGGAAACGTCTTGAGCGTCATGGTCTAACTCCTGTTCATTGGGTTCCGCGGTGCGGGCTCACAGCGCCGCAGCGTCGGTCTCGCCGGTGCGGATGCGCACGGCCTGGTCGAGTCCGACCACGAAGATTTTTCCGTCGCCGATCTGTCCGGTCTTCGCCGCGCCGGTGATGGCGCCGATGACCTTGTCGACCTGGTTGGATGCGACGGCGATCTCGATCTTGATTTTCGGAAGGAAGCTCACCGCGTATTCGGCGCCACGATAGATTTCCGTGTGCCCTTTCTGCCGTCCGTACCCTTTGACCTCGGTGACGGTCAGACCCTGCACGCCGATGGCGGTCAGGGCGTCGCGAACCTCGTCGAGCTTGAACGGCTTGATAATGGCCATGACGATTTTCATGGATTCGATCCCCGCTTGAGCCCGTGGTGTGGTTGACGCAGTGCGGGCGGCTCACTGGGCACCACCCGCAATTTGGGCATCGCGGGCACTGCCGGCTGTTAGGGAATCAAACCTCGTGCCAACCCAAAGGTGCGGCGCTAATCATTTGATAAGACAGAATAAAACCTATACCGCGGCGCTATCGGTGCGGGCATGGTCTGCACAGCGCTTAATCGGGTGTCAGGCTTGCGTAAAAAATGAGCAGCCTTCTGGAGCGGTGCTCCAGAGGGCCAAAGCCAGCCAAAAACCTGTCGCCTACTGAAGCGACTCGCCGTGAAGGGCGACGTCGAGGCCGATCACTTCGTCCTCCTGACGCACCCGCAGGGGCGTAAAGACATTGACGACCTTCAGGATCACGAAGGTCGCGCCGCCGGCCCAAACGGTGGTGACCAGAATGCCATAGAGCTGCATCAGCACTTGCTGGGGATTGCCCTCGATGAGGCCGGAAACCCCGGCGACACCCGGCGCGGCCGACAGCGCGGCGGTGGCGAACACGCCGGTCAGCAACGTGCCGGTCAATCCGCCGATGCCGTGGACACCGAAAACGTCGAGCGAGTCGTCATAGCCGAACCGCAGCTTCAGCCACGTACATGCCCAGAAGCACACCGCGCCGGCGACGATGCCGATGACGATGCCGTGCATCGGCAACACGAAGCCGGAGGCGGGCGTGATCGTGCCGAGGCCGGCGACAGCGCCGGAAATCATGCCGAGCACCGAAGGCTTGCCGCGCGTGTACCACTCAAGCGCCATCCAGGTGAACGCGCCGGCGCTCGCGGCAAGGTGCGTCGAAACGATCGCTATCACCGCGCGGCCGCCTGCACCGAGTGCAGAGCCGCCGTTGAATCCGAACCAGCCCATCCACAACAGACCGGTGCCGATCACCGCGAGCGAGAGATCGTAAGGCGCGAGATTTTCGTGGCCGTAGCCTTTGCGTTTGCCAAGTACAAGCGCGGCGACCAGACCGGCGACGCCGGCATTGAGATGCACGACGAGGCCGCCGGCGAAGTCGAGCACGCCGGCCGCGCCGAGGAAGCCGCCGCCCCAGACCCAATGCGCCAGCGGCACATAGACGACGAACAGCCACAGCACCGAGAAGGCAAGAAACGCCGAAAATCGCATGCGATCGGCCACCGAACCGGCGACCAGCGCGACGGTGATGACCGCGAAAGTCATCTGGTAAATCATGAAGAGCGATTCGGGGATCGTCTTCGCCGCGGGCGAGATCGAATCGATCGTCATGCCGGCGAGGAAAATCCGGTCGAGCGAGCCGAGCAGCGGTCCGCCGCCAACGAAGGTCAGCGAGTATCCGAACATCGCCCACAGGATCGAAACGATGAAGGTGGCGGCGAGCGCCTGCGCCATCGTCGCCAGCACGTTCTTCTTGCGCACCATGCCGCAATAAAACAGCGCAAGCCCCGGTATCGTCATCATCAGCACAAAGGCGGTGGCCGAGATCATCCAGGCCGTGTCGGCCGGATCGATTTTTGCCGCGTCGGCGGCGCCCTGCGCGAAGGCCGGCGTCGCCGCGATCGCCGGCAAGATTGAAAGCGCGATCGTCCTGCGCGCGAAAGACATGGTGTTCCCCCCGGTCATGCTTCCCCCGATATCCTGTGTTTGGAAAAATCAGATTGCGTCGGCGTCGGTCTCGCCAGTGCGAATGCGGACTGCGCGTTCGACGTCGGTCACGAAGATCTTGCCGTCGCCGATCTGTCCGGTCTTGGCGCCGGTCGAGATCGCGGCCATCGCCGGTTCGACCTGATCGTCCGCGACCACCAGTTCGATGCGGACCTTCGGCAGGAAATTCACCGCGTATTCGGCGCCGCGGTAGATTTCCATATGGCCCTTCTGGCGGCCGTAGCCCTTGACCTCGGTGACGGTCATGCCGTGGACGCCGGCGCCGGTCAGCGCGTCGCGCACCTCGTCGAGCTTGAACGGCTTGATGACGGCGATGATGAGTTTCATGGCTGGTCCTTCCCGGCAGTGGAACGCAGGTCGTGAAATACGAGGCGAGCCCGTACTAAAAACCCGCCGGCGCGCGGCCAGGCGGATCGGTGCTCACGTTATCGACTGAGAGTCCAAAATTTAAGCGGATTTTGCCGAGGGGCCGGAGAACACCCGCACAAGATTTGTGCAGATTAGGGCAGCCGCTTTGTCTTATCGCCTGTTGCCACCAAGAGCGCCGTCATGCGGCGCACGATGTCCGCCATCGGCGAGCCCGAGATCGTGGATCAGTTTCGGCAGCAGGCGCCGGGCCTGGGCGTGGGTGAGGCCGGGCTCTATGCGCGGGTCGTAGAGAATGGTCAGCAGCGAGCGGTCGTAGACGGTGAGATAGCCGACCTGCCGTTCCTGGTTGAGCATGGTCCACGGGTTCTTGTCGTCGTGGTTCGACAGACCGAAGGCATGCAGCAGTTCGTGATAGGCGCAATCGAGAAAGACGTCGTCGCCCTGATCGACGATCACGAATGAAATCGAATGTGCGATCTCGCCGTCCCGGTCGGAGCGCACGCTGGTCATGCATTGCGCGTCGGTCTTTTCGACGAAGGCGCGCGCCGTCTCGCGACCGAAAGCGGATTCGATGGCGTTGGCGAAGTCGCCTTCATCGATCAGCCGCACGGTGATATCGGCCTCGTCGTCGCCCTGCGCGAGACGCAGCCGCAGGTTCGGCACCGCCACGGCGTATTCCGCGATGATCTTTTCCACCGCCGTTTTGCGGTTGACGCTGCCGGTCGAGACGACGCGGGCGCGGATGTCATGCGTAAAGCGCCGCACGCCTTTCGATTTGGCGCCGATGCTCAGGTCCGAGCCGAAGGCAAGCGCGAGAAAGCCGCGCGTCAGCTCCGTCGCGGTGAAACGGGTGTATTGCGCCGGCGCGCCGTCGAACGATCCGGGCGGCGCCGATTGCTTGTCGCTGGCGGCGAAGGCGGCCGCGCTCGTCATAAGGAGTGCGGCGGTGAAGATGGCGGAAAGCAGATGGCGGGTCATGACGGCTTCCGGCGCAGCCGCGCCAGTCCTTCCTGGGCCACCGAAGCGACCAGCTTGCCATCGCGTGTGAAGATAAGCCCGCGCGAGAATCCGCGCGATCCGTGCAGGTTCGGCGAATCCTGCGAATAGAGCAGCCATTCATCGGCGCGGAACGGTCGATGCAGCCACAGCGCATGGTCGAGACTCGCGCCCATGAAGTCCGCCTCGAACAGCGAGCGGCCGTGGGGCGCGAGCGAGGTATCGAGCAGCATCATGTCGGAGGCATAGGCGAGCACGCACTGGTGCAGCGCCGACTCGTCCGGCAGCGGAGCGGCGGCGCGCATCCAGACGTTGACGCGGTCGCGCTTGAACTCTCGGCCGAGATAGCGCTCAAGCTCGACGGGGCGCAGCTCGATCGGCCGCTCGCGCTGGTAAAAGCGGCGCACCGTCTCCGGCATCTTCGCCAGCAATGTGTCGCGCGTCTCCGGGTTGTCGAACTGGGTATCCGGCGGCGGTACGTCCGGCATCGGCGCCTGATGATCGAAGCCGTCTTCGTCGGCGTGGAACGACACCAGCATCGAGAAGATCGGATGGCCGTGCTGGCGCGCGGTAACATTGCGGGTCGTGAAGCTGCGGCCGTCGCGGATGCGGTCGACGTCGTAGATGATCGGCACCTTCGGGTCGCCGCCGAGCAGGAAATAGGCGTGCATCGAGTGCGGCGGCCGGCCGTCGACGGTGCGGATCGCGGCGGCAAGCGCCTGCGCGATCACCTGTCCGCCGAACACCCGGTTCCAGGTGACCTTCGGAGACACGCCGCGGAACAGGTTGAGGTCGAGCTGCTCGAGATCGAGGATACTGAGCAACTCCTGAACGGCAGCGGACATTACGGCACCGGCTTCCTTGGCAAGGAAACCAATGACGCCGGGGCATGACGCCGAGTCAAGACGCGGCCGCGAGTGACGCTTCAATTAAGACGGGCGGCCGAAACGCTGCCGCCCGTCTCCATCGTGATGACAAGTCGCAGGTCAGACCGTCAAATAGATGCCGAGCAGAACGACGATGGCCAAGACTACCCAGATCAGCACCTGACTTTTGCTACCGATCGTGTGTGGCTCTGTCGCCATGACATTCACCTCCTCAAAGCGGGAACCAAAGGGTCCCCGAAGCGCCTTATACTTTAGTCGAATAGGAGGGATTTTGACGGAGGCTGGGCTGAAATGTCGCGCGGCCGACACGATATGCTTGCCTAAGTTACTGACTTAATTAGGATAGTTGAATGACCTCAGGTGAGAGCCAGAGCGACGTCTTGATCGCCGGCGGCGGTTTCGCCGGTCTCGCGCTGGCGATTGCGCTGTGCCAGGCGCTGGGCGGGCGCTTCGCCGTGACGGTCGCCGACCCGGCGCTGGCGGCGACGCCGTCGAAAGACCCGCGCGCCTCGGCGATCGCCGCTGCGGCGCGGCGGCTGTTTGAGACGATCGGAATCTGGGGTGCGGTTGCCGGCGACGCCCAACCGATGCTCGATATGGTCGTGACCGACTCCAAGCTCGAGGACGCAGTGCGGCCGACCTTCCTGACCTTCGGCGGCGAGGTCGAGCCGGGCGAGGCCTTCGCCCACATGGTCGAGAACCGGCACCTGATCGACGCTCTGGTGGCGAAGGCAAAGGAGGAGGGCGTCGATCTGCGCGCCGCCGCGGTGACGGATTTTGTCGCGGAGCCGCAGAGGGTGCGCGCCACCTTATCGACCGGCGATGAACTGTCGGTGCGGCTGCTGGTCGGCGCCGACGGCGCGCGTTCCGCGGTGCGCGAGCGCGCCGGCATCGCGACGCATGGCTGGAACTACGATCAGTCGGCGCTGGTGATGACGGTCGAGCATGAGCGCGATCACAACGGCCGTGCCGAGGAGCATTTCCTCCCCGCCGGGCCGTTCGCGATCCTGCCGCTGACCGGCCGGCGCTCCTCGATCGTGTGGACCGAAACCGCGAAAGAGGCTGAGCGGCTGCTCGCGCTGTCCGATGACGAGTTCCACGCCGAACTGGAGAAACGCTTCGGCCTGCAGCTCGGCGACATCAAGGTGTCAGGGCCGAAACGCGCCTTTCCGCTCGGCCTGCACACGGCGCGCTCGTTCATCGGCGAGCGGCTGGCGCTGATCGGCGACGCCGCCCATGTCATTCACCCCATCGCGGGGCAGGGCCTCAACATGGGCTTGCGTGACGCGGCGGCGCTGGCCGAAGTCGTCGCCGATGCGGCGCGGCTTGGGCTTGATCCGGGCGATGCCGAAACGCTCGAGCGCTACCAGCGCTGGCGGCGGTTCGACACCATGACGATGGGCGTCGCGACCGATGGCTTGAACAAATTGTTCTCCAACAAATCGGATGCGCTGCGCCTCGTGCGCGATATCGGGCTTGGGCTGGTCGAGCGCATGCCGGCCTTGAAGAGCGTTTTTATCCGCGAAGCCGCCGGCTTCACCGGCGACGTGCCGAAGCTGCTGCGCGGCGAGGCGATCTGAATTTTCAGCTCAGCGGGACGCTGCCGACCTGAGTCTTGAACGCCTTGCGGCCCGAGATCGCCGCATACCAGCGGTCGAGATTCGGCGTCTTCGGCCGATCCGGCACCAATTGCACGAAGCGGTAGCACATGACGCCGACCGGAATGTCGCCATAGGAGAACGCATCGCCGGCGACAAACTGGGTTTTTCCGAGCTGCGCGTCGAGCATCCCGAAATTCTCGATGCTCTTTTCCGTGAAGGATTTGACTGCCGCCATGTCGCGCTTTTCCGGCGGCGTGCGGATCAGTTGCCAGAATACCGGAATGATGCCGGGACCGCACACAGATAGCTGCCAGTCCATCCACTGGTTTGCCAGCGCACGGGCCTTGGAGTCCTTCGGCTCCAGCATGCCGGTCTTGTCGAATTTTCCCGCGAGATAACGCACGATCGAATTCGATTCCCAGAGCAGGAAGCCGTCGTCTTCCTCGAGCGTCGGCACCAGGCCGTTCGGGTTCATCGCGAGATAAGGTGCTTCCTTGACCTTGCCGAAGGCGCCGCCGACGTCGATGCGCTCGACCTCGATCCCGAGTTCGTCGACCGCCCACATGACCTTCTGCACGTTGGACGAGGTGTTGCGGCCCCAGATTTTCATCATCGCGGTGTCTCCGGTTACTGACGGCAGTGGTTTTATCCGGCGCGGGCGCGAATGTCTGCGGCGCGAGCGTTGACATTTCCGGGAGCGAGGGATGCGCGGCATGCCTGCCGTGCGTGAGCGGCTCTATTCGAGCGCGCGAGCCTCGTCCGCCAGCATGATCGGAATGCCGTCGCGGATCGGGTAAGCGAGCTTTGCGCGCTTTGAAATGAGTTCCTGTTTCGCGGCGTCAAATTCTAGCGGACCCTTGGTGACAGGGCACACCAGAATTTCAAGCAGCTTGGGATCGACCGCGCCGGCGGGACGTTCGGGTTCCGATGACATGACAGGCTTATAGCACAGTGCGCGGATTACTGGAGGGGCGGATCGCCGTCGCTTTTCTGCTTGGCGAGTTCGATCTCCGTTACGGCGACCAGGATTTCCGCGCGGGTCTTGAGATCCGGCGCCTCCAGCAGCGCCTGCTTTTCGGCGGCGCCGTAAGGCGACATCATGGCGAGCGCGTTGACCAGCGCCTCATTGGGCGCGTTTTCGATGCCGTCCCAGTCCGCCTTGAGATCGTTCGCCTTCAGGAAGTCGCGCAGTGCGGTGATGACCGCCTGACGATCGACCGCCTGCTCGCCCTTGCGCGCGACGAAATCGTCGGCGAACGGCGCAAAGGTGATGCGGCATTGCCGGTAGGGCGTCAGCACCTTCGGTTCTTCCTCGATGCGGAAGCGCGCGACCCCGGTGAGTTCCAGCAGGTAACGGCCGTCGCCGCTTTCCGCGAGCTGGGTGATGCGGCCGACGCAGCCAATCTTGAACAGCACGGGATGGCTGTCGGAGCCGCCGCGGTTATGCGCCGGGTCGGGCTGGATCATGCCGATCAGCCGGTGGCCGTCGCGCAACGCGTCATCGACCATCGCGAGATAGCGCGGTTCGAAAATGTTGAGCGGCATTTGCCCGCGCGGCAACAGCAGCGCGCCGGGCAGCGGGAACACCGGGATGACGGACGGCATGTCGACCGGCCCGCGATAGCTCGCATTCATCGGCATGTACGAAACTCCTTCGTACAACTTGCACCTTCATCCCGATGAGTATCGCGCAGGCGACGCATCGCGGCGGATGAGGAACAAGACCTCACGAAAACAAAATCGACGACAGCTTTTTGCGGCCATCGACGGTCGCTTCGTCGGCGCCGCCCCAAGCCTCGAAAAACTGCACGAGCTGCTTGCGGGCGCCGTCGTCGTTCCATTTGCGGTCGCGCCGCACGATCTGGAGGAGATGGTCGGTCGCCTCGGCGCGCTTGCCGGCGGCGTTGAGCGCGACCGCGAGATCGAAACGAGCCTGATGATCGAGGGGATCGGCCGACACTTTCGCTTCGAGATCGCCAAGCGGACCGATCGATTTCGCCTGTTCGGCGAGCTCGACCGCGGCGCGCGCGGCGGCGACGGCGCTGTCGTTCTGCTTGGCGGCCGGAACCATGGCGAGCGTGTTTTTCGCCTGATCGAGATTGCCCGCTTCGACGTGCGCGCGCGCGAGGCCGGCGAGCGCGGCGATGTTGTTGCTGTCGCCGGCAAGCACCTGCGCATAGATGTCGGCCGCGCCCGCGGCGTCGCCTTCGGCCAGCGCAGCCTCGGCCGTCTTGAGCAAATCCTTTTCCTCGCCGCCGATCTCGCTCTTGGTCAGCCGCTCGATGAAGGCGACGACCTGGCCTTCCGGCAGCGCCCCCATGAATCCGTCGGCCGGCTGGCCGTTGACGAAGGCGATGACGGCGGGGATCGACTGGATCCCCATCTGCTGCGCGACGGCGGGGTGCTCGTCGATGTTCATCTTCACGAGCTTCGCTTTGCCCTTGGCGGCGCGCACCGACCTTTCGATGACCGGCGTGAGCTGCTTGCACGGGCCGCACCACGGCGCCCAGAAGTCCACCAGCACCGGCTGGCGCTTCGACTCCTCGATGACATCCTTGATGAAGGTCTGCGTGGTGGTGTCGCGGACCAGATCGTCGGACGCAGCCGGAGCGGCTGTTCCCCCATTTTGCAGCATGACGCCTCGTTTCTTGATCCGGTCTCTGGACCGGCTTTCGCCCCGCAGGGCCGGTATTCCACCCCCATTAATTGGGTATGCGGGGGACGAATGCAATCAGCGGTTTGCGGCCGGATCAGGGGCCACCGGAGACCTGCTCGACCCGCGGCGGGTGCCCGGTCGCCTCCAGAAAGCGGATCAAATCGTCGCGGGCGATCGCGGTGGTCATCGTATTGACCAGTGGATGGCAATTGATGGTGGCGTGGTCCATCAGCGCCTTGTCGATCACGACCGTCACGCGGCCCTCGGTATCGTTGATCGCCCCGAAGGCGGTGACAGAGCCCGGTTCGACGCCCAGCACATCGCGAAGCAGGTTCGCCGCGCCGAACGAGAAACGCCCTGCGCCGAGCTTGTGGTGCAGGCTTTTCAGTTCGATCTCTGCGTCTTCCTCGGCGACGACAAGAAAGAGCGCGTTCTTCTTGTCGCGCAGGAACAGGTTCTTGGTGTGGCCGCCGGGAATCTGGCCGCGCAGCGCACGGGATTGCTCCACGGTGAACAGTGGCGGATGGGTGACGGTCTTGTGCGCAATACCCAAGCCGTCGAGAAAGGCAAAAAGCTGGTCTGGTATCGCCGCCATCGCGACAATATAAGTCACAAGACTGCGTCGCGTGCCATCGACGGAAAGGGTTCAGGAAGCCATGCGCCAAACCGTGAGTCTCGTGCCGCTCGCCCTTACTTTTCTCGTGCTGGGCCTGTCCGCCTGTGCTTCGGCGCCCCAGCGCGTCGGCCCCTGGTGCGCGGTCGCCGATCAGGGCTGGGGCCTAGTGACGGAAGATTGCAGTTACGCCACCATCGCGGAGTGCCGGCAGGTGATCCTGGGCGGCAACCGGGGCGTCTGTAACCGCAATCCGCGTTGGGACACCACGCGTGAGCGGCGGCATTCCCGGCAGCGGTGAGGGCAGGCGTTACCGCCGTCCGGCCGGTTCCCCGCGCGGTTCGCATGAAAATGAGGCGTTAACGCCACCGCGCGCGGCCGATTGCCGCGAGACCGAAAGCCGTTGCCAAGGCCCGCCTCCTGTGGCTATAGGAACGGCCTCGGATGCGGGTGTAGCTCAGGGGTAGAGCACGACCTTGCCAAGGTCGGGGTCGAGGGTTCGAATCCCTTCGCCCGCTCCAGTTTCTCTTGGCAAATCTTCAAAATTCTGGCGGTCGCTTCGGCCGGCGCTCAGGCTTTGTCCTCGCGCACGTCCGCGACCTTGCCGCCGCTGAGGCGGACGAGGTCTTGCGCCGTGGTGCGGAAGACATGACGCGGCGAGCCGGCTGCCGCCCACACCGGGTCGCAGGTCAGGAGATCGCGGTCGATCAGCACATGCGGCTTGATCGCGTGACCGAGCGGCGCGACGCCGCCGATCGCGAAGCCCGTGGTGTCGCGCACCCACCGCCCTTCGGCGGGCTTCACCGCGCGGCCGATGAGCGCGGCGACCTTGCCGGTGTCGATGCGGTTCGCGCCCGAGGCGATCACCAGCACCACTTCATCGCCGGCGCGCAGCACGATCGATTTGGCGATCTGCGCCACCGTGCAACCGACGGCATTCGCCGCGTCCTGCGCGGTGCGGGTGCCGTCGGGAAATTCTGAAATGGTGTCGGCGTGGTTTGCTGCGAGCAATGCGTTACGCACCCGCGCGACGGAACTGTTGGGATCGTTCATGCGCTAGTGCCCCACCGCTAGCGCGCCGCGCGTGCGGGCGTCCGCCGCGCCGATCACGTCGTCGTCTGTCACGGCAATGGAATTTGCCGAAGTGCCGGGCCGCGTCGGCGTGATCTTGTGGCCGCGCTGGCCGAGGTCCGCGAGCGTGTCCGCGTCGAATCCCGGCTCGACGAACACATCCTCCGGCCGCCACTGATGATGCAGCCGCGGCGCACCGACGGCCTCGTTCACCGGCATCTTGAAGTCGAGCACGTTGACGATGACCTGCAGCACGGCCGTGATGATGCGGCTGCCGCCGGGCGAGCCGGTGACCAGCACCGGTTCGCCGTCTTTCAGAACGATGGTCGGTGTCATCGACGACAGCGGCCGCTTGTTCGGGCCGGGCAGGTTCGCCTCGAAGCCGACCAGCCCGAAGGCATTGGCTGCGCCGGGCTTCGCGGTGAAGTCGTCCAGCTCGTTGTTCATCAGGATGCCGGTGCCGTCGGCGACGAAGCCGAGGCCGTAGGAAAAATTCAGCGTGTAGGTGTTCGACACCGCGTTGCCGTCCTGATCGACGACGGAGTAATGCGTGGTGTTGTCGCCTTCGTGAATCGAGGGGTTGCCGGGCCGCACGGTCGCCGGTGGCGTCGCCTTCTCGGTGATGCTCGCGCGCAGCGATTTTGCGTAAGCCTTCGAGGTGAGGCCCTTGACCGGGACCTGCACGGTTTCGGGATCGCCGAGATAGGTGGCGCGGTCGGCATAGGCGCGCGTCATCGCCTCGATCATCAGGTGCAGCGATGCGGCGTCGCGCGTTTTCAGCTCGTAGCCTTCCAGAATGTTCAGCATCTCGATGAGATGCACGCCGCCGGAGGAGGGCGGCGGCATCGAGACGATGTCATAGCCGCGATAGGTGCCGCGCACCGGCGCGCGAATGGTGGCGTGATAATTTTTCAGGTCGGCGGCTGTCATGATGCCGCCCGCGGCCTGAATGCTGGCGGCGAGCTTGTTGGCGATTTCGCCTTCGTAGAAAGCGCGCGAACCCTCGCGGGCAATGCGCTCCAGCGTGTCGGCGAGGTCGCTTTGCACCAGCCGGTCGCCCTGCACGAGCGGCGCGCCGTCGCCTTTCAGGAAAATCTTGGCCGACGAAGGCCAGCGCGCCAGCCGCGCGCGCACGCTCGGCAGCGAGTCGGCCACGTCATCCTCGACGGGAATGCCGTCGCGCGCCAGCGCGATTGCGGGACCGATCAGGTCGGCCAGCGAGAACTTGCCGGAACCGTATTTCGCCTGCGCCAGCGCGAGACCGGCGACGGTGCCCGGCACGCCGATCGACAATGCGCTGTCGCGAGATTTCGCCGGGTCCGCCTCGCCGGCAGCGTTGAGGAACATGTCGCGTGTTGCGGCGGCCGGTGCGGTCTCGCGATAATCGATGGTGACGTCGTCGCCGGTCGCGAGATGGATCACCATGAAGCCGCCGCCGCCGATGTTGCCGGCGCGCGGATAAGTGACCGCCATCGCGAAGCCGACCGCCACCGCGGCGTCCACGGCGTTGCCGCCCTTCTTGAGGATCTCCGCGCCGATGCGCGCGGCGCGCGCCTCCTGCGCCACCACCATGCCGTTGTCGGCGTGGACGGCGTGCGGCACGGATTGCGGGGTTTGGGCGCGAGCCGTTGCCGCGGCAAACGCGACAAGCAACGCGAAAACGGCAGGCGCGAGATGGCGAAGGATCATGACAACAGGCCGGGTTAACGTGCCTGGCCGTGATAGACCGTGTTTGGCCGCATGTCGGTCGCGGAGGCCACGCGGTTCGACATGTTGAAGAAGCCGACCACCGCGGAAATATCCCAGATGTCGCGATCGGTAAAGCCGGCGCGGCGCAGGCGCTCGCGGTCGCCTTCTTCCACGCCCCAGGGCTGCGAGGTGAGCTTCACGGCAAAATCCAGCATCGCGCGCTGGCGGCGGTCGAGCCGGGCCGCGCGGTAGTTCATGACGATCTGCTCGCCGAGCAGCGGGTTGCCGGAATATTGCCGCACCGCCGCGCCATGCGCGGTGAGGCAATAATAGCAGCGGTTCTGCGACGACACCGCGACCGCGATCATCTCGCGCTCGAGTTTCGACAGGCCGGAGTCGCCGAGCATCAGATCGTTGTACATCGCGACGAAGGTTTCGAGCTTGGCGTTGTCGAAGGCGTAAGCCGCGAGCACGTTCGGCACGAAGCCGAGCTTGTCCTGGCACTTCTTGAAATAGGCGGCCATCGCCGGGGATAGTTTCGCCGCCGGCAGCTTGAGCGCGACGACCGGTGCGTCGTCTGCGGCCTTCGTCTCGGATTTTGCCGTGCTTTTGCCGCTGCCGGCCGTCACCTTCGATTTCGTGCTGGTCCTGGTCTCCAGGACCTTCGCTGCGGCTTTGCCGGCAGCCTTCTTCATGGCTTTAGCCATTCCCGCCCCGTCTTCGACTGGACCCAATCTTTGTCGGCGAGCCTACACTGTTCCGGCATGGCGTGGAACGAGATGGCGAGCGAGATTTCATGTTTTCGCTCAATTCGTTATCGTGCCAATGCGCAAGTGCGTGAGAGCGTCATCTTGCGGTCAATAAGAGACGGCTTGCTCTCGACGGTCCTGCCCGGATCGTGAACACTCCGTTTCGCGACTCACCCCCCCGTGACGTCTCAGCGCCGGAATACCGTTATGCCTGTCGAGCACCCCGACGAGGAACTGCGCGCCGCGCAATCGCTGATCGAGGCGGCCGGCGTAGCGCTCGCCGCGCGGCATCCGGAGGATGCGTCGGGTTCGGTCGAGCATGTGCCGCTCGATTTTCTGGTGCGGCTGTTCGCGCGCTCGGCGGCGGAGGATCTCACTCGTTACGGCGCCGGCGATCTGCTGCAACTCGCCGAAAGCGCCTGGGCTTTCTTCGCGGCGCGTGAGCCGGGCGCTCCGAAGCTGCGCGTCGTGCCCGCGAAATTGTCGGCGCGGCCGGAAACGCTGATCGAGATCGTCAATGACGACATGCCGTTCCTGGTCGACTCGGTGCTGTCGGAGCTGCAGCGGCAGGGCCTGCGCATTCATCTCGTCGCCCATCCGGTGCTGATGGCGGAGCGCGGCGGCGCAGGCCAACTCGTCACATACGGCGAGGGCCACCGCGAGAGCTTCATCCATATTCATGTCGAGGCGGTCGCCGAGGCACGCGCCGCCGCGATCACGGAAGGGATCGAGGAGGCATTAAGCCAGGTGCGACTCGCGGTGACTGACTGGAAACCGATGCTCGCCCGCGTCGGCCAGCTTGTCGCTGAACTCAAAGCCAGTCCGCCGCCGCTGCCGGTCGAGGACATCGCGGAAGCCGTGCAGTTCCTCGAATGGCTGCTGGCCGACAACTTCACGTTTCTTGGCATTCGTGAATATGCGCTGTCGTCCTCGGGCGACGGGCTGACGCCGGATTTCGACAATGCGCTCGGTGTGATGCGCGCCCGCGACATGCGGGTGCTGCGGCGCGGCGATGAGCTGCTCGAATATACGCCGCAGATCATGGCTTTCCTGCACGAGCCGCGGCTGCTGATCGTCACCAAGGCGAATGTGCGCTCGCTGGTGCACCGGCACGTCCATCTCGACTATATCGGCGTCAAGCACTTCGACGCCGCCGGCAAGCTGATCGGCGAATTCCGCATCGTCGGGTTGTTCACCTCGACGGCTTACACGCGCTCGGTGCGCAACATTCCGTATCTGCGGCGCAAGTTCAAAGCGATCGAGAAGCGCGCCGGGTTTGCCGAGGACAGCCATTCCGGCAAGGCGCTGGCCAACGTCATCGAGAACTATCCGCGCGATGAGCTGTTCCAGATCGACGAGGACACACTCTACCGTTTCACGATGGCGATCCTCCAGCTCGACGAACGGCCGCGCGTACGCGTGCTGGCGCGGTCGGACGGTTTCGATCGTTTCGTCTCGGTGCTCGTCTTCGTGCCGCGCGAACGCTACGACAGCCGGGTGCGCGAGCGCGTGGGCGAGTATCTTGCCCGCGCCTTTGCCGGCCGGGTGTCGGCCTATTATCCGTCGTTTCCCGAAGGTCGGCTGGCGCGCGTGCATTTCATCATCGGCCGCGACAGCGGTCCGACGCCTGAGATCGACCGCACTACGCTGGAAGACGCGGTCGAGGATATCGTGCGCACCTGGGCCGACGGTTTCACCGCCGCGCTGGCTCAGGCGCATGAGCCGGCAAAGGCGCGCGCCTTGTTCGAGCGCTACGCTGCAGCGTTTTCTGCCGGCTACCGCGATGCCTATCGGCCCGCGGAGGCCGTGCACGATCTCGGTCTGATCGGGCAGTTGAGCGACGCGCATCCGCTCGGCGTCGAATTCTATCCGCACGGCGACGACGACCCGCGCACCGTCGGCCTGAAAGTGTGGAGCAAGGCGCGGCCGCTGCCGTTGTCCGAGCGCGTGCCGGTGCTGGAAAACATGGGCTTCCGCGTGGTCGACGAGCGCACCTTCCCCGTCGGCGCGCGCGAGGACGGTGAGGCCGACATCTGGCTGCATGACATGCTGCTCGAGCGCCGCGACGGCGGTCCGGTCGCGCTCGACAATCACAAGGCGCGGCTCGAAGCCGCCTTCGTTGCGGTGATGCGCGGCCTTGCCGAGAACGACGGCTACAATGCGCTTGTGCTGCTCGGCAGCCTGGCGTGGCGCGACGTGGTGTTGCTGCGTACCGTCTCACGTTTCCTGCGACAGGCGCGGGTGCCGTATTCGCAGGACTATATGTGGACGACGCTGACGCGGCATGCGGCGATTGCCGCCGATGTCGTCGCGCTGTTTCACACACGGTTCGATCCCGCAATCGGCCCGGGGCGGGAGAATGTCGAGAAGGGGATCGTTGCCCGGATCGAAAGCGCGCTCGGTCTGGTCGAGAGCCTCGACGAAGACCGCATCCTGCGCCACTTCGTCAACGCGGTGACCTCGGCGCTGCGGACGAATTTCTATCAATCCGGCGCCGACGGCCAGCCGAAGGCGCAGATCGCGATCAAGCTGGAAAGCCGCAAGATCACCGATCTGCCGGCGCCGCGACCGCTCTACGAGATCTTCGTCTATTCGCCGCGCGTCGAAGGCATCCACCTGCGCTTCGGCAAGGTGGCGCGCGGCGGCATCCGCTGGTCCGACCGGCCGCAGGATTTCCGCACCGAAATCCTCGGTCTCGTGAAGGCGCAGCAGGTCAAGAACGCCGTCATCGTTCCGGTCGGCGCCAAGGGCGGCTTCGTGCCCAAGCATTTGCCGAAGTCGCCGCGCGAGGCGGTGATGGCGGAAGGCGTCGCCAGCTACAAGCTGTTCATCGCGACGCTGCTCGATATCACCGACAACATCGCGCCGGACGGCAAGATCATCCCGCCGCGGGATGTGGTGCGGCATGACGGCGACGATCCCTACCTGGTCGTCGCCGCCGACAAGGGCACCGCGACCTTCTCCGACACGGCGAACGACATTTCCATCGCCCATGACTTCTGGCTGAACGACGCCTTCGCGTCCGGCGGTTCGGCCGGCTACGACCACAAGGCGATGGGCATCACCGCGCGCGGCGCGTGGGAGTCCGTCAAGCGGCACTTCCGCGAGATGAACGTCAACATCCACGACACGCCATTCACGGTGGCTGGCGTCGGCGACATGTCGGGCGACGTGTTCGGCAACGGCATGCTGCGTGAAAAGACGATCAGGCTGGTCGCCGCGTTCGACCACCGCGACATTTTCATTGACCCCGATCCGGACTCGGACAAGAGCTTTGCCGAGCGCAAGCGGCTTTACGATCTGCCGCGGTCGAGCTGGCAGGACTATGACAAGGCGCTGCTCTCGAAGGGCGGCGGCATCTATCCGCGGCAGGCCAAGGAGATTACGCTCAGCGCCGAGGCGCAGGCGTTGCTGGGCCTTGCCGAGCGCGTGACACCGCACGAGTTGATGCGCGCCGTGCTGAAGCTCAATGTCGATCTGCTGTGGTTCGGCGGTATCGGCACCTATATCCGCGCCTCGAGCGAAAGCGACGAGGCGGTTGGCGATCGCGCCAATGACGCAATTCGCGTCACCGGTGCGGACCTGCGCTGCAAGGTGATCGGCGAAGGCGCCAATCTCGGCATGACGCAGCGCGGCCGCGTCGAGGCGGCACAGCGCGACATCCGGCTCAACACCGACGCGATCGACAATTCGGCGGGCGTCAACACCTCGGACATCGAAGTCAATATCAAGATCGCGCTCGCCGCGCCGGTGCGCGCCGGCAAGCTCTCCATCGAGGCGCGCAACGTGCTGCTGGCCGAGATGACCGATGAAGTCGCCCGCCTCGTGTTGCGCAACAACTACCAGCAGACTCTAGCGCTGTCGCTCGCGCAGCGGCGCGGCCTCGAGGATCTCGGTTTTCAGCAGCGGCTGATGCAGCTTCTCGAAAAACACGGTCATCTCGATCGCGCGGTCGAATATCTGCCCGACGAGCTGGCGCTGGCCGACCGGCGCAAGCGCAACCAGCCGCTGACGCGGCCGGAGCTGGCCGTGTTGCTCGCCTACGCCAAGCTCACGCTCTACAACGATCTGCTCGATTCATCGGTGCCGGACGATCCCTATCTCGGCCGCGAGCTGAACCGCTATTTCCCCAAGGAAATGACCGAGCGGTTTCCGCAGGCCCTGCAGGATCATCGATTGCGTCGCGAGATCATCGCGACACAACTGACCAACTCGATGATCAATCGCGGCGGCGCGACACTGATCGTGCGGATCGGCGATCAGACCGGCGCGGCCCCGCCGGAAATTGCCGCCGCCTTCGCCGCCGTGCGCAACAGTTACGGTCTTGTCGAATTGAACTCCGAGATCGATGCGCTGGACAACAAGGTGCCGGGCGGCGTCCAGTTGTCGCTCTATGCCGCCGTGCAGGACCTGCTGCTCGACCGGTTGGTCTGGTTCCTGCGCAACGTCGATCTCGCCGCCGGGCTTGAGAAGGTCATCGCGCATTACCGCGACGGCATCGCGCAGGTGGAGAAGGCGCTCGACGATGCGCTGTCGAAGCAGGCGTCGGGGGCGCGCGCGGCGCGCATCGCGGAACTGACCAAGGCCGGCGTGCCGGAGCGGCTTGCACGTCGGATTGGCAGCCTCACGGAACTGAAATCCGCGCCGGATATCGTGCTGGTGGCCGACCGCGCGAAAAAGCCCGTTGCCGAGGTCACCGCGACCTATTTCGCGACCGAAGCCTTCTTCCAGCTCGATCGCGTCGCCAGCGCGGTGCCGGGCATCGTCGTTACGGACTATTTCGACCGCCTCGCGCTGGACCGCGCGCTCGATTCGATCGGCGATGCGGAACGGCGGCTCACCGCCGCGATGGTCGGCAACGGCAAGGACGCGGGCGCAGCAGGCGCCGGTGCGGTCGAGCATTGGGTCGAGCCGCGCAAGGCGGAGGTGGAGCGCATCCGCGCCGCCATTCACGAGATCGCCGGTTCCGGCCTCACGCTGTCCAAGCTGACGGTGGCGGCGAGTCTGCTGGGCGATCTGGCGCGAGAATAACGCCCGTGCGACTTTCTAATGCCGGAAATGCCGCGTGCCGGTCACCACCATCGCAATATTGTGCTCGTCTGCGGCCTTGATGACCTCGTCGTCGCGCATCGAGCCGCCGGGCTGGATCACCGCGGTTGCGCCCGCTTCGATGGCGACCAGAAGACCATCCGCGAAGGGGAAGAAGGCGTCGGAGGCGACCACCGAGCCTTTGGTCATCGGCGCGGCGAGGCCTAATTCCTTGGCGGCGTCTTCGGCCTTGCGGGCGGCAATGCGCGCGGAATCGACCCGGCTCATTTGCCCCGCGCCGATGCCGACGGTGGCGAGATCCTTCGCGTAGATGATTGTGTTCGACTTCACATGCTTGGCGACACGAAAGGCGAATCGCAGGTCGCGTAATTCCGCCTCGGTCGGCGCGCGTTTGGTCGCGACCTTGAGTTGCATGTCGTCGATCACCGCATTGTCGCGGGATTGCACGAGCAGTCCGCCGGCGACCGTCTTTGCCATCCAGCCGCGCTCGCGCGGATCGGGCAGGCCGCCGGCCAGCAGCAGGCGCAGGTTCTTCTTGGCGGCGACAATCGAAACCGCTTCCTCGTCGGCGTCCGGCGCGATGATGACTTCGGTGAAAATGTCGGTGATCGCGCGCGCGACTTCGGCGTCGAGCTTGCGATTGAGGGCGACGATGCCGCCGAAGGCCGACGTCGTGTCGCAGGCAAGCGCTTTCCGGTAGGCGGCAAGCAGGGAGCCGCCCTCGGCCACGCCGCACGGATTGGCGTGCTTGACGATGACGCAGGCGGCGGTGCGCGCCGGATCGAACTCCGCAACACATTCATAGGCGGCGTCGGTGTCGTTGATGTTGTTGTAGGACAGCTGCTTGCCCTGCACCTGCTTCGCGGTGGCGACGCCGAAGCGCGCGACCGGTCCTTTGTAGAACGCCGCGCTCTGGTGAGGGTTCTCGCCGTAGCGCAACGCCTCCGCGAGCTTGCCGCCGAAGGCGCGGTAGTCCGGCGCGGCATTGCTCAGCACGTCGGCGAACCAGTTGGAGATCGCGGCGTCATAGGCGGCAGTTCGGGCATAGGCCTTGGCGGCGAGCGAGCGGCGCAGGCGGGCGGTCGTCATGCCGCTGTGTTTGGCGAGATCGTCGAGCACGCGCGCATAATCCTCGACATCGACCACCACCGCGACGTCGTCGTGGTTCTTGGCCGCGGCTCGGATCATCGCCGGACCGCCGATGTCGATGTTCTCGACGCAATCCTCGAAGCTTGCACCCTTCGCGACCGTCGCCTCGAACGGATACAGATTGACCACCAGCAGATCGATCGGGCGGATGTGGTGTTCCGCCATCGACGCCTGATGTTCCTTGTTGTTGCGGATCGCCAGCAGGCCGCCATGCACTTTCGGATGCAGCGTCTTGACGCGGCCGTCCATCATCTCCGGAAAGCCGGTCAGCTCCGCGACATCGATCACCTTGAGGCCGGCGTCCTTGATCGCTTTCGCCGTGCCGCCGGTCGACACCAGTTCGACGCCGAATTCCGACAGGGCGCGGGCGAATTCGATCAGCCCGGTTTTGTCGGATACCGACAGCAGGGCGCGCAGAACGCGGCGGGGATGGTCGCTCATGGGATCCTCATTCGCCGCCATATCGACCGGGTGAGCCTGCGATTGCAAGCCGACTTTGGCCGCGCGCTGTGGAGTTCCCCGCCGATTACATTTCCAGCGGCAGTTCCGGCTCGTCGGTGCGGTAGCGGCGGGCACCCTGACTGGCGCGTGGCGTATGCTGGAAGCTCCAGGCGGCGCGCGGCCGGGCGCGCGCCTGGCCGTACATCACGATCTGCACGGTGCGGCGCGGGCCGTCGGGACCTGCGAGATAGACGCTCTCCTCGATCTCGACCGGATAACCGTGCGAGTCGAAGGTCCACACGTCGCGGTCGGGCAGCGTCAGCATGACGCCGTGGCCGTCGGTCAGCCGGTTCGCCTTCACGGCGGGATGCAGATGAAAACGGATCGCGTAGTCGTCGGCGCCCTTCTTCGGGAGGCTGTCGCCATGCGCGGGCAGGAAATTGTCCTCGCCGTGGATTTCGCGGCCGTCGGCGGCAAGCCGCAGCACGCGGCGATGCAGGATGCCGAATTCGCGGGCATAGCCGTCGTGGGTGGCCGAGAGAATGATGCCGTCCTGCGTCTCGTGGCGCTCGGTTGCGACCCGGTGCGGCCCGCCGACAATCGGGATGCCGCCGAGCAGCCGGCGAAACGACGTCCCGCTGCCAAGCTGGGCCGACGAGGTGTCGTTGAACGTCACGGTGGAATGAGCGGCGGTGGTGCGCGCGACCTGGCGCCAGTTCTCGCGATTCATCGCCGGCAGGCCGCAATTGACGATCAGCCGATGGCGCTTCCACGACGTTTCGAACGAGAGGCAGCCGGCGTGGCCGTCTTGGCTCACGGAGAGCGGCGGCGGCTTGCCGGTGTCCATCAGCATCACGGTGTCGCCGGTCTCGAGCCGCTGGTAGCCGGAATGCGGTGCGTTGGCGACGGGCGCGCCGCGTGCGTCATCGTAGGCGAGCACCGTGGCGAGCAGATCGACCGGCGTCGGCCCCATGCCGTTGAACTGGCCGAAATTGCCGTCGCCCAGCCGGAAGAAGCGCAGCATCGGCATCATGCGGTCGATCGAGTTGTTGAGGCCGGCGGGCGGCGGCACGTTGCGATGCGCCAGTACCTGCCGCAGCGGCAAGAGGTCGAGCAGGATGTCGATCAGCGTGCCGGGGTTGCGGCTGATGTGGCCGCCGTCGGGAAGAATCTGCCGGTCGAGCTCGGCAGTCAGCCGCCGCAGCATCGGCCGCAGCTGTCGCGACTGGCCGTCCATGCACAGCGCGACGAGGCAGAGCGCGACAAGCGCCTGGATGCGCACCGCGCCGTCGGGCGCGTTGCGCACGGTGTGGCGCAGATAGCGCGCTTGCCGCGCGAGGCTGCGAATGAAGCGGCGGTAGAATTTTGCGTCGGCGTCCTGAAGAACGAGCGGCGCCTGCGACAGCCATGAGATGATCCGCCGCGACAGAATGTCGATGCGCCAACCGGTCTTGTGCCAGCCGCCCTGAATGCTGATCCAGTCCTCGACCAGAGCGCGGGCGTTGGAGCGGGTGATCGCGGAATCCGCCGCGCGCAGATGGCGCAGCCAGCCGAAGCCGAGCAGCGTCACCGCCCACTCGTCGGACGGTGGCGTCATTTCGAACGGGGAGCGGCGATCGCAGATCACGACCTTGCCGGCGAAGGCAAAGCGGCCGCCGTAGATTTCGGAAGCGCGCGTGGCGTCGGTGGTGCGCAGGTCCTGCGGCGCGACCAGCAAACGGTCGGTACCGGCCGGCGTATAGCGCCAGCGCAGCAGCGGATGCGCCTTGATGCCGCCTGCGAAGCCTTGCAGGGCACGACGGACGATCAGCGTGGAGAGCTTCATTCTCTCCCCGATCGTGACCTGTGGCATGAAGGCTCTCGTTGTTGGCGCGTGCGGGCGATTCTCCCGTCCTCTCCTCAAGATAGCGAAGGGGGCCGGACCGGCCAATATTGACACCGGAGAGGCCGGAAAAGGCGGCTATTCACGCACGAGCCGCGCGGCGAAGAAGCCGTCGAGCCCGCCCCATCGCGGCTCCGAATCGGGCAAGTGGCAGGGCAGCGTTCGCAGGTCGCCTTCGGTGGTGATGAATTCGGCATGGCCGAACAGCTCGCCGGGCGTCAGCGGCGCGCGCTGGACACGCGGATCGCGCGCGAGCAATGCCGCGATTTGCTCCGCGCCTTCCTCCAGCTCGAGCGAGCACACGCAATAGACGAGCGTGCCGCCCGGCTTCGTCAGTTCGACGGCGCGGTCGAGCAGACGGCTTTGCGTCGGACCGAGCGCGGCGATGTCGGCATCGCTTTTCAGCCAGGGCACGTCGGGATGCCGGCGGATGGTGCCGGTCGAGGAGCACGGTGCGTCGAGCAGCACGGCGTCGAACGGTCCGCCCGACCACTCGGCAAGATCGGCAACGACGGTCTCGGCCGTCAGCGACAGTCGCTTGAGATTGTCCCGCAGCCGGTTCATGCGCGCGGGCGAACGGTCGATGGCAGTCACATGCGCACGCTGCGCAGCGAGTTGCGCGGTCTTGCCGCCAGGCGCGGCACACAGGTCTGCGACCGTCTTGCCGGCAAGATTGCCGAACAGCCGCGCCGGCAGCGCTGCGGCGGCGTCCTGCACCCACCACGCGGCCTCATGGAAGCCGGGCAGCAGCGTGACGTCGCCCTGCGCCAGTGTGCGCACGGTGCCGGTCGGTAGCACGCGCCCATGCAGGCGTTCCGCCCAGTGCGCGGCATCGTCCTTCACCGTGACATCGAGCGCCGGCTCGCGGCCGTTGGCGAGAGCGATCTCGCGGGCGGTATTCTCGCCATAGGCACGGGTCCAGCGCGACATCAGCCAGTCCGGGGTGTCGTAAGGCGTTTCGGTATCGATGGCGGTGCGGTCGCGTGCCACACGCCGCAGCACCGCGTTGATCAGCCCGGCGTAGCGCGCTGCGCGGCGGTCGGCCTGCGCGAGCCGGACGCTGAGATCGACTGCGGCGTGATCGGGCACGTCGAGCCAGAGAATTTGCGTCGCGCCGATCAGCAGGATGGCTTCGGCACGCGGGGCGTCGGCGGGAAAGCCGCGGTCGAGGAAACCGCCGATGAAGTGACGCAGCGTGCCGCGCCGGCGCAGCGCGGTCGTGACGAGCCGGCGCATCAGCGCGCGGTCGCGGTCGGCAAGCCCCGGAAGGCCGGCATGGGCGCTCTTGCCGGACAACTGCTCGTCGAGCGGCAGGCGGCGCCGCAGCACGCCCTCGAGAATATCGACGGCGATGCGGCGGGCGGAAAGTCCGGGAACTTCGGGCTGGGGCGAACGGCTGGGACGGGCCATCGGGCGATTCATGTGGCGATTGTTGCCACGAATGGGGGACGAGGTGGGATCAAACGAGCGGACAGGCAGTCGATAACGTGAGCCAAGCGGCCAAATGAGCAGGCCGTTGCGGCGGGACGATGACCGCGGCGTAGGTTGTGGCTTTTGCCAACGACTCAATCCCAGATTGCGCTTGCCGAATCGTGCTTTTAATCCTAAACATCGGAAAATGTTCCTGACAGCGAAATCGCAAGGCTCCACGGCGCGGCAAGGCGCGCTGCTGTTCGCCGCCGCGGCCTTTGCCGCCGGGCTTTGCGCCGGTTTCGGCAGCGGCGTCTGGCTGACGCCGCGGCTAGCGGACAGCGCTGTGGCGGCAGCGCCGGCGTCAACGCCCGCGATGCCGTCGACGCTGCGGTCCGGCCACCCGGCGCAGGTGCTGAAGGTGATCGACGGCGACACATTCGAGGCGCGCGTCGCGGTGTGGCCCGGCATGGAGATCACCACGAAGGTGCGGCTGCGCGGAATCGACGCGCCGGAAATGAGCGCGCGCTGCGAGGATGAATATCGCCGCGCAGTGATCGCGCGCGACGCGCTGGCCCGCATGCTGGCCGAAGGCGATGTCGGGATTTCGCGGATCGGCCAGGACAAGTATGGCGGCCGTGTCGATGCGGAGGTGTCGACGCGCGCAACCCGCGACGTGGCGGCGCAATTGCTCGCGGCAGGCGCGGTGCGCCGCTACGAGGGTGGCCGGCGGCGAGGCTGGTGCGGGTAGCGCGTTACGGCAGCACGTAAACGCGCGTGCCGATGCCGACGCGACGGTAGAGATCGAGAATGTCGCGGTTATACATCCTGATACAACCATGCGAGACGAAATGGCCGACCGAGCTGGGGCTGTTGGTGCCGTGGATCGCGTAATTGCCGCGGTTGAGGCCGAGCACCGCTTCGCCCATCGGATTGGACGGCGAGCCGCCGGCAATGACGCGGGGCAGATGCGGTTCGGCGCGGCGAATGTCGCGCGGCGGCGACCAGTCGGGGCGGATCAGCATCGTGTCGATGGAGGCCGTGCCGTGCCACGCCATGCCGGCGCGGCCGACGCCGACCGGATAGCGGATCGCCTGCCCATTGCCGATGACGTAGAGCAGCGTGCGCTGGTTGGTCAGCACGACGATTGAGCCCGCCGGATAGCCGCTGCGTATCGGCACCACGTCGCGCGCCGAGGCCGCCGTCGCGGCGATGGCCGTGAGCGCGACAATCAGAATGGCGAGAAGACGGCGCACTGCTTGCATCACCGTTCGACGATCACCGGCGTGCCGACTTCGACGAGCCGGTACAGCGCCTTGATATCGGCATTGCGCATGCGGATGCAGCCATAAGAGACGAAGCCGCCGATCGAGGCGGGATTGTTGGTGCCGTGGATGGCGTATTCGCCGCCGCGCAGCGTCAGCGCCGCGGCGCCCATCGGATTGCGCGGGGAGCCGCCGGGAATGACCTTCGGCAAATTCGGATGGTCGCGGCGAATGACCTCCGGTGGCGCCCAGTCCGGCTCGATATATTTGCCTTCGATCTTGGCACGGCCGAGCCACTGCTGGCCCTCGCGGCCGACGCCGACGGAAAACCGCAGCGCCCGCTCGCGGTCGATGACATAGAGCAACCGGCGCTCGCCGGTTTTCACGACGATGGTGCCCGGCGCGTAACCGGACACCTTGACGACATCATGTGTCGCAGGATGTGCCGCGACGGCTGCCAGCATGGCGCCTGCGGTGATCATCACCACAAAGAGAACGGCTCGCGTCAACACACGCGACATTGGAAGGACCCCAACCGAAAAACGAGTGGGGCGATGATAATGCGCCGCGCGCGGGGGTAATCAGGAAGCTGGCGGTAACGTAAACGCGCAAATGCGGCGCGCGGCGTTTACCATTGCGGCAAGGCTTCGCCGGCCTGAATTATGTCCGGCATTGCCGAGGCGCGGATGGTGCCGGGCATTTGACATGCATCAAAGCGATACGCCGCGGTAGCTGCAAGAATGTAGTCATTGAACGATCGGGGACTTATCCCGAAACCATCTCCCAGGCGTCGGTCCTGCAATCTGCCGACGCAATTCGGCCCGCCGAAAGGCGGGCCGATTTTTTAGCGTCGCGAGGTGCGTGCCATCTAGGCGGTGGCGCGCTTGTTCTGCCGGTTGTTGACGAGATCGTCGACCACGGCGGGATCGGCGAGTGTCGAGGTGTCGCCGAGCGCCTTGAAGTCGTCCTCGGCGATCTTGCGCAGGATGCGGCGCATGATCTTGCCGGAGCGCGTCTTCGGCAGGCCCGGCGCGAACTGGATCTTGTCCGGCTGGGCGATGGCGCCGATCTCCTTGCGCACCCACTGAACGAGTTCCTTGCGCAGGTCGTCGCTCGCGGGTTCGCCCGCCATCAGCGTGACGTAGGCATAGATGCCCTGGCCCTTGATGTCGTGCGGGTAGCCGACCACGGCGGCCTCCGACACTTTGGGATGCGCGACCAGCGCGCTCTCGACTTCCGCGGTGCCCATGCGGTGGCCGGACACGTTGATGACGTCGTCGACGCGGCCGGTGATCCAGTAATAGCCGTCCTCGTCGCGGCGGCAGCCGTCGCCGGTGAAGTACTTGCCCGGATAGGTCTTGAAGTAGGTGTCGACGAAACGCTGATGGTCGCCATAGACCGTGCGCATCTGTCCCGGCCACGAATCCGCGATGCAGAGATTGCCGGTGCAGGCGCCCTCGAGCACCTTGCCGTCGGCGTCGACAATCTGCGGCTTGATGCCGAAGAACGGCAACGTCGCGGACCCCGGCTTCTGCGCGATGGCGCCGGGCAGCGGCGAGATCATGATGCCGCCGGTCTCGGTCTGCCACCAGGTGTCGACCACCGGGCAGCGGCTGTCGCCGACCACGCGATAGTACCACTCCCACGCCTCGGGATTGATCGGCTCGCCGACCGAGCCGAGCAGCCGCAGCGTCTGGCGCGAGGCTTTCTTCACCGGCGCGTCGCCGGCCTGCATCAGCGCGCGGATCGCGGTCGGCGCGGTGTAGAAGATGTTGACCTTGTGCTTGTCGCAGACCTCCCAGAAGCGCGACATGGTCGGATAATTCGGTACGCCTTCGAACATCAGCGTGATCGCACCGTTCGCCAGCGGGCCGTAGACGATATAGCTGTGTCCGGTGACCCAGCCGACGTCGGCGGTGCACCAGTAGATGTCGCCGTCGTGATAGTCGAAGACGTATTTGTGCGTCATCGCGGCATAGAGCTGGTAGCCGCCGGTGGTGTGCAGCACGCCCTTCGGCTTTCCGGTCGAGCCCGAGGTGTAGAGAATGAACAGCGGATCCTCCGCGTTCATCTCCTCGCAAGGGCATTCGGCGGTCACCTGCGCCGCGGCTTCGTGATACCAGACGTCGCGGACCGGATCCCAGTCGATCTTGCCGCCGGTGCGCTTGACGACGATGACGTGATCGACGCCGCCCACTTTTGCGATGGCCGCGTCGGTGTTGGCCTTGAGCGGAATCTTGCGGCCGCCGCGCACGCCTTCGTCGGCGGTGATGACGACGTTCGACTTGCAGTCCTCGATACGGCCGGCGAGCGAGTCGGGCGAGAAGCCGCCGAACACCACCGAGTGGATGGCGCCGATGCGCGCGCAGGCAAGCATCGCGTAGGCTGCCTCCGGTATCATCGGCATGTAGATGGTGACGCGGTCGCCTTTCTTGACGTTGCGCAGTCGCAGGATGTTGGCCATGCGGCAGACTTCGTCGTGCAGTTCCTGATAGGTGATGATCTTGTCGTCGGTCGGCTCGTCGCCTTCCCAGATGATTGCGGTCTGATTGGCGCGCGTCTTCAGGTGGCGGTCGATGCAGTTGTAGGCGACGTTGAGGACGCCGTCTTCGAACCATTTGATCGAAACATTGTCCGGCGCGTAGGAGGTGTTCTTGATCCTGGTCGGCGTCTTGTACCAGTCGAGCGTCCTGGCCTGCTCGGCCCAGAAAGCATTCGGGTCCTTGGTCGAGGCCGCATACATTTCCTTGTACTTCGCCGCGTTGACGAAGGCGCGAGTTGTCCACTCAGCCGGAACCGGATGGATGTGGTCGTCGGACATTTACTGATCCCTCCCGCCCGGACAGGCGCGTTTGACGCTCCGGGCCGCCGTTTTTCGTGACTTTGCCCATATTATGCGCTCGCCGCGCCGCCAGCGACAAGGGCGGCGAGGTGCGACTTTCGTTGCGTTTTCAGCGTGTTCGCCGCGTTCTCGTCATGGCTGGGCTTGTCCCGGCCATCCACGTCTTGCTTGGCGTCAGTTTGGAAGACGTGGATGCCCGGCATAAAGCCGGGCATGACAGATTCTACTTCAGCCCGCCCATCTTGCAGACGAGCTTCCATTCGTCCGCGGTCACCGGCTGAACCGACAGCCGCGACAGCTTAATCAGCGCCATGTCCTTGAGCTTCGGTTCCTGCTTGATCGCCTCGAGCGTCACCGGCTTCGGCAGCGGCTCGACCGCCTTGAAATCGACGACGACCCAGGGGTCGCCCGCCTTCGCGGTCGGGTCCGGATAGTGCTCGCGCGCAACTTCGACGACGCCGACGACCTCCTTGCCGATATTGGAGTGATAGAAGAAGGCGCGGTCGCCCTTCTTCATCTTCATCAAGTTGAGCTTCGCGGTGTGATTGCGCACCCCGGTCCAGGCTTCGCCCTTGGCGCCTTTCTTGCTCTGCTGCTCGAACGACCAGACATCCGGTTCCGATTTCACGAGCCAGTAAGCCATTTCGCTATTCCTCTCCGACGGGGCGCGCGAGCAGCGCCTCGATCGCCGCGTCGATGGTGAGCTTGCCGGCGATGACGGCGGCAATGGCGGCGGCGATCGGCATCTCGACGTTCTTTGCGCGCGCCATGTCGAGCAGCACCGGCGCGGTGAAGGCGCCTTCGCAAAGCTTGCCGCCGCCGGCCTCGCGCGGGCTCTTGCCCTGTGCGAGATCGACGCCGAACGAATAATTGCGCGACTGCGGGCTCGAGCAAGTAAGCACCAGATCGCCGAGGCCGGACAGGCCGGTGAGCGTTTCCGCCTTTGCGCCATAGGCCTTGCCGAAGCGCATCAGCTCGGCAAAGCCGCGGGTGATCAACGCGGCTGCCGCGCTCGCGCCGAACTTGCGGCCGGCGACGACGCCGGCTGCGATCGCCAGCACGTTCTTCGCTGCGCCGCCGATCTCGACGCCGCGCACGTCGCCCGAATGATAGGGCCGGAATGTCGGCGAGCCGATCGCCTGCGCCAGCGCAGCCGCAAGCGCCGTATCATGCGCCGCAAGCGTCACCGCGGTCGGCAGCCCGCGCGCAACATCGATCGCGAAACTCGGGCCGGAGAGAATAGCCGGTGAGGCGTTCGGCGCGCATTCGCCGACGATCTCGGTCATGAACTTGCCGGTGCCGCGCTCGATGCCCTTCGCCGCGGTCACGACCGGCGTGCCGTTGCTGATCAGCGTGGCGAGCTCGGTGAGTACGGAGCGCGCCGCCTGCGCCGGCACGACGAGAAGGACGGCCTGCGCTTTCGCAGCGACGGCAAGATCCCGCGTGACGGCAATCGCGTCATGCAGTTTCACGCCGGGCAGGAACCTGCTCTCGCGCTTTTCTTTCAGATAGGCGGCGTTGCCGGCGTCGAATTCCCACAGCGTCACGCTGCGGCCGGCGCGCGCGCAGGCATCTGCCAGCGCGCTGCCCCACGCGCCGCCGCCGAGCACGGAGATGGTGTCGAAGCCGCTCACAGGCGCGCGCTCATTTGCAAATACTCATTTATACGCCGCCGTGCGCTGCAACGCGCCCCTTGCCGAGGCAAGTTCGTCGAGCGGCCAGCGTGCCCGCGGCGCGACATCGAGCATGTCCTGTCGGCCGAGCGCGAGGCGTTCCGCGCCGGCCCAGGCGATCATCGCGCCGTTGTCGGTGCACAACTCCGCCGGCGGCAGCACCAGCACGGTGCCGAATTCGAAGGCGAGGCGATGCAACACCTTACGGATCGCCTGATTGGCCGCGACGCCGCCGGCGGCGACCAGCGAAGTCGGTGCGCCGAAGCGGTCGCGGAAGATACGCAGGCCCGAACGCAGCCGGTCGACCACGACCTCGACGACCGCCTGCTGGAACGACGCGCAAAGGTCGGCGATGTCCTTGTCGCCGAGCGGCGCGATGGCTTCCGCTTCGAGCCGCAACGCAGTCTTGAGGCCGGAGAAAGAGAAGTCCGCATCGGGCCGCCCCTGCATCGGCCGCGGCAGCGGGAAGCGCGACGCATCGGCGAATTGCGCGATGTGTTCGACGCGAGGCCCGCCGGGATAGCCGAGGCCCAACAGTTTCGCGGTCTTGTCGAAGGCTTCGCCAATGGCGTCATCGACCGTGGTGCCGAGACGGATGTAATCGCCGACCGCACGCACGGCGAGGATCTGTGTATGGCCGCCGGAGGCGAGGAACAGGCAATAGGGAAACTGGATGTTGTCGGTGAGCCGCGCAGTGAGCGCATGCGCCTCGAGATGGTTGACGGCCACCAGCGGCTTGCGGTGCGCGAGCGCAATGGCCTTCGCGGTGGTCAGCCCGACAATGACGCCGCCGATCAGGCCCGGCCCGGCGGCGGCGGCGATGCCGTCCAGCTCCGCAAAAGTCTTGCCGGCGTCTTTCATGGCCTGCGCGACCACGAGATCGACCGTCTCGACATGGGCGCGGGCGGCGATTTCCGGCACCACGCCGCCAAATGCGGCATGCTGGTCGATCTGCGACAGCACGACATTGGACAGGATGGCGCCGCGGCCGTCGTCGGCGCGCTCGACCACGGCGGCGGCGGTCTCGTCGCAGGTGGTTTCGATGCCGAGCACCAGCATCCGGCCCCTCGCAATCACCTCCCTTTTGCCTTCTGCTAGGAGGATGAATTAAGAGTTGGCGTAGCATTGAGAGGTTCCGCTTTGCAATCGGCCGCGTCATTTCAGGGAAAAGCCGTGCGCATCGGCACGCGCGGCAGTCCGCTCGCGCTCGTGCAGGCGCACCTGGTACAGGCCCGGCTGGCCGCCGTGCTCGGCATCGCGGCGGAGGCGGTCGAGATCAGGGTGATCCGCACCTCGGGCGACCGTATCCAGGACCGGCCGCTGTCCGACGTCGGCGGCAAGGGACTCTTTACGAAGGAGATCGAGGAGGCGCTTGCGGCCGGCGAGATCGACCTCGCGGTGCATTCGGCCAAGGACATGCCGACCGTGTTGCCCGACGGGCTCATGCTCGCGGCCTGCCTGGAACGCGAGGATCCGCGCGATGCCTTTATCTCGAACAAAGCGAAGTCGGTGGCGGATCTGCCGAAAGGCGCGGTGGTCGGCAGCGCCTCGCTGCGCCGGCAGGCGATCCTGAAAACGATGCGGCCCGACCTCGAAGTCATATCGTTCCGCGGCAATGTCGAAACGCGGCTGCGCAAGCTGGACGACGGGGAGGTGGATGCGACGATCCTCGCGATGGCCGGGCTGAAGCGGCTGAAGCTCGAGGCGCGGGTGACGGCGGCGATGAGCGCCGGAGATTTTCTGCCGGCGGTGGCGCAGGGCGCGATCGGGCTCGAGACACGCGAGAACGACGAGGCGACACGCGCGCTGCTGGCGAGGATCAATCACGGCGATACATTCACGGCGGTCGCCTGCGAGCGCGCCTTCCTGAAAGAGCTCGACGGCTCGTGCAAGACGCCGATCGCCGGCCATGCCGTACTGTCCGGCGATGCGTTGAGGTTTCGCGGGCTGATCGCCAGGCCCGACGGCAGCGCCTCGCATGATCTTGAGATGGGCGGAACGCGCGCCGATGCGAAAAAGATCGGTGCGGAAGCGGGCCGTGCGTTGAAGAGTCGCGCCGGTCCCGGCTTTTTCTAGGAGAGCAGTTTGCGCCTCGCGGTGACACGGCCACGGCCCGATGGCGAGCGCACCGCGGCTGCGTTGCGCGCGCGGGGCCATGATGTGCTGCTTGCGCCGCTGTTGCAGCTCGAGCCGGTCGCGGCCGATTTGTCCGGCGACTGGGCCGGCGTCGTCGTCACCAGCGCCAATGCGCTGCGCGCGACGGACGGCAAGCTCGGCGCTCTGCTGTCGTTACCGCTTTACGCGGTGGGCGCGCATTCGGCCGAGGCGGGGCGCGACACGGGCTTTGCAACCGTCCACACAGCGGAGGGCGATGCACGCGCGCTCACGAGGTTGGTTGCGAGTGAGGCGGGAAAATTACGGGGGCCGCTCGTCCATCTCGCCGCCGAGCAGCGCGCCGCCGATCTGGGAGCGGAACTGAGATCGCATGGCGTGACGGTGACAACGCGCGTAGTCTATCGCATGCTGGCATTGCCGCTGCCGTTGGAACTTTCCGATGCGTTGCGCGCCGGACGTCTTGACGCCGTACTGCATTATTCAAAGCGCAGCGCCGAGACGTTTCTGGCCGGCGCCTCGGTGACCGGTCTCAATGCGCAGGCGCTTGGCATCCGCCATCTGTGCCTGTCGGAGCAGGTCGCCGCGCCGCTCGCGGCGGCGGGCGCGGATAATGTCGCGGTTGCGGGGATGCCCGACGAATCCGCCATGATTTCGCTTATCGGATCGGCATAAGACAGCTCGGCATTGCCGCCGTCGCTGCAATTGCGTTATTCGGAATGGGCGGCGGCCGAATCGTCAAGGAGAGCGGAATGGCGGACGACAAGCGCAAAGCGCCGGGCACGGCCGAGGGCGCGCGCCGACGCCAGCCGCCGACCATCGACCTTACCGCCAAGGACATTACCGGCGAGGTCGAAAAGCAGGCGACCGCGCAAGCGTCAGAAGCGCCGAAGGCGGAAACACCGCAGGCCGAAGCGCCGAAAACTGAGCGGTCTAAAGCCGAACCGCCGAAGGCGGAACAACCCGCGGATGCAGCATCGCCGCTTGGGCGCAAACCTGCGCTGGTTTCGTTGATGCTGGCGGCAGGTGGCGGCGGCGTTATCGTTGCGGCGGCGATGGCGGCGCTCATGCTGTCCGGCGCGCTGATGCCGCGGTCGTCCGGCGGCAGCGGCAGCAAAGACGATGCATTGACGGCGCGGCTCGATGCGATCGACAGGCAGGTCATCGGACTTGCCAGCCGGCCGCAGGTTTCGGCCAGCACGGGGAACGATGCTGCAATCGCCGCGCGGCTCGACAAGATCGAGCAGGCGCTGGCGAAGCTGCCGGCCGCGGCGCCGGCCGGCGCCGAAAAGCTCGGCGCCATCGACGGCAACCTGAAGGCGCTCGGCACCGCGATTGCCGGTATCAACCGCCGTGTCGATGAGATTGCTGCCAATGCCGTGTCGGCTCGCGAGGAGTCCGGCGCGACGGCAAAGGCGTTGAACGATCTGCGCCAAACTATCAGCAACGCGCCGCAACCGGCCGGCCGCGCCGATCTCGACGCGATCGGCAAGCGGCTCGATGCGGTGGAGGCTGTGGCGAAGACGGCCACGCAGAGCAATGCGCAGGCAAGTTCCGCGAGCGCCGCAGTGCGCCTTGCACTCGCGGCCTCAGCGCTGCGCGAGGCAGTCAACGGCGGCAACGCCTACACGGCTGAGCTCGACGCGGTGAAGGCGGCTGGCGGAAATAGCGGGGCTGTCGCCGCGCTCGCGCCGTTCGCCACGAAGGGTCTGCCAAGCGACGCGGCGCTGGCGAAGGATCTGCTGGCGCTGGTCCCGGCGATGAGCAAGGCGTCCGGCGTCGACAAGCAGGCGTCCGGCGGGTTCCTCGAGAAGCTACAGGCCAATGCCGAAAAGCTGGTGCGGGTGCGGCCGGTCGACGGCCCGGCCGGCGCCGACGCCGGTGCGGTGATCGCGCGGATCGAAGCGCACGCCGCGCGCAACGATGTGTCCGCCGCGCGCGCCGAGGTCGAGCAACTGCCGCCGGCGGCAAAGCAGGCCGCCGCGCCGTGGCTGAAGGCGGTTACCGCGCGGGACGCGGCGCGCGAGGCAGTGCGCCGGCTGGCGTCGACGTCGATGCGCGGCCTGGCCGGACAATGATGGCGATAATCACGACGGTGACCTGGCAATGATCCGCATCGTCATTTTCCTTCTCGCGCTCGCTGCCGTCGCGCTCGGCGTTGCCTGGATCGCCGACCGGCCGGGCGAGGTCGCGATCACATGGATGGGGTATCGCATCGAGACCTCGGTGATGGTCGCGATGCTGGCGCTCGCGGTCATTGTCCTCGCCGCCATCGCCGTGTGGTCGGTCTCGCGCGCGATCCTGCGCTCGCCGGAACAGGTGTCGTTGTTCTTCCGCCATCGCCGCGCGATGAAGGGCTATCTCGCCATCAGCCGCGGACTGATCGCGATCGGCTCCGGTGACATGGCGCTGGCGCGCAAGTCGGCGTCGGATGCGGCGCGGCTGTCGCCGGGCGATCCGCTGGCGCTGTTGCTCGAAGCGCAGTCGGCGCAGCTTGCCGGCGACCGCGACGGCGCCGACCGTGCGTTCCGCGCCATGCTGGAGAAGCCGGAGACCAAGCTGCTCGGCCTGCGCGGTCTCTATGTCGAGGCGCAGCGGCGCAACGACATGAACGCGGCGCGTCTCGCCGCCGAGGAAGCCGCGAAGTCGGGCGGTCAGGCGCCGTGGGCGGGACAGGCAGTGCTCGACGACCGCTGTGCGCACGCCGACTGGGCCGGAGCGCTCGACGCGCTCGGGGCGATGAAGCCGGCGCTCGACAAGGCCGATTATCGCCGCAAGCGCGCGGTGCTGCTGACGGCGCGTGCGCTGGCCGTGCAGGACACCGAGCGCGACACCGCACTCACGCTTGCGCTCGACGCCGTTAAAGTCGCGCCCGATCTCGTGCCTGCCGCGGCCTTCGCGGGGCGGCGGCTTGCGGAGGGCGACAACGCGCGCAAGGCGCGCAAGATTCTCGAAACGGCATGGGCGGTCAATCCGCATCCCGACCTCGCGCAGGCCTATGCCGATGTGCGGCCGGGCGACAGCGCGCGCGAGCGGATGAACCGCATCCGGAAACTGCTCGATAAAAATCCTGCCGGTATCGAGGGCGCGCTGGCGCTCGCGCGCGCGGCATTGGACGCAAAGGACTTCAAGGCGGCGCGCGCGGCGCTGACCCCGCATCTTCAGGTGCCGACGCAGCGCGTCGCAACGTTGATGGCGGAGATCGAGCAAAGCGAGCATGGCGATGTCGGCCGCGCCCGCGAATGGATGACGCGCGCGGTGCGCGCCGCGCCCGATCCGGCGTGGACGGCGGACGGCGTGGTGAGCGACAAATGGCTGCCGGTGTCGCCGGTGAGCGGCCGCCTCGATGCATTTTCGTGGAAGGTGCCGGTCGCCGAGATCGGCATCGAGCGTCCGGTGGTCGACGTGATAGCCGCGACCGCGGAGTCGCCCGTAGTTGCCATCGAGGAAGCGAAGCCGGAGCCGGAACCACAGCCACCGGCAGCAAAAGCCGAGCCGGTCAAAGCGCGGCCTGCGGCTGATGCAAAGCCGCAGCCGGCCGCCGAGCCGGTCATTCCGATGGTCCACGCGCCGGACGATCCCGGCATCGATCCGCCGTTCGACGGCGACCCGACGGGCGCTCCGCCTCCGGAAACCGCGCCGCCGCGTCAGGACGCTTGGCGGCGAATTCGCCAGTTCTTTCGATAAGCGGCGGTATTTCGGCCCGCAGCGGCCTTCATGTCCGCTTAATGAGTGATTGCTAGGTTGGCTTGCCAAGCGGGGCTTCTGCCGATAACAGAAGCCCGTTCACGGGCGTCTAAGGTAATGGAACCCGTTCGCGGGTGTCCAAGGTGATGGCAGCCCGTTCACGGTCAGCCGGCGTAGCTCAGCGGTAGAGCATCCGCTTCGTAAGCGGGTGGTCGGGGGTTCAAATCCCTCCGCCGGCACCATTCCTCCCTCGCAATTTTCATGATGCCGCATCGCGCTCCGCGACGCTTTGGCGCCTCCACCGCGCTTGTGTAAGCTTCATCGTTTCGCCGAAAAGATTGTGTGCCGGGTTCGCAAGGGGCGGCGGCCGGCGAGGCGCGTCGCGACGCGCAAAATCATAACCAGCACTCGCTCCGGAGGAAATTCGATGAAACGGCTTCGACTGGCCGCGCTGGCCGGAGTTCTCATGTTCGCCGGCGTCGGGATCGTCCCCGCGCACGCCTATCCCGACAAACCGATCCGCATCATCGCGCCGTTCTCGGCCGGTGGACTGGTTGACGTTTTGGCCCGCGCGGTGGGTGAGGAAATCTCCAAGACGCTCGGTCAGCCCGTCATCGTCGAGAACAAGCCGGGCGCCGGCGGCAATATCGGCGCCGCTTTCGTCGCGAACTCTGCGCCGGACGGTTACACGCTGCTGATGACGTCGCCCGGCATCCAGAGCATCAACCAGTTTCTCTACAAGGAGATGCCGTACAAGCCGGAAACGGCGTTCACGCCGATTTCGCTTGTTGCCGACATGCCGATGCTCGCCATCGTGCATCCGAAGACGAATATCAAAACGCTCAAAGAGCTGATCGCCTACGCCAAGGCCAATCCCGGCAAGCTGAACTTCGGCTCCGCCGGCGTCGGCACCACCGGGCATCTCGGTCAGGCCTATCTGGTGCATGTCGCCGATATCAAGGTGACGCATGTGCCCTACAAGGGCGCGACCCCGGCGGTGAACGATCTGCTCGGCGGCCATCTCGACGGCGTCGTCGATAATCCTCCGCTGGTCATCCCGCATATCAAGGCCGGCAAATTCACCGCGCTCGCGGTCGGCGCCAAGACGAGATTGCCGGTGCTGCCGGACGTGCCGACCTCGGCCGAAGCCGGTCTGCCCGGCTGGCTGGCGTCTTCGTGGTTCGGATTGATGGCGCCGACCGGCACGCCGCCGGAGATCATCAGGCAGTTGCACGATGCAACGGTGAAGGCGTTGGGTCAGCCGTCGATGGAGCGCTTCAAGACGCAGTCGGGCATGACTCTCGTCGGCAACACGCCGGAGGAGTTCGCCAAGCTGATCGTCGACGAGCGCAAGAAGTGGGGCGACATCATCAAGGCCGCCGGCATCGAGCCGAAATAGCGGTCAGCCGTCGAGGCGGAAGCCGGTCTCGCTGAACTTGAAGCGGGCCTGCGCCGCCTTGACGCGGGCGCTCGGTCCGGGGGTCAGGCCCCAGTGATCGAGCCGCCCCGCCGGCCAGGTCCACTGTTCGGGCTTGCGGCTCGGCGTGAAGTCGTCGGCAACCTGTTGCATCTCGCCTGTGTATTCGAGCGGCAAGTCTTCCGGCCCGCAGAAATAGGCGAACACATTGTTGCCCGGCCCGTGGCGGCCTGGCCCCCATTCGACGCCGTGGCCGTGGTCGCGCATGCGGCCGATTCCGCGCATCACCGCTTCGAGGTCCGGCATCTCGAACGCAATGTGGTTGAGATTGGCATTGTCGTTGAAGCCGAGCACCAGGCTGTGATGATCGGCGTTGCATCGGATGAAGCGGAACTGCCGTGTCTGGTCGGATAATTTGAAGCCGAGCGCCCGCATGACGGCGAACGACGCGTCGTTATCGCGGCAGTTCAGATTGACGTGGGATAGCTTGGCCGGCATGTCCGGCGCGTCCGTAATCGGAGCGTGACGCGCGGTATCGCTCACGATCGCGAAATTGCGTCCTTCCAGATCCTTGAATCCGAAGCCGTAGCCTCCGCCCGGCGTTCGAAGGTCGCGTGGAGCGCCGTCGGCGGTCAGTCCGGCCTCGCGTATAGTCTTGTAGCTCGCATCCACCGCGGCGCGGCTTTGGGCGGCGAGGATGACGCGGATCAAGGCCGGTTCGCTTCCCGCACGCAGGCTGAGCGTGTGAAAAGCGGGTCCGGCCGCGCGGAAATAGTGAATACCGTCGGCGGTCGCGATCTCGCGCAGCTTCCAGGCCTCGGCGAAGAAATCGCGCGCCGCCGGCAGATTGGCGACGGCAAGATCGACGGCGCTCACCGCGCTGATGGCAGCTTGACTCACCTTGGCACCCCGCTACTTGTTTCCCGGCGTTCATCATCTAGCGTTTGGTGCCGTGCGGCGTCAAAGACGGGCAAGCGAAGCCGGTGCGCCGGCCACCATTGTTGAAGATCGTGAAATCATGACCGCGTTCAGGCCGGAGCCGGCCGACTTCATTCTCAAAGACTTCGTTTTTCAGAGCGGCGAGCGGCTGGCCGAACTGCGCCAGCACTATCTGACGCTCGGAACGCCGCAGCGCGACGGTAGCGGGCGCATCGCCAATGCGGTGCTGCTGCTGCACAACACCACGGGTTCGAGCGCGAGCTGGCTTGCGCCGGAGCTTGGCAGCGAACTTTTCGGTTCGGGTGAGCCGCTCGACATCGATCGTTATTTTCTGGTCATCCCGGACGCCATCGGCTTCGGCGCTTCGAGCAAGCCGAGCGATGGTCTGCGCGCGCGGTTTCCGCGCTATCGGTATCGCGACATGGTGGAAGCGCAGCATCGGCTGCTCACCGAAGGTCTCGGCATCGCGCATCTGCGTCTCGTGCTCGGACTGTCGATGGGCGGCATGCTGACGTGGATGTGGGGCAGCCTCTATCCGCAGTTCATGGACGCGCTGGTGCCGCTCGCAAGCCAGCCGGCGGCGATGAGCGGGCGCAACTGGATTCAGCGCCGCATGCAGATCGAGGCGATCCGCAGCGATCCGGACTGGAATGGCGGCGAATATGAGACACAGCCCTCGCGTTACATTCTGACGCCGTTCGGCGGACTGCTGACGCAAAGCGTGGTCCGCATCCAGGAGCGGGCGCCGACCCGCGAGGCGGCGGATGCGCTCTACCGGGAGATGGTCGATCGTGCCCGCAAGGGTGACGCCAACGACCGGCTCTATCAGCTCGAGTCCTCGATGGATTACGACCCGTCCCCCGGCCTGGAGCAGATCGCGGCGCCCTTGCTCGCGATCAATTTTGCCGATGACGAACTTAACCCGCCGCAACTGCAGACGCTCGAACGGGCGCTGCCGCGCATCAAGCGTGGCGGCATGGTGCTGATTCCGGCCGGTCCGCGCTCGCGCGGCCATAACTCCGCGTCGCAGGCGGTAGCGTGGAAAGCGCATCTCGACGCGTTCATGCGCGAGCATCTGCGTTGAGCGGTCGCATGCGGCGCTGGCTCACGAGCGCCGGTTTCAGACGTCCTGCGCGCTCGCCGCGCCGTGACGATGCGCCTTGATCTCGCGCACGGGAACCTGTCCGCGCATGTCGCGGCCGGTCGGCAGCCATGTACATGCGACGTTGTCGTCGGCCCAGACGGTGAGACATTCGCCCGGCGCAAAGAATTCCGCGAACACCAGTTCGTCATCCGGATCGGCGGCGAGGTAATGCGGCTCCCGGTCGGCGTAGTGGATCACATCGCCGGTGCGGACCCGGTGCGGCTGGCCGTTCGGGAACACGGTGCCGCGGCCGCGCGTGACATACATGAAGTGCTCGGCGCCCTCGTGGTGATGGTTCGCCGCCGCGGTGCCGGGCGGATAGAAGATCATCTCGCCCTTGATCGCCTTGGTGCCGAACAGTTTCGGGGTGACGAGATAGACGCGCCGCCGCGCGTCGTGCTGCGACGACAACACCGGCTCGCGCGACCAGTCGGCGAGATGGAAGCCGGGCGGCTGGGTGGCGAAGTCCGGGTCGATCGAAGCCGCGTCCGGGATTTCGCCGTAAAGAAAAACCGCGCCTTGCGCGCTCGCCACGCCCGCGGAGCGGCCGGGCGGGAGGAAGACAATGTGGCTGTCGCCGAGTGCGTGGCTCTCGCCCGCGCGTTCGAGGTTCACCACGCCGGTGAGCATCTGGAGCCAGGCGGCGCTGGCCGCCGGCACGTCCAGCATGAGGCGGCCGCCCGGCGCGAGGGCGATGCGGTCGAGCCGGATGGTGCTGCCCGGCACGCGCTGCGGCGTCAGCAGCGGCTGGCGGAGTGCGCCGGCGCCGGCCACTTCGCCTCCGACGGTGCTTTCATTGAAGATCGTTGCCATACGGATCGCCCCCGGTTGACACAACGTCCTGATATCGCGGGCGAATAGTCCACCCTCGATGCGTTCCAGGCAAGGCCGTGCGGCATCGGGCCGCCGTTGGGCGGCCCCCGACGCCGTTGTGCATAGAGCGACCATCCTTATTCTGTCACAGCAACGTCGTAGTAAAGTGGCCCAAATTCCGAAATCTTCAGGTTCGACAGGGTGATCGAATGGCCAAACCGACAGTGATCATGGTCGGCGCCGACAAGGGCGGCGTCGGCAAGACAACCGTTGCGCGCACTCTGCTCGACTATTTCGCCGCGCATCAGGTTCCGACCCGCGCCTTCGACACCGAGGCGCCGCGTGGCACGCTGAAGCGCTTTCATCCGGGCATCACCGAAGTCGTCGACATGACGCAGGTGTCCGATCAGATGAAGATTTTCGACACGCTCGGCGGCAGCGAGCCGAAGGTGACAGTGATCGACGTGCGCGCGGGGCTGTTGTCGCCGACGCTGAAGGCGCTGACCGATATCGGCTTCGTCGAAGCGGCGAAAAAGGGACAGATCACCTTTGCGGTGTTCCACATTCTCGGGCCGTCGATTGCTTCGCTGGACGAGATCGCGGCGACCGCCGACACCGTGGGCGAGGCACAGTATTTCCTGGTCAAGAACTTCATCAACAACACGACGTTCTTCGACTGGGATCCGGCGACCTACAATTCCTATTTCAACCGCATCCGCGGCGCGAAGGATCTCGTCGTGCCGAAGCTGAACGAGCTTGCCTGCGAGCAGGTCGAGGTCGCGAGCGTGCCGTTCGTCTCCTTCATTGCTAACAAGAACGCGGCCGGCGACGCGCAGAACTACTCCTTCGTGTTGCGTGGCTACGTCCGGCACTGGCTCGGCAACGTGTGGAACGAGTTCGACCGGGTGAAGCTGATGAACCTGGTCACGCCCAAGGCTGAGGATAAGCCCGACGAGCAGACCCAGGCCGCGGCCGGCTGACCGCGGTGATCGCCGAAGCCGCCACACTCCCGCGCGATCCGCTTCGCGGATGGTGACGCCATGTCGATCCGCAACATCGTTTACATTGTCGCGTCGCCGCGGCCGCGCGTCGGCAAGACGCTCGTTGCGCGGCTGCTGACCGACTTCCAGCGCCACAACGGTCGCGCGGTCGAGGCTTTCGACCTCAACGCGCCGGACGCCGCGCTGTCGGACTATCTGCCCGGCGTGGCGGAACCCGCCAGCATCGCCGACGTGAAGGGGCAGATGGCGCTGTTCGACCGGCTGGTTACCGAGGACGACACCGCGCGGGTGATCGATCTCGGCCACACCGTGTTCGAGGCGTTCTTTCGCCTTGCCGCCGAAATCGATTTCGTCGGCGAGACGCATCGCCGTGGCGTCGCGCCGGTGATCCTTTATATCGGCACGCCGGACGGCACCTCGGTCGAGGCCTATGCCGCGCTCCGCCCGCTGTTCCGTAACGGCGCGCTGGTGCCGGTCACCAACGAAATTCTCGGCAACGCGCAATACCGGACGAAGTTTCCGCCTTCGGGCATGACGGCGGCCTCGGTGCATATCCCGGTGCTGTCGCCGGCCCTGCGGCGCGTGGTTGAGCGGCGCCCGTTTTCCTTCGCCGGCGCGGAACATGCGGCGCAGGGCTTGTTGCCCGACGAGCAGGCCGAACTGCGGCAATATTTGCGGCGGGTCAATCTCGAGTTCCGCGAGCTCGAACTCGGCGTGCTGCTCGCCGATTTGCAATCCGCGCTGCAGGCGCAGTTTTAAGAAAGTCACGACATGACGCAAACCCGTGCGGCGAAGCCGCTGATGCTGTCGCGGCGGTTCGCGCCGCTGTTCTGGTGTCAGTTCTTCGCGGCCTTCGGCGACAACTTTCTCAAGACGTCGCTGGTCTTCCTGATCCTGTTCAGCGGGTTGAGCGAGGCGAATTCCGCCGCGCTGGTGACGATCGCAAGCGGAATTTTCATCGCGCCGTATTTTTTCTTGTCCGCGCTCGGCGGTGAACTGGCGGATCGCTACGACAAGGCGATGGTCGCGCAGCGGCTGAAATTCGCCGAGATGTTCGTCGCCGGCATCGCGGTGACCGGCTTCATGCTGAAGTCGCTTCCCGTGCTGTTCGTCGCGCTCGGCGGCTTCGGCGTCATCGCCTCGCTGTTCGGGCCGATCAAATACGGCATCCTGCCGGATCATCTCGTGCGCGAGGAATTGCCGGCCGGCAACGCTCTGATCGAGGGCGCGACCTTCATCGCGATCCTGACCGGCACCATCGTCGGCGGCATCGCGGCGAAGGACGGCGGCCACGCCGGCGTGTTCGCCGCGATGGTGATGGGCTTTGCGGCGCTATGCTGGCTGTCGAGCCTTTTGATTCCGCCGACCGGGCAGGGCGCCCCTCACCTCAGAATCACGCGCAACGTCGCGGCGTCGACCTGGGCATTGCTGCGCCATCTGCGCGCCGATCGGCGGCTGTGGTGGGGCGCGATGGTGACGAGCTGGTTCTGGCTCACCGGGATCGTCGTGCTGTCGCTGCTGCCGACGCTGGTGAAGGGCCTGATCGGCGGCAATGAGGACACCGTGACCGCCTATCTCGTCATCTTCTCGCTGGCGGTCGGCGCCGGCTCGGGCCTCGCCGCGATCATCGCGCGCGGGCGCATCGTGCTGCGCACGACGCTCGCGGGCGCGGTGCTGCTCGGCCTGTTCGCGCTCGATCTCGGCTTCATCTTCCGCGGCGAGGCGATTGCCTCGGCGCTCGCCGGCCCGGCAATCGTGTTCTGGTCCGGTCACGGTCTGCGCGCGGCAATCGACCTTGCGGGCATGGCGATCGCCGGCGGACTGTTCATCGTGCCGGCTTTCGCTGCGGTGCAGGCGTGGTCGGATGTCGATTATCGTGCGCGCACGATTGCCGCGGTGAACATTCTCAACGCTGCCTTCATGACCGGCGCGACGGTGATTGTTGCGGCGCTACAGGCCTTCGGCGTCGGCGTGCCGATGTTATTCGTTGGTCTCGGCGCGGCGACGCTGCTGGTCGCGTTGGCGATCTGGCGGACAATGCCGCGGAGCGAGTAGCCTATTTCTTCCGTCCCGCCAGCACACGGTCGACCATCTTTCCCGCGACGCCGAGATAATTGGCAGGGTCGGTGAGCTTTTCGAGTGCCTTGCGGCCGGCGTGCTTCTTGATCTCCGCGTTCTCCGCGAGCAGATCGATCAGCGGCCGGCCGGTCTTCACCACCTCGCTCACGACGTCATAGACGACATCATGGGCGCGGTCGCGGCCCATCTTCGGACCGAGACCCATCATCACCGCTTCGGCCATCACGAGGCCGTTGGTGATGTCGATATTCCTGCGCATCCTCTTGGCGTTTACCTGCAATCCGCCGGTGAGCGCGCGGGTGTGCGACAGCGCGCCGGCCGAGAGCAGGAAGATCTCCGGCAGCGCGATCCACTCGATCTCCCAGCGGCCGGCAGAGCGTTCGTGATCCTCGATCTGCGCCTCGAGCAGCGCCGCGACGTGATGCTTCACCATCGCGGTCTGGGTGGTGATGAGCACCGACGACACCGGATTGCGCTTCTGCGGCATGGTGCTCGAGGAGCCGCGGCCGTCGCCGGTCGGCTCGGCGACTTCCTGCACCTCGGTCTGCATCATCAGCATGACGTCGAGCGCGAGCTTGCCGCAGGTGCCGGTGACGAGGCCGAGGAAGCAACCGACCTCCGCAACGCGGTCGCGGATGGTGTGCCAGGAAATGTCGGGCTGGCGCAGCTTGAGTTCCTTCATCATCTCGGCCTGCACCTTCAGGCCGTCCTTGCCGAGCGAGGAGAGTGTGCCGGCCGCGCCGCCGAACTCGCCGGTGAGGGCGCGGGGCTTGAGCTGTGCCAGCCGCTCCTTGTGGCGTTCGAAAGCGCCGAGCACGGTCGCCATCTTGTAGCCGAAGGTGATCGGCACCGCCTGCTGCAGCTTGCTGCGGCCGATCATCGGCGTGTCGCGGTGCTTTTTCGCGAGCGCGGCGAGGGCGCCGGAGATCGCGCCGATGTCCTGCGCGACGAGATCGAGCGCTTCGCGCATCTGCAACACGGTTGCGGTGTCGGTGACGTCCTGCGTGGTGGCGCCCCAGTGGCACCATTCGCCGTGGCCGTCCCTGCACAGCGCGACCAGCTGCTTCACCAGCGGGATGATCGGCGAGCCGGCCTTGTCGGTGCCGGCCTTGAGTTTCGCAATATCGATTTTTTTTGCATCGCAATGGCGGACGATTTCGGCGGCGGCATCCTTCGGAATCATGCCGAGCCGGCCCTGCGCCTTCGCCAGCGCGGCCTCGAAATCGAGATATTTCTGGATGCGGTTTTCGTCCGACCACACCGCGCGCATCGCTTCGGTGGTGTAGAGGTCGCGAAACACGCTGGAATCGAAAATGGTGGCCGGCATGGCGGTCTCCGTGGTACCGCCAGTCTTACCCACCCGCCTTCGTTTTGTCATTCCGGCTATGCCGCCGCGGCGCGTTCCGCGGGCCCGGCCGCCGTGACAAGATGCGGCGCATGAAAACCTCCCAGAACGCGCTGCCGCCGCACCTTGCCAGGATCGTCGCCGCCGAAACGCCACGTTACTCCGACGCCGAAATGGCGCGCCGCCGGGAGGCGGTGATCGCGCTGATGGCGGAGGCCGATTGCGATCACCTCGTATTCTGTGGGGCAAACCGCTTCGGTTCGGTGGTGCAGTGGCTGACGCAATGGCCGGTGACGGCCGAGGCGGTCGGGGTTTTCACCCCCGGCGAGCGCGACGCTCTGTTCCTGCAATACGTCAACCACCCGACGCAGGCGAAGCTGATCGCCGACAAGGCGGACGTGTCGTGGGGCGGGGAGTCCTCCATCGCCTGCGCCATCGCGACGCTCAAGAAACGCGGCGCGGCGCGCGAGCGGGTCGCGACCATAGGCCCGATCAGCGCCGAGCAGCACGCCGCGATCGCAGCGCTATACGGCACGCCGAAGAACCTCAACCGAAATTACATCCGGCTGCGGCAGGTGAAGTCGGCGGAGGAACTCGACTGGTTCCGCATCGGTGCGTATTTCACCGACCTCGGCATGATGGCGCTGCGTGACGGCATGCGCGAGAGCCTGAACGAGCGCGAGCTTGGCGCGATGATCGAGGCGGCCTACGTCTCGCAAGGTGGGGTCAACGCAATCCACTATATCGGCGCGACGCAGATGCGCGCCCCGACCGTGCCGGTGCCGCGCCAATATGCGACGACGCGCAAGCTGATGAAGGGCGACGCGGTGGTTTCGGAAATCAGCGCCTCGTTCTGGGAGCATTCGGGCCAGGTGTTGCGCTCCTTCGCGTTCGGCGAGGAGCCGCCCAAGCTCTACCGCGACCTGCATGCGGCGGCCGACGCCGCCTTCGACGCCATCGCCGCCGTGCTGAAAGCCGGCGCGACGCCGGCGCAGGTGATCGAGGCTTCGGGTGTGATCGAGGATGCCGGCTTCACCATCATCGACGATCTGCTGCACGGTTATGGCGGCGGCTATCTGCCGCCGATCCTCGGCACCAAAAGCCGCCCCGGCGGCGGGGCGCTGCCGACGGCGCCGTTCCGCGCCGGACAGACCGTGGTGATCCAACCGAATGTCGTGACCACGGACCACACCGCCGGCGTGCAGACCGGCGAAATGGTGCTCATCACCGAAACCGGCATTGAGCGGATGCACTCGATGCCGCGGGGATTTGTGGTGGTGGACCGTTAGAAGAATCTCAGGCGTCCTGCCCCGCGAAAGCGGGCATCCAGTAAACGACGTCAAATGCCATGTGTACTGGATCGCCCGCCTTCGCGGGCGATGACACTGTAAAGAGTTGCTACCGCAACTGATCCGCCATCCAGTCCGCGCTCTGCGAACGCCAGCGATAGGCGCGGTTGTTGGCGATGTGGTTGCCGTCTTCGATCATCATCAGCGTGGCCGGACCTTTGACCTCGCGGGCGAGGCGTTCGGCGTCGCTTGCCGGCACGACGCGGTCATGGCGGCCGTTGACGATGAAGATCGGCACTGTGATCTTTTCCGCGACGCCTTCGAGCGAGAGCGTCTGCGCATTTTTCTTCGCCTCGGCTTGCGTCTTGCAATGGCTGCGCACGGTGAAGGCTTCGCGCGTCAGATCCGGCAGGTTGTCGAAAGCGGCCCCCCAGTCGAACGGGCCGCCGAGCGCGACGCAGGCCTTGATGCGTTTCTCGAAAGCGGTCGCGCGCGGCGCATAGTAGCCGCCGAGGCTGACACCCCACATGCCGATGCGGCCGGTGTCGAGGTCCTTGCGGGTCTCGACATAATCCATCACTGCCGCGACCGGCACCTCGTAGTCACCGCGGATCGGCAGATCGTACTGCGTCTCGCCTTGGCCGGGGCCTTCGAACATCAGCGTCGCCATGCCGCGTGCGAGAAACGATGACTCGTAGGCGTCACCTTCTTCCTTGGTTGAATCGAGGCCGACTGCCATCACGACGATGGGCGGCTTGTCGACGCCTTCGGGCTTGCGCAGCACGCCGGCAAACTTATGCTTGCCGAACGGGATTTCGACACGCTCGCCGGCCGGCCGCAGGTAAGGCAGGGCCTTCTGTCGGCAGTCGATTGCCTTGCGGTGCGCCGCCTGCATCTGCGGGATGTCGTGGACGAACAGGAAATTGGCGAAGTGATAGTAGACGCCGGCGCGCTGAAAACACTCACCGGCGGTCAGATATTTCTTCTTGTCGAGCGCTTCCTGCGCCACGCGTTCATGCAGCGCGCCGCGTTCCGACCAGGCGCGGCACCAGTCGTCATAGGAGTTGAGCGAGCGGGTGACGTCCTCGAAATCGGCAAGCGCTACGCCGTTGGCGACGAAGCGCGCGCCCCAGTGCGCGATGGCGGCCTTGACCCGCGGATCGGATGACATGACTGACGTCCTGAGTTTGTATTTTGTACGGAGTTAGCTCGTTTTCTCGTCGCGTCGGTACCACGGCATGAAGCGCCGGGTCGCCCAGCCGACCAGCAGCTCGAAGCCGACGCCGAAGGCGGCAAGCAGCAGGACGCCGACGAAAGCCTCGTTGTGATGGTAGGTGCGCGAATTATAGAGGATGTAGTAGCCGAGCCCGCCGACCGAGAGGAAGAACTCCGCCACCACGGCGCCGATCAGCGCGCGGCCGGCCGCAAGACGAAAGCCGGCGAGCAGATAAGGCATCGACGACGGCAGCACGATCTCGACCAGCATGCCGAGCCGGCCGGAGCGGAACGAGCGCGCGACCTCGAGATATTCGCGTGGCACCGCGCGGGCGCCGTCGGCAGCGTTGATGATGATGGAGAAGATCGCGGCGAAGATGATGGTGGCGATCCGCGCCGCGCCGGAATAGCCGAACCACAGCGAGAACAGAGGCAGCACGACGATCATCGGCATCGCATAAAAGCCGTTGACGTAGTGGCGGACGGCCCGCTCGACGCCGGCGCTGCGCCCCATCATGAGGCCGATCGTGGTGCCGATGACGAGTGCGATGGCGAGGCCCTGCGCCACCGCACCGAGCGTCTCGCCGGTGGCGGCGAGGAATTTCGGGTCGACGATGACTTTCGGGATTGCGGCGACGACCGTGGTCGGCTTCGCCACATAGGCGGGCGCAAAGGCGCGAACAATGAATTCCCACGCTGCCAGGATGACGACGCCGACGACGAGGCGCGGCAGATAGGTGTCGATCATCCGGTCGGCCAAGGGCGACGGTTTGCGCAATGGTGTGGCGGTTGCGCCGATGCCGGCGGCAGATTGCGTCATCTACTGCCTCCAGCGTGCGAAATGCTGTTCGATCTTGAGCCCGATCCGCATCAGCCCGACGCCAATCATGCCGATCACGAAGATCGAGGCGAACACGCCGCCGGTGTCGAAGTTCTGCGAAGCGCCCATGATGAGCTGGCCGAGGCCGGTCGAGGACAGGAAGAATTCCGCCGCGACCATGCCGACCAGCGCGCGGCCGATCGCTTGGCGCACGCCGGTCATGATGTAGGGCAGCGTGTAGGGCAGCATCACTTCGAGCCACAGCGCTGTCTCGGAGGAGCGGAACGAGCGGGCGACCTCGATCAGTTCCGGCTTGATCGAGCGCGCGCCCTCGACAGTGTTGTAGAGCACGGGGAACACGGCGAACAGGAATACGACCAGCACCTTGGGAGCGAAGCCGAAGCCCATCAGCGACAGGATGAACGGAATCAGCGCCACCATCGGCGTGGCGTAAAGCGTCATGATGTAGGGCTCGATGCCGATGCGCAGCACGCGCACGCGCGCGAGCAGGAGGCCGAGCGGCGCGCCGACCACAAGCGCCAGAACAAAGCCGGTGAGGAACAGGATCGCGGAATCGATGAATTGATCGATGAACTGGCCGTCGGCGATCAGCTGCCAGAGCCGCACCAGCGTTTCCGAGAACGGCACCATGAAGGCCGCACTGGTGGTGCGCCCGGCGATTTCCCAGATCGCGAGGCCGACAAAGATGCTGATCCAGAACGGGCCGTGACGGCGCAAATAGCTATCGAGCACAGAGTCATTCCGTTGACGAACAAAGACCGGCCCCGCCGTATCCGAGACGCCCGCAGGGCGCGCGCCTCGGAATGACGGCGAGGTTCTGCGACTGGCAGACCGCCTTACTTCACCATCGCGTTGGCGTCTTTCCAGATGCTGGCATCGACCAGCGCGTCATAGGTCACCGGTTCCTTGCCCGGCTTGATGGCGCCGATCTTCTTCATCAGCTTGGCGACCGCTTCGAGCTTGCCGCGCGGCAGGCCGTCATCCTTCGCCGCCCAGAAATCGATGGCGAGGAACTCCTTGAGCGCCAGCTTGTTGACTTCCTTGTTGTGGCCGGTCTGCGAGGCCGCATCGGCGACCGCGTCGGCGTTCTTGGGGTCCTGCATGAAGCGCGCGGCGGCGATCATGCCAGCGACGGTTCGCACCATGGCGTCGCGGTTTTTCGCCAGATTGTCCTTGCGCGTCACCAGCATCAGGTAGTGGCTGGTCGGGTTGGTGTTCTTCATCGCGAGCAGGATGTGCAGGTTCTTGCCCTGATGCTTGATCTCGGCGAGGTCATCGAGATGCAGCACGGCATATTTCAGTCGGCCGGCGATCATCGCGGGGCCGGAGCTGGAGCCGAGCGCGACCTGCTTGACCTCGTCGAGCTTCACGTCCTTGCAGCCGCCGGCCATCATCGAGCGCAGCGCCACCGAACGCGCGCCGCCGATCGAATCGACGCCGATGTCCTGGCCGACCAGATCCTTGCAGGCCTTGCCGGTCTCCGTGGTGCCCAGCACCCAGTCGGGGTTGGCCATGCCGTACACCGCGACCAGCGGCACGCCGGCGTTGGATACCTGGTTGATGACGGGCGGGGTCGGCGACCACGCCATATCGACGTCACCGGCGACCACGGCGCGGGCCGCGGCGGTGCCGTTGTCGAACGGCTTGATTTCGACATTGGCGCCGTACTTCTTGAAGAAGCCCTGCTTCTCGGCGACGAAGGCGATGGTCACCGAATAGATCGGCGGAATGCCGGGCACGGCAACGACGATCTTCTTGCCCTGCGCAGCGGCGGGCATGGCGGCTGCAACGGTCATCGCCGCAGCAAAGCCGATCGCGGCAAACACTCTTGTTTTCATTCCGGTCATGAAATCCTCCCTGACGGTTGTTGTGTTGTCGTTAGCGTTCGAGATGGAATTCGGCTTCGCGCGCCTCGCGCATCAGCGTGGTCCAGACGCGCTCGCGTAATTCGGCGAAGCGCGGCTCGCGCAGCGTGTCGCGCGTGCGCGGATGTGGCAGGTCGATATCGATGATTTCGTGAATGCCGGACGGCCGGCCCTTCAGAACGATGACGCGGTGGCCGAGCAACACGGCTTCCTCGATCGAGTGCGTGACGAAGATCATCGCGGTCGGACGCTCTTCCCAGATGCGCAGCAATTCGAATTGAAGAATTTCGCGCGTCTGCGCGTCGACCGCGGCGAACGGCTCGTCCATGAGCAGGACGCTCGGCTCGACGGCGAGCGCGCGGGCAAGGCCGCAGCGCTGCTGCATGCCGCCCGACATCTGATAGGGGAACGCCTTCTCGAAACCGGCGAGCCCGACGAGCTTGATGAATTCGGGCACGCGGCGCTCGATTTCCGCCTTCGGCACGCCGTCCATGCGCAATCCGTAGGCGACGTTGTCGGACACGGTCTTCCACGGGAACAGGCCGAAGTGCTGGAACACCATCGCCATGCCCTGGATCGGGCCATCGACGCGCTTGTCGTCGGCCCAGATCTCGCCGGCATCGTGCGGGATCAGGCCGTCGATGCAACGCAGCAGCGTTGTCTTGCCGCAACCCGACGGGCCGACGATGGCGACGATCTCGCGCGCGCCGACGTCGAAGTCGATGCCGCGGAACACCTCCAGCGCGCCATAGCGCTTGCCGAGACCGCGGACGCGGATGCGGGTGTCGCCGGAGCCGGGCGCCGGAGCGCCACGCGTTAGGTCGGAATTCGTGTTGATCGACGCAGTTGCCACGCGATTGTCCCCGTCGTTTCCTGCGCGGCGCCGCCGCGCGATTAAGTCTAACATTCCCCTGCCGGGCCCGTCGCTATTTCCGGCTTTATTGCTTCAATTCTTATCGAGACTGCGAAGAAGTGCCCCTCGTTGTTGGGCAAACGAGGAGCAAAATCTCCGACTTGGCGCCGCATGTTGCCGTAACTCGGCGGCACCGGCAACGCCGATACGTGTGTGCCTTTCGCTCTGCGTCAGCATTTCATGGGCGCACCGCCGGCCATTTCGCCATGCCGAAAGCGCCGGATTCGGCGGCGATGCGAGTGCGTCCCGCAGGTGCGATCGTATTCGGCGATTACAATTCGAGATAATTCCAAGCCGCTTCACGACGCTTCGTAAACAATAGCCGAATAACAACCGGCGCACTTCACCAATTCAATACCAAGCCCCGCCAAGGTCGGCGCACGCAGGCGATCAGAAGACTTCAAAAGAAGCCTGCGCGAAAACAAAGTGTCGAACGGGGTTTGAGCGTTGCGTGCCAGCACATTCGTGATGATCGGCTTTGCCGTGGTCTTCGGCCTGCTCGCGGTTTTCATCGCGCGGTTGTGGCTCGACAACCAGGCGAACCTGCGTGCGAAGCACGAGGTCGCGCCCAGGAAAGTCGCGACGCAAACCATCGTGATCGCCGCGCAACCGCTGCGCTTCGGCGCCGAACTCAAATCCGAAATGCTGAAAGAGATCGAATGGCCGGCGACGACGTTGCCGGCCGGCGCGTTTGCGAAGGTCGCCGACGTGCTCGGCAAGGGCCGCCGTCTCGTGCTGTCGCCGGTCGAGCCAAACGAGCCGGTTCTGGCAGTCAAGCTCACCGGCCCCGGCGAGCGTGCGACGCTGTCGGCGCTGGTGCGACCCGGCATGAAGGCGGTCACCGTGCGCGTCAACGATGTCGAAGGCGTCGGCGGCTTCGTGATGCCGGGCGATCATGTCGACGTCGTGCTGACGCGCACCGTCGAGAAGGGGTCCGCGACCGCGGAGGTCGTGCTGCAGAACACCCGCGTACTGGCGGTCGACCAGAGCGCCGACCAGCGCACCAGCAAGGCCGCAGTGCCGAAATCGGTCACGCTCGAAGTCGACACGCTCGACGCGCAGAAGATCTGGCTCGCCTCGTCGGTCGGTTCGCTGTCGCTGCTTTTGCGAAAGGCCGGCGAATCCACCGAGACCGAGACCCGCAAGATCTCGCTGAAGGATCTGCACAGCAAGGGCAGCACCACGACGATCACGGTAACCCGCGCCTCGATCAAGCAGGAATACAGCGTTCCCGCGGAAGGCGGGACTGCGCAGGCCGGGTCACGCCAAAAGTCCGGCGAAGACGGACTGGCGGCACGCGCGGAGGCGGCGCGCTAGGCGCAAGGCCGGCGGTAACGAGACAATGGAGCATCCTTTGCTGAACAGAGACGATTGCGTCGCCGGCTTCGATCTGCGGTGCGCGCGCAGTGAGGCCGGGCGTGGCGCGCAAGACAGCCACTGGCTGCGCGATCTCGCCATCGCGCTCGCCATCGCGGTCGCTGCGACCCTGATGTGCATCGTCGGCGGCGGCTACGCGCTGGCGCAGCGCGCGATCCAGATTTCCGGCGGCCGCACCGCTTCAGTCATCGTTACGGTCGGCAAGTCGCTCGACGTGCGGACCGGCACCAGCTTTGTCGACGTCACGGTGGGCGATCCGGAGGTCGCCGACGTCAACCCGCTGACCGACCACACGCTGTCGATCCTCGGCAAGAAAATAGGCACCACGCGGGTGCAGGTTTACGGCATCGACAAGAAACTGGTCGGCATCTTCGACGTCGAGGTGTCCTATGACATTTCGCGGCTGACCGCGGAGCTGACACGGCGGTTCCCCGGCTCGCGGCTGCGCGCCTCCTCGGTCAACGGCCGTATCATGCTGTCCGGCGAGGTCGCCGATGCGGCGCAGCTCGATCAGGCGGTGACGATTGCGCGGCAATTCGGGCCGGACATCATCAACGCCGTCGCGGTCATGCAGCCGCAGCAGGTGATGCTGGAGGTGCGCTTTATCGAGATTTCGCGCACCGCGGGCCGCGATCTCGGCGTGCAGTGGAACAGGGTCGGCGATCAGAGCATCGTCAATATCGGCAACAGGGTACCGCGTGGCGGCTTGCCGGTGACCAACGTGGTCGCGGCCGGCGTGCTGTCGGGCGGCAACCCGTTCGGCTTTGCGGTCGGCCGCATGGTGGCGAACGGCGTTCCGGTCGACGTGATGATCAATGCGCTCGAGCAGAAGGGCATTGCCCGCAGCCTCGCCGAGCCGAACCTCGTCGCGCTGTCCGGCGACACCGCGAGCTTTCTTGCCGGCGGTGAGTATCCGATCCCCGTGGCCGGCTCGTTCAACCAGATCACTGTCGAATACAAGAAATACGGCGTCGGTCTTGCTTTCACGCCGACGGTGCTGAGCCGCGGCCTGATCAATCTCAAGATCGAGCCGGAAGTCAGCCAGATCGATACCAATAACTCGATACAGATGACCAATGGGCTGCAGATCCCGGCGCTGATCGTGCGCCGTGCCTCAACGACCGTCGAGCTGAAGGACGGCCAGAGCTTCGCGATCGGCGGGCTGCTGCAATCGAACGGGCAAAACCAGATCGAGCAATTGCCCTGGCTCGGCAGCGTGCCGGTGCTCGGTGTGCTGTTCTCCTCGAAATCCTACCAGAAACGCGAGACCGATCTCGTCATCATCGTCACGCCGCGGCTCGTCAAGCCGGCGCGTCCGGGCGACGTGATCAAGACGCCGGCCGACAACAGCGTGCCGGCGAACGACCTCGACTTTTTCCTGCTCGGCAAGACGGATGTCAGCCACCGCGAGGCGCAGGCGATGACGCCCAGCGCTGAAGCGATCATCGAAGCCAGCGCCGCGCCGAACACCGGCCACATGCTCGACCTGCCGAGAGGGGACGTCCATGCTGCGATTCACTAGGTCCGCCGTCATGGTGGCGTCGCCGCTGCTCGCCGGCATGGTGCTTGCCAGCTGTGCCGACTATGTCGTGCGCCGGGAAACCGTCTCGCTGAACGGCGGCGACGCCATCGCGACGAACCGCGCGACGCAGGTGGTCGATCCGTGGTCGCGCGCCAGCGCCGATAACGTGATCGCGTTCAACGGCGAGAAAATGCAGTCGGCCGTCGAGCGTTACCGCCGGAACAAAGTGATCCAGCCGCGCGGCCTCGGCGCCACCACGACCGGCAACACGTCGAGCCCCGATCCCGCGGCCAATCCTGCGTCGGCGCCGTCGGCGCCGGCCGCGCCGGTGAAATAGGCAGGACGGACACCGGCATGCGGTCACCCCAAACCGGCGCAGCCACGACCCGCGTCGTCGTCGTCAGCGACGATGCGGCGTTCGGCCAGGAGGCGCAGACGACCTTTGCGGCCAGCCGGCAGATCGAGTTCAGGCTGGTCGCCGGCCGGCTGTCGGACGGCTTCGACGCATCGAAACTGTCGGGCGCGACCGCCGTGGTCGTCGATATCGGCGCTGCGGGCGACGAGGATATCCGCGCGCTGGCCCGGCTGATGGGCCGGCTCGGCGAGGCCGCGCCGGTCATTGCCGTGACGCAGGAGTTCGACGCCGAAGTGGCGCGCCGGCTGCTGCAGATGCGGGTCAACGATTTTCTGGTCAAGCCGGTCGCGCCGCTCGATCTGGTGCGCGCCTGCGCCCGCGCCGCGCAAGCCTCCGGCGGGCCGGGCCAGAATGAGTCGCAGATCTACACGTTCCTGCCATCGGTTGGCGGAGCCGGTGTCACCACGCTTGCGGTGCAGACGGCGATGATCCTGCTCGGCGCCAGCGGCCCCCGGTCGCGGCCGTCGGTGTGCCTGGTCGATCTCGATCTCCAGCACGGTGCGGTCGCCGATCATCTCGATCTCGAACCGCGGCTCAATCTCGACGAGGTGGAGCCACGCCCCGAACGGCTCGACCGCCAGTTGCTCGAGGTAATGCTGTCGCATCATCCATCCGGCCTCGCAGTGGTCGCCGCGCCGAACCGTCCGGCCGACATGCGTTCGTTCGATCCGGAACTCGTCACGCGGTTGCTCGATCTCGTGTCGGCGAATTTCGATTATGTGGTCATCGACATGCCGCGCACCTGGTTTTCCTGGACCGACAGCGTGCTGGTCGGCTCCAACCGGCTCTTCATCATCAGCGAGACGACGGTGCCGGCGCTGCGCCACGCCAAGCAACTGGTCGCGGCGGTGCGCGAACGGCTTGCCGACGGCCCGAAGCCGGAGGTGCTGGTCAACCGCTTCGAGCAACGGATGTTCGCCGCAGGTCTCAAGCGCAGTCATGTCGAGCAGGCGCTCGGTGCCGATTTCGTCGGCGCGATCCCGAACGATTACGCGCTGGTGCGCGAGGCGATCGATCGCGGCGTTCCACTCGACGAGGTCAAGCCCGGCAACAAGGTGACCCAAGTGTTGAAGAAGATCGTGCTGCCTCAGGCAATCGAGAAGGCGGGGCAGAAGGCCTCCGCGTTCGGCAAGTTCAAGCTCGCTTTGGCGCGATAGACGGCAGCCGCAGAGGACGAGGACAGAATGTCCGGACGTTTCACCACCCGACGCATCGCGGCGCCCGGCATCGTGCCGCAGGCACAGCCCGCATCGGTGGAGCAATCCGCGCCGGCCGCGATCAAGGTTCCGGCCGCGGCGGAGCCGCCACCTTCCGCGTCGCTGGCCGGCAATGCCGCGATGGCCGGAAAACTGCTCGATGCTAAGGTGCGGCTGCATCGCCGGCTGATTGAGGAGATCAATCTCGCCGCGCTGGAGAAGCTGCCGGAAGATCAGACCCGCAGCCAGATCCAGGACATGGTTGCGCAGTATGTGCTGGCGGAACGGCTGGCGCTCAATGCCGGCGAACTGAACGACTTCGTCTCGGAGATTCTCGACGAGATGACCGGCCTCGGGCCGCTCGAGCCGCTGCTCAAAGACCCGAGCATCAGCGACATTCTGATCAATGGTCATGAATGCGTCTATGTCGAGCGGCGCGGCATCCTCGAGCCGCTGCCGGTGCGTTTCAAGGACGAGCAGCACCTGCTGCGCATCATCAACAAAATCGTCGCCGCCGTCGGCCGCCGCGTCGATGAATCGCATCCGCTGTGCGATGCGCGCCTGCAGGACGGTTCGCGCGTCAACGTCGCGGTACGCCCCATCGGCGTCGACGGGCCGCTGGTGTCGATCCGAAAGTTTTCCAAGAAGCCGCTCGGCCTCGATCGGCTGGTCGAGGTCGGCGCGCTGAAGCCGGTGATGGCGGAGGTGCTGGCCGCGGCGGTGCGCGCACGCATCACCACAATCATTTCCGGCGGCACCGGTTCCGGCAAGACGACGATGCTGAATGCACTGTCGGCCTTCATCTCGGAGAAGGAGCGCCTCATCACCATCGAAGACGCCGCCGAGTTGCAGCTTCAGCAACCGCATGTCGGGCGCATGGAGACGCGGCCGCCGAACCTCGAGGGCAAAGGCGAAATCCGCCAGCGCGAACTGGTCAAGAACGCGCTGCGTATGCGGCCCGACCGCATCATTCTCGGCGAGTGCCGCGGCGAAGAAGCCTTCGACATGCTGCAGGCGATGAACACCGGCCACGAGGGCTCGATGGCGACCATCCACGCTAATACGCCGCGCGATGCGATCACCCGTCTCGAGCAGATGATCGGCATGGCCGGCCTGCCGATGACGGTCGCCTCGATCCGCGGCCAGATCGCCAACGCCGTGCAACTCGTGGTGCAGCTTGCGCGCCAGTCCGACGGTAAGCGCAAGGTGACGAGCATCGCCGAGGTGACGGGGCTCGAAGGCGATATCATCCAGATGCAGGAAATCTACAAGTTCGTGCGTACCGGCACGGGCAGCGACGGAACGGTGGAGGGCCATTTCGCCGCGACCGGCGTGCGGCCGCGTTTCCTCGCCGAACTCGTCAATCTCGGCATCAAGATTCCGGGCAGTTCGTTCGACCCGTCGAAGCCGCTGTGATGATGACGCTTTGACGATGCCCGCTCTCAGTCAGGAACACCTCATCTATATTCTGGTCGGCGTCTCGGCGGCGCTGCTCGCCGAGGGCATTTATCTGCTGTTCTTCACCAAGGCGTCGTACCAGAAGAACGTCAACCGCCGCCTGCGCCTGATGGATGGCGCGGCGGGGCAGGAGGCGGTGCTGGTGCAACTGCGCCGCGAGCGCGGCCTGACCGGGGACGGCGACTATCTGTTGCCGCTCATGGGTCTCAACAAGCTTGTCCTGCAATCCGGCCTCACCTTCAGCATCTGGCGAATGCTGGCCGTCGTTTTTTTCTGCGGCACCATGACGTTCTTTGGCGCGGCTGTCGGTGGCGGCCTGCCGATGACACAGGCCGCGCTCATCGCCGTGCCGTCGGCTTTCGTTCTGCCCTGGCTGGTGCTGATATTCATGCGGATGCGGCGGCAACGGCGTTTTGCCGCGCAGTTTCCGGACGCGATCGACATCATTGTGCGCTCGCTCCGCGCCGGCCATCCAACGCCGATCGCCATCACCATGGTGGCGAAGGAATTGCCAGATCCGGTCGGCTCTGAATTCGGCATGATCGCCGACGAAATTACTTACGGCGCCGATCTCGAAACCGCGATCCGCAATCTCTACTACCGCGTCGGCACCGACGATCTGCCGCTGTTCGTCACCGCGGTAGCGATCCAGACCTCGACCGGCGGCAATCTCGGCGAAATTCTGGAAAACTTGTCGTCGGTGATCCGCATGCGCTTCAAGATGCGCCGCAAGATACGCGCGCTCGCCGCCGAAGGCCGCGCCGCCGCGATGATCCTGTCGTCGCTGCCGATCGGCATGTTTCTCGTCATCCAGTTCGTCACGCCGAACTTCTATGCGGCGGTGTGGCCTTATGCGATCACCAAGATCTGGCTCGGCATGGCCGGAGCGTGGATGGGGCTCGGTAACTTCATCATGTTCCGCATGGTCAATTTCCGGATCTGACGATGGACGAAGCCATTGTGCTGATCACCGATCTGTTTGCCGGACGGCCCGATCTGCTGCTTGCTTTGCTCATCTTTCTCGCCGTCGGCACGCTCGCCTTCACCGTGATGGTGATGGTGCGTGCCAAGGGCGGGGTGAAGCGGCGCGCGATCCGCATCATCGACGCCGACGAGCGGCCGGGCCGCCGCCGGCGGTCGCTGCGCGGCTCCAGTATTCAGGCGGTGCAGAACCTGCTCGAATACACCACGAAGCACTATGCGTCGGCCAACGGCGAGAGCCTGAAGGTGCTGCGTCGCCGGCTGATCCAGGCCGGCGTGTTCGATCCGCGTGCGGTCGGCTATTTCTTCGTCCTGCGCACCGTGCTGGCGGTCGGCATCGCCGCCGCACTGTTCGTCGTGCTGCCGATGATCAATCCGAACCGCAGTCCGTATTTCTGGCTGATGGTCGTTGCCGGCGGTATCGGCGGCTATGTCGGGCCGAGCATGTTCATCGATAGGCTGATCTCCAAGCGCAAGATGGAGTACCGCGCCGGCTTCCCGGACTTCATGGATCTCCTGGTCGTCTGTGCCGACTCCGGCCTGTCGATGGAAGCGGCGCTCGAACGGGTGTGCCGTGAGATGGGTGACAGTTATCCGGCGCTCACCGCCAACATCCACATGACGAACCTGGAAATCCGCGCCGGACGAACGTTGACCGATGCGCTTGAGCGTTTCGCCGCCCGCGTCGGTCTCGAGGAGGCGCGTTCCTTCACCACGCTGATCGTCCAGTCGCTTGAACTTGGCTCCAGCATCACCGACGCGCTTCGCGTCTACTCGGACGATATGCGCCACAAGCGGCTGTCGCGGGCCGAGGAGAAGGCTTACGCGCTGCCGGCCAAGCTCTCGGTGCCGATGATGGTCTGCATTTTTCCCGTCCTGTTCGTGGTGATCCTGCTGCCGGTGGTCGTGAAGCTGAAGCTTGGGCTGTACTGATGGCAACCAACCGGAAACCAGCACGCCGCAGCATCATTTTCTCCAAGGATAAAATCTTAACCCGCGCTTCATAAGCTCGAATCCTCAAGCCCTCGGGACGGGCGGATACCAAGGCTCCTGTAATGCGTTTCGGATTTGCCCGTGCCCTGCTGGTCGCGCTTGCCGCGCTGTCGCTTGCCGCTTGCGGCGCAACCGGCGGGCTTTCATCGAACGGTCTCGGCGCGCAGGCGTCCGCGACGGCCGACGGCGGCCAGGGAAGCGTTCAGCCCGGTACGCCCGACGGTCTGCTTGGCAGCGATCCCAACGACGATCTCAGCCTCGGCAAGCGACACTTCCGCGCCGGCGATTTCGGTCTCGCCGAGCAGCATTTCCGCAAGGCGGCGGAACTGCATCCGCGCGACGGCGAAGCCTGGCTCGGTCTCGCGGCGTCCTACGACCGGCTGCGCCGCTTCGATCTCGCCGATCGCGCTTATGCGCAAGCGATCCGGATCGCCGGGCCGACCGTCGAGATCCTGAACAACCAGGGCTATTCCTACATGTTGCGGGGCGACTATCGCACCGCGCGGGCGAAGCTGAACGAAGCGCAGCGCAAAGCGCCGGGCAATCCTTACGTCCAGAACAACATGCGGCTGCTGGCGGAAAGCGCGCGCAGCGGCAAATCCATTCAGTAGTTCGCATGCGACGCGGCCGGATTTTTCTTCGGCCGAAATTTGCGTGCTTATTCCTCCCTGCCGCCAATTAAATCTGCGTTCCCGCACTGCACTCGCCGTGGCGACGATCGTCGCGCGCGGTTAGAGTTGCATGTGCAACCGGCGCCAAGACCGGAGCATTCGTCGCACAACAACAGCACGACAAAAGTCGTCTTATGTCCTGGGGAGAATTCGCATGACCACCGCGGTCAATGCCGGCGCGCGTCTCGACCGGCTTCCGATCTCGTCGTTTCACTATCGTATCTTCTGGCTGGTCGGTGCCGGCATGTTTTTCGACGGCTACGATCTCTATGTCGCCGGCGGCGTCATCGCCTCGGTGCTGCAGACGAAATTCGCAACCGGTCCGCAGATCCCGCAATTCATCTCGCTCACGTTCGTCGGCATGACGCTCGGCGCGCTGATCACCGGTTTTGTCGGCGACCGCTTCGGCCGGCGCTTCACATATCAGGTCAACCTGCTGGTGTTCGGGCTTGCCTCGTTCGCCGCCGTGTTCGCGCAGACCATGGACCAGCTCATCGTCTGCCGCTTCGTACAGGGCCTTGGGCTCGGCGCGGAGATCGTGGTCGGCTATTCGACGCTGACGGAATTCGTGCCGCCGAAATCGCGCGGGCGCTGGCTGTCTTTCATGGCCTTTCTGGTCGTCGCCGGCTTTCCGGTGACCTCGATCCTCGGTTATCTCATCATCCCGACTTGGGGCTGGCGGCCGATGTTCCTGATCGCCGGTGTCGGCTCGCTGATCGTCTGGTATCTGCGCAAGAACCTGCCGGAATCGCCGCGCTGGCTCGAGGCGCAGGGGCGCACTGCGGAAGCCGAGGCGCTGCTGCAGTCGATCGAAAAGGAAACGGCGGCAAGCGCCGGCGCCTTGCCGGCCCCGTCGGTCGCACCGGCGGTGCCACAGGTTGCAGTCTCCGAACTGATGAAGCCGCCGCTGCTTCAGCGTCTTATCGTCGGCTGCTGGGTTCTGATCACGATCAACACCTTGATCTTCGGCTTTGTGATCTTCCTGCCGCGCTTCTTCCTGGGTCAGGGCCTGACCATCACCAATTCGCTTGGATATACGGTGGTGTTGTCGGTCGCCTCGCTGGTCGGATGCGCGGTCGGCGCTTACACGTCCGATTTCATCGGGCGCCGCTGGAGCATCATCGGCGCTTCGATCGTCACGATCGCGGCCGGCTATGTCTATGCGCAGTTCGGCAAGGACGCCGATCCGCTGATGGTGCTCAGCGTCGGTTTCGTCCTGATCGTGGCCATTTATGTTCAGACCGCGATTCTGTTCGGCGTATATACGCCGGAACTGTTCCCGACCGAGATCCGGTTGCGCGCCAACGGCATCTGCAACGCTTTCGGCCGCGGCGCGACGGTGGTGTCACCTTTCGTCGTCACGACGCTGCTGGCGAATTACCGCCTTCCCGGCGTGGTGTGGCTGATGATCGGGCTTGTGGTCGTACAGATCGTCGTGGTCTGGGCGTGGGGTGTTGAGCCGGCGCAACGTTCGCTCGAAGGGCTCGATCCGAAGGCTGAAGCGGCGCGGACCTGACCGATTTGTCATGTGCGGCGGCCGCCCGGGGACGGGCGGCCGTTTGCATTTTCGCGCTGCGCTGGCGATAACGGGTGGCGATGTTCGAAGCCCTGAAAAATATCCTGTCCGATCTCGGTGGCGGCGGCGATGAGCCGCGGCGGTTCGACGAAAATGATTTTCGGTTGATGGCGACGGCGTTGCTGGTGCACGCCGCCGCGATCGACGGGCGGGTCAGCGATGTCGAATTCGCCCGCCTGCGCACGGTGGTCAAGGACACCTTCAGGCTCGACGATGCGCAGGTCGAAGAACTCGTCGAATCGGCCGTGAAGGCCGAGCAGGAGGCGATCGATCTCTATCGCTTCACCTCGACGCTCAACCGGCTGCTCGATGAGCCGGGCCGCACCAAAGTGATCGAGATGATGTGGCAGATCATCGTCGCCGACGGCGCGGTGTCGGAGTTCGAGGACAATCTGGTCTGGCGGGCGGCCGATCTGCTCGGCATTTCCCGCGAGAAGCGAATTGCGCTGCGTCAGCAGGCTCAGGACCGGGAAGGCCGCGAAGACGGCTGATCCGGCAGGGCAGACCCGCGGCCCGCTGACTTTGCAAATCAGCCTTGAGGGGATAGAACTCGAAACCGGCGCGGTTCAGGCGCGCCCGACACATCATGCTGCAGCCTGTCCTTCTCATTCTGCATCAGGAGCATTCCTCGCCCGGCCGGGTCGGCCAGCGGCTTGCCGCGCGCGGCTATCCGCTCGACATCCGCCGGCCGCGGTTCGGCGATGACCTGCCGGAAACGATGGACGAGCACGCCGGCGCCGTGATCTTCGGCGGCCCGCAAAGCGCCAACGACGAGGACGACTTCGTCAAGCGCGAGACCGACTGGATCGGCGTGCCGCTGCGCGACAACAAGCCGTATCTCGGTATTTGCCTTGGCGCACAGATGATGGCGCGCCATCTCGGCGCTCGCGTTTATCCGCACCCGGACGGCCACGCCGAGGTCGGTTATTACCCGATCCGCCCGACCGATGCCGGCCTGACGGTGTGTCCGGACTGGCCCGACCAAGTCTATCAATGGCACCGTGAGGGCTTCGACTTGCCGTCAGGCAGCGAGTTGCTCGCCGAGGGGGATGCGTTCTCGGTGCAGTCCTTTCGTCATGGCTCGGGCTACGCGGTGCAGTTCCATCCGGAAGTCACTCACGCGATGATGTACCGCTGGCTGGTGCGCGGCGCGCACCGCATGGATATGCCGGGCACCAAGCAGCGCCACGAGCACATCGCCGACCGCGCGGTGCACGACCGTTTCGTGATGGCTTGGCTGGACAGCTTTCTCAATCACTGGCTCGGCCGCGCGGGCACGGAAGGCGCCACCTAGGCGGCTCACGCCAGCATGTCGCGCACCAGCGGAATGACCTTGCGGCCGTAAAGTTCGATGCTGCGCATCATCTTTTCGTGCGACAGCGGGCCGGCGCTGTATTTCAGGTCGAACCGGCTGGCGCCCAGAGCCTTGACCGTTTCCGCGATCCGGCGCGCCACGGTCTCCGGCGATCCGACATAGAGCGAGCCGCCCCCGATCTCGTCCTCGAACGCAGGCCGCGTCAGCGGCGGCCAGCCGCGCTCGGCGCCGATGCGGTCGCGCATGCGCTTGTAGTCGGTGAACAGGTCGTTCTTTGCCGCGTCATCGGTCTCGCCGACGAAGCCGTGCGAATGAACGCCCAGCGGCAGTTGCGGCTTACCGGCCTGATCGAGCGCGCGGCGGTAGAGATCGGCGAACGGCACGAAGCGTTTCGGATTGCCGCCGATGATGGCGAGCATCATCGGCAGGCCGTAATGCGCCGCGCGCATCACCGATTGCGGTGTGCCGCCGACACCGATCCAGGTTTTGAGATGGCCGGATTCGGTTTTGGGGTAAACGCTCTGGCCGTTCAGCGGCGAGCGCAAATTGCCCTGCCAGGTGATAGGCTGTTCCTTCAGCGCCGCGGCGAACAGGTCTAGCTTCTCGTTGAACAGTTCCTCGTACTGGTCGAGGTCGAAGCCGAACAGCGGGAAGGATTCGATGAAAGAGCCACGGCCGAGAATGACCTCGGCGCGTCCGTTCGACAGCGCGTCGAGCGTCGAAAACCGCTGGAACACGCGGATCGGGTCGTCGGACGACAGCACGGTAACCGCCGAGCCGAGGCGGATGCGTTTGGTGCGGGTGGCGATGCCGGCCAGCACCGTTTCCGGGGACGACACCGCGAAGTCGGCGCGGTGGTGCTCGCCGAGCCCGAGGAAATCGACGCCGACCTCGTCGGCCAGCACCGCCTCCGCGACGATGTTGCGGATCACCTGCGCAGCGGGGAGCGGCTTGCCGTCCGGTCCGTCGGTGATGTCGCCGAAGGTGTCGAGGCCGAGTTCGATCGTCGTCATGGTGTTTCCGTCCTGCCGCCTTGTAGCAGAAGCGGCCAGGCCGCCCGGAGGCGGGCGGTGGAATGAGCGGTATTCCGCGAGAGCTTGGCGGGTTTATGGGCTTGCCGGTTTTGGCTTGCCGGTGCCGCGATCCCGGCGGGCCGGGGAGGATGGCTGGTGGAGCTGAGGGGATTCGAACCCCTGACCTCCTCATTGCGAACGAGGCGCTCTCCCAACTGAGCTACAGCCCCAGCCGTCCGGCGGCCACCGTAGTCCGGCGACCGTTAATTGCCGGTTTTATGCCGACAAGTGGGCGCCATTTAGGGCCGGGCCGTGGGGGTGTCAAGGACGGTGCCCGGAACCCCTTTTCCCGGAGGCCGCGAGCCGCTATTTCTCCCTCGCACCCCACGGAGCGCCGCGATGAATCCGTTTCTCTGGCTGATCGATACGCTGATTACCCTCTACATCTGGATTCTGATCGCGTCCGCCATCCTGTCATGGCTGATCGCCTTCAACGTGGTGAATACCCGCAACCCGATCGTCGCCGGCATCGGCGAGTTCCTCTACCGGGTCACCGAACCGGCGCTGCGGCCGATCCGCAACCTGCTGCCCAACCTGGGCGGCATCGACATCTCGCCGGTCATCCTGATCATTCTGCTGCTGTTCCTGCAGCGTTTCATCTACTGGCTCTATATCCAGATCGCCGTCTAGCCGGCTCATGCGATGAGCGCCGACGCCCCCGCCCCGTGGATACGCAGCGCGGGCGGGGTGTTGCTTGTCGTGCGGCTGACCCCGAAAGGCGGGCGCGACAAGATCGACGGCGTTGAGCCGCTCTCGGACGGGCGCGCCGTTCTGAAGGCGCGCGTCCGCGCCATGCCCACAGGCGGCCAGGCGAACGAGGCGCTGTGCCGTCTGCTCGCGAAAGCACTCGGCGTCCCACACAGCACGGTAACGATCATCGCCGGGGCAACCGCCCGTATCAAACGCATTGCGATCGAGGGCGATGCGGAAAATATCGTCGCGGCTCTGGAGCGGCTCGTTCCTGCGCGCTAAGACCTCCGTGAACACGGAGAGCGGACATGGCGGCGACGATCATCGACGGCAAGACAATCGCGGCGAACCTGCGCAAGACCATTGCCGCGGAAGTCGCCGGACTCAACGCGAAGCACGGCCTGAAGCCGGGGCTTGCGGTGGTGCTGGTCGGGCAGAACCCGGCGAGCGAAGTCTATGTCCGCTCGAAATCGAAGGCCGTGGTCGAGGCCGGCATGATGCCGATCGATCACAAGCTGCCGGAGACGACGAGCGAGAAAGATCTGCTCGCGCTGATCGGCAAGCTCAATGCCGACCCCGCGGTCAGCGGCATTCTCGTGCAATTGCCGCTGCCGCCGCAGATCGACTCGCAAAAGGTGATCGCGGCGATCGATCCGGCGAAGGACGTCGACGGCTTCCACCCGGTCAATGTCGGCCGCCTGTCGAGCGGCCTGTCCTCGCTGGTGCCGTGCACACCGTTCGGCTCGGTGCTGCTGGCGAAGACGGTCAAGCCGTCGCTCGCCGGCCTGGACGCGGTGGTGATCGGCCGTTCCAACATCGTCGGCAAGCCGGTGGCACAGCTGCTGCTCGCCGAAAACGCCACCGTCACCGTGGCACATTCGAAGACGCGCGATCTTCCCGGCCTGTGCCGCCGCGCCGACATTCTGGTTGCGGCCATCGGCCGGCCCGAATTCGTTAAGGCCGACTGGATCAAGCCCGGCGCCACGGTGATCGATGTCGGGATCAATCGTGTCGCTGGAGAGGGCGGAAAGAACAGGATCGTCGGCGACGTGGCCTATGACGAGGCGGCGAAGGTCGCCGGCGCAATCACGCCGGTGCCCGGCGGGGTTGGACCGATGACTATCGCGTGCCTTATCCTCAATACGCTCAAGGCTGCCTGCGCGCAGAACGGGCTGCCGGAGCCGCAATTCCAGGATTGAACCGGCGGCCCTGCCGCCGCGACCAAGGATGGCAGGAGGCGCGCATGAGCCAAACCCGATTTCGTGCCCGAACCCGTATTGTCTTTTCGCTGCTGGCGCTTTCCGTCATGGCGGCGCCCGCCGCCGCACAAACCATCGTCAGCACCTACACGCCGCTCGACCTTGAGAATTGCCGCCATACGGCCGGCAAGGCCGAGGAAGATTCCGGCGTATGGCGTTGCGCGGGCTTCGGGGGCATCCCTGTTCACGTCACCGCCAATGACATGCGCATGTATGTCAGCTACGGCGGCAATGCGAAGAACGAACCCGCGGCCCGCGAAACGCTGGCGTCGTTCCATGGCGAGGGCACCAGCATCGAGTGGCGCTCCGAGCGCGCGGCCAACGGCAAGCTCAAGCCATTTGCCACCATCCTGCGCTTCCGCACTTCGGTCGCGGACGGCGACAAGACCGTGCCGGGGCAGGTGCTGGTGGTGACGCGGCTCGCGCCCGGTCCGGTGTGCCGTGTGGGTTATGTCGACGGCCGCGCCAATCCGGACGCCAATGCGCTGGCCCGGAAGATCGCGGACGAACGCGCGCGCAACTTCCGCTGCGGAACCGACAAAGCTGTGGTGGAAGGCGCGACCGGACCGGGCTTCAGCCCGCCGGCGGAGTAGCGGTCAGGCCGGCCAGGCGTAGGCGACCTTGTCGAGCGTTTTTGCGCCGAACTTCTCCGACGAGCGCGCGACGGCGCGGCCGCCCATCGAACGATAGAACTCGATCGAGGGTTCGTTGTCGGACAGCGCCCAGACCACCAGCGACTTCAGGCCGCTCTGCTGCATGTCCTTGCGGGCCGCGTTAAAGAGGCGGCGGCCGAAGCCGAGACCTTGGTATTCGGGACGCAGATAAATTTCATAAACTTCGCCGTCATAGAACAGGCTCTTCGCCCGGTTGCGGCCATAATTGGCATAGCCGGCCACGGCGTCCTCGAACTGCAGGACGGTGATACGGCTGCCCTTGCGGATCGCGCTGTCCCACCAGGTCGGTCCGCGGCGCGCGATCAGCTTGTCGAGTTCGGCGCCCGGGATGATGCCCTGGTAGGCGGCCCGCCACGATTCATCGTGGGTGGCCGCGATGGCCTCGGCATCGTCGGACTTGGCGCGGCGAATCTCGATTAGGGCGGTACTCATGGCCAAATAGAACCAACGAACCGGCCGCCCTTCAAGGGTTGTGTTTAACGATAGGTTAACGGTGTGGATTACCGGCCACAGGCGCGGTTTCGGAACCCATTGGCAGGGCTTCGTTTAGGACGATTATAAAGCCTGACGTTTGGTTACCGCGCGGCGCGCCGTGCCGGGACTCAGGCCGGCTCGGCTTCCTTGGCGCGCGCTTCTTTCTTGCGGTCGTTCTCGTCCAGCAGCTTCTTGCGCAGCCGAATCGACTTCGGCGTCACCTCGACCAGTTCGTCGTCCTCGATATAGGCGAGCGCCTTTTCGAGCGTCATCTTGATCGGCGGGGTCAGGCGGACCGCCTCGTCCTTCGAGGTGGTGCGGATGTTGGTGAGCTGCTTGCCCTTGAGCACGTTGACGACGAGATCGTTGTCGCGCGTGTGCTCGCCGACGATCATGCCGGTGTAGACCCTCCAGCCGGGCTCGATCATCATCGGGCCGCGGTCTTCCAGGTTCCACAGCGCATAGGCGACGGCTTCGCCCTTGTCGTTGGAGATCAGCACGCCGTTGCGGCGGCCCTGAATCGCGCCCTTGTAGGGCGCGTAGGCGTGGAACAGCCGGTTCATGATAGCGGTGCCGCGCGTGTCGGTGAGCAGTTCGCCCTGGTAGCCGATCAGGCCGCGGGTCGGCGCATGGAACACGAGACGGACGCGGCCGCCGCCCGAAGGCTTCAGTTCGGTCATCTCACCCTTGCGTTCCGACATCTTCTGCACAACGACGCCGGAATGCTCCTCGTCGACGTCGATCACGACTTCCTCGATCGGCTCCTCGGTCTCGCCGGCGTCGTTCTTGCGCAGCAGCACCTTCGGCCGCGACACGGAGAGCTCGAAGCCTTCGCGGCGCATCGTCTCGATCAGGATACCGAGCTGCAATTCGCCACGGCCGGCGACTTCCATCGCATCTTTGTCGTCGGATTCGCGGACGCGCAACGCGACGTTGCCTTCCGCCTCGCGCAGCAGGCGGTCGCGGATCATGCGGCCGGTGACCTTGTTGCCTTCGGTGCCAGCGAGCGGCGAGTCGTTGACGCGGAATGTCATGGCCAGCGTCGGCGGGTCGATCGGCTGCGCCGGCAGCGGCTTTTCCACGCTCGGATCGCAGATGGTGTGCGCCACCATGGCGTTCGGCAGACCGGCCAGCGCGACGATGTCGCCGGCTTCCGCCTCTTCGACCGGCTGGCGCTCGAGGCCGCGGAACGCCAGGACTTTCGTCACGCGGCCGTTCTCGATCAGCTTGCCCTCGCGGTCGAGCACCTTCACGCTCTGGTTCGGCTTGACCGAGCCCGAGGTGATGCGGCCGGTGATGATGCGGCCGAGAAAGTTGTTGGCTTCGATGATGGTGCCGAGCAGCTGGAACGGGCCTTCCTCGACCTTCGGCGGCGGCACATGGCGCAGCACCAGTTCGAACAGCGGCTTCATGCCGTCGTCGTGCGATCCCTCGAGGCTGTCCGACATCCAGCCTTGCTTGGCCGAACCGTAGAGGATCGGAAAATCGAGCTGCTCGTCGGTGGCATCGAGCGCGGCGAACAGGTCGAACACTTCATTGACGACCTGCGTCGGGCGCGCGTCGGAGCGGTCGACCTTGTTGATGACGACGATGGGCTTCAAACCCATCTTCAGTGCCTTCGACACCACGAACTTCGTTTGCGGCAGCGGACCCTCGGCGGCGTCGACCAGCACCAGCGCGCCGTCCACCATGTTGAGGATGCGCTCGACCTCGCCGCCGAAGTCGGCGTGGCCCGGCGTGTCGACGATGTTGATGCGCGTGCCGTTCCACTCAACGGACGTCGCCTTGGCGAGAATGGTGATGCCGCGCTCGCGCTCGAGATCGTTGGAGTCCATCGCGCGCTCGACCTGGCGCTGGTTCTCGCGGTAAATGCCGGACTGCTGGAGCAGGCGGTCGACCAGCGTGGTTTTGCCGTGGTCAACGTGAGCGATGATGGCGACGTTGCGCAGATTCATGAAGTGGCCAGGTTGTTTGAAATGACGGCGCAAACCGCTATCGATGGAGCACGTTCTTTTCCGAAAACCGGAAATCCACTTCTCGGGATCGTGCTCTAACGAAGACAGGATTGCCGTGCGGCAATCCTGCTGGCCCGCGACTCTATTGCGGCGCAATATAGTCAGGGACGGCGCGGACGCAACCGGCAGAAATGCCGGAGGGTTAAGCGCGGACGGCGGGTTCCGCCGAGGCCTCGCCCGGGCGCCACGGGCCGTCCCAACCTGCGATTGCCCACATATTGCCGCCAAATCGGGGCCCCCCGGCGGTTCCGGGCCATGACCTGCCCGGCCAACCGGCTAGTATCGGCGGCATGGCGTCCAGGGCACATGCCCTGTCAGTGCAATGAAGGCCGGGTCATGGGTGACAACTACGGAACGGTGAAGGTGGCGGCGGTGCAGGCCGCCTCGGTGTTTCTCGACCGCGAAGGCTCCACGGAGAAGGCCTGCCGGCTGATCCGCGAGGCCGGGCGCAACGGCGCGCGGGTGATCGGCTTCCCGGAAGGTTTCATTCCGGCGCATCCGGTGTGGTACCACCACCATGCTGCGACCGGGGCGATCGCCAACAGGCTCGCGGTCGACTTGTTCAAGAACTCGGTGGAAATTCCGGGGCCGGAGATCGACGCGCTGTGCGAGGCGGCGCGCGAGGTAAACGCCTATGTGGTGATGGGCGTCTGCGAGAAGATCCCGAACACCACCGGCACGATGTTCAACACGCAGGTCTATATCGGGCCGGACGGCAGGCTGATCCGCAAGCACCAGAAGATCATGCCGACGGTCGGTGAGCGGCTCGTCCACATGGGCGGTTTCGGCGACACCTTCGGCGCGTTCGACACCGAGTTCGGTCCGATGAGCGGGCTGATCTGCGGCGAGAATTCCAATCCGCTCGCGGTGTTCGCGCTGGTCGCCGAGGGCACCCGTATCCATGTGATGAGCTGGCCGAACCATTTCCCGACCAGCGGCGATCCGTTGCGCAATCGCGTCGCGGTCGACTCGCAGGCCTTTGCGCAGATGAGCAAGGCTTTCGTCATCTCGGCCTGCGGCACGGTCGACGACCATATGATCGAGATGCTCAAGGCCGGTCCCGAGGGCGAGAAGTTCCTGCGCGATCCGAACTGCTGCGGCGGCAGCGTAATCGTCGCGCCGAACAGCCGGATCATTGCCGGACCGATGGGGCCGGAGGAGGGTATCCTCTATGCCGACTGCGATCTCGACATCGGCATCCAGATGAAGCTGCGCCACGACTTCGCCGGGCATTACAACCGGCCGGACATTTTTCATCTTCAGGTCAATCGCGCCGCGCCGTCGCTTTATTCGGTGCACGGCGTCGATCAGCAGGCAGCGTTGTCGGCCGGCCCGATGGCGCAGCTTGCCGGCGAGAAAGCGAAGCTCGGCGCGCCGGGCGATTCGGACAAGCGAGCGGAGGAACCGCCGGGCGAGTAGGGTATGATCCCGAAAAGTGGACGCTGGTTTTTCGGACAAGATCATGCCCTCAGATGATAAAGCGGTAAGCCTGTTTCAATGGAGTTGATCAGGCTATAGCGGCGTTACGAAACGGAGGCGCGCCATGCGCGAGAAACTCGAAGGCGAAACCCGCAAAGCTGCGCTGGCGAAGCTCGCCAGTTGGTCGGAAGTTCCGGACCGCGACGCCATCACACAAAAATTCGTGTTCAAGGATTTCAACGAAGCTTTCGGCTTCATGACGCGGGCGGCGCTGGTCGCGGAGAAAATGGACCACCACCCGGAATGGTTCAATGTGTACAAGACCGTCGAGGTGACGCTTTCGACCCATGACGCCGGCGGGGTAACCGCCCTCGACGTGAAACTCGCGGAGGCGATGGACAGGATTGCCGGAACTTGAGGGCCGTGCCGCCTCTTGTCGCTGCCAGGGATCGCCACCATCTAGAAGCGATGACCGCTGCCGAGGCCAGACACTTTTCCCAGCCGTCCGAGCGCGCCGCCGCCGATGCGGGCCTGCGGGCGCGCTTCTGGCGCAAGCTGAAGCGCATCGGCGCGACGTTGCCGCTGTTGATCCCCTTCGCGGAGGATTTGCTGGCGGCCTATTACTGCGCTTTCGACCGCAGCACGCCGCGCCATGTGCAGTTCGCGCTGGCCGGGGCGCTCGCCTATTTCGTGCTGCCGCTCGACAGCATTCCCGATCTTGTGCCGATGCTCGGCTTCTCCGATGACGCCGCGGTGCTGGCAGCGGCGATCAAGCTCGTCAGTAACCATATCACCGATGAGCACCGGGCGGCTGCACGCGTCTGGCTCGACGCGGTCTGACGCCGCCGCGGGGGCGATCCCGTCGTGATCCGAAGTCACGGCAAGACGGCATCATGGCCCGGGCGGATAGCCGGGCCTTCCATTTAGCCCGCCGGAATGGCGGCTATGCGCCGCACAATCGGGCTAATTCAGAAAGTATTTACTTAATCTGCCTTTCTATGGACGCGGAGGCTGAGGGATCTCTGCGATGTTTCGTGTTTTGAGCTGTCTGGGCACGGAACATGATCTGCGCCTTGTCGTCGTCGCGGGTCTCGTCTGTCTGTTGGCGAGCTTCGCTGCCGTCAGCCTGCTCGCGCGCTCTCTGAGCCTGCACGGCCGCACGCGCGGATTCTGGGTCGCCGTTGCGGGCCTTGCCACCGGCTGCGGGATCTGGGCAACGCATTTCATCGGCATGCTGGCCTACGATCCGGGCGTTCCGATCGCTTACGGCGCGAGCCTGACGATCGTGTCTTTCATCGTCGCGGTGGCGGCGACCTGCGCCGGCTTCACCATCATTGCCTATCTGCAGGGTCGTTGGGTCGGCCTCGTTGCGGGCGCCGTCGTCGGCGCCGGCATCTCCTGCATGCATTTCCTCGGCATGTGGGCGATCGAGTTGCCGGGACGTGTGACCTGGGCGAGCGATCTCGTCACGGCCGCGATCGTGCTCGGCGTGGTGTTCAGCGCGCTTTCGCTGTCGGTCATTGCGCGCCGGCACGACGTGCGCGGGGTGCTCCTGTCGGCGGTGCTGCTGACCGTTGCCATTATTACCATGCACTTCACCGCGATGGGTTCGGTGACCATTCTGGCGGATCCGATGCGTGGCCAGATCGCCGAAGCGTTGTCGCCGCACATGCTGGCGCTCGCCGTCGCGAGCGCGGCCGTGGCCATCCTCGCCACCAGTCTGGTCGCGGTATTTGCCGGTCACCTGCTCGACGACAAGAGCTTGCTGCTCGGCACTGCGATGAACAACATGTCGCAAGGCGTGGTGATGTTCGACGCCGCCGAACGGCTCGTCATCTGCAACGATCGCTATATCGAGATGTATCGCCTGCCGCGTGACAAGGTGCGGCCGGGCTGTACGCTGCGCCAGGTCATCCAGTGCCGGTTCGACGCTGGACTGCTCGACCGCGACCCGGACGCTTATCATGCCGATCTGTTGCGTGCGATGGCGACGGGCGAGACGCTGTCCGATGTGGTGGAGTACCGCGACGGCCGCGTCATCTCCATCGTCAACAAGCCGATCAACGACGGCCAGTTCTGGGTCGGCACCCATGACGACATCACCCAGCGGCGGCAGGCGGAGCGCACTACGATGTCGCTGGCCGAGCAGCAGGAGCGCCGCGCGGTGGTTGACGCCGCGATCCGTTCGTTCCGCGAGAGCATGGAGACGGTGCTCAGGTCGGTGACGGATAGCGCCAAGCTCATGCACGATACCGCGTCGGATCTCGCCTCTTCATTCGACGAGACGACCGAACGTGCCTCCGGCGCGGCGCTGGCGTCCAGCAACGCTTCGAGCGGCGTCGCGACGGCGGCGCAGGCGGCCGATGAAATGGCGCGCTCGATCATGGAAATCGACCGGCGTCTGCGCGAAGCGACGCATGTCGTGACCGACGCAGTTGCCGATGCCGACAAGACCAACCAGGAAATCATGAGCCTCGCCGATAGCGCCAGCAAGATCGGCGACGTTATCAAGCTCATTCAGAACATCGCCGCGCAGACCAATCTGTTGGCGCTGAACGCCACTATCGAGGCGGCGCGCGCTGGCGCGGCGGGACGCGGTTTCTCCGTGGTTGCGGCGGAGGTTAAATCGCTGTCGGTGCAAACTGCGAAGGCGACCAACGACATCGCCGGCCAGATCGGAAGCGTGCAGGATTCGGTGCGCAGCGCAGTCGCCGCAATCGGCCGCATCGCGTCGCGAATGCAGGAAATCGACAAGCATACGAGTTCGATCGCCGCGTCGGTCGGCCAGCAGAACGACGCCACCAGCGAAATCTCCTCAAGCGTGGCCTCCGCCGCCGAAGGCGCGAAGTCGGCGGCCTCTATTCTCGATCAGGTGCGCCAGTCGGTCGGCAAGGTGTCGGGCGCGGCCAACACCGTGTTCGCGACCTCGCGCAACGTCGAAGATGCCGCCGCGCATCTGCGCGAGAAGGTCGACGAATTCCTGCAGAAGGTCGCGGTGTAACGATAACCGCACGTTTTACTTTCGCGCATGATCTTGTCCGAAAACCGGTTCCCACTTTTCGGGATCATGCGCGCAGGATCACTTTTCCCATCACCTTGCGTGCGGCGATGTCCTTGAGCGCCTGCGGGCCACCGGCCAGCGGATAGACCTTGTGGATATGCGAGGACAGCTTGCCGTCGGCGCACCATTGCACGATCTGTTCGGTGTTGGCGCGATGGCCGGCCCGGTCGCGGTTGATCCACGAGCCCCAGAACACGCCGACGACATCGCAGCCTTTCAACAGCACGAGATTGAGCGGCAGTTTCGGGATCGCGCCGGCGGCGAAGCCGACGACGAGGAAGCGGCCCTCCCAGGCGATCGCGCGCAGCGCGGCTTCGGCATAGTCGCCGCCGACCGGATCGTAAATAACGTCCGGCCCGTTGCCGCCGGTCTCCCGGCGCAGTGCCTCCTTCAGATCGTCCTTGCCGTAATCGATGCCCGCGTCGGCGCCGTGCTGGCGCGCGAAGGCGACCTTGTCTTCCGAAGACGCGCAGGCGATCACACGCGCGCCCATCAGCTTGCCGAGCTCGATCGCAGCGAGGCCGACGCCGCCGGATGCGCCGAGCACCGCCAGTATCTCGCCGCTCTTGAGCCGGGCGCGATCCTTCAACGCGTAGAGCGTTGTGCCATAGGTGACGCAGAGGCCGGCGGCACGATCGAATTCGAGCGACGGCGGCAGTTTCACCAGCCGGTCGGCGGCAATCGCGATTTGCTCGCGTGCGGCGCCGTGACCGCTATAGCCGAGCACGCGATCGCCCGGCGCAAATCCCGTCACGCCGGTGCCGACAGCGATAACCGTACCGGCGAATTCGGCGGCAGGAGAGAACGGCATCTCCGGCTTGAACTGATATTTGCCGGCGATGATGAGCGTGTCGAAGAAGTTCAGGGCGGCTGCGGCAATCCGGACCACGACCTCGCCCGCTCCGGCGTCGGGTTCCGGCACGTCGGTGAGTGCGAGATCGTCAGGCGTGCCGTAGCGGGTGCAGAGCAGGGCTTTCATGAGGCTTCGATCTGACGTCGATTTGGGGTTGTCGGAGGGGCACGGCGATGTTTGGTTAAGGTCTGAGCGCTAGTGTCTAGCACGCCTGCGGCGGGAACATCGATTGAGGGCGTCGTATCGTCGCCTTTTCATTGCCGATTTTTGCCTTTAGTGGGCTACAGTTGAGTGGGGCGACACTCGCATGAATCATTTGGACGAGCCGGTGGGGCACAAATGAAAAGACTTCTGTACTGGGGCATTTATCCATTTCTCGCCGCTGCGCTTGCCGCGGGCGTTACGGCTGCCGTCGCGCAGCCTGCCGGCGGGGACCAGCCGGCGCTGCTCGGTCAGTTCGGCGATTGGGGCGCCTACAAGGCGACCCCGGGCGGCAAGCCGGTGTGCTTCGCGATCTCCAAGCCGACCTCGGCGGTGACCGATCCGCCGGGCCGCAGCCGCGACGCGGCCTATCTGTTCATCTCGACACGGCCGGCCGAGAAGGTGAAGAACGAGGTTTCGACGGTGGTCGGCTATCCGCAGAAGCCGAGCGCCAACGCCACCGCGACGATCGGCGCGCAGAGCTACGCGATGTATCCGCAGAACGACGGCGCCTGGATCCGCAACGCCGCCGAGGAAGCCAAGATGATCGACGCCATGCGCAAGGGCGCGGATATCGTCATCCGCAGCGAATCGAGCCGCGGCACCAAGACGACGGATACCTATTCGCTGAAGGGCGTTTCCGAGGCGCTCGACAAGGTCGCCGAGGAGTGCAAATAGCGGCGCGGAAGGGCGGCCGCAGGGTCGCCTGCCGAGGGCTGCAACGGCGCCTTCGCTGTCCTATATAGTGGGCTTGCGGGACGGCCTCGCCGGCCGGCCGGTTAAATCAAGGCGCCAATGACTGCGATCACCGAAACCGAGCCGGCGGGCTTTGTCGAAAAGGCCCCGCTAGAGCGCTATGTGCCGCCGGCGAAGCCTTCGCTGGTCGGGCTTTCGCGTGCACAGCTGGCCGAAGCGCTCGGTGCGCTCGGCGTGCCGGAGGGCACGCGCAAGATGCGCGTGCAACAGCTCTGGCACTGGATCTATGTGCGCGGCGTGACCTCGTTCGACGTGATGTCGAGCGTGTCGAAAGACCTGCGCGCGGCGCTCGACGCGCATCACACGCTGGCGCGGCCCGAGGTCGTCGCCGAGCAGATTTCGGTCGACGGCACGCGCAAGTGGCTGCTGCGGTTGCCGGGCGAGACCGCCGGGGAACGGCCGCACGAGGTGGAGTGCGTCTATATTCCCGATACCGACCGCGCCACGCTCTGCGTCTCGAGCCAGGTCGGCTGCACGCTCAATTGTACGTTCTGTCACACCGGCACGCAGCGGCTGGTGCGCAACCTGACGCCCGGCGAGATCGTCGGGCAGGTGATGGTGGCGCGCGACCGGCTCGGCGACTGGCACGAGAAACAGCCGCTCAATGCGGATGGCACGGCGCGTCGCCTCGTCACCAACATCGTGATGATGGGCATGGGCGAGCCGCTCTACAATTTCGAGAATGTCCGCGACGCGCTCAACATCGTTGCGGACGGGGAGGGCATTTCGCTGTCGAAGCGGCGCATCACGCTGTCGACCTCCGGCGTCGTGCCGGAAATCGCGCGCACCGGCGATGAGATCGGCTGCATGCTGGCGATCTCGCTGCATGCGGTGACCGACGAACTGCGCAACGAACTCGTGCCGCTCAACCGCAAATATCCGATTGCGGAGCTTTTGAAAGCCTGCCGCGATTATCCGGGCGTATCGAACGCGCGTCGTATCACCTTCGAATATGTGATGCTCAAGGGCGTCAACGACTCGCTCGCCGACGCCAAGGCGCTGGTGCGCATGCTCAAGGGCATTCCGGCCAAGATCAACCTGATCCCGTTCAATCCCTGGCCCGGCAGTCGATATGAATGCTCCGACTGGGAGCAGATCGAGAAATTCTCCGAGGTGGTGTTCAATGCCGGTTATGCCTCGCCGGTGCGCACGCCGCGCGGCCGCGACATTCTCGCCGCCTGCGGGCAGCTGAAGAGCGCAACCGAGAAACTTTCGGCTCGCGAGCGCATGGCGCTGCGCGCCATGGCAATGACCGAATAGCAAGTCTCAGGAGCCGGCATTGGCGTTCATCGGCCGTTTCTTCGTCGTCTGGTTCGCCATGATCGTCGCCAGCATTGCCGCCGGCATGGTGGTGTCGATGGGCCTACTCGGTCCGGCCTGGCACGGGCTCACCGGCGACGTGGTCGAGCGCGGTACGTTCTGGGGCGTGACGCTGTTCGCCTCCGGCATCGCCTGGTTCGCCGGATTGATGCCGACCGTCGTTGCGATCGTGCTGGCCGAGGCGTTCAAGATCCGCGCGTTGCTCATCTACGCAGTGGCGTGCTGCGCGCTGTTCGTGTTCGGCGCGTTCAGCGGCGGCTTCATCAATCTGTACGAAGAGTCGATCGACCGCGCGCCGCCGCTGGTGCCGCCGGGCCTGCAACTGGCCGCCGCGGCCGGCATTGTCTTCGGCGTCGTCTATTGGCTGATCGCGGGCCGCAACGCCGGGCGCTGGTGCGAGCGGCGGCAGGTCGCCACGCCGTCCTCGTAAAAAAAATCACCGGCCCGAAGGCCGGCGATTGGATCGATAGCGAAAGCCGCGCGGCGCCTACTTCGCCAAATTACTGAGCCAAATTACTGCGCTTTGGCGCGCGAGTTCGAGGCGCGGTCGAGCTTCACCGCGAACGCGGCGATGGTCTTGGCGTAGACTTCCGCCTTGTTCCACGTCTTGATGACTTCGAAGTTCGGCTCGCCGGGGCTCCAGCCCTTGCCACGCTGCCAGCCGTGGCCCTTCAGATAGTTCGCGGTCGAGGCCAGCACGTCCGCCGTGCTGCGCACGAGATCGGCGTGACGGTTGCCGTCGAAGTCGACGGCGTACTTCATGTAGGACGACGGCAGGAACTGGGTCTGGCCGATTTCGCCGGCCCAGTCGCCGCGCATTTCGGCATTGGTCAGGTCGCCGCGGTCGATGATGCGCAGCGCGTCCAACAGCTCGCCCTGGAACTTCTCGCTGCGGCGGCAGTCGAAGGCGAGGGTCGCGGTCGAGCGCACGACCGACATCTTGCCCTGGTTGACGCCGAAATCGGTCTCAAGGCCCCAGATCGCGACAACGACCGCGCCGGGAACGCCGAAGCGATCCTCGATGCGGTTGATGAGGCTCGCGTTCTTGAGCAGCTGGAAGGTGCCCTTCTTCATCCGGTCCTGCGAGATCATGCGGCCGGAGAACTGCTCGAAGCTCTGCTTGAAGACATGCTGACGGCGGTCCGCTGCAAGCACCTTGTCGTCGACGGTCAGGCCGTCGAGCGCGGCAAGGGCGTTCTTGGAAATGCCCTTGGCGACGGCTTCCTTCCTGAATTCGGAGATGAAGGCGGAGAAGCCGCCCGGAGGATTGCACTTGGCGGCCAAAGCGGGCGACGCCGAAGCGAACATCGCGGCGCCGGCAAAGGCGACGCAGACGATGGCAGACGCATTAATTTTTGACATGATGCTCTCGCTGTCGATGAACCGGCCTTGAAGGCGATTTATCGCAGCGCGCATTTTGCGAGTAGCGCGATCCATCGATGAGGTTAATGGCGGGGCCGGTTTTCGCCGCGCAGCGCGGCGTTTTGCATCGCCCTTGCGCCGTTAATCGCACGCCCTATAGTCCGGCGCGGAATTCGCTCGATATTTCAGCCGGTCCGGAAATTGTTAATGGCAAACGTAAACGCGAAAAAGTCGGTCAAAAAGGTGGTGCTCGCCTATTCGGGCGGCCTCGACACCTCGATCATCCTGAAGTGGTTGCAGCAGACCTATGGCGCGGAGGTGGTGACCTTCACCGCCGATCTCGGTCAGGGCGAGGAGCTGGAGCCGGCGCGCAAGAAGGCGCAGCTGCTCGGCATCAAGGACGAAAACATCTTCATCGAGGACCTGCGTGAAGAATTCGTCCGCGACTACGTGTTCCCGATGTTCCGCGCCAACGCGGTCTATGAGGGTCAGTATCTGCTGGGCACCTCCATCGCGAGGCCGCTGATCGCCAAGAAGCAGATCGAGATCGCCGAGAAAGTCGGCGCCGACGCGGTGGCGCATGGCGCGACCGGCAAGGGCAACGATCAGGTCCGCTTCGAGCTCGCCTATTACGCGCTGAAGCCGGATGTCACGGTGATCGCGCCGTGGCGCGAGTGGAACCTGACCTCGCGCACCAGGCTGATCGAGTTCGCCGAGCAACACCAGATCCCGATCGCCAAGGACAAGCGCGGCGACGCGCCGTTCTCGGTCGACGCCAATCTGTTGCACTCCTCGTCGGAGGGCAAGGTGCTGGAGGACCCGGCTCAGGACGTGCCGGATTACGTTTTCTCGCGCACCGACGATCCGCTGGGAGCGCCCGACAAGCCGACCGTTATTTCCATCGATTTCGAACGCGGCGATCCGGTCGCCATCGACGGCAAGAAGATGTCGCCGGCGACCCTGCTCACGGCGCTCAACGCGCTCGGCAAGGCCAACGGCATCGGCCGGCTCGACCTCGTCGAGAACCGTTTCGTCGGCATGAAGTCGCGCGGCATGTACGAGACGCCGGGCGGCACCATTCTGCTCGCGGCGCATCGCGGCATCGAATCGATCACGCTCGACCGCGGCGCGGCGCACCTGAAGGACGAGTTGATGCCGAAATACGCCGAGCTGGTTTATTACGGCTTCTGGTTCGCGCCGGAGCGCGAGATGCTGCAGGCGGCAATCGACAGGAGCCAGGAATACGTCACCGGGCAGGTCAAGCTGCGGCTCTACAAGGGCAACGTTGCGGTGATCGGCCGCGAGAGCAAATATTCGCTTTACGATCAGGATCTCGTAACCTTCGAGGAGGGCGCGGTGGCCTACGACCATCGCGATGCGGAAGGCTTCATCAAGCTCAATGCGCTGCGGCTGCGGACGCTGGCGCAACGCAAGAAGAAGCTGAAGCTCGACAGATAACGCGGGGCGGCGAGAGAGGTGAATTCGTGATGCGCTGGCTGCCGGTCGTTACGGTGTCGCTTGGGGTTGCGCTTGCGGGAGCAATTGCCGGTTGCTCGAAGATGCCGAGCATCGGCGGCTTCGGCGGCAGCAAGTCTAGCGCGAACGTCGACCCGACGGTGTTCCCGGCCAATTACAAGGCCGAGATCATCCAGGCGCTGCCGCAGCTGATTCAGGATATCGACAGAGTGGAGAATCCCGGCATCACCGATCCGGCGCTCGGCGCCGTCGGCAACAGCCAGGTTTATTTCGTCTGCGTTCGCGGCAGTCCGCATGTTGCGAGCAGCGGTTCGCTCGGTGACAAGGTCCTGATCGCCTATTTTCTCGGCGGCAAGATCAACCAGTTCGTGCCTGCCGGCAATGACGAGCACTGCGCCAAGGCGATCTACAAGCCGTTCCCCGAGCTTGCGAGCTGGTGCCGCGGCGCGGCCTGTCGCGGCCGGCGATAAGTTCACGCGGTCTCTGGAAAGGCATTGGGCCGGGCGCCGTGACGGCGGCCCGGCCCGATTTCGTTCAGACTGTTGCGCCGGTCAGCGCTTCGGAATGCCGGCCTTCTCGATGACGCCAGCCCACTTCTTGATGTCGCCTTCCATCTGCGCGTTCATCGCCTGCGGCGTCGAGGCGCGGGTGTCGATGCCGAGGTCGAGCAACTTCTTCTTCAGCTCCGGCTCGGCGAGGATCTCGTGCATCGCCTTGTTGATCTTGGCGATGATGTCCGGCGAGGTACCGGTCTTCACATAGATCGAGTTCCAGGAATTCGCCTCGAAATTGGCGACGCCCTGCGCCTTGACGGTCTTGATGTTCGGCAGTGCCGGCGACGGTTCCGGACCGGCCCAGGCGACGGCGTGCAGCTTGCCGTCCGACAGGCCGCCCTTCAGCGCCGCATAGAAGTCGACCACCATCTGCACGTCGTTGCGCAGCAGCGCGACGATCGCGTCCGGCGTCGTCTTGAACGGCACAATGACGACATCGACGCCGGCCGACTGCTTGAAGTAGTTGGCGGTCAGGTTCTGCACGCCACCGGCGCTGATGGTGCCGATGTTGAGCTTGCCGGGCTTGGCCTTGGCGTCCTTCAGGAAGTCGCCCAGCGTCTTGTACTGCGACTGGCCGTTGGTGACGAACAGGCAGTCGAAATAGCCGAGCGAGGATACCGGTGCGAGGTCCTTGAGCACGTCGACCGGGAACTTGTTGTAGAGCGGAACCGAGCTGGCGATGCCGCCGGTCGCAAGCAGCAGGGTATAGCCGTCGGCCGGCGCGCCGATCACCGCGCGCATCGCGACGATGCCGCCGGGCCCCGGCATGTTTTCGACCACGAAACGCTGGCCGAACTTCTGGCCAAGCTTCTCGGCGATGATGCGGGCGGTGATGTCACCGACGCCGCCGGCGCCGAGCGGCAGGACCAGCTTCACCGGATGGTCGGGATAATTTTGCGCGGCTGCGGGCTGCGGTCCGGCAACAAGCGCAATGGCGACAAGAAAAAACGCGCCCAGGCGCGCCAGCGAACGAATGATCATGGCGGTTCCCCCTTATTTGGTTGGCCGGACTTTACGCAAATTATATCCGGCGGCAAAGCCGAGTCTGCCGCGGATCATTTGACGCACTGAAAGCAGAACGGCCCGCCAGTGGCGGGCCGTTGCGATATCGGAACCTGCGTCGCGTGACGCCGGCTCAGAGCTGGCGGTCGACCATCTTCTTCTTGATCTCGGCGATCGACTTCGCCGGATTGAGGCCCTTCGGGCAGGCCTTCGAGCAATTCATGATGGTGTGGCAGCGATACAGCCGGAACGGATCCTCGAGATTGTCGAGCCGGCTGCCTGTCGATTCATCGCGGCTGTCGTTGATCCAGCGGTTTGCCTGCAACAGCGCGGCGGGCCCGAGATAGCGGTCCGAATTCCACCAGTAGCTCGGGCAGGAGGTCGAGCAGCAGGCGCACAGGATGCACTCGTAGTGCCCGTCAAGCTTGTTGCGGTCCTCGTGGCTCTGTTTCCATTCCTTCTCCGGCGTCGGGCTGACGGTCTGCAGCCACGGCTGGATCGAGGCGTACTGCGCATAGAAGTTCGTCAGGTCCGGAACGAGGTCCTTCACCACCGGCTGATGCGGCAGCGGATAGATCTTCACCGTGCCCTTCACGTCGTCGGTCGCCTTGGTGCAGGCGAGCGTATTGGTGCCGTCGATGTTCATCGCACAGGAGCCGCAGACGCCTTCGCGGCAGGAGCGGCGGAACGTCAACGTCGGGTCGATGGTGTTCTTGATCCAGATCAGCGCATCGAGAATCATCGGGCCGCAATCGTCGCGATCGACCTGATAGGTGTCGATGCGCGGATTAGCCTCGTCATCCGGGCTCCAGCGGTAGATGCGGAACTCCGTGACATTCTTGGCCTTGTCCGGCTTCGGCCAGGCCTTGCCCTCGGTGGGCCGGGAATTTCGCGGCAGCGTGATTTCGACCATGAGTGATCCGTTTCTTACGCGGTTTCTTGCGCGTTCTCAGTACACGCGAGCTTTGGGCTCGATATAGGAAACGTCATTCGTCAGCGTGTAGGTGTGGACCGGGCGGTAATCGAGCTTCACGTTGCCCTTGTCGTCCATCCACGCCAGCGTGTGCTTCATCCAGTTCTTGTCGTCGCGGTCGGGGAAATCCTCGCGGGCATGCGCACCGCGGCTTTCCTGCCGGTTCTTGGCCGAGTCCATCGTGACGACGGCCTGCGCGATCAGGTTGTCGAGCTCGAGCGTCTCGATCAGGTCCGAGTTCCAGATCAGCGAGCGGTCGGACACGCCGACATCGGTCATGCCGCCGAACGCTTCGTGAATCAGTTTCGAACCTTCGTCCAGAACCTCGGCGGTGCGGAACACCGCGCAGTTGTTCTGCATCACGCGCTGCATTTTCAAACGGAGCTTCGCGGTCGGAGTGCCGCCGGAGGCGTTGCGGAAGTGATCGAGCCGCGACAGCGCGAGTTCGGCGGAGTCCTTCGGCAGTTCCGGCTGCTTGGCGTTGGGTTCGAGCACGTCGGCGCAACGCTGCGCCGCGGCGCGGCCGAATACCACGAGATCGATCAGCGAATTGGAGCCGAGCCGGTTGGCGCCATGAACGGAGACGCAGGCCGCTTCGCCGAGCGCCATCAGGCCGGGAATGACGGTGTCGTCGTTGCCGTTCTTCTTGGTCAGCACCTCGCCGCGATAGTTACAGGCGATGCCGCCCATGTTGTAGTGCACGGTCGGCAGCACCGGGATCGGCTGCCGCGTCACGTCAACGCCGGCGAAGATGCGCGCCGTCTCGCTGATGCCGGGCAGGCGCTCATGCAGCACCGCCGGATCGAGATGGTCGAGGTGCAGGTGGATGTGGTCCTTTTCCTTGCCGACGCCGCGGCCTTCGCGGATTTCCATCGTCATCGCGCGCGAGACGACGTCGCGCGAGGCGAGGTCCTTGGCGGAGGGCGCGTAACGCTCCATGAAGCGTTCGCCCTCGGAATTGGTCAGGTAGCCGCCTTCGCCGCGCGAGCCTTCGGTGATCAGACAGCCGGCCGGATAGATGCCGGTCGGATGAAACTGCACGAACTCCATATCCTGCAGCGGCAGGCCGGCGCGCAGCGCCATCGCGTTGCCGTCGCCGGTGCAGATATGCGCTGACGTGCAGGAGAAATAGGCGCGGCCATAGCCGCCGGTCGCCAGAATCGTGGTCTGCGCGCGGAAACGATGGATGGTGCCATCGTCGAGCTTCAGGGCGACGACGCCGCGGCAGCGGCCTTCGTCGTCCATGATGAGGTCGATGGCGAAATATTCGATGAAGAACTCGGCCGAGTGCTTCAGCGACTGGCCGTACATCGTGTGCAGCATGGCATGACCGGTGCGGTCCGCCGCCGCGCAGGTGCGCTGCGCGGTGCCCTTGCCGTAATGCGTGGTCATGCCGCCGAACGGGCGCTGGTAGATCTTGCCGTCTTCCTCGCGGCGCGAGAACGGCAATCCCCAATGCTCCAGCTCGTAGACGGCTTCCGGTGCGTTGCGGCAGAGGTATTCGATCGAGTCCTGGTCGCCGAGCCAATCGGCGCCCTTGACGGTGTCGTACATATGCCAGCGCCAGTCATCCTCGCCCATGTTGCCGAGCGCCGCGGCGATGCCGCCCTGGGCTGCGACAGTGTGCGAGCGGGTCGGGAACACCTTGGAGATGCAGGCGGTGCGAAGCCCGGCTTCCGAGCAGCCGACGACGGCGCGCAGGCCGGAACCGCCGGCGCCGACCACGACGACATCGAAGGTATGGTCCTCGATCGGATAGGCCCGGCCGTTGGGTTTCGGCGCGGAAGTGCCGTTTGTTGCCATGTCTGTACCTTGCCTAAACTCCGAACGACAGCTTGAGAATTGCGAACACGCTGGAGACGCCGACCATGAAGCAGAAGAAGGTGTTGGCGATCAGCGACACGAATTTGAGTTTCTCGTCGTGGACATAGTCCAGCAGGATTTCCTGCATGCCGAGCCACATGTGATAGACGCCGGTGCCGACGAACAGCAGCATGAGGATCGCGACCACCGGCGAGCCGAGGATCTGCACCACCGCGGCGTGATTGCGGCCAAGCAGGTTGAGCAGGATGACGACGAACACGATCGTCAGCAGCACGAGCGCGACCGAAGTGACGCGCTGATGCCAGAAGTGCCAGGTGCCGGAGCCGGCGGCGCCGAAGCCGCGGACGCGCGCCATCGGCGTGCGGATATGGTTCTTGGTGGCGCTCATCGGCCGCCTCCCAAGGCGATATAGCCGACCGCCCACAGCGCGATGGTGAGGCCGATCGAACCGATCAGCGTCGCGACGGTGAGCACCTCGCGCTCGGTCGGTTCGAAGCCGTAGCCGAGATCCCAGACCAGGTGGCGGATGCCGCCGAGCATGTGATGGATCAGCGCCCAAGTGTAGCCGAACAGGATCAGCCGCCCGACGATGCTGCCGATGAAAGTCTCGAAGGCGGTATAGGCGGACGGACCGCTGGCCGCCGCGATCAGCCACCAGGCGACCAGCAGCGTGCCGAAATAGAGCGCGCCGCCGGTGATGCGATGCACGATCGACATCATCATCGTCAGTATCGGCTTGTAGATTTGGAGGTGCGGCGAGAGCGGCCTTGGTTTCAGCCGCGTGGCGCTCGTATCGGCCATGATGGTCCTCAGCTTCCGCTGGCGGTGAGACGGTGTCGCGTCCTGCCTAGTCCAACTCCGCCCGCTGCCGCAATGCGACGGATGCATGTCCGGCATGGGCGGCGGCCGGTTTCGGAGCTCGGCGCGGCCTGGCAACTGGCAGGTGGCTTCGCAGGGCGCGAAACATCTGCTAAAAAACCCTAGATTACAATATCTTAAATTGAGAGTGAGCCTTCGCAAATGGCGAAGGGAGCCTCAACGGCCGACCGGAGCCGATGCGATACGACCTCACAGATTTAAGTTTGTTCCGCCACATCGTCGAGGCTGGCAGCATCACGCATGGGGCGCAGAGGGCCAATCTGGCGCTCGCGGCAGCCAGCGCCCGGGTGCGCAACATGGAGCAGAGCGTCGGCACGCCGCTGCTGGAGCGCAGCCGTCACGGCGTGACGCCGACGCAGGCGGGGCGCACGCTGCTACAGCATGCCCGTTCGATCCTCGAGCAGGCCGAGCGGCTCCGGGAGGATCTCGGCGTCTATGCCGGTGGGCACGCGGGGCAGGTGCGGGTGCTCTCCAACACCAATTCGCTGACCGAGTTTCTCCCCGAGGCCCTGGGAAGCTTTCTCGTCGCGCATCCCAATGTCAGCGTCGACATCGAGGAGCGCCTGAGCGACGAGATCGTGGGGCTGATTGCCGAAGGCGTGGGCGACATCGGTATCGTTGCCGGCACGGTGGATGCGGGCAGCCTGCGCACCTTCCCGTTCCGCAGCGACCGCTTCGTGCTCGTCGTCGCCAAGGGCCACGATCTCGCCGGCCGCAAGCGCATCAGTTTCGCGGAGACGCTCGACTACAACTTCGTCGGTATCGACCGCGCCAGCGCGATCCAGCGATTCCTGTCAAAAAAAGCGAACAGTGTCGGCCGTCCGCTGCGGCTGCGCGTGCAACTGCGCAGCTTCGACGCGGTGTGCCGAATGGTGGAAAACAACGTCGGTGTCGGCGTGGTGCCGCTGACGACGGCGCGCTGGGCGGCGAAGACGATGGGCATTCACGCCGTCGAATTGACCGACCCGTGGGCGGTGCGCAACCTCACCATCTGCGTGCGCGACTATAAAGGGTTGCCCTATTTCGCGCGGCAGCTGGTCGATCACCTGCGCGAGGAGAGGACGGAAATTACGTGAGGCAGTGTGCAGATGCCGGAAAGGTTTTTTCTGTCATGCCCCGCGAAGGCGGGGCATCCAGTAAACTCCTGAAGCGCCGTGTTTACTGGATCGCCCGCCTGCGCGGGCGATGACAGAGAAGATACAGGTGCGCCATAGCTATCTCGGCATCACCGCCCAATAATCCAGTTCCAGAATGACGGCGGGATCGTAGTCATCGCCCTGCTTGCGCGGGAATTCGTTGCAAGGCTTGTCCTTGGTCGCGATGGTGCGCAGCCGCAGCGCGCCGACATCCTTGCGCTCCGGAATTTCCGCCGTTTCCAGCACCTCGCTCCAGGCGAACACCGTGCCGCCGGCAAACAGCGGCGCGACATGGCGGCCGCCATTGATCGCGGCGACATGGAAGGCGTTGCCTAGCCCGTTGAACGACAGCGCGCGGGCGAGCGAGATGACGTGACCGCCATAGATCAACCGCTTGCCGAAGCGGTCGTCCCTCATGGCGAACAGGTTGAAGTGAACACGCGCGGTGTTCTGATAAAGCCGTGTCGCGATCTGGTGCTCGGCTTCCTCGACGGTGACGCCGTCGACGTGGTCGATCTTTTCGCCGGCCTTGTAGTCGCCGAAGCGGTGCGGCGAGCCGGCCAGCACATTGTCGTAGGTCGCGTTTTTAACTGTCGGGCAGGCGGCGCCGAGCGCGGACGGCGCGACCTGCTTCGGCAATTCGGGCACGGCATCGCCCGGTGCGGTGGCGCTTTCGTCGCGCTTGCGCACCATCACCCAGCGCACATAGTCGAGCACGCAATCGCCATGCTGGTTGAAACCGCGCGAGCGCACATAAACCACGCCGGTCTTACGGCTCGAGTTTTCCTTCAGCCCGATCACTTCCGAGGTCGCCGACAGCGTGTCGCCGGGATAGACGGCCTTCAGAAACCGGCAGTCGGCATAGCCGAGATTGGCGACAGCGTTCAGCGATATGTCCGGCACCGTCTTGCCGAACACGACGTGGAAGACGAGCAGGTCGTCAACCGGCGCGCGCGGGTAGCCAATGGATTGCGCGAAACTATCGGCTGATTGCACCGCGAAGCGCGCGCCGAACAATCCGTTGTAGATGGCGACGTCGCCGGCCGTGATCGTGCGCGGCGTGGCGTGGCGGATCGTTTGCCCGATCCGGAAGTCCTCGAAGAAGTGTCCGGCGCTGGTTTTATCGGTGGATGCGGGCAAAGCGAGGACTCCTCATGGACGGGCATTGGCCGGTCCGGCAGTGCGGCAGAATGTCACAAAACCGTGAGACAAGCGCCAGTTTTCGACACGGACAACTGAGACGCCTGTGAGGGAATGCTCTGATAGTTGGGAAGCCGCGGCGAAATCAATCGCCGTCCTCAGGAGGAACAACCCATGAAGAAGAGCATCGTGCTTTCAGCCCTGATCGCCGCCGGCCTCGCTTTCGCGCCGGCCGTGGCCAGCGCCGACAACATGAAGAAGGATTCGATGTCGAAAGACTCGATGTCCAAGGATTCGATGAAGAAGGATGCCATGAAGAAGGACTCGATGAAGAAAGATTCGATGTCCAAGGACTCCATGAAAAAGGACGAGATGAAGAAATAACGCCGGACGCCGCCGGGCGAGGCATCCGCCGGCCCGGCGGCGGCGTATCGGGGGTGACGGCTCACGCGGCCGATCGGGAGGACGACATGGCAGCGCAGGTGGCAATCGACGGCGCCGGTCCGGGACGCCGGCCGCTCATTCATCCCGGCTGGGTGCGGGTGACGCACTGGGTCAACGCCATCGCGATGCTCGTGATGATCGGTTCGGGATGGCAGATTTTCAACGCGTCGCCGCTGTTCGACTTCATGTTCCCGAAATCCGTGACGCTCGGTGGCTGGCTCGCCGGGGCGCTGCTTTGGCACTTCGCGGCGATGTGGGTGCTGGCGGTGAACGGCCTCGTCTATCTCGCGCTCGGCTTCGCCACCGGCCGGTTCCGCCGCAAGCTGCTGCCGATCACGCCCGGCGCGGTGATTGCGGACGCCAAGGCGGCGCTGACCTTCCAGCTCTCGCACGAGGATATCTCGGTCTACAACGCGGTGCAGAAGCTGTTTTATGCCGGCGTGATCGTTTGCGCGGTCGTGATCGTGCTGTCGGGCGTCGCGATCTGGAAGCCGGTGCAGTTCCAGGAATTGACCGCGCTGTTCGGCGGCTACGACACCGCGCGCTGGGTCCACTTCGCGATGATGGCGGCCATCGTGGGCTTTCTCGTCGTCCATGTGCTGCTTGCGCTACTGGTGCCGAAAAGCCTTCGGGCGATGGTCACGGGACGCTGAGGAGAAAAATCATGGCACGCAAGACGATTGTTCCCGGCGTCGACGCCAGGCTGCTCATCAAGGACGCGGTGAAGATCATGCCGGCACCGACGCGGCGCATGTTCCTGCGCGGCGCGGCGAGCCTCGGCGCGCTCACCATGCTGACCGGATGCGACATCGTCGATGGCCCGACCTCGGAAGCGGTGCTGCGCAGGATTTCCGAATTCAACGACGGCGTGCAGGCGGCGATCTTCAACGGTACGAAGCTTGCGCCGGAATATCCCGAAAACGCGATCACAAAGCCATTTCCGTTCAACGCCTATTACGACGAGGACGAGGCGCCGGAGGTCGACGCGGCGAATTACAAGCTTGAGGTCGGCGGCCTCGTCGAGAGCAAGAAGCCGTGGACACTCGACGAACTTTACGCGCTGCCGCAGTTCTCGCAGATCACCCGTCACGTCTGCGTCGAAGGCTGGAGCGCGATCGGCTCGTGGCAGGGCGCGCGGCTGTCGGATTTCCTGAAGCGGATCGGCGCCGACACGCGGGCGAAATACGTCTGGTTCCGCTGCGCCGAGGGTTACACCAACACCATCGACATGCCGACCGCGCTGCACCCGCAGACGCAGATGACCTTCAAATACGCCAACGAGACGCTGCCGCGCGCCTACGGCTTCCCGATGAAAATCCGGATGCCGACCAAGCTTGGCTTCAAGCAGCCGAAATACGTCGTGGCGATGGAGGTCACCAACGAGGACAGGGGCGGCTACTGGGAAAACCAGGGCTATAACTGGTTCTCGGGGCTGTAGTTTCGGCCCGATTGCGCGCATTGCCGGTATCTGCCCGGCACCTTGCCAAGCAGGATGCGGCGCTTTAGCACTTTGCCCGCATTCCCGCGCATTCTGTTGGTGAGGCGTTTTCATGGCTACCCACAAGCTCCTGCTGCTCCCTGGCGACGGCATCGGCCCCGAAGTGATGGCCGAGGTGAAGCGGCTGATCGCGTTCTTCAATCAAAAAGGCCCCGACACGTTCGAGACCGAAGAGGCGCTGGTCGGCGGCGCCTGCTACGACGCGCACGGCGTCTCCATCACCGACGAGACGATGGCCAAGGCGCACGCCGCCGACGCCTGCATCTTCGGCGCGGTCGGCGGTCCGAAGTGGGACACGGTGCCTTACGAGGTGCGACCCGAGGCCGGCCTGCTGCGGCTGCGCAAGGATCTCGTGCTCTACGCGAACCTGCGCCCGGCGGTGACCTATCCGGCGCTGGCCGATGCTTCCTCGCTCAAGCGCGAATTGGTCGAAGGCCTCGACATCATGATCCTGCGCGAGCTGACCGGCGGCGTTTACTTCGGCGAGCCGAAGACGATCACCGATCTCGGCAACGGCCAGAAGCGCGCCATCGACACGCAGGTTTACGACACCTACGAGATCGAGCGCATCGGCCGCGTGGCCTTCGAGCTGGCGCGCAAGCGCAACAACAAGGTCACCTCGATGGACAAGCGCAATGTCATGAAGTCGGGCGTGCTGTGGAGCGAGGTGATGGGCCAGGTCCATCAGCGCGAATTCAAGGACGTGAAGTACGAGCACATGCTGGCCGACGCCGGCGGCATGCAGCTCGTGCGCAATCCCAAGCAGTTCGACGTCATCGTTTGCGACAACCTGTTCGGCGATATGCTGTCGGACGTCGCTGCGATGCTGACCGGCTCGCTCGGCATGCTGGCCTCCGCTTCGCTCGGCGAGGCCGACGCCAAGACCAAGCGGCGCAAGGCGCTCTACGAGCCGGTGCATGGCTCCGCGCCCGACATCGCCGGCAAGGGCGTCGCCAATCCGATCGCGATGATCGCCTCGTTCGGCATGGCGCTGCGTTACTCGTTCAACCTCGGCAAGGAAGCCGACATGATCGATGCCGCGATCGCCGCGACGCTTGCCAAGGGCCTGCGCACCGGCGACATCGCCGGGCCGGGCACCAAGACGGTCGGCACCACGGAAATGGGCGACGCCATTCTCGCCGAGCTTGAGAAGGCGGCCTGAGTTTTCCCCGCAGTTCCGGCGGCGCAAAACCGCCAGCAAAACAGGCTTGACGAATCGAGCGACCGTGACGCTAAATCTAGGCGTCACGGTCTTTTCGTTTCTACATCTAGTGGAAATGAGAGCTAAGAGGGAACCCGGTGCGCCGGAAACGGCAAGGCCGGGGCTGCCCCCGCAACTGTAAGCGGCGAGCGGCTGTCGAACCTCAGTCACTGGCGCGAAAGCGCCGGGAAGACACAGGCAGCCGCAGCGACCCGCGAGCCAGGAGACCTGCCGTGATCGTTGAGACGTCCTCGGGCGGGGTGCCCCGGCAGGTCGCTTGGTGACACGGCCCTGCGCGGCCGCATGACCCGGCCATCCGCTGCGATTGCCCAGCCCCAACATCACGGGGTTGCTGATGGCCTTCAGTTACGATTTCGACCAGAGCGGTCAATTGGTGCCGCCGCGCAATGCGGCGAAAGCAAACCGTCCGCAGCCGGACTTGCGGCTTGTCCAGAGTGAGCAGGCACGCGCGCAGCAGACACTCAAACCGGCATCCACGCCGGCGCCATTGCCCGCGCCGCTTGCGCCGCCGCCGAAGCCGGACGATCTGAAGCTTGACCGCTCGCGCGACAGCCTGCTCACCGCGTTCGGCAAGCAAACGCTGACCGACCGCTATCTGATGCCGGGCGAAAGTTTCCAAGACATGTTTGCGCGGGTGTCCTGCGCCTTCGCCGACGATGTCGCCCACGCGCAGCGGGTTTACGACGCGATGTCGCGGCTCTGGTTCATGCCGGCGACGCCGGTGCTGTCGAACGGCGGCACCACGCGCGGCCTGCCGATCTCGTGCTTCCTCAACGCCGTGCCGGATTCGCTCGACGGCATCGTCACCACCTGGAACGAGAATGTCTGGCTTGCCTCGAACGGCGGCGGCATCGGCACGTACTGGGGCGGCGTGCGCTCGATCGGCGAATCCGTGAAGACCGGACAGACTTCTGGCATTATTCCGTTCATTCACGTCATGGACGGACTGACGCTGGCGATCAGCCAGGGCTCGCTGCGGCGCGGCTCGGCGGCGGTCTATCTCGACATTCATCACCCGGAAATCGAGGAATTTCTCGAGATCCGGAAAGCGTCCGGGGACTTCAACCGCAAGGGCCTCAACCTCCATCACGGCATCAACGTCACCGACGCCTTCATGGAAGCGGTGCGCGACGGAGCGAAGGTCCCGCTGCGCAGCCCGAAATCCGGCGCGGTGATGCGCGAGGTAGATGCGCGGCAGCTCTGGCAGCGCATTCTCGAAACGCGGCTGCAGACCGGCGAGCCGTACCTGCTGTTCATCGACGCGGTGAACCGCGCGCTGCCCAAGCACCAGCGCGAACTCGGCCTGAAAGTCTCGACCTCCAACCTGTGCAGCGAAATCACGCTGCCGACCGGCCGCGATCACCGCGACGAGGAGCGCACCGCGGTGTGCTGCCTGTCCTCGCTCAATGTCGAGACCTGGGACCAGTGGCACGATCAGCCGGGCTTCATCGAGGATGTGCTGCGCTTCCTCGACAACGTGCTGACGCATTTCATCACCGTCGCGCCGGACGGCATGAAGCGGGCGCGCTATGCCGCGCTGCGCGAGCGTTCGGTCGGCCTCGGCATCATGGGTTTCCACTCGTTCCTGCAATCGAAGGGCATCCCGTTCGAAAGCGCGATGGCGAAGTCGTGGAACCTGACGATGTTTCGCAAAATCCGCCGCGATGCTGACGCCGCTTCCGTCGCACTCGCCGACGAGCGCGGTCCTTGTCCCGACGCGCTGGAGCGCGGCGTCAAGGCGCGCTTCAGTCACAAGCTGGCGATCGCGCCGACCGCCTCGATCAGCATCATCTGCGGCGGCACCAGCGCCTGTGTCGAGCCGATCCCGGCCAACATCTACACGCACAAGACGCTGTCCGGCGCGATCTCGGTGCGCAACCCGTATCTCGCGCGGCTGCTCGCGTCGAAGGGTGCCGACACACCGGAGATATGGCAGTCGATCATCGAGCATGAAGGCTCGGTGGCGCATCTCGATTGTCTCAGCGAAATCGAAAAGGCTGTGTTTCGCACCGCCTTCGAGATCGACCAGCGCTGGGTGATCGAGCTTGCTGCCGACCGCACGCCGTTCATCTGCCAGAGCCAGTCGATCAACATCTATCTGCCGGCCGACATCGATAAGTGGGATCTGCACATGCTGCACTGGACGGCATGGAAGCGCGGCATCAAGAGCCTTTACTACTGTCGCTCGAAGTCGATCTCGCGCGCCGCTTTCGCCGGCAAGCTCGGTGAGAAGGAAGCGCAGGATGAGGGGCTTACAGCCGCCGCGCCGACCGACTACGAGGAGTGCCTCGCATGTCAGTGATCGCAGCAGCCGTGCCCGCGGGCTCAAGCCTGATCGATCTCGATCCGCGTGCGCTGATCGGCGCCGGCCGCATTGGCCTTTTGGAGACAGCCGGCACCTACGACGTCGACCGCTACGCCTGGGCCTACGAGTTCTGGAAGCGCCAGCAGCAGACGCACTGGATGGGCGAGGAGGTGCCGCTCGGCAACGATCTCAAGGACTGGGCTTCCGACCGCATCACCGCGAACGAACGGGCGCTGCTGACGCAGATCTTCCGGTTCTTCACGCAGTCGGACATCGAGGTCGGCGACAACTATCTGAAACGCTACATCCCGATCTTCCAGCCGCTCGCGGTGCAGATGATGATGGCCGCTTTCACCAATATGGAGACGGTGCATATCGACGCTTACGCGCTGCTCTTGAAGACGCTCGGCATGCCGAAGACCGAGTTCGAGGCGTTCCGCGATTATGCCGAAATGCGCGCCAAGGCCGACTACATGCACGAGTTCGGCGTCGACACGGTGGCCGACGTGGCGCGCACGCTCGCCATGTTCGGCGCCTTCACCGAAGGCATGGCGCTGTTTGCCAGCTTCGCGATGCTCTTGAATTTCCCGCGCCACAACAAGATGAACGGCATGGGGCAGATCGTGAGCTGGTCGGTGCGCGACGAAAGCCTGCATTGCGAAGGCGTCATCAAACTGTTCCATGAGTGGAACCGCGAGACGGGCGCCGTCACCAAGGGCGTTCGTGACGACATCATCGATGTCGCCAAAACCATGGTTCATCTCGAGGAGCGGTTCGTCGAACTGGCGTTCGGCCTCGGCGGCATCGAGGGCATGACGCCGGCCGACATCCATGCCTATGTGCGTTACGTCGCCGACTGGCGGCTGACGCAGTTGCGGCTGCCGACCACCTTCGGTTATTTCGAGATGACGGAGGGCGGCTACAATCAGGTGAAGCCGCATCCGCTGCCGTGGCTGGTCGAAATCCTCAACGGCGTCGAGCACGCCAATTTCTTCGAGCAGCGCGCCACGGAGTATTCGAAGGGCGCGAGCCGCGGCGCATGGGATGGCGCGGAGGGCGTGTGGTCGCAGTTCGATCGCACGGCCGGACGCTGAAAACAAAAACGCGGCCTGACGGCCGCGTTTCCTTACTCCGGAAGGCGGCTGCGCCTTACCACTGCATCGGATTGTTGCGGCCCGGCAGATCGAACGGGCCCGGCAGCGGGCTGCGGTGCGAGAAGGCGGTGTTGTTGATGACGCCGTACGGCATCAGGCCATTGGGGCCTTCGACATAGTCACGGTACTTGCGTTCGCCCGGCGCGACTTCGGTGCCGCCGTCGAGGAAGGAACGCTTCTGCACCACGACGCGGGTCCGGGTGCGGCCGTTCTCGTCGCGGCTGATGATCACGGTGTGGCCGTCGCGCGAGGTATAGCGCTTGCGCGGCTGGGCGTCGGCCGGTGACGTCGGCAGAGCCGATGCGACCAGTGCGGTCAGAGCGGCGGCGACAACGAGCAGGCGCATGGCATTCCTCGATTCAATCCATGCCTCGATTCGATCAAGGCGTTTCGGCGGCACTCTAGGCAGAATGCCCTTTGTTCTACAAGGGCATAAAAGCCACAGGCCGGCCGGCGCAGCGGCCGGAACGGTCCTTCTGTTAACGCGGCAGGCCCCAGATCGATCCGGCCACCGCGCTGCAAATATGAGCAAATCTCAGCGGCCGGTGCGCTGTTCCAGCGCGCTCCACAGTGCTTTGTGTTTCGGCGTCGGCGTCAACAGCATGTTGCGCTGGCCGCAGAAGCTGCGTTTCAGCTCCGCATGCGCGAACAGTTCGCCGACCTTCGGCTCGCTGCCGGCCGACAGCAGCGTGAAGCGGTCGAGCGCGCAGGCGAGCGTGTCCGGCGTCACGTAACTGTCGCCGCTCTGGCAGAACCAGCCGGCGATCTGCAGCATCGGATCGTAGAAGCCGCGGGCGAAGCCGACGCAGCTCTTGCGCGCGCTCGCGCCGGTGCGAAACGTCGCGACCGACATCGGACCGAACTTGGTATCGACCGGCGCCGGCTGCGCGGTCAGCTCGGCGGGCGCGAGCGCGCCGGCGCGGGCCAGCACTTCGCTTGCCGCTTCGCCGAAGCGGAATTTCTCGTTGCCCGGCCGATACACCTCGATATGCAGGAGCGGCGTATCGCCGTCGCGGCTGCCGAGATTGAGGATGTCGAGCCGGCCGCCGCCGGAGGCGTGGCGGCGGATCGCATAGCTGAACGGCGCGTCGGCCGCTTCCGGGATCGACAGCGCGAAGGCCGGGAACGGCTTGTCGATCTCGATCCAGTCCGGCTGTGGCTGCGGGGCGGTGGCGGTCACGACCGCCGGCGTCTGGAACACCGAGGCGGCGATAATCGACAGCACGAACAGGCCGCAAAGCACCGCGAGGCCGCGCACGAACGCGGTCTGCAAGTCGTCCCGCCACGAATACAGCCTCGGAACCACGCCCAGTCCCCCCTGAGCCCGGCGGCGGTGCCACCGTTGTGTTCGGGCGTATTCTCGCCTAGAAGCCTTGCGGCGCGGTTGGGCCGGATGGCCCGGCGCGGTAAATCATTCCGGAGCGTTAACAATGGGTTACAAGGTCGCCGTGGTCGGGGCCACCGGGAATGTCGGGCGTGAGATGCTCGCCGTCCTGGCCGAGCGCGAATTTCCGGCCGACGAAGTCGTCGCACTCGCCTCTCGCAAGAGCCAGGGCGTGGAATGCAGCTATGGCGACAAGACCCTGAAAGTGAAAGCGCTCGACCACTATGATTTCTCCGACGTCGACATCTGCCTGATGTCGGCCGGCGGTTCGGTGTCGAAGGAATGGTCGCCAAAGATCGCGGCGCAGGGCGCCGTCGTCATCGACAATTCGTCGGCATGGCGCATGGACCCGGACGTGCCGCTCGTGGTGCCGGAGGTCAACGCCGCCGCGCTCGACGGCTTCGCCAAGAAGAACATCGTCGCCAATCCGAACTGCTCGACCGCGCAGCTCGTCGTCGCGCTGAAGCCGCTGCATGACGCGGCGACCATCAAGCGCGTCGTCGTCGCCACCTATCAGTCGGTGTCGGGCGCCGGCAAGGACGCGATGGACGAATTGTTCTCGCAGACCAAGTCGGTGTTCACGGTCGACGAGATCGAAGCGAAGAAGTTTCCGAAGCGGATCGCCTTCAACCTCATTCCTCAGATCGACGTCTTCATGGAGGACGGCTACACTAAGGAAGAGTGGAAGATGGTGGTCGAGACCAAGAAGATTCTCGATCCCAAGATCAAGCTGACCGCGACCTGCGTGCGCGTGCCGGTATTCGTCGGCCATTCGGAGGCCGTCGACATCGAGTTCGAGAAGCCGATCTCGGCCGACGAGGCGCGCGAAATCCTGCGCAAGGCGCCGGGCTGCCTCGTCATCGACAAGCATGAGCCGGGCGGCTACGTCACGCCCTACGAATGCGTCGGCGAAGACGCGACCTATATCAGCCGCATCCGCGAGGACGGCACCGTCGAGAACGGCCTGCAGATCTGGGTCGTGTCCGACAACCTGCGCAAGGGTGCGGCGCTCAATGCGGTGCAGATCGCGGAAGCGATGATCAACCGCAAGCTGATCCAGTCGAAGAAGAAGGCTGCGTGACGCCAGGCCGACGCTGAACTCCGTCATGCCCGGCCTTGTGCCGGGCATCCAAGTTCTAGCAGCCTAGCATCAAGGAAGACGTGGATGGCCGGGACAAGCCCGGCCATGACAAGAGCCAACTAAAACCGCGGCGTCGCGAACAGCCGGGCGTGGTCTTCCGCAGCGACCGGCTCGAACTTGCCGGTCGTCTCGTCGCGCACCGACAATTGCCCGGTGGCGACGCCGAAGTAAGCGCCGTGCAGTTGCAGCTTGCCGCGCTCGACCAAAACCTTCACGCAAGGGAACGTCATCAGGTTGTCGATCGTGGTGGACACCGATTGTTGCTCCAGCGCGACGATATAGTCGGCGAAACTCGCGAATTTTTCCGGGCCGCCGAGTTTCGCCGCGCCCGGCGCCAGCAGGTCCATCCAGCGGCCGATGAAGTCGCCCGGCGACAGCGGCTTGCTCTGCTCGGCAAAGGCGCGGATGCCGCCGCATTGCGCGTGGCCGAGAACGACGATGTGCTTGACGCGCAACGCCTGCACGGCGAATTCGAGCGCGGCGGACACCGCGCGGGTCGCGCCGTCCGGCGTATAGGGCGGCACTAGGCTCGCGACGTTGCGGGCGACGAACAGCTCGCCCGGCCCCGCGTCGAAGATCACTTCCGGCGAGACGCGGCTGTCGGCGCAGCCGATCACCATGACTTCCGGCGATTGCCCGCGCTCCGACAATTCACGATAGCGGCCCTGCTCCAGCCGCAGCCGCGCGTAAAGAAAAGCGCGGTAGCCGTTGATCAGTTGGGTCGGAAAAGACATGGCGTGACGTGTCCTGTTGTGTCCATCAATCACGCCCGGCTCACCATAGGCAAGCTAAAATCGCCACGCCGCAAGGCCACCGGAAGCATTGGCACGCGCCGGATACTGGCGATAGGGTGCGCTCAACAAGGGGCCTCGCCATGACGATCCGACCACGCCGCAGCATTCTCTACATGCCGGGTTCCAACGCTCGCGCGCTGGACAAGGCGAAAACGCTATCCGCCGACGGTGTGATCCTCGACCTTGAGGATTCGGTTGCACCCGACGCCAAAGCCGCGGCGCGCGATCAGGTCGCGGTGGCGGTGAAAGCCGGCGGCTTCGGCGCGCGCGAGGTCTTCATCCGCATCAACGCCATCGACACCGAATGGCACGCCGAAGATCTGATGGCCGCCGCGCATGCCGCGCCGGACGCGATCCTGGTGCCGAAGATTTCCGATCCGGCGCAACTCGAGCAGGTCGGCCGCCGGCTGCTCGACATGGGAACCGCGCACAAAACGCGCGTCTGGGCGATGATCGAGTCGCCGCTCGCGGTGTTCAACGTGCTTGCCATCGCTGGCGCGGCGCAGGACTCCGAGACGCGGCTGTCCGGCTTTGTGCTCGGCACCAACGATCTCGCCAAGGACACCCGCGCGCGGCTCGTGCCGGGCCGGTTCCCGATGATCGGCTGGCTCATGCAATGTGTCGCCGCCGCGCGCGTCCACGGCCTCGATGTGATCGACGGCGTCTACAACAATATCGGCGATGCGCAGGGCTTTGTCGCGGAATGCGAGCAGGGCCGCTACATGGGCTTCGACGGGAAGACACTGATCCATCCCAGCCAGATCGAGCCCTGCAACACGGTGTTCACGCCGTCCGCCGAGGAGGTGGCGATGGCGCGCAAGATGATCACGGCCTTCGACCTGCCGGAAAACCAGGCCAAGGGGGTGGTATCGATTGATGGCCGCATGGTCGAGCGGCTGCATGCCGACATGGCGCGGCGCACGGTCGCCATCGCCGAGGCGATTGCGGCGCGGCCGAGCTGATGCTCGTCAATCCGCGGCCGCTGCCTTGCGAAGAAGCCGCGATCCGCGCGGTCGATACGCGGGCGGACTGCAGCCGGCGGGCCAAACGGGCGACGCTGATCGCCGCCATCTTCGGCTCCACGCTCGCCTTCATCGACGGGTCGGTGGTGAACGTCGCGCTGCCGGCGATCGAAGCCGATTTGCGCGCGGGTGCGGCCGCCGTGCAATGGCTGGTCAGTGCCTATCAGTTGTCGCTCGCGGCGCTGCTGCTGGTTGGCGGGGCGGCGGGCGACAGGTTCGGTCGCCGGCGTGTCTTTGTCATCGGTGTCGCGCTCTTTGCCGTGGCCTCGCTGTGGTGCGGGCTTGTTTCCGGTGCCGGTGAATTGGTTGTCGCACGGGCCGCGCAAGGCGTCGGCGCGGCGCTGCTGGTGCCGTCCTCGCTGGCGCTGATCGGCGCGGTGTTCGACGAGCACGAGCGCGGCAAGGCGATCGGCACCTGGGCCGCGTTTTCCGCGCTGTCCGCTGCGGTTGGGCCGATCCTTGGCGGCTGGATCGTCGACCACGCGACCTGGCACTGGATCTTCCTGATCAATCCGGTGCTGGCCTTGCCGACCTTGTGGCTGGCGCTGCGCCTCGTGCCGGAAAGCCGCGATGCCGAAGCGCCGGCGCGGCTCGACTGGCCGGGTGCTCTCCTCGCGTTGGCCGGTCTCGGCTGCGTTGTCTATGCGCTGATCACGTCGGCTTCGCGCGGCTGGATGGATGCCGCAACCGGCGGCATGGCGATGCTCGGCGTCATGCTGCTTGGCGCCTTTGTAGCTGTCGAAGCGCGCAGCGCAGCGCCGATGATGCCGCTCGGTCTGTTTCGTTCGCGGGTCTTCAGCGGCATCAATCTGCTGACGCTTCTGCTTTATGCCGCGCTCGGCGGCGCGTTCTTCTTCCTGCCGTTCGATCTCATTCAGGTACACGGCTATTCGGTGACGCAGGCCGGCGCGGTTTTCCTGCCCTTTACCGTCATCATGGCGGCGCTGTCGCGCTGGTCCGGCGGGCTGATCGACTATCTCGGCGCGCGCACGCCTCTGGTCGTCGGGCCTGCCGTCGCCGCGGCAGGTTACGCGCTGCTGGCGCTATCCGGGCGTGATGGATCCTATTGGTCGTCGTTTCTGCTGCCGATCGCGCTTGTCGGTCTCGGCATGGCGATCGCGGTCGCGCCGCTGACGACGGTGGTGATCAATGCGGTGCCGGCGCATCGCGTCGGGGTTGCCTCTGGCGTCAACAATGCGGTTGCTTCGGTCGCCAATTTGTTCGCCGTGGCGGTGCTCGGCGCGGTCGGCCTTGCCGCCTACGGCCACGGCATCGAGACGCGACTTGCCCGGCTCGACGCGCCGGCCGCGACGAAACAGGTGATTGCCGATGCGCGGGGCAGCTTCGTGGCGCCGGCCGCGCTCGCGGCGCTGCCGAACGATCAGCGCGTCGTGGCCCGCGCTGCGCTGGCGGATTCGTTGTCCGACGGAATTCGGCTCGTCATGCTGCTGTCCTGCGCGCTGGCGCTCGCCGCGGCCGCCTGCGGAGCGGCCACCGCACCGCCGCGTGCTTCTACGCCGAGGCGGTGACGAGAGCGTTTTCAAGCGAAGTGGATACCGGCCTCCGCCGGTCATAGCCGGCTTCGTCCGGCGACGGCCGGTTCGCGTGAAAAACGCGACAAAACAAAAATCCAGAGCCCGGCTTTGAGCTCATCAAAGCCGGGATCTAGGAAAATTCTGCTGCGGCGCGGTAGGCTTTTAGAATTCCGCGTTTGCCGCACCTGATTTATGCTCAGGGCAACAATTCATCCGTTCGACTTTGGAGAAACCGACATGGCTGACATCGATCGCAGGCACGTTCTCGCCGCGCTGGCCGCCGGCGGCGCGGCGATCGCGGGCACCACCGCGGCGCGTGCTGCGCCGAAGGAGCTGAACTTCGCCGACATGAAGAAGGACACCGAGGTCGCCTGCGTCTATCACTGCGATTTCGGCGACGACAAGCGCTACAGCGCGATGCTGCGCAATATCAACAATCACCTGTCGGTCTACGATTTCGATCCGTTCAAGACCAAGATCCTCATCGTCGCGCATTCCGCCGGTATCAAGTATCACCTGAAGTCGCTGGCCGGCACGCCGTGGGAAGGCAAGGAGATCGATCCCGATCTCGCCAAGCGCATGGATGGGCTCGCGAAGTACGGCGTCGAGGTCTATCTCTGCAAGATCACCTTCAAGGCGCAGAAGCTCGATCTCTCGCTGGCGAAAGATGCGGACTACATCAAGCTGGTGCCGTCCGGCGTCGCCACCGTCGCCGCGTTGCAGGGCAAGGGCTTTGCGTATTTGAAGGTGGGTTGAGCGGAAGCGGACTTCCAAACGCGGTTCGACATATTCCGCTCATTCCCGCGAAAGCGGGAATCCAGATAGGCCCGAAGCGCAAGCTATTGCAGTTTATGGCCCCCCTTCGCGGGGGTGAGCGGAGTAGGTGACTGGCTTACGCCCAGGGCCGCGCTTCCGCGGTTTTCTTTTCAAAGCCTGCGATCTTGCCCTGCTTCTGCTGGGTGAGGCCGATGTCGTCGAGGCCGTTGAGCAGGCAATGCTTGCGGAAGGCGTCGATCTCGAACTTGATCGTGCCGCCGTCCGGTCCGCGGATTTCCTGCTTCTCCAGGTCGATCGAAAGCGTCGCGTTGGCGCCGCGGTCGGCGTCGTCGAACAGCTTCTCGAGATCTTCCGGCGAGACGCGGATCGGCAGCAGGCCGTTCTTGAAGCAGTTGTTATAGAAGATGTCGCCGAACGCGGTCGAGATCACGCAGCGGATGCCGAAATCGGCGAGCGCCCACGGCGCATGCTCGCGCGAGGAGCCGCAGCCGAAATTGTCGCCGGCGACCAGGATCGACGCCTTGCGATAGGCCGGCTTGTTGAGCACGAAGTCCGGATTTTCGCTGCCGTCGTCCTTGTAGCGCTGCTCGGAGAACAGGCCCTTGCCGAGACCGGTGCGCTTGATGGTCTTGAGATACTGCTTCGGAATGATGAAGTCGGTATCGACATTGATCTGCCGCAGCGGCGCGGCGACGCCTTCAAGCGTGGTGAACTTTTCCATCGGCTGTCTCCGTCAATCCAGGTTGGGTTGTCTATCGTGGATGCACCGGCTTAGGAAGGCCGGTTCAGTCAATGCTGGCTTCGATGGCGTGCATGTCGTCGTCGGACAGGCCGAAATGGTGGCCGATCTCATGGATCAGCACATGGGTCACGATGGCGCCGAGGCTGTCTTCGTGCTCGGCCCAGTAATCGAGGATCGGCCGGCGATAGAGCCAGACCATGTTCGGCATCTGCCCGCTCGGCTGGTCGGAATTGAACGGCAGGCCGACACCCTGGAACAGGCCGAGCAGGTCGAATTCGCTCTCGATCCCCATGCTCTTGAGGACCTCCTCGGTCGGGAAATCCTCGACCCGGATGACGAGATCGGCGCAGAGGCCGCGAAACCTCGCGGGCAGGCCGGCATAGGCGACAGCCGCCATTGCCTCGAAATCGGCGATCGAAGGGGCCATCCGGCCGGGCCAGTCGGCGAATTCCTTGGATTTCCCGGTCATTCCATCGTTCTAGGCGAGGCGGCCTGCGCGGCCAAGCGACCCTCGATCATGCCCTAAGCCATTGACGGCACACCCGGAATGCGCGAGGTTCCAAACTGGAAATATGGTTAACGAGGCGTAACATGCTTGTCCTGCGTCAGATTTTCGCTCTCGCCTTCACCGTCGGCGTGATCGCCGCGGTCGCCGCTCCGGCCGAAGCCGCCAGCCCTTGCAAGCAGGGTCCGCCCGCCTGGTGGAACGCGCCGCGGGTGTCCTACACCTACAACGGCCAGCGCACGCACAGCTACGACACCGCGCCGCCGACGCGCCGCGCATCGTCTTACAGCTATTCGTCGCGCAGCGCTTCAACCCGCAGCTCTTACCGGTCATACTCGGCCCCGCGTTACGCGCATTCGCGCGGCTATAGCGAGTGGCGCTGACCGCGGGCAGTCACGACGGCTGGGGGCGTTAAGTTGATCGGTCCGGTTTCAATGATCCGCATTGCGGTTGCGGCGGCTGTCGCGGCACTGCTGCTCGTCGGCCACGCCTATGCGCAGACCGCGGACGATGCCGCGCCGGTCAGGCGCGCGCAGGTCGCGCAAAGCCGCACCAGCATCGTCGTCACGCCGCGCCGGCAGCGTCTGTCGCCTGACGCGAAGCGCCATTGCGAAGCCTGGCTCGAACGGGAATATCGCGTCAGCGGCACGGTGATCGTGCCGCGTCAGCGCTGCTGGTGGCAGTAAGTTTTTCGATTTAAGGAAACGCAAAAGCGGGGCGATGTCGCCCCGCTTTGTTTTTCAGCGCCTCACTTCCACTCGCGCACGTCGACGAAGTGGCCGGCGATCGCCGCCGCTGCCGCCATCGCCGGCGAGACGAGATGGGTGCGGCCCTTGTGGCCCTGCCGGCCCTCGAAGTTGCGGTTCGAGGTCGAGGCGCAACGCTCGCCCGGCTTCAGCTTGTCCGGGTTCATCGCGAGGCACATCGAACAGCCCGGCTCGCGCCAGTCGAAGCCGGCGGCTTTGAAAATCTTGTCGAGGCCTTCGGCTTCCGCCTGCTCCTTCACGAGACCGGAGCCCGGCACGATCATCGCGTTGACGTTGCCGTTCACCGTCTTGCCCTCGGCGATCCGCGCAACTTCGCGCAAGTCCTCGATGCGGCCGTTGGTACAGGAGCCGATGAAGACGCGGTCGAGCTTGATGTCGGTGATCTTCTCGCCGCCGGCCAAGCCCATATAGGCGAGCGAGCGTTCGGCGGCGGTGCGCTTGTTCTCGTCGGCGATCTCCGCCACCACCGGCACGCGGCCGGTGATCGAGGCGACCTGCTCGGGGCTGGTGCCCCAGGTGACGATGGGCGGCAGCTTGGCGGCGTCGAGACGGATTTCGCGATCGAAGTGAGAGCCGTCGTCGGAGCGCAGCGTCTCCCAATAGCGCATCGCGTCGTCCCACAGCTTGCCCTTCGGCGCCATCGGACGGTCCTTGAGATAGTCGAACACCTTGTGGTCGGGCGCGATGAAACCGGCCTTGGCGCCGCCTTCGACCGACATGTTGCAGATGGTCATGCGGCCTTCGATCGAGATGTCATCGATCGCGCTGCCGGCATATTCCAGCGCGTAGCCGGTGCCGCCTGCGGTGCCGATCTCGCCGATGATGGCGAGGATGATGTCCTTCGCGGTGACGCCGGGCGGCAGCTTGTTGTCGACGATCGCGCGCATGTTCTTCGACTTGCGCTGAATCAGCGTCTGCGTGGCGAGCACATGCTCGACCTCGGAGGTGCCGATGCCGTAAGCGAGCGCGCCGAACGCGCCATGCGTCGCGGTGTGGCTGTCGCCGCACACGATCGTCGTGCCGGGCAGCGTGAAGCCCTGCTCGGGACCGATGATGTGGACGATGCCCTGCCGCTTGTCGAACTCGTTGAAATATTCGATGCCGAAGTCCTTGGCGTTCTGCGCCAGCACCGCGATCTGCTCGGCGCTCTCCGGGTCGGGATTGGGCTTGGAACGATCCGAGGTCGGGACGTTGTGATCGACCACCGCGAGCGTCTTGGCCGGCGCGTGAACCTTGCGGCCGGAATTGCGCAGGCCTTCGAACGCCTGCGGGCTCGTCACCTCGTGAACGAGATGGCGGTCGATATACAGGAGGCAGGTGCCGTCCGGCTGTTCGTCGACCAGATGGTCATCCCAGATTTTGTCGTAGAGGGTACGCGGTTTCATCGTTTGATCTCGACTGATGATAAGGACGGGGCGAAGCGCGGCAGGCGCGGGGTCAAGGCCCGCGCGGCGCGATCAAAGCCCTGCCAGCACGCCGGCATACCGGCCAAAGAAACGGCCGGGCAGGCGCTGACGATCCGCAAGAATGATCCGGCAATCGGTCATCATGATTGGAATATAACCAAACAGGCGGTCAGCAAAAAGGGGCCGTTGCGCGGCCCCTTCATGCAATCCGAGCGATGCGCGCCGATTATTCGGACGCGGCGGCCGCCGCCTCTTCGCCGCGGGCGGTGCCCTCGGTGATGCGGGCCTTCTTGCCGCGCAGGCCACGGAGGTAATAGAGCTTGGCGCGGCGGACCTTGCCGCGGCGCACGAGCTTGATCGAGTCGATCACCGGCGAGTAGAGCGGGAATACGCGCTCGACGCCTTCGCCGTAGGAAATCTTGCGGACGGTGAAGTTCTGGTTGAGGCCGCCGCCCGAGCGCGCGATGCAGACGCCTTCATAGGCCTGAATGCGGGTGCGCTCGCCTTCGGTCACCTTCACGTTGACCAGCACGGTGTCGCCCGGCTCGAAATCCGGAAATTCCTTCCCGGCGGAGAGCTTGGCGACCTGCTCTTTCTCGAGTTCCTGGATGATGTTCATCGGGCAAATCTCCGTCGGCAGCGCCAGCATCCGGCGCGCGGGCTCAGGCCTAATCCTGAATGGGTCGGCAGGCTTCTATTACAAAGCCGGGAGCTTGTCACCCCTTCCCATGCGTCCCGGCGGGGCCTCGGTTAGCGGCCTTTTTCCGGGTTTTTCCGGGCCTGATAGGCCGCCCAGAGGTCCGGCCGGCGCTCCTTGGTGAGCCGTTCGGCCTCGGCCTGGCGCCATTTTTCGACCCTGGCATGGTCCCCGGAGGTCAGCACCTCCGGGATGGCCAGCCCCTCGAACACCGGGGGCCGCGTATATTGCGGGTATTCCAGCAGGCCATGGCTGAAGCTTTCCTCCGCCGCCGAGGCTTCCTTGCCCATGACGCCCGGAATGAGTCGGACGCAGGCGTCGAGCAGCGCCAGCGCCGCCACTTCGCCGCCCGACAGCACGAAATCGCCGAGCGAGACCTCCTCCAGCTTGCGGGCCTCGATCAGCCGTTCGTCGACGCCCTCGAAGCGGCCGCACAGGATCACCGCGCCGGGGCCGCGGGCGAGATCCTGCACCCGGCCTTGCGTCAGCGGCCGGCCGCGCGGGCTCATCAGCAGGCGCGGGCGGTCGTCATTGGGGATGGCGTCGAGTGCTTTCGCCAGCACGTCCGCCTTCATCACCATGCCGGGACCGCCGCCGGCCGGTGTGTCATCGACGGTGCGGTGCCGGTCGGTGGCATGGGCGCGGATGTCGATCGCATCCAGCGACCAGACCTTCGCGGCCAGCGCCTTGCCGGCGAGGCTGACGCCCAACGGGCCGGGGAACATTTCGGGGAAGAGCGTCAGGACACTCGCGCGCCACATGGTCACTCGCCCTCGCGCGCTTCTATCTCGCCCGGCGGCGCGATAACGACGCGCTTCGCAACGAGATCGACCTCGGGCACGACGTTGTCGGTGAAAGGCAGCATCACGGCTTCGCCGCCGTCGACGCCGATCTCGATCACGTCGCCCGCGCCGAAATTATGCAGCGCCAGAACGGTACCGAGCGGCGCGCCGTCTGTCGTGACGGCGGCAAGTCCGATCAGGTCGTGACGATAATAGGCGCCGTCGTCGGTGAGCGGCGGCAGGCGGTCGCGCGGCACGTAAAGCTCGATGCCGGTCAGCGCCTGCACGGCGTCGCGGCCGGTGACGCCGCCGATCCGCGCGATCAGGTGATCCTTCGCCGCGCGCACGATCTCGATCTCGAACGTGCGCGCGCCGTCTTTCGTCTCAAGCGGATTGAAGTCCGCCAGCGCCAGCGGGTCGTCCGTGAACGGCCACAGCTTCACCTCGCCGCGAACGCCATGCGCGGCGCCGATGCGTGCGACGCAGACACGGTCGGCCACGGCAGGTCAGCCGTGCGTCAGCTCGCCGCCGGGGCGGGAGCGGCAGCCGGCGCGCCGGCCGCGGCCTTCGCGGCTTCGGCCTGGGCTTTCCGTTCCTTGCGCGGGATCGCCTTCTGCGGATTGTTGCGCTTCTCGCGCTTGGCGACACCGGCGGCGTCGAGCAGGCGCATCACGCGGTCGGACGGCTGCGCGCCTTTCTTCACCCAGTCCTGAACCTTCTCGAGATTCCAGACCAGACGCTCGGCCTTGTCCTTCGGCAGCAGCGGGTTGAAGTGGCCGAGCCGCTCGATGAAGCGGCCGTCGCGCGGCGAACGCTTGTCGGCGACGACGATGTGATAGACCGGCCGCTTCTTGGTGCCGGCGCGGGCCATGCGGATAACGAGTGCCATTGTTTCAGTTCCTTTCAGCTCTCTGATGTTCAGGTTCGATGTTCGAGTAACGCTTATTTCTTCTTTCCGAGACCCGGCGGGAGGCCGCCGGGCAGTCCGGGAAACTTTCCGCCCAGTCCGGGCAGGCCGCCCGGTGCGCCGGGGAAATTCGGCGGCAGCTTGGGCATGCCGGCCGGCAATTGTCCGCCGCCGGCTTTCACCTGTTCTGCAAGTTTCTGGAGTTCTTCCTTCGACGGCATGCCGCCGCCGAAACCCATCGCCTGCGCGAGTCCGGCCATCGGGCCGCGCTTCGCGCCGCCCATCGCCTTCATCATGTCGGCCATGCCACGGTGCATTTTCAGAAGCTTGTTGATCGCTTCCGCCGAGGTGCCGGAGCCGGCGGCGATGCGCTTCTTGCGGCTGTTCTTGAGAAGGTCCGGGTTGCGCCGCTCCTGCGGCGTCATCGAGTCGATGATCGCCATCTGCCGCTTGAGCATGTTCTCGTCGAGCCCGGCATTGGCGATCTGGTTCTTCATCTTGGCGACACCTGGCATCATCGACATCAGGCCGCCGATGCCGCCCATCGTCTGCATCTGAGCGAGCTGCTCGCGCATGTCGGCCAGATCGAACTGGCCCTTGCGCATCTTCTCGGCGGCGCGCATCGCCTTTTCGGCGTCGATATTGGCGGCGGCCTTTTCGACCAGCGCGACGATGTCGCCCATGCCGAGGATGCGGCCGGCGATGCGCGATGGATCGAAGTCCTCCAGCGCGTCGAGCTTTTCGCCGGTGCCGATCAGCTTGATCGGCTTGCCGGTGACCGCGCGCATCGACAGCGCCGCGCCGCCGCGGCCGTCGCCGTCGGTGCGCGTCAGCACGATGCCGGTGAGGCCGACACGCTCGTTGAAGGAGCGCGCGAGGTTCACGGCGTCCTGGCCGGTCAGCGCATCCGCGACCAGCAGCACCTCATGCGGGCCGGCGGTCGTCTTGATCTCGGCCGCCTCGTTCATCATCTCGTCGTCGAGCGTGGTGCGGCCGGCAGTGTCGAGCAGCACGACGTCGTAGCCGCCGAGCCGGCCGGCTTCGAGCGCGCGCCGTGCGATCTGCGGCGGCGTCTGTCCGGCGACGATCGGCAGCGTCTCGATCTGCGCGTCGCGGCCGAGCACGGCAAGCTGTTCCATCGCGGCCGGGCGGCGCACGTCGAGCGAAGCCATCAGAACTTTCTTCTTCTGGCGGTCGGTGAGGCGGCGCGCGAGCTTGGCGGTGGTGGTGGTTTTGCCGGAGCCCTGCAAGCCGACCATCATGATGGCGACCGGCGGAGCGGCATGGAGGTCGATCGGCTCAACCGTTTCGCCGAGCGTGCGCACGAGCTGGTCGTGGACGATCTTGACGACCATCTGGCCGGGCGTGACTGACTTGATGACGTCGACGCCGACCGCGTGCTTCTTCACCTCGTCGGTGAAGGCGCGCACCACGTCGAGCGCGACATCGGCCTCGAGCAGTGCGCGGCGCACCTCGCGCATCGCGGCGTCGACATCCGCCTCGCCGAGCGCGCCGCGCCGGGTGAGACGGTCGAGAATTCCGCCAAGCCGTTCCGACAGTGTGTCGAACATCGAAATCTCAGTTCTCAACTCTACGTTCAAACGCGACTACGCCCGAGGGCGCACAGCGCTGTCGGGCGGTTGCCTCCGGCCTCATGGGACCGGTCGGCGGGTTCAAAAGCTGGTCTCTTTCGAGATGGCCGGGAAACTAGGGGCGAGGTGCCCCCAAGTCAATAAATGCCAGGCCAAGGAAAGCCGGGGCGTGCCGTGGACGCCCGGCTGACAACAAAGCTTAGTATTTTCAATGTGTTAGTCCGAAAGTCACGCTGACTGAGACCCGCAGCGTCTGCTCGCCGGGCGCGACCGGCACGGCCTCGGGGGAGGCCCGCATCATCATCGTCTTCGGATAGGGGGTCACCGCGCCGCCCTCGCTGATCGCCAGCGCCTTGCCGAGCGTGCCGCCGGTTGCCTTGGCGTAGATCTCGGCCTTGCGGCGGGCGTCCTCGACCGCTTCGGCGCGCAGTCTGTCGAGCGCTTCCTGCGGCTTGGTGACGGTGAAGTCGATGCCGTTGATGGTGTTGGCGCCCGCCGTGATCAGCTTGTCGAGCAGGCCGGAAAGCTTGTCGACATCGCGCAGCATCACGGTGACCTGATTGGTGGTCTGGAAGCCGGTGATCGGCGCGTCCATGCCTCGGCCGGAGGCCCGCACCGGCTGGATCGACAGCCGCGAGGTCTGCACGTCGCGGTCGGCGACGCCGTTCTGCTTCAGCGTCGCGATCAGCGCCGACATCTGCTTGCTGTTGGCGGCGGTCGCCTCGCCGGCGGTCTTGCCCTGCGTGACGACGCCGGCATGGATGCGCACCGCGTCCGGCACGACGGCGGTTTCGGCTTCGCCGGTGACGACGACGACATTATCGAGGGCGCGCGCAGGGCCGGCCAACGCCAGTCCCCACAGCGCAATCGCGGCAGCCGCGATGAGGGTGTTTCTCATGTCTCCAGATCTGATCTAGCGAATGGGCACAAATATGGTGACGATCAGGGGAGCGTCGGGGTCGTCGGACAGCGGTCCGTCATATTCCTCGATGAACATGTCCTGCGCATCGAGCCGCTTCTCGTCGAGGTGATTGGTGATCGCCTCGTAGGTGGTGTTGAGCGCGTCGAACGAGCCGCGATGGGTGAATTTCAACACCCTGCCCGAAGGCGCGGGGCCGACGCCGGCCGGTTCGCTCGGCGGCGTGGCCGGCGGCGCTTCGACCGGCACCGCGGCCTGGAAATCGAAGCCGGTGTCGTCGGTCTTGGTGTAGATCGCCATCGCCTTGCCGGCCGGCCTGATGCCTTCCTTGGCGAGATACTGGTTCAGCACCTTGAAGGCGGCGGCGACGGTGTCAAAAGCCTTGTCCCAGGTGCCGGAGCCTTTGACGAAAACGACGGTGCGTTCCTGCAGCGTCACCTCGGTGCCGAAGGCGTCGCCCGGCTGGAGCGGCGCCGGGGCCTGGGCGGCGCCTGCTGGTGGCGGAGCAGGGGAAGGCGGAGTTTGCGCCTGCCCCGGCTCGGCGATCGCAAGGGTGGCCAGGGCGGCGATCAGCAGCAGGTGCAACATGGGCTCTCCGGCCGTGGAATTGACGCGGGGCGTCCCCCGATTCGCTGCGCTGGCAGGCCATTTTAGCATGCCGGGACGCCCGACTCGCCATTCCGCGTCAAATCGCCATATAACCCGCCACGACAGGCGGTTGATTTATGAGCGCGCTCGCCAATCACAAGTTCGTCAAGATGAACGGCATCGGCAACGAGATCGTCGTCGTGGACATGCGCGATTCCGGCAAGCCGATCTCGGCCGACGACGCGCGCGCGGTGGCGCAGCCGGACGGCGCGCCCTACGACCAGCTGATGGCGCTCTATGCGCCGCGCACGCCGGGCACCGACGGCTTTATCCGCATCTACAACAATGACGGCTCGGAGGCCGGCGCCTGCGGCAACGGCATGCGCTGCGTCGCGACGCTGTTCTCCGGCGCGATCGGCAAGAACGCGCTGACCTTCGAAACGAAGTCCGGCATTCTCAACTGCATCATGAATGCCGACGGCACCTTCACCGTCGACATGGGCAAGCCGCGCTTCGCCTGGAACGAGATTCCGCTGTCGGAGGAATTCCGCGACACCCGCGCGATCGAATTGCAGATCGGCCCGATCGACAAGCCGATTCTGCACTCGCCGTCGGTCGTCAGCATGGGCAACCCGCACGCGATCTTCTGGGTCGACGACGTGAACGCCTACGATCTCGAGAAATTCGGACCTCTGCTCGAGAACCATCCGATGTTTCCCGAGCGCGCCAACATCACGCTCGCGCATATCGTCTCGCGCGATCATATCGTGATGCGGACCTGGGAGCGCGGCGCGGGGCTGACGCGCGCCTGCGGCTCGGCCGCCTGTGCCACGGCTGTTGCCGCGGCGCGGCTGAAGCGCACGGACCGCACGGTGCGCATGACGCTGCCGGGCGGCGAGCTCACCATCGAATGGCGCGAGCGCGACGATCACGTGCTGATGACCGGCCCCGCCGAATTCGAGTTCGAGGGCATCTTCGCGCCGGCGCTGTTCGAGAAGGCTGCCAAGGACGCGACCAAGGCGGGCGCGTGATGACGGTCGACGTCGTCACCTTCGGTTGCCGGCTCAACATCTACGAGTCCGAGCTGATCCGCCGCGAGGCCGAGAGCGCGGGGCTTGCCGACACCGTCATCGTCAACAGTTGCGCGGTAACGGGCGAAGCGGTGCGGCAGGCGCGGCAGAACATTCGCCGCCTGCGCCGCGAGCGGCCGCAAGCGCGTATCGTCGTCACTGGCTGCGCCGCGCAAACCGAAGCGGAAACCTTCGCAGCGATGCCGGAGGTCGACCGCGTCGTCGGCAACGACGATAAATTCGACGCTGCAAAGCTTGCCGGCGCGGAGCGCGTCGCGGTCGGCGACATCATGGCGTCGCGCACCATCGCGCGGCCGGCGGTTGAGCGGCAGCCCGGCCATACGCGCGGCTTCGTGCAGGTGCAGAACGGCTGCGATCACCGCTGCACTTTCTGCGTCATTCCGTTCGGCCGCGGCAATTCGCGTTCGCTTGGTGTTGACGATGTGGTCGCCCAGGTGCGCCGTTTCGTCGAGCATGGCGCTCGCGAGGTCGTGCTGACCGGCGTCGATATCACAAGCTATGGTGTTGATCTCGCGGGCGCGCCGAAGCTCGGCGCGCTTGTGAAGCGCATTCTGCGTGAGGTGCCGGACCTGCCGCGGCTGCGGCTGTCGTCCATCGACTCGGTCGAGGCCGACCGCGATCTGATCGACGCGCTTGGCGAAGAAGAGCGGCTGATGCCGCATCTGCATCTGTCGCTGCAGGCCGGCGACGACATGATCCTGAAGCGCATGAAGCGGCGGCATACGCGCGCGGATGCAATCGCGTTCTGCGACGAGGTACGCCGGCTGCGCCCGGACGTCGCCTTCGGCGCCGACATCATCGCGGGCTTCCCGACCGAAACCGAGGGCATGTTCCAGCGCTCGCTCGATCTGGTCGACGATTGCGGGCTGACGCAGCTTCACGTTTTCCCGTTCTCGCCGCGCCCCGGCACGCCGGCGGCGCGGATGCCGCAACTCGACCGTGAGACGGTCAAGGACCGCGCCCGTCGCCTGCGCGACAAGGGCGAGGCGGCGCTCGGTGCGCAGTTGTCCCGTCAGGTCGGCGCGCGCCGCAGCGTGCTGGTCGAGATGGGGAATGTCGGCCATACCGCGCAGTTTCTGCCGGTCCGGTTGGCGTCGCCGGTCGCGCCCGGTATCATTCTCGACCTGACGATTGCGGGCCATAACGGCCGCCAACTTCTGGCGGCCTGACACATCGGGGAAATGCGATGCTCGACAAGCCGAAGATCGACGAAAGCTACATCGTCACCAGCGTCGAGCAGCTTGCGGAACTCTACGGCGAACGCATGCCGACCTCGGTCCGCAAGGAAATCGACCATATCAATGCGCACTATCGCAAGCTGATCGAGGCCGCGCCCTTCGTCGCCATCGCCACCGGCTGCGAGGATGGTTTCGACTGCTCGCCCAAGGGCGATGCGCCGGGCTTCGTGCGCGTGGTCGATGAAAAAACGCTGATGATCCCGGATCGGCCCGGCAACAACCGCATCGACGGCTTCCGCAACATTCTGCGCAACCCGAATATCGGCCTGCTGTTCCTCATTCCCGGCGTCGGCGAGACGATGCGGGTGAACGGCACGGCGAAGCTGTCGGTCGATCCCGCGCTGCGCGAGAGCTTCGCCGTCAACGGCAAGCCGGCGCGCTCGGTGCTGATCGTGCATGTGATCAGCGCCTATTTCCATTGCACCAAGGCGATCATGCGCTCGAAGCTGTGGGACCCGAAGACGCAGATCGACCGCAAGAGCCTGCCCTCGACCGGCACGATCATCGCCACGATGACGGACGGCGAGCATGGCGGGGATCAGTACGACCGCGAAGCGCCGGAGCGCCACAAGTCGCAGCTTTATTGATCGTCGCGCCAGCCGCAGGCCGCAAGCCGCTCGCGCATGTGCTCCGGCACCGGCGCGGCGACTTTGATGGCGTCCTTGTTCTTGTAGAGTGGCACCACGACCTCGCGCGACAGCAGGTGGAGCACGGGACCGCCCTCGCGCGGCGCGGTTCCGTAAATATTGTCGCCGATGATCGGAAAGCCTTTCGCCGCGCAGTGCACGCGAAGCTGATGCGTGCGGCCGGTGACCGGCTCGAGCGCGAGCCACGTCATGCCGTCGCCGCGGCCCGCGACCTTCCACGTCGTCAGCGACGGCAGGCCGTTGTCATCCGGCTTCATCCACCAGCCGCGGCTGTCGTCGAGCTTCGACAGCGCGATGTCGATCTGGCCTTCATCCTCGGCGGGGCCGCCTTCGACGACCGCCCAGTAGGTCTTGCCGACCTTGTTTTGCTTGAACAGTTTGCCGAGCGAGGCGAGCGCCTTGCGGTGACGGCCGAGCACGAGACAGCCGGAGGTGTCGCGGTCGAGCCGATGCGCCAGCGCCGGCCTTCGCGGCAGGCCGAAGCGCAGTGCGTCGAAATGGTCCTCGAAGGCGTTGCCGCCCTTCGGCCCGCGATGCACGGGAATGCCCGGCGGCTTGTCCACCACCAGCATCAGCCCGTCGCGATAGAGCAGGCGGGCAAGCATCTCGTCCGGTGTCATTTGTCTTACCAATCCTTGCCGAAACCGCTATCACGGGCGCCGCATGACCGACAGTGGCCCGAAAAGCTGGTGGAAGCGCCTGAGCGGCGGCCTGCAACGCACGGCCACCTCGCTCGGCACGTCGATTTCCGACCTCGTTACCAAGCGCAAGCTCGACGCCGCGGCCATCGAAGACCTTGAAAACGAACTGATCCGCGCCGACCTCGGCGTCGATACAGCGATGAAGATCGCGTCGGTGTTGGGTGAGGGGCGGTTCGAGAAGAGCGTCACGCCCGACGAGGTGAAGGCGGTGCTGGCGGCCGAGATCGAGAAGCCGCTCGCCGGCGTGGCGAAGCCGCTGGAGATTTCGGCCAAGCCCTTCGTCATTCTCGTCATCGGCGTCAACGGCTCCGGCAAGACGACGACCATCGGCAAGCTCGCGACCAAGTTTCGTGCACAGGGCAAGAGCGTGCTGCTCGCCGCCGGCGATACGTTTCGCGCCGCGGCCATCGACCAGCTGAAGATCTGGGCGGAGCGGTCCGGCGCGACGATCATGGCGCGCGAGCCGGGCTCGGATGCGGCGAGCCTCGCCTTCGACGCGGTGACGGCGGCGAAGAACGGCGGCACGGAGGTCGTGCTGATCGACACCGCCGGGCGGTTGCAGAACCGCAGCGAATTGATGGACGAACTGCACAAGATCGTCCGCGTCATCAAGAAGGTCGACCCCGCCGCGCCGCATGCGGTGTTGCTGGTGCTCGACGCCACCGTGGGGCAGAACGCGCTGTCGCAGGTCGAGGTGTTCGGCAAGACGGCCGGCGTCACCGGTCTCGTGATGACCAAGCTCGACGGCACCGCGCGCGGCGGCATCCTCGTCGCGATTGCCGCGAAGTTCGGCCTGCCGGTGCATTTCATCGGGGTCGGCGAGGGCATCGACGACCTCAGCGATTTTTCCGCACGCGACTTCGCGCGGGCGATTGTGGGCCTGGAGACCTGATCCGGTGGCGAACGACGACAAGAAGCAGCTCAATCCGTGGCTCAAGCTCGTGCTCGATCTCGGGCCGCTGGTGCTGTTCTTCTGGGCCAATTCGCGCTTCGGCATCTTCAACGCCACCGCGGCCTTCATGATCGCGATCCTGCTCGCGCTGGCGGTGAGCTACGCGCTGACCCGTCATCTCGCGGTGATGCCGATCGTGACCGCCATCGTCGTCGTGGTGTTCGGCGGGCTGACGCTCGCGTTGCACGACGAAACCTTCATCAAGATGAAGCCCACCATCATCTATGCGCTGTTCGGCGCGATCCTGATCGGCGGGCTCTGGATGGGAAAGCCGCTGCTCGGCTATGTGTTCGAGCAGGTGTTCGAACTGACCGAGGAAGGCTGGGCCAAGCTGACGCTGCGCTGGGCGCTGTTCTTTCTCGTCATGGCGGTGCTCAATGAAATCGTCTGGCGCACGCAGACCACCGACTTCTGGGTCAGCTTCAAGCTGTTCGGCGCGGTGCCGCTCACGCTTGTTTTCGGCGCGCTGCAATACCCGTTGCTGACGAAATACCGGCCGCCGGAGAAGCGTTAGGCCGTAGCCGGCGTCAGATCTCGCGCCGGCTGGGCGCGGCGCTGCATCAGGCGGTCTTCGAGGCGGATGACCGGCCGCGCCAGCATGAAGCCGAACGCTGCCATTGCGCAGCCGGCGATCACGTCGATCAGGTAATGCGCGCCTTCCGTCAACGTGCCGGCGAGCATCGCGGCGTTCAGCAACAGTAGTGCAGCGAAGATCAAGCGATGCCGGCGCAGCGCCAGCGGCGTCAGCACCGCGACCGTCGAATGGAACGACGGGAAGGTCGCGATGCCGCCGGGAAATTCCGTCATCACCAGCGGGCCCGACGCTCTCAACTGATTGAGATGCTCCACCGGAGTAGCGCCGGTAAAGCGCAGGATGTCGAAGGCGTTGCGGTCGGCGAACATGATCGGCCCGACCGCCGGCATGGTCGCGGAAATGAAGATCGTCGTGACGAAGGCGATGGCGAAGGCGAGCAGGTAGAGCCGCAGCTCGTCGAGCCGCCCCGCCGCGGCCAGCACCAGAACCGGCAACGCGATCTGCAAAGAGATGCTGTGATAGGCGGGGTAAAGCAGCGACTGTACCAGCGGATGCCGGTCGACCCAGTGCGCATAGGCCGGCCAGTCGAAGCCGAGCGCCCGGTCGATGGTGTTGAGCATGTGATCGCGCAGCGGAAAGCCCGCGCGCTGCATTGCATAGGCTGCGAGCACGCCGCAGACGCAGGCGGTGACGAGATACAGAAACCCGTAGAGAAAAGTCAGCGCGCGGAACGAGACTTTGTTCGGCCGTGCAAACTGGATCAGCACGTCGAGCACGAGCACGCCGATGACGACGAGCAGGATGTTCGGCAAGGATTGCAGCGTGAAGCCGGTGGCGAGCGAGGCGAGAATGCCGGTGATGATGAGAACAAAGATCGGCAGCGTCGCCGAGATCGAAACCGGGCTCACGCGGGCCGCATGCGCGAGACCGTGATCTGCGAGCGGACCGGAACGCATGGCCGGAAAACCTTTGAACGCCACGACAGGAAAAAGTGAGACGATCAGGCGCGCTCGTGGGCCCGACGCCGTGCGGGACGAGACTGCGCCACAGTGATTAAAAGACCCTTTATGGGCAGGCGGCGGAGCGCGCCGTCGCGCGCGCTCTTTATTATCGCCGCAGCGCCTTTTCGAGTTCCGGCTCTAGCACGGTGTCGAAATTGGCGGCGTTGATCGGGCCGATCAGCTTGTAGGCGATGCGGCCGTCGCGGCCGATCACGAAGGACTCCGGCACGCCGTAAACGCCCCAGTCGATCGCGGTGCGGCCGTTCGGGTCGGCGCCGGTGGCGACGAACGGGTTGCCGTAGCGGTTGAGGAAACGCCGCGCGTTCTCCGGCTTGTCCTTGTAGTTGATGCCGGCGAGTTGGATGCGGCTGTCCCTGGCAAGCTGCGCGAGGAACGGGATTTCCTCGTGACAGGGCACGCACCACGAGGCCCAGACATTCACCAGCGTCACCTTGCCGGCGAAGGTCGCATTGGTCAGGCCGGGCACCGGTGCGCCCTCGCGCGTCAGCCCCTCGAGCGGCGGCAGGTCGGTCTTCGGCGCCGGCGAGCCGATCAGCGCGGACGGAACGCGCGAATGGTCGCCGCCGATCCGCATCAGGAATACGGCGGCCAGCGCGAGGAACACCGCGAGCGGCAGCAGCAACAGCGCCGTGCGCAGTGCGCCGCCTTTGCGCGCGCTTTGCCCGGTATCGTTCATTGTTTCTTCTGCGAGCGCCGGGTGACGCCCTGCCTCTCGAGTTCGCCGAGCAGCCGCTTCTGCGCGGCGTAATCTGCGACAACCCAGGCGATCAGCCCCGCGACGACGACGATGCCGGCCGCATAGGCGGCGATGATGAAGCCCGCATGCGCGCCGAGGTTCATGCCGAGCACGATCATGCGCGCGCACCGGTGGCGAGTGTTTGTGCCCGCGTCATCATCATCGCGCGCGCGCGGCGGCGCAGGATCTCGTTGCGCATGGCGGCGAGATGTAGCGTGAAGAACAGCAGCGTGAAGGCGAGCGCCATCACCAGCAGTGGATAGAGAATGCTGGGGTCGATGGCCGAGCCGCCGAGCCGGATCACCGAGGCCGGCTGATGCAGCGTGTTCCACCAGTCGACCGAAAACTTGATGATCGGGATGTTGACGGCGCCGACCAGCGTCAGGATCGCGGCGGCGCGCGCGCCGCGGCCGGGATCTTCCGCGGTCCAGTAGATCGCGATGACGCCGAGATACATGATGAAGAGCACGAGCACGGAGGTCAGTCGCGCGTCCCACACCCAGTAGGTGCCCCACATCGGCCGGCCCCACAGCGAGCCGGTGACGAGGCACAAGAGCGTCAGCGCGCCGCCGATCGGCGCGGCGGCCTTGGCGGCGACGTCGGCGAGCGGGTGTCGCCACACCAGCGTGCCGAGCGCGGCGACGCTCATCACCGACCAGCCGAGCATCGCGAGCCAGGCGGCGGGAACGTGCAGGAACATGATCTTGACGGTGGCGCCCTGCTGGTAATCGTCCGGCGCATTGGCCGCCATATAAATGCCGGCGACGAAGGCGATCACGGTCAGCGCGGCAAGCCACGGCAGCACGCGCTGTACCAGCGCGAGGAAGCGCGTCGGATTGGCAAGGTCGATGACGGCCATATCGGTTCTTTTAGGCTTTTCGCTGTCCGCGGACAATCGCTCTGGAATGCAAACAGACTAGGGCGGCCTTCATTCCATCATGCTCCATCACTCCCGCGCGATTTATTCGAGGCCGTGACGCAATGCCGCCGCCGCCGCGACTGGCCCGACCACGAGACTGGCGAGCGACAGCGCGCAGAGAATAGTGAAGGGCGCGCCGAACGGCACCGGCCCGACGATTGCCGCGTTCGCCGCCGAGACACCGAAGATCAGCACAGGGATCGTGAGCGGCAGCACCAGTACGGCAAGCAGCAGCCCGCCACGGCGCAGCGCGACCGACAGCGCCGCGCCGATCAGGCCGATGAAGGTCAGTGCCGGCGTGCCGGCGAGCAGCGTCAGCGCGACGGCGCCCATCGCCTGCATTTCGATGTTGAGCATGAGGCCGAGCAGTGGCGCGATGACGACGAGTGGCAAGCCGGTGGTGAGCCAGTGTGCGAGTGCCTTCGCTGCGACGACGAGTTCGAGCGGCATGCGGCCGGTCATCAGCAGATCGAGCGAGCCGTCCTCGTAGTCGGTGACAAAGAGCCGGTCGAGCGCGAGCAGGCTCGCGAGCAATGCGCCGAGCCAGAGGATGGCGGGACCGATCCGCGCGAGCAGCGCGAGGTCGGGACCGAGCGCGAACGGCACTAGCGTGACGAGGATGAGAAAGAAAAAGGCGCCCATCGGCGCGCCGCCGCCGGCGCGGGTGGCAAGCCGCATGTCGCGGATTAAAAGTGCGATCAGGGGACTCATGCCGCGCCGAGCCTCAGTTCGCGTGCGCCGGCAAGACCGACATCGCCATGCGTTGCCGCGACGATGATGCCGCCGCCGGTAAGGTGCCCGCGCATCAGACGGCTAAGCCGCGCCTGCGCATCGGCGTCGAGCGCCGTGGTCGGTTCGTCGAGCAGCCACAGCGGGCGCGGCACCGCGACGAGGCGGGCGAGCGACAGCCGGCGGCGCTGGCCGGCGGAGAGATAGGCGGCGGGCAGCGCGGCGAGCGGCGACAGTTCGATAGCCTCCAGCGCCGCGTCGGCGTCGCCACCACCGAAATAAGAGGTCCAGAACCGGAGATTTTCCAGCACCGAAAGTCCGGGCTTCAGGGCGTCGAGATGGCCGACATAGTGCGCCTGCTCGCCGACGCTCATCTCGGCATCGCCGCCATGCAGGGAGAGGCTGCCTGCCGTCAGCCGTACCAGCCCGGCAATCGCGCGCAGAAGTGAGGACTTTCCGGCGCCGTTATGCCCGGTGACGACCAAAGCCTCGCCGGAGGCGACGGAAAAGCTTAAGGCCCCAAAGACTTCGCGGCCGCCCCGGACGCAGGACATATTTTCCGCCTGAAGCTGCATTCCAGCGATGCCCTGTCCGGCCGTCTCTTGTCGCCGCCACTTGCCGTCCCCGAGCTTTGGCGATATGGCGCGGAGACCGAAAAAACTTTATAAGCCCGCTAATGTGGAAACACTGCCCCGGGTTCCACAACGCGGCTGGCCATGCGTAAAACCGGTTGTTTCATAGCGGTTTAGCAGGCGGTCACGCAAATCCCCGGACGCCAATGGAACCACCACAATGACGTCACTCGACAGTTTTCGTTGCTGCACCACCCTGAAAGTCGGCGGCAAGAGCTACGCCTATTACAGCCTGCCGATCGCGGAGAAGAATGGCCTCAAGGGCATTTCGCGCCTGCCGTTCTCGATGAAGGTGCTCCTGGAAAATCTCCTGCGCAACGAGGACGGCCGCACGGTCAAGAAGGAAGACATCCAGGCGATCGCGACCTGGCTCAAGACGCGCAGCTCGCCGCACGAGATCGCGTTCCGTCCGGCGCGCGTGCTGATGCAGGACTTCACCGGCGTCCCCGCGGTGGTCGATCTCGCCGCGATGCGCGACGCGATGGAAATGCTCGGCGGCGATCCGAAGAAGATCAACCCGCTGGTGCCGGTCGATCTCGTCGTCGATCACTCGGTCAACGTGATGTTCGCCGGCACCGCCTCGGCGTTCAAGAAGAACGTCGATGAGGAATACCGGCAGAACCAGGAACGCTACAAGTTCCTGAAGTGGGCGCAGAACTCGTTCGACAATTTCAGCGTGGTGCCGCCCGGCACCGGCATCTGCCACCAGGTCAATCTCGAATATCTGTCGCGCACGGTGTGGAGCAAGAAGGACACCGTCGTTCTCGCGCCAAAGGGCAAGAGCAAGGCGCCCGGCAAGCCGGTGAAGATGGACGTCGCCTATCCCGACACGCTGGTCGGCACCGACTCGCACACCACCATGGTCAACGGCCTCTCGGTGCTCGGCTGGGGCGTCGGCGGCATCGAGGCGGAAGCCGCGATGCTCGGCCAGCCGATGTCGATGCTGCTGCCGGAAGTGATCGGCTTCAAGCTGACCGGCAAGATGAAGGAAGGCGTCACCGCGACCGACCTCGTCCTCACCGTCACCGAAATGCTGCGCAAGCGCGGAGTGGTCGGCAAGTTCGTCGAGTTCTTCGGCCCCGGCCTTGTCGCGCTGTCGATCGCCGACCGCGCCACCATCGGCAACATGGCGCCGGAATACGGCGCGACCTGCGGCTTCTCGCCGATCGACGACGACACGCTGCGCTATCTGAAGGACACCGGCCGCCCGACCGACCTCATCAAGCTGGTCGGCGCCTATGCCAAGGCGCAGGGCATGTTCCGCACCAAATCGACGCCGGACCCGAAATTCACCGACGTGCTGACGCTGGATCTCGGCAAGGTCGAGCCCTCGCTGTCCGGCCCGAAGCGTCCGCAGGACCGGATCGGCCTCAAGGACGTCAAGGCCGGCTTCATCAACTCGATGGACAAGGAGTTCAGGAAGGCCGACGAGCTCGCCAAGCGCGTCAAGGTCGAAGGCCGCAAGCACGACATCGGCAACGGCGACGTCGTGATCGCCGCGATCACCTCCTGCACCAACACCTCGAACCCGAGCGTGATGGTCGGCGCCGGCATCCTCGCCAAGAAGGCCGCCGCGCGCGGGCTGACCGCGAAGCCGTGGGTGAAGACTTCGCTCGCGCCCGGCTCGCAGGTGGTGGCGGAATATCTCGCCAAGTCGGGGCTGCAGAAGGAACTCGACAAGCTCGGCTTTAATCTCGTCGGCTTCGGCTGCACCACCTGCATCGGCAATTCAGGCCCGCTGGCGCCGGAAATTTCGCAGGCGATCAACGACAACGATCTGGTCGCCGCCGCGGTACTGTCGGGCAATCGTAACTTCGAAGGCCGCGTCAATCCGGACGTGCGCGCCAACTATCTGGCGTCGCCGCCGCTCGTCGTCGCCTATGCGATCGCCGGCTCGATGCAGATCGATCTCGCGAAGGAGCCGATCGGCGTCGACAAGAAGGGCAAGAAGGTCTTCCTGAAAGATATCTGGCCGACCAACAAGGAAATCGCAGCGGTGATCCGCAAGACGATCACGCGCAACATGTTCCTCAAGAAGTACGGCAATGTCTTCAAGGGCGACGCCAACTGGCGCAAGATCGCGGTCAAGGGCGGTCTGACGTTCGGCTGGGACGACCGCTCGACCTATGTGCAGAACCCGCCTTACTTCGAAGGCATGCAGAAGCGCGAAGTGCCGGTCGACGACATCGTCGGTGCGCGCGTGCTCGGCCTGTTCCTCGATTCGATCACCACCGACCACATCTCGCCGGCCGGCTCGATCAAGGAAGCAAGCCCTGCCGGTCAGTATCTGCGCGACCATCAGGTGCGGCCGATCGACTTCAACCAGTACGGCACGCGGCGCGGCAATCACCAGGTGATGATGCGCGGCACCTTCGCCAACATCCGCATCAAGAACCAGATGGTGCCGGGCGTCGAAGGCGGCTTCACCGTTCACTATCCCTCGAACGAGCGGATGCCGATCTACGACGCGGCGATGCGCTATCGCGCCGACAACGTTCCGCTCGTCATCTTCGCCGGCAAGGAATACGGCACCGGCTCCTCGCGCGACTGGGCGGCCAAGGGCACCGTTCTGCTCGGCGTCCGCGCCGTCATCACCCAGTCGTTCGAGCGCATCCATCGCTCCAACCTCGTCGGCATGGGCGTCATGCCGCTGGTGTTCGAAGAGGGCACTTCCTGGCAGTCGCTCGGCCTCAAGGGCGACGAGAAGGTGACCATCCACGGCCTCGAAAGCGGCCTGCGGCCGCAGCAGAAGCTGACGGCGGAGATCACGATGGCCAGCGGCGACGTGAAGCGCGTGCCGCTGATCTGCCGGATCGACACGCTGGACGAGCTGGAATACTTCAAGAACGGCGGCATCCTGCAGTATGTGCTGCGTCATCTCGCGGCGTGACGGCAACGTCACGCACCGCGATACCGCTCACTGCGAAGTGAGTGGCGGGTGATTGGTCTTGCGTCTATTGAAATCCGGCAAATGCAACGGGATTCCGGGACCGCAACGATGACCCGCCGCTTCGGATTTCGGCAGCTTGTCGCCCCCGCCGCGCTTGTCGCGGCGATGCTCGTGACGTCGACGCCGTCACCGGCCGGCGAGCCGCGCGCGGTGATCGAGTTGTTCACCAGCCAGGGCTGCTCGTCCTGCCCGAAGGCGGACGCCGTGCTCGGCGATCTGTCGAACGATCCGTCGATCGTCGCGCTCAGCCTCAACGTCGACTACTGGGATTACATCGGCTGGAAGGACACGCTGGCGCTGCACGGCCACGCCGTGCGCCAGAAGGCCTATTCGCGCGCGCGAGGCGACCGCGAGGTCTACACGCCGCAGGCGGTGATCAACGGCGTCATCCATGTGCTCGGCAGCGACAAGAGCGCGATCGAACACGCCATCGCCACGACGCGCGACCGCAATCATCCGCTCACCGTTCCGGTGACGCTGGCGATCGCCGACGGCAAGGCGACCGTCAAGGTCGCCGCGAGCGGCGAGGCGGCGCATGGCGAAGTCTGGCTTTGCCCGGTGACCGGAAAAATTTCCGTTCCGATCGAGCGCGGCGAAAACAACGGCCGCAGCCTGACCTACTACAACGTCGTGCGTGGCTGGACGAAGCTCGGCGATTATTCCGGCAAGGCGGAGACCTTCACCGTGCCGGTGCCGAATGTCGACGGCGCAGACGTCGACCGGCTCGCGGTCGTCGTGCAGAACGGCGTCGCTTCGAAGCCGGGGCTGATGATCGGCGCGGCGCTCGCCTCGATTCGCTGATCGCGAAATCCAAATCCCGTCCCCAAAAAGAAAAAGAGCCGGCGATGAGCCGGCTCGAAAAGTTTTGGGGATTGAACCGTACGCTGAACTCTGGCCTACCGGCCCGGCCCGCCATGCCCGGGGGGCTGGGGGGCTGAGGAATCCGGACATCGGCGGTCCGGGCCTTGAGGCAACGATCATCTTTTCCCAAAGCAGGGTGACCGCGGCTTGACCGAATTTGGGCGGCATTATGATTTTTCTAACGGTGTCGTGAGCGCTGTCTGCCTGATATTGCGGCAAATTTTCTCGTTCACGGCCAGGCGCGGCGAAATAGGTGCGTGAAAATCGCCACTTGCCGCCGGTCCCTGCCGGCGCGATCATGAAGGGGATGTGACACCGTTTCGGGCTGTTGAGCCCGGAATTTTGCAGGAGGCGCCGCATGTCGTTCGGTTCCGGCGAAATCGACCCCAGTCAGTCGTCGGGCGGCGCGGTTGCGCACCGCGTTTTGCCCGCCTCCCTCAATCAGGTGACGTTCAGCCGCCGCGAATTGAACCGCATCCTTGGGCTCTATGGCCGCATGGTCGCTGCCGGCGAATGGCGCGACTACGCCATCGATTTTCTGAAAGATCGCGCGGTATTTTCCGTATTCCGCCGCGCTTCGGAAGTGCCGCTGTACCGGATCGAGAAGGATCCGCAGCTTGCGCGCAAGCAGGGTGCCTACAGCGTGATCTCGGCGACCGGCCACATCATGCGGCGCGGCCACGAATTGGACCGCGTGCTGCGCGTGCTCGACAAGTCGCTGTCGGTGGTGAACTGAGCTTAGTCTCGCGGCGGCGTAGTGGGTCCGTCGCCGAGCGGCAGTTGCATGTGCACGGTGTCGAGCCAGCGGCCGAACTTGTAGCCGACATTCCTGAACACGCCGGCGTCCTGAAAGCCGAGCGCCTTGTGCACGCCGATCGAGGCCGCCTGCGCGGAATCGCCGATCACCGCGATCATCAGCCGGAAGCCGCGCGCCGTGCTCGCCTCGATCAGCGCCTGCAGCAGCACGCGGCCGACGCCGCGGCGTTGCATCTCGGGAGCGACATAGATCGAATTCTCGACGGTGAAGCGGTAGGCCGGCCGCGCCCGGTAGGGACCGGCATAGGCATAGCCGGCGACCGCGCCGTCGATTTCCGCGACGAGGTAGGGGAAGCGGCCGGCCAGCAGCGTTTCCATGCGCTTGCGCATGTCCGCCTCGGTCGGCGCCTCAAGTTCGAACGAGGCGGTGCCGTGGGTCACCGCATGGCCGTAGATGCGGGTGATGGCGGGAATGTCGGTGAGCGCGGCAGGGCGGATGGTCATGGCGTCCGTCATGCTAGGGCATGATCCCGAAAAGTGGGAACCGGTTTTCGGACAAGATCATGCCCTCACGAAAAGACAAGCGACGGGTCGGATTCAACTTGGTTGAATCAGACCCTAGCAAAAACAAAACGCCCCGGCACAGGGCCGGGGCGCTGATATTTTGGACTGTCCGTGCTGCGTTCAGGGCATGATCCCGAAAAGTGGGAACCGGTTTTCGGACAAGATCATGACCCTACAACTCTAGCGGCGGTCGCCGAACAGCTGCAGCAGCATGATGAACAGGTTCAGGAAGTCGAGGTAGAGGCGCAGCGCGCCCATGACCGCCTTCCGGCCCGCCACCGTGCCGTCGTCGTTGACGTCGTACATTTCCTTGATCTGCTGGGTGTCGTAGGCGGTGAGGCCGACGAACACCAGCACGCCGACGACGGAGATGATGAACTGCAGCATCGAGCTGCCGAGGAAGATGTTGACCAGGCTCGCGATCACGATGCCGATCAGGCCCATGAACAGGAACGAGCCGAAGCCGGACAGATCCCGCTGCGTGGTGTAGCCGTACAGGCTCATCGCGCCGAAGGTCGCGCCGGTGATGAAGAACACGCGGGCGATCGACGTGCCGGTATAGGCGACGAACAGCGAGCCGAGCGCGAGGCCCATCAGCGCCGCGTAAACCGAGAACAGCGTGAATGCCGTCGTCGGCTGCAGCGTCTGGATGCGGAAGCTGAGGAAGAACACCAGGCCCAGCGTCGCGAGCATCAGCACGATCGGCATATAGCCGGTGAACAGCATCTGCCCGATCGGGGTCAGGACCAGCCCGCCGCCGGCGCCGGCCGTCGTTCCGAGGTTAAAGGCGAGCCACGCGACGATACCCGTAAAGGCAACGCCGCCGGCCATCAGGTTGTAGACGCGGATCATGTAGGCGCGCAGGCCTGCGTCGATCGCGACAGCCCGGTCGGCGCCAAAGCCGCCGCGGGCAGCAATGTTCCGGTCGAAATCCGACATCGAAGTTCCCTCTCTGAAACCCGGCCGATGCCGGGGCTTTCCGTTGCGCGGCCGGCGCCATGCCGTCCGCGGTCGACAGGAATCTAGTGGCAGTTCAGGTTCCGCGCCAGATGTGGCTGCGTGAAGACAGTGGCAGGATTGCCAAACGTTAATGCGCGTAAACGCCGGATTCCTCAGGAATCCGGGGCATGCGCGCCGAAGCGGCCGGCTTTACAGATTGCGCAGCACAGGTGCGGGCTTTTGTCCCAGTGCCGCGAAGGTGCCGGCGAGGCCGAGCAGCACGGTCACCGCAACCGCGGCGAGTGCGGCGGCGATCGCCGGAACGGGCTGCCAGATAAAGCCGAGATGCATCAGATGGGTGATGATCACATAGGCCGAGGCCGTGCCGCTGAGCACGCCGAAGGCGGCGGTCGCCGTTCCGAGCAGCAGGTATTCGACGACATAGGCGCCGAGCAGGCGGCGGCGGGTCGCGCCGAGCGTCTTGAGGATCACGGCGTCATAAACGCGGTGCCGGTGGCCGGCGGCCAGCGCTCCGCCGAGCACCAGCGCGGCGGCGAGCAGCGTCACGCCGCTTGCGGCGCGGATCGCGACAATGAGATTGGCGACGATGCCGGCGATGGCGTCGAGCGCGTCCTTGACGCGCACGGTGGTGATCATCGGATAGGCATTGGCGACGTCGCGCAGCACCGCGGCCTCCTGGGCGCCGCTCGCACCGCCGGGAAAGGTCAGCGTCGCCATGCGGGTGTGCGGCGCGCCGCGGAACGTGTTCGACGAAAACACCATGACGAAATTGATGCCGAGATTCTGCCAGTCGACCTCGCGCAGATTGGCGATGCGCGCGGTGATGTTGCGGCCGAGCACATTGACGGTCACCGGATCGCCGACGCGCAGGTCGAGGCCTTCCGCGATCTTCTTCTCGAACGAGATCAGCGGCGGGCCGTCATAGTCCGGCGGCCACCAGTGTCCATCGGTGATGCGGGAGCCGGCCGGCGGTTCGGCCGCGTAGGTAATTCCGCGGTCGCTTTGCAGTACCCAGGCCGCATCCGGCGCGGGCTTCAGCGCTTCTGCGGAGATGCCTCTTGCGGAAACGATACGGCCGCGCAGCATCGGAACGCCTTCGAGCGTGCCCGATGCGGCATGTTTTTTGATGAAGGCATCGAACTCGTCACTTTGCGCCACCGGAATATCGAGAAAGAAGAACGCCGGTGCTTTCTCCGGCAGCGCCGCTCTGAACTGGTCGCGCAGGTTGCCGTCGATCTGGATCACGGTGACCAGCAGCGCGATGCCGAGGCCGAGCGACAGCACGATCGACGGCGTCAGCGCGCCGGGACGATGGATGTTGGCGACCGCCATGCGCAACATCGTGTTGCGTGGCCGCGGCACGCGCCGGGCGATCCACATCAGGCCGGCGGCGACCAGCCGCAGCAGCACGAAGACACCCGCCGCCGCCGCGACATAGACGACGGCGACGCGGCGGTCATAGGCGAGCGTGACGGCGAGGACCGCCAGTACGACCACAGCGAGGGTGGTCACGACGATATAAATCCGCCGCGGCCAGGCCGGCTGCGGCGCGACGCCGTCCCGGAACAGCGCGCCAACCGGCACGTCATGGGCGCGGCCGAGCGGCCATAGCGCGAATGCAAGCGCGGTCAGCACGCCGTAGAGCATCGCCAGCGCCAGCTCGCCCGCATGAACGTTCGGCTCGATCGGCAGCGGGATGATCGCGCTGAACAGGCCGGTGATGGCGTATGGAAACGCCGCGCCGACGGCGACGCCGATAACGCCGCCGATCAGGGCGAGAATGATCACCTGAATGAGATAGATCGCGAACACGCGCCCGCCCGGCGCGCCCAATGCCTTTAAGGTCGCGATGCTTTCGCGCTTGCGGTCGAGGTGGCTGCGCACCGCATTGCCGACCCCGACGCCGCCGACCAGCAAGGCGGTGAGCCCGACGATGGTGAGAAATTGCGTGAAGCGTGTGATGTTCTGTTCGAGCCGGGGCGAGGCATTGGTGCGGCTGCGGATGGTCCAGCCCGATTGCGGAAACTGGTCGCGCGCTGTGGCGATGACGTTTTTCAGATGCGTGTCGCTCGCCGTGTCGTCGGCAAAGCGCACGCGGTAATGCCAGCGCACCAGACTGCCGGGCTGCAGCAGTCCGGTCGCGCGCAGCGCGTCCTCGTTCACCATCAGCCGCGGACCGAAGCCGATGCCGATCGACAGCTTGTCGGGCTCGGTGGTGATCGCCGCGCGCACCTCAAGGCGCAGGTTGCCGACGGTGAGCGTGTCGCCGGGCTTCAATCCGAAACGGTCGATCAGCGTCGGATCGACGACGGTGCCGTAGACGCCGTCGCGCTCCGCCAGTGCATCGGCGAGCGGCATCGCCGGATCGAGCACGACGGAACGGAACAGCGGATAGGCTTTGTCGACGGCTTTCACCTCGACAAGCGTTGCGCCGCCGTCGGCGGTGCGCGCCATCGCGCGCATGGTGGCGTCTTCCGAGACGGCGCCGATGCTTTCGAAAAACTTGCGCTCCGCCGGTTCGGCCTCGCGATGGATCAGCGTGAAGGATACGTCGCCGCCGAGGATGACGCGGCCTTCGCGGGCAAGCCCGTCGGCGAGGCTTCCGGCCAGCGAGCCGACGCCGGCGATGGCGGTGACGCCGAGCGCGATGCAGGCGATGAAGACGTAGAAACCCCGCAAACCGCCGCGCAATTCGCGCAGCGCAAAGCGTAACGAAAGGCCGACGCGTGGCCGGGCTCCGGTGCATGGCGTCGTCGCCGCGGCCGTCATCCGGCGTGTCCGTCGATGCGGCCGGAGCGCAGCCGCACCGTGCGCCCGCAGCGCGCGGCGAGCGCGTTGTCGTGCGTCACCAGCACCAGCGTCGCGCCGCGCCGTTCGTGGCTCGCGAACAGGAGATCGATGATCTGCCGGCCGGTCGCCTCGTCGAGATTGCCGGTCGGTTCGTCCGCAACAAGGATCGCCGGGTTCGGCGCCAGCGCGCGGGCAATCGCGACGCGCTGCTGCTCGCCGCCGGACAGTTCGGCAGGATAATGATGCAACCGCTCGCCGAGCCCGACCGCCGCGAGTTCGTCTGTCGCGCGCGCTTCGGCGTCGTCGGCGCCGGCAAGCTCCAGCGGCACCGCGACGTTCTCGAGTGCCGTCATGGTCGGGATCAGGTGGAACGACTGGAACACGATGCCGACATTGCGGCCGCGGAAGCGCGCCAGCGCGTCTTCGTCGAGCCGGCCGAGGTCTTCGCCGGCGACCGCGATGCTGCCGCTGTCGGCGCGTTCGAGGCCGGCCATCACCATCAACAGTGTGGACTTGCCGGAGCCGGACGGCCCGACGAGGCCGATGGTCTCGCCACGGCCAATATTCAGGCTTATGTCTTTGAGGATGTGGACGCGGGCCGCGCCGTGGCCGAGCGAAAGATTGATCCCGGCGAGCGCGATGGCCGGTCCGGCCTGGGAGGCGTCGTTCATGCGGACTTTCCGTTCACAACCTCGCTCATATGGGACATTCGTGGCCAAGGTCCAGCGTTTCCGTCTCACATTTGCTTGGGTGGCCGTTTTCGCAGTACTCGCCGCCGCTTCGGCGGCAGCCGACGCCCCGGTCAAAATCGTCGCGCTGGGAGATTCGCTGACCGCAGGCTTCGGCCTGCCGGGCGGCGATGCCTTTCCGGTGAAGCTCGAAAAGGCGCTGAAGGCGAAAGGGATTGCGGCAACGGTCGCCAATGCGGGCGTGTCGGGCGACACCGCCTCCGGCGGGCTTGCCCGCGTCGATTGGTCGATCCCGGACGGCACCGACGCCGTCATCGTCGAACTCGGCGCCAACGATGCGCTGCGCGGCATCGATTCGGCGGTGACGCGAAAGGCGATCGACGCCATCCTGAGCCGCCTGAAAGAACGGAAAATCGCGGTGCTTCTGTGCGGCATGCGGGCGCCGCCGAACATGGGCGCCGACTACGCCAAGACATTCGATGCGATCTTTCCGGCGCTGGCCGAGAAGCATGGCGTGCTGCTTTATCCGTTCTTTCTCGACGGCGTGGCCGCTGATGCAAAATTGAATCAGGGCGACGGAATTCATCCGACCGCCCAGGGCGTCGATGTCATTGTCACGCGAATCATGCCACACATCGAGCAGCTGATTGCCCGCGCCCGGACGCTGCGCGGGTCCTAAAATCCGGAAGGCCGTCATGCCTCGTCTGTTCACCGGATTGGAAGTCCCGCCGGAAGTGGGCCAGTCGCTGGCCATGCTGCGCGGCGGAGTGCCGGGCGCGCGCTGGATCGACCCGGAAAACTATCACCTGACGCTGCGCTTCATCGGCGACGTCGACGACGTCACCGCCCACGAGATCAATTCGATGCTGGAGCGGGTGCGACGCCGCTCGTTCGAATTGCGGCTCGACGGGTTGTCTTCGTTCGGCGGCCGCAAGCCGCGGGCGATCGTCGCGACCGCGGCGCCGACGCAGACCTTGCTCGAAATCCAGTCCGAGCAGGAGCGTATGATGCAACGCATCGGGCTCGAGCCGGAAGGCCGCAAGTTCACGCCGCATGTGACGCTGGCGCGGCTGCGCGATGCGTCGAGCCATCAGGTCGCGGACTACCTGTCGGCGCGCGGGCATTTCCGCACGCCGCCGTTCCAGGTCTCGCGCTTCGTGCTGTTTTCCTCGCGCGCCTCGATCGGCGGCGGACCCTATGTGGTGGAGGCGAGCTATCCGCTCGCCGCCAGTTTCACGCCGGCCTGAGCAGCCGCGACTGGGCGTCGAAAATCGCCGCCGTCACCGCGTGGCCATCGGCCATGATCTCGCGCGTCACCGACATCAGCGTCGACCGAGGCGGATCGACTTCACCAACCACGCTGCCGAAATCGAAATGCAGGTCGGCGTCGAACTTGCGGGCGAGCTGCTGCATGCGCTCGTTCTCGGCGAGGCAATGCATGCACAGCGACCGGACGCCGCGGTTGCGCGCCGCAAGCAAAGTCCGCTCAAGCAACACCGAGCCGACGCCGTGGCTCTGCCACGGCTTCTCGATGCTGAAGGCGGCCTCCGCCTCGCGCGTGAAGGGCGAGGACGACATCCGCAATTCGCCGCAGCCGCGCAGCGTCTCGCCGATAAAGAAACCGTGGATCACGGTGCCGAAGCCGCGGGCCGCCTCAGCGTAGCCGCGAATGAAGTCGTCCGACACGCCGCCGCCGAACCGGCGCACCCGGCTGTCGGCGTCGAGCCGCAGCAGGTGGTCGCGGTAAGCGTCGGTCTCGCCGACCCAGAGTTTGCGCACGACGCCGTCGTCGGGCAGGGGCTCGATCATTAGACAAGGCCTCTTGATGGACACGCACCGGCGCTTCGCCGCGAATCGCCGGCCGGCGGCGGAATGTAGTTGTTGCATTGCAGCAAAAAAGCGACAGAGCCGCCGCTGCACAGCTTCCGCGCAGAAAACGCATAGCTGACAAGGAGTTAACAAAGGCCATCGGCGCGGCCGGCTGTAATTCCATCGAAGCCGGAAAAGCTCTAGGTGTGAGCCGGCCACCCCATCGTCCTCGCCGACCGCTTTTCATTCATGCCCGGCTCGATCCGCACCCGATATCAGGCGCTCGCCGCAACCGGCGAAATCGAGACCGACCCGGCACAGCTTGCGCTGGTCGGACGCTTCGCCGCGCTCGAGGAACGGCTGAGCCAGAAGCGGCTCGCCCGCAAATCCTCCTCGCTTGGCTGGCTGTTCGGCGGTGGCAAGAAATCCGCCGAGCCGCTGCGCGGGCTTTACGTCTACGGTGAGGTCGGCCGCGGCAAGACCATGCTGATGGACCTGTTCTTCGAGACCACGGCTGTCCAGCGCAAGCGCCGCGCGCATTTCCATGAGTTCATGGCCGACGTCCATGAGCGCGTTCATGTGTTTCGGCAGGAGCCGGCGCAAAACGGCGGCAACGACCCGATCCTGCGCGCGGCCGCGGCTATCGCGGATGAGACCTGGCTTTTGTGCTTCGACGAGTTTCACGTCACCGACATCGCCGACGCCATGATCCTCGGTCGGTTGTTTACCCGGCTGTTCGAGCTTGGCGTCGTGGTGGTGGCGACCTCGAACATCGCACCGGGCGGTCTCTACAAGGATGGTCTCAACCGGGCATTGTTCCTGCCGTTCATCGCGCTGCTCGAGAAGCATGTCGAGGTGATGCGGCTGGAGGCGCGGGCGGACTTCCGGCTTGAAAAGCTGACCGGCCTGCCGACCTGGCATGTGCCGAACGACGCGAGGGCGAAAGCGGCGCTCGACGACGCCTGGCGGCGGCTCACCGGCACGGACCGCGGCATGCCGCAGCAGCTTGTCGTCAAAGGCCACAAAGTGCATGTGCCGCAGGCGGCGATGGGCGTCGCCCGGTTCTCCTTCGCGGATCTGTGCAGCGAGGCGCTGGCGGCGAGCGACTATCTGCGCATCGCGCACGACTTTCACACGCTGATCGTCGACGACATTCCGGTGATGGATTACGACCGCCGCAACGAGGCGAAACGCTTCATCATCCTGATCGACACGCTCTACGACCATGCGGTGAAATTCATCGCGTCGGCGGAAGCCGAGCCGAACGCGCTTTATCGCGCCACCGAAGGCTACGAGGCGCTGGAGTTCAACCGCACCGCCTCGCGGCTGATCGAAATGCGCTCGCAGGATTACCTCGGCCTGCCGCACGGCCCGCGCCACGGCGCTCGCTCGATTGAGCACATCATCGAAACCTGAGCGGTCCCGTTCTTTTTCGTTGTCAATTGCAATGGCGCAAGCGACACCAGCGCACAGGCGACGACACGACAGGAGCCGCGCATGGCCGACCAACCGTTTCCGCCAGACAGCCCGGGTGAGCCGCTGCCGGACAATCCGGTGAGCCAGTCCGCGGCCGACAACGGCGCGTTGACGCGCGTGCGCCGTCCACGGCCGACACGGTTTCGCTGTGTGATCTGCGACAAGGAAAAGCCGGCGCGCGACATCGTCCGGCTCGACGTGGTGCGCCCGATCGTGCTCGATCGCATCAAGACGGTCTATCCCGACCTGCCGGCGGAAGGCTTCATCTGCATCGACGATCTCGACGAATTCCGTGGCCGCTATGTCACCGAGCTGTTGCGCAGTGAGCGCGGCGAGCTGACCCAGCTCGAGCAGGAGGTGGTGCAGAGCCTTGCCGACCACGAGACGCTGGCCGAGAACATTCAGGCCGAGTTCGAAGGCCATCGCACCTTCGGCGAGAAGCTGTCCGACCATCTCGCCAATTTCGGCGGCAGCTGGACCTTCATCCTGATGTTCCTCGGCACCCTCGTGGTCTGGATGGCGTTCAACGTGATCGCGATCCGCGAGCAGTTCGATCCCTATCCCTTCATCCTGCTCAATCTCGTGCTGTCCTGCCTCGCGGCGCTGCAGGCGCCGATCATCATGATGAGTCAGAAGCGGCAGGAGGCGAAGGACCGGCTGCGGTCCGAGAACGACTACCGGGTCAACCTGAAGGCGGAGCTGGAAATCCGGCATCTCCACGAAAAGATCGACCACATCCTCACCCGCCAGTGGGAGCGGCTGGCGGAGATCCAGCAGATCCAGCTGGAAATGATGACGGACGCGACGCTGCGAAAACGTTGAGTCCGGCGCTCGAAAGGGCTGGACTCTTGGCCCGGGTTAGGCTGGTATAATGTATACACGATTGGCCACCCGGCCTCTGAGCTTGTCGCTTTGGAGCCCTCCTGATGGTTACCTTGTGGTGCAGTGCAAGAGGCGGTACCACCGCCCTGCCGCGTTCGGCGGCGTCCACACCAGTCGAGAGACATTTCCACCATGGCGCGTAACAAAATTGCATTGATCGGTGCTGGCCAGATCGGCGGCACGCTCGCTCACCTCATCGGTCTCAAGCAGCTCGGCGACATCGTCATGTTCGACGTCGCCGAAGGCATCCCGCAGGGCAAATCGCTCGACATCGCGCAGTCCTCGCCGGTCAACAAGTTCGACTCGAAATTCCTCGGCACCAACAGCTACGAGGCGATCGAAGGCGCCGACGTCTGCATCGTCACCGCCGGCGTGCCGCGCAAGCCGGGCATGAGCCGCGACGACCTGCTCGGCATCAATCTCAAAGTGATGGAGCAGGTGGGCGCGGGCATCAAGAAATACGCGCCCAATGCGTTCGTCATCTGCATCACCAACCCGCTCGATGCGATGGTCTGGGCGCTGCAGCAGTATTGCGGCCTGCCGAAAGAGAAAGTCATCGGCATGGCCGGCGTGCTCGACTCGGCCCGCTTCCGTTATTTCCTGGCCGACGAGTTCAATGTCTCGGTCGAGGACGTCACCGCATTCGTGCTCGGCGGCCACGGCGACACGATGGTGCCGCTGCCGCGCTATTCGACGGTTGCCGGCATTCCGCTGCCGGACCTCGTCAAGATGGGCTGGACCACGCAGGCCCGCATCGACGAGATCGTCAAGCGCACCGCGAACGGCGGCGCCGAGATCGTCAACCTGCTCAAGACCGGCTCGGCCTTCTATGCGCCGGCAGCGTCCGGTATCGCGATGGCGGAAAGCTACCTACTCGACAAGAAGCGCGTGCTGCCCTGCGCCGCGCATCTGAGCGGCCAGTACGGCATCAAGGACCTTTACGTCGGCGTACCGGTTGTGATCGGCGCCAAGGGCGTCGAGCGTGTCGTCGAAATCGAACTGAACGGCGGCGAGCGCGATGCGTTCGAGAAGTCCGCGCAGTCGGTGCAGACGCTGGTCGAAGCCTGCAAGAAGATCGCGCCGAATCTCGGCTGACGCTGAAGACAAAGAAGGCCGCGGCGATGAACGCCGCGGGTTTGGGGGAAGCGAATGAACGTCCACGAATATCAGGCGAAAACCGTCCTGCGTGACTTCGGCGTGCCGGTGCCGCGCGGCATCCCGGCTTTCACGGCGGACGAGGCGGTCGATGCCGCCAAGGCGCTCGGCGGCCCGGTGTGGGTGGTGAAGGCGCAGATTCACGCCGGTGGCCGCGGCAAGGCCGGCGGCGTCAAGGTCGTGAAATCCGCCGACGACGTGAAGAAGGAGGCGACGCGCCTCCTCGGCTCGATCCTCGTCACGCACCAGACCGGGGCGAAGGGCAAGCAGGTCAACCGCCTCTACATCGAGGAAGGCTCGGCGATCGACAAGGAGTTCTACCTGTCGATGCTGGTCGATCGTGAAACCTCGCGCGTCGCCATCGTCGTGTCCACCGAAGGCGGCATGGACATCGAGCAGGTCGCGCACGACACGCCGGACAAGATCGTCAGCATCTCGGTCGATCCGGTCGCCAATATCTGCCCACACCATGTGCGCAGCGTCTCGAAGGCGCTCGGTCTCGACGCCGACCTGCAGAAGCAGATGAGCCCGCTTCTGACCAATCTCTACAAGGCTTTTGTCGATTGCGACATGAGCATGCTCGAGATCAACCCGCTGGTTGTCACAAAGGACAAGAAGCTCGTTTGTCTCGACGCCAAGGTCGATTTCGACAACAACGCGCTCTATGCGCATCCCGAGATCGCCAAGCTGCGCGACGAAACCGAGGAAGACCCGAAGGAGATCGAGGCGTCGAAGTTCGACCTCAACTACATCGCGCTCGACGGCACGATCGGCTGCATGGTCAACGGCGCAGGCCTCGCGATGGCCAGCATGGACATCATCAAGCTTTACGGCATGACGCCGGCGAACTTCCTCGATGTCGGCGGCAGCGCGACGAAAGAGCGCGTCACCGCGGCATTCAAGATCATCACGTCGGACCCGAACGTGAAGGGCATCCTGGTCAACATCTTCGGCGGCATCATGCGCTGCGACGTCATCGCCGAGGGCGTGGTCGCCGCGGTGAAGGAGGTCGGCCTCAAGGTGCCGCTCGTCGTTCGCCTCGAAGGCACCAATGTCGAACTTGGCAAGAAGATCATCGCCGAGTCGAAGCTCAACGTGACGTCGGCCGACGATCTCGACGACGCCGCGCAGAAGATCGTCAAGGCCGTGAAGGAAGCCGCCTGATGTCCATTCTCATCGACAAGAACACCAAGGTCATCTGCCAGGGCTTCACCGGCAAGAACGGCACCTTCCACTCCGAACAGGCGATCGCCTACGGCACCAAGATGGTCGGCGGCGTTGCGCCCGGCAAAGGCGGCCAGACGCATCTCAACCTTCCAGTGTTCGACACCGTCGCGGAAGCGAAAGCCAAGACTGGCGCCGACGCGACCGTGATCTACGTTCCGCCGCTCGGCGCGGCCGACGCCATCGCGGAAGCGATCGAGGCGGAGATCCCGCTCATCGTCTGCATCACCGAGGGCATCCCGGTCGCGCACATGGTGAAGGTGAAGCGCTCGCTGTGCGGTTCGAAATCGCGTCTCGTCGGTCCGAACTGCCCCGGCGTGATGACGGCCGGCGAATGCAAGATCGGCATCATGCCGGGCAACATCTTCAAGAAGGGCTCGGTCGGCATCGTGTCGCGCTCCGGTACGCTGACCTACGAAGCGGTGTTCCAGACCACGCGCGAGGGCCTCGGCCAGACAACGGCGGTCGGCATCGGCGGCGATCCGGTGAAGGGCATGGACTTCATCGAAGTCCTCGAAATGCTGCTCGCCGACAAGACGACCGAGTCGATCGTGATGATCGGCGAGATCGGCGGCTCGTCCGAAGAGGACGCCGCGCAGTTCATCAAAGACGAGGCCAAGCGGGGCCGCAAGAAGCCGATGGTTGGCTTCATCGCCGGGCGCACCGCGCCGCCCGGCCGCCGCATGGGCCACGCCGGCGCGATCATCGCCGGCGGCAAGGGCGACGCCGAATCCAAGATTGCGGCGATGGAATCCGCCGGCATCCGGATTTCGCCGTCGCCGGCTCGCCTCGGCAAAACGTTGGTGGAAGTGCTGAAAGGCTGATCCTGCGGGGCCGAGCGGCCCGGCGATCAAAAACTCAAAAATTTTTTGCGAAGCCCTCGGACCCTCGCGGTCCGGGGGCTTTTCCATGTGTGCCAAGGACGCTCGTATTTACGGGCGGAAAATGCATTTAGTGCCCATGTTCTGCCTACTTCCGGCACGGCATAGAAATGAATTTATATTCAGTTCTTAACCTCCCCTTGTCTTACAAGCGTCCTAAATAGGTTGAAGGATCGAAACCTAGCAATTGAGCCGCCGCTCGCCGGCCCGCGCTCAAGGATCGGGGCAGCCGTCCCGTCAGGATCAGGATTTCCATGTCACGCCAGGACGCCAACGCGACGTTCGCCCGTACATCCTTTTTGTACGGCGGCAACGCCGCCTATATCGAAGACCTCTACGCCCGCTATCAGAACAATCCCGGCTCGGTCGATGCCGAGTGGCAGGTGTTCTTCCAGGCGCTGCAGGACGATCCCGGCGCCGTCGCCAAGAGCGCGCAGGGCGCGTCGTGGCGAAAGCCGAACTGGCCGGTGCGCGCCAATGGCGATCTCGTCGCTGCGCTCGACGGTCAGTGGGCCGAAGCCGAGAAGGGTCTCGGTGACAAGATCAAGGCGAAGGCGCAGGCGAAGGGCGTCGACATTTCCGCCGGCGACGTGCAGCAGGCGACGCGCGACTCGATCCACGCGCTGATGCTGATCCGCGCCTATCGCGCGCGCGGTCATTTCCACGCCAAGCTCGATCCGCTCGGCATCGAGCCGGAGAAGAGCGAAGAAGAACTCGATCCGAAATCCTACGGCTTCACCGAAGCCGACATGGATCGCAAGATCTTCCTCGACAAGGTGCTCGGCCTCGAATTCGCGTCGATGCGCGAGATCGTCGCCATCCTCCGCCGCACCTACTGCGAGACCGTCGGCGTCGAGTTCATGCACATCTCCAATCCGGCGCAGAAGGCGTGGATCCAGGAACGCATCGAAGGCAAGGACAAGGAAATCACCTTCACGCGCGAGGGCAAGCGCGCGATCCTCAATAAGCTCGTGGAAGCGGAAGGCTTCGAGAAGTTTCTCGACGTCAAGTTCACCGGCACCAAGCGGTTCGGTCTCGACGGCGGCGAGGCGCTGATCCCGGCGCTCGAGCAGATCATCAAGCGCGGCGGCAATCTCGGCGTGAAGGAGATTTGCTTCGGCATGCCGCATCGCGGCCGCCTCAATGTGCTCACGCAGGTGATGGGCAAGCCGCACCGCGTGCTGTTCCACGAGTTCAAGGGCGGCTCGGCGACTCCGGACGAAATCGAAGGCTCCGGCGACGTGAAGTATCACCTCGGCGCGTCGGCGGACCGCGAATTCGACGGCAACAAGGTGCATCTGTCGCTGACACCGAATCCCTCGCATCTCGAAATCGTCGATCCGGTGACGCTCGGCAAGGTGCGCGCCAAGCAGGACCAGCATGGCGCGACGCCGGAAGAGCGGACGATGGTGATGCCGCTGCTGATCCACGGCGACGCGGCCTTCGCGGGCCAGGGCGTGGTCGCGGAATGTTTCGGCCTGTCGGGGCTGAAGGGCTACCGCACCGGCGGTTCGCTGCACTTCATCGTCAACAACCAGATCGGCTTTACGACCTATCCGCGCTATTCGCGCTCGTCGCCTTATCCGTCCGACGTCGCCAAGATGATCGAGGCGCTGATCTTCCACGTCAACGGCGACGATCCGGAAGCGGTGGTGTTCGCCGCCAAGGTCGCGACGGAATACCGGCAGAAGTTCCAGCAGCCGGTCGTCATCGATATGTTCTGCTACCGGCGGTTCGGCCACAACGAGGGCGATGAGCCGTCGTTCACCCAGCCGCTGATGTACAAGAAGATTCGCGCGCATGCCTCGACGCTCGAGATCTATTCCAAGAAGCTGATCGCCGAGGGCGTCGTCACCGACGCCGAGGTCGACAAGATGAAGGCCGACTGGCGCGCGACGCTCGAAGTCGAGTTCGAGGCCGGCACCAGCTACAAGGCCAACAAGGCCGACTGGCTCGACGGCCGCTGGTCCGGCCTCAAGGCCGCCGGCGACGTTGAGGACCCGCGCCGCGGCAACACCGGCGTCTCGCTCGACGTGCTGCGCGACATCGGCAAGAAAATCACCGCGGTGCCGGAGGGTTTCAAGGTCCACCGCACCATCCAGCGCTTCCTCGACAATCGTTCGAAGGCGTTCGAAACCGGCAAGGATATCGACTGGGCGACCGGCGAGGCGCTCGCCTTCTGCACGCTGCTGAAGGAAGGCCATCGCGTGCGCTTGTCGGGTCAGGACAGCGAACGCGGCACCTTCTCGCAGCGCCATTCGGTGCTGTTCGACCAGGAAAACGAGGAGCGGTACACGCCGTTCAATCATCTCGGCGGCGAGCAGGCCCGCTACGAGGTGCTCAACTCGATGCTCTCGGAAGAGGCCGTGCTCGGTTACGAATACGGCTATTCGACCTCGGAGCCCAACGCGCTGACGATGTGGGAGGCCCAGTTCGGCGACTTCGCCAACGGCGCGCAGGTGGTGTTCGACCAGTTCATCTCCTCGGCGGAGCGCAAGTGGCTGCGCATGTCCGGTCTCGTCTGCCTGCTGCCGCATGGCTATGAGGGGCAGGGGCCGGAGCATTCCTCGGCGCGGCTCGAGCGCTTCCTGCAGATGTGCGCCGAAGACAACATGCAGGTCGCCAACTGCACGACGCCGGCAAACTACTTCCACATCCTGCGCCGGCAGTTGCGCCGCGAAATCCGCAAGCCGCTGATCCTGATGACGCCGAAGTCGCTGCTGCGCCACAAGCGCGCGGTGTCGCGGCTCGACGAAATGGGGCCGGACACCTCGTTCCACCGCATCCTGTGGGACGACGCGCAATTGCTGCCGGACGAGAAGATCAAGCTGGTCGCGGACGACAAGATCCGCCGCGTCGTGCTGTGCTCCGGCAAGGTCTATTTCGACCTCTACGAGGAGCGCGAGCAGCGCGGCATCGACGACATCTACATTCTGCGCGTCGAGCAGCTTTACCCGTTCCCGACCAAGGCGGTGGCGGCGGAGCTTGCGCGTTTCAAGCAGGCGGAGATCGTCTGGTGTCAGGAGGAGCCGCGCAACATGGGCGCCTGGTTCTTCGTCGACACCTTCCTGCAGTGGGTGCTGAACCAGATCGGCGCGAGCCACAAGCGGCCGCGTTATGCCGGCCGTCCGGCGTCGGCGTCGACCGCGGTCGGCCTGATGTCGAAGCACCTCGCGCAACTCAAGCAGTTCATGGAAGAGGCGCTCGGCTAAACCCAACACTGTCATGCCCCGCGAAGGCGGGGCATCCAGTAACCAAGACAATGCAGTAATAACGGGCGTTCAAGTTTACTGGATCAGCCGCCTTCGCGGATGATGACGCCGAGAAAAAGCGGAAACTAACATGACGGATATTCGCGTTCCCACCCTCGGCGAGTCGGTCACCGAAGCGACGGTCGGCAAGTGGTTCAAGAAGCCGGGCGATCCGGTGGCGGTCGACGAGCCGCTGGTCGAACTCGAGACCGACAAGGTGACGCTCGAAGTGCCGGCGCCTGCCGCCGGCGTGCTCGGGGAAATCGCCGTCAAGGACGGCGAGACCGTCGCGGTCGGGGCGCTGCTCGGCCAGATCACCGAAGGCGCGGGCGGCGCTGTTGCCGCCAAGACCGCGCCGGCCGGTGCGCCGGACCAGAAGACCGAGACGACCAAGCCGATCGGCGCCGGGGCCGAACAGCCCACGCCGCGTGCCTCGTCATCCGCGCCCGCCGCGACGACGCAGCCGCCGTCGGTGCGCAAGCTCGGCGCGGAGTCCGGTGTCGATCCTTCGAACGTTGAGGGTTCCGGCAAGCACGGTCAGGTGACCAAGGGCGACATGCTCGCCGCCATCGAGCGCGCTGCCGCCTCGCCTGCGCCGGCCCAGGCGCCGGTGCAGATGCGCGCGCCGTCGCCGGCCGACGATGCCGCGCGCGAGGAGCGCGTGCACATGACGCGGCTGCGCCAGACCATCGCGCGCCGGCTGAAGGATGCGCAGAACACCGCCGCGATGCTGACGACCTTCAACGAGGTCGACATGACCGCGGTGATGGCGATGCGCAACCAGTACAAGGATTTGTTCGAGAAGAAGCACGGCGTGAAGCTCGGCTTCATGGGCTTCTTCACGCTGGCCTGCATCCAGGCGCTGAAGGAAATCCCGGCGGTCAACGCCGAAATCGACGGCACCGATCTCGTCTACAAGAACTATTATCACGTCGGCATCGCGGTCGGCACCGACAAGGGCCTCGTCGTACCGGTGGTGCGCGACGCGCAGGACAAGTCGCTGGCCGACATCGAAAAGACCATCGGCGATCTCGGCCGCCGCGCCCGCGACGGCCAGCTCAAGATCGACGAGATGCAGGGCGGCACCTTCACCATCACCAATGGCGGCGTCTACGGCTCGCTGATGTCGACGCCGATCCTGAACGCGCCGCAATCCGGCATCCTCGGCATGCACAAGATTCAGGAGCGGCCGATGGTGGTCGGCGGCAAGATCGAGGTGCGGCCGATGATGTATCTCGCGCTGTCCTACGATCATCGCATCGTCGACGGCCGTGAGGCGGTGACCTTCCTCGTGCGCGTCAAGGAATGTCTCGAGGATCCGGCGCGGCTGGTGCTGGATCTGTAGTTTTTCTCCGTCATGGCCGGGCTTGTCCCGGCCATCCACGTCTTGCTTTCTCGATCTGGAACGAAGACGTGGATGCCCGACACAAGGTCGGGCATGACCATGGATAGGTAATTGTCCCATGTCCTACGATCTCATCGTCATCGGCACCGGTCCCGGCGGCTATGTCTGCGCAATCCGCGCGGCGCAGCTTGGGCTGAAAACCGCAGTGGTCGAGAAGAACCCGACCTTCGGCGGCACCTGCCTCAACATCGGCTGCATTCCGTCGAAGGCGCTGCTGCATGCCTCGCATCTGTTCGACGAGGCCGGGCACGACTTCGAGAAGATGGGCATTGGCGTCGGCAAGCCGAAACTCGACCTGAAAGCCATGATGGCGTTCAAGGACGAGGGAGTTTCCGGCAACGTCAAAGGCGTCGAGTTCCTGTTCAAGAAAAACAAGATCGACACCTATGTCGGCGCGGGCCGCGTCGCAGCCGCCGGTAAGGTCGGGGTCAAAGCGGCTGACGGCAAGACGCAGACGCTCGAGACCAAAGCCATCGTCATCGCCACCGGCTCGGATGTCGCGCGGCTGAAAGGCATCGAGATCGACGAAAAGCGCGTGGTGTCCTCGACCGGTGCGCTGACGCTCGACAAGGTGCCGGAGAAACTGGTCGTGGTTGGTGCCGGCGTGATCGGGCTTGAGCTTGGCTCGGTGTGGAAGCGGCTCGGCTCGGACGTGACGGTGGTAGAATTCCTGGACGGCGCGCTGCCCGGCATGGACGGCGAGGTGCGCCGTCAGGCGCAGCGCATCTTCGAGAAGCAGGGCATCGCCTTCAAACTGTCGTCGAAGGTGACGGCGGTGGACACATCCGGCAAGCGGTTGAAAGTCACGGTCGAGCCCGCGAAGGGCGGCGCAGCGGAAACGCTCGATGCCGATGTTGTGCTCGTCTCGATCGGCCGGGTGCCCTACACCGAGGGGCTCGGCCTCAAGGAAGCCGGCGTGAAGCTTGACGAGCGCGGCCGCGTCGCGACCGACGCGCACTTCGCCACCAACGTGCCGGGCGTCTATGCGATCGGCGACGCCATCGCCGGGCCGATGCTCGCGCACAAGGCGGAAGATGAAGGCGTCGCGGTTGCCGAAATCCTCGCCGGGCAGGCGGGGCATGTGAATTACGATGCGATCCCGAGCGTCGTCTACACCGCGCCGGAAATCGCCTCGGTCGGCAAGACCGAAGAGGAATTGAAGGCTGCCGGCGTCGCCTACAAGGTTGGCAAGTTCCCGTTCACCGCGAACGGCCGCGCCAAGGTCAACCGCACCACCGACGGCTTCGTGAAAATTCTGGCCGACGCCAAGACCGACCGCGTGCTCGGCGTGCACATCATCGGCGCCGAGGCCGGCACGCTGATCGGCGAGGTGACGCTGGCGATGGAATTCGGCGCGTCGTCGGAAGACATCGCCCGCACCTGCCATGCCCACCCGACGCTTTCCGAAGCCGTGAAAGAAGCGGCCCTCGCGGTCGACAAACGCGCGATTCATATGTGATTGCGTGCGCGTCGTCGTTCTCTCCGCTGTCGTCCCCGCGAAGGCGGGGACCCAGTAAACACAAGGATCGCGGTGATTACTGGATTGCCCGCCTGCGCGGGCAATGACAGATGAGTATGCTTGCGCGTCGCGTGGCGATGACAAATGATGGATGCGACTCAAGACCGTATTTCACAAAGAGAAAATCGCATGGCCAAGGGACATCAGGGAAAAACCGCGCTCATCACCGGCGCTGCGAGCGGGCTCGGGCAAGCCTTCGCCAAGCGGCTCGCCGAGGATGGTGTCGATATTGCCGCGGTCGATCTCAACGACGCATCCGCGACCGTAAAGATGGTCAAGGCCGCCGGCCGCAGCGCGGTCTCGTTCACCTGCGATGTGTCGTCGCCCGACTCGGTTGAGAAAATGGCGGCGGAAGCCCGCAAGGCGTTTCCGAAAATCGACATCGTCGTCAACTGCGCCGGCATCTTCCCGCAGGTCCCGCTGGAGAACGTCACTTACGCCGAATGGCGCCGCATCGTCGGCACCAATCTCGACGGCACGTTCCTCGTCAGCATGGCCTTCGTGCCGGGCATGAAGGCGCGGGGCTGGGGCCGCATCGTCACGCTGTCGTCGAGCACGGTCGGCGCGGTGGTGACCGGTTTCGTGCCTTACGTCGCGAGCAAGCTCGGCATCGTCGGCTTCACCCGTGCGCTGGCGAGCGAACTCGGACCGTTCGGCATCACCGTCAACGCAATCCAGCCGGGCCTCACCAAGACACCGGGCGCGACCGGCCGGCCGCCGCGCGCCGGCTTTGCCACGATGGACGACGAGTTCAACGACGTCGCGCAGAAGTTTCAGGCCATCAAGCGGATCGAGACGCCGGACGATCTCGCCGGCGCGGTGTCGTTCCTGACCAGCGACGACTCGGCCTTCATCACCGGGCAGACGCTCGCGGTCGATGGCGGACGGGTACGGCTCTAAGGATTCGTCGGCTCACACACGGCGTCGCCTTTCAGCGACACCCAGAGTAGTGCGCCGAAGCCGACAAGCTGGAACAGCGTGTTGACGGCGTGGCCGGTTTCCCCATTGCAGCCGCGTCGCCGCCCAGTCGTCCGGCGGATGCGCGGTGAGCCAGGTTGCGAGTTCGAGATTGGCGGGAAACACCACCGCGAGCCAGCCGAGCAGCGCCAGCAGATAGAGCCCGGCGCCGATGGCGGCGAGGCGAAACTCCGCCGTGCCGCGCAGCAGCAGCGCGAGGATGCCGGCGCTGCCGATCGCCGCGAGATCGATCGCCGCGCCGACCGTGCCGAACATGCGATAAAGCCCGCCTTGCACGGTCGCGCCGACCCACAGCGCCTGGTCCCACGACATACGCGCCGGCATTTCCATGACGTGACAGATCCCCATGCCGAGCGTGAGCGCGCACAGCATGAGCGCGACGAAGCGCCAAAGCTTGATGGAGTGTGATTGCATGATGACCTCCTTCGGTTGCGAAGGTGGCCCGCAATCAAGACGAGGCTATGGCGCGTTTTGCGTCAGACGATATGGACGGCGTGCGGCGCCCAGATCGCGATGCCCATAAATACAAGCCCAAGAATGCCGAGCCCGCCGGCGAGATAGGCCAGCACCGCCATGCCGGTGATGATCATCGCCGAAGCGAGCACGATGGCGATCTGGAACGCCGCCGAGGCGACCTCATAGTGATGATAGCGCGCGAGCTGCGTATTGCGCTGATGCTCGTAATGCTCGGCCTTGGCGCGCAGTTCCTTGCGGCCGTCTTTTTCCTTGGGGTCCGACTCGTAGCGCGCCACCGTCGCCTGCCAGGCTTCGGCCTGCTTCTGCATGGCGGCCTTCAGCGCCGGGTCGGTCACCGCCGACGCATGCGCGGTCAGGCCCTCGGCCGCGGCGCGCAATGTGGTCTGCCGGATGGTCTTGGCCTGAAAGAAGTTCCAGGTGTCGGACGCTTCGATGTTCAGGCTGATACTTTCGGTCTGCGCACTTTTGCCGAGCGTTTCGGAAAACGCCAGGCACAGCGCAAGCAGTGAAATCAGCAGCGCGATCTTCTTGTTGGAATGGCCGGCATGCTGCGCATGCTCGGCATGTTCGAGGTTTTCGTGCGATCCAGCCATGGTTCCCCCTCCCGGTCAGAGCGCGAGGGCCGGACGATGCTCCCGGCTCGCGAAACTCCGCAAGGGGCGGCGCGCAAATTTATGTGCAGATTATCCGGCGCGGCGGGTTTGCTTCGCACTTTGCGCGCGGGGGTGCGCGCTGCGGTAGGCGTCGAGCAGCTTTTCGGCGTCGACCGCGGTGTAAATCTGCGTGGTCGACAGCGAGGCGTGCCCGAGCAGTTCCTGGATCGCGCGCAGGTCGCCGCCGCGCGCGAGCAGATGCGTGGCGAAGGAATGGCGCAGCGCGTGCGGCGTCGCGGTGTCGGCGAGGCCGAGCGCGCCGCGCAGCCGCTCCATCGCCAGTTGTACGATGCGCGGCGACAGCGGCCCGCCGCGCGCGCCGAGAAACAGCGGCCCGTCGTGGCCAAGGTCGTAAGGGCAGGCGGCGGCGTAGTCCGCGATCGCGGTCAGCACCTGCGGCAGCACCGGCACCATGCGCTGCTTGTTGCCTTTGCCGGTCACCGTGATGACATCGCCCTTGCCGGGCGCCGGCACGTCCTTGCGCTTCAGGCCGAGCGCCTCGGAGATGCGCAGACCGGAGCCGTAAAGGAGCGCAAGCACGGCGGCGTCGCGCGCCAGCACCCACGGCTCGCGGTTTTCGCCGGCGCGCAGGTCGGCGTCGGTGATGCGGGTCGCGGCGGAGGCGGCAAGCGGCTTCGGTAGCGATTTGGCGATCTTCGGCGCGCGCACGGCGGCAAGCGCGCCGAGCCGGCCCTTGCCGTTGCGTTCGAGATAGCGGGCGAAAGAGCGGCTGCCTGCCAGCCCGCGCATCAGCGAGCGGCTGCCGACGCCGTCCGCGCGGCGCGCGGCCATGAAGGCGCGCACATCCTGCGGGGTCAGCGCGGCGAGATCCTTGAGGTTCGGCGCGCCGCCGAGGTATTCGCCGAGGAAACCGAGAAACTGGGAAACGTCGCGCTGGTAAGCCTCCAGCGTCCGCCCGGACATCCGCCGCTCGGCGCCGAGATAGGCGAGCCAGCCGCGGATTTCCGCGGCAACGTCCGGCGCGATGGCGGAAAGTTCTTTCGTCATTATGTGGAGACTGTCACCGCTTCCTTCACCCTTCCTTAAAGGCCCGGAATCGTCCAGATCATGGGCATGCCCAACAGTCCGGCCAAACGCACGGTCGATGTCCTGGTGCCGGTCGCGCTCGATCAGGCTTACAGCTATCGCGTGCCCGCCGGCATGGAGCTGAACGCCGGCGATTTCGTCCGCGTGCCGCTCGGGCCGCGTGTCTGCACCGCCGTGGTGTGGGGCGAGGGCACGGCGCGGCCCGGCCTCGACAACCGGCTGAAGGATGTCGAGGACAAGCTCGATATTCCGCCGCTGAAATCCGAGTTGCGCGAATTCGTCGATTGGGTCGCGCGCTACACGCTCGCGCCGCGCGGCATGGTGCTGCGCATGACGATGCGCATGGGCGAGCATCTCGGCCCCGCGCGCGAGCGCGTCGGCGTGCGGCTCGCCGGACCGCCACCGGCCCGCAAGACACCGGCGCGCGCGCGCGTGCTCGCGTTGTTGGCGGACGGGCTGACGCGCGCCAAGGCGGACGCCGCGCAGGAAGCCGGCGTCAGCGCCGGCGTGATCGATGGTCTCGTCGATGAAGGCACACTCGAAACCGTGGTGCTGCCGCCCGATCCCGTCGCGTCGGCGCCCGATCCCGATTTTGCCAAGCCCGAGTTCTCGCTGGCGCAGCTTGCGGCGGCGGATGCACTGCGCGTCGCCGCGGCGCAGGGCGGCTACACGGTGTCGCTGCTCGACGGCGTCACCGGCTCCGGCAAGACCGAAGTCTATTTCGAAGCGGTCGCGGAGAACATTCGCCGCAAGCGGCAGACGCTTATTCTGATGCCGGAGATCGCGCTCACCGCGCAGTTCCTCAATCGCTTCTCGGAACGCTTCGGCACCCGGCCGGCGGAATGGCATTCGCAACTGTCGCCGCGCAAGCGCGCGCGGACCTGGGCGGCGGTTGCCGCCGGCGAAGTGAGCGTCGTGGTCGGCGCGCGCTCGGCGCTGTTCTTGCCCTATGCGGACCTCGGCCTGATTGTGGTCGATGAGGAGCACGACCCTGCCTACAAGCAGGACGAAGGCGCGAGTTATCACGCGCGCGACATGGCGGTGGTGCGCGGCTCGATCGAGAAAGTGCCGGTCATTCTTGCCTCCGCGACGCCATCGGTGGAATCCGAAGTCAACGCGCGGCGCGGCCGCTACCGGCGTATCCAATTGCCGGAGCGCTTCGGCGGTGCGCATCTGCCGTCAATCGATGCGATCGACCTGCGCAACGAAGGTCCGCCGCGCGGCCGCTTCATCGCGCCGCGGCTCGCGGAAGCCGTGCGCGACGTGCTGGCGCGCAAGGAGCAGGCGCTGCTGTTCCTCAACCGCCGGGGCTATGCGCCGCTGACGCTGTGTCGCGCCTGCGGCTTCCGCATGCAGTGCCCGAACTGCGATGCCTGGCTGGTCGATCACCGCTTCCGCAAGCGGCTGGTGTGCCATCACTGCGGCTTCGCCAAGCCGATGCCGGAGGAATGCCCGAACTGCCACGAGGTCGAGAGCTTTGTTGCCTGCGGCCCCGGCGTCGAGCGCCTCGAGCATGAGGCGGCGGAGCTGTTTCCCGAGGCGCGCATTCTCGTGCTGTCGAGCGACATGGTGGAGTCGTTCGAGCGATTGCGCTCGGAACTCGAAGACGTCGCGGAAGGCCGCTTCGATATCGTCATCGGCACCCAGCTCGTCGCCAAGGGGCACCATTTCCCGAAGCTCAATCTGGTCGGCATCGTCGACGCAGATTTGGGCCTCGGCAACGGCGATCCGCGCGCAGCGGAGCGCACGTTTCAACTGCTGCATCAGGTGACGGGCCGCGCGGGGCGCGAGGAAGGCCGCGGCATCGGCTTTTTGCAGACGCATCAGCCGGAGCATCCGGTGATGCGCGCGTTGATCCTCGGCGACCGCGAGGCGTTCTACAAGAACGAGATCGAGTTGCGCGAGCGCACGCTCTATCCGCCGTTCGGGCGGCTCGCGAGCATCGTCATCACCGCGAACGAGCGCCACGAAGCCGAGGGCTATGGCCGCGCTCTGGTCGCCTGCGCGCCGCGCGACGAGAATGTGAAAGTGCTCGGCCCCGCCGAGGCGCCGGTCGCGGTGGTGCGCGGCCGGCATCGCTTCCGTCTGCTGGTGAAAGCGCTGCGCGCTTACGATCTGTCAGCTTACCTGCGCGAGTGGCTGGTCAACGCGCCGAAAGTGCGCGGCAATGTACGCTATTCGGTCGATGTCGATCCGCAGAGCTTCTTTTAAATCAAGAGACCATCTTGAGGCCGACCAGCCCCGCAACGATCAGGCCAATGCAGCCGAGCCGTGCGATATCGGCGGACTCCCCGAACAGATAAATGCCGAGCGCGGCCGTGCCGACCGCGCCGATGCCGGTCCACACCGCATAGGCCGTGCCGACCGGCAGCGACTTCAGCGCGAGGCCGAGGAAGGCGAGGCTGATGATCATGGCGCCGACGGTTGCGACCGACGGCCACAGCTTGCTGAAACCTTCGGTGTATTTCAGGCCGATTGCCCAGCCGATTTCGAACAGTCCAGCGATTGCGAGATAAATCCAGGCCATGATGATGTCTCCGTGGCGTCGTCGCGCGGCGACGACAATAGCCGATTATTCCGGCAGTTCGGTGTGCCGCACATTCGGCCGCAGCAGCACGCAAGCCGCGGCGGCGAAGATCAGCGCGAAGCCGACATAGTCGGTCAGCGTCGGCCGTTCGCCAAGGATCGCGGCAGACGCCGCGATCCCGACGACCGGAACGAGCAGCGAGCCGAGCGAAGCCGTCATCGCCGGCAGCCGCCCGACGATGGTGAACCACAGTGAATAGGCGAGACCGAAGCCGATCAGGCCGTTGTAGACCAGCGGGCCGATGGTCGTGACGTGCAGCGCCGTGACGTCCGGCGGCGGGCCTTCGAATATCAGCATGCCGGCGCCGATGAAGATCCAGCCGACCAGCAATTGCCAGGCGGTGATCGTGATCGCGTCGGCGTCGATGTCCGCCCATTTCATGTAGACGGTGCCGATCGCCCACGCGAAGGCGCAACCGAGCGACAGCAGCGCGCTGAACGGCAGTCCGTGCTGCGCCAGCGGCCAGATCAATGTGACGAGACCCGTCGCGCACAGCAGCAGCGCCAGTACCCGGACGCGGTCGAAAACCTCGCCGACGGTGAGCCAGGCCATCAGTGCCGCCCAGATCGGCATCGAATAAGCGATCACCACCGCGCGCGAGGCGTTGCCCGAGGCGATCGCCTCGATATTGAGGATGTTGAAGGCGGCGACGTTGAAGAAGCCGGCGACGGTGACGTGGATCAGGTTCGCCGGCCGAATGAGCAGACGGCGGCGGCTGATGACCACGACCATGAACAACACCAGCGTTCCGAGGCCGAGGCTCAGGAAGCGCGTGCCCCACGGCGGCAACTCGGCCAGCGTCAGCCGCGACATCGGCCAGTTGAGGCCCCAGGCCAGCGCCAGCAGCAGGACGAGCAGCCGCGCGCCCCGGATCGAGGCGTTGGGATCTGCGGTGGTGGTTTTGGCTTTGTCGGTCGTGCTCAAGGCAATCTTGGCTCAGGGGGCGCCCGGCAGGGGTGTTGCGCGGTCCGGGGGAGGCTGTGCGGCCTTTGCCGCGGGGGCGGAGCCTAGCCCTGCCGGTCCCGCTTCGCGAGGTATGGCGGCTATGCGGCGGGCCGTTTTGCCGCGGGAGCCCGGCGTTTTCGACCTTTTCCTGAGGCCGGATCGTGTTGCACGGCGAAAGACCGTGTGATAGCAAAACCCGCGATTTTGCGAGGTTTCCGCGCTCCCCGCGGTGGTCCCTCGCAGTCAGAATTCCCGTTTGGATTCCATAGGCTTGCGCCGCCTTCCGCGACGGTGCCGCGCTTGTGGGTATGTGAGAGACGAGCGTCACAGTGGCAGGCGAAGACCCGACGATCTCCGGCATGGCTGGCCGTTACGCCACCGCCCTTTTTGAGCTGGCCCTCGAGGAAAAGGCCGTCGATCAGGTCCGCAAGGATCTCGACAGTTTCGACGCCCTCGTGGCCGGCAGTCCCGACCTCGAGCGGCTGGTCCGCAGCCCGGTGTTCGGCGCCGACGAGCAGGCCAAGGCGCTTGCCGCGGTGCTCGACAAGGCCGGCATCAAGGGCCTCGCCGCCAAATTCCTTCAGGTCATTGCGCGCAACCGCCGTCTGTTCGCGGTGCGCGGCATGATCCGCGCGTTCCGCGCGCTGGTCGCCAAGCACAGAGGCGAAGTCACCGCCGAGGTGACGGTCGCCGAGAAGCTCAGCGACGCCAATCTCGACGCGCTCAAGGGCGCGATCAAAAACGTCACCGGCGGCAAGGACATCGACTTCAGCGTGAATGTCGATCCGGCCATCATCGGCGGCCTCATCGTCAAGGTGGGCAGCCGGATGGTCGACACCTCGCTGCGCACCAAACTCAATGCGATCAAGATTGCGATGAAAGAGGCACGCTGATGGATATCCGCGCCGCAGAAATCTCCGCCATTCTGAAGGACCAGATCAAGAATTTCGGCCAGGAAGCCGAAGTCTCCGAAGTCGGACAGGTGTTGTCCGTCGGTGACGGCATCGCCCGCGTCTACGGTCTCGACAAGGTTCAGGCCGGCGAGATGGTCGAGTTCGAGAACGGTACGCGCGGCATGGCGCTGAACCTCGAAACCGACAACGTCGGTATCGTGATCTTCGGCAGCGACCGCGAGATCAAGGAAGGCCAGACTGCCAAGCGCACCGGCGCCATCGTCGACGTGCCGGTCGGCAAGGGTCTGCTCGGCCGCGTGGTCGACGCGCTCGGCAATCCGATCGACGGCAAGGGCCCGATCAAGGCCGAGAAGCGCGCCCGCGTGGACGTCAAGGCGCCCGGCATCATTCCGCGCAAGTCGGTGCACGAGCCGATGGCGACCGGCCTCAAGGCGATCGACGCGCTGATCCCGATCGGCCGCGGCCAGCGCGAGCTGATCATCGGCGACCGCCAGACCGGCAAGACCGCCGTGGCGCTCGACACCATTCTGAACCAGAAGCCGCTCAACGCGCAGCCGGACGAGAAGATCCGGCTGTATTGCGTCTATGTCGCGGTCGGCCAGAAGCGTTCCACCGTCGCGCAGTTCGTGAAGGTGCTCGAGGAGCAGGGTGCGATGGAATATTCCATCGTCGTTGCCGCGACCGCCTCCGATCCGGCCCCGATGCAGTTCCTGGCGCCGTTCGCCGGCTGCACGATGGGCGAGTACTTCCGCGACAACGGCATGCACGCCGTCATCATCTATGACGATCTGTCCAAGCAGGCCGTCGCCTATCGCCAGATGTCGCTGCTGCTGCGCCGCCCGCCGGGCCGCGAAGCCTATCCGGGTGACGTGTTCTATCTCCACTCGCGCCTCTTGGAGCGCGCCGCGAAGATGGGCGACGCCGCCGGCAACGGTTCGCTGACGGCGCTGCCGGTCATCGAGACGCAGGCCAACGACGTCTCGGCCTACATCCCGACCAACGTGATTTCGATCACCGACGGCCAGATCTTCCTCGAGACCGACTTGTTCTATCAGGGTATCCGTCCGGCGGTGAACGTCGGCCTTTCGGTGTCGCGCGTCGGCTCCTCGGCGCAGACCAAGGCGATGAAAAAGGTCGCCGGCAAGATCAAGGGCGAGCTCGCGCAGTATCGCGAAATGGCGGCCTTCGCGCAGTTCGGCTCCGACCTCGACGCCACCACCCAGCGCCTCTTGGCGCGCGGCTCGCGCCTGACCGAGCTTCTCAAGCAGGCGCAGTTCTCGCCGCTGAAGATGGAAGAGCAGGTCGCGGTGATCTACGCCGGCGTCAACGGCTATCTCGACAAGTTCGATGTCGGCCGCGTGCGCGCCTTCGAGCAGGGCCTGCTGGCGCTGCTGCGCAACGAGAAGAGCATCCTCGAGGACATCCGCAAGACCAACGACCTGACGGCCGACACCGAGAAGAAGCTCAAGGCCGAAGTCGACAAGTATGCCGCCAGCTTCGCGTAAAGGAACGGCTTAAGTCCGATGGCTTCACTCAAGGACATGCGGGTCCGCATCGCCGCGACCAAGGCGACGCAGAAGATCACCAAGGCCATGCAGATGGTCGCGGCGTCCAAGCTGCGCCGCGCGCAGGCCGCGGCCGAGGCGGCGCGTCCCTATGCCGAGCGCATGGAGCGTGTGCTCGCCAATATCGCGAGCGGCATGGCCGGTTCCGACGGCGCGCCGAAGCTGCTTGCCGGCACGGGCAATGACCGCGTCCACCTGCTGATCGTCGCGACCGGCGAGCGCGGCCTTGCCGGCGCCTTCAACTCCTCGATCGTGCGGCTCGCCCGCGAGCACATCAATCGTCTGGTGGCCGAGGGCAAAGAGGTGAAAATCCTCACCGTCGGCAAGAAGGGCTACGAGCAGCTCCGCCGCAACTACGAGAAGCTGATCGTCGACCGCGTCGAGCTGCGCAACGTGCGCGTGCTCGGTTACGGCAACGCCGCCGATATCGCCGACAAGGTGCTGGCGATGTTCGAGCGCGGCGAATTCGACGTCGCGACGCTCTTCTACGCGCAGTTCAAGTCGGTGATCTCGCAGGTCCCGACCGCGCAGCAGATCATCCCCCCGAAGTTCGAGGGCGGCGAGGCTGCCGGCACGGCGTCTTACGAATACGAGCCGGAGGAAGACGAAATCCTCGGCGAATTGCTGCCGCGCTACGTGGCGACGCAGATTTTCCGCGCGCTCTTGGAAAACAATGCGTCGTTCTACGGCTCGCAGATGTCCGCGATGGACAACGCGACCCGCAACGCCGGCGACATGATCCGCAAGCAGACCATTACCTATAACCGCACACGGCAGGCGATGATCACGAAGGAACTGATCGAGATCATCTCCGGCGCCGAAGCGCTCTAAGCGCACAGATAAAAGAGAGTAACGAGGACGAACATGGCCACACAGGCAACTTCCAACCGGACGGGCAAGATCACGCAGGTCATCGGCGCGGTCGTCGACGTGCAGTTCGAGGGCGCCCTGCCGGCGATCCTGAACTCGCTGGAAACCGACAACGGCGGCAACCGGCTGGTGCTCGAAGTCGCCCAGCATCTCGGTGAGTCGACCGTGCGCACGATCGCGATGGACGTCACCGAAGGGCTGGTGCGCGGCCAGCAGGTCACCGACACCGGCCTGCCGATCGCGGTGCCGGTCGGCCCCGGCCTTCTCGGCCGCATCATCAACGTCATCGGCGAGCCGATCGACGAAGCCGGCCCGGTGAAGTCCGAGGACAAGCGCCCGATCCATGCGGAAGCGCCGAAATACACCGACCAGTCGACCGAAGCGCAGATTCTCGTCACCGGCATCAAGGTCGTCGATCTGCTCGCGCCTTACGCCAAGGGCGGCAAGATCGGCCTGTTCGGCGGCGCCGGCGTCGGCAAGACGGTGCTCATTCAGGAACTGATCAACAACGTCGCCAAGGCGCACGGCGGTTATTCGGTGTTCGCCGGCGTCGGCGAGCGTACCCGTGAGGGCAACGACCTCTATCACGAGTTCATCGAATCCGGCGTCAACAAGAAGGGCGGCGGCGAAGGCTCAAAGTGCGCGCTGGTGTTCGGCCAGATGAACGAGCCGCCGGGCGCCCGCGCCCGCGTCGGCCTCACCGGCCTCACGCTGTCGGAATATTTCCGCGATCAGGGCCAGGACGTGCTGTTCTTCGTCGACAACATCTTCCGCTTCACGCAGGCGGGTTCGGAAGTGTCGGCGCTCTTGGGCCGTATTCCCTCGGCGGTGGGCTATCAGCCGACGCTCGCGACCGACATGGGCGCGCTGCAGGAGCGCATCACCACCACGACCAAGGGTTCGATCACCTCGGTGCAGGCGATTTACGTGCCGGCCGACGACTTGACCGACCCGGCGCCGGCCACCTCGTTCGCGCACTTGGACGCGACCACCGTGCTGTCGCGCGATATCGCGGCGAAGGGCATCTATCCGGCGGTGGACCCGCTCGACTCGACATCTCGCATGCTGTCGCCGCTCGTCGTCGGCGAGGAGCACTACGCGGTCGCCCGTCAGGTGCAGCAGGTGCTGCAGCGTTACAAGGCGCTGCAGGACATCATCGCCATCCTGGGCATGGACGAACTCTCCGAAGACGACAAGCTGACGGTGGCGCGCGCCCGCAAGATCGAGCGCTTCCTGTCGCAGCCGTTCCACGTCGCGGAAGTGTTCACCGGCGCGCCGGGCAAGCTGGTCAGCCTCGAAGACACCATCAAGGGCTTCAAGGGCCTCGTCGAAGGCAAGTACGACCATCTGCCGGAAGCCGCCTTCTACATGGTCGGCACCATCGAGGAAGCGGTCGAGAAGGGCCGCAAGCTCGCGGCGGAAGCGGCCTAACGGCCGGGCAGGAATCGCGTCATGGCCACTTTCAAGTTCGAACTGGTCTCGCCGGAGAAGCTGCTGTTCTCCGGTGACGTCACCCAGGTCGATGTGCCGGGCATCGAAGGCGACTTCGGCGTGCTCGCCGGCCATGCGCCGATGGTGGCGACGCTGCGGCCGGGCATCCTCACCGTGCATGGCGACGGCGGTCCGAAGAAGATCGTCGTGCTCGGCGGTTTTGCCGAAGTTTCGCCGACCGGCCTGACCGTGGTCGCCGACGTTGCGGATACGGTGGAGGCGATCGATACGGCGATGGTCGCGCAGCGCATCAGCGATCTCGAAGCGCGTGCGGCGAAGATGGAGCAAGGCTCCGAGCTGGACAAGCTCATCACCCGGCTCGACCACTTCAAGGAAGTGAACCGCCATCTCACCGGTACGGCGATGCACTGATCGCTGCGGCATTCTGAAATAAAAAATGCCCGGCTGATGCCGGGCATTTTGCTTTTAGGAACGCTGCTCCGTCAGCCCGCCAGCGCCGTCGGCTTGCCGGACGCCGGCACGGTCGCGCCCTCGATCGTCGCGTGCAGGTGCTTGACCAGCGCATCGTCGAGATTGAGTCGCGCGGCGAGCAGCGAGAGGTAGGCGCGCTCGGAGGCGTTGTCGACATCGATCGCCAGCAGCGATGCGGTGTAAAGGCTGGCGGCTTCCTCCGGCGTGCGCGCGCCACGCGCCACGGCGTCGACGTCGAGCGGCCGGCGCAACTCGTCCATCACGAAAGCCTTGTCCTCTGCCGACAGCGGCAGCCTGTCCATCTCGGTGAAGATCGCGGTCTGTTCCGCGGCGTCGATGTGGCCGTCGGCCTTCGCGGCGGCGATCATCGCGCGCAACAGATGGCGGCCGAGCGATTGCTGCGCGCCGGTCTCCGTCGGCGCGAACGGCGTATCGGCCGGCGGCGGCAGCAATCCGGCGGGGCTCGATGCCACGGCGCTCGATTGCGCGACCGAATTGCCGGCCTGCCAGTTCTGATAGGCCTTGTAGGCCAGCGCGCCCACCACGGCCATGCCGCCGTACTGTAACGCGGTGCCGGCGACCTTGCGGCCGCTTTTCGAGCCGAGCAGCAGCGCGGCAAGCCCGCCTGCAACCGCGCCGCCGCCGATGCCGCCGAGATTGTTGCCGAGCATGCCAGCGAGGCCGCCGAGTTGGCCGCCCGCGCCTTGCTGCGGCTGGCCGGGCGCGCCCGGTGCGTTGCCGGCATTGCCGCCGAGGAACTGGTCGAGAAGGTTCTTTGCGTCGAACATTGCGTCAGGTTCTCCCAATGATGCGGGAGTGACCTAAGGGACGCCGGTGGCGGCTTCGCGGCATGTCGACGTGGCGAAATGCCCTGCGGCAAACTGGAGCGTTTTCGAGCGAAGTGGGCACCGGTTCGCGTGAAGAAAACGCGACAAGGAGAAAACTCTACACAAGCGATGCGAAGGCGCTGATGACCTGGTCGTAGAGCGGTCGTTTGAAAGGCACCACCAGCGCGGGGACGTTTTCGATCCGCTCCCATCGCCACGCGATGAATTCCGGCTCGTGGCTGCCACCGGGATTTTCGACGTCGATCTCGCTGTCGTCGCCGGTGAAGCGCAGCGCGTACCATTTCTGCTTCTGCCCGCGATACTTGCCCTTCCAGGCCTGTCCGGCGATGTCGGGCGGAATGTCGTAGTGCAGCCAGCCAGGCACTTCACCGATTTTCTCGACCGACTTGATGTTCGTCTCTTCGTAAAGCTCGCGCAGCGCGGCGCGATAAGGGTCTTCGCCCTCGTCGATGCCGCCTTGCGGCATCTGCCATGCGTGCAGGTCGTCGACATGCTCGGGCCCGCCGGAGCGGCGGCCGATGAAGACGAGGCCTGCGCGGTTCAGCACCATGATGCCGGCACAGGGGCGATAGGGAAGGGATTCATAGTCCGGCATTTGAAATCCTGTCGTGCGCCGCCGCGCGTGTCCGCGCCGTCAGCTCTGCTTCGCCTTGTTGGCGACCATGCTGATGGGGACGAGAAGAATGCCGCGGGTCTCGGCCTTTTTCGCCCATTCGGCGATGTGGTTGACCGCCGCCGGCAGCGCCGCGGCGATGCCGACTGCGCTGCCGTGACGCCGGGCGGCGGCCTCCAGCCGGTTCAGCGCGGCGTCGATCTCCGCCGTGGCCGGCACCGCATCGATGACGATATCCGCGCGCGCGAAGGGCAGGCTCTGGCTGCCCGACAGTTGGCTAGCGACGCTGCGTTGCGACGCGCCGTTATCGACATAGATCAGCCCGCGCTTGGCGGCTTCGCGCATGATCGGCGACAGCGCCTGATCGGAGGCGGAGAAGCGCGCGCCCATGAAGTTGACGATGCCGACATAACCCTGCACGCGGCTCATCTGCCAATGCAGACGGTCGATATTCTGCTCGACGCTGAGCGAGGTCAGCAGCGTCTGCGGGCCGGGATCGTTGTCGGGATAGTCGAACGGCTCCATCGGAACCTGAAGCAGCAGCTCGTGGCCGCGTGCGGCGGCCTGACCGGCGAGCCGGTTGGCGTCGGTGCTGTAGGGCGACAGTGCAAGGGTCACGGTGGCGGGAAGGCGAGAGAGGGCGTCGGCCGTGCCGGACGCGCTGACGCCCAGGCTGCCGACCACGATCGCGACCTTGGGAAAATCCTTGCGGGCGGGGTCGATCGGCACCGGCCTGGCGAATGCCGTCGACGGCCGGGTGCCATCCGCCGCAATGCGCGGGATGGCGCCATGCCGGGTCGTCTCCAGCAACTTCGGATCGACGGCAATTCCTTGCGAGCCGCCGTGGGGGCCGCCCTGCGGTGCGCCGTTCTGTGAAAGACCCTGCGGCCCGCGGACGGCGCCGTTGCCTTGCGGCGGCAGCAACACTTCCTCGCGCTTGCCGCTCGAGCCGTCGATGATGGTCACGGTCTTGCTGCCGGGCGGCGGCGGCTGGGTCGTCTTGGCGGCGGGCACCGTGACGCCTGTACCAGCCGGGCGCGGCTGTCCCGGCGTTCCGGCCTGAACGGCGGCGGCGACCGAATGATCTTTCTGCGTTGCGAGGTCGATCGAACCGGCCGGCACCACCGCGACCGGCTCGCCGCCGTAAGGATCGCTGGCGAACATCGTCCAGAGTCCGATCGCGACGATCGACATGGCGAGCGCGCCGGCCAGCAGTTGCGGCGGCGTGAACGGCAGTTTCAGCCGCTTCGAGGTCGTCTTCTTGCCGAGGGGGGCGTCGAATTCATCCACGGCCGCGGCCCTGTTCCTCGCGAATCATCGGGGGACTCTACCACGGCAATTCCGGCGCTCGCCGGCTCGCGCTTTTCAGGGTTGACCGACGGTCAACGAAAAAGGGCGGCCCTGAGGCCGCCCTTCACGCCGATATTTCTGAGCGATCAGTTCGGCACGGCCGAAGCCGGGTTCGGCGGGAAGGCCGAGTTCTTCTGGGTGCCGCGCAGCAGGTCGTAGGCGGTGTTGAGCGCCTTGTCGTTCTTGGCATCAGGCGGGATGTAGGCCTGCGAGCCGGTCTGCTCCTGGCCGTCCGCCTTCAGGTGACCGCGCAGCGAAGCTTCGCCCTTGGTGTCGGAGCGCGACTTCATCTCGTCCGGCACGTCCTGCAGCACTTCGATGTCGGGAACGATGCCCTTGGCCTGGATCGACTTGCCGGACGGCGTGTAATAGCGCGCCGTGGTCAGGCGCAGCGCGCCGTTGCCGGAGCCGAGCGGGATGATGGTCTGCACCGAGCCCTTGCCGAACGAGCGCGTGCCGAGGACGGTCGCGCGCTTGTGGTCCTGCAAGGCGCCGGCAACGATCTCGGAGGCCGAGGCGGAGCCGCCGTTGACGAGCACGATCACCGGCTTGCCGCCGGTCAGGTCGCCGGAGCGGGCGTTGTAGCGCTGCGTCTCCTCGACATTGCGGCCACGGGTCGAAACGATCTCGCCCTTCTGCAGGAAGGCGTCGGACACCGCGATCGCCTGATCGAGGAGGCCACCCGGATTGTTGCGCAGGTCGAGCACATAACCCTTGAGCTTGTCCTTGGCGACCTTGGCGTTGATGTCGGTGATCGCCTTCTTCAGGCCCTCGGTGGTCTGCTCGTTGAACTGGGTGATGCGCACATAGCCGACATCGTCGCCCTCGACGCGCGAGCGCACCGAGCGGACGTGGATGCGGGCGCGGGTCAGCGTGACCTCCACCGGCTTGTCGACGTCCTTGCGGCGGATCGTCAGCTTGATCGTGGTGCCTTCGCGGCCGCGCATCTTCTCGACCGCCTGCTGCAGCGTCAGGCCTTGCACCTGCTCGTCGTCGAGCTTGAGGATGAGGTCGTTGGCGAGCACGCCGGCCTTCGCGGCGGGCGTATCGTCGATCGGCGCGACGACCTTGATGAGGCCGTCTTCCATCGTGACCTCGATGCCGAGGCCGCCGAACTCGCCGCGGGTCTGCACCTGCATGTCGCGGAAATTCTTCGGATCCATGTAGCTCGAATGCGGATCGAGCCCGGCCAGCATGCCGTTGATCGCGGTTTCGATCAGTTTCGAGTCGTTCGGCTTCTCGACGTAGTCGGCGCGCACGCGCTCGAACACGTCGCCGAACAGGTTGAGTTGCCGGTACGTGTCGGCGGCGGCTGCGTTGGCGCTCGCGCCGACGAGCATCAGCCGCGGCTGGGTGGCGAGAATCGTCACCGCCGCGCCTGCGACCGCACCGAGAAGAATGAGAGATGTCTTGCGCATCATCCGCGAACCTTTTCTACTTCGCCTGCTGCCCACCATGGGCCTGGATCGAACGGCGTTCCGTCTTTGCGGAACTCGACATACAGCACCGGTTGCGAAGCTCCCGTCGCCAGAATAGCTGCGATGTGTGAGCTGTTTCCCATCGCCGCAACCGGTTCTCCGGCCAGCACGAACTGTCCGAGATCGACTGAAATCCGTTCCATTCCGGCGAGCAAGACATGATACCCGCCGCCGGCATTGAGGATCAAGAGTTGCCCGTAGGAGCGGAACGGCCCTGCGTAAACCACCCAGCCATCCGCCGGCGCGGTGACTTGCGCGCCCGCCCTGGTTGCAATGGAAAGGCCCTTTTCGGTGCCGCCGACGGCGTCAGGCGAGCCGAAGTCGCGAATCTTGACGCCGTTAACCGGTATCGGAATGTGGCCGCGGAGTGACGCGAAAGACACGGCCGGCGCCAGCCGGCCGGGGTCGCGGGATACCGCAAGCGCGGGGTTCGAATTGATTCGTGCCGCCTCGCGCGCGGCGCGCGCCGCGCTGTCGAGATTCTTTTCCAGCTTGGCGATCAGATCCTTCAAATTGTCGGCATCGCGGGCGAGCTGCGTCGCGCGGGCGCGCTCCGCGTCGAGCGTTTTCTCCCGATCAACTTGCTGCTTCTGACGCTCCTCGACCAGTGCAGCGATGCGCTTGCGGTCCTTGTCGAGCGCGGCGACCTCGCCGTCGAGCCGCGTGCGTTCGGCGGCGATGTCCTTGCGCACATCGACCAGCGAGGACAGGTCGCTCGCCAGCGCTTTCACCTCGGTGCGCATCTCGGGTAGCACGGCGCCGAGCAGCATCGCGGTGCGCACCGATTGCAGCGCGTCTTCCGGCGTCGCGATCAGCGCCGGCGGCGGCCGGCGTCCCATACGCTGAAGCGCGGCGAGCACTTCCGAGATGACCGCGCGCCGCGCCTCGAGCGACTTGCGGATGGCGGCTTCCTTGCTGTCGAGCGGCTTCAACCGCGCCTGCGTCGCCGCGATCGCGTTTTCGAGCTTGCGCAGCCGCGCGGCGGTATCGACGAGGTCCTGGTTGAGCTTGCGGCGGTCGGTGCCGAGATTCTCGATCTCGCGCTTCAGCATCGCTTCGGCTTCGTGTGCCTTGCGCTGCTCGTCGCGCAGCTTTTCGAGATCCTGATCGTGCTTCTTAATCTGCTCGAGCGCGCCGGTCTTGTCGCCCGGTTTGGCGGTCTGCGCGAGCGCCGGCTGGCCGGCCGCGATCGACAATCCGACGACGAGCGATGCCGCCAAAAACCGGTGCCTGCGGGCATCGGCAAGGCGCCGGCTTGGCGCCGGCCGAATCGTCTGTGCCTCGATCATTTCTTCGAAATTACGCCAATGGTCGCAGCCGGCAAGCATCGGGCGGCACCTGCCGGCAGGATTGCCGCCAAATTAAGTCCAAACCGCGGTTCAACTACGGTGGTAAGGGTGGCCCGACAGGATCGTGACGGCGCGGTAGATCTGCTCCAGCAGCAGGACGCGCACCAGCTGGTGCGGCCAGGTCGCGGTTCCGAATGCGATCCGCAAAGCCGCCTTGTCGGCAAGGGCGGGGGCAAGCCCGTCGGCGCCGCCGATGATGAAGACGGTGGCCGGCTTGTTGGCGGCCCGCCATTGCGAGATCAGCGTGGCGAATTTGGCGCTGTCGGTATTCTCGCCGCGCTCGTCGAGCAGCACGGTCGCCGCGCCGTCCGGGATCACATTGGCGAGCGCGATCGATTCCTCCAGCATGCGCGTCGGCGCATCCTGCGCGCGGCTTTCCCGGATCTCGACGATCTCGACATCGCGCAGGCCGAGCGAGCGGCCGGCTTTCGCCGCGCGGTCGCGATAGCGCTCCGCGAGCTCGGTTTCGGGCCCCCGCTTGAGCCGGCCGATGGCGGCAACGACGATACGCATCGCGCCGCCGGTCCGCTCAGCCGGTCTGGCGCGTGCCGCGTCCCGGCGACCACATCTTCTCGAGGCCGTAGAAGGCGCGCGATTCCGGCCGGAAGACGTGAACGATGACGTCGCCGGCGTCGATCAGCACCCAGTCGCATTGCGGCATGCCTTCGACGCGCACGCCGCGAATGCCGGCGCCGGCCATTTCCTTGACGACGTTATCGGCGACCGCGCCCACATGCCGCTGCGAGCGGCCGGTGGTCACGATCATGTAATCGCCGATCGAGGATTTTCCGGTGAGGTCGATGGTGACGCTGTCCTCGGCCTTCATGTCATCGAGGCAGTCGAGGATCAGGCGGAGCGTCTCCTTGGCGCTCGGGCGCTGGGAGACGGCGGGCGAACGACGTGCCGCCCGTGAGATCACATGGGTCGACAGGGGTTTCGATCCTTTCCGGGTGTCGCGGTTGCTCTCGTGCTTGGTCGTGTCAGGCTCGATATCGGTACGCTTGAACGCATCATCAAGATAGCGATTAGCGGCGTTTCTTGCCACTCGGCTTTTTACCTTTTGCGGCAACGGTCGCCCGGCGCTTTGCGCCGGCGGTCTTTTTGGCGGACTTTCCGGCCGCCGGTTTCGTGGTACCAGTCTTGATGCCCGCTTTGGCGCCCGGCTTCCCGGTCGATGCTCTGGCGGGCTTTCTGGCGGTCGTGCCCGACCAGCCCTTTTTGCGCAGAGCGCGCAGCGCAGTCGAAGACAGCGCGGATTTCAAGCCGTGCAGATAGGTCCAGGCCGGCGCCCGGCGGCTCGGCAAGGAGCGCGCCGCTTCCTCCGGAATGCGCCAGCGCGCCAGCGCGTGGGCGGCGGGACTTGCCGCGGCATAGAGGCTCGGCCCCAGCCGGTCGACCACGACGAAGGGAATGAGGCTCGCGATCTCGCGCCAACGCTGCCAGCGGTGAAAGCTCCGCAGATTGTCCGCGCCCATGATCCAGACGAAACGAACGCCCCGGCATCGGCGCACCAGCCACGCCAGAGTATCGTGCGAATATCTCGTCTTGATGACGGCTTCGATGCCGCTGACGTCGATGCGCGGATGATGGGTCAGCGACCGCGCGGCGGCGATGCGGCTTGCCAGCGGCGCAAGCCCGCTCGTGTCCTTCAGCGGATTGCCGGGCGTGACCAGCCACCAGACCCGGTCGAGATTGAGCCGCTTCATCGCCAGCAGTGTCGCGCCGAGATGGGCCCGGTGCGGCGGATCGAAGGTTCCGCCGAACAGGCCGATCCGCATGCCGGGCGAGAAGGGTGGCAACGACAGCTCGTTGCGGACGATGACAGGGGACTTCACGGACGAATCTGGCCGGTGCCGCGGATACGATATTTGAATGTCGTGAGCTGCTCGACGCCGACCGGGCCGCGCGCATGCAGTCGGCCGGTGGCGATGCCGATCTCGGCGCCGAAACCGAACTCGCCGCCATCGGCAAACTGGGTCGAGGCGTTGTGCAGAACGATCGCCGAGTCGACTTCGCGCAGGAATTTCTCCGCGGCTTCGTCGTCGTCGGTGATGATCGCGTCGGTGTGGTGCGAGCCGTAGCGGTCGATATGGGCGATGGCGGCGTCGATGCCGTCGACCACTTTGCAGGAGATGATGGCGTCGAGATATTCGGTCGACCAGTCATCCTCGCTCGCAGATTTGACCCGCGGATCGGCTGCCTGGCTCGCCTTGTCGCCGCGAACCTCACAGCCCGCTTCGATCAGCATGGCGATCAAAGGTTTCAATTCGGTTGCCGCCGCCGCCTTGTCGACCAGCAGCGACTCGGCCGCGCCGCACACGCCGGTACGGCGCATCTTGGCGTTGAACACGATCTTGCGCGCCATCTCGAGCGAGGCCGCCTTGTCGATGAAGACATGGCAGACGCCCTCGAGATGAGCAAACACCGGCACCCGCGCCTCGTCCTGCACCCGGCCGACCAGGCTCTTGCCGCCGCGGGGAACGATGACGTCGATATTGCCGTCGAGGCCGGCCAGCATCATGCCGACGGCGTCGCGGTCGCGAACCGGCACGAGCTGGATCGCGTCTTCGGGCAGGTTGGCGTCGCGCAGGCCGGTGGCGAGCGCGGCATGGATCGCGCGGGCCGAGCGCAGGCTGTCCGAGCCGCCGCGCAGGATCGCGGCATTGCCGGACTTCAGGCACAGCGCGCCGGCGTCCGCCGTCACATTCGGGCGGCTCTCATAGATGATGCCGATCACGCCGAGCGGCACGCGTACGCGCTCGATGGTCATGCCGTTCGGGCGCGTCCAGCGCTCGGTGACGGTGCCGACGGGATCGAGCAGCCCGGCGACGGTTTCGAGGCCCTCCGCCATGCCGCCGATCCGCTTTTCGTCGAGGCTGAGGCGGTCGATATAGGCGGCGGTCTGACCGCCGGCGCGGGCCTCGGCGACGTCCTCCCGGTTGGCGGCGAGGATCGCGGAACTCTGTGCGCGCAGCGCCGCCGCCATGGCGTGCAGGGCGCGGTCCTTCTGCTCGGCCGGGGCGAGCGCCAGCACCCGCGCGGCCGCGCGGGCGCGCCGGCCGATGCCCTGCATCAGCGTGGCGATATCGGTGGCCGGATCGACCGATTTCAGAGGCGCGGTCATTGGAATTACAGGGGTTTCCCGGTCATTTCGTGAGGTTCCTCCTAACACGTCGGACCGCAAGCGGCGAGGTCGCCGAATCCGTCCGGGAACGGTGCAAAAATGCCCTGAATCTGTGGATAACCCGAAGGATGGGCCGAACCTTCGCCGGGCCTACACATTGGTAGGGGACGATTGGCGATCAAGGAGAGTGTCATGGCGTCCCGATCTGCCCGCTTGCCCGACCGGTTTCCCGTCGGAACCAAACTCGTCATCGAAGGCCGCCGCGGCGGTCCGGTATCGCGCTATCTCGAATTTCCCGACGGCACCTTCTGCCCGCTGCCGGCGCGTCCGGCAGGTCCGATGAATCGCAAGGCGCGGGCCGCCAAGCGGCGCACCGCCCGCATCGTCAGCCGCCGGGCCTGACGGTCCCGCCGGCGTGTCGCGGCAGCGCGGCGCGCAAAAAAAAGGGGCCCGACTGGGCCCCTGGGGGATAGTTTCGTCGTCAAGTCTTATGTCCTAGGGCTCACGCTCTAGGACTGTCTTTGAAAACCATATCGTCCGCACGGACAACCCGTCGGCGGGTGCCAAAACGTCGCATCGATACAATCGGTCGCACCTCGCCGCAGCGAGGCCGTGGGTCTCACGTTTGCGAGTGGCCGTTTTTCAACCGGGGTCGATTTTTCGGAAGATCAATGCGGCAGAAAGCCCGGCCTGCGCAGGGCCGGGCTTGCCGGGCGATCGGTCAATCGCCTTTGCGTCATTGAGTCAGTATCGCGTCGTGTCTAAATAACGCGGCACGGCAAGACGGGTTCCCGCCGCCGCGAGGATTTTCCGGCGTCAGCCGTTGCCGATGACGAGGTCGTCGCGGTGGATCATTTCGGCGCGGCCGGTGTAGCCGAGGATCACCATAATATCGGCGCTCGATGCGCCGCGGATTTTTTCGGCGTCCGCCGCGTCATACGCGACAAGGCCGCGGCCAACCTCCGTGCCGTCAGGCCCGCGTACGACAACCGCGTCGCCACGTTCGAATTCGCCTTCGATCTTGATGACGCCCGCCGGCAACAGGCTCTTGCCGGTGCGCAGCGCGCGTACTGCGCCGGCATCGATCATGATGGCGCCGCGCGGCTCAAGCGAGCCGGCGATCCACTTCTTGCGCGCGGCGACGGGATTGGCCGGCGTCAGGAACCATGTGCAGGCCGCACCTTGCGCGATCGCGCGCAGCGGATGATCGATCCGGCCCGACGCGATCACCATATGCGTGCCGGCGCTGGTCGCGATCTTGCCGGCTTCGATCTTGGTCACCATGCCGCCGCGCGACAGTTCGGAGCCCGACGCGCCGGCCATGTCCTCGATCTCGCGCGTGATGCGCGCAACCACCGGCACGAGCTTGCCGCCGCTCTCGGTCGGCGGCTTGTCGTACAGCCCATCGATGTCGGACAACAGCACCAGCAGATCGGCGCTTGTCATGGTGGCGACGCGCGCGGCGAGGCGGTCGTTGTCGCCGTAGCGGATTTCGTTGGTGGCGACGGTGTCGTTTTCGTTGATGACGGGCACCGACTTCCATTCGAGCAGCTTGTCGATGGTCGAGCGCGCGTTGAGATAACGGCGGCGCTCCTCGGTATCGCCGAGCGTGACGAGAATTTGTCCCGCGGCGAGGCCGTGCGCGCCGAGCGCCTCCGACCACGAGCGCGACAGCTCGATCTGCCCGACCGCGGCGGCGGCCTGGCTGTCCTCGAGTTTCAGCGGGCCGGCGGGAATTTTCAGCACCGCGCGGCCGAGTGCGATCGCGCCCGAGGACACCACGAGGATGTCGCGCTGGCCCTTGTGCAATTCGGCGATGTCGGCTGCGAGCGAATCGAGCCAGTCACGCTTGAGCCTGCCCGCGCCTGAATCGACCAGCAGCGACGAGCCGACCTTCACGACGATGCGGCGGAACGATTGCAGGGACGGCGTTTGCGGCATGGACAGGGTTCAATCCGGTTGGCATCCCTGTCCCATACCGGCGAAAACTTTGCAATCAGAAGAGGTTGAGCGGGTGTCCGGGGTCCGGCTTGACGTTGCCGGCGGCCGGCAAAGCTTGCGCGGCAGGCCGAACTTGATAAGCCTGCCTGCAGCAAGGGTGGCCTCGCCGCCCCGGACCGTGCCATGCAGATTTTCGCCCTGATCGCCGTCGTGTTCGTGTCGCTCATCAGCGTGATGATGGGGCTCGACGAGGTTTCGCCGCCGCCGGTGTCCGTCGCGCCGCCGGCGGTGTCGGCCGGAGCGCCTGCCGCGCCGGCGGCCGTGGTGCCGCAGGCCGTTCCGCAGGCGCCTGCGCCGCCGCTCCCGCCGCCGCTGACCGATGGCGGCGGCACCGCGCCGATCGTGATGCCGGAATTTCCGCGTGCGGCCGGAACGGCGGCTCCGAAGTGCAACATCGAGGCCTGCAAGGCGGCCTATCGCAGCTTCACGGAAGCCGACTGCACCTATCAGCCGCTGGACGGGCCGCGCCGGCTTTGCACCAAATAACGGCCGTGCCGCGGGGCCTTTTTTGCGCCCCATAGGCTTGAGAGAATTCGGAACTCCGGAAGCGCCGCGCGCGTTAGCGACAGCAGGCGGCATTGTCGAAACGCACGAGCTTGCATCGGTTTTGCGATGCGACGGCAGCGCGTCCGGGCGAAAACCGGCGAAATGTCAGCAGGGCCGGCAGGTCAAAAACGCAATCCAAGAATGCAGGGTTGCAGTTCCGGACTGGTCCGTTGCTTGCTTGGATTTGTTCGTCGGGAAGGAAAATCGGGGGCGTGACCGAGAGAATGTCCGTTCGCGGCTGTGCGCCGCGCGCGGAAAGCCCTGACGAGGTGTCCTATGGCCAATCTGTTCGACTACGTGCCGATCCTGCCGGCGGCGCTGATGGTTGCCACCATCATCTGTCTTCCGTTGCTGGCCGATCGAGAGCCGGGCTCGGAAGAGGAAGAGCGGCGCATCCGGCACCAGAAGGTCATGGCACGAATTTCGCGCGGCCCAACGGTGCCTTACGTGTCGCAGCGTCGGACGCGCGACGACCGGTAGACGATCAGTAGACCACCACCGAACGGATCGACTTGCCTTCGTGCATCAGGTCGAAGGCATCGTTGATCCTGTCGAGCGGCATGGTGTGGGTGATCAGGTCGTCGATATTGATCTTTCCCTCCATGTACCAGTCGACGATTTTGGGCACATCGGTACGGCCGCGCGCGCCGCCGAACGCCGTGCCCTTCCACACGCGGCCGGTGACGAGCTGGAACGGGCGCGTCGAAATTTCCTGACCCGCGCCGGCGACGCCGATGATGATGCTCTCGCCCCAGCCGCGGTGGCAGCATTCCAGCGCCTGTCGCATGGTGTGCACGTTGCCGATACATTCGAACGAGAAATCCGCGCCGCCGCCGGTGAGGTCGACGATCGCCTGCACCACCTTGTCGCGGCCGACCTCGTCCGGGTTGATGAAATGCGTCATGCCGAACTTTTCGGCCATTGCTCGCTTCGAAGGATTGAGATCGACGCCGATGATCTTGTCGGCGCCGACCATGCGCGCGCCCTGGATGACGTTGAGGCCGATGCCGCCGAGGCCGAACACCACGACATTGGCGCCGGGCCACACTTTCGCGGTGTAGATCACCGCGCCGATGCCGGTCGTCACGCCGCATCCGATGTAGCAGATCTTGTCGAACGGCGCGTCCTCGCGAACCTTCGCCAGCGCGATTTCCGGCAGCACGGTGAAGTTCGAGAAGGTCGAGCAACCCATGTAATGAAACACTTGGTCGCCATCGCAACGGAAACGTGAGGTCGCGTCCGGCATCAGGCCCTTGCCCTGCGTGGCGCGAATGGCTGTGCAGAGATTGGAGCGGCGGGAGAGGCAGGTTTTGCACTGCCGGCATTCCGGCGTGTAGAGCGGAATGACATGATCGCCCGGCTTGAGCGCCGTCACACCGGCGCCGACCTCGCGCACGATGCCCGCACCTTCGTGGCCGAGGATCGCGGGAAACAGACCTTCGGGGTCTTCGCCTGACAGCGTGTAGGCGTCGGTGTGGCAGATGCCGGTCGCCTTGATCTCCACCAGCACTTCGCCCGCCTTCGGGCCGTCGAGGTCGATGGTCTCGATGGTGAGCGGTTCGCCGGCTTTCCAGGCGACAGCGGCGCGGGTTTTCATGGATATCCTCCGGTCAGTTCAAGGCTGCCAGGCAGCGTCTTTCGATTGTGCCGCGTGAGGCTCGCCGGCGCGCGCGTCTTCGATCACCGTCATCAGCGCGCGCAGGGCTTCCTGAATGCCGGCGCGCGACTGCGAGGACAGCGTCAGCGGGGTCTTGCCGCAGGTCTTTTTGAGCTTGGCGACCTGTTCCTTGATTGTTTCCGGCGTCAGCGCGTCGATCTTGGTCAGCGCGACGATCTCCGGCTTCGTCATCAGGCCGTGACCGTAGGCGTCGAGTTCGCCGCGCACGATGCGATAGGCCTCGCCGGGATCTTCCGCGGTGCCGTCGACCAGATGCAGCAGCACGCGGCAGCGCTCGGTGTGGCCGAGGAAGCGGTCGCCGAGCCCGACGCCCTCATGCGCACCTTCGATCAGCCCGGGCAGGTCCGCCAATACGAATTCGCGGTTGTCGATGCGCACGACGCCGAGCTGCGGATGCAGCGTGGTGAAGGGATAGTCGGCGATCTTCGGCTTTGCCGCGGTAACGCTGGCGAGGAAGGTGGACTTGCCCGCGTTCGGCAGGCCGACGAGGCCGGCGTCCGCGATCAGTTTCAGCCGCAGGCGGATCGTGAGTTCTTCACCCGGCAGCCCGGGATTGGCGCGGCGCGGCGCCTGGTTGGTCGACGACTTGAAATAGGCGTTGCCGAAGCCGCCATTGCCGCCCTTGGCGATGGTGACGCTCTGGCCGACTTCGGTGAGATCGGCGAGCAGCGTCTCGCCATCTTCCTCATAGACCTGCGTGCCGACCGGCACTTTCAGCACCGCGTCGTCGCCATTGGCGCCGTGGCGGTCCTTGCCCATGCCGTTGCCGCCGCGCTCGGCCTTGAAATGCTGCTGGTAGCGGTAGTCGATCAGCGTGTTGAGGCCGTTGACGGCTTCGATGAGCACGTCGCCGCCGCGTCCGCCGTCGCCGCCGTTCGGTCCGCCGAACTCGATGAACTTCTCGCGGCGAAACGACACGCAGCCGTTCCCGCCATCGCCGGACTTGATATAGACCTTGGCCTCGTCGAGAAATTTCATGTCTTCGGTCTGGGGATTTCTTAGGGGCCTCAGCGCGATGACATCATCGCGCGTCAGGTTCCCGCTTTCTGCGCCAAGCTCTAGCATGGCTGCCGTGACGAAAAAACCTATGCCATCGCAGCGGCGCGGCTTGCCAAGGTGAAGGCGGCTTGGCTTAATCCCCCGCGGTTTTTTGGGGCACGGACGACGTGAAAACGTGGCGGCACAGTTTGCGAGGCGTGGCGGTCGCGCTGACCGTCGCCTATGCGCTGTTCGCTCAGGCCTTCCTCGCCAGCATTGTCGTTACCCAGGCCGTTGCCTCCGGCGACGTCAACATCATCTGCCTTGGCGGCGATCCCGGCGCGCCGGGCCACGGCAAGACACTGCCGCCCGGCGGCGACAATTGCATCCTTTGCAGTCTGTCGGCTTGCAGTGCGGCTGCCGGCGCGGCCTTGCCTGTCGTTCCGGCAGGCATCACGCCGCCGCAGCCCGCCGAAGCGCGTGTTGTGTCGGCCGCGCTGGAAGCGCTGCTGCTGCCGCAGCCGCCCCGGACTCCCAAACTCTCGCAGGCTCCTCCGCACGCGATGTGATTTCGCCGGCCAGAAGGCCGCTTCATCACATCGCAACCGGAGTCTGTCATGTCACGTCGCATACGCGCGCTGGGCGCGGTGCTGGCCATTGCGGCCGCGCCGGGAGTGCCCGCATTCGCGCAAACTACCGAGCTGCCCGCCATCAATGTCACCAGCACGGACTCGTCCGCCAGCCTGGTGTCGCCCAATACCGCCGAGGCGCGGCGGCAGATCGAGCAGACGCCCGGCGGCGTCGCGCTTGTGCCGGATGCCGCTTTCAAGGATACGCCGGCGCTGATCATCAAGGACATTGTCGGTTTCGTGCCCGGCGTCTGGGCTCAGCCGAAATGGGGCGACGACACGCGCCTGTCGATCCGCGGCTCGAGCCTGTCGCGCAATTTCCATTTGCGCGGCATCCAGCTTTATCTCGACGGCATCCCGATCAATACGGCTGACGGCTACGGCGATTTTCAGGAAATCGATCCGAGCGCTTATCGCTATGTGGAGGTCTACAAGGGCGGCAACGCGCTGCGCTACGGCGCGAACTCGCTGGGCGGCGCGATCAACCTCGTGACGCCGACCGGCCGGGATGCTTCGCCGTTCGACGTGCGGCTCGATACCGGCTCGTTCGGCTATGTGCGCAGCCAGGCGAGCACCGCCGGCGCCAAAGGGCCGTTCGACTGGTTCGTGACCGGCTCCGCGCAAAGCACCGACGGCTATCGTGACCACAGCGACGGCCACGGCATGCGCGGCAGCGCCAATGTCGGTTATCGCGTGTCGGACGACTTCGAGACGCGCTTCTATCTCAACGCCAACACGGTACGGCAGCGCATTCCGGGTTCGGTGACGCGGGCGAGTGCGCTCAATTCCCCGAAAGCCGCCGCCGCAGGCAACGTGCTGCTCGATCAGCAGCGCAACATCGACACGCTGCGTGTCGCCAACAAATCGACGTTGCGGCTCGGCGATACGACGACGCTCGATGTCGGCCTGTTCGGCGTCGACCGGCACCTGATGCACCCGATCTTCCAATGGCTCGACTACCGCTATGCCGACTATGGCGGTTTCCTGCGCCTCAACGACGAGCGGTTGCTGGCCGGCCATCGCAACCGGCTGGTCGCCGGCGTCAACCTTCACAACGGCGATATCGACAACCGGCAGTTCGCCAATCTGCCCGGTGCGGTGAAGGGCGCTCTCTTGTCGTCGTCGCGCGACCGTTCGCAGAATTATTCGGCTTATCTGGAAAACAGCTTCTACGTGCTGCCGCAGCTAGCGCTGGTGGCGGGTACGCAGTTCCTCCATGCGGTGCGCGAGCGCAAGGACCGTTTCTTGACGAATGGCGATCAGTCCGGCAGCCGCAGCTTCGACGTCTGGAGCCCGAAGCTCGGCGTATTGTGGGAGGACGGCGCCGGCCGGCAGGTCTTCGCCAATGTCTCGCGCAGCGCCGAGGTGCCGAGCTTCGGCGAGAACACCTTTGCCACGTCGGCGCTGTCGAGCATCGAGACGCAGATCGCGACCACCTACGAGATCGGCACCCGCGGCCGGATGCCCGATGTGACCTGGGATCTCGCGATCTACCGCGCGGAGATTCACAACGAGCTGCAGTGCCTCACGAACCCGTCGACACCCGGCGCCTGCGCGGTGACCAATGCGGACCGCACCGTGCATCAGGGCATCGAGGCGGGCCTCGGCGTCGCTGTGCTGAAAGGCATCGCCACGCAGGGCGATCGCGTCTGGCTGAACGTCGCTTACACGTTCAGCGATTTCCGCTTCGACGGTGACGCGCGCTACGGCAACAATCAATTGCCCGGCGCGCCGCGCCACTATCTGAAGGCCGAGGCGCTCTACAAGCACCCGTCCGGCTTCTACGCCGGGCCGAATGTCGAATGGGTGCCGCAGGCCTACTACGTCGACAATGCGAACAGCCTGCGCACGGATGCTTACGCGCTGCTGAATGTCCGCGTCGGCTACGACAGGGGCGAGCAATTCTCGGCCTATCTCGAAGGCCGCAACCTGTTCGACACCCGCTACATCGCCAGCGCGAGCATCGCGGAGACGGCGAATGCCGCCTCGGCGCTGTTCGAGCCCGGCACCGGCCGCGCGATCTACGCCGGCATTCGCTATCGCATGTGAGGGTTGATCATGCTCAACATCATAAAAGTTGCGTTGCTGTGCGGCGTCGTTGCCACGGTGGCAGCGCCCGCTTCAGCGCATATCGTGCTGGAGCGCAAGACAGCCGCGCTCGGCGCGTCCTACAAGGCGGTTCTGGCGGTGACCCACGGCTGCGAGGGCTCGCCGACCGTCAAGCTGCGGGTGACATTGCCGGAAGGCTTCATCGCGGCAAAGCCGATGGCCAAGCCCGGATGGAGCATCCAGACCGTGAAGGGGGCTTATGCGCGCAGCTATACGTATCTGCACGGCATGGCGATCAAGGCGGGCGTGCGTGAGATCGTCTGGACCGGCAAGCTACCGGGAGGTTTCTACGATGAATTCGTGTTCGTCGGCTTCGTCGCCGACGCGCTCGCAGCCGGCGACACGCTCTATTTCCCTGTCACTCAGGAATGCGAGGCGGGACGCCATGACTGGACGCAAGTTCCGGCGCCGGGGCAGGACGCACATGCATTGAAGCAGCCGGCTCCGGCGCTGCGGCTTGAGGGCGCAGCCGGGCATCAACACGCGCACTGACGCGCCGCTATCGCGCTGCCGCGGCTTTCGCTACAAAGCCGCGACCGGGGCCTTGTCATGACGTCCAGTTCCAGCGCGCAATATCCAAAAGACGCGCACGCGCCGCGCCATCTCGCCGGCATCGGCCTGATGGCGCTCGGCATCTTCCTCTTTGCGTTGAACGACGCGCTCGGCAAGTGGCTGATCGCGACCTATTCGGTCGGGCAGTTGCTGCTGATCCGCAGCGCCGCGGCGCTGGTATTTCTGGCGCCGCTGATCTGGCGCGAGCGGCTCGTGTCGTTCACCGCCGCACCGCGGCCGTTCATCCAGCTTCTGCGCGCGGTGCTCGCGACGCTGGAGGTCGCCTGCTTCTACTGGGCGCTCGCCTATATGCCGCTCGCCGACGTGATGACGTTCTATCTCGCGGGTCCGATCTATGTCACCGCGATGTCGCCGTTTCTGCTGGGCGAGAAGGTCGGCTGGCGGCGCTGGGCGGCGGTGCTGGCGGGCTTCTTCGGTGTGATGATCGCGCTCAACCCGTCGGGGCAATCGCTGTCGCCGGCTGCTCTCGTCGCCATCGCCGGCAGCTTCTCGTTTTCGCTGCTGATGATCTGCACGCGGCTGGTGCCCGGCACGTCGGATGTCGTGCTGGTGACGAGCCAGACCGTCGCTGCGCTGATCTTCGGCGTCGTCGTCGCGCCGTTTGCGTGGACGCCGCCGCGCCTGGAGGACAGTCTGTTGCTGATCCTGCTCGGTGTTACCGCGATGATGGCGCATATGTGCATCAACCGCTCGCTCAAGATCGCGCCGGCGACGGTGGTGGTGCCCTATCAATACACCACGATCGTCTGGGCGGTCCTGCTCGGCTTCTTCATCTTCGGGGATATTCCGACGGTGTCGATGCTCGCCGGTGCGGCCACGATCATCGCGGCGGGACTCTATATTTTCGTGCGCGAGCGCGTGCGGGCGCGGCCGCACGCGGTCGCCGAGCCGCCTTAACAGTAAGAAGGATGCTCAGGCGACAATGGCGTCGGCCTCGATCTCGACCAGCCAGGCAGGGTCGATCGCCTGCACGATCTGGATGAAGGTCGAGGCCGGACGAATGTCGCGGAAGAACTCGCCGTGGGCGCGCGCGGCGTCCTCCCAGCCTTTCATGTCCTTCAGCATCACGCGCGTGCGCATGATGTGTTCACGTTTCCCGCCGGCGTCGTTGACGGCTTTCTCGATGATCGCAAGACAGCGCAGCGTCTGCCCGTAAAGATCGCCGGGGCAGGCGCCGCCGCCGCCCGGCGCGATCGGCGCCGTGCCGGACACCGCGATATGCGGGCCGACACGCACCGCGCGCGAGAAGCCGATCTGCGGCTCATAGACCGCGCCGGACGAAACGAGACGGCGTTCCATCACTGCACCCGCTTGCTGCGGCTCCAGCCCTTGATCGCCGACCAGATGCCGCGTTCGAGGCGGAAGCGGTCGATCGGCGCCGAGCTGCCGAGCGCGCGGATGCGATAGAGGCCGACGCCGGTCCACTGGAAGCCGCACTTCTCCAGCACGCGGCGCGAGGCCGGGTTGGTGACGCGCGCGCCAGCCTGCAGCGCCGGGTGATCGAATTCGTCGAACGCGAAGTCGATCAGCGCATGCAGCGCCTCGGTGGCGTAGCCCTTGCCCCAATACGCTGCGCCGAGCCAGTAGCCGAGTTCCGGCGGCTGGCCGTCGACCGGGACGGCGCCGCAGGCGCCCATCACGGTGCCGTCGCGGCCCGCGATCAGGAACACGACCTCGCCGTCGGCTTTGTTGGCGCCGGCAATGAAACTCTCTGCATCCGTCGTTTTGTACGGATGGGGAATGCGCGCGGTGTTTTCTGCGATGCGACGATCGTTGGCGAGCGCCGTCACGGCTTTAGCGTCCTCGATGCACGGCGCGCGCAAGGTGAGCCGCTTCGTTTCGAGGACGGGGATACTCCTCTCTTGAAACGGGCCTCTTTGTATCTCTTCCAGCAGTGTCATGGTCTTCGAGCTCCCTAGAAATGCATCGAGGGGGAGCCGGCATCCCGTCTCCCCCTCAAGGAACCCGAATTCGGGTCCGCCGGTTCGACTGGATGTCGGGGCGGACCTCGATGTGATCCGCCTTTTACTCGGCCGCAGCCTCCGTCATCGGAACAACCGATACGAACGTGCGGCCTTTGGCTTTGGTAGCGAACTGAACTTTTCCGTCGATGAGCGCGAACAGCGTGTGATCCTTGCCGATGCCGACATTCTGGCCGGCATGCCACTTGGTGCCGCGCTGGCGCGCAAGGATATTGCCGGCGAGACAGGCTTCGCCGGCATACAGCTTCAGACCAAGGCGGCGGCCCTGGGAGTCGCGTCCGTTACGTGAGGAGCCGCCTGCTTTTTTGTGCGCCATCGTTATTCTCTCGAATTCGTCAGTCTTCTAACCCGATTCCGTTACGGAATCATCTCACTTCTTTTTACCTTTTGTGGCCGGCTTCTTGGCCGCCGCCTTGCCCGCGCTCTTGGCGGGCTTCTTGGCTTTGGCGCTCGCGGCTTTCGCCTTCGGCGCCTCGTCCTCCGAGCCCTCGGCCGCGGTGTCGGCCGCCGGCTTCGGCTTGGCCTCGCGCTGCGGCCGCGGTGGCGGCGTCTGCGAGGGCTTGGCCCCGCCGGTCAGGATCTCGGTGATGCGGATCACCGAAAACTCATGCCGGTAGCCGCGCTTGCGGCGCGAATTCTTGCGGCGGCGCTTCTTGAAGGCGATCACCTTGGCGCCGCGCTCGTGAGCGAGCACTTCGCCGGCAACCGTCGCGCCGGACACGGTGGGCGTGCCGATCGTCGGCGTGTCGCCGCCGACGGCGAGCACCTCGCCGAATTCAACAACTTCACCCGGATTGCCGCTGACGCGGTCGATCCGGATCACATCTTCAGCCGCGACGCGGTACTGCTTACCGCCGGCTTTGATGACTGCGAACATCGTTTTTCCTCAGTGTTCGATTCCGGCGTTCGGGCAGGCCCGGACCGGCTTCTTTCAGTCGATTGTGGTGTGTTTGAAAGGGCTTAAATGCCCCTCAAAAAGCACGCGGACCTGACGGCCCGCGGCGGCATGCTTATGACGGGTAAAGGGCCGCCCTGTCAAGGAACCAAGCCGCGCCGGCAGGACGGGCCGCGGGTGCCGTCAAAACGGCTAATTCGCTGATTTAACAGCGCTTTCCGCCGTTGTGGCTGTTGCATTATCGGGTTCGCTGCCCGATTGGGCGAGGCGGTAGCCGACCCCCAGCTCGGTCAGCAGGATGCGCGGGATGTTGGGATCGGGTTCGATCTTCTGGCGCAGCTTGCGCACGAAAATCCGCAGGTAGTGGGTGTCGTGGACGTGGATCGAGCCCCAGACCTCCTTGAGAAGGTGCTGGTGAGTGACGACATTGCCGGCGTGCTGCGCCAGCACCTGAAGCAGCCGATATTCCTTCGGCGTCAGCGTCAGCCGTTCGTCGTTGAGTGTGACCGAACGGGTCGCGAGATTGATCGCCAGGGGACCGACCTTGACGACCGGCTCGCCGCTCGCGGCGCGCATCTGCCGGCGCATCGCGACGCGCACGCGCGCCATCAATTCGGCCATGCCGAACGGCTTGACGATGTAGTCGTCCGCGCCGAGTTCCAGCAGCTTGACCTTTTCCGACTCATTGGAGCGCACCGACAGCACGATGATCGGCACGCTCGACCACGACCGGATGCGTTCGACGATCTCGGAGCCGTCGATGTCCGGCAACGCCAGATCGGTGATGACGAGATCGATCGGCTGCAGCGTCGCGAGGCGGATCGCCTCGGTGCCGGTTCCGGCTTCATGCACGGAATAGCCGTTCAGCTCGAAGCCCGTGCGCAGGAAGCGCCGGATCTGAACTTCGTCGTCGACGATCAGCACCACGGTTCCAGGGTTACTCATCGGAGTCATTGTCCACGTTTGTCATGGCGGCTTCCGCCACCGGAAGTTCGATTGTGATTGCCGAGCCGAGGTCGGGTCCGTCGCTGTTGGTGATCAGCCGGCCGCCATTGGCGTCGACGAAAGCGTTCGCGATCCACAGGCCGAGGCCGGAGCCGCTCGTCGTCGCAACATGGCGCTCGCCGCGGAAAAAGCGATCGAGCATCGATGTCTTGTCGGATTCGGTCAGCCCGGCGCCGTTGTCGTTGACCGTGATCGAAATCTGTTTGCCGAGATTCTTCACCGCGACATCGATCGGCGCGCCGGGCGAAGAATATTTCGCGGCGTTGTCGAAGACCTGCACGAGCGCCTGCTTCACCAGCACCGGATCGACGTGCAGAAGCGGCAGGTCGGGCGGTACATTGAGCGATACCGGATGTCCTTCGAGCCGGCGGCGGCAGCGGTCGAGTGCGGAGTTGATAATGTCGCCCGGATCGGCCCATTCCGCCTTGGGATTGATGCCGTCGCTGCTGATACGGCTCGCATCGAGCAGGTTCTGAATGTCGTGATTGAGCCGTTCGGCCTCGTCGTGCACGTCGGTGACAAGGGCCTTGAGCTTGCCTTCGCCGGCCAGCGCCGGGGCGGAGCCGAGCACGGTCGCAGCGCCCATGATCGAGGCAAGCGGCGTGCGCAGTTCGTGCGAGACCGATCCGATCAACGCCTCGCGCAACTGGTCGGTCTGCGCCCGCATGCGCGCTTCGCTGATCGCATGGGCGACGCCGAGTCGTTCCAGTGTCGCGGTTGCGTCCGCCAGCGCGGTTTCGACGCGAACCCGCAATTCGTTGATGACGTTGTCGTGTTCGCGGCCGAGATTGACGGCGACGATGCCGAATTCGGGACTCTTCGGCGACACGGCGCGGACGAGCCATGTTTCCTTCTGTCCGGTCTTGACCAGCGCGCTTCCGGTGGAGGTTTGCGGATTGGCTGCGATCTCGACGACCTTGGCGCGCACTTTTTCGGGGATCGCTGTGCCGCCGCGGCGGCCTCTGCCGCTCGCGGCTTCCTGCGCGTTGGCAAGCAGGATCACCCTGCGTTCGGTAACCGATGCGAGATGATCTTCGATCGCGGCGTGAATTTCCGGAACGCCGAAGGCGACTGCGAGACGGCGCGAGAACGCGTAGAGATCGCGAACGTCGATCTCGCGCTGCCGGGAAATCTCGATCTGACGCTTGAGCTGCGACGACAGGTGGCTGGTCACCACCGCCACGAAAATATAGAGCAGCGAGCGAATGATGCTTTGCGGTTCGCTCATCGAGAAGCTGTAGAGCGGGTAGATAAAGAAGTAGGCGGAGATGGCGATACCGCCGGCCGCCGCGGCAAGCGCCGGGATGAGGCCCCAGCGCGATCCTGCGACCAGCACCGGGATGATGAACAGCATCGAGCTTTGGAGCGGGTAGCCGATCTCTCGCAGAATCCGCATGACGGCGGCGACGCCGACGACCATCAGCATCGCGTAGGCGATGCCGATCAGGTTGGACTGGAGACGCTCGAGGGTCATCGAATGCACATTGCGGGTCCGTCCCCACGACGGATCCCTAGCGAACCTGCCGCGGCAGAATAGCGCGCCGGACCCTTGTTTGTCTCCGGGGCCTTGGTTAGAAATCGGACCGATTAACCACTGTGACTTGCGGGTTTCCCCCGCGGCACCCCGGAGAGGTGGCAGAGTGGTTGAATGCACCGCACTCGAAATGCGGCATACGGGCAACCGTATCGGGGGTTCGAATCCCTCCCTCTCCGCCAATTAAAAGCCCCGCCAAACAGGCGGGGTTTTTAGTTGGCGGGATGGGATATCGAACCCCCGATCCTTTGCGCGCGGCGGCGTGTGTCGCACGCCGCCTCGCGCCAGTACGGCCCTGCTGCGCAGGGCCTTTTGGGTTCGAATCCCTCCCTCTCCGCCAACTAAAAGCCCGCCAAATTGGCGGGGCTTTTAGTTGGCCGGTACCGGCTGGCCGGCCGCCACAATTGGGCCCGGCGGCGGCCGCTCCGGGCTTCCTCATTAATATGCCGGATGGCGGCAAGGGGGTGTGGGGTGCCGCCCGTAAGCGGCTAGCGTCGCACCGGGGCGAGGTAAGTCTTTTCCAGCATCAGGTGGACGCCCTTGTTGGCGTTCACCACCTGGGTGATCCGCAGGTCGCCCACAAGGCTCAGCAGCGAATAGGCCTGGTAGCGATCCATCCCCGTGCGTTCGCAAACAAGGTCGATCATCTGACGAAGCGCGGTGACGACGCAGTTGTCGAGGTCGGGATCGAACGCCATCGTGATCACATGCGTCGGCGTTTCGGCGCGCGGCCACTGCAGCGTGAGGTCGTCGCGCACCGTGAGGCGGAACGTGCCGACGAGGCCGGTTTCGACCGCGGTCAGGCAGACTTCGCCGTCGCCCTGCGCGCCGTGTCCGTCCCCGACCGAGAACAATGCGCCGTCGGTGAAAATCGGTAGATACAGCGTCGCCCCTTCGACGAGTTCCTTGTTGTCGATATTGCCGCCGTTGCGGCGCGGCGGCACCGTCGGCAGCGCTCCCCATTCGAGCGCCGGCGCGACGGCCATGATGCCGAAGAACGGCCGCAGCGGCACTTCAGGGCCCCACGGCAGTTTCCACATCCTGCGCTGGCGATCGAGCGTGAGATGGACCACGCGCGCCTCGGCGAAGTCCGCCGGCAAGGCGCCGGTCAGCGGGCGGATCTGATTATAGGCCCAGTCGTAATAGGGGTCGATTTTTTCGATATCGACTTGCAGCACTTGGCCCGCCTTGGCGCCGCGCACCGCGACGGGCCCGGTGCACATGTGGCCGAAGAAGCGCTGCGGGCCGTTCTTGGCATGGATCGCGGGAAGGGCGGACGGCACTTCCATCGGCGGCGGCGGCAGCAGGTCGGCCGAGCCCGACACCGTCGAGATGGTGACCCGCTCGCCGCTGTCGATCGTCAGGACCGGAGAAAGGCGCGCGTCGAAATAGCCCCAATGCACGGTGTCTGCGCCGGCATCCAAACGTGCAACTTCCGAGGCCTTGTTCATTCGCACACCTTTCCGCCGGTCCGACGCTCGGCGGTCCTTCGCTGATTATCGCTGTTCGACCGGCACTTCCTTCGCGCCGACATTGAGGATTCCGCGATCCTTCAGCGAGCGCAGCCCATACAGGAAGCCAAGCTCGAAGAACGAGTCGATGAATTTGAACAGGATCTGAACGAGGACCATGTTCAGCAGCACGCCGAAGCTCATTACGCCGGCGAACGCCATCAGGACGAACAGGATCGAGTTCACGGTCATCGACACGATGTTGGCGGAGAGCGCGCGCAGCCACATCATGCGCTCGCCGGTGAGATTGCGCACCGCGTCGTAGACGTAGACCATCACCAGGCCGGTGATCCACGTCGCGATGATGCTCGCGATCGCAATGCGCGGCACGATGGCGTTGAGGCTGACGAAGTTCGCGTGGTTCTGCTCGAACTTCGGCGGGTAGGGCAGCAGGAACAGGAAGGCGAGCAGCGCCGCCGTGATGATGCGGCACACGAGCTGCGCGTTCACCGACGTGCGCGAAACCTTCAGGCCGTAGAACTCGCTCAGGTAGTTCTGGCCGAGCTCCAGCGTCGGATAAACCAGCGATCCGGCGATGGTGATGAAGGTTACGCCGCCGATCACCAGTCCGACGAACTGTGCCGAGGTGAACGAAATGAAGACCTGAAACGCGCCTTGAATCGCGACGATCCAGAGCACGGCATGCTGCCGGCCGAAGATCTCGGCGACGATGATGCCGATGCCGACAGCGGCGAAGCTGACGAAGATCGTCGCAACAATCCAGAAAAGACCAGCCCAGTCAGCGAAAATCATGACTTCCCCCTTGTGTGAATCGCGCTGCCGGCAGCGCCGGCGGCGAGGACTTCGCGCCGGATTGGAATTCGCGGCAGGCCGTCCCGATCGGGAGGGTCGATATGGCCGCTACGTTCCGCACCAGCAGGCGCTTCGTTTCGCGGGACGGCATTGCTCGGCATCGACCGGTCTGCGCCGGCCTTGCGCTGAGACGCGCTCCGCGATCTCCCGGGGCAAACCGTAGTCCGGGGAAAATCCCTGTCAATAATAATTTCGAAAAAAAATGATATCACTGATAATATTACAAAAGGCGGTTTTACAGAGATTTACGGAATTTCCGGGCGAGCCGGCGGTTGTCCTGCCCGATCTTTGGGCAGTTTCGGCAGGCTACCTGGATTAGGCGTCGGCGCCTTGCGGCGTGGCAGGGGTTGGCCTGGCCGTCACATCCACTTGGAAACGGTGATCGGCGTGAAGCTGCCGAAACGATCCAGCAGGGCGTCCGGCCCGGCTTCGACGATCAGCATGTCCTTCTGCTGCGGCGGCAGGAAGCCGCGCGCGATCATCGAGTCGATGAAAGCAAGTATGCCATCGAAGAAGCCGTCGACGTTGTAGAGGCCGAGCGGCTTCTTGTGGCCGTCGAACTGGGCGTCGACCCACATGTCGAACAGTTCCTCGATCGTGCCGATGCCGCCCGGCATGGCGATGAAGGCATCTGCGACCTCGGCCATGCGGACCTTGCGCACCGCGCGGTCCGCCACCACGTCGGCCACGGTCAATTTTGGATGCTGCTGGCCCTTCTCGACCAGATTGCGGGGAATGACGCCGTGGATTTCGCCGCCGGCATCGAGCGCCGCATCGGCGACGACTTTCATCAGGCCTTTATTGGTCCCGCCGAAAACGAGGACGTTGCCTCTTGCGGCAAGAGCGCGGCCGAGTTCGACCGCGCTCTCGCGATAGATGTCCGATTTGCCGAAGTTCGATCCGCAGAAGACGGCGACGCGCATGGACGAAATCCTAGCGGCGGACGTATCGCCGCGCCATCCTTCTCCGCGGCGGCAAGGTCAGTCGAAGGTCTGCGCGCCGGCGATTGCCGCGACGCCGACCTTGGCGACTTCGAGATCCTCTTCGCCGGTCTGCGAACCGACGCCGACGCCGCCGATGGTCACGCCGTCGACGATGATTGGCAGACCGCCTTTCAGGTTGACGAGCTTGCCGGACGTTGCGTGGGCAAGGCGGAATTCGAGGTCGCCCTGGATGCCGCCGGTCGGTCCGCGGCTCGAGGCGGCTGTCGCGGCCTTGCGGATCGAGGACTCGATGCTCAGCACCTTGCCGCCGTCCATCCGCGTGAAGGCGAGCAGGTTGCCACCTTCGTCGACGACGGCGATGCATTGCGGCTTGCCCATCGCGGTCGCCTTGGCGACCGCCGCATCGATGATCTTCTTCGCCCCGGCCGAGGTCAGCCGCAGATGCTTTTCAACGTCCATGTTCCGGCTCCAATTTCGGTCAGTCTTTCGCTTCGGCGACAACGCAGATCAGGTTGGCGCCCGGAGGACCCTGATGTTCCGCGCCGGCCGAAGCCAGGAAGAGGGTGTCGCCCACGACCGACCCGACGACGGCATGCGCCACCGCCTTGGCCTGGATGCCGCTGAACGGCGCGAGGAAGTCGGAATGCAGTACATGACGGCGGCCGCGGACGTTGGTGACGTAGTCCGCGCCGGCATTGACGAGCACGGCGGCGACGCGTTTGCGGTCGCCCTCCGCGAGAATGCCGTTCTTCAACTCCAGTCCGGCCGCGGCGAAAGCCTGGCGTGCGCCCTCGACGTCGAGTTGGTCGCGCATCATGCCGTGCGCGGCAACCAGGCGGCCCGGCACGCCGTCGGCATTGCCGATCACCATGACGCGGGAGGCGACCTGCTCGCCGCCGGCCGAGGTGGAGGCGATCGACGAGAAATAATTCTTCTCGACGTTGATCATGCCGTCCTTGAGCTTGTCGCGCGGAACCTCACCGGTCGCGACCGCGACGCCGAGCGCGCAGGCGCCCTTGGCGAGCGAGGACGCGACGGCCGGATTGCCGGCGACCACCTTCTGACCGCGGCTTTCGGCGTCGGCTTGCCGCGCCGGCGTCATCGCCGGGCATTTCACTTCGACGCAATGGATCTGCGACGGGTCGGTAATGCCCGCGTCGGCCATCGCCTTCTTCACGGTTTCGGCGACGAGATCGACCTGGACCATCGTGCCGTATTCCTCGGGCTTCAGTTCGCGCGTGCTGGCGACGCCGATGGCGAGGCGCTTGCCCTTCGCCGCCGGCGCCGACGACGGCTGCTTGATGAACAGGTAGATGTGCGGCGACATGATGCCGCCGACGCCGCCGATCATCATCATCGGAATCTTGTCGAACACCTGCTTGCGGGTGATGCCGAGCCGTTCCGAGAGCAGAACCTCCATCGCCAGCGTCGCGTAGCCGCGCGCATAGGCGTCGCCTTCGGTCTGCGCCATGATCGCGACGACATGCGCCGGGTCGACTTCATTCTTGTCGAACAGCGCAGCGACCTGCGATACGTCGCCGGGCGAGGCCATCGGCACGCAAATGACTCGGGATTCCAGATTCCGATTGTCGGGCATATGTTTTTTTCTCCGCGTGGGCCGGCGCCGGGGCGCAACCGCCGTGCGATCGCATGCGACAGAGGTGCGCGCCGCCGGCAACCGGGCGCTCCGGGGGAGCGCCTCATCGAGGCCCGATAATCAACGTTTGTTCGGCGGAGTCAATATATTTCGAAATTCTGGCAAAGATCGAAAGAATGGTCAGAATCGCTGGCGCATGGCCTCATGGGCGCTTTTTGTCGCGCGCGGAAAAGCTGCGGCATCGCGATCACTTTGCCGCGATCCCGGCGGACACCGCATCCGCGGCAAGAGCCGCGCCGGCCAGGGTGTCCCAGCCCGAAGAATGCCCGATTTTCGCAACGCGCTGCAGAGCGCCGGCAAGGCCGTCGCCACCGGCGCCGATGGACGATACGGCGTCCCACAGCGGCGCGGTCAAGCGGCCGCCGGAGGCGGCGCGCAGATGCGCATTGCTGATGATGCTAGTGCCGGTAGCTGCCGCCGGAAGCACGACGGCGGCAAGCTGCGCCGCGGCGTCGGCATGACCGAAGAAATTCAGGCCGGCCATCAGCCCGCCTAGCATGTCGTCGCCGGACGGCGTCAGACCGGGCCCGAGGCCGACAAGCTGCGACACAATGGCCGAGAGTCTGTCGCCATGCCGGTCGAACGTGAACAGCATGGTTCGCAGTTCGCGGATGGCCGGATAGATGCCGAGCGCATCGTCCGGGGCTTCGGCGGCATTGGTCAGGATCGGCGCGATCAGCGGGCCGATACCGCCGGGACTGTGGCTTTGCAATTCTCCCGCAAGCGCCGACAAACCCCGGCGAACGGCGGCCGGATCGATCCGGCCGGGACGTACTGGCTGCCAAGGCTCCGCGCTCGAACAGTCGAAGCTGCAAAGCGATCCGATCGTCAGCAGCGACGAGCGACAACTTGCTTCGGCGCCGGCGGACAGCCGGTCGGACCACGGAAATTCGCCGCCGCGCGCGTAAAGCAGATTGAGCGGCCCGGACTCGAGTTCGGCCGGGCCGACGCAGACGAGATCCTCGCCGAATTTGACGTAGAAGCTGCGGCGGAAGACGGCGAGAACCACGCCGTTCCGGTCGTGGGTCAGCACGTCTGTTGCGATCGTGCCGATGGACGTCGTCGGAATGGCGGGCTGAAGCGACGTTTTCACGCAGCGGTTCCGGATTGGCGGGCCTTCCGGCGGCCGGTTTCGGCCCGGCCCGGGTCCAGGGTGCAGCCGTCGAAAGATTTCGTTGTTTGGAAAAAAATCGAATTCATTGCCGCATGTGGCCGATCTGTTGTATCCGTTGATATCGGCGGCAGGTCTTCGCCGGAGCGAAGAATTATATCATCATAGCAATCATGGCTCGGGCGACCTCCAACGCTGCTGAAGTTGAGCCGTTTTACGACACGGCGGACCGGCCCGCGCGTACGCTCGCCATCGAGGTTTTCGAGAAGCTGCGGGCGGACATCCTGAGTTCGCAGTTGCCGCCGGGCAAGAAGTTGCGCTTCGAGGAACTGCGGAAAGCCTATGGCGTCGGCCTCAGCCCGCTGCGCGAGGCGCTGTCGCGGCTTGCCGAGAATCGGCTGGTGGTGGCGACCGGACAGCGCGGCTTCCGCGTGCCAAGCGTGTCGGTGCAGGACTTCATGGACATCGCCATGGTCCGCAAGGAGATCGAGGACTTCGCGCTGCGCCTCTCGATCAAGAATGGCGACGACGCGTGGGAAGCGCGCGTGGTGGCCGCGCATTACAAGATGAATTTGCTGGCCAAGACCGGCAAGGAACACGGCGAGGATGTGTGGGAGCGCCGTCATCGCGAGTTCCACTACACGCTGGTATCGTGCTGCAATTCGCCCTGCCTGCTGCACCTGCACGGGTTGCTCAACGACCTGTTCGATCGCTATCGCCGCCGCGCCTTGCCGACCCATCTGTGGAGCGCGGCGCGAACGTTGATGCATCAGCGCATCGTCGATGCGGCGCTTGCCCGCGACGCGGATGCTGCGGCGAACCTGCTCGCCGATCACATCGACCAGGCGACCAAGCTGGTGGTCGATAATTTTCAGACCGCCGACCGGCGGCGCAAGCCGCAGAAGGTTCGCGCGAAGAAGCCGCGCCGGTAAGATTTCAAGCCGCTTTTGCCGGATCGCGGGCGGCGCTGCCGTCCGCCGAAAGGCCGCGCTTATTGCGCGGCCTTCAGGAGTTCGATCGCCAGTTCCGCAGCATGGGCGTTCGACGGCGCGACGATGACGCCCGCGGCTCGCAGCGCTTCCACCTGGCGGCTGTAGCCCTGCGGATCGGTCTCGGTGCCGCACACCGACGCGACGATGGCCGCGAGCCTCGCGTCCTGCGGCGGCAGCTGCGCGACCAACTCGCCGGCCGGATCGGCATGCGCGCCGTGGCCGATCACCACGTCGACGAGGATCACGGCGGTCTGACGGTCGTCCAGCGTCTTCTTCAGCATGTCGTTGCGCAGCGACGGGTCGATCATCGGGTGCGGGCGGCCGACCGTGTACTCGTCGTCGCCGAGGTCGAGCAGCGCATGCGCCCGCGGCGCCTCGGCCGGTTTCTTGACGCCGGTGATCGGCACGTTCGATGAAACCTCGAGGCCGGCGCGGCGCAGCACGACCTGAGCCTCGGCGCACATCGTGCCGCCGCTGAACAGCCCCTTGATGCGGTTGCGGCCGGGCGCGATGCGCTTGGCGGTCGCCGCGACGTCGGGACGCTTGCCGTCCCAGTCGATTCGCGCCTTCGGCAGGCACGCTGCTGCCGCCGACCGCAGGTCCGGAACGAGCTGGGCGTTGGCCGGGACGTCGGCGCTGTCCATCCCGAGGAAGCAGAGCGTGAAATGCTTCTTGCTCTTCGCGATGCGCTGGAGAATGCGGTCCGCCACCGCTTTTGCCGGCGGTTTCGAAATGATGACGATTTGCTTGGTGGCGCTGTCGCGGTCGAGCGCGTCGAGCGCCATCAGCGTCATGATGCCGCCGACGGCCTCCTTGAGATCACGACCGCCGACGCCGATCGCGTGCGAGACGCCGCTCTTGTAACGGGCAATCAGCGTCGAGACTTCCTGCAGGCCGGTGCCGGAGGCGGCGATGATACCGATTTCGCCGCGCGGGACTTCGTTGGCGAAAGCGAGCGGCACGCCGCCGATGATCGCCGTGCCGCAGTCCGGTCCCATCAGCAGCAGGCCGCGCTCGCGCGCCTCGTTCTTGAGCGCGACCTCGTTCTCGATCGGAACGTTGTCGCTGAACATCATGACGTGCAGACCCTTGCCGAGCGCGCGGCGGGCTTCCGCCGTCGCAAACTCGCCGGGAACCGAAATCAGCACGACGTTGGCGCCGGGCAGTTGCTGCATCGCCGTATCGATGGTCTTCGGATTGTATTTCTGCGCTTCTCCTTCAACCGTCGCCGGCTTGTTGAGCAGCGTCGTTGCCTCGGCGATGGCCGCTTCGGCATTCGCCGCGGTGTCGGCGCGAACGGCGAGGATCAGGTCGTTCGGGCCGGCCTGGCCGCCGTCTGCGTCAAGAAGCCCCGCGTCTTCCATCAGACGCTTGTTCGTCGTGGAGCCGATCATCAGCGCCGCGGCATCGACGCCGGAGAGGGCGGTCACCGCGCGCGAGATGCGCATGAGCGCCACGGAATCCATGTAAAACCCGCGGCGGACTTGGTTCTTGAGGACGGTCATTGTTACGCGGCTCCATAAAGTTCAGCGAAGGCCGTCAGCGCTTCCTCGAAGCAGGCCAGCGGCGGATGAACGACGCCCGCACCGATCTGGCCCTTGCCGGGCCGGCGATTGGTGATGGCGGTGTTGATGACCGGCAATGTGTCGGTCGCCAGCACCTTGCGAATGTCGATGGCGGTCGGAACGCCCATCATGTCGAGCGTCGGAAGCCGCCATTCGGGGTTGGGGCCGATGGTGATTTCCGTCATCCGTCGCGTATACGCGATCGCGTCCGCCATCGAGCCGGCGCCGAGGAATCCGACGACGGCGGGGGAAGCGGCCATCGCGAATCCGCCGAGGCCGACGGTTTCGGTAATGCAGGAGTCGCCGATGTCGGGATTGGCGTCGGCCTCGGTGAAGCCGGCAAACAACAGGCCGCGCGCGTGCTGCGCCGGCCCGGTGAACCAGCGATCGCCGGTCGAGCTGACGCGGATGCCGAAATCGGTGCCGTTGCGCGCCATCGTCGTGACGACGGTGGAATAGGGGATGCCGTGCGCGGGCGCGGCGATGGCCTTCGCTGCCGCCATCACGACGTTCAGGAAGAACATGTCGTTGCCGGAGATGAATTTCAGGATACGCGCAAGATCGGGTGCGTTGGTCTCGGCGAGGTCGCCGGCGAGCTCGCGCAGGATCAGGCCGCAGCACGCGGCGTTGCGCATGTGCATCTCGTCCCCCATCGTCAGCCCGCGGGCGATCACGTTTTTCAGCGGAATACCGCCGCGATTGCGCACCGCCTTGCCGAGCGCGGGACCGGCGACCTTGCTCATCCACTGCAGGCGCTCGATCACCTCGCGGTCGTTGCCGCCGAAGCGCATCACGTTGCCGAGGCCCTCGTTGACCGTGCAGTAGGACTTGATGCCGAAGACACGGTTTTCGACCACGAGCACCGCCATGTTCGGCGTGGTGATGCCGGTCATCGGTCCGACACCGCCGAAATGATGGTTCGGCTGGAAATTCACCTTGCCTGCGGCGGCCAGCGCGTTGGCCTGCTCGATGTCGGGCGCCCAGCCCTCGAACACGATCGCGCCGGCGACGGCGCCCTGCATCGGGCCGCACATGCGATCCCAGGTGATCGGCGGACCGGCGTGCAGGATCGTGCGTTCGGGAAAGTTCGGAATGACCTGCGATGCGGACTGGACGTCGACCAGCGCCGGGTCGCCGGCGAGCATGCGCCGGTGCGCTTCGCGATTGGCTTCGTCGATGCGGTCGGCGAGGGAGGCCGTCATTTCAGCTTCCCATTTTGGCGAGCAGCGCGGCGATCTTCGGGTTCTTTACGGCCGGCGGCGACCATTCCACATGAACCACCGGGGTCTTGCGCGCCTCGAGGTCGCGCGCGAATTCGCGCAGGCCGACATTGATGACGCGGATTTCCGCCTGAAGGAGCTTGTCGATTTCCATTTCAACCTCACGAATAGGAAGCCATTGCGGCCTGCCTGACATCACTACGAAACGTCGCGCGCCTTACGGGTCGGCGACGATATGGGTGCCGGTCTTGCCTTCCATCACCGGCACGGCGTCTTCGAGACGGCCGATCATGACGCGCTTGCCGCCGCCCTCGATGAACTGCATCGCGGCGTCGATCTTGGGACCCATGCTGCCGGGTGGAAAGTGACCCTCGTCATGGAGCTTGCGAATATCCTTCAACGTCACCCGGTCGAGCGCCTGCTGGTTCGGCTTGCCGAAATTGATCGCGACGCGCGGCACCGCGGTCAGGATCATCAGATCCTCGATGCCGAGCACGTTCGCCATTAGCGCGGAGGTGCGGTCCTTGTCGATGACGGCTTCGATGCCGTGGCGCTGCTTCATGGGGCCACGCACCACCGGTACGCCGCCGCCGCCGCCCGCGATGACGACCGCGCCACTCGCCGCGAGCGTGCGCACCAGTGAAATGTCAACGATGTGCTTGGGCTGCGGGGACGGCACGACATGCCGCCAGCCGCGGCCGGAATCCTCGCGCATCAGCCAGCCCAGTTCGTCCTGAAGGGCGCGGGCTTCTTCCTCGGTATAGAAGTAACCGATCGGCTTCGACGGATTGGCGAAAGCCGGGTCGTTCGGGTCGACCTCGACCTGGGTGAGCATGCAGACGACGTGGCGCGGGTTTGCCTTGGCGCGCAGCGCGTTTTCCAACGCCTGCATCAGCAGATAGGCGATGCCGCCCTGGCTGTGGGCGACGCAGATATCGAGCGACATCGGCTCGACCCGATGCCGGGCGAGCGATTGCCGCATCAGGATCTTGCCGACCACCGGGCCGTTGCCATGGGTGAGGATGAGTTCGTTGTTGAGCTCCATCACCGGCAGCAGCGACTGGCCGAGCTGCGCGGCGACGTCGGCCTGTTCGGTCGGCGTTCCCCGGATTCCTTCCGGGTGCGTGGCGTTGCCGCCGATGGCGATCACGAGCCTCTTGGGAATTCCTGCGGACACGTCCGTCTCCCCTCGCAAGACAGTCGATCATCCGTGGCGGGGCCACGGAAGTCGAATATTACTGATTTTGCGGGTGGTGACAAATAATTTCGAAAAAAATGATTATCTCACCTTTATTGATTTGTGTCCCAAGCTCACCTATCGTCGTCCGGAATTCACAGAAGTATCGTGCCAAACATGACTTCTTCGCCGGCTTGTGCGTTTGTGCCGGCGTCCCGGCGATGCAAAAGGAACGTGCGATGGAAGCGATCGAAAAGGCGAATGCAGAGGCCCTGCGGCGGATCTTCGCGGCGGAGACCGTCCTGGTCGACGTGAAGCCGGCGGGAGAGGTCATTCCCGGCCTGAAAAAAGGGATGATCCTGCATGCCGGCCCGCCGATCACCTGGGACCGGATGTGCGGCCCGATGCGCGGCGCGGTGTGCGGCATCGCCGTGTTCGAGGGCCTCGCGCCTGATCTCGCGGTGGCCGAAACGGCTGCTGCTGCCGGAAAATTCGCCTTCCATCCCAATCATCACTTCGGCGCCGTCGGCCCGATGACCGGAATGGTGACGCCGACGCAGCCGGTGCTGATCGTCGAGAATAAGGCCTTCGGCAATCGCGCGTTCTGCACCATCAATGAAGGTCTCGGAAAGGTGTTGCGGTTCGGCGGCAACGACAAGGAAGTGCTCGACCGCCTGCGCTGGACCGCAACCGTGCTCGGGCCGGCCTTGTCCGCTGCGCTGCAGCGCGCCGGCGGCATCCCGCTCAAGAACATCATCGCGCGCGGCCTCTCGATGGGCGATGAAATGCACCAGCGCAACATCGCCTGCTCTGCGCTGTTCATGCGCGAGATCGCGCCCGCGCTCGGCCAGTGGCTCGACGAGAAGCTGACCGGCGTTCTGAAATTCGTCGGGCAGAACGACCAGTTCTTCCTCAACATCGCGATGGCGATGGCGAAGTCGATCATGGACCCGGTCCGCGATATCCCGAATTCGACCATCGTGACGGCGATGTGCCGCAACGGCACCGACTTCGGCATTCAGGTGAGCGCGACAGGATCGGAATGGTTCACCGCGCCGGTGGAAATGCCGGTTGGCATGTATTTTCCCGGCTATTCGGAAAAGGATGCGAATCCCGACATGGGCGACTCGGCCATCGTCGAAACGATCGGCCTTGGCGGCTGCGCGATGGCGACGTCGCCTGCGGTCGCCGGCTTCGTCGGCGCCGGCAAGGCGAGCGAGGCGGCGCAATACACGATGGCGATGTACGAGATCACCGCGGGGCGCAGCCCCGACTGGACGATGCCGAACCTCGATTACGCGGGGCTTCCGACCGGCATCGACATCCGCAAGGTGCTGCAGACCGGCATCACGCCCTACATCAACACCGGGATTGCGCACCGGCTGCCCGGCGTCGGCCAGGTCGGTGCCGGTATCGCGCGCGCGCCGCTCGCCTGTTTCGAGAAGGCGCTGGAGCGCGTGGCCGAGGTGCTGACCTGACCGTTCGGCTTCACCGGGGAGGGTGCGACATGCGCTCTCCCGGCGAGTTCTTTCCCGTCGCGTGCGCGAAAGCGCGCGACGTGGAAATCGTCAGCCCTCCGGCCGGCTTCCGCCGATCAACTCGGTGATCTCGGCAGCGGCGCGCTTCACCATCGGGCCAAGCTCGCCGAGTCTTTCTTCGCTCATCCGCACGGTCGGTCCGGAAATCGAAATCGCGCCGACCGCCTCGCCGTGCTCGTTGAAGATCGCGGCGCCGACGCAGCGCAGCCCGTCAGACTGCTCCTCGTCGTCGACCGCCCAGCCGCGCGCCCGCGCCGCCGCCAGATCCTTGAGCAGTGCGTCGGGGTCGATGATCGTCTTCTTCGTGAGCTTCTGCATGCCGGCGCGATGCAGGCGCTGCGCCACGCCGTCCTCCGTCTGCGTCGCCATCATCGCCTTGCCGAGGCTCGATGCGTGCAGCGGGCCGCGCGCGCCAGGACGATGAAAGGCGCGGATCGCCTGATGGCTCTCGACCTGCGAGACGAAGACGACGAAGCCATCGTTCTCGATCGCCATGCTGACGGTTTCACCGCTCGCTTCCATGAGCTGGCGCATGACGCGCCGGCCGACAATCGCCATCTTGCGGTTCCGCAAAAACGCACTGCCGATGCGGAAGGCCTGTGCGCCGACGAAATAGCGGTGCGTGTCGTCGCATTGCACGAAGCCGCTCGCCTTCAGCGTGCTGAGAATCCGGTGCGCGGTGGAGGCGGCGATGCCGGCGCGCTGGGCGATCGTCGTCAGTGACAGCCCGTCACCCTCTGCGATCAGCGCCATGAGGTTGAGGCCGCGCTCGAGCGCCTGCACCGAGCCGCCCATCTGGGCTGTGCTCGAGGCCTCGCTTGTTGTCCGGGGTCGTCCGACCATCAAAACCTCTTCCGATTCGAATGGAATTCTAATATTCGCCCATTCGATTACGAGCGTCACTATAATATATTGTTTTATAAGGTATTTTTTCAACATGCGAGTATCTTGAAAAATAGAAACGATTTCCATTTTCAGGAAAAACGTGTTGGCATACATTATTCCAGAGAGGGCGAGCCATGCAGAACACGTCACGACTGCAAGTCGGCAAAGACGGAACGGGGAGCGGGGCCAAGGGTGGGGCGCCGGATTTCTTCGCGGCCGAGCTGGCGCAGGCGGACCCGGTTCTCGCCGCCAGCCTCACGCGCGAGCTCGACCGCCAGCGCAATGAGATCGAGCTGATCGCGTCGGAGAACATTGTCAGCACCGCGGTGCTGAACGCCGCCGGCTCCGTGCTCACCAACAAATACGCCGAAGGCTATCCCGGCCGCCGCTATTACGGCGGCTGCCAATATGTCGACGAAGTCGAGGCGCTCGCGATTGCGCGCGCGACCGAACTGTTCGGTTGCGCTTACGCCAACGTTCAGCCGAGTTCCGGCAGCCAGGCCAACCAGGCCGTGCTGCTCGCGCTGACCAAGCCGGGCGACACCATCCTCGGCATGGCGCTATCGGCCGGCGGGCATCTCACCCACGGCGCGGCGCCCAACCTGTCGGGCAAATGGTTCCGCGCGATCTCCTACGGCGTGCGCGCCGGCGACAATCTCATCGACATGAACGAGGTTGCGAATCGCGCCCGCGAATTCCTGCCGAGAGTGATCATCGCGGGTGGCTCCGCCTATCCGCGCGAAATCGATTTCGCTGCGTTCCGCGCCATCGCCGACGAGGTCGGCGCTTACCTTATGGTCGACATGGCGCATTTCGCGGGTCTCGTCGCCGGCGGCGTCTATCCGTCGCCGCTGCCACACGCCCATGTGGTGACGACGACGACCCACAAGACGCTGCGCGGTCCGCGCGGCGGCATGATCCTGACCAACGACGGCGAGATTGCAAAGAAGATCGATTCGGCCGTCTTCCCCGGCCTGCAGGGCGGGCCGCTGATGCATGTCATCGCCGCGAAGGCCGCCGCATTCGGCGAAGCCTTGCGGCCGGAATTCAGGGATTACGCGCGCGCCGTGGTCGAGAACTGCAAGGTACTCGGCACCGTTCTGAAGGAGGCGGGCTTTGCGATCGTCACCGGCGGCACCGACAGCCATCTGATCCTGGTCGATCTGCGGCCGAAAAATCTGACCGGCGCCGCGGCGGAAAAGAGCCTCGGCCGCGCGCACATCACCTGCAACAAGAACGGCGTGCCGTTCGATACCGCGAAGCCGACGGTGACCTCGGGTCTGCGGCTCGGCACCGCAGCCGGCACCACGCGCGGCTTCGGCGTGACGGAATTCCGCGCCATCGGCCACATGATCGTGGCCGTGCTCGACGATCTCGCCGCGCGCGGCGAGGTCCACAATGCGTCGGTCGAGCAATGGGTGAAGGCGCAGGCCATCGCGCTGTGCGAACGGTTTCCGATCTACCCCGCTCACAACTGATTTTCACGTCTCAACCGCACGGAGGGTGCAATGTCTGGCTTTCATGGTCTTTTCGTTCCCGGCCCCACCAACATGCCGTTCAGTGTGCGGCAGGCCATGGACATTCCGCTCGAGGACCAGCGTTCGCCGGACTTTCCGGCTTTCACGCTGCCGCTGTTCAAGGATTTGAAGAAGGCGTTCAAGACCGAGAAGGGCCAGGTCTTCCTGTTCCCCGGCTCCGGCACCGGTGGCTGGGAAGCCGCAATCACCAACACGCTGTCGCCCGGCGACAAGGTGCTGATCGCGGTGTTCGGCCAGTTCTCGCATCTGTGGGCCGACCTCGTCACGCGCCACGGCCTCACCGCTGAAGCCGTGCAGTGCGAATGGGGCGAAGGCGTTCCGCTCGATGCCTACGAGCAGCGTCTGCGTGAGGACAAGGCGCACGAGATCAAGGCCGTGCTGGTCTGCCACAACGAAACGGCGACCGGCGTGACGAGCGACGTCGGCGGCGTGCGCAAGGCGATGGACGCGGCGAACCACCCGGCCCTGCTGATGGTCGACGGCGTCAGTTCGATCGCCAGCATCGACTTCCGCATGGACGAATGGGGCGTCGATGTCGCGGTGTCCGGCTCGCAAAAGGGCTTCATGCTGCCGACCGGCCTCGCCATCGTCGCGGTCAGCCCGAAGGCGCTCGAGGCGCACAAGACCGCGAAGTGCCCGCGCTGCTTCTATGACTTCGCGGACATGATCCGCACCAACAAGGACGGCTACTTCCCCTATACGCCGGCGACGACGCTGATGCGCGGCCTGCGCGCTTCGCTCGACATGCTGCTCGCCGAGGGCCTCGACAACGTGTTCGCCCGGCATCACCGCATGGCGGAGAGCGTGCGCAAGGGCGTTGCCGCGTGGGGTCTGACGCTCTGCGCCAAACATCCGAAATGGTATTCCGACACGGTTTCGGCGGTCTGCGTGCCGAAGGGCTTCAACAGCGACGACGTGGTGAAGGCCGCCTATCACCGCTATCGCCTGTCGCTCGGCGTTGGCCTGTCGAAGGTCGCCGTCCGCGTGTTCCGCATTGGGCACCTCGGCCACATGAACGAAATCATGATCCTGTCGGCGCTCGCAGGTTGTGAGATGGCGCTCCGCGATGTCGGCGTGCCGGTCGAAGCGGGCTCCGGCGTCGCGGCGGCGGAAGAGTTCTTCCGCGCCACCGCGCCGCAGCTCCAGCTCGATCGTGTCGCATAACCGCATCGGGGAACGCTCATGAAGATATGCATCTATGGCGCAGGCGCCATCGGCGGTTATCTCGCCGCCGGCCTGAGCAAAGTGGACGGCGTCGAGTTGTCGCTCGTCGCGCGCGGCGTGCATCTCCAGGCGATCCGCGCTCGCGGCCTCACGCTGCAGATCGGCGGCGAGGAGCGCGTCTGCCACCCGCGGGCGACCAACAATCCCGCAGAACTTGGGCCGCAGGACTACGTCATCGTTTGCGTCAAGGCGCATCAGGCGTGGGAAGCGGCCGAGCAGATGACGCCGCTGCTTGGCGACGGCACAGCTGTCGTTACCGGGCAGAATGGCGTGCCGTGGTGGTACACCTACGGCCTCGACAAGCGGTTCGAAAAGCTGCGGCTCGAAAGCGTCGATCCCGGCGCGCGCCAGTGGAACACCATCGGCCCGCAACGCGCGCTCGGTTGCATCGTTTATCCGGCGACCGAGATCGTCGGCCCCGGCGTCATCCGTCATACCTACGGCGACCGCTTCTCGCTCGGCGAGCCGGACGGCAGCGACTCGGAGCGTTGCCGGCGGCTGTCGCAGGCGCTCAAGACGGCGGGTTTCGACGCGCCGATCGTCGACAACATCCGCAACGAGCTGTGGCTGAAGCTGTGGGGCAACCTGTGCTTCAACCCGATCAGCGCGCTGACGCGGGCGACGCTTGACGTCGTCACCACGCAGCCCGACCTGCGCGCGCTTTGCGTGCATGTGATGACGGAAGCGCAGGAGGTCGCGACGGCCTTCGGCGTGTCGTTCCGCGTCGATCTTGAGAAGCGCATCCGCGGCGCGTCGCGTGTCGGCGCACACCGCACCTCGATGCTGCAGGATCTCGAAAACGGCCGCCCGCTCGAGTTGGACGCGCTGCTCACCGCCGTCAGCGAGATGGCCCGCTTCGCCCGGATCGAGACGCCTTACATCGACGTCATTCTGACGCTGACGCAGCAACTCGGCCGTGCGCTCCGGATTTATCCGGTCTACCCGCAGCAGCGCTCCGCCGCCGAACCGGCGCGTGCCGAGGCGCGCCTGGAGGTTCCCGCATGACGGCAAAGCCGCTCATCGTCTTCCTCGACCGCGAAACCATCGGGCCGTCCGTCGAACTGGCGCGGCCGCGTTTCCAGCATGACTGGGTCGAGCACGGCAGGACAGCGCCGGATGAGGTCGTCGCGCGGCTCGCCGGCGCGACCATCGCGATCACCAACAAGGTCTGCATCCGCGAAGATCATCTGGCGCGCCTGCCGCAACTGCGCATGATCGCGGTTGCGGCCACCGGCTATGACGTGATCGACCACGAAGTCTGCCGCCGCCGTGGCATCGTGGTCTCGAACGTGCGCGGCTATGCCGTCAATACGGTGCCGGAGCACACGTTCGGTCTTATTCTCGCGCTTCGCCGCAACATCGTCGGCTACCGGCAAGCGGTGATCGACGGCGAATGGCAGAAGGCGAAGCAGTTCTGCTTCTTCAGCCATCCGATCGGCGAACTCGCCGGCGCAACGCTCGGCATCATGGGCGAAGGCGCGATCGGCCAGGCGGTCGCGCGGCTCGGCCAGGCGTTCGGCATGACGACGCTGTTCGCCGCGCACAAGGGTGTCGAAGGGCTGGGTCCGCTTTATACGCCGTTCGATGAGGTGCTCGCGCGCAGCGACATCATCACGCTGCATTGCCCGCTGACGCCGAAGACGCGCGACATGATCGGCATGGCGGAATTTCGCAAGATGAGGAGGAAGCCGCTGCTCATCAACACGGCGCGTGGCGGGCTCGTGGTCGAGCGCGACGCCGTCCGTGCGCTGGACGAAGGGCTGGTGTCCGGCCTCGGCTTCGATTGCCTGACGTCCGAGCCGTTCGTCGCCGATCACCCGTTCGCCGCGACCCTCGAACGGCCGAACGTGATCGTCACGCCGCATGTCGGCTGGGCCGGGCAGGGCGCGATGGAAACGCTGTGGGCGCAACTCGTCGGCCACATCGAGAATTTTCAGGCCGGGCAGCCGAGCAACGTCGTCGCTGCGTGATCCTCAGCGTGCACGCTTTCTGATCCGGAATGTGAGTACGCCGTCGGCGGTCTCCGAGCCTTCGAGCGTGTCGCCGGTTTCCCGCAGCAGGTTCGGAATGTCGATCGCCGCCAGCGGATCGGTGCATTCGATGGTCAGCGCCTCGCCGGCCGCCATTTGCGACAGCAGCTTGCGGGTGCGCAGCGCCGGCAACGGACACTTCAGGCCGCGCAGGTTGGCGGTCTTGTCGGGCATCGTCTCTGATCGGCTCCGGTCCGGCGGGGCGCCGCTCAGGCGAGCGGCACCATCGAGATCTTGCGGTCGGTCGCCGGAATATGAGTTTCCGGCAGGCCGAGTTCCTTCTTGACCATATTCGTTCCGCGCACCAGCGCCACCATTTTGTAGAAGGCGTGCATGCGGCTGATGCCCTGGCGCCCGAAGCCGCAGTCGCTGGTGAGGATCAGCCGTTCCGGCTCGACATATTTCAGCGCGAGGCGGATCAGGTCGGCGATTTCCTCCGGCCGTTCCACCTGCAGGGTGCGATGGCTGATGACGCCAAGCGCAATCTTCTTGTCTTTCGAAACACCTTTGCCGATCGCCTCGAAATCCATGCCGCGGTTGAATGCGCCTTCGAAGGTCAGCACGTCGACGTCGAGCTGGTCGAGATAAGGCAGCGCGGCCTTGTAGGACTGGTCGCGGCTCGCGACGCGCTGCGCGGCCGGCGAGCCCCAGCAGGTGTGGCACCACACTTCCGTCTTCTTCCGCAGTCCCGCGACCTCGCGGTTGAACGCTTCGACCCACTTGTCGAGCTTGATCGGCTGGTTGGGATCGGAGATCACCTGATGGATCGCTGGCTCCTCGATCTGCACCAGCGGCGCGCCGGCATCGGCGAGCGCGTGATAGTCCTTGTTCAGCGCATCCGACATGTCGTTGAGCAGCGCGAGACGATCCTTGTAGTAGATGTCGGTCAGCATCAGCGCGAGGATCTGCGCGGAAATCGAGCCGACCTTCACCGGCTTGTCCGTCATCGGCGCCATCGCCTTGTAGGCGCGGTCGAGTTCCAGCCAGCTTTTCGTGATCTTGCCTTCGACCGGCGGCGTCATGCGGGTTTCGATCACCTCCCACATGATGTCGCCGGGGCCTTTGTCCTTCATGAAGCCCGCGGGCGGCACCTCGACGCGCGGCTGGCCGACGCCGCTCATGCGCTCGGTCGCATAACTGACCCAGCTGCGTCCGGCGACGTCGTCGTCGAGCCGGGTGTCGCCGTCGACGAAGATGTCGATGCCGGCGCGCTGCTGCGTCGCGCAGTGGCAGGCGAGGCAGTCAAAATGTTGTTCGCGGTAGGCGAGGCGGGAGAAGCCGTGCGACAACGGCGCGCCACGCAGGTTCTCGGTGTACCAGGATGGGCGCGGCAGCGCGCCGGTCGTCGTCGTCACCAGTGACTTGTCCTTGGTCGCGATAAACATGCTAAACCTCTGATTTCATAAGCTGAAACTGGCCGCGCCTCAGGCTAGAATTGGATCGCCCGCTCGTCGCAAGGTCAAGCACACCGTTCAAGAATTCGATGCCGGACTCGAAACAAGTCATCACAAAGCTGACACCGCTCGCGGATGTTTTCGCCATGCTCAACGAAATGGCGAAACCGGTCGCGCCGCACGACATTGCGGTGACCGACGCGATGGGTTGCGTACTTGCCGTTGATGTCATGGCGGCAGCGCGTCCTGCGCGCGCGATAGCTTTGATCGACGGCTGGGCCGTCGTATCCGCGGATGTCGCCGATGCCGGCGGCTACGCGCCCGTGCCGCTCGCGAAAATTCCGCCGCGTGTCGAGACCGGCGACGACATGCCGCCGGGTGCCGATGCGGTGTTGCCACTCGACGCTGTTGTTGTGCGCGGAGCGAGCGCGGAAGCGGTTGCTGCTGCCGCCGGGGGTGAGGGCGTGTTTGCGCCGGGCGGCGATGTCGATGCGACAAAGCCGCTTTATGCTGCGGGCCATCGCTTGCGCGCGACCGATCTCGCAGCGCTCATGGCGGCTGACATCTCGACCGTGAGCGTACGCGCGCCGCGCGTGGCGATCGTCACGGCGCGCGAAGATTTGCGGCTGGTTCCCGCCGCGCAGGTCATCGCGCGCGACTGCGCCGCGCAGGGCGTCGTGGCACAATCGCGCAACGGCGCGGACGTCGCCGACGTGCTGGCGGCGAATGACGCCGATGCGGTCGTGATTGTCGGCGGCACCGGCACCGGCGCGCGCGACAACAGCGTGACTGCGCTTGCTCAAGCTGGCCGTGTCGCCTGTCACGGTATCGGCATCGCGCCGGGCGAAACCTCGGCGGTCGGTGCCGCGATGGGCAAGCCGGTGCTGATCGTGCCGGGGCGGCTCGATGCGGCGCTGGTGGCCTGGCTCACCATCGGCCGTCATCTGACGGGCAGGCTGACGGGCGGGGTCGAAGCATCGCCCGCCGCGCGTGGCCGGTTGACGCGCAAGATCACGTCCACAGTGGGCCTGTGCGATGTCGTGCCGGTACGGCAGGAGGGCGGCAATGTCGAGCCGCTGGCCGGCAAGGTTCTGCCGCTGTCGGTGCTGGCCCGCGCCACCGGCTATGTTGTCGTCCCCGCCGATAGCGAAGGCTATGCCGCAGGCAGCGACGTCGCGGTTCACGGCTGGCCGTAGTAGACATCTGCCATGAATGATCCGCGCACGCCGCAGAAGGTCGAGGCCGATCTGGTCGCCCGCATCCGCGCAGCGGCGCGGCAGGAGCAGTTTCTCGAAGTGGTCGCCGCCGACGAGGCGACGCGGCGCTTCCATGCGAAACTCGATCTCGCGCCGCTCAGCGGGGAGGACGTTTCGCTTGCCGATGCGCTGGGCCGCGTGCTGGCGGACGACGTTGTCGCCGCCGTCGATGCGCCGCCGTTCGACCGCTCGAATGTCGATGGTTTTGCGCTGCGCGCGGTCGATACCAACGGCGCGAGCGACACGGCGCCGAACACGCTGACGCTCAATCATGAAGTAATCGCCTGCGGTCACGCGCCGGCGGTCGAGGTGCGGCCCGGCACTGCGACGGCGATTGCGACCGGCGGCGTGATCCCGCGCGGCGCCGATGCCGTGGTGATGATCGAGCAGACCGAACTGGTCGATGGAGGCGCGCAACATAACCAGCCTGCCATCGAAATCCGCCGTGCGGTGATGCCGGGGCAATTCGTCTCCTATGCCGGATCCGACATCGCGCGCGGCGAGACGCTGCTCCGCCGCGGCGCCAGGATCGGCTCGCGCGAGATCGGCATGCTGGCCGCTTGCGGTCTTGCCTCGGTCGCGGTGGTGCGGCGGCCGAAGGTCGCGGTGCTGTCGACCGGCGACGAACTTGTCGCGCCCGGCAAGCCACTGCCACCTGCCGGTGTCTATGACAGCAATGGCGCCATCGTCGCCGCCGCTGTCGCCGAAGCGGGCGGTAAGGCCGTGTCGTTCGGCGCTTTCGCCGACGATCAGGCCGCGCTCGAGCAGGCGGTGCGTGCGGCGCTTGCGGACTGCGACATGGTCGTACTGTCCGGCGGCACCTCGAAAGGCGCCGGCGACCTGTCGCACCGCGTGGTGTCGCAGCTCGGGCAACCCGGCATCGTCGTGCACGGTGTTGCGCTGAAGCCCGGCAAGCCGCTGTGCCTTGCCGTGATCGGCGACAAGCCGGTGATCGTGCTGCCGGGCTTTCCGACTTCTGCGATCTTCACCTTCCACACTTTCGTTGCGCCGGTGATCCGCGCCCGCGCCGGCCTGCCAGCCGACACGGTGGAAACCGTGACCGCGCGCGTGCCGGTGCGCATCGCCTCCGAACTCGGCCGCAAGGAATTCGCGCTGGTCGCCTTGGTGCGCGGCGAGGACGGCGCGGTGGCGTTCCCGACCGCGAAGGGCTCCGGCTCGGTGACGAGCTTCTCGCAGGCCGATGGCTTCATCGAGATCGACGCGCTCGCCTCATCGCTCGATGCCGGCACCGAAACGGAAGTGACGCTGATCGGCGGCGCGGCGCGCGCGCCCGATCTCGTCGTGATGGGCAGCCACGACATCGCGCTCGACGTGGTGACTGGTGCGCTGTCCGAGCGGGGCTTTCTCGCGCGGGTCATCGCGGTTGGCAGCCAGGGTGGCGTCGCGGCGGTGCGGCGCGGCGAATGCGACGTCGCGCCGGCGCATCTCGTCGATCCACAGACCGGTATCTACAACAAACACCTTTCCGAAGACGGCATCGACCTCGTGCCGGGCTGGCAGCGCAGCCAGGGCATCATGTTCCGCGCGGGCGACGCGCGGTTCGAAGGCAACAGCGGAACGGAAGCGCTCGCCGCGGCGCTGGCGGACCCGTCCTGCCTGATGGTCAACCGCAATGCCGGCGCCGGCACGCGCGTGCTGATCGACAAGCTGCTCGATGGCGCGCGTCCGCCGGGCTACGCCAACCAGCCGAAATCGCATAACGCCGTCGCCGTCGCGATCGCGCAGGGGCGAGCCGACTGGGGCGTTGGCATCGAGCCGGTGGCACGGCTTTACGGCCTCGGCTTCATTCCGGTCGCGCCGGAGCATTTCGACTTTCTGATTGCCCGCGCGCGGCTGGGGCGGCCGGCGGTGCGGGCTTTCCTCGAAACCCTGCGGAGCGCCCCGGTGCGGGCGAAAATCACCGCGCTCGGCATGCGGTTTGCCGATTAAGACCGCCCCGCTCGACGCCGGACATTTTGCTATAAGGGCGGCATGAACGGGACTATGCGCGTCATCGGACTGGCCGGCTGGAGCGGGTCCGGCAAAACCACTCTCATCAGCAAGGTGCTGCCCTGCCTGATCGGCCGGGGCCTGCGCGTCTCCACCCTGAAGCACGCGCACCACGGCTTCGACCTCGACAAACCGGGCAAGGACTCCTTCGTCCACCGCGCGGCCGGCGCGACCGAGGTCATCATCAGCTCGGCCAAGCGCTGGGCGATCCTCCACGAGCTGCGCGAGGAGGAAGAGTGGGATCTCGGCGCGCTGCTCGCGAAGATGTCTGCGGTCGATCTGGTGCTGGTCGAGGGCTTCAAGCGCGACGCCTTCCCGAAGATCGAGATTCATCGCGCCGAAAACGGCAAGCCGCTGCTGCATCCGGAAGACCCGCACATCGTGGCAATCGCCGCCGACACCGCGCTGCCGCAGGCCAGGGTGCCGGTGATCGACCTCAACGACATCGACGTCATCGCTGACGCGCTGCAGCGTTACGCCATGCCGCTGGCCGAAACGCCGGTGATGCGGAGCGCGCGATGACGCAACTCACCGACGATTGCTTCGCCTTCTCCGGTCCGCTGATGCCGCTGGCGGAGATGGAAAAGCTGATCGTCGAGCGTATCGCGCCGGTGGCCGAGACGGAGCGGGTGGCGCTCGCGAAAGCCGGCGGGCGCATCGCCGCCGCCGATATCGTCGCGCCGCTGCCGCTGCCGCCGTTCGATAATTCCGCTGTCGACGGTTACGCTGTGCGTCACGCCGATCTCAAGCCGGATGGCGACACGCGGCTCAAGATTTCCGGCCGTCTTACGGCAGGCCGCAGCGCGAATGCCACGATCGGCGCCGGCGAGGCGATCCGCATCTTCACCGGGGCGCCGATGCCGCCCGGCGCCGACACCGTGTTCATGCAGGAAGACACCGAGGTCGACGGCGAGATGGTCGTGCTGCCGAGTGGCTTGAAGAAAGGCGCGAACCGCCGGCTTGCCGGCGAGGACACCCGCAAGGGCGAGGTTGTCATCGCGGCGGGAACGCGGTTTGCGGCGCGGCACGTCGCGCTCGCCGCCGCGCTCGGCCTGACCGAACTCGATGTGCGCCGAAAGCTGCGGGTCGCGGTGTTTTCGACCGGCGATGAGGTGGTCGAGCCGGGCGGCATGCTCGGCAAGGCCGGTATTTACGACGCCAATCGGTTCCTGCTTGCCCAGTTGCTCGGTCAGTTCGGCGCCGAGGTGACCGATCTCGGCATCCTGCGCGACGAGCCTGAAGTCCTGTCGCACGCCATTCAAAAAGCTGCGGCGGACCACGATCTCGTTCTCACGTCCGGCGGCGTCTCGACCGGGGAGGCCGATCACGTCCGCGACGCGGTGGAGCGGGTCGGTCGGCTGGTGTTCTGGCGCGTCGGCATCAAGCCGGGCCGGCCGGTGGCGATGGGCGTGATCCGCAACGGCGAGAACAGCGCGGCTTTCGCGGGCCTTCCCGGCAATCCTGTCGCGGTGTTCGTCACCTTCGTGCGCGTGGTGCGTCCGCTGCTGATGCGGCTGTCAGGCGCGGCGTTGCAGCCGATCATCGCGGTGCCGGTGCGCGCCGCCTTCGCCTACAGGAAAAAGAAAGGCCGCCGTGAATATGTCCGCGTTTCGTTGCGCAAGGCGGCGGACGGCGAACTCGAGGCGGTGAAGTTTCCGCAGGACGGCGCGGGCGTCTTGACCTCGCTCACGGCGACCGACGGCCTGCTCGAATTCCCGGAGGACGTCACGGAAATCGAAGCAGGCGCGCGCGTCGGCTTTCTATCCTACGCGGTGCTCGCGAGTTAAAGCCCCGGGTTCTGCGCCGCAACCTTCTCGGCCGCCGCTGCATCCTCCGGGGTGTTCACATTGAAGAAGGGATCGACCGGCTTGTCCGGCCAGTCCGCGATGGCGATGCCGTGCCGCGCGGTCCACACCTCGATCTTGCGCAGGTCGTCGACGGTCAGCGCCTTGCGCAGGTCGCCGCGCAGCGCGACCGGCCACAGGCCGACGACAGGATGACGCCACTCGCCGGAGCGCGCGCAGGCGAGCGGCTTGCCTTCGGCGCGGCGCGCTTCGTGCAGCCGCTCGGCCAGATCGTCGGGGAGGAACGGGCAATCGCCCGGCACACTGAGCATCCATGCGACGTCGGGACGGTTCTCCGCCAGCCAGTCGAGCCCCGCGAGGATGCCGGCGAGCGGGCCGACGAAGCCCGGCACATTGTCCGCCACCACCGGCGCGCCGGTGTCGGCAAAGCGCGCGGGATCGCCGTTCGCGTTGATGACGATGCCGGCGCATTGCGCGGAGAGGCACGACAGTACGCGGTCGAGAATGGTCGAGCCGCCGACCGTGAGCCGCGCCTTGTCGCCGCCGCCCATGCGCCGCGCGAGACCTCCCGCCAGAACGAGGCCGAATGTCGGCGGCAGCTCAGTCGTCATGCATCGCCGCTTTGCGCCGGTGCTTGGCGCTCTCGTCTTCGACGTAAGCGAGATCCTGATCGAACACGATGCGCTGCTCGCCGGCGAGTGCGATGAAGCGCTTGCCGCGCGCGCGGCCGATCAGCGTCAGGTTCGCCTTGCGCGCCAGCTCGACGCCCCAGGCGGTGAAGCCGGAGCGCGAGATCAAAATCGGAATGCCCATCCGCACCGTCTTGATGACCATTTCCGAGGTGAGGCGGCCGGTGGTGTAGAAGATCTTGTCGTGCGCCGGCACCTTATCCTTGAACATCCAGCCGGCGATCTTGTCGACCGCGTTGTGGCGGCCGACGTCTTCCATATAGACCAGCGGCTTGTCCTCGCGTGCCAGCACGCAGCCGTGAATCGCGCCGGCCTCGAGATAAAGCGACGGCGTGGTGTTGATCGACTGCGTCAGGCTGTAGAGCCACGAGGTGCGCAGTTCGGCGTCCGGCAGCGTGACGTTCTCCAGCGCTTCCATCAGATCGCCGAACACGGTGCCCTGCGCGCAGCCGGAGGTCTGCACTTTCTTCTTGAGCTTCTTTTCGTAGTCGGTCTTGCGCTCGGTGCGCACCACGACGACGGCAAGTTCCTCGTCGTAGTCGACGCCGGTGACCACGTCGTCCGGCATCAGCATGTTCTGGTTGAGCAGATAACCGATCGCCAGATAGTCCGGGTAATCGTTGATGGTCATCGCGGTGACGATCTCCTGCGAATTCAGGTAGATCGTCAACGCGCGCTCGACCGTCACCGAAGTCTCGATGCGCTGCCCGGTCTGGTCCACGCCGGTCACGCACTCGGTCAGCCGCGGATCGTGCGGATCCGGCTTGATGATGTAGCCGTCGTTGTTGGAGTCTTGGTTCGCATCTTGGCTCATGAGCCTAATCTATAGTGGTGGCAGCGGAATTTCACCCCGGCAGGAACGCGGTTCTGCCCCCGGCGGCGAGCGTTTCGACCGGCGCGCCATAGAGGCTTTCCAGCATCGTTTTGGTGAGGACGTCGCCCACCGGTCCGTCGGCAAGCGTCTCGCCGCCGCGCAGCAGGCAGGCGCGGTCGGCGGCTCGCAGCGCGTGGTTGGGGTCGTGGGTGGTGAACAGTACGCCGTGGCCGGCGGCGGCGAGCGCTCGGATTTCGTTCATCACCTTGCCCTGGTTGCCGAAGTCGAGGCTCGCGGTCGGCTCGTCGAGCACGACGAATTGCGGCTCCTGCGCCAGCGCACGGGCGAGCAGAACGAGTTGCCGTTCGCCGCCAGAGATCATCGTGTAGGGACGGGCCGCGAGTCCGGCGATGCCGAAGCGTTCCATCGCGCGGCCGGCGACCGCGCGGTCATGCGCGCTCGGCCGGCTGAACAGGTTGCCATGCGCGGTGCGCCCCATCAGCACCACGGTTTCGACGGAGAAGGCGAAGGTGGCCTGATGCGTCTGCGGCACATAAGCGATGGCGCGTGCCCGTTCGCGGTCGGCAAGTCGCGTGAGATCGCGCGCTCCGAGTTGCACGGCGCCGGCCTTCGGCGCGAGCAGGCCGAGCAACGTCTTCAGCAGCGTCGTCTTGCCGCTGCCGTTCGGTCCGAGCAGGGCCAGCACTTCGCCGGTTCCAAGCGCGACATTGATCCCGCTGCCGACGAGGTGGCCGGGATAGCCGATGGCGAGGTCGCGTGTTTCGATCCGCATGGCTTACGACCAGCTTTTCGACATGCTGGCGAGCAGCCAGATGAAGAATGGCGTGCCGATCACAGCGGTGAGGATGCCAAGCGGCACTTCGACCGGGGCGACGGTGCGCGCCAGCGTGTCGATCATGAGCAGGAAGCCGCCGCCGAGAATGGCTGACGCGGGCAGAAGCCGGGCGAAATCCGGCCCGACCAGCGAGCGCGCCATGTGCGGCACGATCAGGCCGACCCAGCCGACGATACCGGCGGTCGCGACGCTTGCGGAGGTGACGAGCGTTGCCGCCGCGACGATGGCGATGCGCAAGCGGACGGTGGCGACGCCGAGCGAGCGGGCTTCCTCCTCCGGCAGCGACATCACGTTCATGCGCCAGCGCAGCGCGATCAGCACCGCCGCGCCGATGGCGAGCGGGCCGAACAGCGGCACGAGGTCGGCCACCGTCGTCGCGGCAAGGCTGCCCAGCAGCCAGAACGTCATCGCCGGAAGCTGGTTGTAGGGGTCCGCCAGATATTTCACGAGGCCGACGCCGGCGCCGAGCAGCGCGCCGACCACGACGCCGGTGAGCACCAGCACGAGGATCGGGTCGCGCGAGCGCACCGCGGAGCCGATCATGTAGACGGCGGCGACGGCGACAAGTCCGCCCGCAAAAGCGAAAACCTGGATGAAGACGACGCTCAGCGAAAAGAAGATGCCGATCACCGCGCCGAGCGCGGCGCCCGACGATGCGCCGAGAATATCCGGCGATACCAGCGGGTTTCTGAACAGGCCCTGGAATGCCGTGCCGGCGATAGCGAGCGCGCCGCCGGTCATCGCCGCCGCGAGCACGCGCGGCCCGCGCACCTGCAGGATGACGCTTTCGACATTCGCCGGCACGTCGGCGGGGGTGCCGGCGAGTTTCGCGGTCAGGACGTGAAACAGATCGCCAAGGCCGACCGGATAGCGCCCGACCGTGAAAGCGAGCGCGAGGCCGGCAGCGAGCACGCCGAACGCGATGGCGAAGCCGGGCAAAGCGGAACGGCGCGTCGCGTCCATCGGTCAGCCGCGGCCCGCCAGCACATGATCGATCTGCGCGTCGGTCGGCGTCACATGGTAGAATTTATCGTAGAAGCCGCGCGTGATCTCGCGCAGGTCCTCGTTGAAACGCTCTGGATAGAGAATCTTGCCGAGCCACCACAGGCCGATCAGCCGGTTGACCGATGGCGGGAAATCGACCCAGCCGAACGGCATCTTCGGCGACAGATGAACGCGGCCGTCCTTCACCGCTTTGACGCCGGCCCAGGCCGGGTCGCTGCGCACCGTCTCGGCGAACTGCCGGTCGATGGTGACGATGACGTCCGGGTTCCAGAGCAGCACCTGCTCGAGCGACACATTGGCGAGGCCGCCCGGCGTGCCGCCCGCGACGTTGCGCGCCAGCAGTTCGATGGTCTCGACATTGATCGAGCCGCCGAGGCCGGTGACGAGGCCGCGCGGCCCGCGCGCGTAATAAACGCGCGGGCGGTTTTCCGCCGTCACGCCGGCGATGCGGTTGGTGATGACGCCGAGCGTCTGGAAGCAGTAGTCGGAGAAATCGAGGCCGTCATTGTCGCGGTGGATCAGCGCGCCGAGCTTCTCGTAGCAATCCGACATATAGAGAAATTCGCCGTTCAGCAGCGCATAGGGGATGCCGGTCTGCTCCTGCGTGCGCACCGCGAGCGACTTGTAGGTGTCGTTGACCGAGCCGACGTCGAGGATGAGGTCCGGTTTCAGCGCGAGCACGGTTTCGAGATTCGCGGTGTTGCCGCGGCCGGTGATGCGGCCGACCTCGGGGCGTCTGCAGATGTCCGGTAGCATGTAGACGCATTCTTCCGGCCGGTTGGCGCGCGGCCAGCCGAGCAGCAGGTCGGGTGCCAGCGTGTAGAGCAGGATCGCGGCCGGCGGTCCGGCCGGAAACACGCGCGTCACCTTGGCGGGGATCGGCAGCTCGCGGCCGGTCGCGTCTTTCACGGTCGCGGCGCAGGCGAGCCGTGGCGCGGCGAGGGCCGCCGCCAACCCGCTTACCACCGCTCGGCGGCTCGGTGTCATGAAGTGTTTCTTGTTTTGCCGCGTTTTCTTCACGCGAACCGGTTTCCACTTCGCTCGAAAACGCTCTAATCGACGCCGACCATCACGCTGCTGGCCTTGACGATCGCATAGGCGGTCTTGCCGGGCGCGAGGCCGAGTTCTTCCGCCGACTCGTTGGTGATCGCGGCAGTGACGACCTGCCCGCCGATGTCGATGCGGACATGCGCGGTGGTCGCGCCCTTTTTCACATCGACGACCTTGCCCTTGAGAGCGTTGCGGGCGCTGATCCTCATGTTGCTGCTCCTGTTGCTGCGGGCGCTATTTCGGCGAAGCGAATCCGTGACGCGTCAAAATCGCCTGTCCCTGTGGCGACAGGATAAACTGCGTAAGCTTGCCCGTCTCCGCCGAAGCGCCGTTGATGATAGTCAACCCGTAATCGGCGCCCACCGACAATTGCGCCGGTAATTCAACGATTTGCTGTCCGGTATTCTGCTTCTGCGCGGCCAGTGCGTTGGTGCAATAAGTGAGGAATATGTCGGCGCGGCCTTCCGCGACATGCCAGCCGTAGACGCTTTTGCCCGCAGGAGGTTTGGCGCTGTCGGCGGCGCCGGTGAGTTTTTGCGCCTTGGCTTCGAGCGCGGCCTTCGCGCCCGGCTTCACGCTCTCCGCCTTGGCAAATGCCTCGAAGGCGTAGTCGCCCGAAGGGTCCGCTTTCGGCGTCGAGGTGCCGAGCTTTACGCCCGGATCGAGCATGCGCGCGAGCAGGCTGGCGCTGTCGACCTGCAGGCCCGGTTTTACCAGCGCACAGAGTTTGTTGCGGGCGAACATCGTCACCGGTCCGCTTTTCCCCGCATCCGCGAGCGACCGCGGATGCTCCATGTTGGCCGAGGCGAACAGGCCCGGCTTCGCCCCGTCGGCGATCTCCTTGCGCAGAAGACCCGATGGGCCGAATTTCGTCGTCACCGTGTTTCCGGTCGCCGTCTCGAATGCCCTGGCGGCTTCGCTCAGGGCGGTGTTGAGACTGCCCGCCGCGTAGAGCATCACGGTCTCGGCGCGCGCGGGCGTTCCCGACATGATGGCGGCTCCCAGAACGAGGGTGGCGGCGAGCCCGCGCATCACGCGCTCGGGTCGTTGGCGTTCGGATAGAAAAGCTGCTGGCCGTCGATCTTGTAGTCCGAGATCGTCTTCTGGCCTTCCGGCGAGATCAGCCAGTCGATGAACTGCTGGCCGAGGTCCTTCTTCACGTTCGGATGCTTGGCCGGGTTCACCAGCATGACGCCATACTGGTTGAACATGCGCTTGTCGCCCTCGACAACGATCTCGAGGTCGCCCTTGTTCTTGAAGTGGATCCAGGTCGCGCGGTCCGATAGCACATAGGCATTGCTCGCCTTGGCGGTGTTGAGCGCGGCGCCCATGCCCTGGCCGATCGCCTTGTACCAGGGGCCTTTGTCTTTCTCGATGTCGACGCCGGAGGCCTTCCAGAGTTTCAGCTCGGCGCTGTGCGTGCCGGAGCGGTCGCCGCGCGAGATGAAGTCCTTGCCCTTGTCCTTGATGGCGACGAGCGCCTTGCTGACGTCCTTCATGCCCTTGATGCCGGCGGGATCGCTCTTGGGCCCGATCAGCACGAAGTCGTTGTACATCACCGGATAGCGCTTCACGCCGAAGCCTTCGGCGAGGAACTTCTCTTCCTGCGCTTTCGCGTGGACGAACACCACGTCGGCATCGCCGCGGCGTGCAGTATCGAGCGCCTTGCCGGTGCCTTGCGCGACCACCTTCACGGTGATGCCGGTCTTGTCCTTGAACTTCGGCAGCAGGAAGCCGAACAGGCCGGAGTCCTGCGTCGATGTCGTCGAGGCGACGACGATCGATTTGTCCTGCGCGACTGCGGCCGGCGCGCCCAGCATGGCGACGGCGAGAGAAGCAGCGACAATAAAACGACGGGTGTGCATAAAACCCTCCTCTTTTTTTGTGTCGTTCAGATCAGCAACTCGCCGGAGACGAACGCCTTCGCCTCCGGTGTCTTCGGATTGTCGAGCAGCGTGGCGGCGGGTCCGCTTTCGACGACGCGGCCGCGATGCATGAAGACGATGTCGCCGCCAAGCCGGCGGGCCTGGCCGAGATTGTGGGTCGACATCACGACCTTGACGCCACGTGCCGAGACGGCGCGGATGACGTCCTCGATCGCCTTGGTGGCGGCGGGATCGAGGCTTGCCGCCGGCTCGTCGAGCATCAGCACCGCGGGATCGCGCGCCAGCGCACGCGCCAGCGCGAGGCGCTGCTGCTCGCCGCCGGACAGGCGTCGCGCCGGACGGCGGCCGAAATTCTCCAGCCCGACCAGGTGCAGCAACTCGCCGATGCGCGTCTCGTGTCCGTCGCGCGGAATCCCGGCGGCGTTCAGCGCGTAGCGGAGATTGGCGCCCGCGCTTCGCCGCAGCATGGTCGGACGCTGGAACACCAGCGCGCGCTTCTCCGGGGCTGCGTCGCTGCGGCCGCCCCATGTAATGTGGCCGGTGCTCGGCGGCTGCAGTCCCATCAGGACCCGCAGCAGTGTCGTTTTGCCGGAGCCGTTGGGGCCGATCAGGATCGTCGGCGTGCCCGGATCGATCGTCAGCGACATCCGGTCGAGGATCGTCACCGCGCCAACCTTGACGGTGAGGTCGCTGAGAACGATCGGCAGATCGGCGGTCGGCGCGCGCATGGTCATCCCGCGTAGCGTTCGCCGGCCCGGCGCGCTCCCCAGGCGAGCGCGTTGACGACGACGACGATGGAGATGAGCACCATGCCGAGTCCAAGCGCGAGCGGCAGGTCGCCTTTGGAGGTTTCGAGCGCGATCGTCGTGGTCATGGTGCGGGTGAAGCCGTCGATGTTACCGCCGACGATGATGATGGCGCCGACCTCCGCCGCCGCGCGGCCGAAGCCGGCGAGCAGCGTAGTCACCAGGCTGAAGCGGGCGTCCCAGATCAGCGTGACGATGCGGCGGGCCGGGCCGACATTCATCGCCGCGAGTTCTTCGCGGTACTCGGCCCAGAGATCCTCGACGGTCTGCCGCGTCAGTGCGGCGATGATCGGTGTTACCAGCACGGTCTGCGCGACGACCATCGCCTGCGGCGTGAACAGCAGGCCGAGCGGGCCCAGCAGTCCGGATCGCGACAGCAGGAGATAGACGAGGAGGCCGACGACGACCGGCGGCAGGCCCATCAGGGCATTCAGGATGACGATGACGGTCTCGCGTCCCGGAAATCGTGTCAGCGCGATCAGGGCGCCGAGCGGGATGCCGATAACGGCCGACAACACAACGGCGCTGCCGCTGACCACCAAGGACAGCCAGACGATGGCCATCAAGGTCGGGTCGCCCGTCAGCACGAGCTGTAAGGCAGAGGTACTGTCCGACATGGTGCCCTGGCGCGTCTGAGCCCGAAATCTCTGAAAATTCAGGACTTTTCCAATTCCTGCATTAATTTCCCAAAAGGGTCAATATTGGTAAATTATGCAAATAAAAACATATATATGCGCAACTCGCGGCGCGGATCGCTTGCGGGAGGCGGGGCCGGAAAAACAAGCCGGGGCGTTTTGCAAAATCCGGATTGCGCCTTTAGGAAGACGCTCCGGTGCGAACAGCAAGCCTGTTCGGCCTGGATGGAGAGGTGGCCGAGTGGCTGAAGGCGCACGCTTGGAAAGCGTGTATACGGGAAACCGTATCGAGGGTTCGAATCCCTCTCTCTCCGCCAAAACAAAGTCCCGCCGGTTGGCGGGATTTTGTTTTGGTGATGAGGGATATCGAACCCTCGATCTTTGTCCGCGCGCCGCCGCGCCGCCGGCGCGCCGGCTCGCGTGAAGACGGCCCTGCGCGCAGGGCCTTTGGGTTCGAATCTCTCTCTCTCTCTCTCTCTCTCTGCCAAACCAAAGCCCCGCACCCGGAGCCTATTCCCGGATGGACCGCAAGTAATTGGTGATGGCGCGGGCTCTCGCGCGGTCGAGCCGGAAAGTCGGCATGTCGGGATGCGTCGGGATCAGCCGCCCCGATTCAAGAATGCTGGCGAACTCGTCGAGATCGTAAAAGTCGCCGATGCGTCTGAGCGGAGGTGCGGCAGGGTGCGGGCTTTTGTCTGTCGATCCGACCGCGTGGCAGCCGCTGCAGTAGTCCTTGACCAGTGCTTGACCGTTTTGCGCAGATGCATTGTCCGCGCCGGCCGTGATCCACAGAAGCGCTATGATCAGTGTTCCGCCTTTAAGCATGAAAATGCGATCTGCGGCTTGTACTAACCGAGCACTTCGATCGAGGTGACGGCGTATGTCGTCAGCTTTCCGTCTGTGCCACGCACCGAGACGTATTCGCCCGGACGGAAGCGGTGCGAGCCAAACAGAAAGCCGGCCTCATCGTCGTCGGAGCTCGAAACGTCGTAGTCGAATACCCATTGGACGTGCTCGCGCCCGCCCGGTTTATGGATCAGCATACCTGTGATGTCGTCATGGCCCGCGGCGAAGTGACGAACGACGCAATCGGCACGCTTCTGCTTCCACGCCGAAACATCAATGCGGTCATTCACGTCGAGCGGCGCGATAAACTCGTAGCCGTACTCGCGCGAGCCTTCGGGAAATTCCTTGCAACGCGCCAGCGTCAGGATAACGCGCTTGAGGGGGGCTTGATTGCTTCTCGGCATCGGGTGCTCCGTGGCTTTAAGCACCATGATATAGCGACCGGCAGGAGCGGACTTTGATGGAAATCAACCGCGCTGGAACTAGTCGTTGCGCGGAGTTTCGAGGAGCCCCGCCGTCAGCGCCATCCGGACGAGATCGGACAGGCTGGCCGCACCCATCTTGGTCATCGTGTTGGCGCGATAAATCTCGACCGTGCGCGGGCTGATCTTCAGGTCATAGGCGATCGTCTTGTTCGGCAATCCGGCCACAAGGCCGTCCAGAACCTGTCGCTCCCGCGCCGACAGCGTGGCGAGTTTCTCGAGAATCTCGGCGCGATCCGCGTCGCGTTTCGAATTGACCTTCAGAAGCTCCAGCGCGTGGCGGACCGATTTGAGCAAAACCTCATCGTCAAAGGGCTTTTCGATGAAGTCGAAGGCGCCGTACCTCATGGCTTCGACGGCAAGCGGAACGTCGCCGTGGCCGGTAATGACGATCACCGGCGTCGGGCTGGGCTGCTTTTTCAAATGCTTGAGTAATTCGATACCGCTCATTCCGGGCATGCGAACATCGGTAATCACGCAACAGTTTTCGTGCCTTCCGGGGTTCTTGATGAATTCAGACGCGGATTCGTGAATCTCGACGGCCATGCGCGCGCTTTTGAGAAGAAATGCGAGAGAGTCCCGCGCGGCGTCATCGTCATCGATGACGTGAACGATCGGCCGGTCAGTTACCATTGAGGTCCTGCTCCGTGACTTGCGGCAGGGTAAACCAGAACACGGTTCCGCCGCCGGCGTTCGGCTCGATGCCGATTTTACCGCCGTGCGACTCGATGATGGTGCGGCATATCGAAAGTCCGACGCCCATGCCGTGGGCTTTCGTCGTGAAGAACGGTCGGAACAGCTGTTGGGCGGTCTCCGCGGAAATGCCGACGCCGGTGTCGGCAACGCGAACCGTGACCATGCCGCTTTCGCTGCCGGCGGACGACACGGTGAGAGTCCGCTGAGGGCTTTCCGCCATCGCCTCGACGGCGTTGCGCAGCAGATTGACCAGCACCTGCTGGATCTGGACCTTGTCGGCCATCACATAGTCTGCCGATGGGTCGAGTTCCATCCGTACACGAACGTCGTAGTCCTTGACGCCAACCAGGGCGAGGGCGCTCGCCTCTTCGACAAGCTTGATGACGCTTTCGACCCGACGCTCGCTTTCGCCGCGCGCGACGAAGTCGCGCAGCCGACGGATGATTTGCCCCGCGCGGACAGCCTGATCGCTCGCTTTTCCGAGAGCGTCACGCAGCATCACCGAATCCTCGTCGGTGCGCTCGGCAATCAACCGGCTCGCGCCATTGAGGTAATTGGAAATCGCTGAAAGGGGCTGGTTGAGCTCATGCGCCAATGTCGACGCCATTTCGCCCATCGCGGTGAGGCGGGAGATATGCACCAGCTCGGTTTGCAGCTCCTGAAGGCGCGCTTCGGTGTTCTGACGTTCGGTGAGGTCGCGGACGAAACCGGTGAAATAGGTTCTTTCATCCGACCGCATTTCGCCGACCGACAACTCCATCGGAAAGGTGGAGCCATCCTTGCGTGCGCCGACGACGACGCGGCCGATGCCGATGATGCGGCGTTCGCCGGTTTTTCCGTAGCGCCTCAGATACCCGTCATGGCTGTCGCGGTAGGGCTGCGGCATCAGCATTTTGACGTTCTGGCCGATCACCTCGTCTTCGCCATAGCCGAACAGGCGTTGTGCGGTAATGCTGAACGACTGAACGATGCCGTTCGGATCGATGACGATCATCGCATCGGGAACCGTCTCGAGTATGGAGCGCAGGTGTGCTTCGCGGGCAAGCACGTTGCGTGTGACGGTCGCTGCGGCGGCACGCGCGAGCAGCAGCCGATCGCCCAGCCATGCCACGCCGGTGCCGATGATGAGAAAGACGCCGAAGCCGAACATCTCGGTCGGCGTCGGACTCAGTCCGGATGGAAACGGGTAAAGGCCGAGAACGGCGCTGATGCAGGTCGCCAGCAGGCCCGGTCCGAGCCCTCCGAGCCCGCTGGCGATCAGGACGGCCGGAACGTAAAGCAGAAACGGATTTTGCGAGCCGATTCCCTCCAGCGCGAATAACCGCGCCAGAAAAGCAATGCTGATCAGGAGGATGGCCGTAAGATAGGCTATCGGGAGATTGATCGGCCGGTGCCTGGCTGCTTTGAGTTCAGCCTGCTGCCTGAGCCACGCCGTCTGCATTCGAGCCTCTCCCGCCACGAACATTAGCTTCGGAACGGCTCGGAGAGAACTAGGGGATTTCCCTTAGGGAGCTTATCTGAATTTTCTCCGGGGTCAGCCGCCGGCAATCTGGGCGCAACGGTCAAGCAGGGGAGAGAGCCCATGACCCAGATTCAAGCCGCTCATGCCGCCAGCCAGAAAACCGGTTTCTCGGACGGATCCTCGCTGGACAGCTCGCTCGAAATGATCGGTGCGGTAATGAATTTCCGCCGCAACGAGGAAATTTATGGAGAAGGCGAAGCAGCCGAGTATCTCTACCTGGTCAAGACCGGCTGTGTGCGCGCCTACAAGATTCTCAGCGACGGCCGCCGCCAGGTCGGCGCGTTTTATCTGCCGGGCGATGTTTTCGGCATCGAGGCTGACGCGGAGCACACTCATTCGACCGAAGCGGTCGGCTCCTGCGCAGTGGTGGTCTTCAAGCGTTCGGCGCTCGCGTCCCGCGCCACAGGAAACTCGAAGTTGTCGCAGCTGCTGCTCGATCTCACGATCAATGAGCTGAAGCGCGCGCAGAATCACATCCTGCTTCTCATTCAGAGCGCGCAGGAGCGCGTGGCGGGTTTCCTTCTCGAGATGGCGGCAAGGGAGCGCAAGTCCGGCGAAATCAATCTTCCGATGTCGCGCCAGGATATCGCCGATTATCTCGGCCTCACCATCGAAACGGTGTCGCGGACACTCACGCAGCTTGAGAACAATCGCGCGATCGCGTTGCCGAGCTCGCGCCGCGTGGTGCTTCGTAACTACGGAGCTCTCGCTCGACTGAATGCGTGACGCGTTTCACTCCCATCGCGATCAACGCCGAGCGAAGCGAGCGATCCGGACTCTCGGATCGCTCGTTTTTTATAAAGTGCCGTTCAGAGTACAGCGACCACTGAGAAAGCAGGCAGCGCGGGCTTTTTCCGAATGCGGATGCGCTCAGCCCCAGCGCTCCCACCCCCAGCGGCGGGGCCCGGCGCGATCGAGCTGACGCTTCTGCTCGGCATTTAATGTGCCATAAAACGCGTCGAACGCGGGGCGCACGGTCTTGATGGCCTGCAGCATCGCCTCCATGCGATTCTCCATCGCCGTCAGCCGCTCCGCCGCGTTGGCCGGAAACGTCTTCGGGCAGGCCTGCGCGATCTGGCTCGCGGCTTTGGCGGATGTCGCGCGAACCTCGTCCAGCGCCTTTTTCTGCGTGTCATCGAGTTTCACGATGCGCTCGATGCGGTCGATGCGCCATTCGGCCAAACCCGCAGCGCGAGGATTGCAAAGGCCACGGCCATAACGGCCGCCCATCATGCCCGGTCCCATCATCCGGCCGGGTCCCATCATTCCTGGTCCGTATCCGGGACCATAGCCTCGGCCATAGGCCGGCGGTTCCGAGTCCGGAGCTTTCGACGCTTGCTGCGCATAGGCGCCGCTCACCACAACGGCCAAGGCCAGTGCGGCGACGACCGGCACCTTGAATTTGTGAGAGGTCGTCATCTTGCTTCCTTTCTCGCCTCGCGGCGATCAGTCGTTAAGTTGCCCGGCATTGATGCGCGCGGGCGCGAATGGATGTGTTGATTCTCATCAAGCCAAAGTCATTTCGTCACGCCGCCAGTAGGAGCTTGATTCACGTCAAGGCCATCCCTCGATCGCCCCTTCAGAATATTTTGAAACAAGGAGGCGACCGATGGCGAATGCTCTGGACGTTCGAAGCCATGCCAGTGCTCCTTTAAGTTGGTTCCGCACCAACTGGGGTCTTCTCGCCGCCATCGCGGCGCTCGTGATCGTGCTGCTTCTTCCGACTCCTGAGAGGTTGCCCGTCGCGGGCCACCGGATGCTTGCCATATTGGCTTTCGCCGTCATCGTCTGGATGACCGAAGCCATCGACTATGCGGTGTCGGCATTCGTCATCGCGGCGCTGATCGCGTTCCTGATCGGCCTTGCTCCGAACGTCGCCAATCCAAAGGTGCTGCTTGGCACCAGCGGCGCGATGAGCCTCGCCTTCAGCGGCTTCACGACGACCGGTCTCGTGCTCGTCATGTCGGCTTTGTTTCTTGCCGCCGCGATGACGCAGACCGGTCTCGACAAGCGTATCGCCCTGACAATCCTCTCCCGTGTTGGCACCGGCACCCGCAGCGTAGTCATCGGCACCATTCTCGTCGGTTTCGTGATTGCTTTCATGGTGCCCTCGACCACGGCGCGTGTTGCCTGTCTCGTGCCTATTACTCTCGGCATTATCTCTGCCTTCGGCGCCGACAAGCGCGGCGCATTCGCCAGCATGCTGATGATCGTGACGGTGCAGACGGCGAGTATCTGGAATGTCGGCATCAAAACCGCCGCCGCGCAAAACATGATCGCGATCGGGTTTATCGAGAAAGCTTTCAATCAGACGATTACCTGGGGCGAATGGCTCATGGCGGCCGCCCCCTTCGGCATTCTGATGTCGATCGCGCTTTACTTCGTGATGACCCGCATGATGCCGCCGGAGATCGAGCAGGCGCCCGGCGGTATCGAAGGCATTCGCAAATCCCTCGCATCGCTCGGCCCGATGAAAGCGGCCGAGAAGAAGCTGCTGGCGATCTCGCTGACATTGATCGCGTTCTGGGCGACCGAGGGCATTTTGCACAAGTTCGACACGAGTTCGACGACAGTCGTCGCCGTCGCGTTGATGTTCATGCCGGGCATCGGAATTCTCACCTGGAAAGAAGCGCAGCCGAAAATCCCGTGGGGAACGGTGCTTCTGTTCGGAATTGGCATCAGCCTCGGCACGGCTCTCCTTCAGACGAAGGGCGCGACCTGGCTGGCGGATATCGTGGTTGCGGAGTTCGGGCTCAAGAATGCGACCGCGCTGTTCATCCTGGGTGTGATGACGCTCTTCCTGGTTGTCATCCATCTTGGATTTGCCAGCGCCACCGCGCTTGCTTCGGCGATGATCCCGATCGTGATCGCGGTGCTGAAAGGGGTGGCGACGCCTGGCATCAATGTCATCGGCATGACCATGCTGCTGCAATTCGTGGTGAGTTTCGGGTTCATCCTCGTCGTCAACGCGCCGCAAAACATGGTTGCTTATGGCACGGAGACCTTCACGGCGCGGGATTTCGTTCGCACCGGGCTGGTGCTGACGTTGATCGCCATCGCGCTTGTAATGTTGCTCGGCGCGACCTACTGGCGCTGGCTCGGCTACGTCTAAGCTGCCATACGGTTGGTGCGCTGGTGTTACTCGGCGCCTGTCAGGAAATTCTGTCCGGCGCTGCCTTCCGCATCCTTTGTCGTCATCTCCGCCGGCTCCCAAATCTTCTTCGCAATCTGCTCGTCGGCAATCTCGCGCAACACGCGCGCGAGCTGCAGCGCGGCGAAACTGAGCGGACGCGATTTCGGCTGGGCGATCAGCCATGTGATGTAGAATCCCTCAACCGGGCAGGCGCTCACCAGCTTCTTCTTGAGGAGTTCGCGTACACCGCAACTCGGCAGTACGGTGTGGCCGAGGCGCGCCATGACGAGGTCGGTCATCAGCGGCAGCGTATTGGCTTCGATGCAGATTTTTGTCTTTCTGCCGATCCGCGCGAGACGCGTCTCGACGAACAGGCGCAGGCTGTTCGGCCGCGTGGTCAGAATGAGCGGAACGTCGCCCAGGTCCTCGATCGCAATCGACGCGCGCCGGGTCAGCTTGCTGTCGGGCGGGCCGATCAAAAGCATCTGCTCGCGGCCGAGCGGCTCGGCTGTGACGCCGCGGACCGGCTCGTGAATATTCGTCACCGCGAGATCGAGCATCCCGCCCGCGATCTGATCGCTGACCTGGCCGCTGGTTTCCTCGGTGACGCGCACCGTGACGTTCGGAAAGGCTTCCGCGAAGCGGCCAATCAGCGGCACCGCGAGCAGCGTGCGCGGGGAGGGCGGAATGCCGAACGCGACTTCGCCGCTCGGCTGGTCGGAGGCGGAGGCGACCTCGCTTTTCAGCGAGCGTAGCTGACGCTCGAGGCCTTTGAATCCCTCGCTGAGACGTTTTGCCGCTTCGGTCGGCTCGATGCCGCGCCCCGCCCGCACGAACAGCGGCGTGCCGAACTCGCGCTCGAGCGCGCGCATCTGCCGGCTCAGCGTCGGCTGCGACACCCGCAGCAACTGCGCGGCGGTGCTGAGGTTCTGGTGCTCCATCACCGCGAGAAAATAATGCAAACGCTGGAGATCCATGACGCGGCCTTCGGCGGCAAATACTTCACGGCTTGAAATTATACGGAAAGTGCATCGCTTGTATAGAAACAATGCGATTGCTGCATGTTGAGGCTGTTGCTAGCGTTATTCGTCGGACCAAAAGGGTCGGCCGGGGATCTATTCAAGGAGAGACGTTATGAAAACGTGGCTGCGCCTCAGCGTGGTTGCCATCGGGGCGTTAATCGGCGTCGTCGCTGCGAATTTTGCCCAAGCCCAGGAGCCCATCCGGATCGGCGTGCTGCTGCCGCTGACCGGGCCGTTCGCCAAGAACGGCATCGAGAACTGGGAAGCCATGCAAATCGCCCGCGACATGATCAACGAGCGCGGCGGCATCAACGGCCGCAAGATCGAATATGTCAGCGGCGACGCGACGTCGCCGGCTGCCGGCATCAGCGAGACCGAGCGCCTCATCACCAAGGAAGGCATCAAGATCACCACCGGCTCGTTCGCCTCGCCGCTCGCCATCGCGGTGAGCCAGGCGGCCGAGCGTCACGGCGTGTTCCACTGGGAGACGACCGGCGCGGCCGAGATCATCACCCGCCGCGGCTTCAAGCACACCTTCCAGGTCGGCGCGCCCGCGCGCCTCTACGGCCAGGTTGCGGTCGACTTCATCATCGAAGATCTCACCAAGCGCCTGAAGAAGCCGCTCAACGAGCTTCGCATCGCGCTGCTGTGGGAAAACCGCGCCTTCGGCAAGTCGGTGGGCGACGGCATTCGCGCCTACGCGACCACCAAGAACATCAAGCTGGTCTACGACGAAGGCTACGACCAGTTCGCGACCGACATGACGCCGATCGTCCAGAAGCTGAAGGACACCAAGCCGGACATTCTTGTCGCGATCTCGTTCCCGAACGACGCCATCCTGTTCCAGCGCAAGGCGAAGGAACTGGATTTCAACGTCGCGGCCTTCATCGGCGTCAGCGCCGGCTATTCCTCGCCGGATCTGCGCAACTCGATCGGCAGCACGGTGAACGGCCTGTTCGTTTCCGACTTCCCGCCGAAGGTCAATCCGAACGTGCTGAAGCCGGAAGTCCGCAAGGTCGCCGACGAGTTTTACAAGCGCTACGAAGCGAAGATGAAGCGTCCGCCGGCGGGTCATGCCGCGGCCGGCTTCTCGGCGATCTGGGCGCTGTTCACCGAAGTGCTGCCGAAGGCCAAGACGTTCCAGCCGGATGAGCTGCGCGACATCGCGTTGAAGCTCGACCTGCCGGAAGGCTCGCTGGTGAACGGCTCCGGCATCAAGTTCACCAACTTCGACTGGAAGGACAATCCGAAGGACGCCGGGCAGAACCTGCGCGCCTCGATCGGCGTGTGGCAGTGGACGGCGCAGGGCAACGAGGAAGTCTTCCCGGCCAAGCTCGCGACCCACGAGCCGGTCATGGTGCCGCTGCCCGACTGGAGCAAGCGCTAAGGTCTGGACGCCCCGCGGAGCGCACACCTCCGCGGGGCGCGCGACCCGCTTTGCCTTGATCCTCGTGTCGATCGGTCCTTTGCAATGAGCACCTTTGGCCAGCTCGTGCTGTCCGGCATCTTTCTCGGCGGCATCTATGCTCTCATGAGCATGGGGCTGACGCTGGTGTTCGGCGTGCTGCGCGTCGTCAACTTCGCCCACGGCGAATTCCTGATGATGGCGATGTACGGCGCGTGGGCGATCACCTTCTATCTCGGCCTCAATCCCTACGTCGCGGCGATCGCGGTAGTGCCGGCGATGTTCCTTTTCGGCGCGCTGATGCATCGCATCATCATCGCGCCAGCGCTCGACAAGCCGCATCTCGTCGTGGTGTTTGCGACGATGGGCCTGTCGATCTTCATGCAGAACGTCGCACTCATGATGATGACGGCGGACCTGTGGGACGTGCGGCCGATGTTCGCTCGTTCGATCGAGATCGGGCCGTTCTATTTCAAGGCCGAGCTGCTGATCGGCTTCGGCGTCACCATCGCCTGCACGATACTGCTGCAGTGGCTGATCCGCGCCACCTATCTCGGCAAAGCGATCCGCGCCACGGTGCAGGATGGCGAGGCGGCGATGCTGATGGGCGTGCCGATCCCGCGCATCTTCCTCATCACCTTCGCCGGCGGCTCCGCGCTGGTCGGCATCGCGGCTTGCGTGATGATGCCGCTGTTCTCGGTGTTCCCGACGGTGGGCCTCAATTTCGTGCTGATCGCCTTCGTGATCGTGGTGCTCGGCGGCATGGGCAGCATCGAAGGCGCGCTGCTCGGCGGCATCTGCATCGGCGTCGTGCAGTCGCTGAGCGGCTATTACATCGCGCCGGCTTATGGGCAGATGTTCTATTTCATCCTGTTCCTGCTGGTGATGATCTTTCGGCCCAATGGCTTCCTCGGCCAGAAGGGCGCGGCGAATATCGGCATCAACGAGTAAATCATGTCCGTATCGCCCGTCTCATCGTCGAAGCAAAGTTGGCTGCTGATGCCGCGGCGGGGCAGTCGCGTTTCGGTATTCGAGCTTGCGCTGCTGGTCGTCTGCGGCGTGCTGGCGGTCACCGTGCTGCCGCCAACGATGCAGGACATCGCGGTGCTGACGTTTCTCTGGGCCGGCCTCGCGCTCGCCTGGAATCTCGCCGGCGGCTATGCGGGCCTGATTTCATTCGGCCACGCGGCTTTCTTCGGGATCGGCGCTTACGCCTCGACCATCCTGTTCGTGAATGTCGGCCTGACGCCGTGGATCGGTATTTGGATCGGCGGCCTGATCGCGGCTGCGACCGGCGCGATCCTCGCCATGATCTGCGCGCGGTTGCGCGGCCCGTTCTTCATCCTGTCGACGCTGGCTGCCTCCGAGGTCGTGCGCATCGCCGCGCTGAACTGGGCGACGCTGACCGGCGGTCCCGAGGGCCTGTCGATTCCGCCGGTGAACGGCCTCGCCAACATGGTGTTCGCGTCGAAGGGCGCCTACGTCGTCGTGATGCTGGTGTTTCTGGTCGCGGTGTTCGCCTTCACCAAATGGCTCGAGGGCTCACGCTACGGTTATTACCTGTTCGCGGTGCGCGACGACGCGGACGCCGCCAGCGCTGCGGGCGTCAATCCGCTGCTTGTGCGGACCGTGGCGATGGCGCTGAGCGCCGGCATCACCGGCATTGGCGGTTCGCTGTTTGCGCAATACTTCCTTTATCTCGATCCGACCTTCGTGATTTCGCCGGAACTGTCGTTCCAGTTCGCGCTGCTGGCCGCTGTCGGCGGACTGGGCACCGCGATCGGGCCGGTGCTCGGCTCGTTCCTCATCACGCCGATGTCCGAGTTGCTGCGCGCCTATCTCGGCAACCAGGCCGCCGGCCTGCATCTCGTCATCTACAGCGGGCTGCTGATCGTGGTGATGCTGTATTTCCCCGGCGGTATCGCCGGGGCGCTGATGCGCCTGACCGGCCGGACGGGCGAGCGATGACCGCGCTCCTCAAGCTCGACACAGTCAGCCGGCGCTTCGACGCGCTGTGGGCCGTCCGCAACGTCAATCTGACGGTGGAGAAGGGCGAACTGCTCGGCCTGATCGGCCCAAACGGCGCCGGCAAAAGCACGCTGTTCAACCTGATCGCTGGCGCGCTGCTGCCGAGCGGCGGTGAGATCGTGTTCGACGGCCAGCGCGTGACCACATGGAAGTCGTATCGGATCGCGCGGATCGGCATTGCCCGCACCTTCCAGATCCCGAAGCCTTACCGGCAGCTTTCGGTCGTCGAGAACGTGATGCTGACCGCATTCCAGCATAACCACGCGGTTCGCGCGGCGCGCGAGCTGGCGGTGCGTTCGCTGCACGATGTCGGCCTGCAGGATTACGTCGACGCCCCGGTGACGACGCTAACCGTTGGCCTGCTGAAGCGCCTCGAAGTGGCGCGGGCGCTGGCGTTGCAGCCCAAATTGGTGCTGTTCGACGAGATCATGGCCGGCCTGACGCCGACCGAGGTCGGCGTCATGACGAAGTTCATCGCAGAACTGCCGGCCCGCGGCATCACGGTCGTGTGGGTCGAGCACGTGCTGCACGCCATCATGCGCACCGCGACCCGCATCGTCGTGCTCAACCGTGGCGAGCTGATCGCCAACGGCAAGCCCGCCGACATCGCCAAGGATCCCGCCGTCATCAAGGCATATCTCGGCGAGGAGATGAGCCTTGCTTAAGGTCGAGAAGCTCAACGCCTTTTACGGGCAGATCCAGGTGCTGCACGGTATCGATCTGACCGTCGCGGACGGCGAGATCGTCGGGCTGGTCGGAGCGAATGCCGCCGGCAAGAGCACACTGATGTATTCACTCGCCGGGCTGCGTACGTTCTGCACCGGCAGCATCCGATTCAACGACGCGCCACTGATCGGCCTGCCGGCCTACGACCGGGTGCCGCTCGGTCTCGTGCTGGTGCCGGAGCGCCGCCGCTTGTTCCCCTTCATGAATGTTCTCGAAAACCTCGAGATCGGTGCCTACACCAAGGCCGCGCGGGCGACCGCTGCCAAGACGCTCGATGAGGTCTTCACGCTGCTGCCGGTGCTGGCCGAACGCCGCACCCAGATCGCTGGCACGCTGTCCGGCGGCGAGCAGCAGATGCTGGCGATCGGCCGCGCGCTGATGGCGAAGCCGAAAACGCTGCTGCTGGACGAACCGACCGAGGGGCTTGCGCCGATCTACGTCAAGCTGCTGTTCGACCTGATCGCCGACCTTCGCAACAAGGGCATCACCGTACTGATCGTCGAGCAGAACGTGCATCACGTCCTGCAGGTGTCGGATCGCGCCTATGTGCTGGAGAACGGCCGCATCGTGCTCGAAGGCCGCGGACAGGATTTGCTGAACGACGAGCGCCTGAAGGTTGCCTATCTCGGACTGTAGTCATGATCACCGACATCCATCGGCATTTCGTTCCGCGCCAGTTTTTCGACTTCATGGTGTCGCGGCCGGAATTCGCCATCAGAATCAAGCGCCGCGAGGGCGAGCTGATCGACACCGACATTCGTGGCATTCACTTTGGGCTCAACGAAACCTTTTTCGATCTGCCGCGCCAGCTCGACAGCATGAAAGCGGAGGGCGTCGAGCGCGCGATCTTGTCGCTTGCCACGCCGTTCATCGACTATCATCTCGATGCGAAGCTCGCGGTCGAATCCGCGCGCCGGTTCAACGAGGCGCTCGCCATATCGCTCGCCGGCAAGGACAGGCAGTTCGGCGCTTGGGCTTTTCTGCCGATGCAGGATCCCGCCGCCGCTGCGGCGGAACTCAAGCGTTGCGTCACGGACTATGGCTTCGTCGGCGGTCATGTCGCTTCGAACGTGCGCGGCACCTATCTCAGCGACACGAGCTTCGAGCCGATCTATCGCGTCGCGACCGAGCTTGACGTGCCGCTGTTCGTGCATCCCGCCGATCCGGCCGGCAAGGAGCGCATGCGGGACTATGAGCTGACGGTGGTGGCGGGCTATCTGTTCGACAACACCATCAACATCCTGCGGATGGTCTGTTCCGGCTTTCTCGACCGCTGGCCGAAGCTCAAGCTTGTTTGCGCCCATGCCGGGGCGTTCAGCATGATCTTGCGAGCGCGCATGCAGCGCGAGGTGGATACCAACGCGCAGCTTTCCGCCACATTGAAGGCGCCGGTCGGCGACTATCTGCGCCGGCTCTATTTCGACTCGATCTGCTTCGAGCCGGATATCCTGCGCTATGCGGTCTCGGTCGTGCCGGTCGAGCATGTGCTGATGGGAAGCGATGCGCCGTTCCCGCTGGGCGAGCCGCATCCGGTGTCGTTCGTGCGCAGCGCGCTGCCGGTAGCGCAGGCCGACGCGATCCTGACGAAAAATGCGGCCAGGCTGTTCGGGAGATAAGCGATGGATATCCGCCGGCTTCTCGTCATCAGCGATACGGTGAAGTTCGAGGGCGGGTCGACTGCCATCGTCCCGGTGACGCGGGTGGCCGCCTGCGCGGTGATCGCCAATCCACTCGCCGGTGTCGCTACCGACGATCTCGGCGTGCTGATCCCGCTCGGGGCGGAGTTGGGCGAGCATCTCTCCGCCGAGGCCAGGACGCTGCTGCGCGCGCCGGTCGTCTCCTACGGCAAGGCGGCGCTGATCGGCAGCGCCGGCGACATCGAGCATGCCGCGGCCATCATCCATCCGCGCATGGGCAAGCCGATGCGCGAGGCGATCGGCGGCGGTCAGGCCATCATTCCCTCCAACGTCAAGATCGCGGCGCCCGGTGAATCGATCGACGTGCCGCTCGGCCATAAGGACGACGTCTGGTCGTTCGACCATATCGACACGATGACGATCGCGGTGCCCGGCGCGCCGCGCCCGGACGAGATCGTTGTCGTGGTCGTGCTGGCCGATGGCGGCAGGCCGCGGCCGCGCGTCGCCAAATCGGGCGCGGTGCCGCCCCGCACGGCGTAGGTGCCGGGATGAGCGCAACGGAGCATGTGCGCTGCTCGGTCAACGGCACCGCTTATGAGGCGAATGTCGAGCCGCGCCGGCATCTCGCGGATTTCATCCGCCACGATCTCGGCCTGACCGGAACCCATGTCGGCTGCGAGCACGGCGTCTGCGGGGCCTGCACGGTGATGCTGGATGGCGTGCCCGTGCGATCCTGTCTGATGTTCGCCGGGCAGGCGGACGGCGCGGAAATCGTCACCGTCGAAGGGCTTGCGGCGGACGGCGTGCTGCACCCGCTGCAGGAGGCGCTGTGGAACCGCCACGGCCTGCAATGCGGTTTCTGCACGCCCGGCGTGTTGATGACGCTGGTGGCTTATCTGCGCGACAATCTGCAGGCATCCGAGCACGACATTCGCGATGCGATCTCCGGCAACATCTGCCGCTGCACCGGCTATGAAAACATCGTCGATGCGGCGCTCGATGTGGTGCGCGGCCCGCGGGAGAAAGCCTGATGGGTGTGCGCTATTTCGGCCAGGCGGTCCGCCGCGTCGAAGACCCGAAACTGATCACCGGGCGCGGCCGCTATCTCGACGACATTCGTTTGCCCGGCGCGCTGCATGCCGCCTTCGTGCGCTCGCCGCATGCTCATGCGCGGATCAAGGCGATCCGTTGCGATGCCGCGCGCAAGGCGGCGGGCGTCGCGGCGGTGTTCACTGCGGCGGATTTCGGCGAGCTGGGCCGCAAGGCGATGCCGCACATGGTGCCGGTCGCCGTGGTCAAGCAGCCGATCAATTACCAGCCGCTCGCGCACGATGAAGTGTGCCATGTCGGCGTGCCGGTCGCGGTGGTGCTCGGTGCGAGCCGCGCTGCGGCCGAGGATGCCGCCGCGCTGGTCGAGGTCGATTACGAGGTGCTGCCGGCAGTGACCGACTGGCGGCGGTCGCTCGACGCGGAAACGCCGCGCGTTCACACCGGCACGCCGAACAATCTCGTCGCGGCGATGCGCGGCCAGTTCGGCGAGGTCGACAAGGTTTTCGCGGCGGCGAAGCATGTGTTCCGTGAAAGCTTCGAGACGCATCGCGGCGGTTGTCATTCGATGGAAACGCGGGGCGTCGCGGCGTCGGTCGATCCCAACACCGGCGATTTGACGCTGTGGAGTTCGACGCAGGCGCCGCACATGGTCCGCCGGCTGGTGGCCGATCATCTTGGCATTACAGAGCGCAGCGTGCGGGTGATTGCGCCGGATGTCGGCGGGGGCTTCGGGCCGAAATGCTCGCTCTACCCCGAAGAAGTCGCGATCCCGCTCGCCGTGCAGAAATTGCAGCGGCCGGTGAAATGGGTCGAGGATCGCTACGAGCATTTCCTGTCGACCACGCAGCAACGCGATCAGTCGTGGGATGTCGAGGTTGCGGCCGATGCCGACGGCAAGATGCTCGCGGTGCGCGGCCGCTGCATTCACGACAACGGCGCCTATGTGCCTTATGGGCTCGTCGCCGCCGTCACCTCGCTTGCCGCGTTTCCGGGGCCATACGCGCTGCAGGCGGTCGATATCGCGATCGATGTGGTGTTCACCAATCTGCTACCGAATACGCCGGTGCGCGGTGCGGGCCGGCCGACCGCTTGTTTCGTTCTGGAGCGGTTGGCGGATCGCGTTGCGCGCGAGCTGAAGCTCGATCCTGCCGAAGTGCGCCGCCGCAGCTTCGTGCGCAAGGACCAGTTTCCTTATCAAACCGGCATGAAGGCGCGCGATGGTTCGCCGGTCGCCTATGACAGCGGTGATTATCACGCCTGCCTCGAAGCCGTGCTCGACAAGGCCGGCGACGATTTCGCCACCCGGCAGGCTGAGGCGCGAAAGCAGGGCCGTTATATCGGCCGTGGCATCGCGAGCTACGTCGAGGACACCGGATTGGCGCCGTTCGAAGGCGCGACGGTGCGTGTCGAGCCGAGCGGCAGGATCGTGATCCAGACCGGCGCGGCGAGCCAGGGGCAGGGTCATGCCACCATGCTCGCGCAGGTCTGCGCGGAGATTCTTTCGGTGCCGCTCGACAAAATTATCGTCGAGGCCGGCGATACGGCTGCGTTTCCGCTCGGTATCGGCGCAATCGCGAGCCGCACAGCGGTCACCGCCGGCTCATCGGTGCATCAGGCCGCCGTCGATGTGCGCGCCAAGGCGATCAAGGTCGCGAGCGAAATGCTGGAAGCCGCCGAGCACGATCTCGTGCTGGAGGACGGCGCGGTGCGCGTTGCCGGCGCGCCGGGCCTGTCGGTACCGCTCGGCGATATCGCCTTCAAGCTCAACGGCATGTCCGGCATTCCGATGAGCCAGACGCCGGGCCTCGAAGCGACCGCCTATTTCAACGTGCCGGCCGCGACCTTCGCCAACGGTACGCATCTCGCCGAAGTCGAGGTCGATGCCGACACTGGCCGCGTGGCGATCACGCGCTACGTCGTCGGCCACGATTGCGGCAAGCTGATCAATCCGATGCTGGTGGACGGGCAGGTGCGCGGCGGCGTCGTCCACGGCATCGGCAACGCGCTGTTCGAGCGCATGCATTACAACGAAAACGGCGAGCCGCTGACCACCAACTACGCCGACTACCTGCTGCCGACCGCGCCGGAAGTGCCGCGCATCGAGATCGTGCATCTGGAGTCGCCGTCGCCGCGCAACCCGATCGGGGTCAAGGGCGCGGGCGAGGGCGGCACCATTCCGGCCGCCGCCTGCGTCATCGCGGCGATCGAGGATGCCCTGACGCCGTTCGGCGTCCGCATCACGCAGCATCCGGTCTCGCCCCAGATGCTGCGCGCCCTCATTCGCGAACGGTCGTAACCGGGTCTACCACAGCCCTTTCAGGCGGCCGCCGTCGAGATTGAGCGAGACGCCGGTAATGTAGTTGGCACGCTCCGAGCACAGGAACACGGACGCGTTTGCGAGGTCTTCCGGCTTGCCCATCCGGCCCAACGAATTTTTCTTCGCCGCGAGCTTGCGGGCCTCCGCCTCGGTGCCGACGCCGAGTTCCTTCTTCAGCCCCTCGGTGTTGCGCACCCACAGGTCGGTCGCGACCCAGCCGGGGCAGATCGCGTTGACGAGGATGTTGTCCTCGCCGAATTCGGTCGCCAGCGACTTGGTCAGGTTGAGCAACGCGCTGTTGGTCATGCCGCTGCCGAACATATAGGGATCGGGTTCCTTGCCGGCGCCGCCGATGGTGTTGATGATGCGGCCCCACTTCTGCGCCTTCATCATCGGATAAACGGCACGGATCGCGCGCATGAAGCCGAACAGCTTGGTCTCGAGCTGCACCTTCATGTCGTCGTCGTTGAAGGCGGCGAAGCGGCCGGAATACATCTGGCCGGCATTATTGATGAGAATGTCGACGCCGCCCAACTTTTGCTTGGCGGTCTCGACCATTTTCACGATGTCGGATTCCTTGGTCATGTCGGCAACGACGGCGTGAACCTCGCCGCCCGTTCTCGAGGCGAGTTCCTCGCGGGCTTTCTCGAGCTTTGTTGCATTGCGGCCGGTGATCAGGACGCGGACGCCTTCTTCGAGAAACTGTCGCGCGGTCTCGAAACCGATCCCACTGCTACCGCCGGTTACAATCGCGCGACGGCCCTTGATGCCCAAGTCCATTCGTTTCTCCCTCAGCTTGACGCCTGTTGTTGTGGTGGCGAGTATCCTCACTACAGAACAAGAAAAAGACAAGCGGGTGGAGACACAATGCAGCTCGGCTTGCAGGGCAAGACGGCGATTGTCACCGGGGGCTCGCGCGGCATCGGCAAGGCCGTCGCGCATGCATTGCTGTCCGAAGGTTGCGCCGTCGCGATTTGCAGCCGCACGCAATCGACGCTCGATCAAGCCGTCGCCGAACTCACGAAACATGGACGCGTCATCGGCATCGCAACCGATGTCACGGACGTCGCGGCGGTGTCGCGGTTCGTCGATACCGTGCATCGCGGCTTCGGCCGCATCGACATTCTCGTCAACAACGCCGGGACGCATCTGCGCGGCACGGTCGAGACGACGACGATGGATATCCTCGAACGTCAGTTGCGCGACAAGGTGTTCGGCTTCTTCGCGATGATCCAGGCGGTGTTGCCGATCATGAAGAAGCAGCGCGACGGCCGCATCATCAACATCGTCGGGCAGGCGGCGCGGCATCCGCACCCGGATCGCTTCCCCTCCGGCGTCACCAACGCGGCGGTGATGGCGATGAGCAAGTCGGTCGCCGACGCGGTGGCGCGCGACAACATCCGCGTCAACGCCGTATGCCCACAATATATCGAGTCCGACCTGCTGGCGTCGCTGATCGCCAAGGAAATGCGCGAGCGCAATGTCGACCGCGCTACCGCGGCGGCCGGCTTCACGCGCGCCAATCCGCTCGGCCGCACCGGCCGGCCGGACGAGGTCGCCGATCTCGTGGCGTTTCTCGCGTCGGACTGCGCCAATTTCGTCACCGGCAGTTCGGTCAGCATCGATGGCGGCTATCACCGCTATCCTTTCGGGTGAGGCGCGCATGGACCTCGGACTGAAGGGCAAAATCGCGCTGGTGACCGGCGGCACCAGCGGCATCGGCCTTGCCATCGCGCAGAAGCTCGCTGCGGAAGGGGTCGGCGTCGCGATCTGCGGCCGCGACCGGGCCAAGCTCAATGCGGCGGTGGACAGCCTGAAGTCGGCGGGCGTTCAGGGTTTTTCCGCGGATGTGCGCGATCCCGTTTCGGTGAAAGGGCTGGTGACGGATGTCGTCCGGTCGCTCGGCGGCATCGACATCGTGGTGAGCAATGCCGGCACCCACATCGCCGGCCGGGTGTCGGACCTCTCCAGCGCCGAGTTGCTCAACCATTTCACCACCAAGGTTGCCGGGCCCTGGGAGCTTGCGCGCGCGGCAGCGCCCCATATGAAATCCCGCGGCGGTGGCCGTTTCATCGTCATCGTCGGGCAGACCGGCAAGGTGCCGCAGGCCAACGGCATCGTCTCGACGGTTGTCAACGCCGCGCAACATGCCTTCGTGAAGTCGCTGTCCGACGATCTCGCGCCCTCCGGCATTCTGGTGAATGCGGTGTGTCCGAGCCGGATCGAAAGCCCGCTGACGCACGGTCTGACCCTGTTCAACGAGGTCCATCTCGGCCGCAGCCTTGAGCAACAGGAGTCGAAGTGGGGCGCGGAGGTTCCGCTCGGCCGTTGGGGCACGCCCGAGGATATCGCCAACGCCGTCGCCTTTCTGGCGTCGGAGCGAGCCGGCTTCATCTGTGGCGCCAACATCGATGTCGATGGTGGCCACCAGCGCATGATCTTCTAGGGCGGTGCGGCATGATCGAGCTTCGCCACGTCTCCAAGACTTTCAGCAAGGGCGATGAAACGGTCGATGCCGTACGCGATATCAACCTGACGATCGCGCGGCGTGAGATCATCGCGGTCATCGGGCCGAGCGGCTGCGGCAAGTCGACCTTGCTGAACATGATCGCCGGTCTTTATGCGCCGACCGGCGGGCAGGTCGTCTACAAGGGCAAGCCCGTTTCCGACATCAACACCGATGTCGGCTACATGACGCAGAAGGACAATCTGCTGCCGTGGCGCAACGTCCGCGACAACATCGCGTTTCCGCTGGAGCTTGCCGGCGTCGGTCAGCCGGAGCGCGCCGATCGTGCGCAGGAGGTCATCCGGCATGTCGGTCTCGACGGTTTCGAGACGCGCTTTCCGCATGAGCTGTCCGGCGGCATGCGCAAGCGCGCCTGCCTCGCGCGGATGCTGCTCTACGGTGCGGAGACGGCGCTGCTCGATGAGCCTTTCGCGGCGCTCGATGCGCAGCTGAAGCTGACGATGCACGACCTGTTGCTGCAGCTCGCCGCGGAAATGGGACAGACGGTGCTGCTCGTCACCCACGACCTGATGGAAGCGGTGACGCTTGCCGACCGGGTCATCGTCTGCACGCGGCGGCCGGCGACGCTGGCGCTCGAGCAGCGCATCGATCTGAAACGCCCGCGAGACGTGCTGAACGTGCGCTTCACCAACGAATTCAAGGAATACTACGACGCGCTGTGGGACCGCCTGCGCGTGGAATACCAGGAGGAGCGGGTATGAGCGCCTCCGAGGCCGACAAAGCCGCGCCCGCCGATGCTGCGCCGGTGACGCGGATCGGGCCGAAGGAAACCGGCACCGTGATGATGACGCTCTATCAGGTCATCCTCGGCATCGTCATTCTGCTCGCGTGGCAGGGGGCGTCGGACCGGCTGATCGACAGCTTCTTCGTCTCCAATCCGGTCGAGGTCGGCGAGCGATTGTGGCAGTGGACGGCGGATGGCTCGATCTTTCTCCATCTCTGGGCGACGGTTTACGCGACGCTGATGGGCTTTCTGGTCGGCGCGATCGGCGGCGTCGTGCTCGGCATCTGGCTCGGCGTCTCGCCTTTCATGGGCAGGCTGCTCGGTCCTTACCTCAACGCGCTCAATGCGTTGCCGAAGGTGGCGCTGGCGCCGCTGTTTGTGTTGTGGTTCGGCCTCGGCGTCGAATCGAAGATTGCGCTCGCCGCCGCGCTGGTGCTGTTTCTCGTTTTCCTCAACACCATCGCCGGCGTCCGCGAGGTCGATCAGGATCTGATCGACGGCGCGCGGCTGATGCGCGCGACCCGCACGCAGGTCATCTTCAAGGTCATCATCCCCTCGGCGCTGTCCTGGGTGTTCGCCGGTCTCAAGATTTCGGTGCCCTATGCGCTGATCGGCGCGGTGATCGGCGAGATGATCGCCGCCAATCGCGGCCTCGGCTATCTCGTGCAATTTTCCGGCGCGCAGTTCGATACGGCGGGGGTTTTCGCGGTGCTGATCGTGATCGCCCTGCTGGCGGTCGCGCTGAATTATTCCGTCGATGTCATCCAGAGCCGCATGCAGCGCTGGCGGGCGGTCGGCAATTAGTCACAACGACAAGAGCAACGGGAGGAAACGCCATGAAACTGCTGAAGGTTGCGGCGCTTGCCGCGTTCACTGTCATGTCCGCGACGGCCTCGGCCGAAACGGTCAAGATCACCAATATCGGTCACGGCTATTTCTCCGGGCCGCTTTACGTCGCCAAGCAGCTCAAGCTGTTCGAGAAACACGGGCTGACGCCGGAAATCAGCATCGTGCAGGGCGGCGCGCTGGCGCTGCAGTCGGTTCTGACCAAGCAGGCCGACGTCGGCATCCTGTCCTACGAGCATGTTCTCACCGTCGCCGGTCAGGGCAAGCGCATCGTCTCGTTCTTCAACGTCGCCAACCGGCCGGTCAACAACGTGATCGGAGACGATGAGCTGGTGAAGGGCTCGGAGAAGATGTCGGTCGAGGAGAAAGTGAAACGGCTCAAGGGCGCCCGCGTCGCGCTGCCGTCCGCCAATGGCTCCGGCGAAAAGATGCTGCGCACGCTCGCCAAGAAATACGGCCTCAGCCTGCCGGGCGATATCTCCTCCGTCTATGTCGGCGCGGAAGCCGGCGCCTATGTGGCGGCGTTCGAGAAGGGGCTGGTTGACGCCGCGTTGCCGTTCGAACCGGCCGGCGTGCTGGTGCAGCAGGCCGGCAAGGGCAAGATCTATCTCAATGTGATGAACGGCGAGATCCCGGAATTCCGCGATCTGATCTTCATGACGCTTGCGGCGCATCCGGACATCATTAAGGAAAAACCGGACCTGCTGCGCAAGGTCGCGGCGGCCTTTCTCGAAGCGCAGCAGATCCTCAAGAAGGACCCCAAGCGCGGCAAGGAGCTGATGGCCAAGGAGTATCCCAACATGAAGCCGGAGACCAACGATCAGGCCTACGACACGGTCAGCCAGATCTGGACGATGGACGGCCGGATGACCGAGGATCAGGCCAAGGCGACCCTGCATTATCTCCAGCCGAAGGGCGGCGAGAGTATCGTGTTGAAGGATACTTTCACCAACGACTTCCTGCCGAAATAGCGAGACTGAAGATTGGCCGCCCGGTCCGCCGGGCGGCCCTTTGCATGGAGGTGAGCGGTGCTGAAAATCGGCGACGCGACGATCACACGGATCGAGGAATTCTACGGGCCGACCTATCCGCTGACGAAGATCTTTCCGGAATGCACGGCCGACCAGGTCGAGGAGCACAAATCCTGGCTCGCACCGGGCCACTACGAGGCCGAGACCGGCAAGATCAAACTCAGCGTGCATAGCTGGCTGTTGCAGGTCGGGGCTAAGAAAATCCTGATCGACTGCTGCTGCGGCAACAACAAGGTGAAGCCCGACCGGCCGTTCTGGCACATGCTCAACACGCCGTATCTCGAGAAGCTCGCGGCGGCCGGTGCGAAGCCAGACGAGATCGACCTCGTGATGTGCACCCATCTGCATCACGATCATGTCGGCTGGAATACGCTGCAGAAGGACGGCAAATGGGTGCCGACCTTCCCGAACGCCCGCTATGTTTTCTCAAAGCCTGACGTCGATTATTTCGCAAAGCTCGACGCCGATCCGGCCACAGCGCCGGCGGAGCTTGGCACCTTTCGCGAATGTGTGGTGCCGGTGATCGAGGCCGGCCGCGCCGATCTCGTCAGCGGCGGGGCGATGCGGCTCAATGACTTTCTCGAGATCGATTCGGCGCCGGGCCACTCGCCGGGCCACGTCTTCTTCAAGCTCGAAAGCAAGGGCGAGAAGGGCGTCTTCACCGGCGATGTCCTGCATCACCTGCTACAGGTCTATTATCCCGACTGGAACTTCCCGAAGAACTCCGACGCCGCGCAGGCCCGCGTCAGCCGCCGCAAGGTGCTCGACTATTGCGCCGGCTCCGGCGCGCTGATGCTGCCGGGCCATATCGGTGCGCCGTTTTCCGGCCGCATCGAGGCCTCCGCGAACGGCTACCGGCCGGATTTCGGCGGCTAGACTTCCGCGGCGGAACGGCCATGATTGCGGCCCGCCGGACGTGCCGGCTTCGTGAGTGACATATGTGGACCGGGCTGAGCCGCGACGAGACCGAGCTTGCCGGGCGGGCGCGCGAGCTGGCGCAGGGCGTGATCGCGCCGCGCGCCGCCGAAACCGACCGTAACGGCGAATACCCTTGGGAGACCGTGAAGGCGCTCAACGGCGCGGGCTTCATGGGCATGACGATCCCGCTCGAATATGGCGGCAAGGCCGCGTCGTTCCTCGATGCCGTGCTGGTGGTCGAGGAAATGTCGAAGGCCTGCACGGTGGCCGGCCGGATCGCGGTCGAGGCCAATATGGGCGCGATTTCCGCGATCATGGCCTATGGCAGCGAGAAGCAGAAGAAGCTTGCGGCCGAGCTGGTGCTCGGCGGCGACAAGCCGGCGATCTGCATCACCGAGCCGGAGGCCGGCAGCGACGCGATGGCGATGACGACGCGCGCCGACCGGCGTGGCGACAAATATGTCCTCAACGGCAGGAAGCACTGGATCACCGGCGCCGGCGTCTCGAAGCTGCACCTGATCTTTGCCCGCGTGTTCGACGAGGTGGGCGAGGAGCAGGGCATCGGCGCGTTCATCGCCTTGCAGGGCGGCACCGGCCTGACGGTGACGAAGCGCGAACGGACCATGGGCCTGCGCGGCATGCCGGAAGGCGAGCTGACTTTCGACAATCTCGAAGTGCCGCAGGACATGGCGCTGGTGCCGCCGTCCGGCTTTCGCCGCGGCTTCGCAGATTTGATGAACGCCTATAACAGCCAGCGCGTCGGCGCCGGCACGGTGGCGATGGGCATCGCCGCCGGCGCCTTCGACCATGCCCGCGCCTGGGTCAAGGAGCGCAAGCAATTCGGCCGGCCGATCGGCGAGTTCCAGGGTTTGCAATGGATGCTGGCCGACATGCAGACGCAGCTCACCGCTTCGCGGCTGATGCTGCAGACGGCGGCGCGCTCGCGCGGCTCCGGCAACAGCCCGTTCCCGGACCCCGAACTCGCGGCGCAGGCGAAGCTGATCGCCTCGGAAGCCGCCATCAGGATCGTCAACGACGCGCTGCAGATGTTCGGCGCGCGCGGCTATTCGCAGGATCTGCCGCTGGAGCGCATGGCGCGCGACGTACGGATGTTCACCATCGGCGGCGGCACCGCGCAGGTGCTGCGCACGCTGATCGCCTCCAAGGCGCTTGGCTGGAAGCTGCCGCAGACCCGCCACGGTTACGGTGCTGGCGAATGAGACCCCGGCACGCCATATAGGGCATAGCGATGACAGGCAGGGACAGACCATGACCAAGCAATATCCCGTCACCCATACCAACGCCGAATGGCGCAAGATTTTGACCCCCGAGCAGTTCATGATCATGCGCCAGCACGGCACCGAGCGGCCGGGCAGCTGCGCGCTGCTGCACGAGAAGCGCGCTGGCACTTTTCATTGCGCCGCCTGCGATCAGCCGCTGTTTCCATCCAAGCTGAAATTCGAAAGCGGCACCGGCTGGCCGAGCTTCAACGATCCGTTACCGGGATCGGTCGAGACCGAGAGCGACACCAGCCTCGGCATGGTGCGTGAGGAGGTGCATTGCAGCCGTTGCGGCAGCCACCTCGGCCACGTTTTTCCGGACGGGCCGCCGCCGACCGGCCTGCGCTACTGCATCAACGGCGTGGCGCTGAAATTTCAGCCGGAAAAGGCGTGACACAAACACGCGGCGCCGAAATCCGGCGCTGCGTCTCGTTCGTCTGACGACAGTTTTCGTATCGGGAAATCCTGCTGCATTGTTGCTGTGCCGGCAACGAAGTAAAATTTGTCCGCAATAAAGCTCGGCGCGTCAAAACGGGGGCGGGCATGGCGGACTACGATGGCATCGTGATCGGCGCGGGCCACAACGGCCTGACGACCGCGGCTTACCTTTCGCGCGCCGGCCTGAAGATCGCGGTGCTCGAGCGAAACGCCCGCGTTGGTGGCGGCACCAGCACGGAGGACCGCGCGCTGCCGGGCCATCGGCTCAATCTCCACGCCAATTTCTTCATGGGCTGGGAGTTCTGCCCGCTGGTCGAGGATCTCGAACTTTATCGTTACGGCTATTCCTATATCGATCCGCCGGTGCAGCAGGCTGCGGTTTTTCGCGACAACACCTGCATCACGATCCACAAGGATCTCGACCGCAGCTGCGCGTCGCTGGCGCGTTTCTCGAAACAGGACGCGGCGACGTTCCGCGAGTTGTGGAACACCTATTGCGTCGAGATGCGGCCGCTGCTCGTCTCGCTGCTCTACAACGCGCCGATGCCGCGCGAGCAACTGCTCGATCGGTTGAGCGGACCCAACGCGAAGGAACTGCTGTCCCACGCGCAGCACGATCTGTTCAGCGTGGTGCGCAAGCATTTCGTCGACGAGCGCATCCGCACGCTGTTCACGTCCTACATGCATGTCATCACCACCGAGAACGTGCCGGGCGCCGGCATCGTGTTCCCGGCGATCTTCGCCAATATCGCCGGCTTCACCCTGCCGGTCGGCGGCGCGCAGGCGTTGCCGCTCGCGCTCGCGCGCATCGTCGAGGCGGGCGGCGGCAAGGTGGTGATGAACGCGGACGTCAAGGAGATCGTCGTCGCGAATGGTCGCGCCACCGGCGTCAGGCTTGCGGACGGCACGGCCGTCACCGCGAAGCGCTTCGTCGCCAGCGCCATCGACTTCCCAACGACCCTCGACATGGCGGGCGCGGAGCTTTTCCCGGAGGCCGTGCAAGACAAGGCGAAGCGCTGGCACTGGGGCAATCACAGCCTCGTCACGCTGCATCTCGCGCTGAAAAGTCCGCCGATCTATCGCGCGGAGAGTTTCGATCCCGCGATGAAGAACGCCTTCAATATCTTCTTCGGCATGGACGACATCGGGCAGGTCGAAAGCTGCTTCGCCGACTGCGCCAACAAAAAATTCCCCGACGTATTGATGGGCAACGGCGCCTGCAACAGCGAGTTCGATCCGAGTTATGCGCCGCAGGGCCGCCATACCGCGTTCTGGTGGCCGTTCGCGCCCTATGCGGTCGATGGCGCTTCGGACAACTGGGACAAGAACCGCGAGGACTACACGAAGCGTATTCTCGATTACTGGCGCGTCTATGCCTCGAACCTCGAGGGCGACAATCTGCTTGGCAGCTATCTGTTCACGCCGCGCGATATCGAGCGGCTGAATCGCAACATGGTGCAGGGCGCGGTGCGCATGGGCGCTTACATCCCCGATCAGCTCGGCATCAACCGGCCGCATCCGCTGCTGCCCGGCTCGCGCACGCCGGTCGAGGCGCTTTATCTGTGTGGCTCGTCATCGGGCAATGGCGGCGGCGCCAATGGAGCGACCGGCTATATCGCGGCGAACGCGATCGTCGACGATCTCGGCCTCAAGCGCAGCTGGACGCCGGTTCCCGCGCCGGAGTGGAAGCACTAGGGCGCTCTACTTCGGGAGCGTCACCGTGTCGAAATCGGCCGGCAGGATGATCTCGAGCAATTCGCAGTCGTCGGAATAACCGGTGACAGTGTGCCTGATCTTCGGGGGCTGCGTCCATGACGAGCCGGCCTGCATCCGCACCGGGCCGCGGCCGTCGAGATCGGTCTCGAACCAGCCCTTGAGCACATAGACCATCTGGAACTCGACATCGTGATAGTGCGGTACCGCGACCTCGCCGCCGTCGAACGGCTTGGTCATGCGAATGACATGAGCGCGCACCTTGCCGTTCGTCGCGCCGGCGACGCCGAGATCGCGATAGGCCGAATAGGCGCGCAGGCCGGCGTCGAAATCCTTCTCGTCGTAGTGACTGATGGCGACGGCTTGCTTCGCCGCCGCGCGGCTGGCGGACGCTCGCGCGCGCGCTTTGGCGCGCCGCGTACCGCGCTTTCGGGCGGGCGTTTTCTTCCGCGGCTGGACTTTCTTGCGGGCCTTGGCCATTGATGCCTCCCTTGTCGGTCACGGCATAAACGCGATTGGACCACGGGAACCGCAGCCTTGGAAGCGCCTCAGGAATCCGCCGCCATCCGCATTTTTGTCGATGCCGATGCCTGTCCGGTGAAGCAGGAGGTTTACCGGGTCGCGGAGCGTTACGGTCTCAAGGTTTACATCGTCGCCAATGCCTTCATGGCGGTGCCGCGCAGCGACCTGATCGAGCGGGTGATCGTGGCCGAGGGGCCGGCCGCTGCGTCCGCAACAAGGCGACGGTGATCGGTCCGACCGGAAAAGCGTTCACCGACGATTCGATCGGCATGGCGCTGGCGACCCGTAACCTCATGACCGACCTGCGTTCGGCCGGCGCCGTCACGCGCGGGCCGCCGCCGTTGTCGCGCGCGGACATTTCGCGCTTTCTGTCGGCACTCGACCTTGCCGTCACGCGGCTGGAACGCAAGCTCGCGCCGGGCTAGCGGTGGCTCAGGCAGCCACACTCACGCAGCCAAACTCACGCGGCCATGCCGCAGTGGCGCGAGAGCACATAGGCCAGATCGAGCAGCGCTTCGTCGCCGCCTTCCCAGCCGATGAACGAAAGCCCAACCGGGCAGCCGTCCACGGTTCCGGCGGGAATGCTGACCTGCGGCAGGCCGGAGATGCTGGAGATGCAGGCCAGCCGCATCACGCGGACACGAAAATCCTCGAGTCCCGCGGCGGAGGTATCGGTCCGCGGCGCGATGGACGGCGCACTGGGCAGGGCGAGCACGGTGCCGAGCGTGACGATGCTGCGGATATGGTCGCTGGCCGCGGCGCGAATGGCCGCCGCGGCCGCCGCGGCGTCGCCGGTAATGGAAGCCGCGAACGCCATGCGCTCGCGGACGCCGGGGCCGAATTCGGGATTTTCCCGGGTCACGAACTCACCATAGGCCTGCCACACCTCATAGGCCTGCACGATCCGCATCGCCTCGCGCCATGCATCGAAGCCGTCGGGGGCGATATGCGAATGGGTGAAGGGCGGCAGGTCGTCGGCCATGAACTCCAGCAGCGTGCGCAGCAGTTCGTTGACCGCCGGATCGGCCTGCTCGAACGTGTCTTCGGCCATCACCACGCGCTGGATTGCGGAGGAGGCGCGGCGGCCATCGAGCAGCACCGCTCCGACATTGCGGAAGATGCCCGGCGTTGCGGCGAACCAGCCGGGCACGTCGAGCGAAGCCGCCATATCCTGCACGCCGGAGAGGTCGATGCGGCCGTGCGTCGGCCGTAATCCGTAGATGCCGTTGAACGATGCGGGCACGCGCACCGAGCCGGCCGTGTCGCTGCCGAGCGCGAAGTCGCACAAGCCGGCGCCGACGGCGGCGGCCGATCCCGCCGACGAGCCGCCGGGCAGGCGGCCCGGCGCGCGCGCGTTGATCGGTGTTCCATAGTGATGGTTGGCGCCCGTGCCGCTGTAAAACAGTTCGTCGCAGATCGTCTTCCCGATAATCGCCGCGCCGGCGTCGAGGATCGCCTGGACTGCGCCGGCGTTGCTGGCCGCCGGCTGATGCGTCGCAAGCCAGGTCGGATTGCCGCAACCGGCGACGTAGCCGGCGATGTCGTACATGTCCTTCACGGCGGCCGTCAGTCCGGCCAGCGGGCCGGACGCTGCGCCATAGATCGGTGCGGCGATATCGTGCGGAACGAAAGCCGAGCGGTAGGTCGAGCGCAGCATGGGACGCAAATGCCTTCTCAGGCTTGAGGTTTGGTCTTGAGATGCCAGTCGAGGATCTGCTCGCCGGTCCAGGACACCACACCATCGTGGGCGAGGATGTCCCTGAACGTCCGCTGCACGTGGCCGATGCGGTGCGGCACGCCGGAGAGGTAAGGATGACAGGCGATCGCCATGATCTTCGGCCGTTCCGCCGACTCGGCATAAAGCCAGTTGAAGTGGTCCATCGCGCGTGAATAGAGCACCTCGGAGGGGTGCTGCTGTAGCGCCATCATGACGATGTCGTGGATCTCGAAATTATAGGGCAGCGCGACGACGGGCTTGTGGCTCGTCTTCAGCGTCACCGGCTCGTCGTCGAGCACCCAGTCGCCGATATATTCGACGCCGGATTCCGACAGGTAATCGAGCGTGTCGAAGGTCTGCGTCAGGCCGGGGCCGAACCAGCCGCGCGGCCGCTTGCCGCAGAACTTTTCGATGATGTCCATCGACTTCATGATGACGGCGCGCTGGTCGTCGAGCTTGTGCATCGGCACCTGATCGTAGCCGTGCGCGTTCATTTCCCAGCCGGCCTCGACGCAGGCGCGCGCGACTTCCGGATAGGTCTCGCAGACCCGCGCATTCAGCGTCACCGTCGGCGTGACGCCGAGCTGCCGGAACATCTTGCGCATCCGCCAGAAGCCGACGCGCATGCCGTATTCGTGCCAGGACCAGTTGGGGTGGTCGGGCTGTTGCGGCTGCCCTTGCGGCGGTGAGATCACCATGCGCGCCATCGGCCGCGCCATGTCCCATTCTTCCAGCGCCAGCACCGGCCAGACGACGAGCCTCACGCCGTCCGGGAATTTCAGTGGCGGCCGGTTCTCGATGCCGGAATAAGCCAGACGTTCGCGCGGGTGCATCGCCATGACGATCGCTGCCTTACTCGGGGGCCTTCGGCCCGGCTTTCATGAACCAGTCGCAGATTTGCTCGCCGGTCCAGAACAGCACGCCGGGCTTCTTGCGGATTTTCTCGAAGATCCTGCGGAAGTATTTCACGCGATGCGGCGCGCCCATGATGTAGGGGTGCACCGAGATCGCCATGACGCGGGCGTGGTCCTTCGAGGAGTCCTTGTAGATCTGCTCGAACTGGTCCATCGCGCGGTCGTAGAACTCCGACGCCTTGTGATGCTGGATCAGCATCATGGCGACGTCGTTGCATTCCTGCGTATAGGGAATGTTGAGGATCGGCTTGTGGCGGGTCTTCAGCCACACCGGCTGGTCGTCGATCACCCAGTCCGCGACGTAGCGATAGCCGGCTTCGGACAGAACGTCCGGCGTTTCCCAGGTCTCGGTCAGCCCCGGCCCGAGCCAGCCGCCCGGCCGCTTGCCGGTCACCTTCTCCAGCACCTCGGCGCTCTTGCGAATGTCGTCGCGCTCGTTCTCGACCTTCTGCATGTTGCGCTGGGTGTAGCCGTGGCCGACGAATTCCCATTTACGCTCGACGCAGGCCTTCACCAGTTCGGGGAATGCCTGCGCCGCGGTGGCGTTGATGTTCATCACGCCGGGGATCTTGAACTTGTCGTAGACGTCCAGGAGCCGCCAGAAGCCGACGCGGTTGCCGTATTCGTGCCAGCACCAGTTCGGAATGTCCGGCATCGGCGCGCCGCCGGCGGGCGGCGTAATGACGGTGCGCGGCATGGTCTGGGTCGGATCCCATTCCTCGACATTGGTGATGGTCCACACCACCATCCGCGCGCCTTTCGGCAGCCGCAGCGGCTTGCGCTGTGTGATCGGTGAATAGGCGATGCGGTCGTTCGGCAGCATGCCGACCGGCGGTTTCGGAAAGTTCATGATGCGGCCTTGATCTTGTCGGCGGCGAGGCCCTTGTACCAGTCGTAGATCTGCTCGCCGTTCCAGTGCAGCACGCCTTCGTGCTTGTTCACGTAGTCGTAGATCTGTTCGAGATACTTGATGCGGTGCGGCTGGCCGCTGATATAGGGGTGGATCGCAAGCGCGCAGAATTTCGCGCGTTTTTCGCTTTCGGCATAGAGCCGGTCGAACTGGTCGATCATCCGCTTGAGCAGGTAATCGCTCTCGTGGTGCTGGATGATCATCATCGGGATGTCGTTCAGCTCGATGGTGTAGGGCAGCGTGACGAGCGGCCCCTTTTGCGTGCGGATCACCGTCGGTTCGTCGTCATAGGCCCAGTCGCCGATATATTTGACGCCGGCTTCCGCGAGGTGTTCCGGCGTGTCGAGCGTCTGCGTCAGGCCCGGCCCGAGCCAGCCGACAGGGCGCTTGCCGGTGAACTTCTCGATGACGTCCATCGAGCGCTTGATCATCGCCGGCTGGTTTTCTTCCTTGTGAATAGGGCCCTGCTCGTAGGCGTGGCCCATGAATTCCCAGCCAGCCTTTTTCGCCTGCTCGGCGACGCGCGGGTAATCCTCGCAGATGCGGGCATTGGCGGAGAGCGTCGGCTTGATGCCGAGTTTTTCGTACAGCTCGAAGAAGCGCCAGCAGCCGACGCGCATGCCGTATTCGTGCCAGCCCCAGTGCACGACGTCCGGCATCAGCGGTGCGCCGGTCGGTGCCGGCAACAGCTGCCGCGCCATCGGCTTGCCGATATCCCAGACTTCGTAGTTGACGATGGTCCAGAAAACGATCCGGGCGTTGCCCGGCAGCTTCAGCGGTGGCCGGTCGACGATCGCGGAAAAATCGCAACGCTCGCCCGGCTTCATCGGATTGGACATTGTGAATACGTCTCCCGGCCTGGATAAGACCGGTAGAATGTCACGCCGTCCCGCTGACGCGCAACCCGACGAGCCGCTCCAGCGTTGCATGGTCGGTCGACAGTTCTGCGGATTTTGCACGATGTGCAATTGCGCCGCGTTCGAGCACAATAGCGTCGGTCGTCAACTCCAGCGCGATGTCGGTGTGCTGCTCGACCAGAATGATCGCGATGCCGCGCCCGTCGAGCATTTGGCGGATCGCCGCGATCAATTCGTCGACGATCACCGGCGCAAGACCTTCCAGCGGCTCGTCGAGCAGCAACAGTGACGGATTCGTCATCAACGCGCGGGCGATGGCGAGCATTTGTTGTTCGCCACCTGAAAGTTGGTTGCCCATGTTGCGGCGGCGCTCGTGCAGGCGCGGAAACAGCCTGTAGACCTCCTCGAGTGTCCAGTCGCCGGGCCGCGCGGTCGTGGTGAGGTTTTCCTCCACCGACAGCGAGGGGAAAATCTCGCGCTCCTGCGCCACCCAGCCGATGCCGTCGCGGGCGCGGCGATTGGGCGCAAGCCTAGTGATGTCGCGCCCCCGCCAGGCCACCGTGCCGCTGCGCATCTGCGTCAGGCCCATGATGGTCAAAAGCAGCGTCGATTTACCGACGCCGTTGCGGCCGAGCAGCGCCAGGCTGCCGTTGGCCGGCAGGTCGAAGGAAATGTCGTGCAGCACCAGCGCGTCGCCATAGCCGGCATGGACGTTCTTCAGGGAGAGCAGCGGCTCAGACATGTTTGCGGTTCCCCAGATAAACCTCACGCACGCCGGGATGCGACGAAATCTCGGCCGGCGAGCCTTCGGCGAAGATCGCCCCGCCGACAAGCACGATGATGTGGGTGGCGAAGCGGAACACCACATGCATGTCGTGCTCGATGAACAACAGCGTCAGGTCGTCGGACAGGCCCGCGACGACTTCGAAGATTTCGCCGCTTTCCTCGTGCGGCACGCCGGCCGCCGGCTCGTCGAGCAGCAGCACTTTCGGCTTCGTCGCGAGCGCCAGCGCGATCTCCAACAGCCGCTGGCGGCCGTAGGGCAGTTCGCGGGTGATCCGGTAGCAGCTGTCGCCGAGCTTGAGCCGCGACAGGATGTCATAGGCTTCGTCGACCGACTCGCGGTGCGCAGACAGGTTGCGCCAGAACTCACCGGCGATGCCGCGCCGCTCCGCCACCGCCAGCGTGACGGCTTCCAGCGCGTTGAGGCCGGGGAACAGCGTGTTGATCTGGAAGGTGCGCGCGAGCCCGCGGCGGACGCGGCTCTGCGGTTCGAGCGCGGTGATGTCCTCGCCTTCGAGCGTGATCTCGCCGCCGTCGGGAAACAGCATGCCGGTCATCAGATTGATGAGCGTCGTCTTGCCGGCGCCGTTCGGCCCGATCAGCGCGTAACGCGCACCTTTCGGCAGCGCGATGTTGATGTCGTTGGCGACGACCAGGGAGCCGAACCGCTTTTCGAGACGGCGCGTGGACAGTGCTATGTTGCCGGTAGGCGCAGTCACTTGCGTCTCCACCGCGCCAGCAGCGCCGATGCGCCGCCGAGAATGCCGTTCGGCAGAAACATCACGACCACGACCAGCAGGATGCCGATCCAGAAATACCAGAACTGCGGCGCGATGCCGGAGAACTGGTCGCGCGCGATCATGAATACCGCGGCGCCGACGAGGCCGCCGTAAAGGCGCCCCGCGCCGCCGAGCACCAGCATGACCAGCACGTCGGCCGAGCGTTCGAAGCTCAGCGTTTCGAGCGACACCGTCTCGGTCGTTTGCGCGATCAGCGCGCCGGCAAGGCCCGCCATCGCGGCTGAGATCGTGTAGATCTTGCGGATATGGGCGCGGCTCGGCGCGCCGATCGCCGGCATGCGGGTCCAGTTCTCGCGGATGCCGCGCAGCGCCAGCCCGAACGGCGAGTGGATGATGCGCCGCGCGAACAGGAACACCAGGAACAGCATCGCCAGCGAATAGCCGTAGGCGGTCTTGCCGTAGAGATCGAACTTGAAGACGCCGAGCAGCGGCCACACCTGCACGCCCTGCAGGCCGTCGGAGCCGCCGGTGAGCCAGCTCGCGCTGTTGGCCGCCTCGTGCAGCAACAGGCCGAGGCCGAGCGTGATCATGATGAGCGTCAGGTGGCGGAACCGGGCGATCACGAAGCTCGACACATAGCCGACCGCCGCCGCGAGCGCGGTCGCCACGATCAGTCCGGTGAACAGCTCGCCCCAGACGAATTTCGAGAAGATGCCGGCGGTGTAGGCGCCGATGCCGAAAAACGCGGCGTGGCCGAGCGACACCACGCCGGCATAGCCGAGGATGAGATCGAGCGAGAGCGCGAACATCGCCGTGATGGCGATCTGGCTCGCGAGCGACAGGTAATTCGGGAACAGCACATAAGGCAGCAGCAGCGACAGCCAGAACACGATTTCGATCGGCCGCCAGCGACTGAGCGACTGGACGTAGGCGTGCGGCGACGGCGCGGTTTCGACGGAGGCCATGATCAGCGTCTCCCGAACAGGCCGGCCGGCCGCCACATCAGGATGACCAGCATCACGAGATAGATCAGGAACGCGCCGAGTTCTGGCACGTAGTACTTGCCGGCAATGTCGCTGACGCCGATCAGGATCGCGGCGAGGAAGGAGCCGACGATCGAGCCGAGTCCGCCGACCGAGACGATGATGAGCACGTACACGAGATAGGTGAAGGCGAACACCGGATCGAGGCCGACGATCTCGATGGCGAGCGCGCCGCCGAGACCGGCAAGCCCGGAGCCGAGCGCGAAGGTGAAGGCAAAGGTCCGGTCGACGTCGATGCCGAGGCCCCGCGCCATGCGCTGGTTATCGACCGCCGCGCGGACCTGCGCGCCGAAGCGGGTGTATTCAAGGCCGAACACCAGAAGCAGCGTCACGACCACGCCGACGCCGATCAGGAACAGCCGGTACACCGCGATATTGAGGCCGAGGAAGGCGAACGAGCCGCGCATATAGGACGGCACGTTGATCGGCTGCTGGGTGGTTCCGTAGAACCAGGCGAACACCGCGACCGAGATGAAGGCGAGGCCGATCGTCAGCAGCACCTGGTCGAGATCGGTGGCGCGGTAGAGCCGGCGATACAGCGTGCGCTCGAACAGCACGCTGGTGAAGGCGGAGGCGAGAAAGGCCATCGGCAGCGTGGCGAAAAACGGCCAGCCGAAGCTGTTCATCAGCGTGACGGTGGTGTAGCCGCCGATCATCGCAAAGGCGCAGTGCGCCAGATTGACGAAATTCATCAGGCCGAGCGTGACAGAGAGGCCGACCGACAGAACGAACAGCAACATTCCGTAGGCTATGCCGTCGAACAGAACGCCGAAGACGGGAGGCAGCATGGGCAGAGTCCGATCAGGTCACGTCGGATGCGACAGCCATCAGACGTGAGCGATGGGGCGACCGTCAAGATCGCCCCATCGACGTTGGACGGTCAAATCGGGCCGGGCGATTACTTCTTCTTCATCGCCTCTTTGACCGGATCCTTCACATTCGGGACGCTGTCGACCTCGACATTCGTATAACGGCCGCCGACCTTGTCGACACGGCGGATATAGATGGTCTCCACCGCATCGTTGGTCTCGGGATCGATCATCATCGGGCCGCGCGGGCTGTCCCACTTCATGCCCTTGACCGCACCAATCAACTGATCGGCGTCGCCGTTGGCCTTGGTCTTTTTCAGCGCCTCGTAGATCAGGTGCATGCCGTCATAGCCGCCGACCGACAGGAAGCTCGGGTTCTCGCCCTTGTTGTCCTTCTTGTAGGCCGCCACGAAGTCCTGGTTCATCTTGGACTTGTGATTGTGGTCGTAGTTCCACGCGGTGATGATGCCCTTGGCGGCGTCGCCCATCTGCTTCAGGGCGGTGTCGTCGGTCAGCTCGCCGGTGCCGAGGATGCGGGTCGTCGCCGTGCTCATGCCGCGCTCGGCGAACGCCTTGCCGAACGCCGCCGGCTGCGCGCCGGCCGGGACGAACACGAAGATCGACTGCGGGTTGAGGTCCTTGGCACGCTGCAGATAGGCCGAGAAGTCGGGATTGCCGACCGCCATGCGGACGGAGCCGACAATCTCGCCGCCGTTCGCCTTGAACGCGCGGATGAAGCCCTGTTCGGCGTCGTGACCCGGCGCATAGTCCGAGGCGAGCGTATAGGCCTTCTTGATGCCGTTCTTGGCCGCCCAGGCGCCGAGCGTCTCCGTAACCATCGGCAGCGTGAACGATGTGCGGGTGCAGTAGGGTGACTTGGTGGTGATGATCGAGGTCGCCGCGTTCATGATGACCATGAGCTTCTTGGCTTCGGCGGAGACGCCGCAGGCCGCGATCGCATTCGGGGTCAGCACGAAACCGGCCAGGATGTCGACCTTGTCGCGCACCACGAGTTCTTCGGCGAGCCGCTTGGCGACCGGCGGTGCGATGCCGCCGACGTCCTTGCGGATCATCTCGATCTTCTTGCCGCCGACGGTGTCGCCGTGCTGCTTCATGTAGAGCTTGATGCCGGCGTCGATTTCGGTCGCGGTATGCGCGAACTGGCCCGAATAGGGCAGAATGACGCCGATTTTGATGGTGCCCTGAGCGTTTGCGGCCGATGACATCACGGCCGCTGCAAGCAGGCTGGCGCCTGCCACAACGTATTTCTTCATCAGATCCTCCCCTTCGTTATTTTTATGCGGGGAGCATGCCTCACTGTGAAAACAAAGAAAAGCGCCGCAGGCTTTGGCCTGCGGCGCGACAAAGTGACCGGCCAAGGCGAGGTGGGTGGGCGGCTGCTTCACCGCGCTGCCCACTCCGCCGGCATCGTCAGCGGACCGAAACGGTCGCTTGCTCGTAGCCCCCGGTGCCGAGATTGCCGTCCGGGAAGATGCCATGCGAGGCGATCCAATCCCGTGATTCTTCAAAGACTTCCTTGGAGTAGGGCTCGAACACCAGCCGCTCGCCGGGGCCCCAGCGGCGCACGTCCATCTGGGCGTGATACTTCTCCGGGAATTCCTTGAGGTAGTAGTGCGTGTACTTCTCCGGCCGCAGGTCGAGGTCGCGCTGGGCGCGGCGCAGCGCGGCATAATATTTGCGGAGATCCTCCGGATCGGGGCTGCCGTGGATCATCATGCCGATCATGAAGGTCGTATCGAGGATCTTCCGGTAGCCGAGCTGCTCGGCGAGATAGTACGGGCCGTTGAACAGGTTGGCCGCCGGGGCGGAGCCGTCGAGCAGCTTGTCCATGCGCGCGAACAGCATGCCGGTCGAATAGACCAGGTTGATCTTGTCCTGCGGGATGAACTGCTCGAGCGCCTGGATCGTCGCGTAATGGCTGCCTGACTGGTAGCCGACCGAGATCGGCACGCCGGCAAGGTCTTCCGGCCTTTTGATCTTGCTGTCGGGCTGCACGAAGATGCCGGCCGGTGCGACCGAATAAACCTCCGCCGCCATGCGGCCGTGGCCCTTGGCCGCCGCGACGTTGATGGTCCAGTGACAGGCGCAGCTCACGTCGGCGGTGCGGCCTTTCTCGAAGGACTGGAAGGCGCCCTGCTTGTCGCCCTTGTCGTGGTGCTTGCCTTCGCTCGAGCGGATCAGCTCGCGGAACTCGTAGTCGAGCCCTTCGTCGGTGAAATAGCCCTTCTCGTGCGCGATCCACTCCTGCAAGCGGAAATGCGCCTCAATCACGAACTTTCCCATTGTCTCCTCCTTGTTCGTTCCGTGGTTTTCGTTGCGTCTTGTCAGCAGCAGGAATGGCCTGCGGCATCGGCGTTTCCGCGCTCGGCAACGCGCCGCGCGCGGATCATCTTCACGTGGTCGTCCATCAGTGCGCGTGCCGCCGCGGCGTCGCGCAGTTCGATCAGGTCGGTGAGCCGGGTGTGAATCTCGATGACGCGCTTCGCCAGCGCCGGCGTCGCGGTGACGTTGCGGCGCGGCCATGACACATGCTCGAGCGAGATCAACTGCACGACGAGCACGCGGTTGTGCGAGGCCTCGGCCACCGCGAGATGGAAGTCGCGCGACAGGCGGGTGAACTCGTCGAGGTCGTCCATCGCGGCTTCCGCGTCGCGCAGAAGCTGGCGCAGCCGCGCGATGTCTTCGGGCTTCGCGTTCTCGGCGGCGAGTTCGGCGCCGAGCGTTTCGATGGCGCGCTGCGCATCCATCACCTCGCGGGCGGAGACGCCGGTGAGGTCGAGCTGCACAGCGAGCGCCTCGGCGAACAGCCGCGGATTGCCGTTGGCGATGCGGGCGCCGCCGCCTTTGCCCATGCGGATCTCGACGATGCCGAGGGCTTCGAGCGTGCGCAGCGCGTCGCGCGCGACGATGCGGCTGACGCCGAAGCGGGCGGCGAGGTCTTTTTCGGTGCCGACGAAGTCGCCGGGCTTGAGACGCTTGGCGAACAGCGCGTCGCGCACGTCGGCGACGATTTGCGCCGACAGCGACGAGGAGCGCCCCGCGAACATGATCCGCGCGGTCAGCGTGCCGCTGGTCGTGACGGAATTGGCAACCCGGTGGCGCATCGGTCCGGCGTTCCTTGCCTCAAGGTGCGAAAAGCTAGGCCGGCTGGTTACGATAGTAAAGATACTATCTTTTAAAAAGACATAGAAAAATCAGTATGTGACAGCGATTTCTGTGGCTTAAGCCGAAAAAAAACCCGCGCTCTGGAGGACCATTAGCGGGGGTGTCCGGTGTCGCGAAGTTCCGCGCCATCTTCTGTGGCGTGGCGTCTGCGTTCGCCCCGGTCGAAGGCAGGGTTGCATTCTTGCGGATTGCTAACAGGCGGGCCGCTGCGCAACGTCCCGCACCCGATTCACTGGACCCGCGCGTGCACGACATTTCAATCTGGATTCTCATCGCCGCCGTTTTTCTCCTCGCCGGCACGGTGAAAGGTGTGATCGGCGGCGGCCTGCCGACCATCGGCATCGGCCTGATGGGCCTCGTCATCCCGCCGGCGCAGGCGGCGGCGCTGATCGTGCTGCCTTCGCTCGTCACCAATGTCTGGCAAAGCTTCGGCGCCAACTTCCTTCCGCTGCTGAAGCGGCTCTGGCTGATGCAGGTCAGCATCGTCGTCGGCTCGCTGTTCGCCTATGGCGTCATGACCGGCAGCGATGCCGACATGGTGCGTGCCGGCCTCGGCCTCGCGCTGATCGCCTACGCGGTGTCGGGCCTCCTGAAGATCCGGCTGCACCTTGGGCCGCGCGCGGAATTCTGGCTCGCGTCGCCGGTCGGGCTGGCGACCGGCGCGATCGGCGCGGCGACCGGCGTGTTTGTCGTTCCCTCGGCGCTTTATCTGCAGGGCATCGGTCTCGACAAGGACGATCTCGTGCAGGCGCTCGGCATCACCTACACAGTGTCGACCGTCGCGCTCGCCGCCGCGCTGTATGAAGGCGGCGCGATGCACGTCTCCGTCGCCGGGCCGTCCGTGCTGGCGCTGGCGGTGTCTTTGCTCGGGATGAAAATCGGCCAGTCGATCCGCGCGCGGGTGCAGGAAAAAACCTTCCTCCTGTTGTTTTTCATCGGCCTGCTGCTGATCGGCCTGCATCTGGTTTTGCGGACGGTTTTGTGATCGGCTAACGCTGATCTGTTGGAATGAACCGGAGCAGTACGATGAAAATCGTCGACCTCACCCATGTCATGAACGTCCACACGCCGGGCTGGGTCGGCTATGCCGGCAACAAGATGTATTATGCGCAGAACCTCCAGACCGTGCGCATTGTCGCGCAGCGCATCGACACCGCGCTGCATGTCGGCACGCATTTCGACGGCGCGATGCACGCCACCGACAATCCGGTCGGCGACATGGCGCATCTGCCGCTCGATTATCTGTGCAATCGCGGCGTCGTGGTCGACATCTCGAAGCACATGCACGACTGGGCGGTGATCACGCCGGAGATCATCGAGTCCGCCGGCGCCGACATCCGCGAGGGCGACATTCTCATCCTGCACACCGGTTGGCACAAACACTATGAAGGCCAGCCGCAGCAGGATCTGGTGCGTTACTTCTGCTACCACCCTGGGCCGAGCCTCGACACGCTCAAGTGGATGCTGAAGAAGAAGATCAAGTGGTGGGGCATGGACACCGGCTCCTGCGACCACGCGATGAACACCTCGATCCGCTACATGCGGCCCGATCTCGCCGAGGAGTTCACCAAAAAGCACGGCAAGACGCCGGGCGAGTTCTTCGGCACTTTCGAATACACCCACAAGCGTTCGGGCCGGAAAGTCTCGGCCGACGTGTTTCCGTTCCACAACTGGGCGTTTCAGGAAGGCCTGCTGCACGCGGAAAATATCGGCGGCGACATCGAGCTGATGCTCAACAAGCGCTGCCTGATCGGCGCGTTTCCGTGGCGCTACGAAGGGCTTGAAGGCTGCCCGTGCCGCATCGTCTGCTTCGAGGATGCCGGCGATAACGTTCAGGCGATCGGCGACGCCGCCAAGGGCATTCTCCCGCCGCGCGTTTAATCGCGCGTCAGCCGCGCGCCAATCTTGGATCTGGGCTGTTGTTCTGCAGCGTCGACTGGATCGCCTCGCGCAGCGGGCCGTAGTCCTGCTTCGGCCACTGCGCGACATGAATGTCGGCCAGCAGCTTCGCCGATTTTCCGAACACCACGATGCGGTCGCCGACCGCGATGGCTTCTTCAAGTTGGTGCGTGATGAGAACGGCGGTCGAGCCGCTTTCGCGCGCCAATGCAAGGAACGTCGTCCGCAGTTCCGCCGCCGTCACCTCGTCGAGATGGCCGAAGGCCTCGTCGGCCAGCATGATGTCGGGCTGCACCGCGAAAGCCCGCGCGATGGCGACACGCTGGCGCATGCCGCCGGACAGTTCGTGCGGATAGGCGTTGACGAAGTTTTCAAGTCCAAGCCGCTTCAGCCAGGTCATCGTGCGGTCGCGCTGCCCTTCCTCGGGCAGGCCGATCAGTTCCAGTGGCAGCTTGGCGTTGTCGATCGCGGTGCGCCACGGCAACAGGCGGTCCTGCTGGAACACCGTCGCGATGCGCCCGCGGAAATGATTGAAGTCGTCATGCGGGTTCTTGTCGCCGATCCGCAGCGTGCCTTCGGTCGGCGCTTCGAGGCCGATCAGCAAATCGAAGAAGGTCGATTTGCCGCAGCCGGTTTGCCCCACGATGGCGACCACCTCGCGGGGCGCAATCGTCAGGTCGAGCCGGTCGATGGCGACGACCGACTGGCCGGACGTCGCCTGCCGGAACATCTTGCGGACGCCGCGCGCCTCGATCGGCGGCGGCCCGCCGTTGTTGCCGTTCACGCCCGCCATCGCAGCATCCTTGCTTCGACCCGCGCGACGCCGGCTTCCAGGAGAAACAGCAGGGCGACCAGAACGATGGTCCAGGCGAACACGTCGGACACCGAGAACAGCTCCTGCGCCACCGACAACTGATGGCCGATGCCGGTCACCGCGCCGACCAGCTCGGCGATGGTGACGACGCGGATCGCGAGGCTGATGTTGACCTTCCAGCTGGTGAACAGGCTCGGCAGGATCGCCGGCAGCATCAGCTTGATGAAATATTGGGGGCTGGTCGGCCGGAACGAGCGCATCATGTGGCGCAGCTCGCGCGGCACGCCGCGCATGGCGTCGAGGGAGTCGACCAGGAACACCGGCCCGCAGACCACGAACAGCACGAAGCCGATGCGGAACTCGACGCCGGGGAACCACAGCACCGCGAACAGAATCCACGACACCACCGGCACCGCCATCAGGATGCGGATCATCGGGTGCAGGTAGTCGTCGAGCGCCTTGGAACCGTACATCACCATCGCCAGCGACACGCCGATCACGAACGACACGATCAGCGCTCCGACCACGCGGGCGAGCGTCACCACGATGTCGATCGGGGTGACCTTGACGATGCTCTGGGCGATCTTGAACCAGCTCGGAATCGCGAAAGGCGGGATCCCGAGATAAGGCGCGAGATAGGACAAGGTCTCCCAGACGACCGCGAAGACCAGTAGGGAGACGAGAGTCTGTTTCGGAAAACTCAGAGCCGGAACGGACTCCCGGTACTCCTCAGGCTGCATGACGAATGCTGCGGCGGTTACTGGAGGAAGATCTTGTCGTCGGCCGCCTTGTCATAAAAGCCGGCCTTCACGGCGCGATCCATCATGTCCCGCAGCGACTTTTTCACCTCGGGGTCGGACACCGGCTTGATGATGAATTGCAACCGGCCGCTGTCGATCGCGGTTTGCAGGATGCCGGGCGGCAGCTTGGTCGTCTCGGTCGCGATCTTGTCGCCGGCCGCGGTTTCCTTATGCATCACGGCCGCGGTGTCGGCCAACGCGGCGAGCAGCATCTTCGGCGCATTGGGGTGCTTGGCGATGAAGTCGGCCCGCATGGCCGGCACGATCTCCCAGCCCGCGTCGCCGGTGATTTCCTTCCAGCCCTCGGCGCCGTTGAAAATGACGTGCCAGTCGGGCCGCTGCTTGGCGATGATGCTCGCCAGCGGCTCGATCACCAGCGCGGCGTCGACCCGGCTCGCCTCGAGCTGGGCGCGTGCGACGGCGAAGTTGGCGTTGACGACGGTGATGTCCTTGCCGAGGTCGATGCCCTTGGCGTTTGCATAAATCTTGACCACCTGGAACTGCGAGCCGCCCATGTCGATGGCAAGCTGCTTGCCCTTCAGGTCGGCGAGCGACTTGATGCTCTTGTCCTTGGCGAAGATCACGAGGTCGCCGAGCGTGAAGCCGGAGCCGATGATGCGCAGCGGAACGCCTTCATTATAGAGTTTCTGCAGCACCGTCGGCCCGCCGATCAGCACGTCGGTCTCGCCGGTGGCGAAAGCCGCGTAGAACGCGGAGATCGATGGATAGGCTTTCGCGTCGAGCACGAAACCGTGTTTGGTGTCGAAGCCGCGCGCCTTCATGATGTTCCAGACCAGCGGGTTGAACACCGGCAAGGTCAGGCTCGAAACGCGGATTGTCGGCTTGTCTTGCGCCTGCACAGTCGCGGCGCTTGAAAATGCAATGGCGGCAGCGGCGACAAGCGTCGTGACGCAGCGTCGTGACAGCTTCAGCATGGACGTCCCCCGTATCGACTGCGCCGACCCGGTCGCGGTCGGCATCAGATTTTGCTCAGGCTGCTTGCGGACCGGCAATGAGTTTAATAGCCTTTCGTTTGTACGCAAATAATAACAGGGGAACGCGGGGACGCTAAAATGCCGCACATCACCTCCCACGACGGCACGCGCCTGTATTACGAGGAGGCCGGCACCGGTACGCCGGTTGTCTTCGTCCACGAATTCGCCGCCGATTACCGCACCTGGGAGCCGCAGATGCAGCGCTTTTCGCGCTCGCACCGCTGCGTCACCTACAGCCAGCGCGGCTATCCGCCTTCCGACATCCCGAACGATCCCGACAAATACGATCAGGCGAAATTCCGCGACGACGTGATCGCGGTGATGGACAGCCTCAAGATCGACAGGGCCCATGTCGTCGGCCACTCGATGGGCGCATCGACCGCGCTGCATGTCGGCATCAAATATCCCGACCGTTGCATCTCGGTGGTCGCGGCCGGTTGCGGCTACGGCTCGAGCGCCGACCCGAAGACGGTCGAGGCGTCGCGGGCCGCCTCGCGCGACAACGCCAAGATGTTTTCCTCGCACACGATGGAAGAGGGCGCGCGCATCTACGGCGATGGGCCGACCCGCCAGTCGCAGAAATACAAAGACCCGCGCGGTTACGCGCATTTCGTCAAGATGCTCGGCGAGCATTCCAGCGTCGGCCACGCGATGACGATGGCCAATCTGCAGGCCAAGCGGCCGACGCTCTACGACATGGAAGCGGACCTGAAGAAATTCAAACCGCCGCTGCTCATCGTCGTCGGCGACGAGGACGAGTGGTGCGTCGACGCCAGCGTCTATCTGCGCCGCACCGCGCCGACCGCCGGGCTTCTGGTGGTGCCGCGCACCGGCCACACCATCACCAGCGAGGAGCCGGACAAATTCAATGCGGCCTTGGCGGAACTGTTCGCCGACGCCGAACGCGGACGCTGGCTTGCGCACAAGCCGTCAAAATAACGGGAGAACGCAGATGGATCTTCAACTGAAAGGCAAGACCGCGCTGGTCACCGGCGGGTCCGAGGGCATCGGCAAGGGCATCGCCCTCACGCTCGCCAGGGAGGGCGTCGATGTCGCGATCTGTGCGCGCCGCAAGGAGCCGCTCGAGGCGGCGGCGGCGGAAATCGCCAAGGCGACCGGCCGCAAGATCGTGCCGATCGCCGCCGACCTGCGTAGCGACAAGGATGCGAAAAACTTCATCGAGCAGGGCCACAAGGCGCTCGGCCGCGTCGACATCATGGTCAACAATGCAGGCTCGGCCGCCGGCGGCGTCATTGAGCATCTGACCGAGGACGACTGGGAAAAGGGCCTGCAGCTCAAGTTCATGGGCTATGTGCGCTGCCTGCGCTACGTGCTGCCGCTGATGGTCAAGCAGGGTGGCGGCCGCGTCGTCAATCTGATCGGCAACGACGGCGTGAAGCCGTCCTACTGGGAAATCTGTCCCGGCGCCGCCAACGCCGCGGGGCAGAACCTCACGCTCTCGCTCGCCGGGCAGTACGGCAAGAACAACGTCAGCTTCGTCGCGGTCAATCCGGGCCCGGTGCGCACCGAGCGCTGGGCCGGCCTCGTCGACGCGATGGCGCGCGACATGAAGATTACGCGCGAGGAAGCCGACAAGCTCGCGCCGGCCTCGATCCCGATGGGGCGCATTGCCGAGGTCGAGGAGGTCGCGAACCTCGTCGTCATGCTGGCCTCGCCTTTGATGACGATGGTCAACGGCACCATGATCGAGGTCGACGGCGGTCAGGACAAGCCGCTGATGGACCGGTTCCGCGACAAACCGCGCGGCTAGAAGGGCGCAACCCCGCGTGGCGAGCGTGTACGACATTCCGCGGTGGGTTGTGAGGGAGGACGGGGCGCCGCCCCGCCTTCGTTGGGCATGCCATTTGCATGCAAATCAACGGGTGGCGCCGGCGCTTTGTCATTCGAGACGCATGCCTTTTAATATGTGGCCAGCCAACAGGGAGGGAGAGCAGCCATGAGAATCGCGAGCTGTCTACTTTCGATTGCTTTCGCGGGCGCGGTATCGCTCGCAGTGTCCGGTCCGGCGTCGTCGCAGGGGACGATCAAGATCGGTGAAATGAACAGCTACAAGTCGCAGCCGGCCTTCCTCGATCCTTACAAGAAGGGCTGGGAGCTGGCGGTCGAGGAGATCAACGTCAAGGGCGGCGTGCTCGGCAAGAAGATCGAGGTGATCTCCCGCGACGACGGCGCCAATCCGGGCGAGGCGGTGCGCGTCGCCGACGAGCTGGTGACGCGCGAAGGCGTCAACATCATCGCCGGCACGTTCCTGTCGCATATCGGTCTGGCCGTCACCAACTTCGCCGGCCAGAAGAAGGTGTTCTTCCTCGCCGCCGAGCCGCTGACCGACAAGATCACCTGGCAGAACGGCAATAAATACACCTTCCGCCTGCGCGCCTCGACCTACATGCAGGTGGCGATGCTGATGCCGGCCGCGATCGCGGCCAAGAAGAAGCGCTGGGCCATCGTCTATCCGAACTTCGAATACGGCCAGTCGGCGGCGGCGAACTTCAAGGAACTGCTGAAGAAGGCGCAGCCCGACGTCGAATTCGTCACCGAGCAGGCGCCGCCGCTCGGCAAGATCGACGCCGGCGCGGTGGCGCAGGCGGTCGACGACGCCAAGCCCGACGCCATCTTCAACGTGCTGTTCGGCGCCGACCTCACGAAGTTCGTTCGTGAAGGCGACACCCGCGGCTCGTTCAAGAACCGCACGGTGGTCAGCCTCCTGACCGGCGAGCCGGAATATCTCGACCCGCTGAAGGCCGAAGCGCCGGTCGGCTGGATCGTCACCGGCTATCCCTGGGACAAGATCAAGACGCCGGAGCACGTCGCCTTCGTCACCGCCTACCAGAAGAAGTTCAACGACTATCCGCGGCTCGGCTCGATCGTCGGCTACGTCACCTTCAAGTCGCTCGCCGCCGGCATCGCCAAGGCCGGTTCGACCGACACCGAGAAGCTGGTGGAGGCCTTCAAAGGCCTGAAGGTCGGCAGCCCGTTCGGTGCGTTCGAATATCGTGCGATCGATCATCAGGCGACGATGGGTTGCTTCGTCGGCAAGATCGCGCTCGAGAACGGCAAGGGTACCATGACCGACTTCAAGTATGTCGACGGCGCCTCGGTCATGCCGCCCGACGCGGAGATCAAGAAGCTGCGTCCGGTGGCCAACTGATCGGACGGTCCCCGACGGGACGGGTGACACCAACAATCCGGGGCGGCGAAAAATCGTCGCCCCGGAATCCACCGCCGGGATGAGTGGCGGTTTGATCGGGCGGCGCCCGGGAACCGCGCCGCGTGGGGACAACCGGCGAGGATGGGGGAAGGGCGGCAAACCCCAAAACTCTCACATGACTCTCAGCGGTCTTCTTTTCCAGGCGCTCAACGGCCTCTCGACGGCGTCCGGGCTGTTTTTCATCGCCGTCGGCCTGTCGCTGATCTTCGGCGTCAGCCGCATCATCAATATCGCGCACGGGTCCCTCTATATGCTGGGGACCTACATCGCCTACAGCTTCGCGACCAAGATCGGCGGCGTGCTTGGCTTCTGGGGCGGCATCGTCGCCACCGCGCTGGTCGTCGCCGCGCTCGGCGCGGTCATCGAAGTGCTGTTGCTGCGCCGGATCTATCGCGCGCCGGAACTGTTCCAGTTGCTCGCCACCTTCGCGCTGGTGCTGGTGTTCAACGACGCGGCGCTGGCGATCTGGGGGCCTGAGGATCTGCTCGGGCCGCGCGCGCCGGGGCTGCGCGGCTCCATCGAAATTCTCGACCGTCATCTGCCGGCCTACGACCTGTTTCTCATTGTCATCGGACCGGTGGTGCTGCTGGCGCTGCATTTGCTGCTGGCGAAGACGCGGTTCGGCCGGCTGATCCGCGCCGCGACGCAGGATCGCGAGATGGTCGGCGCGCTCGGCGTCAATCAGGCGATGCTGTTCACCGCCGTGTTCGCGCTCGGCGCCGGCCTCGCCGGCCTCGGCGGCGCGCTGCAGATCGCGCGGGAGCCTGCCAACCTCGCGACCGACCTGATCGCCATCGGCGACGCTTTCGTCGTCGTGGTGGTCGGCGGTATGGGTTCCATCACCGGCGCGTTTCTCGCCGCCATCATCATCGCGGAAGTGAAGGCGCTGTGCATCGCCGTCGGCGTGGTCGATCTCGGCTTCGTTTCGCTCAACTTCTCGAAGATGACGCTGGTTGCGGAATTTCTGGTGATGGCGCTCGTGCTGATCGTGCGGCCTTACGGCCTGCTCGGCAAAAAGCAGGGCGCGGTGCGCTCGATGGCCGAGCCGGACGAGCCGATCCGCCCGGCGACGCTGCCGCTGAAGCTCGCCGGCGCGGCGATCTTCGTCGTCCTGCTGTGCTTCCCGCTGATGTTCCGGGAAAGCTCGCCCTATCTGCTGGTGCTCGGCATCGACGTGCTGATCGCCATCCTGTTCGCGGCGAGCCTGCACTTCATCGCCGGACCCGGCGGCATGCATTCGTTCGGCCACGCCGCCTATTTCGGGCTAGGCGCCTATGGCGCGGCGCTGCTGGTCAAATGGCTGAGCCTGCCGATGGGGCTTGCGCTGCTGGCCGCGCCGCTCGTCGCGCTGGCCGGTGCGCTGCTGTTCGGCTGGTTCGCGGTGCGGCTGTCCGGCGTCTATCTCGCCATGCTGACATTGGCGTTCGCGCAGATCGTCTGGGCCGCCGTGTTCCAGTGGGAGGAACTGACCGGCGGCTCAAACGGGGTGATCGGCGTCTGGCCGCCCGCGCCGTTCGACAAGCGCGGCATGTTCTTTCTGCTGACGCTGGTGCTGGCGGCGGGCGGCGTGCTGCTGCTGCGGCGGTTCCTGTTCTCGCCGTTCGGCTACGCCATGCGCGCCGGCCGCGATTCCGAATTGCGCGCCGAGGCGATCGGCATCGCCGTCAAGCGCGTGCACTGGATCGCTTTCGCCATCGCCGGGGCGGTGTGCGGCGTCGCCGGCGGGCTGTTCGCCTTCGCCAAGGGCTCGATCTCGCCGGAGACCATCCATGTCGGCCGCTCCATCGACGGCCTCGTCATGGTGCTGCTCGGCGGCCTCGAAACGCTGACCGGCCCCATTGTCGGCGCGACAGTCTTCGTCACCCTGCAGGACACCATCATCCGGCAGACTGAATACTGGCGCGCGCTGCTCGGCGCGATCATCCTGCTCCTTGTGCTGGTGTTCCCCGGCGGCATCGTCGGCGGCCTCTCGCGCATCGCGGCGCGGTGGAGGGCGCAGCCATGAGCGAGTTGTCGATCCGCTCCTTGTCGAAGTCGTTTGGCGGCGTCCAGGCCGTCAACGACGTGTCCTTCGAAGTCGGCAGCGGCGAATTTCTCGCCATGATCGGCCCGAACGGCGCCGGCAAGTCGACCTGCTTCAACATGATCAACGGCCAGCTTGCGCCGGACTCAGGCTCCATCATGTTCGAGGAGCGCGATCTGGCCGGCCTGAAGCCGCGCGAGATCTGGCGGCTCGGCGTGGGGCGCACCTTCCAGGTGGCGGCGACCTTCGGCTCCATGACGGTGATCGAGAACGTGCAGATGGCGCTGCTGTCGCACGCGGGCGACATCTATCGCATGTTCCCCGCTGCGTCGCGGCTGCACCGCGCGCGGGCGCTCGATCTGCTCGATCAGGTCGGCATGCGCGAGGCCGCCGACCGGCCGAGCCGGGAACTCGCCTATGGCGACGTCAAGCGCATCGAACTGGCCATCGCGCTCGCCAACGAACCGCGCCTGCTGCTGATGGACGAGCCGACCGCAGGCATGGCGCCGCGCGAGCGCAACGACCTGATCGCGCTGGTCAAGCGCCTCGTCGTCGAGCGCGGCATCTCGGTGCTGTTCACCGAGCATTCAATGGACGTGGTGTTCGCCTTTGCCGACCGCATCATCGTGCTGGCGCGCGGGCGGCTGATCGCCTCGGGCACCGCGCAGGAGATCCAGAACGACGCCAAGGTGCGCGAGGTTTATTTCGGCACCGGCAAGACCTATGCGGGAACTGCGTCATGAGCGCCGATGCCATTCTCAAGGTCGACGGCCTCAACGCCTGGTACGGCGCGGCGCATATTCTCTACGATCTCAGCTTTGAGGTCGGCCGCGGCGAGGTGGTGGCGCTGATGGGCCGCAACGGCGCCGGCAAGTCGACGACGCTTAAGGCGATCATGAGCCTGATCGGCAAGCGCGGCAGCGTGCAGTTCAACGGCCACGATATCTCCCGGCTCAAGCCGCACGAGATCGCGCGGCTCGGCCTCGGTTACACGCCGGAAGACCGCCGCATCTTCGTCGACCTCACCGTCACGGAAAATCTCGACATCGGCCGCCAGCCGCCGCGCAGCTTCGCGGACGGCCAGTCGGCGCCGGTGTGGACCCCGGAGCGGCTCTACAAATTGTTCCCGAACCTGGCCGAGATGACCGACCGGCCCGGCGGCCGCATGAGCGGCGGCGAGCAGCAGATGCTCACCGTCGCCCGCACGCTGATGGGGAACCCGCTGCTGGTGCTGCTGGACGAGCCGTCCGAGGGCGTCGCGCCGCTGATCGTCGAGCAGATGGCGGACACCATCGTCGAACTGAAGAAGGAAGGCCTGTCGATCCTGCTGTCCGAGCAGAACATGCATTTCTCGCGGCTCGTCTCGGACCGCGCCTACGTTCTCGAAAAGGGACAGATTCGCTGGCAGGGCAGCATGGCGGCGCTGGAACAGGACATCGACGTGCAGCGCGCTTATTTGACTGTGTGACGCCGGGGATATGCCAATCCAAGTGGATATGTCATACAAAGCCTTCGGGGGCTCTTTCGTGAGCGGCCGCGACGGGCCATCGTTGCGCGCCTGCCGAATCGTCGAGAATCTTTTTCATGCCGAGCGGTGACAAAGCGAAGCTTGCGGCGGTGTCGCCGGACGCGGCCAATGAAGGCCGCTATGTACTCGACGCCCAGATCGGCTTTCTGCTGCGTGTCACCATGCAGCGGCACACCTCGATCTTCATGTCGCAGATGGTCGAAGGGCTGACGCAGACGCAATTCGCCGCGCTTGCGAAGCTCTACGAGGTCGGGCCGTGCTCGCAGAATCATCTCGGCCGGCTGATCTATCTCGACGCTGCCACCATCAAGGGCGTGGTCGACCGGCTCAGCCTGCGCGGCTTCGTCACCGCGGCGAACGATCCGAACGACCGCCGCCGCCGCGCCGTCGAACTCACCAAGCGCGGCCAGCAGGTGACGGAACAGGCGATGCAGGTCGCCGCCAGGATCACCGCCGATACGCTCGCGCCGCTCACCGCTGACGAGCGCCGGCAGGTGCTCGCGCTGCTCGACAGACTGAGTTAGAGCGTTTTCAAGCGAAGTGGGTACCGGGCTTCGCCGGCCATAGCCGGCTTCGTCCGGCGGCGGCCGGTTCGCGTGAAGAAAACGCGGCGACAATAAAGCCCCTAACTCCGCTCGATCAGCGCCTTCAACCGCTGGGGCGTCACGGGGATTTCCGTGACCGCACCGGGCCGCTGAAGGGCGTCGTCGATCGCCGACGCAATCGCCGCGCCGACCGGCGTGATGCCGCCTTCGCCGGCGCCTTTCAGGCCGAGCGCGTTGAGCGGGCTCGGTGCGTCCTCGGTGACGATGACGCTGACGCCGGGCATTTCGTGCGCGGTCGGCATCAGGTAGTCCGCGAAGGTGACGGAGAGCGGCTCGCCGCTCTCGTCGTAGACGAATTCCTCATAGAGCGCACCGCCGAGGCCCTGCGCGACGCCGCCGAGAATCTGCCCTTCGACCATCTTCGGATTCACCGCGCGGCCGACATCGTAGGCGACATGGTAGCGCTCAATGGCGAGGCCGCCGGTGTCTGCGTCGAGCTTTACCTGCACGACATGCGCGCCATAGGGGTAGACCATGTGGCTCGACTTGAACTCCGCTTCGGATTGCAGGTTGCCGGCGCGGCTGGCCGACAAAGCGGCAAGCGTCATCGACGGGCCTGACGTGCCGATACGCACGATCTCGCCGTTCACGATGTCGAGTGCGTCCGGCGTCGTCTGCATCAGCTCGGCGGCGGCGGCGAGCGCGGTGTCGCGCAACGCCACGGCGGCCATCCTGGTCGCCTCGCCGCACATCACGGTCACTCTTGAGGCAAATGCGCCCATGCCCTTGTCGATGCGGTCGGTCTGGCCGTGGGTGACGGTGATGCCGCGATAGTCGACGCCGAGCGTTTCGGCGCAGATCTGCGCCATTGCGGTCTCGACGCCCTGGCCGATCGAGGCGACGCCGGTGATGACCTCGACTTGACCGGAGGGCGCAACCTCGATGCACACCTTGTCGAACGGCCCGAGGCCGCTTTTCTCGACGAACATGCCGAAGCCGCAGCCCACAAGCTCGCCGGCCGCGCGCCGCCGCGCACAGTCCTTCTGCATGGCGTCCCAGTGGCTCGCCGCCAGCAGCTTGTCGATCAGCGTGGCGTAGTCGCCGGAATCGTAGACCACGTCGGTGCCGAGCGTGCTGACGCCGCGGTCGAACGGCATCGCGCTCTTGTCGATCAGGTTGCGGCGGCGCAGCGCGATACGGTCAAGCTTGAGCCGCGCGGCAATCACGTCCATCAGCCGCTCGCGCACGAAGGTCGTCTCGTAGCGGCCGGGCGAGCGGTAGGTGCCGCACGGCGTCTTGTTGGTGAGGCGGATATGCCCCGTCGCACGATAGGCCGGCACGCGATAGGGGCCGGGCAGCATGGCGGCGGCGAGGTCCGGCACGGTCGCGGCGTGGGTGCGCATGTAAGCGCCGTTGTCGTGAAAGAACGTGTCGTCGATGCCGAGGATATGCCCGTCCGCGGCGACGGCGGCGCGGATTTTGTGGCGCTGCTGGCGCGAATGATTGGCGGCGATCAGGTGCTCGCGGCGGTCCTCGATCCATTTCACCGCGCTTTTGAATGTCAGCGCGGCAGCACAGACCAGCACGTCCTCCGGATACATCTCGCCGCGAATGCCGAAGCCGCCGCCGACATGGCCCTCGTAAAGCTGCACGGAGTCGATGGGCCGCCCGAGCATCTTGGCGAGCCGGTCGCGGTTCCAGTGCGGCACCTTGGCGGCGCCGTGCATTTCCAGCACGTCGCGCGCGGCGTCGTAGCGGGCGATGGCGCCGCGCGTCTCCATCGGCACGCCGGAATGGCGGCCGGTCGCAAGGTCGAGTTCGACGACAGTATGCGCTTTGGCGAACGCCACCTCGACGTCGCCGGACTGCTTGACGAGAATGGTCGCCTCGGTGTCGTGGCCGTCGTCGAACGGCCCCGGTTTTTCCGCTGCGTCGAGGACGACCGGCAACGCCTCGATGTCGAGGTCCACCGCGTCGGCGGCGTCCTCCGCGAGATAGGCGTCGCGCGCGAACACGGCGGCGACCGGCTCGCCGACATAGCGCACCATGTCCTGCGCCAGTGCGTATTGCCGGTAGGGATCGAGTTCGGAGAGGCCGGTGAGGCGGAAGCCGATCGGCGGAATATGCGCGACGTCCGCGAAGGTCCATACGGCAACCACGCCATCCATCGCCAGAGCGGTGGTGGCGTCGATGCCGCGTAGCCGCCCGTGCGCGACGGGCGAACGCACCACCCGCATGTGCAACTGGTCGGGGAAGTTCACGTCGGCGGCAAAGCGCCCCGCGCCGGTGACCAGCGGCCGGTCCTCCAGCCGGAGCACCGATTGGCCGATATATTTGTTGCTTCCCGCCATCGCGGCGGCCTCAGGCCTTGCGCATGTCGGCGGCTGCGGCCCGCACCGCCTTGATGATGTTCTGATAGCCGGTGCAGCGGCACAGGTTCGACGACAGCACGTCGAGCAACTCGTCGTCGCTGATGTCGGGCTCGCGCTCCAGCACGCCGACCGCCAGCATCAAAAAGCCCGGCGTGCAGAAGCCGCATTGCAGCGCGTGGTTGTCCATGAAGGCTTGCTGCATCGGATGCAGCGTGTCGCCCTTGGCCAGTCCCTCGACGGTGCGGATTGTCTTGCCGGCGGCCTGCGCGGCGAACATCAGGCAGGAGCGCACCGGCGCGCCATCGACGATGACGGTGCAGGCGCCGCAGATGCCGTGCTCGCAGCCGATATGGGTGCCGGTCAGCCCGCAATTGTCACGGATCGCGTCGGCCAGCGTGCGCCGCGGCTCGACGCTGATCGCGTGGTCGCGGCCGTTCACGGTGAGCGTGATGTTAACCCTGTCGTTCATGCTGCGTGTCCCGCGTTGCGCAGCGCCGCGCGGATGCGCTGCGGCGTCGCCGGCATTTCGTCGATCTGGACGCGAAACGGCGCCAGCGCGTCGTTGATGGCGTTCACCACCGCCGCCGGCGCGCCGATGGTGCCGCCTTCGCCGATGCCTTTCGCCTTGGTGATCGAGGCATCGGTGTGGGTTTCGATGTGATGCAGCTCGATCGGCGGAATCTCGTGCGCGGTCGGCGGCAGGTAGTCCGCCAAGGTGGTCGAGAGAATGTTGCCGGTGTCATCGTAGACGATTTCTTCCAGCAGCGCGTTGCCGATGCCCTGCGCGATGCCGCCCTGCACCTGGCCGTCCGCGATCATCGGATTGATGATGCGGCCGGCGTCCTCCGCGACGAGGAACTTCTCCATCGTTACCTTCCCGGTCTCGATATCGACCTCGACCGTTGCGACATGGCAGGCGTTGGAGAACGTGCCACCGGGATCGTAGGTGCCGGTCTCGTTGAGGCCCGGCTCCGTCTCGCCCTTGAAACGATGTGTCTGCATGTAGCTTTCGCGTGCCAGCGCCGCGACGGTGATGGCGCGGTCGGTGCCGGCGACCTTGGCCGCGCCGTCTTCCAGCACGATGTCGGCGGCGTCGGCCTCCAGCATGTGGCTCGCGAGCCGGATCAGCTTGGCGCGCACCTTGCGCGCGGCGATCAGCGTCGCGCCGCCGCAGATGACGAGCGAGCGGCTGGCGAAAGTCCCCCAGCCATAGGGGGCGCGGTCGGTGTCGCCATGCACCACCTTGATGCGCTGCGGCTCGATGCCGATCTCGTCGGCAATGATCTGGGCGAGCGTGGTGCGCAGGCCCTGGCCGTGCGGCGAGGCGCCGATCCGCGCCTCGACGAAGCCGGACGGGTCGACCGAGAGATGCACCGTTTCCCAGCCGGGCGTGATCGCCATGCCGCGCGCTGCAAAAGCGGGGCTGCCGTAGCCGGTGCGCTCCGAGAAGGTCGAGAAGCCGATGCCGAGATAGCGGCCTTCATCGCGCGCTTTCTTCTGCCGCGCGCGGAAAGCGGGCAGGTCGACCGCCTCGACCGCCATCGCCAGTGTCTTCTTGTAGGTGCCCTCGTCGTACACGAGGCCGGTCGCGGAGGTGTAGGGGAACGTATCGATCAGGTTGCGGCGGCGGATTTCGACCGGGTCGAGGCCGAAGGCGGCGGCCGCCTTGTCCATCAGCCGTTCCAGCGTGAAGGTGATGATCGGCCGCGACACGCCGCGATAGGGCGCCATCGGACAGGTGTTGGTGGCGACGCCGCGCGCGCGGCAGGCATAATGGCGTACGTCGTAAGGCCCCGGCATTTCCGCCATCGCCATCAGCGGCTCGACGCCGCAGGTGGTCGGAAAGCACGAATAAGCGCCGATATTCGACAGCACGTCGGCCTTGAGCGCAATCAGTTTCGCATTGGCGTCGAATGCGCCTTCGACGGTTACATACTGGTCGCGGCTGTGAAAGCCGCCGATCAGGTTTTCGCGGCGGTCCTCGGTCCATGAGAACGAGCTGCGATATTTGCGCGCCAGCCAGACGAGGATGACGTATTCCGGCGTCAGTGACATTTTCTGGCCGAAGCCGCCGCCGACGTCGGGTGCGATCACGCGCAGGTCGGACTCCGGCATGTCGAGAATGTCGGCGATCGCCGTGCGCATCAGATGCGGCATCTGCGTCGCGCAGGTGAAGGTGACGCGCCCCGTGGCGGCGTCATAGGCGGCGTGGCCGGCGCGGCCTTCCATCGGCGTCGCGTTCTGCCGGTAGGAACGAATATCGGCGGTGATGTGTTTTGTTGCGCCCGCCCAAGCCGCGTCGAACTCCGGTGTCTTGACCACGCCCTCGACAACGACGTTGTCCGGCGCGACCGCGTGCAGCGCCGGGGCTCCCGCTGCGACGGCATCGCGGCTGTCGACCAGCGGTGCGGTTTCCGCGATGTCGGCCTGCGTCTCTTCGACGAGATCCTCGGCCTGTTCGGCGGTCGGCGCGATCAGCGCCGCGATCACTTCGCCGGTGAAGCGCACGGCGTCCGTCGGCAGGATCGGCTGCGCCACCGCCTTGTAGTTGAACTTGCTCAGCATCGGCAGGATCGGCTTCAGGTTGCCGAGGTCGGCCGCGGTGACGAGCCACGCGCCATTCGGCGCGGTGATCTTGCCGAGCCGCCCGGCGGCGACCGGGCTGCGCAGGAAGCGCACGTAATGTTCGGCTTTCAGGTCCGCGGTGAAACGGCCGTTGCCGGTGACGAGCGCGGGGTCTTCCAGCCGCCGGATCGCGCGGCCGACCCAGTTCATGCCGCTGCCTTTGGTGGTCTGACCGGGGGCGGGCGCGCTCATCGTCGTGGGCCTTACGCGCTCGCCTGTTCGAGCGCGCGGCGGATCACGGCCCGGGTGAGATCGCGCCGGTATTCCGCCGTGGTCTGGTTGTCCTCCAGCGGATCGACCGCCTTGGCCGCGGCCTCCGCCGCCGCGCGGAACACCTTGTCGCCCGGAGCCTGGCCTTCGAGCAGCGTTTCGGCTTCCGCGATGCGGCGCGGGCGGTCCTCGACGCCGCCGAGACCGATGCGCACGTCCGTCATCTTGCCGCCGTCGAGCCGGTAGACCGCGAGCGAGGCGGCGAGCGCGAAGTCGCCGGCGCGGCGGTTGAACTCGTTGAAGCCGGACTTGGTGCCTTGGGCCAAGTCGGGCAGCCGCGCTTCGGCCAGCAGTTCGTCCTCGGCGAGCGCCGTCGACATGATGCCGCCGAAGAAGTCGCTCGCGGCGATCACGCGCTCGCCGCGCACACTCTTCGCGACCAGCTCGGCGTCGAGCGTCGCGGCGGTCAGGCACCATTCGGAGGCGGGGTCGGCGTGCGCAAGGCTGCCGCAGAACGTGCCGCGCATGCGGATCGGATAATGCGCGATGTTGCGCACGACATTCGCCAGCAGCGCGCCGAGCGGTCCCGGCATCACCGGCTTGTGGAACGCAGCGTGACGGACGCGCGCGCCGATGACGAGCTTGCCGTTCTCGATCTTGAGCTTGTCGAGTCCCGCGACCTCGTTGATGTCGACGAGATGCGCCGGCCGCGCCATGCGGAACGCCATGATCGGCACGAGGCTCTGCCCGCCGGCGAGCACGCGGCCGTCCTGCGGCGCGACCTCGCTCAGAATCTTCAGGGCTTCATCGACGGTATGCGGAACGTGGCGGGTGAAAGGCGCGGGCTTCATGGCGGGGAACCCTGTTGGCGCGGTCCGATTATTTGCACACAAACGATAAACCGGACGCGGGCGAAGTCAATTTGGAAAAATGCGCAAACTCGTCCGCCTCGCGCAAGCGTCGCCGCGCTGTGGCATCGCGGTCAGGACGGCAAGTTACGAAGGTTTGCGGCCGGTGAACACCGGTTTGCGCTTCTCGAAGAAGGCGCGCACGCCCTCGGCATAGTCGGGCGCGCGGCTTGCCTCGCGTTGCAGGTCGCGTTCGAGATCGAGTTGCGCGGCGAGGCCGTTGGTCTGCCCGGCGTCGAGCGCCTGCTTGACGAGGCCGAGGCCGTAGGTCGGCGCCCTGGCGAAATGCACGCAGAGCTTTTCGGCTTCCGCCATCAGCGCGGCGTCCTCGACCGCCTTCCAGATCAGCCCCCAGCTTTCGGCCTTTTCGGCCGGCAGCGGCTCGGCCAGCAGCGCGAGGCCGCGGGCGCGCGCCATGCCGACGAGGCGCGGCAGGATCCAGGTGCCGCCGGAATCGGGGATCAGGCCAATGCGGGCGAAGGACTGGGTGAAACTCGCGGACTTCGCCGCCAGCACGATGTCGCAGGCGAGCGCCACATTGCAGCCGGCGCCAGCCGCCGCACCGTTCACCGCCGCGACGACCGGGAAACGCAGGCCGCGCAGCCGCAACACCAGCGGGTTGTAATAGGTGTCGAGCGCCGCGCCGGCGAGCACGGTCTCGCCGGGCTTGGCGAGACGGTCGGCGAGATCCTGTCCGCTGCAGAAGGCGCGGCCCGCCCCGGTCAGCAGCAGCGCGCGGCAATCCTCGTCGCGTTCCGCCTCGTCGAGCGCGTCGCGCAGCGCCGTGTGCATCGCGTCGTTGAAGGCGTTGAGCTTGTCGGGCCGGTTCAGCGTGATGACGCGGTAGCCGTCGCGCTTGTCGGTGAGAACGGGTGCGTCGCTCATGGTGGCGCTCACGATCCCGTCACGCCGCCGTCGAGATTGATGCTCTGTCCGGTCAGGAATTCGGAGGCATCGGAGGCGAGAAACAGCATGGTGCCGACGAGGTCGGTCGGCGCCTCGGCGCGCTGGATGCACTGCATCGCGATGATCTTTTCCTTCTGCGCCGGCGTCACCGTCTTGCGCTCGATCTCGGTGAAGGTCGCGCCGGGCAGGATGGCGTTGACGGTGATTCCGTCAGCGCCCAGCTCGCGCGACATCGACAGGCTCATGCCGATCAGCGCCGACTTCGTCGCAATATAATGAAGGTAGTTCGGCCGGCCGAGCCGCACCGCGCCGGACGCCATGTTGATGATGCGGCCGCGCTTCTGCTTGCGCATCGCCGGCAGCACCGCGCGGGCGCACAGGAACGGGCCGGTGAGGTTGACGCGCAGCACGCGCTCCCATTCCTCGACCGGAATCTGGTCGAACGGGCGCATCTCCAGCGTCGAGAAAATGCCGGCATTGTTGATGAGCACGTCGATGCGGCCGAACTTGCCCGTCACGGTGTCGATCAGCGCCGCGATGGATTGCTCGTTCGACACGTCGCACGTCACCGCCAGCGCCTTGCCGCCTTCCGCCGCGATTTCGCCGGCGACGGCCTTGGCCTTGGCTTCGTTCATTTCCGCGATCACCGGGATCGCGCCGGAGGCGGCGAGTGCCTTCGCAAAGGCGCGGCCGATGCCTTGCCCCGCGCCGGTGACGATAGCGACGCGGCCGGTGATGTCGAACAGGTCTTTGGTTCCGGCGGTCATACGGCGCCTCGTTCAAGAGCGGGAAGTCTTTCGAGCGCAGCGCGGGCGTCCTGCGGTGTCCACCACGGCTTGAGGCCGAGGTCGCGGGCGATGACGCCGGCGCTGATGTAACCCGCGCCGCCGGAGATCGCGCCGCCGGGATGGCCGGCCGACCCCGCGCTGTAGAGATTGGCGACCGGCGAGCGGTAGCCGAAATGGTTGTACATCACCTGCTCGGCGTTGAAGGCGCCCATGAAGATGTCGCCGCCGCGCATGTTGATCATCTCTTCGACGTATTCGCGGCCGGTGTAGATGTAGCGGCCGAGAATGTTCTTTGACGTCATGTTCGGGCAATAACGCGCGAAGCATTCGACGATCCTGTCGGCGAACTCCTCCTTGAAGTTCTCGTAGCTCTGCCCGTTGAGTTCGGGGTTGAGCGGCATCACATGCCAGCAATAGGTCGTGTGCTTGCCGGGCGGCGCCTGCGTCGGATCGAGCAGGCTCAACGGGCCGGAACCGAACTGCACGAGCTTCGGCACGCGGCCTGCCTGCACGTCCTGATGCGCGGCGAACAGGTCTTCCATCGTCTCGGCGCCGATCGACCACTTCATCGCGCGGTTGACGTTGGGATCGAAGGTTTCGGCGGCGAAACGCGGGCTTTCGTTCAGCGCGAGATGCAGGCCGAATAGCGACCACGCGGTGTACTGGAAGCCGTCGAGCTTTTTCAGGAAGGCGGCCGGCAATTGCTCGCGGCCGACCAGCGTCTCGAACGTCTGGTGCACGTCGAGCGTCGAGGCGACGAACTGCTTTGCGCGCACCGTGCGGCCGTCGGCGAGTTCGATGCCGGTGGCGCGGCCGTTCTCGATGACGATGCGCTCGATATCGACCTGCGGCTGGTAGCGGCCGCCGGCGGCGATGAAGGTTTCCATCAGGCCGCGCGCGAGGTTGAACGAGCCGCCCTGGCAGAGCTGGTAGCCGCTTTCGAGATCGAAGGCGCGGATCACCGATCCCATCGGCGAGGTCTTCGACATGGTATCCACCAGCCATGTCCCGAACAGCGACACCTTGAACAGGAACAGCAGCCGCACATGTTCATTTTCGAACAGTTCGCGCACGACATCGAGCGGCTGGCGGTTCGCCATGTCGAGGAACTCGCGGCCGAGCGCTGTCTTGGAGATCAGCGCCTCGCGCTCGGCCTGCGGCAGCGGCTCGGCGTAGCGTTCGGGCAGGAAGATTTCCGCGGTGATTTTCTCCGCCTTGCGGTTCCATGCGCGGAACGTCTCGGCGTCCTTCTTCGAAAAACGGGCGATATTGGCGACCGATTCCTCGAGATCGCGGCCGAGGACCAGCGCCGTGCCGTCGTTGTGGGCCTGGCCGAATTCGTAGCGCGGCGTGATGTAGGTGACCCGCTCGTCGAGGCCGAGATCCTTGAACCACGGCGTTTCGCTGATGTGGAAATGATTGATCGAATGCAGGTTATGGTAAAAACCGGGCAGGGTGACTTCGCGGGTACACAAGCCGCCGCCATAGGTCAGCCGCCGCTCGACCAGAAGGATGTCGAGGCCGGCGCGGGCGAGATAGCTGCCGAGGATCAATCCGTGGTGGCCGGCGCCGATGATAATGCCGTCATAGGTCCGTTCGAGCGCTTTTGGCGTGTCCGGCATTATCGAAAGCTCCGCGTCATTCCCATTTCCATTGCGGCGCTACACTGACGACCGCGGGCCGATCAGGTCAATGCCCGGGCATTGCCGCGGACGAAATATAGTTCCGCCTCGCCTTGCCGCGACAACATCTCCACCAACAGGACTGTAGACCTGCATACGCGCATCCAGCTAAGTTATGGGCCAGTACAAACTGGCCCGATGAGGCCACTGGGAGGGAACTATCATGCGTAAGACTTTTCTGATCGCGGGCGCGGCGATCGCGCTCGCCGCCACGCCGGCGATGGCGCAGAACAAGTCGATCAAGATCGGCTACGTCAGCACGTTCAGCGGCCCGACCGCGGTGATCGGCAACGACATGCGCAACGCTTTCGAGCTGGCGCTCGACCACATGGGCCGCAAGATGGGCGGCCTGCCGGTCGAGGTGATCTATGAAGACGACGGCCAGAAGCCCGAGGTCGGCAAGCAGAAGACGCAGAAGCTGATCGAGTCCGACAAGGTCGATTTCGTCGCTGGCTATATCTGGTCGAACGTGCTGCTCGCTTCCGCGAAGCCCGTCATCGACGCCAAGACCTTCCTGATCGTCGCCAATGCCGGCGCGGAGCAGCTCGCCGGTGAGCAGTGCTCGCCCTACGTGTTCTCGACCTCGTGGACCAACGATCAGAATCCGCGCGCCGTCGCCGAGTACATGAACAAGAAGGGCATCAAGACGGTCTACATGATCGGCCCGAACTACGCCGCCGGTAAGCAGAACCTCGGCGGCATGAAGGAAGCGTTCAAGGGCAAGGTGGTCGGCGAGGATTACACGACCTGGCCGTCGCAGCTCGACTTCTCGGCGGAACTCGCCAAGGCGAAGGCGGCGAAGCCGGACGCGATCTACACCTTCTATCCGGGCGCCGCCGGCGTGCAGTTCCTCAACCAGTACGCCCAAGCCGGTCTGAAGGGCACGATCCCGCTCTACACTACCTTCACCGTCGACTCGCTGTCGCTGCCGCGTCAGAAGGACGCCGCCGTCGGCGTGATCGGCGCGCTGCAGTGGGGCGCCGACCTGAAGAACGACGCCAACAAGAAGTTCGTCACCGACTTCGAAGCGAAGTTCAAGACCGAGCCGTCGTTCTACGCCGCGCAGTCCTATGACGCCGCCAACCTGATCGCCTCGGCGGTCGCCGCCACCAAGGGCAAGCTGTCCGACAAGGCGGCGGTGCAGAAGGCGCTCGAAAAGGCCGACTTCAAGTCGGTTCGCGGCGGCTTCAAGTTCGACACCGACCACTATCCGATCCAGAACTTCTACATGCAGGAAGTGGTCAAGAACGGCGACAAGTACACGCTGAAGACGGTTGCGACCGCGATCGAGAACAGCCGTAACGTCCACGTCAGCAAGTGCAAGATGACCGCTGCGAAATGATGTAGTCCCGCCGATCCTGCGGGTCTGTCAGGGGCTCGCGCGCAAGCGCGAGCCTCTTGACCATTTGACGGGCGCGGCGGCGCTGCCGAACCGGTTGTCCCGAAACGGGCGGGGAACCCGGCGTAAAACTTGCAAGTCCATATGGCGCGTTGGCGATGCAGTTTGCGGCACTTCAATTTTGTCTTATGAAAGACGGGCGGACCGGGGGGGCTTCGCTGATATGACGCTCTTTATCGAACAGTGCCTCAACGGCCTTCAGTTCGGCCTGCTGCTGTTCCTGCTGGCGGCCGGGCTGACGCTCGTGTTCGGCATCATGGATCTCGTCAATCTGGCGCACGGCTCGCTTTATATGGTCGGCGCCTATTTCGCCGCGACGTTCACCGCCTTCTTCGACAGCTTCATCCTCGGCGCGCTGCTCGCGCTGCTCGCGACCCTGCTCGTCGGCATGGCGATGGAGGTGATCGCGATACGACGATTGTACGGGCGAGATCATCTCGACCATGTGCTGGCGACCTTCGGCCTGATCCTGTTCTTCGACGAGTCGGTGCGGCTGATCTGGGGCCCGGCCGGCCTCAGCCTGCCGCTGCCGTCCTGGCTCAACACCTCGGTGCAGGTGCTGCCCGGCATTAGCTACTCGGCCTACCGCCTCGCCATCATCGTGGTGACGCTGGCGGTTGCGGCGGGGCTTTATGTCCTCGTCATGCGGACCCGGATCGGCATGCTGATCCGCGCCGGCGCCACCAATCGCGACATGGTCAGCGCACTCGGCATCAACATCAAGCTCTTGTTCACGCTGGTGTTCGGCCTCGGCGCAGCGCTCGCCGGCCTTGCCGGGCTGATGCAGGCGCCGATCCTCACCGTGCAGATCGGCATGGGCGAGAGCATCCTCATTCTGGCCTTCGTTGTCACGGTGATCGGCGGCATCGGCTCGATCCGCGGCGCCTTCATCGCCGCCATTCTGGTCGGCTTTATCGACACGCTCGGCCGCGCGTTCTTTCCCGAACTGCTGCGCCTTGTGCTGCCCGGTGCGGCCGCCTCGACCGCCGCGCCCGCGCTGTCGTCGATGCTGATCTATCTTCTGATGGCGATCGTGCTGATCGTGCGGCCGGAAGGTCTGTTCCCGGCGGGTTCGAAATGACCGGCATGTTCACCGTCCGCAATGCCGTCGTCGTCGCCATGCTGGTGGCGCTCGCGCTGCTGCCCGTCTATTCGGCGCTGACCGGCGACCGCTTCATGCTGACGCTGTTCACCCGCATCGTCATTCTGTCGATGGCGGCGGTCAGTCTCAATCTCATCCTCGGCTACGGCGGCATGATGAGCTTCGGCCATGCCGCTTATCTCGGCGTCGGCGGTTACGCGGTCGGCATGCTGGCGCATGAAGGCATCATGTCGGGCTGGGTGCAGTGGCCGGTGGCGCTTGGCGCCTCCGCGCTGTTTGCGCTCGTCATCGGCGCATTGAGCCTGCGCACCCGCGGCGTCTACTTCATCATGATCACGCTGTCCTTCGCGCAGATGGCCTATTACGTCGTGGCCGGCATCGCGCGCTATGGCGGCGATGACGGCCTGACGATCTACCAGCGCAGCGATTTTAGCGGCCTGATCGACATGAACAACAAGACGCAGTTCTATTACGTCTGCCTCGTGTTGCTTTATGCCTCGATCTATCTGGTGTGGCGGCTGATCAATTCGCGCTTCGGCATGGTGATCCAGGGCTCGCGCTCGAACGACAACCGCATGCGCGCGATCGGCTTCCCGACCTACCGCTACAAGCTGGTGTGCTTCGTCATTGCCGGCACGATGTGCGGCCTGTCCGGCGCGCTGCTCGCCAACCATACCGATTTCATCAGCCCGGCGGCGATGTACTGGACGCGCTCCGGCGATCTCATCATCATGGTCGTGCTCGGCGGCATGGGCTCGCTGTTCGGTCCTGTGTTCGGCACCGTCGCACTGCTGGTGCTGGAAGAAACGCTGTCCGGCATCACAGAGTTCTGGCAGATCATCCTCGGTCCGTTGCTACTGCTTGTCGTGCTGTTTGCGCGCGGCGGCATCGACGGCGTGCTTGCGAAGGTGGGCCGTGGCTGAAGCGCTGTTGCAGATCGAAGGCCTCGCCAAGCGGTTCGGCGGCATCGTCGCGACCGACGACGTCACGCTGTCCATTCCGCAGGGCGAGCTGCACGCGATCATCGGCCCCAACGGCGCCGGTAAGACCACGCTGATCGCGCAATTGACGGGGCAACTGACGCCGGATCACGGCCACGTTCGCTTCGCCGGCGAGGACATCACCGCGCTGCCGACCTGGCAGCGCAGCCTGATCGGCATCGCGCGCTCGTTCCAGATCACCTCGCTGTTCCTCGATCTCAGCGTCATCGACAATGTCGCGCTCGCGGTGCAGGCGCATGCCGGCCACTCGTTCGAGTTCTGGCGCAATGCGCGCAAGGACGAAAGCCTGATCGAGCCGGCGCGGGCCGCGCTGGCGCGTGTTGGACTCGCCGGCCGCGCCAATGAAGTAGCGTCCGCGCTCAGCCACGGCGAGCATCGCCAGATTGAGCTGGCGATGGCGCTTGCCGGCAAGCCGCGCATGCTGCTGCTCGACGAGCCGATGGCCGGGATGGGGCCGGACGAGTCGGCGCGCATGGTGGCGCTGTTGCGCGAGCTGAAGAAGGAATACACGATCCTGCTGATCGAGCACGACATGGAAGCGGTGTTCGCGCTCGCCGACCGCATCAGCGTGCTGGTCTATGGCCGCGTCATCGCGACCGGCCTGCCGGAAGACATCCGCGCCAATGCCGAGGTGCGCCAGGCCTATCTCGGCGACGACGGCACCGGGAGCGGTCATCATGGCTGACCGCAACCTGCTCGAAATCGACAACGTCGAGACTTGCTACGGTCTTAGTCAGGTGCTGTTCGGCATCTCGTTCGCCATCGCGCCCGGCGAGATGGTGACGCTGATGGGCCGCAACGGCATGGGCAAGACCACCACCGTGCGCTCGATCATGGGGCTGACCGCGGCGCGCGCCGGCTCGATCCGTTTCGACGGGCGGGAGGTGCGCGGCCTGCCGTCCTATCGCATCGCCAAGCTCGGCCTCGGTCTGGTGCCGGAAGGGCGGCAGGTTTTCCCGACGCTGACGGTGCGCGAAAACTTGGTCGCCACTGCGGTCGAGCGCGGCGGCGAAGGCCGCTGGACCATCGACCGCGTCCACGATCTGTTTCCACGCCTCGCCGAGCGCGGCGGCAGCATGGGCAATCAACTGTCCGGCGGCGAGCAGCAGATGCTGGCGATCGGCCGCGCGCTGATGACCAATCCGCGCCTGCTCATTCTCGACGAGGCGACCGAGGGCCTCGCGCCGCTGATCCGCGCCGAGATCTGGAAGAGCCTCGAGCGGCTGAAGAGCGAGGGCCTGTCGGTGCTGGTGATCGACAAGAACGTCGAGGCGCTGACCCGCGTCGCCGACCGCCACTACATCATCGAGCGCGGCCGGGTGGTGTGGACCGGCCTGTCGCGGGAGCTTGCCGCCGCGACCGACATCCAGCACCGGTATCTGGGAATCTAGCGTTCGACGCCTTTTATTCGCTGTCATCGCCCGCGCAGGCGGGCGATCCAGTAATCACTGACGAATGATGTCTCGCAGGCGATTGCGTTTACTGGATGCCCCGCCTTCGCGGGGCATGACAGATGAGCGATTCGCACGGAAGGGATAAAGCGCGTCTACTCCGCCGGCTGCATCGCCGGCGATTTTCCGCCGGAAGCCTTGCCGCCTCTTGCGCCGCGGCCGCCCCACAGCCTGCGGTGCACCTTGTCGAGCAGCAGGTAGATCACCGGCGTCGTGTAGAGCGTGAGGATCTGCGATACCAGCAACCCGCCGATGATGGTGATGCCGAGCGGCCGCCGCAGCTCGGTGCCTGGCCCGACCGCGATGACGAGCGGCACTGCGCCCAGAAGCGCCGCCATCGTCGTCATCAGGATCGGCCGGAACCGCTCCATGCAGGCTTCGCGGATCGCTTCGACCGGCGGCAACCCGCGCCTGCGCTCGGCCTCCAGCGCGAAATCGACCAGCAGAATGCCGTTTTTCTTGACGATGCCGATCAGCAGGATGACGCCGATGAAGGCGATCACGGTCAGCGCGCTCCCGGTCACCTGCAGCGCGATCAACGCGCCGAGTCCGGCGGAGGGCAGCGTCGAGATGATCGTCAGCGGGTGCGCGAGGCTCTCGTACAGCACGCCGAGCACGATATAGACGGCGATCAGCGCGGCAAGCACCAGCAGCGGCTGCGCGGCGGCGGTCTGCTTGAAATCCTTGATGTCGCCGGCGAAGTCGGTGCGGATCTGATCCGGCAGGTGCATTTCGGCGACCGCCTGCTCGATCGCGGCGGTCACCTCCTGCAGCTTCGTCGTGTCCGTGAGATTGTAGGTGATCGTCACCGAAGGGAACTGGCCCTGATGGTTGACGACCAGTGGCGAGATCGACCGCTCGACATGCGCCACCGCCGAGATCGGCACCTGCGTGTTGCCGCTGCCGTTGACGTAGAGATGGCTGATGTCGGTCGGGTCGCGCAGGAACGGCTTGTCGACCTCGAGGATCACCCGGTACTGGTTGCGCTGGGTGTAGACGGTCGACACCTGCCGCTGCGAGAAGGCGTTGTTCAGCGCGTTGTCGACATCCTGAATGCTGACGCCGTAGCGTGACGCCGCCGCGCGGTCGATCACGACATTGGCCTGCAGGCCGCCCTGTTCGCGGTCGGTGTTGACGTCGGTGACGCCGGGCACCTCCTTCACGCGGTCGAGCACGCGCGGCACCCAGGTCTGCAGCGCCTCGAAATCGGCGCTCCACAGCGTGAACTGGTATTGCGAGTCGCTCTGGCGGCCGCCGCCGCGCAGGTCTTGCGAGGGCACCAGGAAGGTGCGGATGCCGGGAATGCGGTTGAGCTTCGGCCGCAGCCGGTTGACGACCTGCTGGCTCGTCACGCCGCCGCGCTCGTTGAGCGGCTTCAGACTGATGAACAGCCGCCCGCGGTTGACCGAGGCGTTGAAGCTCGAACCGCCGATCGAGGAGCCGAGCCCGGCGACGGCGGGGTCCGACAGCACCACCTCCATCGCCTTCAGTTGCAGGTCGCGCATCGCCTCATAGGAGATGTCGGTCGAAGCGGAGGTGCCGCCGAAAATGAGGCCGGTGTCGTCCTGCGGGAAGTAGCCTTTCGGAACTTTGACGAACAGCGCGGCGGTCAGCACCAGCGTCGCCATGAAGGCGACGAGGCCGAGCACGCGGTGGCGCAGCACGATGTCGAGCGTGCGGGCGTAAAAGGCGAGCAGGCGCGCCAGCACACCCTCGACCAGCCGGTCGAACCAGGTCGCGTCCGGGCTCGGCGGCGAGCGCACGAAGTAGGCGCAGATCATCGGCGTCACCGTCAGCGACACCACTGTCGAAACCGCGATGGCGAAGGCGAGCGTGACGGAAAATTCCCGGAACAGCCGGCCGACAATGCCGCCCATGAACAGCAGCGGGATAAAGGCCGCAATCAGCGAAATGCTGATCGAGACGACCGTGAAGCCGATCTGCCGCGCGCCTTCGAGCGCCGCGCGCAGCCGCGACTTGCCGGCCTCCAGATTGCGGAACACATTCTCGATCATCACGATGGCGTCGTCGACCACGAAGCCGACGCTCACCGCCAGCGCCATGAGCGAGAGATTGTCGATCGAGAATCCGGCCGCCCACATCGCCGCGCAGGTGCCGGCGAGCGACAGCGGCACCGTGACGCCGGCGGCGAGCGTCGCGGCGCCACGCCGCAGGAAACAGAACACGACGAGCATCACCAGCACGATGGTTGCGGCGAGCGTCAGCTGCATGTCGAGCACGCTCGCCCGGATCGTCTGGGTGCGGTCGGCCAGCACTGAAATGTCGAGGCCGGCCGGCAGCCATTGCTGCAATTCGGGCAGCAGGTCGTAGATGCGGTCCACCGTCTCGATCACGTTGGCGTCGGCCTGCCGCGTGATGACGAGCAGCACGGAGGGCTCGCGGTTGAACCAGCCGGCGGAGCGGCTGTTGCGCACGCTCGGCGTGATGGAGGCGACCTGCGACAGGCGGATCACCGTGCCGTCCACCGTCTTGACCACCAGCGGGTCGTAGTCCTTGGCGTCGCGCAGCTGGTCGTTGATGCCGATGGTGGTGGCGCGCCTCTCGCCGTCGAACGAGCCGAGCGGGCCGACCGCGTTGGCGTTGGAAATCGCGTTGCGCACCTGCTCCATGCTGACGCCCATCGCGGCGAGCCGGGTCGGGTCGACGCGGACGCGGACCGCCGGCTGCTCGGAGCCGGCCACCGTGACGTCGGCGACGCCGTCTACCTGCGCCAGCCGCTGCGCGATGATGCTGTCGGCGGCGTCGTAGATCGCGCTCGGCTGGATGGTCTTCGAGGTCAGCGCCAGGATCAGCACCGGCGAGGCGGCGGGGTTGCGCTTGCGGAAGGTCGGCAGCTGCGGCAGGTCGAGCGGCAGGTCGCTCAGCGCCGCGTTCAGCGCCGCCTGCACGTCGCGCGCCGCGCCCTCGATGCTGCGGTTCAAGTCGAACTGCACGGTGATGTTGGTCGAGCCGAGCGAGCTGCGCGAGGTGATCTCGGTGACGCCGGAGATCTCCGCGAGCCGCCGCTCCAGCGGCGCCGCGACTGTCGAGGCCATGATGGTCGGGTCGGCGCCGGGCCGCCCCGCGGTCACCGAAATGGTCGGCAGGTCGACGCTCGGCAGGCTGGCGACCGGCAAAAAGTTGTAGGCCACCGCGCCGACCAGAAACAGACCTATGGCCAGCAGCGTGGTGCCGATCGGCCTGCGGATGGCGGGGCGGGAGAAGTTCATCGGATGCGCCTATTCCACCGGCCGCCGCGTGGCGTATTTGCGCTCCAGCGTCAGCCAGAGCCGCAGCCGCTCCATGTAAAGATAGATCACCGGTGTGGTGTAGAGCGTCAGCAATTGACTGAGCAGCAGCCCGCCGATGATGGTGACGCCGAGCGGGTTGCGCAGCTCGGAGCCGGTGCCGCCTTCCAGCGCGAGCGGCAGCGCGCCGAACAGCGCGGCGAGCGTCGTCATCATGATCGGCCGGAACCGCAGCAGCGCGGCCTGCGTGATCGCCTCGCGCGGCGGCAGGCCTTCGCGGCGCTCCGCCTCGATGGCGAAGTCGATCATCAGAATCGCGTTCTTTTTAACGATGCCCATCAGCAGCACGATGCCGATCAGCGCGATCACCGACAGGTCGTAGCCGAACAGCATCAGCGCCAGCAGCGCGCCGATGCCGGCCGAGGGCAGGGTGGACAGGATCGTCACCGGGTGGATGAAGCTCTCGTACAGCACGCCGAGCACGATGTAGATGGCGACGATGGCGGCGAGGATCAGCCACGGCTCGCTGGCGAGCGATTTCGCGAATTCCGCGGCGTCGCCGGAATAGATGCCGAGCACGGAAGCCGGCACGCCGAGTTGCCGCTCCGCCGCGCTGATCGCGGTCACCGCGTCGGACAGCGCCGCCCACGGCGCGAGGTTGAAGCTGATGGTGACGGAGGGGAACTGCTCCTGATGCGCAATCGAAAGCGGCGCGGCGGTGTGCTCGAAGCGGGCGAAGGCCGACAGCGGCACCTGCGAGCTGCCGGTGACGGCGTTCGGCGTCGCGCTGGTGTTGGTGTTGAGCGTGCCGGTCGCGGTGTTGCCGGCGGTGGCGGTGGTGCCGGTCGAGGTGACGTTGCCGGTGACGTAGATCTTCGACAGCGAAGCCGGGTCGGTCTGGTAGCGCGGCTGCGCTTCCAGGATGACGCGGTACTGGTTGGCCTGTCCGTAGATCGTCGAAACCTGGCGCTGGCCGAAGGCGTCATAGAGCGTGTCGGTCACGGTCTGCATCGAGACGCCGAGCCGGCCCGCCTTCTCGCGGTCGACATTGACGAAGATGCGGGGGGCGCCGTCCTGCGCTTCGTTGGCGACGTCGCGCAGCGCCGGGCTCTGCCGCAGCAGCTGCGCGAGCTTGCCGGCCCAGTCGGTGACTTCCTCGGCGGTGGTGCCGGTCAGCGTGTATTGATACTGGCCGCGGCTGGAGCGCGTCGAAATCTGGATGTCCTGCGCGGCGCGGAAATAGACGGTGATGCCGGGGATCGCCGCCACCTTCTGCTTCAGCCGCTCGATGATGGCGTCGGCCAGCGCGCCGCGATCGTCGCGGGGTTTCAGCGAGATCGACAGCCGCCCGGCATTGGGCGTCGGATTGACGGGGCTGACGCCGATCACCGACACGACGCCGGCCACGTCCGGATCGTCGCGGATCACCGCTTCGGCCTGCTGCTGCAGGCGTTTCATCTCGGGGAAGGAAACGTCGACGCCGGCCTCGGTGACGGCGGTGATGAGGCCGGTGTCCTGCAGCGGCAGGAAGCCCTTCGGCATCACCACATAAAGTCCGATGGTGACCGCGACGGTCGCCAGCGTCACCGCGAGCGTGGCGGGCTGGCGTCCCAGCACCCATTCAAGGCTGCGATGATACCCGGCGATCGACCGTTCGATCCAGACGTTGAACCGCTCGGTCAGCGCGTTGCCGCGTTCCTCGGATTCCGGCCGCAGCAGCCGCGCGCACATCATCGGCGTCAGCGTCAGCGACACCACCGCCGAGGCGACCACCGCGATGGTCAGCGTCAGTGCGAATTCGCGGAACATCCGGCCGACGAGGCCGGTCATGAACAGGAGAGGAATGAACACCGCGATCAGCGACATAGTGAGCGAAATCACCGTGAAGCCGATTTCCTTGGCGCCGCGCAGCGCGGCGTCAAGCGGGTTCTCGCCCTTCTCGATGTGGCGGACGATGTTCTCGATCATCACGATGGCGTCGTCGACCACGAAGCCGGTGCCGATGGTCAGCGCCATCAAGGAAAGATTGTCGAGCGAGAAGCCGCAGAACCACATCACGCCGAAGGTGGCGATCAGCGACAGCGGCAGCGCGACGCCGGCGATGATCGTGGCGCGCACCGTGCGCAGGAAGATCAGCACGACCAGCACGACGAGGGCGACGCTGAGCACCAGCGTGAACTGCACGTCATGGATCGAGGCGCGGATGGTGTCGGTGCGGTCGTTGACGATGGAAATATCGACGCCGGCCGGCATCGCGCGGTTGAGCCGCGGCAGTTCCTCGCGGATGCGCGACACCACGTCGATCACGTTGGCGCCCGGCTGGCGCTGGATGTCGATGACGACGGCGGATTCGCCGCGATACCACGCGCCGACCTTGTCGTTCTCCAGCCCCTCGACCACGGTCGCGACGTCGGACAGCAGCACCGGCGCGTTGTTGCGGTAGGCGATGACGATGGAGCGGTACACCGCCGGATCGGTCACCTGATCGTTGGCGGCGATGGTGTAGGACTGGTGCGCGCCGTCGAGCGCGCCCTTGGCGCCGGCGACATTGGCGCCGACCACCGCCGAGCGCAGGTCCTCAAGGCCGATGCCGTAGGCGGCCAGCCGCGCGAGATCGGCCTGGATGCGGATCGCCGGACGCACGCCGCCCTGCACCGAGACGCGGCCGACGCCGGTGACCTCCGAGAGCCGCGGCGCGATGATGGTGTCGGCCATGTCGCTCAGGGTGCGCATGGTCTGCGTCTTCGAAGTCAGCGCCAGCGTGATGACCGGCGTATCGGCCGGGTTCACCTTCGAATAGAGCGGCGGGTAGGGCAGGTTGCGCGGCAGCGAGGAGCCGGCGGCGTTGATCGCGGACTGCACGTCCTGCGAGGCGGCGTCGATGTCGCGGTTGAGGTCGAACTGCAGCGTGATCTGGCTGATGCCGAACGAGCTTGAGGACGTCATCGCCTCGAGCGCGGGGATCTGGCCGAACTGGCGTTCGAGCGGTGCGGTGACCAGCGCGGTGATGGTGTCGGGCGAGGCGCCCGGCAGCTGCGTCGTCACCTGAATGGTCGGGAAGTCGGTCTGCGGCAGCGCCGACACCGGCAGCCACCAGTAGCCGAGCGCGCCACCCAGCATCACCGCGATGCCGAGCAGCGAGGTCGCAATCGGCCGCCGGATGAAGGGTGACGAAACGCTCATTGCGCCGTGCCGCCTCCACTGCTGCTGGGCGCGGCGTTGTTGCGCCGCTGGCCGCGCGCGCCACTACGCTCGCCATTGCGGCGTTCGCTCTGTGGAGCGCCGGCGGCGGGCGCCGCGCCTTGCGGGGACGACACGCTGATCTTGCTGCCGTCGGTCAGGTTCACGAAGCCGGTGGTGACGACCTTCTCGCCGGGTTCGAGACCCTTGCCGATCACCGCCTGCAATTCATCCTGCCGCGTCACCGTCACGTTGCGCACCGCGACTGTGTTGTCGTCCTTGACCGTGTAGACGAAGGTGCCCTTCGGCCCGCGCTGCACCGCGCCGGTCGGCACCACGATCACCTGCTTCAGCGTGTCGACCAGCAGCCGCACATTGACGAACTGCCCCGGCCACAGTTGCAAATTCCTGTTCGGCAGCTCGGCCTTGAGCCGCACCGTGCCGGTCGACTGGTCGACCTGGTTGTCCACCACAGTCAGCGCGCCGTGGTCGATAATCGCGTCGGTGTCGGATCGCATGGTGTCGACCGGCAGCGCGTCTTTCTCGAACGCGGAGTTGACCTGATCGAGGTTCTGCTGCGGGATGTTGAACACCACCGAGATCGGCCGGATCTGCGTGATGACGACGATGCCGCTGGTGTCGGACGAACGCACGATGTTGCCTTCGTCGACCGCGCGGATGCCGGTGCGGCCGTCGATCGGCGCGACAATGGTGGTGTAGCCGAGGATGGCGCGGGCGTTGTCGATCGCGGCCTGGTCGGACTGCACCTGCGCGCCGAGCTGCGCGACCAGCGCCTTCTGGGTGTCGGCCTGTTGCTGGTTGATCGAATTGGTGGCGGCGAGCCGCTCGTAGCGTTCGAGGTCGCGGCGCGCGTTGGAGAGCTGCGCTTCGTCCTGAGCCTTCTTGGCGACCGCCTGATCGAGCTGGGCCTGATAGGTGGTTGGATCGATCCGCGCCAGCACGTCGCCCTTCTTGACGTCCTGGCCTTCCTTGAAATTGATCGCAATCAGCTTGCCGTCGACCTGCGGCCGCACGGTCACGATATTGAGCGCGCGCGCGGTGCCGACCGCCTCGATATAGACCGGCACATCGGCGCGCTTGGCGATGTCGGCGAGCACCGGCACCGGCGCGTTGCCGCGGGCGAACCGTCCGCGGCCGCGCTGCTGCGCATCGCCGCCGGTGCTGCCGCTGAAGGCGTAATAGACCGCGCCGGCCAGCGCGATCATCAGCAGGATCGCGATATAAACGCCCCAGCGCCGTCCGGTTGCCGGAGCGGTTTTGGCGTCTGCGGGTTTCGGTGCGTCACCGTGCATTGTCGGCAACCTCCGGTTTCGGCAGCCAGCCGCCGCCGAGCGCCTGATAAAGGCTGACGACCGCCTGCAGGCGGGCGAGCCGCGCCTGCGTCAGCGCGTCGAGCGCCTGATAGAGCGACTGCTGGGTGTTGAGCACGGTGACGAGATCGACGGTGCCCTCGCGCAGCCGGCGCTCCGAAATGTCGAAGGCGCGCCGCGAACTCGACACCACCTCGCGCTGGATCTGCTCGCGCCGCGCGGTCTGCCGGATCGCGTCGAGCGCGGTTTCGACATCGGCGAAGCCGGAGATCACCGCCTTGCGGTAGGCTTGCAGCAATTCGTCCTGCCGGCCTTTCTGCAGATCGAGATTGCCGAGCAGCAATCCGCCCTGGAAGATCGGCTGCGTCAGTCCGGCGGCCGCCGAATAGAACGCCGACTGCGGGCTGATGAGCGTCTTGAGCACCGCGCTCTGGTAGCCGCCTTCGCCGGTCAGCGCGATGTTCGGGAAAAACTGCGCGCGCGCGTTTTCGACATTGGCGCTGGCCGAGGCGAGTTGCGCTTCCGCCTGGCGGATGTCGGGGCGCTGCGCGATCAATTCGGAAGGCAGGCCGGGCGTCACCCGCGGCACCGCGACGCTGTTGAGCCGGCCGCCATGCACGGTCACGCGCTGCGGCGGCATCGCGATCAGCACCGCGAGCGTGTTGCGGTTCTGCGTCACGGTCTGCTCGAGCTGCGGGATCGCGGCGCGCTGGGTGTTGACCAGGCTTTCCTGCTGCGCGGTGTCGAGTTCGGAAGCCGTGCCGGCTTCGAGCCGCTGCTTGATGAGGTTCAGCACGCGCGTCGCGCTTTCGACGTTCTCGCGCGCGGTGCGCAGCCGGTCCTGCGCGGCGAGCACCTGGAAATAGGCGTTGGCCGCGGCGGCGACGGTCGACAGCGTGACGACCTCGCGCTCGTAGCGGCTCGCCACCGCGGTCTCTTCCGCGGCGCGCAGCGCGGCGCGGTTCTTGCCCCAGAAATCGATCTCGTAGCTCGCCGACAGCGAGGCGGAGAAGGTGCGGTTCTCGGCGCCGCTGCCGAGCCGCGAGGAGGACTTCGACTGGCTCGCATCGCCGTTGAGGTCGAGCGTCGGCAACAGGGCGGAGCCGGCGATGCGGGCCTGCGCGTCGGCCTGCACGATGCGCGCGATCGCGGCGGCGATGTCGAGATTGGCCTCGCGCGCCTGTTCGACGATCGCGGTCAGTTCGCGCGAGCGGAAGCCACGCCACCAGTCGAGCTTCGGCAGCGTCGCTTCGGCGGCGCGCTCGGAGCGCGGGCCGGCGCGATAGGATGCCGGAATGTCGAGTGCGGGGTCCGGCTTGTCTTGCAGCAAGCATCCGGCCAACGGCATCGCGACGCCTATCCCAATGCTTGCGGTAGCCATGGTGCGCAGGATCGCTCGCACGCCGCTGTCCGCCCTGCCGCCACCCATAAAGACCGACTTTCGCAACGCTCACGAGGATCGCCGGATTATACGCAGACTGTCCGGCAGGAAGGCGGAATTATCGGCCGATTGGGTCGCAAGCAAGCCGCAGTACCTTAAACTTTTGTCATTTGGCGCGGATTTCAGGGCGTCTTTCGCAGCCTCGTCCCGCGACGTCGCACTGTGGACAGCGATACCGGCGCGCGGCTGTCGCCGGGGCGCCGCACCGGGCTGAAAACTGTCGCGACATCATCACATTAGTGCTATCGCCGTAATCCGGTCTTGAATGTGCCCCGATCATGGGCGAGGAAGCACTCGAAATTCGCACGTCGAGGTGGGAATGAATCGCGAAACCCGTGTCTTTTTTACCGCTCTGATGATGTCAGCCGGAGCGGTCGCGCTGGCGTCTGCGCCGGCGAACGCACAATCCGGCCCGTCGCAGACCGGCTCGATCGGCCGGCATGGTTCCGAGCGCCCGGTCGCTTATGACCAGTTGCCGGCGGGAACGCTGTCGCAGGAAGAGCGCGACGCGCGCGAGCAGGAAGCTCTGCGCCAGCGCTACTGGCGTGAGCGCCGCGAGGCCGAGGCGGGCACGCCTCCGGCTTCCGCGGTTCCGGGTGCCGCGCCCGCGCCGGGCGCCCAGTTGCCGCAGCCGGCTTTCGCAGCCCCGCAGGGCCAGCCGTCCGATCCGTCCACGCCGCGCCCGCCCGGCGCCGTCGGCGTTGCGCCTCCGGGCGCGAGCGCGACCTCGGCCACCGTCGCCGCGCTGCCGCCGGAAGATCAGCCGGAAACCGGTACTCCGAAGGAACTGCCGCCGAACCTTCAGCGCCAGATGGTCGACTTCCAGTCCAAGGAAGCGCCCGGCACGCTGATCGTCGATACCGACAACACTTACCTCTATCTCGTGCTCGGCAACGGCAAGGCGATGCGTTACGGCATCGGCGTCGGCCGCGAAGGCTTCACCTGGGCGGGCACCGAGCGCGTCTCGCGCATGGCGGAATGGCCGGACTGGCATCCGCCGGCGGAGATGATCGAGCGTCAGCCTTATCTGCCGCGCTTCATGGCCGGCGGCGACGGCAACCCGCTCGGCGCGCGTGCGCTCTATCTCGGCAAGACGCTGTACCGCATCCACGGCACCAACCAGCCGTCGACGATCGGCAGCTATGTGTCGTCGGGCTGCATCCGCCTGCTCAACAAGGACATCGAAGACCTCTACAGCCGCGTGCAGGTCGGCACCCGCGTCGTGGTGTGGCCGAGCAAGAAGCCGGCTGCGCCGCCGCCGACCAACATCGCCGCGCCGAACACCGCGCAGGCGCAGTTGCCGCCGGCGCCGGCTGCTCCGGCTCCGGCGGCGAACGCCGCTCCGGTTCCCGGCCAGCGCGCGCCGGGTTCGGCCGCGCCGCCGCTTGGAGCGCCGACCACCGTTCGGTGAGGATCGTCGTTTGAAAGTTTCGGACGGGCCGCCTAACCGGCGGCCCGTTTCGTTTTGGCGCCGCCGGCGATCGCCGCGTTGACGCGCGGCATCACCTGTTCGGCCATCAGCTGCATCGAGCGCTTGCCGAGCGCCGGATCGACCCAGTCCATGCCGGCATAGACGATCTCGCCGAAATCGCCGGTCTGCTCGCGCATCGCCAGGATCTTGTCGACCACGTTGTTGACGGTGCCGGCGATGACGCAGTGATCCATCACGAAGTCGAGCGTCACCTCGTCGTCCGGCTGCTCCTTGTGGCTCTTGAAAACATAGAGCCGGTTGCCGCGCTTCATCTTGGCGTGCATCTGCTGGAAGTAGAAACGGTAGGGGCTGTTGTCGTCGTCGCGGCCGTAGCGCCGCGCGGTCGCCTCGTCGTCGGCGACGAAGATGGTGCGCGCGACGCGCCAGTCGGAAATGTCGGCCTGCTGGCCGGCTTCCGCCTTGCCCTTTGCGTAATTCGTCCAGTGCGAGGCGAGGTGGCAGGGCAGCAGGAAGTTCGCGGACAACGGATGGAAGTCGCGTTTGCCCATCAGCACGACGCCCGGCGAGAACGGCGCGACCACGGTGCCGACGATCTCCGGCCGCGGCTTCTGGAACGGCTTGCCCATATAGCCGACGCCGAGATGCAGCGCCGCGCCGCGGTCGATCGTCACCTTGAAGCGGTTGTCGGGGAAATCGATGTTGTAGGGCGGCTCGCGCTCCCAGATCGCGAGGATGACGTCGATCGACTCGGCAAACATCTTGTTGCGGTCGAGATCGAGAATGCCGAGCGCCTGCGCGTCGGACGACAGCGCGCCGGGGCTGATGCCGAAGATGAAGCGGCCCTGCGCCATGTGGTCGAACATTGCGGCATGCGCGGCGACCAGCACGGGGTGCATGTGCGACAGGTTCGAGGTGCCGGTGGCGAGCTTGATGTTTTTTGTCGGCTCGATCAGCGACGACAGGAAGATCATGCTGTTGGTGACGTTCTCGCAACGGTCCGCGAGATGCTCGCCGACGAAAGCGTCATGAAAGCCGAGCTTGTCGGCGAGGATGATCGCCTCGCGGTCCTCGCGCAGCGTCTCGCTCCAGTCGCGGTGCATCGGATGCACCGGCATCGTGAAGTAACCCAACCGCATTGCTGACGCCTCCACACTCAGTCCGGTGTCAGGTTAGCCGAGCTTGCCCGTCAATGCAGCAAAGCCCGCTTTCCGCCTTTCGTCGTGCGGCATGGTGGCGTGTAAAACTGCGGCCGCCCTTTCGGGCTACGAAAAGCAGCCGCGCTCTTTCGTCCATTCAAAAAACCGCCTGTGGCGCAAGGCATTTTTTCTGATGATCCGCCTATCGCAGCGGCGCGTCGCCGCGTGCCCTTTACGTCATTGTCGCCATGCGCAAATCTAGGCGCCAAAGTCAGAACAAGCGCCGGCCGGGCCGTGCGCCGAACGGGAGACGACCGATGAACAAGCCTCTGTCCGGAGACCCCTCGCGTGGCGCGCACGCCTTTACCGGGCGGGTCGAGGACGAGCCGCTGCTGCGCGGCGCCGGCCAGTTCGGCGACGACCGGCGGCCGGAGGGCGCGCTGGCCGCGGCTTTCGCGCGCTCGCCGCATGGCCATGCCAAAATCAACCGCGTCGATGTCAGCGCGGCGAAGGGCATGCCCGGCGTGATCGCGGTCTATACGGCGGCCGATCTTGAAGCCGCTCATTATCATTCGGTGACGCACGCCCATCCGATCCCCGGCCGCAACGGTGCGATGCCGGTGTCGCCGCACCGCCCGGTGCTGGCCGGCGAGCGCGTCATGCATGTCGGCGAGCCGGTGGCGATGGTGGTGGCCAAGACCGCGGCGCAGGCGCAGGACGCCGCCGACGCCATCGCGGTCGATTACGAGGAGTTGCCGGCGGTGGTCGACATGAAGGCGGCGGTCGCGCCCGGCGCGCCGCAGCTTTACCCGGACGTGCCCAACAACACCGTGTACGACTGGACCGCGCCAGCCGATCCGGAGGGCAAGGTCGCCGCCGCGCTGGAGAAGACCTTCAAGGAGGCCGCGCATGTCGTGACGGTCGAACTCGTCAACCAGCGCCTCGTCGTCGCCTCGCTCGAGCCGCGCACGGTGACGGCAAACTACGACAAGGCGAAGGATATCTTCGAACTGTGGTGCCCGACGCAAGGCTTCCAGAGCGTGCGCATGCAGGCCGCCGCCGCGCTCAACTGCAAGCCGGAGCAGATCCATATCCGCACCGGCGATGTCGGCGGCGCCTTCGGCATGAAGGGCTGGCTCTATCCCGAATACATCGCGACGCTGCATGCGGCGCGCGCGCTCGGCAAGCCGGTGTATTGGGCGTCGTCGCGCTCGGAAGCCTTCCTCACCGACAATCAGGGCCGCGACTCGCTGTGGACCGCGCAGCTCGCGCTCAATTCGCGCGGCCGCTTCCTCGCGCTGCGCGTCGACGGCCTCGGCAATATGGGGGCCTACTTCACCGGCGTTGCGCATTTCGTGGTGACGCTGCACATCTCCGGCTGCCTGCCGACCGTCTACGACATTCCGCTGATGCAGGTGAACAGCCGCTGCATCGTCACCAACATGCTGCCGACCGGCGCCTATCGCGGCGCGGGCCGCCCGGAGGCGAGCTACCTGCTGGAGCGCGTCATCGACGCCGCCGCCGACAAGCTCAACATCGATCCGGCGGAAATCCGCCGCCGCAACATGATCGCGCCGGCGAAAATTCCCTACAAGACCGCGTTCGGCGCGACCTATGACAGCGGCGACTTCCCGGCGATGTTCGAACTCGCGCTGAAGCAGGCCGACTATGCCGGCTTCAAGGAGCGGCGGAAGGCGGCCAAGAAGGAAGGCAAGCTGCGCGGCATCGGGCTCGGCTGCTATCTCGAAATCGCCGGCGCGTTTCCCGAGGAAGCCGCTGCCGTGATGTTCCCAGGCGGCAACAGGATGCAGATCAGCATCGGTGCCGGACCGAGCGGGCAGGGCCATGCCACTGTGTTCGGCCGCGTCGCCGCCGACCGGCTCGGCATCCCGCTCGAGCAGGTCGAGTTGCTGCACGGCGACTCGTTCCGCGATCCGCCGGGATTCGGTGCGGTCGCCTCGCGCTCCGCGATGTATGTCGGCGGCGCAATCGTCAACACCGTCGATGCGCTGATCGCCAAAGGCAAGAAGATCGCCGCCGTGCTGCTGCAGGCCAACGAGGCCGAGGTGCAGTATCAGGACGGTCAGTTCAGCGCCGGCAACCGCAAGATTTCATTGTTCGACGCCGCCGAGCGCGCCAACGAGCTGGTGAAGCAGGGCGTGATTCAAGAAAACATGAACACCAGGGGCAGCGTGAAGGCGCCGCCGTCGTTCCCGAACGGCTGCCATATCGCCGAGGTCGAGATCGACCCGGTGACCGGCGGCGTCGATATCGTCAACTACACGGCGGTCGGCGATTGCGGCAACCTGCTCGACGAAACCATCGTCGAGGGTCAGGTGCATGGCGGCGTCGCGCAAGGCATCGGCCAGGCGCTGATCGAGGACACGATCTATGACGCCGGTGGGCAGCTCTTGTCCGGCTCGTTCATGGATTACGGCATGCCGCGCGCAAGCTCGGTGCCGGCGCTGCACGTCACCCACGCCGCGATTGCCTGCAAGACCAATCCGCTCGGCGTCAAAGGCACCGGCGAGGCCGGCACCACCGCCGCGCCGCCGGCGGTGATGAACGCGGTGCTCGACGCGCTGCCGCCCGGCACCGCGATGGACATGCCGGCGACCCCGGCGCGGATTTGGCGAGCCTTGCAGCAAAAGGCGTCGTAACCGCAGGCGTTGCAACAAAATTAAGCCAAAGTCCCCTAGCATCCAGCGGGTTGGATCGAGGACTTTGCATGACCTTTTGCCTGCGCGTTCTGGGGCTTGCCTTCGCCATTGTGCTGGCCGGCTGTGCCGACACCTACAAGCCGCCGGAACAGCCGAGCTTCTATCGCAGCCTCGCGCAGCCTGGCGCGCAGCTCGACGCCGCCGCGGCGGCCTCGATGATCTCCGGCTATCGCGCCAACAACGGCCTGCCGGCGGTGACGCTCGACACGTCGCTGATGCAGCTTGCGCAGGCGCAGGCGAGCGAGATGGCGCGCCGCGACAAGCTCGATCACGATGTGCGCAAGCCGTTCGTCACGCGGCTGAAGGCGTCGGGCTATGACGCGAAGACCGCGGCGGAGAATATCGGCGCCGGCTATCACACGCTTGCGGAGGCGTTCTCCGGCTGGCGCGATTCGCCCTCACACAAGAAGAACATGCTGCTCAAAGGCGCGACCCGCATCGGCATCGCCGCGGTCTACACGCCGGCCTCGAAATACAAGGTCTACTGGGCGCTGATCCTCGCCGAGCCGGACGACCGCAAGGGCTGAGTCTTTCGTCATGGCCGGGCTTGTCCCGGCCATCCACGTCTTTCTTGCTGTTCTGTCGCTAAGACGTGGATGCCCGGCACAGGGCCGGGCATGACAGCGTTTGGACTCTCAAGGGCAAAGCACTGGACCTCGCCGCCGCAGGCTCCTAACGTCCGCCCGCCATGCCGGGTTCATCTGCCGCGCGCGACTACGACGCGCTTTATCGTCAGTTCCGCTGGAACGTCCCCGAGCGCTACAACATCGGGGTGGATGTCTGCGACCGCTGGGCGGCCGTCGATCCCGGCCGGCTCGCGATCCTGCAGGTCCATCCCGACGGCGGCGCCGACCGCGTCACCTATGGCTGGCTGCGCGAGACCTCGAACCGGCTCGCCAATGTGTTGCGCGCGCAGGGCGTGCGGCGTGGCGACCGCGTCGCGATCTTCCTGCCGCAGTCGCCGGAAGTCGCCGCGATCCATGTCGCGATCTACAAGCTCGCCGCCGTCGCGCTTCCGGTCGCGATGCTGTTCGGGCCGGACGCGCTGCTCTATCGCCTGCAGAATTCCGGCGCGCGGGCGCTCGTCACCAACAAGGCGGGGCTCGCCAAGCTTGGCGAGGTTCGCGACCAGATCGTGGACCTCGCCTGTGTCGTCAATATCGACGGCGCGGCTGACGGCGCGCTGGGCTTCGCCGACGAACTCTCCCGCGCGTCATCGGATTTCACGCCGGAGGATACCTCCGCCGAAGACCCGGCGATGATGATCTACACCTCCGGCACGACAGGCCAGCCGAAGGGCGCGCTGCATGCGCATCGCGTGCTGCTCGGCCACCTGCCGGGCGCCGAGCTGCCGCATCATCCGTTCCCGCAACCGGGCGATTCCTACTGGACGCCGGCGGACTGGGCCTGGGCCGGCGGCCTGCTCGACGTTCTGCTGCCGAGCCTGCACCACGGCGTGCCGGTGGTGGCGCGGCGTTTCGACAAGTTCGACCCGGAAGAAGCCTTCGTGCTGATAGCGAAGCACGGCGTGCGCAACGCCTTCATCCCGCCGACGGCTTTGCGGATGATGCGTGCGGTGCCGAGCCCGCGCGGCCGGCATGACCTGAAGCTGCGCACCGTCGCCTCGGGCGGCGAGTCGCTCGGCATCGAGGCGCTGGAATGGGGCCGCGAGGCGTTCGGCCTCACCATCAACGAGTTCTACGGGCAGACCGAGTGCAATCTCGTGCTCGGCTCCTGCGCGGACCTCGGCGCATTCAAGGCCGGGGCGATCGGCAAGGCGGTGCCTGGCCATGTCGTCGCGGTGATCGACGCGGATGGCAATGCGGTCAAGGCCGGCGCGGTGGGGCAGATCGCCGTGAAGCGGCCGGATCCGGTGATGTTCCTCGAATATTGGGGCAAGCCGGACGCGACGCGCAGCAAATTCATCGGCGACTGGATGACGACCGGCGACCAGGGCGTGATGGACGAGGAGGGCTATATCAGCTTCGTCGGCCGCGACGACGACGTGATCACCTCGGCGGGCTTCCGCATCGGCCCCGGTGAGATCGAGGACTGTCTCATTCGTCACCCGGCTGTGGCGCTCGCCGCCGCCGTCGGCAAGCCGGATGCGATCCGCACCGAGATCGTCAAAGCCTTCGTGGTGCTGAAAAAGGACTTCGCGCCGTCCGAGGCGCTCGCCGCCGAGATTCAGGGCTTCGTCAGGACGCGGCTGTCGGCGCACGAATATCCGCGCGAGATCGCCTTCATCGAGCAGATGCCGATGACCACCACCGGCAAGATCATCCGCCGCGCGCTGCGCGAGCAGGCTTAACGGGTCTTCCCGCCGAGGACGAAGGCGTGGATGCCCAGCCGCTGCCGCGTCACGATGTAGAGCAACGCCGATTCCGCGACCAGCGCAAAGCTCAGCGATACCGCCGCGCCCTCGATGCCGAAGCGCGGGATCAGCAGCAGGCAGCCGGCAAGATTGACGACGAAGGCGCCGGCATAGATCGCCGCGCAGATGTTCTGCTGGCCGAGCATGTTCAGCAGCCGCTCCGCCGGGCCGATCGAGGCGCGCGCCAGCATGCCGATCGCGAGAATGAACATCACCGGATAGGCGGCGGTGAAGCTCTTGCCGAACAGCGCGAGCAGCGGCCAGCCGAAGGCGAGGATGCCGGCGCTCGCCGCGAGCGAGGGCCAGAAGGTCCAGCGCACGGTGCTGGTGAAGAACGCGCCGAGCCGCTCGCGGTCGCCGGCGACATGATACTCGGTGAACTTGTGCGTGGTCGCCCCCGCGATGGCGAAATAGACGAAGGCGACGATGGCGAGGATGCGCGCGGCGGCATAATACGCCGCGACCTCGTCCGGGTTGCGGAAGTGCTCGAGCGCGAGAATGTCGACATAAGTGAGCAGCAGGTAGAACGCCTCGACCATGAAGATCGGCAGCGAGGTTTTCACCCACAGCTTCGGTTCGTAGCGGCGCGGCCCGGCCGGCACCTTGCCGCGCAAGCCGCGATACAGCACCGCGGATTGCCCGAAGGTCACCGCCCAGGTCGCGGCGACGGCGATGATCATCGTCGTCACCGCGTCGGTCGCGTAGCCGCAAAGCCAGACGACGCCGACCGCGGCGGTGATCGCGAGCTGCCGCCAGATATAGAACGGCATCAGCGCGAGATTCTGCCAGTCGTAGCTCTGTGCGATGCCGGACTGCACCTGCACCAGTCCGTAGATCGGAATGGTCGCGCAGGCGAGAAACAGCGGAACGATGGTGTAGTCGTTGAGCCAGGGGCGCAGGCCCAGCACGATCAGCGCGCCCGCCGCGCCGATCAGCGTGGCGATGCCGAAGGCGAGCCAGCAGCTTCCGATCAGGAAGCCGCGCAGATTGTCGAAGGCCTGCTTCGCCGCGTATTCGGGAATGAAGCGCCGCGCGGCGCTGGAGAGGCCGAGGTCGGACAGCGCGCCGATCATCAGCACCCAAGTCCAGACATAAATGAAGATGCCGAACTCATGCGCGCCCATCCAGCGCGCCAACAGCACCTGCGAGGCGAGCGCGAGCACCGCGCTGCCGACGCGCACGAGGAACGCCGTGCCAGCCATTTTCTGCGCGATGCGGTTGTCGCTGCGATCGGCGAGGATCGCGCGCACGCGGCCGATCAGCGCGCTGAGCGAGAGCATCGGCCGTGCGGTGGGGCTGGGCTGGTCGATCGAGGTCACGTCGCCAACTTGGCAACAAGGCGTTAAGAATCGGTTGGGTGATGCGGGATGTGCCGGTTAATGGCGGGTTTTCGCGCCTCAGAGCGCCGCGGCGCTCTTCAGGATCGCCTCGACCGCCTTGCGGCTTTCGGCCGACAGCGGCTCCTGCGGCGGCACCGGATCGCCGACCGCGTAGCCCTGAATTTCCAGCCCCGCCTTGATGCAGGCGGCGAGGTTGAACTTCGCGAAGGCCTCGTTCATCTGCCACAGCTTGCGTTGCAGCGTCATCGCCTCGTCCCATCGCCCGGCGCGGCAGAGATCGTAGAGCGTCACGCTCTGGCGCGGGATCACGCAGGCCGGTCCCGCCATCCAGCCGACGCCGCCGATCATCATCACCGCCGCCGGGATATGCGCTGAGGCCGCAAACACATCGAGATCGGGACAGCGATTGCGGATCGACAGCAGCCGTCCGGTGTTGGTCGAGGCGTCCTTGATCGCGACGATGCGCGGATGAGCCGCAAGCTTCGCGATGACATCGAGTGTCAGATCGCTGCGCTGGAAATTCGGATTAGTGTACATCACCACCGGAATATCGACGGCGTCGGCGATGGCGCGGAAATAGCTTTCGACCTGCGCATCCTTCAGCGGAAAATACGCTTCGAGAATGGCGAGGATGCCGTCGGCGCCGAGTGCCTGCCACTCGCGCGCCTGCGCCACCGCGTCGGCGGTCGAAGTGGAGGCGACGCCGGCCACCACCGGCACGCGCTTTGCCGTCGCTTCGATGGTTGTGCGTACCACGGCGCGGCGCTGCTCGCGGTCGAGATAGGCGAACTCGCCGGTCGAGCCGAGCGGCGTCACGCCATGCACGCCGGCCTTGACGAGATCGTCGGTCAGCCGCGCCAGCACGCCGGTTTTGATCCTGCCGCCGGCATCGGCCGGCGAGACGAGATAGGGAAAGACGCCGTGCAGCTTTGCCATCAGAAGATCCACAGGTCCTTGGCCGGCAGCTCGATGAAGTAGTTGCCGCTGCGCAGCCGCTCGGCGGCGCGCGCGCGCAGCGTGAGGTTGCCGCGCGAGAACACAATCTCCCAGCGTTCGCCCATGTACATTTGCGCGGACACCGTCATCGGCAGGCGGTTCGGTCCGGGCGCATCGGCGATGCGCACGCGCTCGAGCCGGATCACGCCGGTGACCAGCGCGCCGGCGTCGGCGTCGGTGCGCAGGATGCCGGTCAGCCGGTGGCCGTCGACGTCGATCGCGGCCTCCATGCCGGTGTTTTCCACCAGCGTCGCGGGCAGGCTGTTGTTGCTGCCGAGAAACTCGGCGGCGAACAGCGTGCGCGGTCCGTTGTACAACTCGTTCGCGGTGCCGGATTGCTCGACCGTGCCGTCGTTGAGCAGCGCGATGCCGTCGGCCACCGCCATCGCCTCGGTCTGGTCGTGGGTGACGCAGAGCGCGGAGAGATTGAGTGAGCCGATCAATTGCCGCAGCCACAGCCGCGCGTCCTCGCGCAGCTTGGTGTCGAGATTGGACAACGGCTCGTCGAGCAGCAGCAGCCCCGGCTCGTAGACCAGCGCGCGCGCGAGCGCGACCCGCTGCTGCTGGCCGCCGGACAACTGATGCGGATAGCGCGCGCTCAAGCCGCCGAGGCCGAGCCGCGACAGCGTCGTCTCGACGCGCTCCCTGATCTCCGCCTTGCCGATGCGGCGGAGCGTCAGGCCATAAGCGATGTTGTCGAACACCGTGCGGTGCGGCCACAGTGCGTAGGACTGGAACACGAGGCCGAGGCCGCGTTGTTCCGCCGGCATGTCGATGCCCCGCGCGGCGTCGAACAACACGCGCTCGCCGATCCGGATCGAACCGGCGTGTGGCGCCTCGAGGCCGGCGACTGCGCGCAAGAGCGTGGTCTTGCCGCTGCCGGAGGGGCCGAGCAGGGCGGTGATCTTGCCGCGCGGCACGGTGAGCGAGACACCCTTGAGGATGTCGTGGTCGCCGAGCCGCAGCCGGAGGTCTTCAATGACGAGGTCGGACATTCGGGGTCATGCTGTAACGCAGGGCGGCGCGCCTCGCTAGTGCGGGCCTAGCCCGCAAATCCGCCCTCGTCGAGAAAGGCCTGTTCCTCCGGCGTGGTGGCGCGGCCGAGCGCCTTGTTCCGGTGCGGGAAGCGGCCGAAGCGGCGGATGATGTCGGCGTGGAGTTTCGCCCATTTCAGGCCGTCGTCGTCGCCGGCCGCCGCAAACAGCCGCATCGCCAGTTCCTGGTCGGCCATGTCCTCGGAATGCTCGAACGGCAGGAAGAAGAACGAGCGCATGCCGGGGATCGCGGCGTCGAAGCCGCGCGTCAGCGCGCGCGCCGCGATGCCGCGGGCTTTCTCGTCGGCGGCGAAGGCATGGGCGTCGTTGCGGAACATGTTGCGGGAGAACTGGTCGAGCAGCAGCAGCAGCGCGAGCGCGCCTTCCGCCGTCGCCTCCCAGCCGTCGAGCTTGCCGGCGGCGGCCGCCTCGTGCGCGGCGAGAAAGCGCGTGCGCAGTTCGGCGTCGAAGTTCTCGTCCTTCTTGAACCATTTGTCCGGGCCGGCGTCGCGCCAGAACGCGACGATCTCGGCGGGCGTGACGGCAGCCTGCGGGTTCGTCATGACGCCTTCGCCACTTCCTCGTCGCGCAGCGCGCGGCGCAGGATCTTGCCGACATTGGTCTTGGGCAATTCGTCGCGGAATTCGATATGGCGCGGCACCTTGTAGGGCGTCAGCCGCGCGGCGAGAAAGGCGTGCAGCGCCTGCTCGGTCAGGCCCGGGTCCTTGCGCACGGCAAACAGCTTCACCGCCTCGCCGGAATGTTCGTCCGGCACGCCGACGCAGGCCGCCTCCAGCAATCCGCCGTTCTGCATCGCGACGTCCTCGACCTCGTTCGGGAATACCTTGAAGCCCGATACGGCGATCATGTCCTTCTTGCGGTCGACGATGCGCACGCGGCCCTGCTCGTCCATGATGCCGATGTCGCCGGTGCGGAAATATCCGTCCGCGCTCATCACCTTCGCGGTTTCGTCGGGCCGTTGCCAGTAGCCGGGCATCACCTGCGGCCCGCGCGCGCAGATTTCGCCGCGCTCGCCCTGCGGCACGTCGCGGTTGTCGTCGTCGCGGATCGCGATCTCGGTCGAGGGCAGCGGGAAGCCGATGGTGCCGGTCCATTCCGGAATGTCGCCGCGGTTGCAGGTCAGCACCGGCGACGTCTCGGACAGGCCGTAGCCTTCGATGATTGGCTTGCCGGTCGCCTTCACCCAGTTGTCCGCCACCGCCTTCTGCACCGCCATGCCGCCGGCGACCGCGGCGCGCAAGTCGCTCCAGTCGATCCTGCCGAAGTCGCGATGGTGCAGCAGCGCGTTGTAGAGCGTGTTGACCGCCGGGAACATATGCACCTTGCAGCCGCTCATGTCCTTGATGACCGCCGGCAGGTCGCGCGGATTGGGGATCAAGAGGCACATGCCGCCGGTGCGCAGGCCGAGCAGGAAACAGGCCGTCAGCGCGAAGATATGATAAAGCGGCAGCGCCGCGACGATGATGAGGCCGCGTTCGGCGTCGCCCGGCCGCAACAGCGGCCGCAGCCAGGCTTCGACCTGCAGGGCGTTGGCGGCGAGATTGCGATGCAGCAGCGTCGCGCCCTTCGGCACGCCGGTGGTGCCGCCGGTATATTGCAGGAAGGCGATGTCGTCGGGGCCGATCTTCGGGTCGGTCAGCGTTTTTGTCTTGCCGGTCGCGATCGCGTCGTTGAAGCGCGTGGCGTGCGGCAGCGTATAGGCCGGCACCATGTGCTTGACGTGCCGCACCACCAGATTGACCAGCGCGCCCTTCAGCGTGCCGAGCATGTCGCCGAGGCTGGCGACCACGACGTGCTTCACCGCGGTCTTCGGCAGCGCCTGCTGCAGCTCGACGGCGAAATTCTCCAGCACGACGATGGCTTGCGCGCCGGAATCCGTCAGTTGCGTTTCAAGCTCGTGCGCCTTGTAGAGCGGGTTGATGTTCACCGCGACGAAGCCGGCGCGCAGAATGCCGGCGATCGCCATCGCATATTGCGGCATGTTCGGCATCATGATGCCGACGCGGGCGCCGCGCGGCAGGCCGCAAGCCTGCAGGAACGCGCCGAAGGCGCGCGAGGCCGTGTCGATCTCGCCATAGGTCAGCCGCTTGCCCATGAAGGAGACGGCCGGGCGGTCGGGGAACGCGCGGAAGCTCTGCTCCAGAACGGCTGTCAGCGTCGGCGCGGCCGACGGCTCGATCTCGGCCGGCACGCCCTGCGGATAATGCTTGAGCCAGATCCGGTCCATGATCCGGTTTTGAACCGCTTGATGTGTCGTGGCCGAATCGCCGGCCAGCCCCTCGGACGTTCCGGCAACCATCGGCGGGAATGCGCGCGGGCGCAAGAGAGCGAAAAGAGAGCGGGCGGCGGCGGAACCGCGCGGGTGCGTCAGCGATGCGCGCCGCCGAACGGCACCAGCGGATTGTCGGTGAGCGCGGCGGCGTCCGGCCGGTCCGGCGCAATGGAGCCGAGGATGGCGCCGAACAGCTCCTGCATTTTCTGCTCGGGCAGGTCGCGGGTGATGAAGACCAGCCGCGTGCGGCGGTCGTCGTCGGGCCAGCTTTCCAGGTAGGTGAACGGGTGGAAAACATGCTGCACTGCATGAATGACCAGCGGTTTCTCCGGCTGGTCGGCGAGCTGCACGATGCCCTTGAGCCGCAGCAGGTTCTCGCCGTGCATCGAGCGCAGCAAGTCGAGGAAAATGTGGAAGGTGCCGGCCGGGATCGCCGTCTCGGTCGCGAGCGTAAAGGCGCGGATGCGCTCGTCGTGGCGGTTCGGGTCGTGGTGGTGATGGCCGTGATGGTGGTGGCCGCGATGCGCAGCCTCCTTGGCCTCCGCATAGGCTTCTTCGGCGAGCCAGCGCTTCACGTCCGGGATCTTGCGCGCGGGATCGTACAGCCCGCAGCCGAGCAGATTGGCCGGCGTCGCTTCGCCCTTCGCGGCGTCGAGGATGCGCGCGGCCGGATTGAGCGCGCGCAGCCGCGCGGTGAGTGCGTCGCGCTTTGCCGGGTCGGTGACGAGATCGGTCTTGCTGAGCACCAGCCGGTCGGCGACGGCGGCCTGCTTCACCGCCTCCATGTGAGCGTCGAGCGTCGCTTCGCCGTTCACCGCGTCGATCATAGTGACGACGCCGTCGAGCCGGTAACGGATCGCGAGATAGGGATGCATCATCGCGGTGTGCAGCACCGGCGCGGGGTCCGCGAGGCCGGTCGTCTCCAGCATCACGCGCTCGAACGTCACGCGGCCGTTGTCGCGGTTGCGCAGGAGCTGCTCGAGCGCGCTGACGAGGTCGCCACGCATCGTGCAGCACAGGCAGCCGCTCTGCAGCAGCATGATGTTGTCGTCGATATGCTGGACCAGAAGGTGGTCGAGGCCGATCTCGCCGAATTCATTGATGATGACGGCGGTGCCGGCGAGCGCCGGGTCTTTCAGCAGGCGGTTGAGCAGCGTCGTCTTGCCGGCGCCAAGAAAGCCGGTCAGCACCGTCAGTGGAATGGGTTCGGGCGGCCCGCGCCTGGCGTCCGCCGGCGCGCCGCTCATTGCGAGGATTTCTTCTTGGTGTCGGCGCTCGCGGCCTGATGGCCCTTTTTCTTTTTCGCGGTCTTCTTCTTGTGTGGCTTGGCCTTGCTGGCGGCGACGGCCTCGACCTTGTCGGGATTGTTGGCCGGGCCGGTATAGACGGTGATGGTCTCGCCGACATGGGTTGCGGCGGGCAGCACATATTTTTCGGTCGCGGCCTTGGTGCCGGCGAAGCCGAGCGCCTGCGATGACGCCGGGTCGCCCGCATTGGCTTCCTGCTCGTCATTGTCTTCCGACGGCGGCTTGCGGCGATGGCCGCCGCACATTTCGTCGCGCAGGTTCGGCGGCTGGGCGTCCACCGGCACCAGCGCCTCGACATTGCCGAGCGAGGGCGTCAGCCACGACAGGCCGGCGCTGTTGAAGCCGCGCTCGAGCAGCGTCGCCGCTTTCTGCGCGCGGACCGCCGAGGAATAGGAGCCGAGGATGACGGCGATCAGCCGCTTGCCGTTGCGCGTGGCCGAGGCGACGAGGTTGAAGCCGGAGGCGCAGATGAAGCCGGTCTTCATGCCGTCGGCGCCGGGATAGCGGTCGATCAGCGTGTTGTAGTTGCGGAACGTCCGCTTGCCGTAGCGGATCGCGGAAATGTGCCAGTAGGAATCGTATTGCGGGAATTCGCGGATCAGCGCGCGCGCCACCAGCGCGAGATCGCGCGCCGAGGTGATCTGCTCTTCCGCCGGCAAGCCGTTCGGATTGACGTAATGCGTTTGCGTCATGCCGAGCCGGCGCGCATTGGCGTTCATCTGGTCGGCGAAGCCTGAGATCGAACCGCCGACACCTTCCGCGAGCACAACGGCGATGTCGTTGGCCGATTTCACCATCAGCATCTTCAGCGCGTTGTCGACGGTGACGGTGGTGCCTTCCCTGAAACCCATCTTGGTCGGCTGCTGCGCGACCGCGTTGCGCGACACGGTGAGCAGCGTGTCGAGCCTGATGCGGCCTTCCTTCACCGCGCGCAGCGTGGTGTAGGCGGTCATCAGTTTGGTGACCGAGGCCGGATACCACGGATAGGTCGCGTTCTCGGCGTAGAGCACCTTGCCGGTGTCGGCATCGACCAGCAGTTGCGCCTCGGCATGGGCGCGGCTTGCCCCGGTCAGGGCGAGCGCCACGATGGCGGCTGCGGCAGGTAAAAGGTTACGGAGGCGGTGTTTCGGCGCAGAAGTCACAATCGATGATCCGCTTGATGGTTCGGCCGCAAACCCCAGGTCCCGCAGGCCGGCGCGTTAAACTACCCAAGCGCGGCCCCGCAGGCAAAGCCACAGGGTGCCGGGCTTGTGTTAAGGTTGCTCCGTCGCTCCCCCTTCCGTTACCTATGAAAGCGACCGAATTTCGACAGGGAGACGTTTATGACCGCCTGTATCGTCGGCTGGGCCCATACTCCGTTCGGAAAACTGAGCGGCGAGACGGTGGAAAGCCTGATCGTTCGCGTGGCCGGGCAGGCGCTGGCGGATGCCGGGGTCGCCGCCGCCGATGTCGACGAAATCGTGCTGGGGCACTTTAACGCAGGGTTTTCGCCGCAGGATTTCACGGCGGCGCTGGTTTTGCAGGCGTCGCCGGACCTGCGCTTCAAGCGCGCCACCCGCGTCGAGAACGCCTGCGCCACGGGTTCCGCGGCGGTCCATCAGGCGCTGAAATCGATCGAGGCGCGCGCCTCGCGCGTCGTGCTGGTGGTCGGCGTCGAGCAGATGACCGCGACGCCGGGGCCTGAAATCGGCAAAAATCTGCTCAAGGCGTCCTATGTGCGCGAGGAGGCCGATATCGAGGGCGGCTTCGCCGGTATTTTCGGCAAGATCGCCGGGCTGTATTTCCAGAAATATGGCGACCAGTCCGACGCGCTGGCGATGATCGCGGCGAAGAACCACAAGAACGGCGTCGGCAACCCGTTCGCGCAGATGCGCAAGGATCTCGGCTACGAGTTCTGCCGCACCGAAAGCGAGAAGAACCCGTTCGTCGCCGGTCCCTTGAAGCGTACCGACTGCTCGCTCGTCTCCGACGGCGCCGCCGCGGTCGTGATCGCGGATGTCGAGACGGCGCTGCGGCTCAACAAGGCGGTGGCGTTCCGCTCGGCCGCGCATGTGCAGGACTTCCTGCCGATGTCGAAGCGCGACATTCTCAAGTTCGAGGGTTGCAGTCTCGCCTGGAAGCAGGCGCTGGCGAAGGCGGGGCTTTCGCTCGGCGATCTCTCCTTCGTCGAGACGCATGATTGCTTCACGGTTGCGGAACTCATCGAATACGAGGCGATGGGCCTTGTGCCGGAAGGTCAGGGCGCGCGCGCCATCAAGGAAGGCTGGACCGCGAAGGACGGCAAGCTGCCGGTCAATCCGTCCGGCGGCCTCAAGGCCAAGGGTCATCCGATCGGCGCCACCGGCGTCTCGATGCATGTGATGACGGCGATGCAGCTCGTGGGCGACGCCGGCGAGTTGCAGCTGCGGAACCCGAAGCTCGGCGGTATTTTCAATATGGGCGGTGCTGCGGTTGCGAATTACGTCAGCATCCTCGAGCGCATCAAATAGGCGCGCGGCCGCACATATCACGTCTTGCGATGACCTATTTTGCGGCGGTGGCGCGTGGAGCGGCATCGCCGCGAAAACGCAGCTGAACGACCGCAAACGGGGCCGGATCGCTGCGCGCGTCTGCGCGCGCCACGCGCATCCCGCGTCGTCATGCGCATTTGCGCAGGGCGCACCCGCATAACGCATAAATTGCCGTCGCTCGGTATTGTGCTAAGTTTTATTCGAGAATCGCGTGCCACGAGCTTCGCTTCCAGGCACCCAATTGGCGGGAGCAAGTCGCGCATGACCAATATTCCGACCGATTTGTTGCGTACTCTTGTTGCAGTCTACGATCTGAAAAGTTTTACGCGCGCCGCGCGAATGCTCGGCGTCACCCAGCCGGCGGTCAGCGCACAGATCAAGCGGCTGCAGTTCCTGCTCGGCACCGAGATTTTCGATCGGACCAATCCCGGCGTCAGTCTCACCAAATACGGCGAAGAGGTCGTCCATCACTCGCGCCGCATGCTGGCGATCAACGACGAGATTCTCTCGGCGGCCGCCGCGCCGCCGCGCCCCAAGCAGATTCGCATCGGCCTGCCGGGCGATCTGTCCGGCCCGATGCTGCCTTGGGCTTTCGCAAAGTTCCGCAAGAAACATCCCGGTTACAGCTATCATTCGCGCTCCGGCTCGAAGTCGAAGCTGTTCGAGGAACTGCGCGCCGGCGATCTCGACATCATGGTGGCGATGTCGTGGGAGCAGCCGGACGATGCGCGGCACTTCTGGAAAGACCAGCTGGTCTGGGTGCGCAGCGGCGCGACCTGGATCGATCCGGCCGGCCCGGTGCCGCTGCTCGCCTTCAGCGGCGAGTGCATGTGTTACCGCGCGGCGACCGAGGCGCTCGCCAGGATCGGCCGCGAGTCGCAATTGATGATGACGTCATCGACCTTCCTGTCGCTGTCGTCGGGGGTCGATGCCGGTCTCGGCACGCTGGTGATGACGCGCGGCCGGGTGCGCATGACGCAGATGCAGATCTGGCACGATGCGCCGCTGCCGGCGCTGCCGGAGGTTTTTACCGGCATCTATGTCCGCGACGGCGCCGAGACCGCGCCGCTTCTCGACTTCGCCGACGATCTGGTGCCGATGCTGCGGCCGCGTCCGGAAACGGTGAGCGAGCCGGGCGAGGTGCAGCGGTCGCTGCGGGTTGCCTTCGACAAGGCCGAGACGATCGGCCGCCAGCAGGCGCGCGGGGCGTAGCACACCAAAGCGACGTCACCCTGAGGTGTGAGCCGCGAAGCGGCGAACCTCGAAGGGCGACGGCGCGAATGTCATCCTTCGAGGCTCCCCGGCTTCGCCGGGTCGCACCTCAGGATGACGCCCAGTCAGTTGGCCTTGCGCTCGGCGTCGGGCGGCAGGAATGACGCGTCGAAGATGTCACCGGGCTTCGGCTTCGTGTTCCTGAACTTGTAGGCAATCTCGAGCTGGTCGATCGCCCTGGCGAAGCGCGCCTCGTCGATCCCGCCGTAGCCGTTCGCCTTCACCTCCGGCGTCACGATGTTGTCGCGGATCGCCATGACGAGCCGTTCGGTCTCGGTGTCCTTGCTGGCGAGATCGCTGCGCTTGAGCACCGGCTCGATCGCCGCGGCGGGCGCCCGCACGGTTTCCTTGAGCGCGCGGGTGAAGGCCTTCAGGAAACCCTTCACCGCGTCGGGATGATCGGCGGCGAATTTCGGATTGACGAAGATCGCGTTGCCGTAAAGCGCGACGCCGTGGTCGGCCATCAGCAGCACCGCGATGTCGTTCATCGGCGCGCCCTTGGCCTTCAGGTTGACGTAAGCGGAAAACGACCGGCCGGTGATGGCGTCGACCTGGCCTGCCGCCAGCATCGGCTCGCGCACGGGCAGGCCGACATGCTCGATGGTGACCTTCGAAGTGTCGATACCGTTGACCTGAGCGAAAATCGGCCATTGCGCATAGGCGATGTCGGCGGCCGGCGCACCGATTGTCTTGCCTTCGAGATCCTTCGGCGTCGCGATGCCGCGGCTCCTGCGGCCGAGGATCGCGAAGGGTGGGCGGTTGTACACCATGAACACCGCCATCATCGGCACTTTCGGATTGGCGTCGCGGAACTTGATCAGCGCGTTGATGTCGCTGAATCCGATGTCGTAGGCGCCCGACGCGACGCGCGCGATCGGCTCCGGCGGCCCCGCGGACGGGTCGATCGCGACATTGAGCCCTTGCGCCTTGTAGTAGCCCTTGTCGAGCGCGAGCAGGAACGGCGCGACCGGGCCTTCAATCCTGGAGTCGAGACTGAGCCGGACATTGGTTTCCGCGGCGGCCGTTCCGCCGACGAGCGCGCTTGCGATCGTGGTGGCCATGAGGAGGCCGGCAGCGGTTTGGCGCAGGCTCCGAATGTTCATGATCGCCTGGATACTCGTCACTGCTCACCGGCGCTTGTCGTTGCGGCCGCACAATCAGCAAAGCTCATTGAAATCAGCAAAGATCATGATGTCGCAAAGCGCAAGCCAAGCCGCCGTGACCGGATGCGACATGGTAGCCGCTCCTGCGTTTAATCTTAACGCGCGTCGTCGCATCCGCGCGCGGCGGGGCGCGCTGTCGCCGTCATGTCGCCGCCGCTGCGTCGCCGGTCCGCCGCCGGCGTGCCGCCGGCGCGCCATTCTCGCGGGCTCGCGCGTTCACCGGCGCGGGCCGGGACACCCGCCTTGGTTCCCCTCAAATCCCATTGATTTCATGGGCTTGGACGGCCTTTCGGCGCCAGCCTGGCGGGCTTTAACGAATTTGCGGGGCTGTTCCGCTAGCATTACCGCATGGCTGATTCGGTCGCGCGGCTCTACGACGCGGTGTGCGCTTCGCGCAAAGGCGATCCGGCGACATCGCGGACCGCGCGCCTGTTGCGGTCCGGACGCGCCAAGATGGCGAAGAAGCTTGCCGAGGAGGCGGTCGAAGTCGTCATCGATGCGATGGCCGACGAGCCAGAGGCCGTCATCCGCGAAAGCGCCGACCTCATTTACAACCTTGTCGTGCTGTGGGTCGCCGCCGGCGTCGAGCCGGAACAGGTCTGGGCGGAAATGCGCCGTCGCGAGCGGATGTTCGGCATCGCCGAAAAACTTCCGAAAAACCTCCCGGAATCCGCCGTCCGCCGCAAGGTCGTGCCGATCGACCGCCGCCGCCTCAACAAAAGCCGGTCGTCCAAGGCCGGCTGACGTGAGGTCTGGCGGATTTAAGGTCCGCCTGATTTAACGTCCTCGCTCATTTCCGTCACACATCCCGTATAAGACCACCACGATGACCGACCAGGCGGCCGCTCCCAGATCCTTGCTGCATCGCTTGTACGCCTGGTGCATGGCGCAGGCCGACAAGCGCCATTCGTTCTGGACCATCGGCGCGGTGTCCTTCGCCGAAAGCTCGGTGTTCCCGATCCCGCCCGACGTCATGCTGATCCCGATGTCGCTTGCGCGGCCGGATCGCGCCTATGTGCTGGCGGCGTGGTGCACGCTGACCTCGGTGCTCGGCGGGATGGTCGGCTATGCGATCGGCGCGCTGCTCTATGACTCGGTCGGACAGTGGCTCATTGCGCTCTATGGCTACGCCGACAAGGTCGAGTCGTTCCGCCATGCCTATGCGGAATGGGGCGCCTGGATCATCCTGCTCAAGGGCCTGACGCCGATCCCCTACAAGGTGGTCACCATCACCTCCGGCTTTGCCGGCTACAATCTGGCGCTGTTCATCCTGTTTTCGGTGATCGCCCGCGCCGGGCGGTTTTTCCTGCTGGCTTTCCTGCTGCACCGCTTCGGGCCGCAGGCCCGCGATATCATCGAGCGCCGGCTCGGCCTGTGGGTCACGCTCGGGGCCGTCGTGGTGATCGGCGGGCTGATCGCCTCCGCATATTTGATATAGCGGCATCGCGCCGCGATTTCGCCGCCGCGCGACATAGGCTATTGTACGGCCGGTCCGTTGATTTGCGCCGGTCGCGCACCAGCCGGGTTTGCGCCGCGATGAATGCCGCCGCCGATACCAAGACAGCGAAGCGCCGCGTGACGGCGCATGGCAGCCGCGTGCTGTTGTGCGCCGCGCTGGTCACCGCCTGTGCGGCTTCGGTCGCCGCGCAGGAGCAGCATCGCCAGAAACCGGGCGAGCCGCCCGGCGTGTTCGAGTCGGTCGGCCGCTGGTTCGACGAAGCATGGTCGTCGCTCGGATCGAATTTCAGCAGCGCGCGGTCGCGGGTCGACAATTTCGGCGACGAGGCCGGCGAGGCGGCGCGCGCGACCGCCAATGCGGCGAAGGACGCCGCTGGCGCCGTGGCGCGGCTGCCGACCGCGCGCGTGGTCAAGGGCCATCAGAACTGCGTCATCGCCGCCAACGGCGCGCCGGATTGTGGCGTCGCCGCCGCCGCGCTGTGCAAGGCCAAGGGCTTCAACGGCGGCAGGAGCGTCGACATCACCTCCGCGGAGGAATGTCCGGCCCCGGTGATGCTCGGCCGCCGCGAGGCCAAGCCCGGCGAATGCCGGACCGTGACCTTCGTCACCAGCGCGTTCTGCCAGTAGGCGAATTCATCTCGATTGAATCGCAACTCCTCATCTGTCATGCCCCGCGAAGGCGGGGCATCCAGTATACGACTGACATGCTGTGTTTACTGGATCGCCCGACGGAGCCTGTCATCGGGCCGCGCTTGCGCGGGCCCGTTGGCGGGCGATGACGGTCGAGCTTGCCGTTGCACCGCGTCCCGTGTTTGGGTTCCTGTGCACGGAGGAAGCGTCGTGAATCTCCATACCAAACTCCTTGAGCGCGAAGCCGCCGGCAAGCCGGTAACGGTGGCGCTGATCGGCGCCGGCAAGTTCGGCACCATGTTTCTGTCGCAGGCGCGGCTGACGCGCGGCATGCAGGTCGCTGGCGTCGCCGATCTCGATCCCGCCCGCGCGCGCAGCCAGTTGAAGGCAGCCGGCTGGCCGGACGCGAAATATGCCGCCCGCTCGCTCGACGATGCGCTGAAGTCCGGCGGCCTTCATGTGACGGACAATGCCCGTGCGCTGATCGATCATCCCGGCATCGACGTGGTGGTGGAGGCGACCGGCGTGCCGGGCGCCGGGATCGCGCATGCGCTCTCGGCGATCGCCAACGGCAAGCACATCGTCATGGTCAATGTCGAAGCCGATGTCGTCGCCGGCCCGCTGCTGGCGCGCAAGGCGAAAGCGGCCGGCGTCGTCTACAGCCTCGCCTGGGGCGACCAGCCCGCGCTCATTTGCGAGCATGTCGACTGGGCGCGCGCCGCCGGCTTCAAGGTGATCTGCGCCGGCAAGGGCACGCGCTACGAGCCGCATTACCACCGCTCGAACCCGGACAATGTCTGGGACATTCTCGACAAGTATCTGAAGATCGAGGACCGCAACTCGATCAATCCGAAGATGTTCAACTCGTTTGTCGACGGAACGAAATCCGGCATCGAGATGAGCGCGGTGTGCAACGCGACCGGCCTTGTGCCGCAGTCGGCGGGCCTGAGCTTTCCGCCGGCGACGCGGTTCGAACTCGCCGATATCTGCAAGCCGAAGAGCGACGGCGGCGTGCTGGAAAAGGCCGGCGTCACCGAGGTCACCTCATCGGTCTATCGCGACGGCCGCGACGTGCCGCATCATCTGGCGCTCGGCACTTATGTGGTGTTCGAGGGCGAGACCGATTACGCGCGGCGCTGCTTCAAGGAATACGCCATGCTGCCGGACCAGAGCGGCAAATACGCTGCGCTGTACCGGCCGATTCACATGATCGGGCTGGAACTCGGCATCTCGGTCGCCTCCGCCGCGCTGCGCGGCGAACCGACCGGCGCGCCGACCGGCTTCCGCTCCGATGTCGTCGCCACCGCGAAGCGCCCGCTGAAGTCCGGCGAGATGCTGGACGGCGAGGGCGGCTTCTGCGTCTGGGGCAAGCAGCAGCCCGCCGATGTCTCGCTCGCGCACGGCATGCTGCCGCTCGGCCTCGCGCACAACGTCAAGCTCAAGCGCGACATCGCCGAAGGCGAAACGATCGCCTGGGCCGACGTGGCCTTCGACGAAAACGATATCGCGGTGAAGGTGCGCCGTGAGATGGAGGCCGCCTTCGCGCGGCCGAACGAAACGGTCTGACGACACAGCCGCCGGATAAAAGAAAGGCGGCCTCGTGGGCCGCCTTCCGCATTTCAATGATGGCGATGTTAGCGCCAGCGCCAGCCGCAGCGGCGATGCGTGCGCCACACGAAGTAACCGGCCGGCGTCCGCACGCGAATGCGCTCGCGCCAGCAGTGGCGATAGCGGTGACGGTGGTGGCGATAGTGGCGGCGGTGATACCGGCGATGCCGGTAATACTGGGCCTCCTGCACCTGCGGCGTGCCGGCGAGCGGCGTGACGGCGAGCGAGGGATTGGCCATCCGGGCCTGTGCGCTGCCGGGCACGGCAAAAGCGATCAAAGCGAATGAAGCGGCCGCGGCAATCAATCGATATTTCATGGCGGTCTCCTTACGTTTCCTCAAAACCAATGGTTATTGGTAATCACGCAAGGTGCGTAAACTGTGTTGCCGCAACGGAAAGATGCCCGCGCTTGTGCGGTCGATTGACGCAATGCGCCGGCGAAATCCGGCGGCGGTCTGCCGGAAATGAATCCTTTTTGTGATCGGCGCGCGGGAGCGGCTATTCGAGCGCGATCTCTGCATCGGTCGTGTGCGTGAGCGCAATCTCGCCGATCGTCAGCACCATCCGCGCCTGCAGCGTCTCGTTGCCCTTGAGCCGGCCGTCGGCCACGGCCGCCGCGACCGCTTTCTCGATTTCCTGCTGCGAGGTGACGCCGACGGTGCGCAGGAACTTGCGCAGCGATGCGTTGAAGGCTTCGTCGTTCATGTCGATCTCCCGGCTGTTTGCCGGCGACTCTAGTCGGCGCGGGCCGTGCCGCAACCGCCGGCGGCGCGCAATCCATTGTGAATAACCGGCCCGCGGCGCTGGCCGCAGGGGCGTGAATCAGCCGGGATCGCCAAAGTTCCCTCACTGGCGACCGGCGGTTTTCATGAGATACAAGCGGCACACGGCCTTGCTGGCCGCACTGATCGGCGGCATGGCCGCGGCTCATGCGCATGCGGAGCCGGCGTCATGCCCCGGCAATCCGGACGCCATCGGCGTCAGCCGCATCATCTCGGTCGGCGCGGCCGACCATGCCCGGCTCGGCCTGATGCAATACCGCACCAGCCTTCCGCTCAACGACCGCGAGGTGGTGCTCACCTTCGACGACGGGCCGCTGCCGCCCTATACCGACCGCGTGCTGGCGATCCTCGCGCGGCATTGCGTGAAGGCGACGTTCTTCCTGGTCGGCCGCCATGCCGCCGCCAATCCGGCCGCCGCGCTGCGCGTCGCGGAGGCTGGCCACACCATCGGCAACCACAGCCAGAACCATTCGCTGCATTTCGCTAGTATGTCGGAAGCGCGGGCCGAGAAGGAGATCGAAGCCGGCAACCGCACGCTCGATGCGATCCTCGGCCATCATGTCGCGCCGTTCTTCCGCATTCCGGGTCTCGGCCGCACGCGCGCCGTCGAGCGTTACGCGGAGGCGAAGTCGCTCGTGGTCTGGAGCGCCGACGCGGTGGCCGACGACTGGACGAGAATCACCTCGCAGCAGGTGTTGTCGCGGGCGCTGTCGCGGCTCGAGGCGCGCGGCAAGGGCATTCTTCTCCTGCACGACATCCAGCCGCGCACGGTGCTGATGCTGCCGGCGCTGCTCGCGGAATTGAAGCGGCGTCACTTCCGCATCGTGCATGTGGTGCCGGAAGCTGTCGGCCCGGCCGCGCCGTCGCCGCTGCTGCTGGCCCGGCGCCATGCGCCGAAGCTCGGCTGGCCGCGTGTGGTCTCCGCCGCGCCGGTCTTTTCGATGAACCGCCTCACATTGCCGCCCGTGTCGCCGTTACCGCAGTTGGAACTTGCGGCCGCGGAGCCGGAATCGTTGCAGACACTCGCCCGCGCCACCGCCATCCGCGCGTTGCGGCTCGCCGGCGGTGCGCCGCCGGACACCGAAGCGTCCTTGATGTCGCCGTTGCGCGTCGCCGCGAACGGCGCGCCGCGCGTCACCGGCAGCGTTCCGATGCCGCCGGACAGGCATCGCGCGGCGGCCCACGCCGTGGCGGCTCGCTCGCACGGCAAGCCGGAGCAGACGGTCGCCACGGTCGCATTCTCGCGTCCGGATATGATGCCTTGACTCGCACCCAAATCCTCTGACCTCACCCTGAGGAGCCGTGCGCAGCACGGCGTCTCGAAGGGTGAGAGGCATAGGGCTGCGGCCCGTCCTTCGAGACGCGCCTGCGGCGCTCCTCAGGACGAGGCCGAAAGTGGATTGTGGTGGGAGTGCGGCTTGGCGCGTTTTATTGGTGCCCCTGGCCGGACTCGAACCAGCACGATGTTGCCATCACCTGATTTTGAGTCCCATGCACTCTGCCTCATCGTATTGATTTAGCTAGTTAAATTTTCTTGTTTTCTGTGTATGTGTAAGAACCTGTGTAAAAAATCGTCATTTTTCTAAGACTCGTCCGACATTTTAAGCCTCTGAACGAGCATTGCATCTGAAGTGCTTTCTTTGTGTTCAGGGATGTGATTTCGCAGTTCTATTCCCCTTGCAGTCGATTTAATGAACTTACGCGCTGCGCCACTAGCGACACTCCAAAGCGCTACCCGCCTGACTTCAGTTCGTGAGTGCTGCGTTTGCAGACGCGCGGTTTATAGTTGCACCTGGGATGGCATCGTTGCTGGGAGGATTTCATGGCCCCGTACGCCGATATTTCAATGCGCTTCAAGAATGGAAAGCTGGCCAAGACTGCAACTCCTGCCTGGTTCAAAAAATCCATTAGAGATGATGGCGATTGGCTGCAGATGTTACGCCAGGCTGGTGCTTCTGAAGTAGCTGACTTTGATGATGGTGCAGACTCGATTCACGTCTTGAGACGGGAGGGTGTCCCGAAGCAATTTGAAGTCGGGGCCTTTGAATTCAAAGGAGGTTTTCTCTCCCTTTCTTTTCTTAACTGCTGAAATTTGTTTGTCTGTCATGACGGGCTCCATGCTTGAAAATATCGCATGCGTCCCAGGCAAACTAGCCTTGGGACGCATGAAAATTATCGCGGTGGAAGATCGTGACGCATCGTCAAGAAGATCGTTCCGACGAATGGGATGCCATCTACACAAGTCAGAGTGAGTTCGAAAAGCTCGACGAAATCTCTGTCGGTGGCCTTTGCTAGGTCCATCATGGCATCGAACGCGTCTAAATTGGACCCAAAGACGTAAGGATGCGGCCTTCCGTTTTGTATTCGCCACACGCGAGTTGCGCGATGTGCGCGAAGCCAGAGAAAGCGGGCAAGCGGGTAGGCATGCCGTAGCTGCTTCTTGCTGACGACGCGCAATACGTTTTGCTGCCGGTGAGCCATTGAAGGCCTCCAGAAAAAGGGATTGAGGTGAGTGGAGGCTCTAGTATTGGACGAATAGGAATATTTTCAATAGGCGCTATGTAATTGAGCTTATTCGCGCGTACGCGTCGGTAGGGAAATGAGGGTTTGAGTACGCCGACGGAGTACCGGCTTCTGTTCAGTGGCGGCGGATGAGCCGTCGCAACACAGGAGCGTTCGATGGGCCTCTAACCAAAGCAAGGGGCCGAGTGCACCGGCTCCTCAGCCCATCGAGAGCAAGACAATGGATCACGAAACAGAAAAACCGGATGAGTCGAACGAGGCGAAGCCTTGCGAAGCGCGCTACTCGCAAAGCTGCACCTTGCTCGCAACGAAGTCGAAATCGCAAAACGAATCCGAAGACCCAGAGTGGTGCGGTTGGTGGAACGGCTATGGCGGCTGGTTTCCGCCGCAAGACTTCTAGTCGGGGGTGAGCCATGTCGGTCATCATAAAATTTACGCAGCCGTTTCGCGTGTCTCATATGGACCGAGACACATTAAGCCTCATCGGCGAGCTCTTTGAGGGACTGCAAGGCTTTTCGTTGCTCCACAGCTGGGAAGACGAAGACCTCAACAGGCATTTCCCTCTCAGTCCTTGGCTCGGTGACGATGACGCAGTGCTCGTTTTGGTCAAGGACGGCTGCACCGGCCAATTCCGCGAACTCCTTCTGATGAGCAGGGAGCACGCCTATGCGGCGGGCATGCCTCGTCCGAAGATTTTCCAAATCGCCATCAAATCGGAGAAAGGAGAGTGAGAATGTCTATCTTCAAATCCAAGCGCGAGCGGGCGCTCGCTGTGATCGCGGAGACCGGGGGTGCTCCGCCGGCGAGCCACGGCATCGATATCAATGGCGGTGGTCCGTTGGCCGCCGCCGTCGCACAGCAGGTGGCGTCGATGCCTGCCAATACGTCGTTCAAGATAAAGCACACGGTCTCGACGACCGGTCAGGAACTTGAGTTCAGCAGCAGCACATCGCCGCCGATGCTTCGGCCGATGAACACCGGTCCGACTTGGCAGGACTTCGAGACGTTACAGGACACTGTCGAGGCACTGACGCGCCGTGTCCAGCGCAGGGCTCAAGCGCACCGAACAAAGTTGGAGGCCGAACAAGACTATGTCGGCGTGCCGCAGGGGCCGATGCTGATTGATGGCAAGCCCGGCTGGGTCTTCAAGGATGCTTCCGGTCGCTATGTAGCTTACCGCATCACCGAGAGCGGACTTGAATACGCCTACGAGGTTAAGCGGAACGAGTGAAATTCGTCAGACAAAGCCCCGGGAAACTGGGGCTTTTTGCTGAGAAACGACGCAGCGCCGTTGACACTTATCCAGCGGAGACCGGAGCGTGAGAAGTGCTGTTTATTCGTATCCTCGTAGGCGTCGCCAAGCTGGCGGGGTGGCTGCTGCTCACCGTGGTTCGGCTCGCAAGGCCGTTGGTAACGGCTGGCGGTGCGCAGGCCAGCCACGGCAGCGCTCGTTGGGCATCTTGGATTTCGCTCGCCCTGTCAGGCGTGTGGGGCCGCAGGACGGGCATCGTCGTCGGCAAACTTCGGATCGGGTTCGTCCGGTATCGAGGCGATGGCGCGGTCCTGGCGTTCGGCTCGATGGGCTCCGGAAAGGGGACCGGCTGCGTGATCCCCGCACTCCTCGAGTATCCCGGTGCCGTCGTATGTACCGATCCAAAAGGTGAGAATCTTGCAGTTGCGGGACGCTGGCGCTCGACGCTTGGGCCGGTGTTTCGGCTTGATGCCATTCATCCAGGCATGTCCCACCGCCTCAACCCGCTCGACCTTATCCGCAAGGATACTCATCATGAGGCTGACGATGCGGCGATGGTGGCGGATTTGCTGGTCATCAGCGAAAGCCGCGAGGAGCATTGGGACAGCAGTGCTAAGCAACTCATTGCCGCCGTTATACGCCACGTCATTCATACAAAGCCGACGCCTCTGCAAACCCTTGCCCATGTGCGCGAGTTGATTGCCGCCGAGGCGGAAACGTTCGCCAGCTTCCTGCGTGAAATGGCGGAGAGTGCGACTTCATCGGTGGCTGAGGAAGGTCGTATCACGCTCGCGAGCCTCGAAGCCGAGGAAATGACTTCGGTCATCAAGAACGCGGCGAAGGCACTCGGCTTTTGGTCAAAAGATCGGATCGGCGGGATGCTGACTGCGACCTCGGACTTCAATCTGTTCGACATCCACCGCAGGCCGATATCAGTGTTCATCTGCGTGCCGGAAGATAAGATTCCGGTCTACCGGCCGTTTCTCCGGGTGATGATGGGCTGCGCGTTGGCCGCCGCTGTGCGCGGCAAGGAGTTTCCCGCGCCGGAGCATAAGCCGCTACTTTTGATCGACGAATGCCCGGCGCTCGGTTATCTGGAGCCCCTGATGTCCGGCCTCGGTTATCTGCGCGCTTATGCGCGGACATTGCTGGTATTTCAAGATCTCGGGCAGCTTAAGCGCATCTACGGCGAGCATGGCGCGCGTTCATTCATCGCCGCCAGCGGTTGTCAGGTGGCCTTCAGTGTGAACGACAACGACACCGCTCGCGAACTAGCAGAGAGCGTGGGCATGACAACGGTATTGTCGCGGTCCGAAAGCTCATCCCAGGGGGTCGATCCTATGCGCCACCATAGCCAAAGCGGCCGGTCCGAAACCGGCCGCTTTCTGTTGGATGCCAGCGAAATCCGACGACTTCCGCAAAGCCGTTGCCTCATCTTCATGAGCGGGCTTCTGCCGATACTGGCACGGAAGGTCAGGCATTATCGCGTTCGCGCGTGGCGCGGCCGGTGGGATGCCTGGCGCGATAGCGACCGCGCCGTGCCGACCGCCCCAGAAGTGACCGCCATGGGCGACGTTGATTGACGGCGGAGTGTCGGCGGGCGAGATGGTCTCGGATGCCGAGCAACTGGCGCAGGGTACGGTCGATTTCGTCGATGAGGTGGTCGAGCAGGGTCTTCCGCTTCTTGCGGCGCTTTTGCCAGCGGTCACCTTCGGTCATCGTGCGCCATACCGCTTCTTGATCGCGCCTCTTGCGCCACAGCCGCCTGCGCTTTGCGTCCTGCCGCTGCCGTTCGGCTTCGAGCATGGCTTGATATTCGTTCTGGGCGATCCAGTGCCGGGTTGCTTTGAACCTCGCTGAGCGGCGCTGCCAGCGTGTGATTTCGCGGGACAGGCGGTCGAAGTTCTGCCGGATGATTTCTTGGTTGCGCTGGTAGCGCGAGCCACGGTCGAATTTCGTGTAGTGGACGACACGGCGGCGGGCGTTTTCGTTCGGGCGGTGCCGACGGTAAGGGCCTCTGGGCTGGTCCCGGCTGACCAAAGATTTGTCACTGAGCGCTGCTTTGTGCGCCTTGGGACCAACGTGGATTTCCGGCTGGCGGCCGAGGGCGAAAGCCTGGGGGCGGTCGCCCCGCCGTTCGGCATCCTCGCGTTGTGCTTTCAGGGTGCGGTGATCGACCCGGCTCCGTACCCCCGCTCGCTCCAGGGCCTGGTTCTGGTGCTCGGCCCAAAGCCCACGCCACGCCAAAAGCAGTTCGTCGCTATTCCATTCTCGGGTTTTGACCCGCCGTAATCCGGTCGAGGTCGCTTGCCGTAAGGTCAGCATTACATGGGCGTGGAAATTTTCCGGATGGTCACCTTTTTCTGGGACAGGGTCGTGAAATGCGATGTCAGCGACCATGCCACGGCTCACGAAGGCTTCCTGGACGAAGTTTAAAAGCAGCTTACGGCGCTGGCCGGCATCAAGCTCATGAGGGAGGGCAATATTGATTTCGCGGGCGAGCTGCGCGTCCCGACGTGCTTCAATCTGTTCTGCGTAATTCCAGAGGCGGCTTCGGTCCTTTAACCAGGACGGTGCTCCCGTCGGCAGGAGAATCTCCCTATAGGCTACGCCGCGGCGGCGCGTGAAGTCGTAGACCTTGCCGCGCCCTTCGTCCCTTAGCCGTTCTCCGGCCCTGTATGCAGCCGCCTTGATGGCGCTGCGTCCCTGCGATCGGCGAATAACCTGCGCCGAAAAATGATACGAGGGCAAAGCCACTCCCCCCTGCGCCTACCCGCAGTTTATTCGGCGGGCACGGTAGCACCTATGTTGCGAATGCAATGTATAAGTGCGCTCTTGACCTTCAAGGCTTTGGCTTCGATTTCTTGCCAGTGGCCACACTCCTGCATCTTTGCCACGGGGGTGTTGCCGGAATTTGCGTAATGACAGACAAACGGGCTAGAGGACCGGCGGCCGGGCAGCTTGCGCGAAGGATCGTCACCGGAAGGCCGAGACGCCTCGCGGCTCGGGGCGAAGCCTAGAGCCTGGCCCGGCGAAGCCGGGCGCGCACAAAGCAAAGAGCCGGGTTCGCCCGGCTCTCCGCTTACTTTTTCTCTTTCGCTTTCGGCACCGCTGCTTTTTCCCTGGGCTTCGGCACCCTCAGTACGACACGCCCAGAAATCGGAATGGCCGAGAGCTGCAAGTTAAGCCCCTTGGCGTCCTCATGGGGCCACGCCGCGCCGATCTTGGTCCAGAACGCCTCCTTGCCGTCACCCTCAACCATGAACGCATCGTAAGCAGGTCGCGCCTTTTCTTCCGGCATTGCTATCTCCCTGGTTGGGACAGCCTGCGGAGCTAAAACGGAAGCCGCAGGAACTGTCCTGCGGACTGATGACCAAGCTTAGAAGAAAAGCGTCGGCGCGCTATCGCTAGGCGGTATTTGGATGGCCTGCCGGCGTACCCACGCCACACAAGGTTATACAAAGAAAATCGACTCACGCGCGGGCTCCAACTCTGCCGGACCCATCATTCCTTCTGGAGCCTATTCAATTCTTCGAGCGCTTCTTCAAGCCGCCGCCTGGTATCGATGATCTGCTTGGCATTCAGCAGCTCATCACGGCCCGCCAGCGTCAGACAGGCCTTCAGGATTTCATCCGAGTGACGCATAAGTTCAATAAGAAATACTCCCCGTGGAGCATTCTTTGCCAGAAACCAGTTTTTCACCGCCCGTTCATTCGCGCTCGTAAGCCTCACCACCACCTTTACTGACGAATGAGTGTTTTCGAATTCCCGCCTCAGCGCTTCGGACACAACTTTGGCGAACCCGTTGCTCCCGAGCGGTCCGGCGAGATTCGCTCCAGGAATATTGTTTCCTGATTCAGACTGAATCTTTCGGTCCTTCTTCGTCGGCGACATGGGGCTCCCCCATTGATTATCCTCGCGTCTGAGGAAGACGTAGCTGGCCTGTTGGACAGACCGCTTGGTAATCGGACTAAGTGCGATGCGACGTGGTAGGCGGTTGTCAGATCAGGAAAACGGCCTCAATGCTCCCCGAAGGGCTGCACAGTACGTGCGGATGTCCACAGAGCATCAGAAATATTCTACAGAAAATCAGATCGAAGCGATCAAAAAATATGCCGTAGAACGCGGCTTCGAGATTGTGCGCACCTATGCGGACGAAGGTAAGAGCGGGCTCCGCTTGGATGGTCGAGACGCGCTTAAGAAGCTTATTGCCGATGTGCAGGCGGGGATTGCGGACTTCGATACCATCCTTGTCTACGATGTAAGCCGGTGGGGCCGGTTCCAGGATGCCGACCAAAGCGCCTATTACGAATACCTCTGCAAGGCAGCTGGCATTACCGTCCAGTATTGCGCGGAACAATTTGAAAACGACGGCAGCCTGAGCGCGACCATCATCAAAAGCATGAAGCGTGCGATGGCTGGCGAATACAGCCGCGAACTATCGTCGAAGGTCTTTGCCGGACAATGCCGACTGATCTCGCTCGGGTTCCGCCAAGGAGGCGCGCCTGGATACGGTCTCCGCCGGCAACTCATCGATGAAAACCGCAATGCGAAGGCCGTGCTTGCCCGCGGCGAATACAAAAGCCTCCAGACCGATCGCGTCATTCTTATTCCCGGACCTCCCTATCAGGTGGAGACGGTTCGCAAGATGTACCGGCTTTTCGTTGTTCAAGGGAAAACGGAAAGTGAGATCGCTGCGCTTCTAAATGCGGACGGCGTTCAAAATGAAGCCGGCCAGCCCTGGAGCCGGGCAACGGTTCATCAGGTTCTGACCAACGAGAAGTACATCGGTAACAATGTCTACAACCGGATATCGTTCAAGCTTAAGCAGAAGCGAATTGTGAATCCCCCGGACAGATGGGTCCGCTCCGAGGGCGCATTCGAGCCAATAGTCGAAGCTGACTTCTTCTTCGCCGCACGTCGAATCGTCGAAGAGAGAAGCAAGCGGATGACCGATACAGAGATGCTCGATCAACTCTCGACGCTCTTGAGCAAGAAAGGCGCTCTCTCAGGCCTCATAATCGATGAGTTCGACGACATGCCGTCGAGCTCGACCTATCGATACAGGTTCGGCAGCCTGCTTCGAGCCTATCAGCTGGTCGGCTATGATCCGCGTCGCGACTATAGCTACGTAGAAATCAACCGCGCGCTACGCGACATGTTCCCGGAGATTGTCGCGGACACAATCTCAAACATCGAGAATGTTGGCGGTCATGTCCAAGCCGATGAAAATACAACTCTTCTCTCGATAAACGATGAGTTCAGCCTTTCGATTGTGGTGGTTCGCTGCCTTCGTTCCAAGGCAGGATTTTCGCGCTGGAAGATCCGACTCGATACCGGTTTGCGCCCCGATATCACGATTGCCGTCCGTATGGACGAAATGAACGAACGTATTTTGGATTATTACCTTCTGCCGCGCATTGACATATACGAAGAAAAACTTCGGCTAGCGCAGGACAACGGCATCCATCTCGATGCCTACCGGTTCGAAACGCTCGACCAGCTCTTCGAGCTTTGTACCCGTCAAACATTCCGGAGTGCCGCGTAATGGAAAAGACACCAGAAATCCGACTCATCCCCACAGGTGCCATAACAGTACTAAATCCTCGCGCCCGTAATAAGCGGGTTTTCAATGAGTTGGTGGGCAGCATCGCTCGACTTGGCCTCAAGAAGCCCATCACCGTGAGCCAGCGAAAGGAGAATGGAGGCTATGACCTCGTGTGCGGCCAGGGCCGCCTCGAAGCCTTCATCGCCTTGGGACAGACGGAAATTCCAGCCGTTGTACTGAATGTTTCCAAGGAAGATTGCTACGTGATGAGCCTCGTCGAAAATCTGGCTCGCCGGCAGCACGCGCCTCTAGAATTCATACGAGAGATCGGCGCACTTAAGGAGCGCGGCTATTCGTATTCTCAGATCGCATCAAAACTCGATTTCAGCACCGAATACATATACGCGATTTGCTACCTTCTTGATCACGGCGAAGATCGTCTATTGGATGCGGTGGAGCGAGCGATTATCCCGCACTCAATAGCGATGGAGATCGCCCGCGCGAAGGACGGCGATGTGCAGGCGGCGTTAGCGGATGCCTACGAGTCTGGCGTGATACCCGGAAATCAAGTGCTAGCTATACGCCGGATCATTGAACAGAGGAACATAGTTGGAAAAACGATTCATTCAATCAGTTCGCGCGCTCTAAGGTCTGGCAAGAAAGTCACCGCAGGCGCTCTCATCCGTTCATACCGGAAGGAGACGGAGCGCCAAAAGCTTATCGTCAAGAAGGCGGAAGTTGCCCAAGGCCGGTTGCTGTTCATAGTGAACGCCCTTCGGCGGCTTCTTGGCGATGAGAATTTTATCACGCTGCTTCGCGCCGAGTCGGTGCACACCTTGCCAAAACCCCTGGCAGAGCGCCTTGACCGAGCGAGCGCGTGATATGACCTCCTCAACTGTGAAAATAGCATTTGATCAACGCATCATTATGCTGGCGCTCGACGCTATCCTGCCTTTGAAGCAGGTGTCTCAGGCAATCAAGAAAGGCGTGAAATATCGTCGGATAGCAAAGTCGATAGCCGATATTGGCATCATCGAACCGCTTGTAGTCGCACCGCACCCAGAGGAACGAAATAAATACTTGTTGCTGGACGGTCATATGCGACGGGAAGCCCTTGTCGATCAAGGAGAACGGTCAGCTCGGTGTCTTGTTTCCCACGATGATGAAGCCTTCACCTTCAATAAGCGCGTCAATCGCCTTGCCACGGTCCAGGAGCATTTCATGATTGTTCGCGCCCTAGAGCGCGGGGTCTCGGAGGAAAAGCTAGCAAGCGCCCTGGACGTCAATCTCAAGGTCATCAAGCGCCGCAAAACGATGCTTGATGGAATTTGCTCTGAAGTGGTCGAGATGTTGAAGGATAAGTCGGTGAATCCGACTACGTTCGACGTCTTACGCAAGATGAAGCCGATGCGTCAGATCGAAACTGCGGAATTGATGGCTACCGTAGCGAATTTCAGCTCGAGTTACGCGAAAGCATTACTTGCGGCCACGCGCCAAACCGACCTCGTAAAACCGGACAAGCCAAAGCAAATTGGAGGAATGACACCTGAACAAATGGCTCGGATGGAACGCGAGATGGAAACGCTGCAGCGCGATTTCAAGGCTGTTGAATCGTCCTATGGGGACGACGTGCTCAACCTCGTGATTGCATCCGGATATCTTTCCAAGATTATCGGAAACCGTAGGATCGAGAAGTACCTCGGCCAGCATCACCCGGAAATACTTGAGGAGTTCAAATCCATCATTTCCGCTGCCTCTCTTGACCAGTCAACCCATACAACACACTAACGCGCTCGCAGGATTCCGCTGCAATCAGGGCCGCACAGAACCACCAACCGCCCTATAACCCGATCCTTGACCCTTGCGTGCCGGTCGCATGAGAATGCCGCCGTGGGGCGGCGGGATGCGGATATCTCCTCCAGTCATCGTTGGCGGACTAATACTTGCGCTGGTCGGCAGCTTCTTCAAGACGGAGAATCCTGCTCCACCGGCTGCGGCACCCTTGCGGCTCGTTGCTACTGTCGAGCCTGTGAGGGTGGCAAACGTACCGCTGCCGCCGCCGAGGCCTAACCTTCCTCCGGCTACCAAGACAAAGCCGAAGGCGGAGGTCCTTCTGACCGCCGCGGCGATTGCAGCGATCATCGTGCAGGCTAGCCGTAGTGCGTATTACGCGACAGGACGGCCTTGTGCTTGCCCTGACGATACAATGAGGAACGGGCGCCGTTGCGGTAGCCGAAGCGCGTATAGCCGACCAGGCGGAGCAGCGCCGCTGTGTTATCCGTCCGACATCACGCCGGAAATGATCTCTACATATCGCGCCCGCATCGGCAGCACAGCATCAGCCACACGATAGGCCGCCCGTAGGTCCGCCAGCGACACGCCGCCTTACTCGCAAGGAATGGTGGTTGGCGATATTGTATACGACCAAACATGCCAAGACAGATCCTGGCCGGCGCGAAGGATCACCTGCTCCGCACGGCAACCGCTTTGGAATTTTGAACGGAAACCGAGCTGCCGATATATTCCCAACGGATAACCCGGTGGGTTGGTGATCGTGTTTGTGGCAACGAGACTTCGCTCAGATGACGCCCCCATCGGTCCGCGATAATTCTGATAAAGCTTTTCAAATGTTGGCAGATCAGCGATTACGCGTTTCGCATCGGCGTCGAGTTCCGCGTGAGCTTCTTTCGGCTTGCCTTCATCGAGCCTGACAAGGAAGCTTAACGCCGGAGTCATGGCATCGCCCTTCGGCTCGATGAGCGTCGTGCCGTGCTGCACGAGCACCGGCTGGGATGCGTAAACGACTCCAAAGAACGCGGCTGCGCCGGTCGCCCGGATGAACCCTTTGTATTTAACTTCGATGAAACCAGGCAGCAGGGCACCGATGCCGGCAGCCGATAGCCCCAGACAGGTGATCCAGACCCTTACTTGGAATTCAGTTGGATTCGGAAAGTAAACCGAAAAAACCAGCATCACTCCAAGAAAGATAACCCCGAACACAAAGGCGAGCAGGATATTGATATCGAGATTGCCCGTTAGCGAGACGGGTTTAGCGGTTCGGTTCGTATTGTTGCGAGCCGGCGGCACCGTGCGCACTCCCGCATATCAGCTGTTGTAGCAGGCCCAGATATTCTGCAGTCGGACCGGCCCGGGCGCATGTGTCCAGTCGCCTGGATTCCACTGAAATATCTGAACCAGATACTGCATGTCTGACGGCGAGAACCAGCCTTGGGCTTTCCCGACCTTGGCCGCCCAGCAGTCGGCCGCGTTCTCGTTCATTCCGACCATGTGATGCCCGCATTCATGCGCGTAAAAGAACAACTGAACCTTCGGCGGCAGTGAACCAACGATCATGGGATCGAGGATGATTCTGGGGGGCAAGCCTCCCATGGCAGGTACCGCCCTTGCCGCGTCTCCAATGCCTGACTGCAGGATGGTCCAAACAGGGCCGCAAACGACCGGCATCCCCCCAATCGAGAAACTACCCGGCGGAAAACTCTGTTGCGCTTTGGCGGAGTACCCGCAAGGAAACAATGCGACTGCGAGAGCCGCTAAGAACCGACTTAACCGCGTCATGGACTTCCCCCATTGCCCAAGAATCACAGCAGCCGTTTGACGAACAGCTACCTACGCTGACGATCTCGTTGGAAAACCGTTACGTTCGCTGTGCCACCATTGTTGCGGTAAAAGGTCTTGTTGAAGAACGGCAGGACAGCGTCGTTCACATAAAGGAACAACTGCCCGGACCGACGCGGCACAATAGGCACTTCAAGGCGAGTAACCGCATCATGACCAGGATCAGGATCGAGGAAATATTCATCGGTTCCGGTTTCACCCACTCGCGCAATGATTCTGAACCAGCGGCGTAGCAAGACGCGGCGCAGCGGCGTAGCCAAAATCAGCGTGATGCGGCTGAAGACTGTCGGCAGATCGGAAATGGCGTAGCCACCAAGGTCAGTTGGATAGCTAGCGTCCGCCCATCCTTTTGGACTGTCGATCTGGATCACATATCGAATGCCGGCCTTCAACGGAAGGCCGGTAGCAAAGCACGGATCGCTCGCGTCAAATGAAATTACCTCTGACGGCCGATCTCGCGTTGGCGCCGCCTTTTCAGCCGTCGCTACACAGGTAAATCCGGCTGCATCCGAGAAATAAAAGACTGCATGGCTTATGGCTGCACCCACAACGTACAGCGTAAATATCGCGAACAGGACGGGAGCTATCCAATATTTCGTGTAGGAAATAACGGACCTATACGGCAATGACGTGCGGAAGCCCTGCACGGAATCAACTAGGCGCGCTTTGAGGGTGGATGGCGGCTGCTGCCCCCTCCATGCGCGGAGCATACGATCTGCGATTATTGTCGCTAGCCGCTGGCCAATCAGCAGGCAAGCAGCCAGCACGATGACGGAGATAAGGAAAACCTCCGGATTCGTGGCGAACGAATTCAGCCACCACGCGCCGACAAAATCAGGCAGGAACTCGCCGGCAACACGAACTGACTCCGAAACAAAGCGAAACCGGGTCGTATATTCGCCCGAAGGGTTTATCGGATGGAATAAGGGGAACAAGAAGAGGTGGATCGAAGCGGCGACGGTGAGAAAATAGAAAACACGCCGCCACCAAACCGCGTTCCAGGCTTGTTGTTGCAGCCTGTGCCGAAGCCCTTCATCAACCGGCATATCGCCTGCCGACCCTTGCGGCGCGATGGTCCCGTCGTCCTTGACGATCACGTATTTCCTGGGAAGACCGACCGGGGCATAGGCTGTTGCCTTGCTCTTCATGCGGGCGAACACACTCTCATGAACCTTGGGAAGGCCAACGGTTACGCCGTGCCATCGATCATCGCACAGGAGATCGACGTCGCGCGGGCCATAGCGGTAGTAACTCGCAAGCCCTGCGCGCGAATCGTAGAGCCTGCCGTCTTTATCGGCTGACGATTCCGTGACCAGCAGAGAGTCGGGCTGTTTCGGCGAAACCTTGAAGTGTAACCCCGCTTCTTCTGCGCGCTTCATAATCCAAAGAAGCGGCACGCCAGCCAGCGAGTCATCGGGATATCCGCCACCTACGTTTGCGTGGACACCAGCAAACCACACTTGGTTGATGCGCCCTTCAGGAGCGCCCGCTTCATCCCACAGCACGGGCTGGAAGGTGGTGCGCTGATCATCGAGTGATAGCGCATGGTAGGCGCGCTCGACCTTTGACCACAGCACACGGTTCGGAAGCTCCAATGGCCATAAGAACCGATCAATGCCGATTGTCCATTCATCGACCGGCAGTCCATAAGCTGCGACCGTGTCCCAAAGGCCGAGGAAGTGAATCCTCTCGACCTGGATGTTGTTTTTGGAACTGTACTGGCCCCTGCCAAGAAGATGGGTTTTCAAGAAGACCCACGCATCGCGAACAGGACGAAAGAGCGCTCCGAGACTTCTGCGGTATCGACCGCGACGGAATGCGCGATAGGCGGCAATTGCCTTTCCCTCGAGATCATCTTCGGTCGAGTAAGGAACAATTCCCTGGTTCGCGACCAGTCCGATCAGGACGCGTATCGTGAACGCGCCGCGGCTAAAGCCAAAGGCGTAAATCTGGCAGTCCGGCTCGTAGTTCCGGCAAAGAAATTTGTAGAGGTGGATGACGTTGCGCTTCAGGCCCCAGCCGAACGCGCCACCGAGGATTGCCAGCGGTTTGAAGGAAGAGGTGCCAACTCCGTCGTCGTAGCAAGCAACCTGCTCTGACGAGGTAAGGTCAATTGACTGAAAAATGCGCCATACGTTCGTCCGCCAAATGCTGGACGCCGCATTCCCAGTCCCATCGGACAGCAGCACTATCCGCTTGGACATCCCCAGTCTCCCCCGTACCTATAGTTGCACCGAGGGATAACTCGCGCAAGTTGCCGAGCACTCGCCAAAGAGCGAGGCCGGGGGCGCTACAAAAGTTCTCTATGATAGATAAAGAATTGTAATTCCTTATCCGCCTTTTGTTCCGGGCAATCTGTCTGGACCGGCCCTTCGCCTGATCCTGCCAATCGTAAAGCGGCTAACCGCAAATTCCTGTGCCAAGTCCTCATCACGGCATCCGAGGCTGGCCCGTGCCAAGACTTTCTCGCGCAATGAGTGATCCAACTTCGGCGGACGACCGAACCGCACCCCCTGCGCCCTCGCGCGTTCACGCCCGGCAGCGGTGCGGCGGATGATGTCTTCCCGCGTCTTGCGCGCGATATAGCCCACCAAGGCCGCAAGCACTTCGCCAAGTTCGTGCGTGGTGTCTGCCCAAGGTTCGGCTAGTGACCTGTAGCTTGCGCCGCGCGACGTGATCTCCTGCAGGACGCTCAGCATCTTGAACGGTCCTCCGCGCGTCAGCCGGTCAAGCGCAGAGACGATTACGACATCACCATCTCGGAGGGCTCGTAGAAGTCGGGTAAGCTCCGTGCGTTGATCCTTCGTACCGCTTTCCTTTTCGCGGAAGATCTTCGTGCAGCCGGCCGTACGAAGCTGTGCGATCTGGATATCCAGATCCTGCCCGCAGGTGCTGACGCGCGCATAGCCGTAAACCAGACTCATCTGCCCCTCGCCGGGTGACGTGCAAATGTCCTGACTTTTGCAAGTCCGGTTGCAGAGGAAAGCCAGCGCAATCGGCGAGACTCGAAATGCGAGTCGTTTCCGCGAGTTAGGCGAAGATCGCAATTCATTTCTATTTGTGGCTTGCGCGTTCATTCTGCGCTTATCGCCCCAATGCGTAAATCAGGATTTTCGCTACCGTTTGATCTCGTCGCTGCCGTTTCGTGCAGCCTTTTCAGCAAGTGATGCGATGGCACGGTCCTCTTTTTCCTTGGCTGGTCGGGCGGCCAGTTCGTTGGCAGCAGCGGCATATATAGCTGGCCTGACCATCTCTACCTCCGTCTTTGCGCAGGCTCCGCTTTCGCAGCGCGAGCGGACCTTCCTAACCTACGTCTTCGAGGGGAACGAAGCGAAAGCGGTCGAATATGCGCAGGTCGCCGGCATCAATCCGAATTCGATTGCGGGCCTGCCGCTGTCGGTCTGGTACTACCGCCAGGGTAAGGACCGCTTCGGCCGCGATGTTCACCGTGAGCTGGGCGTGCAGCGCATCGTGTTCGAGCGTTTCCGACAAAACCCGAATCCACCGAACATCGGTGACAACACGCAGATCGACAATTTCTGCAGCTACGCTCCGATCACCACGAGCTCGCACCTGCGCAATCCGACCGAGACTGCGAATCTCCTGGCCAGGCAGCAAGAAGCCCAGCGGCCGCACGTGCGGGCGATGGCGGCGGGCCTGGAATCCCTGTTGCGCTACGGGCTGCGCGATCGCAGGCAGCTGACGGAACTCTTCGCCGGCTGCATGTTCAAGAGCGCCGTTCCGGTCACGGCCGAATTCTACGATCAGGTGCCAGCCAAAGCGGTTCGCGCGGGAGCTGACATTAACGTGGAAAACCAGGGCGGTGAGCGGGCGGTTGCCAACGCGGTATTTTTCCTGAGGGCCGACCTGCTTGAACATCTCATTCGTGACGGTGCGCAGGTCAAATACATGCGCAAGCGTCACGGGCTGGACAGGGAGGGAACCAAAGCAGCCTGCCAGCCGCGGGCTGACCAGTCGATTTACTGGGAGGTGTTCAAGCGCGTCCGCACCGACAAGCAGCCTGAGGTGCTGAAAGTCGTCCGCGTGCTGGCGGCTCACGGGCTTTCACCGCTCACCAAATACGGCTGGCCCGGAACGGCGGCCAACGGCCAGCCGGGTTGCATGTACAAGTCGTTTTACGACGCGATCATCGACACCGGTAACCTGGATTATGCCCGTGCGGTAAAGGCGGCTGCCGAAGGTGCCGGCTCAGCTCAATCGACGCCTGCGGCGAGGCACGCGGCCGTTGCTCCCGCTCCTCCGGCGCATGTTGCACCGGCTCCGCCCTCGCAGATCGGAATGTGGAAGATCGCGGCTGCCGGCGACGGCCGGCCGCTGGCCTCTGTTGCCGGTGAACCGATGCCGGGCGGTATCCGCGAGATACGCATCGAGTGCCGGCCTGGCGGCCGACTTGAATACGTCCCGGTTTCGACCGGCGGCGAGCCGGTCCGCGCGCTGTGGTTCGTTGGGACTGACGACCGCGAATTCGCCGTGCCGCTTTCCAACGGCCATGTCGCCGGCAGCAATGCGGCGGCGCTCTCACGTGAACTGCTTGCCCTTGAAAAGCTGATGCTGGGCAAGGGCTCTCGCCAGTGGTCGGCGGCGTTCATCCTCAACGATGAGAACCACGACCGCTCCGAAATCAACTTCACTGGGTTCTCGAAAATGCGGGCGCACATGCTCGCCAGTTGCAGGAACTAGTCACATGCGCTTTCTCACGATGGGGTTTCACGTCGTCATGGTGCTGCTGGTCATCGCCACCTTCATGGGCGCGTTTTCGCCCGCGCCGACCGGCAACTTCGCCCACGACAATGGCAGCTACATAATGCCGCTCGTCGGCGTGGTCGTGGTGTGGGTCGTCGGCTCGATCATCCTGCGGATGATTCGTAAGGTCGCAAAATATTAGAGACGCCCGCGTTTCCCCCTTGGCGCTTCCGGTTTGCGTCGAGGGAGCGTGCATAGAACGTGAGGATTCTGGGTTGACTCGCCAGCGCCCGGGCGGCAGTCTTTCGCCGCCTTTCCGTGTCAACTCGGAATCGCTGTTGTCCGGATGGGGCTCCGGAAACCCAGCGAATTGCGGATGACCACGAATATGCAGGTCCACGGTGCGGTGCGACACCCTCCGGCGGTTAGGGTTTTGTTTTCCCTGCTGAAAACAGCCTGCCGGACCCTGCTTGGAAATTTAACATGTTCATGGTATGTTCTACTAAGACGAGTTCGGGGCGTTACCGCCCCGAAGCCGCACCTTTCTTTTAGCATCTATAGGTCGCCCTTAGCCGTCCTTCCGCTGAAGGTGAAGAGTAGCCAGGACCAGGACTACACCATAGGTGAGATCCATAAGACCCGCTGCCCCGCCGACCCAATGGCCGATGAATTCGGCCCAGGCTCGACTGGTATCCAGGGTCGCCGCAACAAGTGTCGCCCAAAAGAGCAACTGGTGATAGGCGTCGCGCGGATACATGAAATCGGCTCCTTAAATTTGCAGTCCCTTTCGTTCGTCGAAGAATCGGTGAGGGCTGCAGTTAAAGCGAGCTGGTGTGTGGGAGGCCCGTTATCGCATCGCGATAGCGGGCCTTTCCTATTCGGCTGTCGTGCTACATGATCCCTCCATCCCCTCATCACAGACAAAAAAAGCCACGGGCTGACGCACGCGGCTTTCAACGTCCGAGATGTGAGCTTCCGCTTGGCCAGTATCGTTCCACAAGGCGAAGTGCCTCGCTTCTGGCTGCCCCGAGTCCGCTCTGAGCAGCGGTGGAACCTGTCGGCGGACCGACTTTTATAATCCATCATTGTTCAGCCCCCACAGCAAGGGTTGGGGGTGCTTTCACACTGCGGTGAGAATTTTACACCATGGCTAAATCGATAAAAAAACAGCGCCAAAGAATCTTACGAGAATTCAAGGAAATAAAGAGCAAGGAACGAAGAAATCCGCAGACCATACGGAGGCTTATCTACGACATTCTCAAACAGTATTTTGACGGAAATCTCCACGTCGCTGCCACTCGCTTAAACAAGAATCGAGTCGCGCACAAAGGCCGCAACTATAAAACTCAAATTTCCCAAGAAGGGCTGTATTCAGTTAGCCGCGACCGCCAATGGATAAAATACCTTCTACTCGAGGCGCTTGCTATCGAATTGAAAGTCCCGGTTAGCGTGTTGTTGTTTTATACGCGACTTCGTTCTGAACAAGAGGAGCGCGATAACGGCACGCGAGCGCGGGCGATGATTAAAGGATTTTCTGCCGTAGTGTCTGACGCGAAAAGAAAAATGGAGTCGAGCCATCGCTTTGACTTCAACGATTTGCGCGAATGGCTCAACCTTTATGAATATCCCGAAACTCTAGAAGCTCCAGAAGGTGAATTGTTAAGATTGGCCCGTGATCGTAGCCTGTAGAATTAACAATAGCCATTGCTGGTTAGCGCTTGTCGAGCGTGTGAAAATGAAACAGCATTTCATCCAAGCTCGTCTGGTCCACTAATCGCCAGGCGCATAAGTGTCTTTTGATAGGACTCGCGAGACAATTCAAAGCCAAAATAAGCTCGCCCAAGCACCCTTGCTGCTACCAACGTCGACCCACTCCCGCAGAACGGATCAAACACCACTCCGCCCTCCGGGCAGAATGCCTGGATGAAGGGCTTGAGCATCTCGGCGGATTTCTGGGTCGGGTGCAGCTTGTTGCCGGTGTAGATCCAGTCGGCGACGTCGCCCGGCGGATTGTCGGGCAGGCGCACAGCGCCCTTGGCCAGCAGGTATGCCTGCTCATGCTGGTAGCGCAGGTAGCGGACGGACGAGGCGTATCGCTTGCGGAAGACCACGTGCCCGACAATCCTGAACCCGGCCTCGCGCCAGGCTTCGATGAAGCGATCGGCGGCGCTCCAGCCGTAGAAGCTCATGCAGAAGGTGCCAGGTTTCAGCACGCGGTACATTTCCGCGAAGGCCGGCTTGAGCCAGGCATCGTTGTCGTCGTTGACGACGGTGCGGCCGTGCCGGTCGCGGTAGCGGACCAGGTACGGCGGATCGGTCAGCACGAAGTCGACCGACGCCGGCGCCATGCGGCGCATGACCTCGACGCAGCCGCCGTGGATGACGACGTTGCGCGGACGCCAGGTGGGGCTCATCGCGCCACCTCCGGCACCAGCAGCCTGGCTTCCCAGCGGACATCGCTGTCGATGCAGGTGAACTCATCGCGGCCGTTGAAGGCATAGATGAAGTGCGCCTTGTTGATGGCATCCCGCTCGCTGGAGGCTTCGACCACGACCTGGAACAGGCCGTAGTCGAACGCGCTCACCAGGTAGCGGCTCGGGGCGGCGCTCATCGCGCCGCCTCCTGCTTCACGACGCGGAGCACCAGGCGTCCGGTCACCGGCAAGGCGGTCAGCATGACGTTGAACCCTTCGCCGTCCTGGTGCGCCCAGGCGCTGCCGACCTTGGTCCAGTAGGCGGAGTCGCCCTCGCCTTCGACCACGAACACGGAGTGGCTCGGGCGGTTGTTGGTGTGTTTCGGTTTCATGAGATTTCTCCCGTTGGTTTTCCGGCACGCCCCATGCGGCCGGTCGGGAGTTCAAAAGGCCCGGCAGGAACGAGCGGGCGTGCCAAGCCGAGGGGAATCGCCCGCCTGCACGAAGCAAGGCGAGGAAGGTGGGGATACGGCTTGCGGGAACGCGCTGCGGGCCTAACTCACCGACCAGAAAGGCCGCATGGGTAACGTGCGCCGGACCACGGGAGCCTGATGAAACCGCACCGCAACCGCTTACGAGCGGTTTCGGGAGTCAGGATGAGGTGACCCCCGCGCATGGACAAGAAAGCCGTCCTGGCGCTCTGATAGGCGGTCAGGTCAACGGAGTTGCTGATGGGTTGGCGAGGCCAGGACAATCGAGAGAAGGATTGGGAAGCGGAACTGCGGAAATTGCCGGTCAGCGAACGCTTTGCCTGGCGATGGATTGCGTGGGTAGTGATTGCATTATTGCTCTTGGCGATAGTTTGTAAGATGCATCACCCGTAAGCGGCTCCCGCTGTTGGCCACCGGTAAGCGCGATGTGTGAGCTGGTCAGCGCACAGGCTGTATGAAAATAGACGGTGGGAATAATTGTATAGGGCTGCTCCCGGAGGGCGGTGCCCATGATGATGACGCGGGTCTCGCAGGTGGCATTGGCGTTGTATTTGGAGGAGATGTCACCGCAGCAGCAGGCGCTGTCGTTTTCGGAATTATTGTTTGCGCTTGTCGCTGTTCAATTACGCGCGGACTTGTTTTGCGCAAACGTATTTCAATCCGCCTGCGTTCGCGCACATCGCCCGGATTTCCGCCTAGGGCCAGCGTCTCGTCGGTATTGATAAGCTGGCCGCCCGAAAGCGGAAGTATTTTGTAGCTGCCGAGTTCTTTGCTTTGGCGAAGTATTCCAACAACGGACACGGCCCGCGCGAGACCAAGACCCGCATTGTCGGACGGCCTAACGGCCGTAATATTGATGCTGTTATTGAGAGCAGGGACAAGATCGCTATCGAGGTTTGATTGTCGATTGCCAACTGGTTGCTCGTCGGTGTGGCCGACGACCTCGATTACATCGACATCGTACTCTTTCATGAGCCGGGCAATATGTGCGGCAGTCGACTGGGGTCCGTCCACCAATTGCTGCCTGAACGCAGCGTCGACCTCGGCGCTCCCGCTCTTGAAGAATCGCCCGTTTGCGTCATTCAGCGCAATAATCGGCGGCCATTTATGGCCCTCTGACGCGACCTTCTGCGGTGGAGCCCTTTCGAGCAATCCCTTTGCGATCAATTGGGTGACTCTTTCAGGCGTGGCAGTGCCAGCCGGCATTATCACCTTATCGACGCTAGCCGTGATGAGAGCATCTCGTTCAATTTTCTTTAGATCGAGCCCTTTTTCTTTGAGCGCCTTGATATCGCCCATGCGTTCCCGAAGGTCACCGCTTGTCAGGCCGTTTTGCCGCGCGGCTGCTATGATCGAGCTGCCTTCAACCAACTCGCGCCAGTAGTCCTCAATCTTCCCCTGATTGCTCGCAAGTGGCTGGCGCTCAAGTAGTTGTTTGAGTTGCGGGTTGTTTTTAAAGGAATCGACGAAGTCTCGATTGACGATCGCAGCTTCCTTCTCCTGCCGCAGATCGGCCTCGGCCTTGAGGCGTTTGTCGTGCTCGACCTTTAAAAACGCCGCAAGCGCGATCAAAAGGCAAAAGACGAGAAGGATCATTACCTCGGCCATGGTTAGCCCGAGCACGAGCCCTTGCCGGTATGAGGCGGACTGCCTTGAAATATGACCTTCCGTCACGCCAGGCGCGCTCATGGAACAACCTATCGTTTGTCGGAAAAGTCCGAGGGGTTGTCGGAACGTGCGCTAGGCCCGGAAAACGTCCTTGTGAAGAAGCCCCGGAAAGGCGCGGAGGAAGGCGGTGCGGCCGGGATGGATTCCGGCTCCGGTGCTGGCGCGACCACGGGGGTAAACGTGGGCATAGGTCGTGAAGCTTCCGCGCGGGCTTGGTTCAGGAGGTCTGATGCTGCGCCGGTCAGTTTCTGTGTTTCCTTCACGTTGTCCGCAATGGTCTGCGCGTGTGCCTCTGCGCTCTTTGTGAAGTTGTTCACGGCCCGAGACAGTCCCTGAATTGCAGGATTGAGCTTGATTTCGATTACCTGCTCCGGCGTTTGCATTGCTTTGAGTTTGGTAACGACAGCATCAAGCGCCTGAACGGTTGCATTCGAGCTGTCGGCGATAAGGCGCGACTGGTCGGCTAGCCGTGAAGAGATGTCGTTCAGTGTCTTGGTGATCCGAGTGCTCAAGCCGTCGATGGTATCGCCGGATTTTCTGGACGCTTGTTCAAGCGGCTCGCTGGAATTCTCGACGAAATCCTTCAGCTGGCCGGTAAAGCTCGTCCTGGCTTCCCCGAGGATCGATTTCATCTCTTCGAGAGAGTCGGTAATCGATTGCTGAGTTGCTCTGCGGAAATATGCGAATTCAAGGACTGTGCTTTCCAATTCTCGCTTTACTTTGCGCGAAGCCTCCGCAAGCTCAAGACGGGCGAAATGTTCAACTTCGACAGGGTCGCGTCGCATCTGATTGAAGAAAATGCGGAGAGCGATGCCGGCGATTGTCGAGGCGATGGCAATGCCGAAATTCTGGACAATCTGTTCAGCCGATCCAAGCGAAGAGTATTGGTAGAGCGATACGCCAAGACTCGTCAGCGTAAATAGAAAGCCCATGTAGTAAAGGTTGTCGCCGGATTGGTCGTCGCGGAGACGGAATAGCCGGGCAAAGCCGAGGAGTGCGGCATAGGCGATCATAATCGCGACCGGCGTCAACGTTACATAGAGCGCTGGAATGTCGTGAAGCTTTGAGAATATGATGTATCCGCACCCAGCGAGAACGATTGTGAAGAAAACAGCGCCGCTTATGAGTCCAGGCGCCACCGATCGCGGATTTGCGATTTCCGACATCAATTTACTCCTTGCAGGCGGTGGGCGCTGAACTTCGATCCGCCGTTGTCATGCATCCATTGCTGCCAGAATTGCATATGCGCCTTCAGATACGGCTCCGTCATGAATACGCGTTGGATGTATTCAATCTTGAGCTGCGCACCGTGAAGATCGGTGCGGTATTTCAAATAAGCGGGCGAGCGTCGGAAGCGCTCATAAGAAAGGTCACCTCCGCGAGGGTACTGGTTATAGTCGCGGGTATACTCGACCATATCGGAGATGACGGTCAGGGCTTTGTCGGCTTTTTGGGCCGTAGCGCTAGAGAACTCGCCAACTGCGATATCCTGCAACGCTGCCATAATGGGTGAACTCTGCGCTTTTGCTGAACCAAGGCTATTCTCTATCCCGGCTCGGGCGGGCTTCCGGAAGTTCTCGATCCAGCGCTGCCGGGCGGCGCGTGGATTTGAATCCCACTCACTGAGGCCCGATCCGTCGCCGGGGTTGCATTTCGCGAAAAGCGAGCGACTACGCATGCTCGCGATATCGAGAACCCGAATATCGAGTTTGTAGTAAGCGGGGAGCGAAATGATGAGGTCGTCTAGGATCTGGAATGCCTGGCGTTTAGCAACATCCGGCAGATCATCTGTAGCATCTACAAGCACGACACTGATGCCGTCCGGGCCTTGGATAGGGCAGAGCGTATCTTTATTGAGTACGCGCGCGCGTGGAGCGTAGTAGTAAAAAGCGGCAAGAGCGGCCATCGCGAATGCCGCGAATAAAATGAGCGCTATGCCGCCGATAGCGGCTCCCGCACCGTGCCTGCCTCTACTTCTGCGGCGGGGCATTGTCTGCCTCTGGGATCAGCTGGTCGATTTCGCGGTAGGACGCGACTGCCCGGTCAAATTCTTCGTGGATAGCAGTGATCTGAGCTTCGAGAATTTGTTGAGAGTCTTTGATTGACTGGCGCAGTTGCTCCCTCGCGGTGCCTTCCTCCGTATCTCCCCCATAAGCAATTCGCTGCATTTCATAGCCCTTTGCAAAGTAGGGGGGTGCAGCGGTTTTGCGAGCTTTCTGATTAGCTTCCCGGTAAACAGCGAGCAGCGTCCTGCCGGCGCGTTCGATATGATTTTGATGTTCTGCAAACCTGGATGCCAGCCGACCCCGTGCTTGCAGAATTGAGTCAAATTCGCTGCGCCTCACGGAAAGATCGCGCGCCGCACCGTTCATAGCTTCTTTCGCCGTATCCCTGATTTCCCGTAGCTGATCGATAAGCTCGGCTTTCCGGTCGGTATAGTGTTGGCCTGCTCCGAGCCAGCGCTTCTCCATGGAAGCGTAACCGGGATAGGGGTCGGTAAAGAGAACTCCGTCCGCCATGGCGACGAGCGAGAAGATGAAGCCTATGCCGAAAAAGACAAAGGAATTCACGTCGTTCAACATATAGGGCGTGTGCAGCAGCCGCTGCAAAACCTCCTGCCCAACATCGCCTGACAACGTCGGGGGAATTTCGCGGAGATGCGCGAGCGTAAGATTAAGCCCGACCGCGAAAACCAGATAAAAAACGAGTCCGAGGAGCCCCAAGAGCTTTAAAAATATGCTGCGTCGATTCAGTAATCGAATCGGCACCAGCCCTAAAAGAAAGCTGGCAAGAATATTCAGCGCTGCAAAGCTCACCGCTTGGACTGCGCCGCCGAGGATGCCTTGCTCGCTCGATTTTGCAAGAAACCCGCCATTGACTACGACCTCGATCACGAACATGACCGCAAGCAGGCCGACTTTGAAGATAGTCCCACCCGTAGTGGAGACGCGTGCCGTGCGGGTAAGCTTGTGCAGCTCTTTAAAATGGTTCCGCTCTCGCTCCGTATCCGCCACGCGTCTGCGTAAGGCGTAAAGTTCGTCGCGCCCGAGGCCGGCTTCCGCCTTGAAGTCGCCTACAGCCTCAGGTGCGGCCTGGCGAATGATAGCGAAGCGCTCCTCGAAATGAAGTGCGGATATCCTGTCCTCATAAGTGTGAAGATGATCTAGGAATAGGTGGTGCGCATCCTGCTTATGATTCTCGATGCGCTCAATGACCCGATGCTCGATGTCGTCGAGATTGTGTGCATCGGTTGCGGGGCGCTCAGATGCGCCTCGCTCTGCACCAAGCTCCGCAAGGCGCATATCTGACGAAACAGTTTCCGGGTCGATCTCAAGAAAGATATCCGTATTCGGCCGGTAGTCGTGACGCGGCTCGTTGACCAGCTTGAGAAGCCGGGCGATCCCGGATCGTTGTAGATTTGTGGGGGGCATGAACGGAAAGCGTTCCTTTTATAGCTTTGACTTTCGGCAACCCGCAGCTTCGGCTTCAGCGGCACTGCAAAACCAGCGCCTTGTCGCTACAGGCTCCATCTTGAGCTTGTCGTAAAACCGTCCGCCGGGGACGTGATAAATACACTCTCTGCGTTTGATATTAGCTTTGATTACGCATGCAGAGTTGGGCGGGGCGCTGGCAACGGTTGACGAGAGCAGTTGTCGCTGCGCATCGCGCGGGACCTTGTACGCGCCCAGGACGATTGTGTGAGTGTTTCGGTGCCGCCAATCCCAGGGAGCGATGAAGGCTCCGGCCCAAAGCCCGACTTTGCGCTCACGTGCCTGATCTTCATCAGCGATAAAGCTCTGTGAGTATCGCCTGAAGGCAAGCGCCCATCCGCTGCGGACAAGCCAGCGGGAGATGCTCTCGTTTCCGAGAAAGCAGTCGCCGAGCCGCCGCCCGTACATATCCGCATCTGCGAGCTTGCAGGTCAATCGGGCACTGCCGAACCGCTCCTGCAACTGTTGTTTGGCCTGAAGGCCGCAATTGCTGTTCTGCCCTTTATCGTCGAGGCAGATTTGATCCGTCTCGGGAGCATCGATCCCGCTCAGCCGGATTTTGACAGAGGCTACATATAAAGTATCGCCATCAACGACTGTCGGAATGCCGAATATCTCCTCGGCTGCGGCGGGTGCGGCCGACAGCGCAATAAGGAGGACTGCGTACGCGAGGCGCATGGAACGGCAAGCCCGCGGAAGCGGGCGCTTTACGCGCCGCGCTGATGGTTAATGATCCCTCAATTATCTCGCGAGGAACTAGAAGGTACAATCAAAAATGCACGGCCCCTGTACGTGTTGGTTAACGGGCGGCGTGGTTCGAGAAGAACAGCGTCTTATCTGGTTTTGCGGGTGGGTTGGCCCTTGGTTTTCCCATCCGCGCCACTCGTAAGCAGCTGGGTTGGTGGCGCGAGAACGAGAAGCCCCAGCGGCTACTATACGAGCGGTGGGGCGGAAGGTGCCTCAGCCAAAGGCTCGAAAAATCCGAATCGGCCGATGGTGCGATTGCCGGTGAATCGGTTCGTTTGCGGCAACGCCGCGACAGCGGGCGTGGGGTCGACGTTCTCAACGATGATAACCTGCCGCTCTGAACCCAATCGCATCAGGTAGGCGTAGAATTGGTCTTTAAGATCGGTGCCGCTGAGGTCGTCTTCCGCGTTGTCGGGCGCTCGATAGGCGAGCAAGGGCGAATCTAGCACCACAAAGCCCGGATGCGGGGTGTCCTGCGTCTTGCAGTATTGCAGTAAGCCGATTGAAAACGCGGCGTGCGTGATTGCACGAAGTCCTTTGCCGCGTGCGGTCCTTAATTTGCCGCCGATGACCAAGTCGCGCTTTTTCAAGTCAAAGCTGACGCGCTCCGCTCCTGGGAAATGCCAAGCAGTAAGGATTTCTTGCACCGTCTGCGCAAACTTATCGGCGCTTGATGTGGGAAGGTCAGCGGCGACGGAATCGGAAGGTGCGGGGCCATCCGTTTTGTCCAGTTCTTCTCGGCGCTTCTGCAAATCCTCTAAGCCTCTCAAGATTGCGATGGCCTCGCGCACGTCGCCACGTTTCTGTGCCACCTCTGCATATGATGCCCGCATGCGCGTCAAAGCAGGCGAAATATGGCCCGCCAAACTTTGTACCACCTCGGAAAGCTGAGCTTGCGCACGCGGGATGCTTCGATCCAGCGCCGAGGCCTCCTTGTTTAGGGAACGCACGGTGTCGGTTAGCTCAGCCTGCAGCGATGCAATTTTTCCAATTTCCGTTCGCGCAGCGGCGATGACACCATCAACGTTCCCAGCGCATTCGGGGTTTTCATTTTGGTGCTGCGGATCAGCGCCGCAGAGGGGGCAAAGTGCTTTGCCTAGCGTTCCAAACATGGTGCCAGCTTCCTCAATGCCCTTAAGGCGCTGGGTATCTGACTTGTAATGTTGTTCGAGAAGCGAAAACCGCTCCAGCAAACCTGCGATCTCTTCGCGTCTATCCTCAGCACTTTCGATACGCTGTCGAAGCTCCCGTCTGCGACCGGAGAGAGACTTATACTCCTCTTCACTTTTGTTGAGCTGAACACCTTGCTCTTCTAGCGTGGTTTCAAGGCGCTGGAGCTGGTCGTCGAGTTCACGAGGGTGGTTGGCGACCTCTTTGAGACGCTCCTTATAGTCGGCTATCACCTTGTCGAGGATTTCCGCCTGGGCTTCTTTAGTCTGGTCCTCTGGCGTTGGTTGACGGGCGACGAGAGACGAATCGTCGACGCCGGTAAGCATCAGCTTGAAGGTCGCGAAGTTTGGCGTGTCAGCCGTGGGATTTCCGTCAGCGAGAGGCGACCGCTGCTCTGTGATTTCGGTTTCAGTAACGATGAGTAGTCTCGCAAGATTTCGGAAGCTTAAGCTAAGCGTGTCATCTAACTTGTTCTTTCGCACCCGCTTTCCTGACAATCCGCAGTATTGCAACAAGAAAGCCGAGAGATTCTCGCTTGATCTATCGCTGTGCTGCTCGGCCAATTCGTGAAGCGGCTCTAGCTCGACGGGGATGTCGTGATGTAACCCGCCATATAATCTAAAACGACCACCGTCGGCACTTCGGCGCAGTGTGAATGTGTCGTCACCGCATTGAATTCCGAGGAGGACAACGTCGTAGCCAATTCGCTCTGGTATGTCCCGCAACGGACCCTTACCGCCGAGCATGAAATCAATCGCTTCAACAATGAATGATTTTCCCGTATCGGAAGCGCCGTAAACGACATTCAAACCAGCACCAAAATCAATGCGTGCGGGCTTACGAGTTGGGCCGAGGAACGTAAGATGTCTGATGACGATGCTCGGGAAAGAACTCATTGCTCTGACCCCAAGCTTTTCTCGATACTTTGAAATTCTTCGACCCAGTGGTCAAAGAACTGTCTCATTAAACCACGGAATGCGTGTTCAGTGAGATTCCCAAGGCGATGCACAAGCCATTCAGCGCGTTCGCGCAGCGCGACAAGATACTCCGCCTCCAATCCATCAAGAAACGGTGCTGCATTCTCTCCGGCGCCGTACATGATGCCGTCATTATCGGTTTTCCTAGTAACCAGATCTCGGGTCATCATGAGCAGTAGCGCTTGTTCTACAAGCTTGCGCCGCACTAGCAGCGCGGCTGATTGCAACGGGGTTGGTGGATGAAGGCTGGCTGGCCCGCCGATGTCGCCAGTGTGAACGAGCAGGTAATCCATCGCGACCAACCGCTGGAGATCAAAAGAACGCGGGTAAGCAGCGGCCAATATCGCCACAGCTCGGACGCCCGCCTCAAGCGGGCCGTTAAATGTCGCTGGACGACTGTCGGTCACTTTTTGTCTGTCCAGTCTAGCCGGTCGTCATTTGCAAGTTGATGGCATATGCCATCGCGGTCTTGCGGCTTCGCTCTCGTGATGAGGGCGTTCTCAGTTATCTCCAGCTCTCGGGCCGCTTTCGTCACCGCGATGACGCGTTGATAGCCGTCGTCGTGGTCTGCGGCATGGACGTCAGAAACGCCCGCGTGGATGTCATCTTGCAAAGACTCAAAGGTGCCAGGCGGAACCGTGTCACGCGCAAACACGCGCAATGACTCTGCGTGATAAAATGCGATTCGTTGACGACCAAAGTGGTCCTTTAATTTCGGCCATTTTGTGAGGTCTTTGATGCGGCTGACGAGTTCCTTGGCGTGTTGCGTGTAGGCGGTGAAAAGCTTCGTCACATAAACGGTTTCAGCGACCGCGATCTTGCTCGGCGGTGTTTTGGCCCTCGGTCGTGCTGGCAATCCGCCTCCGAAACGTGCGGCGTAGTAGGGGGTATTCTTGAAGTCCTCTACAAGTTGGAGAGCGGTTTTCTCGCCAAAAATTGAAAAGTCTTGGGCTTCGACGAACGCCAAGAACTTTCCTTCCAACAATATCTCTTGTTTGTCCGTGATGCCGGAGCGGCAGACTTTGTCCCAGTCGGCAATAAGTTTTTTCTTTAGCTCCGGCGGATTAGTGACAAGCTTTTTGAGCGTGATGCCTAATCCTTGCGGCGCGACAAATGTGTAACGTCGCGGCACGGCGAAGTTGCCATTAAACGCGTACCAAAGCATTTTTCCGATTTCGACGAGCCCTTCCGCTGGTCGAAGGGCGTGGCCGTAACGCTTGCACTGAAAATTGTCCCAAACGCCCGCCAACCCCGTCTTGTCGGCGAAGCCCGCGACATCGACACCCATGTCGCCCGCACCATCAAATCGGCTTACGTGCTTGTACTGTTTACGAAGCCGCGCATGCACCCATTCATGTACGCACTCGGTCCAGTCATCAGGCGAGTAAACGAGGATGCGCTGTTGAGGAGGGATTTGCGGACCGACGAGCGCTTGGTCCGCGCTCAATGTGCCTGTCGGAGTCGGCTTCGCAATCTCGTCTAGCTTTGGCGCAGTCATCCAGGGGCCCGGCAAACCTTTCTCGTATCTAAAATACACGTAAAAATTGCGCTCGTCACGCGAGCGTCTGGGCCTGGCTATCTTCTCAGCAGAGCTTCAAGGAAATGGTGCCGGTGGAGGGAGTCGAACCCACATGCCCTTTCGGGCGATCGATTTTGAGTCGATTGCGTCTGCCATTCCGCCACACCGGCGCAGGGGCTTCTATAAGGCAATTGTGCTGGCTCGCCAACAGATTGCGGCGAAAAAGGCTGTGGCTATGCAGCCCGCCCGCGCCGCCGACGCGGCAGTGGCGCACGGTTGCTGCCTGGCTTAAGGGATGCCGCTGTTTTGCGCAGCGGCCTTCGGCGGCGCGGCTTCCGCACGTTGATGGCGGACGCATCGAGCGTGGTCTTGATGTGCGCTGCGTAGAATTTCTCGATCATCTCGATACTGGTGCGGCAGTTCTTAGCGACCTGATAGATGTCCGCGCCCTCCATCAGGCGCATGCAAATGTAGGTGTGCCGAAGGCTATAAGCCGTTCGCCGGTTTCCATCGCGGTCAAACTTGAGTTCCAATTCATCGAGGATGGTATTGAGCAGATGCCGTCCACAGAATTTGGCCGGGAACAGGCGGCTGGTTTCACTCACGCCATTGCGCGCCTTCAACCGCTTAAAAGGCCTCACGGCGCCAGGCAGGCTTTTGCACCAACCCACGCCGCGCTTGCCGCGTACTTCAATTTCAAGAATGGTTTCGTCGGTATCTGCATCCCTGACGATTGACACGTCCCGAAACTCTAACCGGGCGGCCTCGTCAGGCCTCAAGCCGGTATTCGCCATGAACAAGACGTAGTCGTGCAACTGCTCGCACGCCCAACGATGGCGATTGTTGAGAGGCCTTTGCGCCCTTCGGCGGGTGGCCTCAACTAATGCATTGTATTCGTCCGGCGAGAACCAAGCGCGATGGACGACCTTACCGGAGCTTTTGTACGGGGTGGATAGGTCCGGCATGAAAGGAAGCCAGCCGTTGCGGTTGGCGGTCTTGAGGACTTGCCTAAGGCAAACGATTTCCTGGTGGAGGGTGCTGCGAGCCGGGGGGCGTTTGTTTCGCGAAGTATCCTGCGCTCGCTTGGCGCGATACTCGACAACGAGGCCCGGCGTGATTTCGGTGAGAACCTTGTCGCCAAAGAACGGCAAGAGGTGCACTCGGAGCCGGTCCTTGTGTCCCTGCACATAGCGCGGATTACGTTGGCCGCTTGTGATGGCCTCGAATTCCAACTCGAAACGGCTGGCGGCTTCACGGAAAGTTTTGCCAACTTTCAGCTGCCCCGCGCGGTGCTTGCCACGAAGGCCCAGGTACCAGTCCTCAGCGAAATCCTTCGCATGTTCGAAGCTGTCAGTCTTGGTCGAGACGCGCCAGTTGCGGCCGTTCAGGTACGTCGAGCACTGCCAGTGCCGGCTGTTTTCACGCTTGTAGACGTGCAATCGCCCGTCAAAAAATTCGTGGTGCGCGGCCATGCTCGCGTGCTTTCAATCTCAAAATTTGTCCTGTTTGTGTAAGAGCTGTGTAAGCCCTCACAAAATGAATCTTGAGTCTTAAGTTGTTGATGGTCAATCAAAAAATCAATACGCGCGCACTCAGTAAAATCATTTTGAGTCAGGCGCGTCTACCAATTCCGCCACAGGGGCTTAATCTCGCGCGGATCATAGTGAGGCGCGGCGCGGGGTCAATCTCCGCTGTGCGTTCCTGGCGGGGCGGAGCGGAAAGGACGACATGCGGGCACAACTGGCGGCAATCCAGCGGGCGGACGCGAGTGCCGTGGCCACCCTGATCGCGGTGGTCGGCGCGCTCGGCATCGTCGGCTTCCTGTTCTTCCAGTATGTGGTCGGCCTTGCCCCGTGCCCGCTCTGCCTCGAGCAGCGCTACGCCTTCTATTTCGCGGTGCCGCTGGCGGTGCTGCTGTGGCTTGGCGCCGAGCACGGCGCCTCGCACAAGGTCATCGCCGCGGGCTTCGCGGCGATCGCGATCGCCATGCTGTGGAACACCGGGCTTGCGATCTACCACTCCGGCATCGAGTGGAAGTTCTGGGCGGGCCCCGGCGAATGCACCGGCACGCTCGGCGAGATCGGCGGCCGCGGCGGCCTGATGAACCAGTTGCAGAGCGTCAGCGTCGTGCGCTGCGACGAGGCGGCGTGGCGTTTCCTTGGCCTGTCGCTCGCCGGCTGGAATGTGCCGCTGTCGCTCGGCCTCGCGCTTGTCGCGCTGTGGGGCCTGCGCGGCGTGTTGTTGCGCCGGCGCGCGTCCGCCGCGGCGTGATCCGCCAGCGCGTCCGAAAACAACAAGATCTGGAAAAGACTACGACCACGAAGGGGAAGGCGCGGTTACATCCGCCGTCGCCTGACCTATCGTGGCCGCTCGGCTGCGGAGCTGTTCACTCAACGCCGCCGTTGATACGTAATATGGGCATGGATTGTGACGCCTTCAAGACGCTCAGGTTAACGGAAGGTTAAGTGGCCATCCGCCGAAAAACAGGCGTTTTGCGTCTGGTTCGTTCGGCGGAGGGCAGAGTGGAGGGCAAATGAGCGCGGAGTCGATGCCGGCGCCGGAGATCGCCGTCAGCAAGTGGTTCAATACCGATGCGCCGTTGACGCTCGCGGGTCTCCGCGGGCGTCCGGTGCTGATCCATGCGTTCCAGATGCTGTGCCCCGGCTGCGTCGCGCATGGCACGCCGCAGGCGGAGAAAGCGCATCGCTTGTTCGAAAAAACCGACCTGCAGGTGATTGGTCTCCACACCGTGTTCGAGCATCACGCGGCGATGACGCCGGTGGCGCTCGAAGCCTTCATTCACGAGTACCGGCTGACGATGCCGATCGGCGTCGATGACGCCGGGCAGGAAGGTCCGATTCCGGTGACGATGGCGAGGTTTGCGATGCGCGGCACGCCGACCTCGATCCTGATCGGACGCGACGGCAACGTTCTGCACCACGGGTTCGGTCAGGAAGAAGACATGGCGCTCGGCGCGCGCATCATGCAGGCTTTGATCGCCGCGCCATAAAGCGTTTTCAAGCGAAGTGGGCACCGGTTCGCGTTAAGAAACCGCGACAAACAAAAATCGGCCGTCGACCGCCGGCGCTCAAGGCTCCAGCTCGGTGTCCCAGTAGAGATAGTCGAGCCAGCTTTCGTGCAGGTAGTTCGGCGGGAACAGCCGGCCGTTGCGGTGCAGGTGATGCACGCTCGGCTGGAACGGCTGCTGCGAGGGCCACATCTTCGCCTCGTCGGGCGTCATGTTGGCCTTGCGCAGATTGCACGGCGAGCAGGCGGTGATGACGTTATGCCAGGTCGTCAGCCCGCCGCGCGAGCGCGGCACGATGTGATCGAAGGTCAGATCGTCGCGGTCGCCGCAATACTGGCAGGAGAAGCGGTCGCGCAGGAACACGTTGAACCGCGTGAAGGCGGGATGCGTCGAGGGCTTCACGAAGGTCTTGAGCGACACCACGCTCGGCAGCTTCATTTCGAAGCTGGGCGAATGCACCGCGTGGTCGTAATTGGCGACGATGTTGACGCGCTCGAGGAACACCGCCTTGATCGTGTCCTGCCAGGACCAGAGCGACAGCGGATAATAGCTCAACGGTCGAAAGTCTGCGTTGAGCACCAGCGCCGGAAAACCGCTCGGCGACACTCGGGTGGTCGACACGTGGACGTTCAAGCGAGGCTCACCTCGATGATTCGCCGCCGCGTGGCGGCATGCCATAATCTATAGATTGACGTGACAGCCTTGTGAAGCGGCCGCGGAAATCGCCCCCATCCAACCGCATGACGGGGCGGACAAGGGTGGGGCGGCCGGGAACCTTTGCCGGGAATTCGCATCTAAATCCCGTAAATTGGCGTCACCGGAGGCCCGTTATGGCGGTTGCTGCATCCCTGCATGAAGAGGCGGACCTGGTCGCCGCCGCCATCCGGCGCGACAAGGCGGCGATCCGCACCATTGTCCGCGGCCACAACCAGCGCCTGTTCCGCGTCGCCCGGAGCATCCTGAAGGATGACTGGGAGGCCGAGGAGGCCGTGCAGGAGGCCTATATCCGCGCTTTCGCGCACCTCGCCGAATTCGAGGGCCGCTCGAGTCTTGGCACCTGGCTCACCCGCATCGTCATCAACGAGGCGCTGGCGCGGCTGCGCCGTCGCAAGCCGGCCGAAAGTCTCGACGCGATGAGGCCGCCGGGCGCCGATGTGGTGCCGCTGATGTCCTCGCAACCCGACCCGGAGCGTGTCATGGCGCAACGCGAAATCCACGCCTTGCTCGAGAAGGCGATCGACGAGCTGCCGCATGACTTCCGCATCGTTCTCGTGGCGCGGGTGATCGAGGAGATGAGCATCGAGGAGACGGCGGAACTGTTCGGGCTGCGGCCGGAGACGGTGAAGACGCGGCTGCACCGCGCCCGCGCGTTGCTGCGCAAGGATCTCGAAACGCAGTTCGGTCCGGTGCTCACCGGCACTTATCCATTCGCCGGCCGCCGCTGCGAGATGATGGCTGATCGCGTCATCGCAAGGCTCAATATTCCCTGAACTGCTACGGGAACCTTTCGCGCGTATCCGCATCCAATGCTGTGAAGGCCGCAACACACGCGGCCGCAGTGGAGGATGACGATGACACGCTTGAAGACGACGATTGCCTTGGTTGCCGCGGCGATGCTGGCCGGCGCGGGTGCTGCCAACGCGCAGGCTGCCAAGATCAACGACGCGCAGATCGCGCATATCGCCTACACCGCCGGCGTGATCGACGTCGAAGCCGGTCAGCTCGCCCTGAAAAAATCGAAGACCAAGGCGGTGCGCGACTTCGCCGAGAACATGGTGCGCGACCATAAGGCGGTGAACGACAAGGCCTTGGCGCTGGTCAAGAAGCTCAAGGTCACGCCGCAGGACAACGACACCAGCAAGGCGCTGGCGAAGCAGGCGGCGGCGAAGAAAGCCGAGCTGTCGAAGCTGTCCGGCGCGGCCTTTGACAAGGCCTATGCCGCCAACGAGGTCGCCTTCCACAAGACCGTCAACGGCGCGCTGGAAAAGACGCTGATCCCGTCGGCGCAGAATGCGGAACTCAAGAGCCTGCTCGAGACGGGCCTCAAGATCTTCCAGGGTCACGAGCAGCACGCCGAGCACGTCGCGGCGTCGTTGAAGTAATGAAGCGTTTTCGAGCGAAGTGGGCACCGGTTCGCGTGAAGAAAACGCGGCAAAATAAAAACCGAGAGTCCGGCTTTGATTTTATCAAAGCCGGAAAAGCCCTTGCTCTTGCCGCGCTGTGCCTTGCTTTCGCGGGCACGGCGCGGGCCGAGACGATCACGGTGACGATCGGCAAGGCGACCTTCGGGCCGGCAGCGGTGTCCGCCCATGTCGGCGACGTCATTGTCTGGGACAACAAGGATATCGTCGCGCACACCGCGACCGCGCGCGACAAGGCGTGGGACGTGATGATCCCGGCGGGCAAGACGGCTCGCATCGCGATGAAGAAGGCCGGCACTATCGAATACTATTGCCGCTTCCATCCCAACATGGTCGGCAAGCTCACCGTCGTGCCGTAAAAGTCAGGCGGCGCGGTGGAATGCCTTGCGCAGAAACTCGCCGCCGTGCCGCAACCCTTCCTGATCGATGCCGTGGCCGACGCCGGGGGAGATGTGCCACTGCACCGGAATATCCATCGCCGCGAGGCTTTGCGAGGCATGCAGCAGCGCCTGCACGGGGATGAGCTCGTCCTGGTCGCCGTGGACGAGCAGCACCGGCGGCTTCGCCACGATCTGCGCCATGAAGTCGTCCGGCTCGATGCCCTCCGGCACCACCAGCATGCCGGAATAGCCGACGATCGCCGCCGGCGCGCTCGCGCGGCGCAGGCCGGCATGCAGCGACATCATCGTGCCCTGGCTGAAGCCGACCAGCGCCAGCGCCGACGGCGGCAGCTTGTGACGAGACAGTTCGGCGTCGAGAAAGGCGTTGAGCGCGGGCGCGGCCTCGTTCACGCCGGTCCAGCGTTCGTTGGGATCGCGAAAGGTCAGCGGAAACCATTCGCGGCCCATCGGCGACTGGCCGCAGGGGCGCGGCGCATGCGGCGACACGAAGGCCGCATCCGGCAGCCAGTCCTGCCACGCCCGGCCGATGTCGATCAGGTCGTTGCCGTCCGCGCCGTAGCCGTGCAGGAACACGACGAGCTGTTTGGCGGTGCCGGACTTCGGCGCGAGGCGCGGTCCGTCGAGTTCAGCGGCCATTGCGTTTTGCTTTCTGTCTGGATTTTGTCGTTCTGGATTTTACCGCCGTGCGTTTCGGCGCCGCGCGTTTTGCCGGTTTGCGTTTGACTTTTTTCTTGGCGGCGGCGCTCGCCGCCGCTTCCGGTGCGCCGTCGCGGCGCTTCACGACATGATAATAAGCCCACAAGAGATGCGCCATCGCGCCGCGCCACGGCCGCCACGGCTCGGCGAGCTTGATGAACTGTTTGACGTTGGGCCGCTTGCGCAAGTTGAAGGCGATGCGCGCGGCCTCCTGCAGCGCGAGGTCGCCGGCCGGCCAGGCGTCGGAGTGGCCCAGACAAAACAGCAGATAGATGTCGGCGGTCCACGGGCCGACGCCGTGCAGCGCGACCAGCTTTTCGTGCGCCAGGTCCGCGTCCATCGCGCCGACGGCGTCGAGGTCGATCTGGCCTTCGGACAGCGCCTTGCCGATCGCCTTGATCGATTTGATCTTCGGCGCGGACAGACCGAGGCGTTTCAGCTTGTCGCTGCGGGCGGTACGCACCGCGTCATGGTGGAACGGATCGAACGCCGCAAACAGCCGGTTGCGGATCGCCGCCGCGCTCGCGGTCGAGAGCTGCTGGCCGCAGACGATCGAGCAAAGCCCCGCGAAGCCGCCCTCGCGCCGCCGCAGGCTGAAAGTGCCGGCCACCTGCCGCACGGCCGTCAGCCGCGGGTCGGTCTCCGCCAGCCGGTCCAGCGCGGCCATCATGTCGGCGTCGGTGTGCAGGAAGTGAGTCATGGTGGGTTTTCGTGCCTCGTCACCATATTCTGCCGTCATCGTCCGCGAAAGCGGACGATCCAGTAAACGCGAGTGCTTGTGATAAATCGCCGTCCTGGCGTTTACTGGATGCCCCATCGCAAGTCGGGTGTACCCGACTTGCGCATCTTAAAGGCAGACATCGGGTAAACCCGATGTCTGCTTGCGGACGATGACCGCCGAGGATGCATGTCGCCACCCGTTTTCCGTTTCGCGCCGAGCCCGAACGGCTACCTGCATCTCGGCCACGCGCTGTCGGCGCTGCTCAACGCCGAACAGGCCGCGAGGGCCGGCGGCCGGCTGCTGCTACGCATCGAGGACATCGACGCCGTCCGTTGCAAGCCGGACTACGAGCAGGCGATTTATGAGGACCTCGCGTGGCTGGGCATCGCCTGGGAGCGGCCGGTGCGGCGGCAGTCCGAGCATCTCGACGACTACCGCGCCGCGCTCGGCCGGCTGGCGGATCAGGGGCTCGTCTATCCGAGCTTCGAAAGCCGCGCCGAGATCGCCGCGCAGGCGGCCGGCCGCGACCCCGACGGCGCGCCGCTCTATGCCGGCGCGGCGAAATCGCTGCCCGAGGCCGAGCGCGAGCGGCGCATCGCGGCGGGCGAGCCTTACGCGCTGCGGCTCGACATGGCGGCGGCGCTGGCGCGGACAGGTCCGCTGACATGGAATGAGGACGGCGGGACGATCGCCGCCAACCCCGCCGCGTGGGGGGATGTGGTACTCGCCCGCAAGGACGTGGCCACCAGCTATCATCTCTCGGTCGTCGCCGACGACGCATTGCAGGGCATCACCCATGTGGTGCGCGGGCGCGATCTCTATGAATCGACCGCGGTGCACCGGCTGCTGCAGGCGCTGCTCGGCCTGCCGGCGCCGGTCTACCGCCATCACCGTCTGCTGCTCGACGCCGACGGCCGCAAGCTGTCGAAATCGACGCAGGCCACCGGCTTGCGCGAATTGCGGGCCGGCGGCCGGACGCCCGCCGACATCCGGGCGCTGATCGGCCTCGATTGACGCGCGCCGCCGTGGCAGGGTGCGGCGGGAAGCGGGGCGAACGGCATGGCGAAGAAGAAAGTTCGCGCAACGAAGCGCGCACGGAAGAAGAGGACTGCGGCGCGCAAACCGGCGCGCAAGCCGGTGCGTGAAGCGGCCAAGCCCGGCGCAGTCAAGCCCGGCGCGGTCGAAGCCTCGCTCGCCGGCGTCGCGCATGACATCCGCACGCCATTGACCGGCATCCTGGCGCTCTCCGAACTGCTCGCCTCGTCCGATCTCGGCGAACGCGAGCGGCAATGGGCCAATGCGATCAAGAGCGGCGCCGAGCATGTGTCGGCGCTGACCACGCTGATCGTCGACGCGGCGAAGGCGGAGGCCACCGGCCTGACGCTGCGCCGCGAGCCGTTCGCGCCGCGCCGTCTCGCCGAAGCGGTCGGCCGCGCGCTTGGCGCCCGTGCCGAGGCGCGCGGCCTGAAAACCGATATCGCGATTGCGCGCGACCTGCCGCCGCTGGTGGTGGGTGACGAGCTGCGCCTGCGCGCGGCGCTGGAAAATCTCGCCGACAACGCGGTGAAGTTCACCGAGCGCGGCGGCGTCGCGCTCGCGGTCAACGCGGAGGCCGCGCCGCGCGGCCGCGTGCGGCTGTCCTTCGCGCTGTCGGACAGCGGCATCGGCCTGTCGAAGCAGGACATGGCGCGGCTGTTCAAGCCGTTCGCGCAGGCGAGCGAGGATGTCGCGCGGCGCTATGGCGGCGCCGGCCTCGGCCTTGTCTTCGTGCGCCGCATCGCGCGCGCGATGGGCGGCGATCTCCGCGTTGCGAGCGCGCCGGGCCGCGGCTCGACCTTCACCTTCACCGCGCTGGCCGAGCCGTTCGCCGCGCGGCCTGCCGCCGAGACGCCGGCGCCGCGCAGCCTGAAAGTGCTGTGCGCGGAGGACAATCCTTACGGCCGCGTGGTGATGAACACGATCCTGACCGAACTCGGCCACCGCACCGATTTCGTCGAGTCGGGCGAGGCGGCGGTGCGCGCCGTCGCTAACGGCAACTATGATGCGGTGCTGATGGACGTGACGCTGCCGATCCTCGACGGGCTGGCCGCCACGCGGAAGATTCGCGAGTTGCCCGGCGCGGCGGGGCGCGTGGCGGTGATCGGCATTTCGGGAAAGAGCGAGGCGAGCGACGAAACCGCCGCCCGCGCCGCCGGCATGTCCGGCTATCTCGTCAAGCCGGTCAGCCCGACGCGGCTCAGCGAGGCGCTGAAGGGTCTCTAGGCGTCAGTTCAGCGAATACATCAGGTGGCCCGTCCACCAGCTTGCTTCGCTGGTCATGCGGATCGCGAACAGGCCGAGGCCGGCGATGACCGCGGCCCAGAACAGCGCCGGCGGTCCCTTCGCGCGCAGCAGGATGACCGCGAGCAGGGCGCCGGCGTCGGTCGCCATGTCGAAAATGAGGCCGGCGCGGCCGGGATATTCGTGGGCCGGCAGGAACAGCCGCCAGCCGAGCAGCAGGACCAGGTAGGCGCACAGCAGCTTGAAGAAGAAGGCGCTGTTGTATTTATCCGCCGGCGCCGGCTGGTCGGTCATGGTCGTCCCCACATTGCGCGAAGCGCGCGGGCCAAGCTTATGGCCAACGCCATGTCATTGCCAATGGAGCCGTGAAATTAGGTGTTGGTCGCGCCGTTCGCCCGTTCGACGATACGCACCACGTCGGACATGATGCGGTTCAGCTCGAAGTCCTTCGGCGTATAGACCGCCGCGACGCCGGCGGCGGCAAGCGCCTGCGCGTCCTCCGGCGGGATGATGCCGCCGACCACCACGGGAATATCGGTCAGCCCGGCGTTGCGCAGCCGCGCCACCACGTCCTTCACCAGCGGCAGATGCGAGCCGGAGAGGATCGAGAGGCCGACCGCGTGGGCTTTTTCCTTCTGCGCGGCGTCGACGATCTCCTCAGGCGTCAGGCGAATGCCTTCGTAGACCACCTGCATGCCTGAGTCGCGTGCGCGCACCGCGATCTGCTCGGCGCCGTTGGAATGGCCGTCGAGGCCGGGCTTTCCGACCAGGAACGTCAGCCGGCGGCCGAGCTTGCGCGAGACGCGGTCGACTTCGCCGCGAATGTCGTCGAGGCCCTCCACGTCGTTGCGCATGGCGCGGCCGATGCCGGTCGGCGCGCGGTATTCGCCGAACGCTTCGCGTAGCGTCCAGCCCCATTCGCCGGTGGTGACGCCGGCCTTCGCGCAGTCGATCGAGGCCGGCATGATGTTGCGGCCTTCGGCCGCCGCACGCCGTAGCTCCTTCAGCGCGGCGGCGACGCCCGCATTGTCGCGCGACGCCTTCCACGCCTTGAGCCGCGCCAGCTGATCGCGCTCGGCGTCCTCGGAGACAGTCATGATCGCCTCGACACCGCCGGTTAGCGGCGATGGCTCGCTCTCGATGAATTTGTTGACGCCGACGACGACATGATCGCCGCGCTCGATGGCTTCGAGCCGCGCGGTGTTCGACTCGACGAGCTGCTGCTTCATGTAGCCGGAATCGACTGCGGCGACCGCGCCGCCCATCTCCTCGATGCGCTTCAGCTCTTCATTCGCCTCGCGCTTGAGCTCCGCGACCTTCTCGGCAATCGCGGTCGAGCCTGAGAAGATGTCGCCGTATTCCAGGAGGTCCGTCTCATAGGCGAGGATCTGCTGCATGCGCAGCGACCATTGCTGGTCCCACGGCCGCGGCAGGCCGAGCGCCTCGTTCCATGCCGGCAGCTGCACGGCGCGGGCGCGCGCGTCCTTCGACAGCGTCACCGCCAGCATCTCGAGCAGAATGCGGGTGACGTTGTTTTCCGGCTGCGGCTCGGTGAGGCCAAGCGAGTTCACCTGCACGCCGTAGCGGAACAGCCTCTGCTTCGGGTCGGTGACGCCGTAGCGGTCGCGGGTGATCTCGTCCCACAATTCGACGAAGGCGCGCATCTTGCAGATCTCGGTGACGAAGCGCAGCCCCGCATTGACGAAGAACGAAATGCGGCCGACCACCTCGCAGAATTTCGCGTGATCGACCTCGCCGGACGCTTTCACCGTGTCGAGCACGGCGATGGCGGTCGCGAGCGCGAAGGCGAGTTCCTGCACCGGCGTCGCGCCGGCTTCCTGCAGGTGATACGAGCAGATGTTCATCGGATTCCATTTCGGAAGCTCCGATGTCGTGAAGATCGCGACGTCCTTGATCAGCCGCAGCGACGGCTGCGGCGGAAACACGTAAGTGCCGCGCGACAGATATTCCTTGATGATGTCGTTCTGGATCGTGCCGGTCAGCGCGTCGCGGGCCACGCCTTGCTCATCGGCCACCGCGATATAGAGCGCCATCAGCCACGCCGCGGTGGCGTTGATGGTCATCGAGGTGTTCATGGTGCCGAGCGGGATGCCATCGAACAGCGCCCGCATGTCGCCGAGATGGCAGATCGGCACGCCGACCTTGCCGACCTCGCCGCGCGCGAGAACGTGGTCCGAGTCGTAGCCGGTCTGGGTCGGCAGATCGAAGGCGACCGAAAGGCCGGTCTGCCCCTTGGCGAGGTTCTTGCGGTACAGCGCGTTGGAATCCGCCGCGGTCGAATGACCGGCGTAGGTCCGGAAAATCCAGGGTTTGCCGCGCTTGGTCGTCTCAGCCATCAGCCGTTGCCGCCTTCGCGGCAACTCTGGCCCAACTCATTTTGCAATGCAATATTTCGCCGGGCGGAAAACCCCGCCCGGCGGCAGACTTTAGGAGGAGGATCGGCGGTTAGCGCCGGATCAGGCCGAGGATCACCAGCAGGATCACCGCGCCGATGGTGGCGTTGATGATCGCGGCGATGATGCCGCCGCCGATGACGATGCCGAGCCGCGGCAGCAGGAAGCTGGCGATCAGGGCGCCGACGATGCCGACGACGATGTTGCCGATCAGGCCGAAACCGTAACCCTTGACGATCAGGCCCGCGAGCCAGCCGGCGAGCGCGCCGACAATCAGCAGGATAATCAGGGCTTCAACGGTCATGACATCCCCCCTTGTGCGAAACCGCGCAATTGCGGCACCACTCAGTGCAGCAAAATTCCGGGACGGTGTCGATGCACTGTGCAGAGCAGCAACATGAAAAACGGTGAATGGCCGGCATTCGCCGTGATGGGGGCTGGCGCTGTCGGCGGCTTCTTTGGCGCGAAGCTTGCTATGGCAGGTGCGCCGGTGACCTTGATCGGCCGTCCGGCCTTTGCCGAGGCGATCGCCCGCAACGGGCTGTTGTTCGAGCACGGTGGCCGCATCGAAACGATTGCCGTCACGGCGACGACGAAGCCGGCCGGCGTCGCCGGCGCGCGCTATGTTCTGTTCTGCGTCAAGAGCGGCGACACCGACACGGCGGCGAAAGCGATGGCGCCGCATCTTGCCGGGGACGCCGTGGTGCTCAGCCTGCAGAACGGTGTCGGCAATGCGGAGCGCATCCGCGCGCATGTCTCGTGTCCGGTGGTCCCGGCGCTCGTTTATGCCGCGTCGCAGATGCCGAAGCCCGGTCATGTGCGGCACACCGGCGGCGGCCGTCTCGTGATCGGCGGCGCGGATCGCGCGCTGCTCGACGAGGTCGTCGCACTGTTCGCCCGTGCCGACGTGCCGGTGACGATCTCGCCCGACATCGACGCGGAACTGTGGACCAAGCTCTTGACCAACTGCGCCTACAACGCGGTGTCGGCGCTGACCATGATGCCTTACGCCAAAATGCTGGCAATGCCGGAGGTGAAGGACGTCATGCGCACGGCGGCGGAGGAAGTTTTCGCCGTCGCCCGCGCCAGGGGCATCAAGATCGACCCCGGTATCTTCGACCGGCTGTTCGATTTCGCGCAGTCGATGCCGACGCAGATTTCATCGACCGCGCAGGACATCGCGCGCGGCCGGCCTACCGAGATCGACTATCTCAACGGCGCCGTAGTGCGCGAGGGCGAAGTGCTCGGCGTCGCGACGCCGGTCAACCGAACGCTGCATGCGCTGGTCAGGCTGCTCGAAACGAAAAATCCTTGACGCGCAGCACGATCAGCGCCGCAACAATCACGGTCGCGGCCAACCCCACCTGCGTTTTGACGTAAGGATAGATCAGCAGCAGCGCCGCGCCAGCGGGCAGCATCATCGCCTCCGCGCGCGCGAAGCCGCGCGCCAGTCCGATGCGGACGAGGAACGCCACCGGCACCGCCAGCGCCACGAGGTCGTACATATAAAGATAAGGCGTCGCGAGCAGCGCGCCGCACGACAGCGCCGCCGCCTTCAACGCGGAGGGCGCGCGGCTGCGCCACAGCGCGCAGACGCCGCCGAGCGCCGCCAGTGCGACGGCGCCCTGCGCTGTCCATGCGAGCGTCATGCCACCACCGAGCGCGCGCACCAGGCCGAACAGGCTTTGCAGCCGGTCGAAGTCGGCGCCGCCTTCGCCGAGCACGACATGGCTCGTCACCGGCATCCAGCGCGCGAAGGCGATCCACGTCTCGCCGCCGAAGACGGCGACCGACGCGGCGATCATGCAAAACGCGGTGAGGGAAGCGGCACTCAACACGCGCCAGTAACCGCCGGCGATCAGCGCGAACGGAAACAGCAGCCCGAAATGCGGCTTGTAGGTCAGCAGGCCGAGCAGCACGCCGGCCAGCACCGGACGGCGCTCGATGAACAGTAATGTGCCGCCGATCAGCGCGGCGGTCAGGAAGCCGTTCTGTCCGGCGGTCACGTTCCACAGCGCGGCGGGAAAGCCGAGCGCGAGAAACCAGCCGGCGCGGTCGCCGGCGATGCCGCGGATCGTCATCGCGTAGAGCGGCAGCGTGACGGCGAGGGCGGCGAGAGCTGCCGCCGTGTAAGGCAGCAATGCGAGGGTTGCAGCCGCAATTAAGAATGTCGGCGGGTAATGCCAGCCGTAATAGCTGCCGAAGTCGTAGCCAACCGCCTGAACTTCCGTGGCCTTGTGAACGGTCCAGTCATAGGCCGCAGCGGCGTGGCCTTCGAGGGCGAGCTTTCCCGCCGCGAACACATTGACGAAGTCGTTGGCGATCGGCCGGCCGGCCTCGTCGAACAGCCAGTTGCCGTTGAGATAGGCGCCGGCCAGCACAACCAAGAAGGCGAGCGCGAGCGTCAACCCGGCGAGCGTGACGATGCGCGCGGCAGGCGTCGTTGCGGGTTCACTCACGCCGGCGTCCGCAGCGCGCGCCGCGCGGTCAGCGCGGCGGCGACCAGCACGGCGGCGAAGCCGACCGGCGCGGTGACGAAGGGGAACACCAGCACCAGCAGGCAGGCGAGCGCGATGCCGTGCGGCTCGTAAGACAGGAAGCCGTCGCGGCGGCCGAGCCGGATCAGGAAGGCGAGCGGGATCGCCAGCACCACGAGGTCGTAGGTGTAGAGATAAGGCGTCGCCAGCATCGCGCCGGTCCCGAGTGCGGCGGCCTTGATGTCGAATGCCGCGCGGCTGCGCCAGATCGTGCAGACGGCGATGGCGGTCACGGCGGCAAGCAGTCCCTGCGCCGTCCAGGCCAGCGCCTCGCTGCCGCCGAGCGTGCGGGTGACGCCGAACGCGGTCTGCAGCTTGCCCCAGTTCGCCCAGCCGTCGGACAGGAACGCCTGCGAGGTGTGCGAGATTGAGTTGAAGAACGCGATCCACGTCACCGTGCCGAAGGCGAGCCACGACAGCGCCGCCATGATCGCGCCGACCGCGCTCGCGACAAAGAACACGCGCCAGTGTCCCGACGCCGCCAGCACCAGCGGAAACAGCAGGCCGAGATGCGGCTTGTAGGTGAGAGCCCCGAGGAAAATTCCGGCGAGCACCGGCCGCCGTTCGATGAACAGCAACGTGCCGCCGATCAGCCCGGCGGTGAGAAAGCCGTTCTGCCCGACGATGAAGTTCGACAGCACGGCGGGAAACGCCGCCGCGAGCCAATAGCCGGAACGGTCGCCGACGATGCCGCGCATTGCCGCGACATAGGCCGGGAAGGTGACGAAGGCCCACAGCGCATACGCGGCGGCATACGGCATCAGCGCGAGCGTTGCCGCCGCGAACAGGAACATCGGCGGGTAGTGCCAGCCGAAATAGCCGTCGAAGTCGTGGCCGACCGCGAGCACCTCGGCCGCCTTGTGCGCCGGCCAGTCGTAGGCCACGGCGGGCAGGCCATCGAGCGCGAGCTTGCCCGCCGCCCAGACATTGACGAAGTCGGAGGCGATGCCCTTGCCGTCCGGCCCGACGATCCAGCTGCCCTGCCAGAACGACGCCGCGAGGTAGACCGCGTGCGCGACGATCAGCGCGAAACACGCCAGTTCGACCGGACGTGCGAGGGGCGCGCCGCCGCTGCGGAGAGACCTCATGTCGGTGGCGGCCAAATCGGCGTTCCCTGAAAGGCACTTGCGGGGCCAAATTGGCCGCCCGCGCTTGAGAAAGCCTTAAAAACCGGGCTTCGCGGAACCTTTCACCCGATCAAAGGTTTTATTGCACTGCAATATTCGATGAGGCAGACTTGTTCCCGCGTCAGGGGAGGATGCAATCATGTCGGCAGCGGCCAAGCTCAAGAGCGTTGAAGGACCGAAGGACCTCTACGGCATCGGCGAAATTCCGCCGCTCGGTCATGTGCCCGAGAAGATGCACGCCTGGGCGATCCGCAAGGAGCGCCACGGTCCGCCGGAGGAATCCTTCAAGCTCGAAGTGGTGCCGACCTGGCCGATCGGCGAAGAAGACGTGCTCGTCCTCGTGATGGCGGCGGGCGTCAATTACAACGGCATCTGGGCCGGCCTCGGCCAGCCGATCTCGCCGCTCGACGGCCACAAGCATCCGTTTCACATCGCGGGCTCCGACGCCTCCGGCGTCGTCTGGGCGGTCGGCTCGAAGGTAAAGCGTTGGAAGGTTGGCGACGAAGTCATTGTCCATTGCAATCAGGACGACGGCGACGACGAGGACTGCAACGGCGGCGATCCGCTGCTGTCTCCCTCGCAGCGCATCTGGGGCTACGAGACGCCGGACGGTTCGTTCGCGCAGTTCTGCCGCGTGCAGTCGCGCCAGCTCATGGAAAAGCCGAAGCATCTGACCTGGGAAGAGTCGGCCTGCTACACGCTGACGCTCGCCACCGCCTATCGCATGCTGTTCGGCCATTCGCCGCACACGCTCAAGCCCGGCGACAACGTGCTGGTGTGGGGCGCCTCCGGCGGTCTCGGCGTGTTCGGCGTGCAGCTGGTCGCGGCGTCCGGCGCCAATGCGATCGGCATCGTCTCCGACGACACCAAGGCGCAATACGTGCTCGACCTCGGCGCCAAGGGCGTCATCAACCGCAACGACTTCAAGTGCTGGGGCGCGATGCCGAAGGTCGGCACGCCCGAATACGATGTGTGGGTGAAGGAAGCCCGCAAGTTCGGCAAGGCGATCTGGGACATCACCGGCAAGCGCGACGTCGACATCGTGTTCGAGCATCCGGGCGAGGCGACGTTTCCGGTGTCGTGCCTCGTCGTCAAGCGCGGCGGCATGGTGGTGTTCTGCGCCGGCACCACCGGCTACAACATCACCTTCGATGCGCGCTACGTCTGGATGCGGCAGAAGCGCATTCAGGGTTCGCACTTCGCGCATCTGAAACAGGCGAGCGCGGCCAACCGCTTCGTGCTGGAACAGCGCATCGACCCGTGCATGAGCGAGGTGTTCGCCTGGGACAAGATCCCCGACGCGCACACCAAGATGTGGAAGAACAAGCATCTGCCCGGCAACATGGCGGTGATGGTCAACGCGCCGTCGACCGGCCTGCGCAGTTACGAGGACGTGCTGGAAGCAGCGGGTTCCTGACCGCCAGTCAGCACGGCTTGACGGTAACGCAGGCGACCGGCGGCGGTTCGGCCGCCGGCTGCGTCGCGCCGAGCGAGCGGCGATAGCGCCGCAGCGGCTTCTCGATCAGCAGCCAGCTTGCCGTCGCGCCGGCGAAAGCGACGGCGAGGACGATCGGGAAGGTCTGCTGCCACGGCAACAGGTCGCGGAAATACGCCGCCACCGAATAGTGCCAGAGATAAAGCCCGTAGGAGATCGTGCCGACGGCGACCAGCGGCCGCGCCGATAACACTGTGCTGACCCATGAATCCGGCACCGTGCTTGCGATCATCAACACGACGGCCGCGATTTTGACGAACGCTGTCATCCAGATCAGTCCGCCGTCGATGTGCCAGTAAGCCTGGCCGATGCAGACGAACAGGGCGAGGCCGGCCAGCAGTCCGGTGATATTCGCGCTCTGCCGCGAGATCGGGCCGATCCGTTTGAAGCAGGTGGCGAAGATGGCGCCCATGATGAGGCCGCTCATGCGGGTGTCGAGGCGATAGTAGATGTCGTTCCACTCGACGCGGCCGTGTTCGGCGATGCGCCAGGTCGTGGCCAGCGCATAGAGGCCGACGAGGATCGCGACGCGCCACCGCCACCGGATTCGCATCAGCAGCAAAATCGCCAGCGGCCAGATCAGGTAGAACTGCTCTTCCACCGCAAGCGACCAGGTGTGCAGCAGGTAGCGCGGCTGGTGGAGGAAGACGAGCGTGTAGTCGGACAGATAGAACGCCGCGAAGGCGGCGTCGCGCAGATGTTCCCATATGCTGAGTTGAGGCCAGGCCGAGGGCGCGAAGGCGAGATAGAACGCGAGCATCAGCAGCAGCGGCGGAGTGAGCCGCAGCAAACGGCGCAGGTAGAACACGCCGAGATCGATGCGTCCCTTGGCCTCGAACTCGTCGACCAGCAGGCGGGTGATCAGAAAGCCGCTCAGCACGAAAAACAGGTCGACGCCGAAATAGCCGCCGGCAAAGCCCGGCACGCGGCTGTGGTCGGCGATGACCAGAAGGGCCGCGATCGCCCGCAGGCCATCCCAGGCCGGGTTGTAGCGAAGCGAGGAATTCAACGGACGCCCACCGAAAAATAAACCGGCCGGCTGTCGTGCCGGCTCGCTGAAACCGGCTGCCTTGATAAAGGCTAAAGTCCAAAAATGATTGAGAGGAATAGTTTCAATTTGAGGCAGTCGGGCCGTCGGGCGGCGCTGCGGCGTTGCGTTTTTTGACAAGGCCGCAGATCACCGAATTCAGCTCGCCGCCATAGATGAAGATCGAGGCGCAGATATAAAGAAACACCAGCGCCACCATCGCCGAGGCAAGCCCCGCATACATCGAGACGTAGCCGCTGGAGAACTGCGCGAGATAGCGGCCGAACACTTCGCCGCCGATCAGCCACATCGCCAGCGTCGCCCCGATGCCGGGCAGGATCTCGAGGAACCCGCGGCGGCCGGCCGGCAGCCACAGATGCAGGATCAGCAGCGCGATCACCAGGATGAAGGCGGCGACGGCGTAGCGGGCGAAGTCGACGAGGCCGCTGAACGGCGCCAGCGCCGGAACGTGCCGCACCAGCTGCGTCCAGATCACGGGCGCGAGGACGACGAGAAAGGCGAAGGCGAGCAGCGCCACCGCGCCGACCAGCACATAGGCGACCGACTCGATGCGCAGCAGCCACCACGGACGCGGCTCCGTGAGGTCGTAGGCGCGGTTCAGTCCGATCCGCAGGCTCTCGATGCCGCTGGAGGCGAAGTACAGCGCGAACAGCGAACCGAAGGTCAGCACGTTGCTCCGGTTGCCGATCAGCACGCCGGCGATGTCGGTAGCGATCGGCCCGGCGACCGCCTGCGGCCAGGCTTCGAGCAGGATGCGGGCCGCCTCGTCGGCGAGTTCCTGCGAGCCGAAGAAGAAACCCGCGAGCGCGGTGACGACGATCAGGAACGGGAACAGCGCCATCAGCAGCGACAGCGCGATGTGGCTCGCGATGGCCCAGCCGTCGTCGCGGGCGAACTGGTTGAAGGCCTCGTACGGGACGGCGAGAATTTTATGGACGGACGGCAATAGCAAGCCCTTGTGAACGCCTGTCGCCTACAGATTGGATGAGACGAGGCCGTTGGCAAGGGCAAACAAAGGCGAACGCGTGCGAAAGCGGCACGCGGCGACCGGTTTATGCCGCCTTGACGTCGTTGAGGAACTGCCGGACCTCGGCTTCGAGATGTTCCGCCTCGACCGCGAGACGATCCGCCATGTCCTTGACGCCGCCGGCGGTCGCGCGGGCGCTGCCGCTCAGTCCCGCCACCCGGCTCATCGCCTGCGCGCCGGTGTGGGCGTCGCCCGACGCGCGCGTCACGCCGTTCGAGATCGTGCTGATCGCCGCGCTCTGTTGCGTGACGGTGGCGGCGACGGCCGCCGCGATGCCCGCCATGTCGGCAATGATCGTGTTGACCTGCTCGATCGCCTGCACCGCGCCGGTGGTCGCCGACTGGATGGCGCCGACCTGCGAGGCGATATCGTCGGTCGCCTTCGCGGTCTGCCCGGCGAGCGACTTCACCTCCGCCGCGACCACGGCGAAACCCTTGCCGGTTTCGCCGGCGCGCGCCGCCTCGATGGTGGCGTTGAGCGCGAGCAGGTTGGTTTGCGCGGCGATAGCCTGAATGAGGCCGACCACCTCGCCGATGCGCGTCGCGGCCTGACCGAGATTCGACATGGTTGCGACCGCGCGCTGGCCCTGCGTCACCGCGCGCTGGGCCACGTCGGTCGAGGAGCTTGCCTGCGCCGCGATTTCTCCGGCGGACGCCGCCAGTTCCTCCACCGAGCCCGCCGCGGTTGCGACGTTCTCGGATGCGGCGGCCGCGCGCCGCTCGGCCTCGCCGGCCTCGGCGGACACCGTGTCCGCCGTCGCGTTAAGTTCGGTCGAATTCGCTTCGAGCTGCTGCGAGGCCTCGCGCAGCCGCGCCAGTGCGGCCTCGATCGATGTCTTGAACCGGTCGATCTTGGCGGCGATCTGTGCGGCGCGCAGGTCCTGCGCGCTCGAAGCTTCCGCCTGGACGGCGGCCAGCCGTTCGCGCTCGGACATGGCGTCGCGGAAGACGATGACGGCGCGCGCCATTTCACCGACCTCGTCGCGCAGCTGGGTGGCGGGGATTTTCGTCTCCGCCTCGTGCGAGGCGAGACGCTTCATCGCATCGGCCAGGCCGGTGAGCGGCCGCGTGATGCTGCGGCCGATGATCCAGCTCAGCAGCAGACCGAACAACACCATGCCGATGCTGACCGTGCTGACGATCCACCGGGTCCAGGACTGCGAGCCGGTCAGCGCATCGTCGGCGACCGCGCCGGCCTGTTTGGCGGATTTGATGATGCCCTCCGCGAGCGGCATCATGTTGCTGCTGTCGATGTCGATCAGCGATCGCAACGGCGCCGCGCGGTCGGTCGCGGCAACCCAGTTCGAGAACGCGTCCACATAGGCCGTCACCTTCGCGCGCATCGACTCCCTGATGATCGGTGGCACGAACATCTCGCCGAACGCGGTGTCGAATTCCTGCTTGGCGTGGAAGAACAGCACCTTGGTCAGTTCGCGCGGCTGCTGGCGGTATTCGACCTCGCGGTTGCGCATCGTCATCAGCGACGCCTTGAGGATGTAGGCGTTGCCCTCGGTCGTCCACTGGCGCATTTCGTTGATGATGAGCTCGATGGCGTTGCTGGCGTAATGCAGAGCCCCGCGGATGCCGGCATTCTCGCTGTAGCCGAGCGCTTCCTGCTCATCGACCAGATTCTCGAACATCACTTCGATGTTCTCCAGCGTGTCGCGGATCTGGGTCACGGTCTTGGTCTGCTTGTCGCCGCTCGCGCTCGCAATATCAGCGAGGTTCTGAAAGGCGCGGCTGTACGCGATGTGGAAGCGGTCGATTTTCTCCTGATCTGGGTCGGCGGAGTAGTCCCTGACCGCAAGGCGGATGCTCATCACCGCGTCGTTGAAGCCGCGGCTCGCCTCCACGATGTCGGTCGAATGTTTGAAGTGGCCGAACGCGGCGCTGACATTGTTCTCGCCGTTGCGGAACGTCACGGCGTTGGCGACGAAGCCGATGACCGGAATCAGCGCGAGGATAATGACGCGGTTGCGGACCGACAGCGCATTGACGAGCCGGCGGATCGGGGCGGACCAGGAGCGGGAGCGCATCACAGGTGCGATCTCTCGAAGGACGGGGAGGCACGGGCCAATGACGCGGCGGCTGCCAGAAAAGATCAAAATGGTTAATAAACCAGTTATAGGTGAGGCGAGCCGGTGGCCGCGGGGGCGGGCAGACCGCTGGATTCCTTCGCCTTTCCGCCAACTTTTCTTTTGTGCATCGCAAAAGTAAGGTGGCCGCATCGTCTGTCCGATCGCCCCCCGTGAGGTTTCCCATGCCAGCGAATGCGGCCCAGCGCCCGGCCGGTCCACGCTTCGAAGACACCGCCCGCGACGCGCTGGCGGGTCTCGAGGCGCTGCTCGCCGACGCCACTGCCAAGGTCCGCGGCCGCGTCGTCGTCGAAGGCCACGCGGTCAGCCGGCTGGTCGACCGCGAGCAGCGCGCCGCGCACGGCCTCGCCTGGCTCGCCACCTATGTCGAGGCGCTGCGCCAGCTTGTTGCCTATGCCGGGCGCATGGCGGGCGGCGACGCGCCGAACGAGCTTGAGGATCATCTGATCCGCATCGCCTTCGGCGAATTCGCCGCCCAGATCGTCGGCGGCATCCCGATCAGCCAGGGCGAGATCGTGCGCCCGGCCGACATGGGGCTTACCGCCGCCGAGGTCGCCGCGCGCATCAACCCGGCCTGCGAGGCGCTGATGGCGGACGGCAACACTGCCGCGCGCCGCGCCCGCGCCGCCGAGCTGATCCGCGCCGCGCACAGCGTCACCTTCGGCATCGCCAGTCTCGACGACACGCTCGAATCGATTCGCGACGAGATGCGCAAGTTCGCCGACAGCGAAGTGGTCGAGCACGCGCAGAGCTGGCACCGCACCAACAGCTACATCCCGCTCGACGTGATCCGGCAGATGTCGGAGCTTGGCGTATTCGGCCTGACCATCCCCGAAGAATTCGGCGGCATGGGGCTTGGCAAGGAGTCGATGTGCGTCGTCTCCGAGGAGCTGTCGCGCGGCTATATCGGCGTCGGCTCGCTCGGCACGCGCTCGGAGATCGCGGCCGAACTCATTCTCGGCAGCGGCACCGCCGACCAGAAAGGCAAATGGCTGCCGAAGATCGCGACCGGCACCGTGCTGCCGACGGCGGTGTTCACCGAGCCGAACACCGGCTCCGACCTCGCTTCGATCAGAACCCGCGCGGTGCGCGAGGGCAATGTCTACAAGGTCTACGGCAACAAGACCTGGATCACCCATCCGGTGCGCGCCGACCTGATGACGCTGCTGGTGCGCACCAATCCGAAGGAAGCCGGCCACCGCGGCCTGTCGATGCTGCTCGCGGAAAAGCCGCGCGGCGACGACCGCAACCCGTTCCCGGTGAAGGGCATGACCGGCACCGAAATCGAGGTGCTCGGCTATCGCGGCATGAAGGAATACGAGATCGCCTTCGACGGTTTCGAGGTGAAGGCGGAAAACCTGCTCGGCGGCGTCGAGGGCCTCGGCTTCAAGCAGCTGATGCAGACCTTCGAGTCCGCGCGCATCCAGACCGCGGCGCGCGCTATCGGCGTCGCGCAGGCGGCGATGGAACAGGCGCTCGACTATGCGCAGAACCGCGTGCAGTTCGCGCAGGCGATCGCGGCCTTTCCGCGCGTCGCCGACAAGATCGTGATGATGGCGGCGGAAATCCTGGTCGCCCGTCAGGTCACGTATTATGCCGCGCGCGAGAAGGACTCCGGCCGCCGCTGCGATCTCGAGGCCGGCATGGCGAAGTTGCTCGCCGCCCGCGTCGCCTGGGCCGCCGCCGACAACGCCGTGCAGATCCACGGCGGCAACGGCTTCGCGCTGGAGTTTCCGGCGAGCCGCATCCTGTGCGACGCCCGCATCCTCAACATCTTCGAGGGCGCGGCGGAGATCCAGGCGCAGGTGATCGCCCGCCGCCTGCTCGACGGCAGCAACTGATTTTTTGACCGTCATGCCCGGCCCTGTGCCGGGCATCCACGTCTTGAAACGAGGTAAGTCGTGGATGGCCGGGACAAGCCCGGCCATGACGAGCGAGTTCCTGCCTTCAAGCAGCTTGATTTGGGACAAACTCCGGCCCGCAAGCCGCGCCTATCCTTGGCTGCGAGAGGCAAGGAGTGCGACATGACCAGGGACGTGGAAAAACTCGCGATCAAGCCGGGCGAATGGATCGTCGTCTGCGACGGCGGCAAGGCGCTGGTGCTGGAAAACGCCGGCGACGAGAAATTCCCCAATTTGAAGACGCGCGACACTTTTCAGCACGACAACCCGAAGACCCATGAGCAGGGTGCCGACAAGCCCGGCCGCGCGCAGGACAGCATGAGCCCGAGCCGCAGTTCCGTCGGGCAGACCGACTGGCACGATCAGGCCGAGCAGGCCTTCCTCAACGATCTCGCCGCCCATCTGGCCCGCGCGGTCGAGGCGCATCAGGCGCCGTCGATCGTGATGGTCGCCTCGCCGCGCGCGCTCGGCATGATCCGCCCGGCCTATACGCACGGGCTGAAGGCGGCCGTCCGCGCCGAGATTCCCAAGGATCTGGTGAAACTGCCCGTTTACGAGATCGAGAAGCATCTCGCCGGCTGATTGTTACAGCGCCGGTGAGGGGTGATATGGTCGCGCCGATTCAGTCAGGCGCCTCCATGTCTCCGGTCCGGCACTTTCAGCGTGCGATGCTCGTTCTCGCGGTCGCTGCCGCGTTTTTCGCGGCGGGGAATCGCGCGCACGCGCAGGCGCATCTGCAGGAGCGGCCGCCGACCGGCACGCCCGCGGTCGCGCCCGGCGCCGACCCGATGGCGGTGCCCGGTTTCTGGGATCCGCGGCGGCGGCCGGAGCGGCCGGACCTGACCCGCATCAATGGCATCCGCTTTCTCACCGAGATCGACTATCCGCCGTTCAACTATGCCGGCGCCGACGGCCAGCCCGCCGGCTTCAATGTCGATCTCGCGCGGCTGATCTGCGAGGAAATCAAGGTTCCCTGCACGATCCAGTTCCGCCGCTTCGACACGCTGATCGAGGGCCTCTCGACCAATGGCGGCGACGCCATCATCGCCTCGATGGCGGCGACGCCGGAGATGCGCCGCCGCGTCGACTTCAGCGATCCCTATTACCGGCCGCCGGCGCGCTTCGTGTCGCGCAAGGACGTCGAGTTCGATGACGTGCGGCCGGGCGATCTCGAGGCGCGCAAAGTCGGCGTGGTCGCCGGCACCGCGCACGAAGCGTATCTGCGCGCGCTGTTCACCGAGGCCGAAGTGGTGACCTATCCGACCGCCGACGACGTGCGCGCGGCGCTGAAGCGCGGCGAGATCGACCTGATCTTCGGCGACGGCATCGCGCTGTCGTTCTGGCTGAACGGCACCGACAGCGCGGGCTGCTGCGTGTTTCGCGGCGGCCCGTTCATCGAGAGCCGCTTCTTCGGCGAGGGCGTCGGCGTCGCGGTGCGCCGCGGCAACGACGTGCTGCGCCAGGCGATCAATTGGGCGCTGTTCCGCATCTGGGAAAAGGGCAAGTTCACCGACCTGTGGCTGCGCTATTTCCCGATCAGTCCTTTTTGAATTTGCGCTCTGCGAGGCGTCTCGCTCAACCGGTCATCCCCGCGAAAGCGGGGATCCATAGCCACAGCTTTTCGGTGAACTTCCGCGGTATGGGTCCCCGCCTGCGCGGGGACGACAACTGAAATGTGATGCTTCACCTCATGGCCGGGTGCCGCTCTGCTGAAGCCAGTCGGTCGCTCCCTGGCCCGCCGCCGCGCCGGTCGCGAAACACGCCTGCAGCAGATAGCCGCCGGTCGGCGCTTCCCAGTCGAGCATTTCGCCGGCGGCGAACACGCCGGGCAATTCCTTCAGCATGAAAGCGTCGTCGAGCGCATCGAAGCGCACGCCGCCGGCCGACGAGATCGCGGTGGCGATGGGCTTTGGTGCGGTGAGCCGCACCGGCACGGACTTGATGAGCGCGGCAAGCGCGGCTGCATCGTAAGCCGACAATGCTTTGCCCGCCGACGCGGCGGCCTCATGCAGCAAGCCGGCGGCAGCGGGCGAAAGTTTCAGCGCCTTGCGCAAGACGTTCGACAGCGATTGCTTGTCGCGCGGCGCCGACAGTTTTTCGGCAATGGCATCGCTGCTCATGTCGGGCCGCAGGTCGATGATGAGCGTCGCGTCGCCTTGCGCCGCGATGGCCTCGCGCAGCAGCGGCGACAGCGCGTAGACCGCGCCGCCTTCAAGCCCGTCGCGGGTGACGACGGCCTCGCCGCGCGCGGTGACGCTGCCGAACGTCAGCGCGATGCGCTTGAGCGGTTCGCCCGCGAAGCGGCGGAACGGCTCCGACCACGGCACGGCGAAGCCGCAGTTCGACGCTGCGAGCGGCGCAATGCCGACACCGCACTCGCTTAAGATATCGGCCCAGCCGCCATCGGAGCCGAGTCGCGGCCAGCTCGCGCCGCCGAGCGCCAGCACGGTCGCGTCCGCCGCGACGGTCACATCGTCATCGCCATCGTTATTTGGATTTTGCGTGAAGCGCAGACGTCCGGCGTCGTCGAAGCCGCGCCAGTGATGACGAAATTCAAAGCGCACGCCGAGGTCGTTCAGCCGCCGCAGCCAGGCGCGCAGCAAGGGCGAGGCTTTCATCGCCTTCGGGAACACGCGGCCGCTGGAGCCGGTGAAGGTCTCTTGTCCCAGTTCATCGGCCCATGCGCGCAGCGCCGAAGGCGGAAACGCTTCGACAGCACGGCGCAGCCTGTCGCCGCCGCCGCGATAGCGCGCGAGAAAGGCGGTCAGGTCTTCGCTGTGGGTGAGGTTCAGCCCGCCGCGCCCGGCCATCAGCAGCTTGCGCCCCGCCGACGGCATCCGGTCATAAACGGTGACGGCGACACCGCCGCGCGCCAGCACCTCGGCGGCCATCAGCCCGGCAGGACCGGCGCCGATCACGGCGGTGGTTTTTGATGGCGGTGTAGCAGCAGGGGGCACGGGGTGCGCTCGCGTTGTTCAGCGCAGCATGTAGCGGTCTTCCGTGGATCACGAAAGAGCGCGATGATTCAGGAGCCGTCGCGCCAACCTCAACCGGTCATCCCCGCGTAGGCGGGGATCCACAATCACTGACTTTGTTGTTGATCTCTGGATTCCCGATTTCGCGGGAATGAGTGAAGTACCTTCTGTCGTTGCCGAGCGTGACCCGGCAATCAACGAAGCGCAGCTGTGCGTGATGAACTAAGAAATTCCGTTGTAGGAATAAAAGATAAGGCGTCATTGTCTGGGGAAATTAGCATGGACTTCCTCAAAGCAATCCGTTCTGGCGTCAAGGTCGCTGATTGTAAGGCACTCGGCCAAGGTCTTTTTTCTCACCTCTGGTGGCTCAGTGGTGAGTTTTGGTGTTGCCTGCGATCGAGTGGGGGGACTGATTGTGCTGCGGCCCTGATTTTCGCCGGGTATCCCCATTTTTGACGTGTGGTTGGTGCGCGATGGCGAGGAGGAAGGCGTGATTCTCCGTGCGCTTTCATCTTCGATATTTAATGAGCTTTCCTGCATGAGTAGAACAAACAGAAACAAACTGACAATTGAAAAGCATATCAAAAATAGATTCCCCGGCCATGCTTTGGGAGTTTTCGCGGATGTAATTGACTTTGCTTCAATGCGCGAACTAGGACGCTGAAGAATATTGATCGCCTTTGCAAAGCGCTCCGCCGCCGCGTGGCGTGAATATTGAACGATGCAATTTAGTCCGTTGGCGGAGCGAAAGGACATCTGGCCGTATTGGCAAATTGGAATTTGCCTATTCCCATTGAATCTTCGGTCGGGGCTTCCATCTTTGTTGATGAATCTCCAAGTGTTTCCGAGAATCACCGCATCAGGCGGTGTTGTTTTCTCTTCGATGAAGTTCACTCGCGCATTCTCAAAGCTTAACTCTTGATACGTCAGGGCGGCCACGGAGCCTTGCGTGCGCAATAACAGCGCATCCGGCAGGAAGTAAATCTCTTGCTTGGCGGTCTTAATGGTTGGAAGAGAAATGTCGCCTCGAAGGCAGGTTGGCTTCCCAAATTGAAGATAAATGGCCTCTCGTTCGTTTAACTTTGATGCGCCCGCATTTCGTTTCCAGTCGGAAGTAGAGGCGATCGTGGCGATGGCCCAAGTAGCTTTGCACGATCTGATGTCTAGAAATGTCTCGGCTAACGTTTTTGATATTATTTGTGCTGTGCCTTCTACGGTGTACTCAACCTTGATAGAGCGGCGATATCGATCAAGGAGCGCTGATATGAATATAGAAATAATAGCAAACAGGAGCGATATGGATGGCAGCGTTGAGGTGTTTAATGCCAGTGCAACAAGTAAAATTAAGGAACAGATCGCGACGACTGCAGGAGTAAATCTAGGCCGCTTTTGGATCGCAGCAAGGATTGGGGCAAGTTCGCTAATTGACAGAGCATTGATTGTTTCTGCGGAGGCGCTTTCAATTTTTTGCTCAGTCGTAACGCGGTGTGGGATTGGTTGGCTAGCCGTTGGCTTATGTAATATGTGTTTGCTTGCCTTGTACGGTCGATGCTCTGTCCAGGATATTCCCGTTCCCGGCAATCCAACTGTCGTTCGAGTTCCTTTCGTTCCAACTGTATAGCGTAAGCCACGAGTCCCTATTGAGACGGACGTTCCGCTTTTACTGAAGTTCAAGCGGACGCCCGGCAGAATCCTTACTGACTTGCGAAATCGAAAGCCCATTTCAGTCCCCGAAAATTATTATGCGGCACGATGTGCGCTAACGGCAATCCGACTCGCCTGTTGACTCCATCTAGGATTTAAGTATATATTCCTATCACCCTTTCTACGAGGGGCGTTCTCGCGAGACGTCCTGAGAATGGGGAAGGGTGCGGCGCCTGCGTGCAAGCCTCGTAAGCTTGCCCTCGGGCGATGCGGGGCTCCGCCCTCCGGGCACTACGGCCCGGACGCAAGGAGCTTGCAGGTACGGCCCGGCAACCGCCGCTTTAATCGGCGGCGCAGCTCCGGTGTCCCGATCGCGCGGCCCGCATCGAAAAATGCCGCGATGGAGCGCCGGAAGGCGAGCGCGCTTCGCAAGCGTGCGCCGCCTTCGCAAAGGCGGACAATACGGTTTGCGCCTTCCGGCGCTCCGTCCCCCTCACTCTTTAAGAGGGGCGTATGAACCCCAAAAAACTCGGACGTTGATTGCGCCGCGAGAAGGAGAAGGCGTGGCTGAAAATAACGCCGTCATTCCGGGGCGCGAGCCAAGCGCGGTAACGCGCGAAGGCAAGCGAACCCGGAATCCAGATGAGGGTTCCGCATTTGCCGCTGGATTCCGGGTCCGCGCCGATTGGCGCGGACCCGGAATGACGATGAGGATGGCCGGACCGCCCCCCATTTGACATCCCCCCACAGATTCCTACTGTCCGCGCCTGAAACCGACCAAACACCGAAGACATAATGTCCGTGACCGACACCGCCGCATCGCTTCGTGAAACCGCCGAGAAGTCGAACGCCTGGCCGTTCGAGGAGGCGCGCAAGATCGTCGCGCGGCTGAAGAAGAAGCCCAAGGACGAAGTGATCTTCGAGACCGGCTATGGCCCCTCGGGCCTGCCGCACATCGGCACCTTCGGCGAGGTCGCGCGCACCACGATGGTGCGCCATGCCTTCCGCGTCTTGACCGACGACAAGGTGAAGACGCGGCTGATCGCCTTCTCGGACGACATGGACGGCCTGCGCAAGGTGCCGGACAACGTGCCGAACAAGGACATGCTGGCGCAGGATCTCGGCAAGCCGCTGACGAAAGTGCGCGATCCGTTCGGCACCCATCCGAGCTTCGGCGAGCACAACAATGCGCGACTGCGCGCCTTCCTCGATCACTTCGGCTTCGAGTACGAGTTCCTCTCCTCGACGGAGTGCTACACTTCGGGCCGGTTCGACGAGGCGCTGCTGACGCTGCTCGCGCGCTTCGACAAGGTGATGGCGATCATGCTGCCGTCGCTGCGCGAGGAGCGCGCCTCGACCTATTCGCCGTTCCTGCCGATCGATCCGAAGACGGGCATCGTGCTGCAGGTGCCGGTCACCGCGCATGACGCCAAGGCCGGCACGATCACCTACGAAGACCCGGAGACGAAAGAGAGCGTGACCACGCCGGTCACCGGCGGCAGGTGCAAATTGCAATGGAAGCCGGACTGGGCGATGCGCTGGTGCGCGCTCGGCGTCGATTACGAAATGGCCGGCAAGGATTTGATCGATTCGGTGAAGCTGTCCGGCGAGATCTGCAAGGCGCTCGGCGGCACGCCGCCGGAGGGCTTCAACTACGAACTGTTCCTCGACGAGAACGGCCAGAAGATTTCGAAGTCGAAGGGCAACGGCCTCACCATCGAGGAGTGGCTGAAATACGCCTCGCCGGAGAGTCTCTCTCTCTTTATGTACCGCGAGCCGAAGGCGGCGAAGCGGCTGTACTTCGACGTCATCCCGCGCAATGTCGATGAGTACCAGCAGTTCATCGACGGCTACGCGAAGCAGGACACCAAGCAGCGGCTCTCCAATCCGGTGTGGCACGTCCACTCCGGCAATCCGCCGCAGATCGACATGCCGATCTCGTTCGCGATGCTGCTGACGCTGGTGTCGTCGTCCAATGCCGAGAACGCCGGGACGCTGTGGGGCTTCATCGGCCGCTACCGGCCGGGCGTCACGCCGCAGACCCATCCGAAGCTCGACGCGATGGTCGGCTACGCCATTCAGTATTTCCGCGACTTCGTGCTGCCGGCCAAGAACTTCCGCGAGCCGTCGGACGTCGAGCGCAAGGCGCTGCAGGATCTGCGCGACGCGCTGTCGAACCTCAAGGCAGACGCGACCGCTGAAGACATCCAGAATGTCGTCTACGAGATCGGCCGCCGCGAGCCGTTCCTCGATCACGCCAAGAAGGCGAAGGACGGCCGCCCCGGCGTCTCGCTCGACTGGTTCAACATGCTCTATCAGGTGCTGCTCGGCCAGGAGAAGGGGCCGCGCTTCGGCTCCTTCGTCGCGGTCTACGGCGTCGACAACACCGTGAGCATGATCGACGGCGCGCTGGCGCGCTCGGCGTGACCACGAAGGCGTGTGCGTCGCGCTACTGGCTCGCCCACATGATGCGCGCGACCCACAGCACGTCGGACATCTGCAGCGTGCGGTCCTGATGCTCGGCGTTCAGCGATTTCAGCTCGATGCTCTTGGTCGTCTTGCGGCGCAGTTCCTTCACCATCACCTCGCCGCGCTTGGTCTTGACCACGACGCGGTCGCCGCGCCGCGTCGGCGCGGCCGGCGAGACGATGATGACGTCGCCGTCGCGATAGGCCGGCTTCATCGAGTCGCCGGAGATTTCCAGCGCATAGGCGTGCTCGTCGTTGACGGCGGGGAAGGCGATCTCCTCCCAGCCCTTGCCGACCGGAAAGCCGCCGTCGTCGAAATAGCCGCCGGCGCCGGCTTCCGCGAAGCCGATCAGCGGCACCGCCTGCACGGCGGCGCGGCCGGTGTCGGTGATCAGGCTGACGAATTCGTTGACCGTGGTGCTGGTCGCGGCGAGCGACTTCGCAACGGACTCGGTCGAGGGCCAGCGCGCGCGGCCGTCCGGCGTCACGCGCTTCGACTTGTTGAAGGTGGTCGGGTCGAGCCCGGCTTTCTTGGCGAGGCCCGACGGCGACAGGCCCGCGCGCGCGGCCAGCCGGTCGATCGCCGCCCAGATCTGGGCATGGGTCAGCATGGAAGGAGTGCGAACGGCCACGGCGCTGGTGTCTTGTCTGTGCCTTGAGATTATTGTCCGAGTGCTAGGAATTATAACCTTGAATCGGGCGGCCAAGGCAAGAGGCAATCCCGGGTAAAACGCATGGGCAGCTTTGGACAGCGCAGCCGCGCCCCGTTATAGGGACCGCGGGACCTGAAGGCCCGTCCCGGAGGCTGCCGTGATCGGTTTTTTCGACCGCCTGTCGCGCCCCCTGTTGCGGGCGCTCGATCCCGAGGATGCCCACACGCTGGCGTTGAAGGCGTTGCGTTATGTGCCGCAGCGCCCGCCTGCGAGCGATTCGCCGCTGCTTGCGGTCCGCGCCTTCGGGCTCGACTTCCCCAATCCGATCGGCATCGCGGCCGGCTTCGACAAGAACGCGACGGTGGTCGATCCGCTGCTGCGCTCCGGCTTCGGCTTCGTCGAGGTCGGTTCGGTGACGCCGCGGCCGCAGGGCGGCAATCCGCGGCCGCGCCTGTTCCGGCTCGCCGCGGACCAGGGCGCCATCAACCGGCTCGGCTTCAACAATGAGGGCGAGGCGGCGGTGCAGGCGCGGCTCGCGGCGCGCGGCAAGGACGGCAGCAAGGCGAGCGGCATCGTCGGCGTCAATATCGGCGCCAACCGTGATTCCTCAGACCGCATTGCCGACTATGTGCGGCTCGTCGGCGCCTTCGCGCCTTATGCGAGCTACTTCACCGTCAACATTTCCTCGCCCAACACGCCGGGCCTGCGCGATCTGCAGCAGGCGAAGGTGCTCGACGAATTGCTGTCGCGCGTGCTCGAGGCGCGCGAGCGTGCCACGCGCAAGGTGCCGGTGCTCCTGAAGATCGCGCCGGACCTGACGCTCGGCGATCTCGACGACGTGGTTGGCGTGGCGCGCCGCCAGCGCATCGACGGCATGATCGTCTGCAACACCACGGTCACCCGGCCGCAGATTTTGCGCGAGCACGAGGCCGCGCGCGAGGCCGGCGGACTGTCCGGCCGCCCGCTGTTCAAGCTGGCGACGGGGATGCTGGCGGAAACCTATGTGCGCGCGGAAAACGTCTTCCCGCTGATCGGCGTTGGCGGCGTCGATTCCGGCGCGACCGCGATCGCCAAGATCAAGGCCGGCGCCACGCTGGTGCAGATGTATACCGGGCTCGTCTATCGCGGCATCGGACTCGTCGGCGAGATCAAGCATGACCTCGAGGCCGCCATCCGCCGCGGCCATCGCACCTCGCTCGCCTCGATGATCGGCAGCGACGCGGCGACGATCACTGCCGAAAGCTGGCCGAGCTAGAGGGTACCCGTTCAGTCGAACCAAACTCCGCTCATTCCCGCGAAAGCGGGAATCTAGGATCGCACCGAAACGCGAATTATTTTGTTTCTGGACCCCCGCTTTCGCGGGGGTGAGCGGCCTGTTGCCGACCCGGCATGTACAAATGAGTCGGCTTCACGCCATCACCGCCCGCGCGGCGCGTTGATGAGGCGGATGATCAACCAGATCGGGATCACGATCACCGCGCCGAGCAGGAAATAGCGCCACAGCCAGTAGACCGCGTCGAAGCCCATGTCCCACAGGTGCTCGAACAGCCGGCGGACGCTGTCGAGGATGTTCCAGGGGTCGAGCCCGAGCACGCTGAGGACGACGCCGACCAGGATCGACACCAGGATCAGCCGGCCGAGCACCGCCAGCGGCGAACCGCCGATCACCCGCGTCACTGCATTGTTAGCCATTGTCCTGTCCTTCCGCGCGCGCCGCTGTCTTGTCCCGCCGTCCGGTGCTTCGCCGGTTGCCGTTATCTGCCAGCATTTTCTCGAGCGTTTCAAGCCGGTCGGCCTCGCGCGGCGGCTTGTCCCAGCGCAGCCGGCTGATGCGCGGGAAACGCATCGCGAGGCCGGATTTGTGCCGCGTCGATGTCTGCAGGCCCTCGAACGCGACTTCCAGCACAAGTCCCTTGTCGGCCTCGGCCGTCACCTGCCGCACCGGCCCGAACCGGTCGACCGTGTTGCGGCGGATGAAGCGGTCGATCTCCTTCAACTCGTCGTCGGTGAAGCCGAAATAGGCCTTGCCGACCGGCACCAGCGCGGGGCCGTTCTCGCCCTCGGTCCAGACGCCGAAGGTGTAGTCGGAATAGAACGACGAGCGCTTGCCGTGCCCGCGTTGCGCATACATCAGCACGGCGTCGACCGTCATCGGATCGCGTTTCCATTTCCACCACGGGCCTTTCGGCCGGCCGGCGACATAGACGGAATCGCGGCGCTTCAGCATGACGCCCTCGATCGCCTCGGCGTCCGCGCCGCCGCCGTGGTGCGCGGGATCGGCGCGCGCCGCAATCAGCGCATCCCATGTCCTGAACGGCACGACCGGCGACAGATCGACCTTCGGCGATTTCAACTTGCGGATTATGCCTTCGAGCCGCTTGCGCCGCTCGGAAAACGGCATCGCGCGCAGGTCGTCGTCGCCTTCCGCCAGCAGGTCGTAGGCGCGAAGATGCGCCGGAAACTCGGCCAGCAGCTTGGCGCTGGCGGTCTTGCGGTTCAGCCGTTGCTGCAACACGTTGAACGATTGTACGCGGCCCTCGCGCACCACCAGCAGTTCGCCGTCGATGGCGGCTTCCGCCGTCAGCGCCTCCGCGAGATCGGGAAAGCTGCCGGTGATCTCGTCGCCGGTCCGCGAGAACAGCCTTGTTCGCAAGGCGCCGTCCTCGCCGCGCGCCGCGATCGCCTGCACGCGGATGCCGTCCCATTTCCACTCCGCGATGAAGTCCTTGGGGTCGAGCGCGGCGAGTTCGCCTTCCTCGATGGCGTGCGCCAGCATCGGGGAACTGAATGTGGTCGAGGGCCGCACGTCCGGCTTGTCGGCGCGGCCTTCGAGCCAGTCGAAGATTTCGGTGTAGGGCGGCGCGCTGGCCGGCCAGATCGCCTCGATGTCATTGGTCTCCTTGCCGCCGAGCGTGGCGAGCGCCGTCTTGGCGAGCCGCGCCGATACACCGACGCGCAGTCCGCCGGTGACCAGCTTCAACAGCGCCCAGCGTCCGGTTTCGTCGAGTGCATCGAGCCAGTGCGCCAGCCGCGCCGGCAGTTCGGACTTGCCGAGCGAGGACAGCGTGTCGACGATCTCGGACAATGGCGGCGTGCGGTTCGGCCGCTTGCCGGGCGCGGCCGGCCACATCAGCGCGACGGTTTCGGAGAGGTCGCCGACATAGTCATAGGAGAGGGCGAACAGCACCGAGTCGGCGCGTTCGGCGATCAGGCTGCGGATCAGCGCGGGCTTGGCGTGTTTGAACGACAGCGCGCCGGTCAGCGCGGCGAGTGCGAAGCCGCGGTCGGGGTCTCCCGTCTCCCGCAAATAGTCGACGATCAGCCGCAGCTTGCCGTTGCGCGCCGGCTCGTAGGACAGGCGGTCGAGCAGTTGCGCGAAGCGTTTCATGCCGGCGCGTCCTTGCCGCCGTCGACCGCTTCCTCTTCCTCGTCGCCATAGCCGACGATGTCGAGCGGCCGTGCTTTCAGCCCGCGGGTGCCGCACCAGTGCACCAGCGCGTCCTCCTGGCCGTGCGTCACCCAGACTTCGCCGGCGCCGGTCGCCGCGATGGTCGCGGTCAGGCCGTCCCAGTCGGCATGGTCGGAGATGACGAGCGGCAGCTCGACGCCGCCCTGCCGCGCGCGGGCGCGCACCCGCATCCAGCCGGAGGCGAAGCAGGCCAGCGGCTCTGGGAAGCGCCGCGCCCATAACTCGCGCGTCGCTGAGGGAGGACAGAGCGTGACGGTGCCGGCGAGCGTGTTCTTGGCCGCGCCGCGCACCAGCTCGATCGCGCCGAGATCGATGCCGCGCTCCCGATAATAGGTGGTGATCTTCTCCATCGCACCGTGGAGATAGATCGTGCGGTCGTAGCCGGCCTTGCGCAGCAGCGCGATGACGCGCTGCGCCTTGCCGAGCGAATAGGCGCCGATCAGATGCGCGCGGTCGGGAAACAGGCCGACGGAGTCGATCAGCTTCCTGATTTCGGCGTCGGGATCGCCGTGCCGAAACACCGGCAGGCCGAAGGTCGCTTCGGTGATGAAGACGTCGCAGGGCGTCAGTTCGAACGGCGCGCAGGTCGGGTCGGGCACGTCCTTGTAGTCGCCGGAGGCGACGATCCGCAGCCCGCCGCGCTCGACCGCGATCTGCGCCGACCCCAGCACATGGCCGGCCGGGTGAAACGACACCCGGGTTTTCCCGAGCTTGATCGTCTCGCCATAGGCGACCGCCTGTGTCGTGCCGGCGAAGCGCTCGCCGTAACGCAGCCGCATGATGTCGAGGGTTTCCTGCGTCGCCAGCACGGCGCCGTGGCCGGCGCGGGCGTGGTCGGAATGGGCATGCGTAATGAGGGCCTTGGCGACCGGCCGCACCGGATCGATATGAAAACCGGCCTCCTTGCAGCACAGGCCGCGGGGCGTGGGAACCAGGATGTCTTCAGGCCGCATTGCCGGTAAATAGGCACGGCTTTCCTGCTTTGCGAGACGTCCGGCATCCCACCATGCGTCCGGTTCCGTTCCATTCCTCGTCCGGCGACCTGATCGCCGACCGCCGTTTCGAATGGGCGCGCGATCATGCCGATCGCGGCGACCTCGCGGCGGCAGCCGACCTGCTGATACAGGCGCTGGAGATCGCGCCGGACTATATCTCGGCGTGGTTCATGCTCGGCGAGGTCCGTGCCGGACTCGGCGACAAGGCCGGCGCAATCGAGGCATTCCGCAAGACGCTTGCGCTCGATCCGGCGGACCGGCGCGGCGCGCATCTGCAACTGATGCGGCTCGGTGCGGAGACCGCCGACGAAATGCCGCCGGCCTATGTGCGCGCGCTGTTCGACGGCTACGCGCCGGTGTTCGACAGGACGCTGGTGGATCGTCTCGACTATTGCGGGCCGGGCCTGCTGTTCCATGCGGTGATGGCGAGCGGGCGGTCTTTGCGTTTCAGGACCGTGCTCGATCTCGGCTGCGGCACGGGGCTCGCGGCCGGCGCGTTCCGCGCGCATTGCACGCATCTCGTTGGCGTCGACCTGTCGCCCGGCATGATCGCGCAGGCGCGCGTCAAGGGCTTCTACGACCGGCTGGAGGTGGGCGACGTCGCGGAGTTTCTGCGCGGCGAAGCCGCGGCGGCCTGCGATCTGGTCATCGCGGCCGACGTGTTCGTTTACATGAAGGAGCTGGGTCCGGTACTCGCCGCCGCCGCGCGCGTGATGACCGACGATGCGCTGATCGCCTTCAGCGTCGAAACGCACGACGGCGACGGCGTGATGCTGCGCGACACGCTGCGATACGCGCATGGCCGCGAGCATGTGCTCGATGCGCTTGGCGGCGCCGGGCTTGCGCTCGTCAGCCTCGAAGCGGCGTCGATGCGCACCGAGAAGGGCGTCCCGGTTCCCGGTCTTATTTGCGTGGCGGGCCGCGCCTAACGGTTGTCGATTCCCACAGCGTCAGCCACCGAATTGAAACCGTCGCGCGCCAACAGCGCGGCGAGTTCCCGTGTCATGCGGCGCACCACCAGCGGCCCGTCATAGATCAGCGCGGTATAGAGCGCGACCAGCGATGCGCCCATGCGGATTTTGGCGTAAGCGTCCGCGCCCGACGAAACGCCGCCCGAAGCGAACAGCACGTAGCGCTTGCGATCCATGCGGCGGTAGCATTCGCGCAAACACTCGTCGAGCAGCGGTGCGGCCGGCGGGCCGGACACCGCGCCCGGCATCGCCTGCCAAACGCAGCGCGGCGTGCGCATCGCGCCTTCGGGCTTGGCGCTCGGCAGATTGAACATGAAGCCGCGAATGCACGCATGCGGCGCGGCGGCTTCCAGCAGTTGCTCGATCGCGGCAATGCCGCCGAGCGGCGAGACTTTCAGGAACACCGGGCAGGGCAGCGGCGTGGCCGACAGCGCGGCAAGCCAGGCATCGAGCCGCCCGCGATCCGCGAAGAAATCGCGGCCGTCCACGGTGTTCGGGCAGCTCAGGTTGAACATCAGGTAGTCCGCGCGCGGCGCCAGCGCCCGCGCGGCCTGCATATACTCGGCGACGATGGCGTCGTCCGTCTCCGGCGGCGCGCCGGCGCCGAAATTGGTCTTCACGATGTTGATGCCGAGCGGCACCGGCAGCCGGACGCGCGCGAGCCGCGCCGCCACAATTTCTGCGCCATCGTTCGGCACGCCATAGGCGACCGCGATGGCGCGGTCGTCCGGCAGCCGGAACAGCCGCGGCCGCGGATTGCCCGCCGAAGCAAATGCCGACACCGAGCCGATCTCGATGAAGCCGAAGCCGAGACCGGCAAGCGCGTCGACCGCCTCGCCGTTCTTGTCGAAACCGGCGGCGAGCCCGACCGGCGACGGAAACGCAAGACCCGCGACGGTGGTGGCGAGCCGCGCGTCGTCCACCACGGTCAGGCTTCGCAGCGCGCCGCCGGCGAAGCCCGCCGCCGCGCCGAACGACATCGCCGCGCGATGGACCGTTTCGGCATCGGGCCGGAACAGCAGCGGCCGCAACAGGGTTGAATAGAGGGTCATGGGAGCCGGACTCGTATCACGCCATGATAGTCTAGCGCCCATATGACGCCATCGGAACGCCAGCCGCCATTGCCGGAGATCTTCGCGCGCTGGTTCGCCAGGCGCGGCTGGCAGCCGCGCGCGCATCAGCTCGAACTGCTGGCGCATGCGCGTGCCGGCCGCTCGACGCTGCTGATCGCGCCGACCGGCGCCGGCAAGACGCTGGCCGGTTTCCTGCCGTCGCTGGTGGAACTGACCGAGCGCGCCGCGCCGGCCGGAAAGCTGCGCTCGTCGGGCCGCGCGGTCGCCCGCGCGCAGGGCCTGCACACGCTTTACATCTCGCCGCTCAAGGCGCTGGCGGTCGACATCGCCCGCAACCTCGAAGCGCCCGTCGCCGAGATGGGTCTGCCGGTGCGGCTCGAGACACGCACCGGCGACACGCCGGCCTCGCGCCGCCAGCGCCAGCGCCGCGATCCGCCGGACATTCTGCTGACCACGCCGGAGCAATTGGCGCTCTTGCTCGCCAGCGCCGACGCGCCGTTCCTGTTCGGCACGCTGCGCCGGGTCATCCTCGACGAATTGCATTCGCTGGTGCTGTCGAAGCGCGGCGATCTCCTCTCGCTCGATCTCGCGCGGCTGTTTGCGCTCGCGCCGCAGATCGCGACGGTCGGCCTGTCCGCGACGGTCGCCGCGCCCGACGACCTGCGGCGCTATCTGGTGCCGCAGCCGCCGGGACGCACGGCGATGGCCGATCTGGTCATCGCGGAGGGCGGCGCCAAACCCGACGTCAACATGCTCGACAGCCTCGCGCACATTCCCTGGGCCGGTCATTCGGCGCGCCACGCGCTGGCTGAGATCTACCAGCTCATCAAGGATCACAAGACGACGCTGGTTTTCGTCAACACCCGCAGTCAGGCCGAGTTTCTGTTCCAGGAACTCTGGACGGTGAACGACGACAATCTCGCCATCGCGCTGCATCACGGCTCGCTCGATGTCGCGCAGCGCCGCAAGGTCGAAGCGGCGATGACGGCGGGCCGGCTGCGCGCGGTGGTCTGCACCTCGTCGCTCGATCTCGGCATCGATTGGGGCGATGTCGATCTGGTCGTCAATGTCGGCGCGCCGAAAGGCTCGTCACGGCTGATGCAGCGCATCGGCCGCGCCAATCACCGGCTCGACGAGCCGTCGCGCGCGGTGCTGGTGCCGGCGAACCGCTTCGAGGTGCTGGAGTGCACGGTGGCGATCGACGCGGTGAAGGAGAATGCTCAGGACACGCCGCCGTTGCGGACCGGTGCGCTCGACGTGCTGGCGCAGCACATTCTCGGCCGCGCCTGCGGCGAGCCGTTCCTTGCCGACGAGCTTTACGACGAGGTGCGCGCCGCCGCGCCCTATGCGGACCTCGCGCGCGCCGACTTCGATGCCGCGGTCGATTTCGTCGCCACCGGCGGCTATGCGCTGAAAGCCTATGAACGCTTCGCGAAAATCCGTCAGGGCAAGGACGGCCGCTGGCGCATCGCGCATCCGCGCGTCGCGCAGCGCTATCGCATGAACATCGGCACCATCGTCGAGGCCGACATGCTGAAGGTGCGGTTGATGCGCTCCCGGCGTTCGGGCGCGCAGATCCCGCGCGGCGGGCGCCTGCTCGGCCAGGTCGAGGAATATTTCATCGAGATGCTGGCGCCGGGCGACACCTTCGTGTTCGCCGGCGAAATCCTGAAATACGAGGCGATCGTCGAGGACGAGGTTTATGTCTCGCGCTCCAGCGCCACCGATCCGAAAGTGCCGTCCTACGAGGGCGGCAAATTTCCGCTTTCGACCTATCTCGCCGCCCGTGTGCGCGCGCTGCTGGCGGACAGCGCGGCGCGGCGCGCGCTGCCGGAGCAGGTGCGCGAATGGCTCGACATCCAGCAATGGCGCTCGATGCTGCCGCCGCCGGGCGATCTGCTGGTCGAAACCTTTCCGCGCGCGGAGAAGCATTATCTCGTCTGCTATCCGTTCGAGGGCCGGCTCGCGCACCAGACGCTCGGCATGCTGCTGACGCGGCGGCTCGAACGCGCGGGGCTGAAACCCTTCGGCTTCGTCGCCAACGAATATGCGCTGGCGGTGTGGGGCGCGGGCGACGTCGCGCTGCGCATCGCGCGCGGCGGCCTGTCGCTCGCCGCGCTGTTCGACAAGGACATGCTGGGCGACGACCTCGAGGCGTGGCTCGCCGAATCCGCGTTGATGAAGCGCACCTTCCGCAGTTGCGCGATCATCGCCGGGCTGATCGAGCGGCGCTTCCCCGGCGAGGAGAAGACCCGCCGCCAGCTCACCATCTCGACCGATCTCGTCTACGACGTGCTGCGCAAGCACCAGCCGGATCATCTGCTGCTGCGGGCGGCGCGGGCGGACGCCGCGACCGGCCTGCTCGACATCCGGCGGCTTGGCGACATGCTCTCGCGCATCGAGGGCCGAATCGTCCATAAGGCGCTGGACCATGTTTCGCCGCTGGCGGTTCCGGCGCTGCTGGAGATCGGCCGCGAGATGGTCTATGGCGAGGCGGCGGACTCGCTCCTGGCCGAAGCCGCCGACGAGTTGATCAAGGAAGCGATGCACTGATGCAGCCGGCCGTGACCGCGCGACCGCTCGCCTGGCCGAACCCGATCGAGGTTGCGGGCGCGATGCTGGCCGGCGATCCGGATGGCGTCGTCTATTGGCCGGACGAGAATGTTCTCGTCGTTGCCGACCTGCATCTCGAAAAAGGCTCGAGCTTCGCCGAGCGCGGCATCATGCTGCCGCCCTATGATACCGCCTCGACGCTGGCGCGGCTGTCGCGTTGCGTCTCGCATTATGCACCGCGCATGGTGATCGCGCTGGGCGACAGTTTCCATGACCGTCGCGGTCCGGCGCGGCTGGTCGATACCGACCGCGCCGCCCTGCGCGCCATGCAGCGCGGCCGCGACTGGATCTGGATCACCGGCAATCACGATCCCGATCCGGCCGAGAATATCGGCGGCAGTTTCGTCGCCGAAACCAAGATCGGCGCGCTGACCTTCCGGCATATTCCCTCGGGCGACGCCGGCGAAATCGCGGGACACCTGCATCCGGTCGCGCGGGTGCGCCAGCGCGGCCGTGTCGTCAGCCGCCGTTGCTTTGCGGCGGACGACGCGCGGCTGGTGATGCCGGCCTTCGGTGCTTACGCCGGCGGACTGAATATCCGCGACGCCGCCTTCGCCGACTTGTTCGGCACGCTCGCCTTCACCGCGCATATGATGGGCGACCGCAGGCTTTACCCGATCGCCGCGCGGCGCTGCCTCGGCGACAGGTGAGATCGGCGGCCGCTAGTCCCGCCGGAACACCACGCTCGCGAACCAGCCGGTCAGCAGCGCCAGAAACGCGGTCGCAAGCCCGTAGAAGAAGCCGTAGTCGCGCGCCGCGTCGGCCACGAACTGCTCGATGCCGACCTTGGTGATCTCCAGCGCGGTGGTGGTGCGGGTCAGCAATTCGCCGCCGCCGAGCAGCTTGACGTCGACATTGTATGTTCCGATCGGCGCGTTGGACGGCAACGGGATCGTCGCGCGGAACACCGTCGGCGTGAGATAGGTCACCGACGTCGGCTTCTCGTAATACATGCCGTGCTCTTGCTCGAGCTTGATGAAGGCGGTGCGGAACGGATCGTCGCGCACCGTGTCGGCGAAGTCCGGGCCGATCCGCTGCGTGAGGATGTAATTGTCGAGGCCGAGTTGCAGCCGCCGTGCGACGTCGGGGCCGGCGATTTCCTTCGCCGGCCGGTTCGACAGCACCGCAAGATAGGACGGCACGCGCACGAACTCGCGCGCATCGACGTTGACCCAGATGCCGAGCACCCGTTCCTTGCGCCGCGTGCGGAAGTCCTTCTTCGGCCCGGCGACGGTGACGACGAGATCGTAGATCGAGCGCAGCTGCTGGCCCGCCGGGTCCGGCTCGATGGTGCCGAACAGCACGAGATCCTCGCCCACGAAGTTGGCCGCGATGGTGACGCGATGGGTGGACAGCGACACCACCAGCCGTTCGGCGAAAGCGGGCGCGACCATAAAGCCCGCGACGGCGAGCGCGGTCAGCCATGCCGCTGCGCGTTTTGCCCCGCGTGTCATGGCCCACCCGATACAAGGCGGATGGAATAGAGCGCGTCCGGCTGCACGACCAGCTCATAGGCGAACCGCAGCCCGACCGCGAAGACCAGCGCGCCGAGCATCAGCCGCAGCCGCTCGCCGCTCATTTTCTGCCCGGTGCGCGCGCCGAACTGCGCGCCGACCACGCCGCCGACCATCAGGATGAGCGCGAGCACCGCATCGACCAGATGATTGGTGGCGGCATGCAGCACGGTCGCCGAGGCCATCGTGACGAGGGTGAGCACCATCGAGGTGCCGATCACGGTCGAGGTCGGCACCCGCAGCAGGTAGATCAGCATCGGCACCAGCAGGAAGCCGCCGCCGATGCCCATGATCGCGCCGATGAAGCCGATGATGAAGCCGATCACCAGCACCGGAATGACGGAGACGTAGATCTTGGAGCGCTTGAAGCGCATCTTGTAGGGCAGGCCGTGAAACCAGGCGTGGCTGCCCGGGCGGCGCGGCACGGCAGGCTGGCCTTTGCGCGCGCGCAGGATCGCCCGCACGCTTTCGTGGATCATCAGCCCGCCGACCACCGACAGCAGCGTGACGTAGGACAGGCCGATGACGAGATCGAGCTGGTCGAGGGCGCGCAGCTTCGAGAACAGCCACACGCCGCCCGCGGTGCCGGTGAAGCCGCCGATCAGCAGCATCAGTGCGAGCGATATGTCGATGGTACGCCGCCGCCAGTAATTGATCGCGCCGGAGCACGACGATGCCGCGATGTGGCTCGCGACGCTTGCCACCGCGACCGCGGGGCTGATGCCGACGAAAATCAGCAGCGGCGTCATCAGGAAGCCGCCGCCGATGCCGAACATTCCGGAAATGAAGCCGACCGCGAGCCCCATTCCGAGAATGAGGAACATGTTCACCGGCAGGTCGGCTATCGGCAGGTAGATCTGCAAGCGGCGCGATCCGGATTTCGGCGCGATGGTTCCGCGCCGGAAATGTCAGGCCGCCCGCCCGGTCGGGCTGCGACATTGTGGACCGGCATCGGAGGCGCATCGCCAGATCGGCTCACAATAGCCGCATCGACGCCGAATGCGATGACAAATCAGCGATTGGGTGAAACGTTCACCGTTTTCCGACCTGGAAGCTGCCGGCGGTCTTCGCCGCCGACTTGACCGGCGCGCTGTGGGGTGTCGCTTCGTCCCAGCCTTCGGCCGGGGCCGGCACGTTGATGGCGGCGTCGGGCTGGCGCTGCGGGGTCCAGGCCTTCACCGCCTTCTGCAGGCGGGCGAGCGTGCGGGCGTCGATCTGGCCGGCGACGTCGTCGCGCTTGTGGGCGGCTTCCTTGTCGCCCTGCGCCGCCGCCAGCGCGAACCACTTGTAGGATTCGTTGAAGTTCTTTTCGACGCCGAGGCCCCGCGCGTAGAGAACCGCGAGATTGTACTGGCTGTCGGACACGCCGCGCTCGGCGGCCTTCTTGAACCAGTCGCTGGCGGCCGTGTAGTCGGGGCGGCCGTTGACGCCTTCGGCGTAGAGCACGGCGAGATTGTGCATCGCCTTGCCGTTGCCCTGATCGGCGGCTGCGGCGTAGAGCTTGCGGGCGCGCGCGACGTCCTTTTTCACGCCGCGTCCCTTTTCCAGCATGCTGGCGAGGCGGAACTGGGCGGGAGCGAGGTTCTTGGCGGCCGCGCGTTCCATCCAGCGCACGCCTTCCTCGTTGTTGGCCGGAACGCCGCGGCCTTCGAGATAGCGCACGCCGACTTCGTAGGCCGCCGCCGGATTTCCGGCGAGCGCGGCCTCGCGCAGCTTGGTGCCGCCGATCGCGGCGGGCAGGCGCTCGGCATTGCTGGAATGGCTGGACGCGGCGGCGTCCGGCTTCCTGATCGAGCCCGTCACGTCGGGCGCGGTCGGCGACAGCAGCTGGCCGTTCAGTTCCGGCGCCGACGACAGCGCCGCCGTCGGCACGCCGGGAACCGCGGGGGTCGCTGCCGGGTTGCGCACGACGCCGTATTTGTTCATCGCCGGCAGCGAGCCGGGCAAGGAACCGGATATGGAACCGGGGGCACCTGCCGGCGCTGCCGCGAATTTCCGCGCGGCTTCGGTTTGCGACAGCGGACGGACGGTGTTGGCCGCCGGCTCCTTCGTCTCAACGCCGGGGCGGCCGAGGTTGTAGTAGTTCGCCGCGATCTGAACGAGGCCGATGACGATGGCGATCACGCTCGCCGCCACCAGCAGTTTCTTCATGCGATGGAACAGGCTCGGCCGCAGCGAGGGCATATCCTCGCTGGCGAAGTCAGCCGGCTCGCGGGTCTTGATGGCGCGCGGCGCCTTGGGGGCTTTCGCGGTGCGCGGGCTCTTGTCGCGCAAGGCAGCCTTGGCGGCGCGCCGCGCGGCGGCGAGGAAGAACGACTTGCCGCCTTTGGGTTTCTCGTCCTCGGGCTTCGCCTCGCCGAGATCGGCCTCGGAGGCGGCGATACGTTCGGCCGGGCTTGCCGGCATGCGGGTGCCGGGTTCGAGCGGCTCGTCGGGCGGCAGGTCGGGATTGATCGGCTTGCGTTTGCCCTGCATCGGCGGGCGCGGCTTCGGCGCGGCCGGGGCTTGCGCCTGCGGAGCCGGCACCTGCGCGGGAAGCTGCGCCGCCGCAGCCTTCGGCGCCGCCGGCGCCACCGGCGCATCGGCCGGCACGGCGCGCACCGCGATCTTGCTCACCGGCAGTTCGAGCGGCTCGTCGTCGTCGAAACGGATCTGGTTCAGCGGCACCTGCGGCTGCTGCTGCGCCTGCTGCGGCTGCGCCTGCTGCGCAGGCGCCGCGCGCCGGAAATTCATCTCGATCGCCGCCAGCCTGTCGACCACATGACCGAGCGTGCCATGCACCGCGTCGAGCGAGACCTTGGTGCGCGCCATGTCGTCCTTGAGCGCGTGCACTTCGGGCATGGCGCCGGGCGCAGCGCCGGTCTTCTGCTGGCGCAGATCCTCGATATAGACGAGCAGGTCGGCGAGGCCGCGCTCGACCGCCTCGAGATGACTGAGGCGCGAGTCGGAAACGTCGAGCCGCTCGACCAGCTTGACGATGCGGTCCTCGAGATGGCTGACGAAGACGCCGTCGCTGCTTGAGTGCTGGATCCGCTCGATCTTGTCGGACAGCGATTCCACCAGCGCTTCGAGCCGGGGCGGAACGTGGTCGCCGTTCTGGCTGCGGGCGGCCAGCGCGTCGGACAGCGCGGCGATGCGGTGCTCAAGATTGGCCAGCGCGTCGCCGGCCCCGGCGGCATTGGCGATGCGCTCGATCTTCTCGGACAGCGCCTCGACATCGCCGGCGAGACGGCCGACCATTTCGTTGGACGCGATGTGGTCGGAGATGCCGCGCAGCGTGACGATGGCGCCTTCAAGCTGCTGCAGCATCGCCGGGTCTTTTTGCGCGACGATGTAATCGATCTTGTGTGCGAGGTTATGGATCGCCTCGTTGAAGCCGACGAGGCTTTCCGCCGGCGTCAGCGTGTGCAGCGCCTCGCGGACTTCCATCAGGCCGTGCTCGAGGCCGGCCAGGGCTTCGTGATTGCCGCCGTTCTGACGGCCTTCGGCGATGCGGTCGCCGAGTTCGTGAACCTGCGCCTCGATTGCCTGGATCGCCTGCCGCGGCATCGCCTCGGTCATGGCGCGGCCGATCTCGGACAGCTCGCCGCGCAGCGCGTTGATCGCTTCCTCGACCCCCGGTTTGCGCAGCGTCTCGATCTGCGCGGTGATGTGCTTGAGGTGCTCCTCGAGGCCGGACAGGTCTTGCGCGGGCACCGTCTGGCGCATGGCGGTCTGCGGCGCCGCGGCAGCGGGCGGGGGTGCAAAGCCGTGCGGCGCGCGGCGCGGCGCCGGCGCATGTTGCGGCGCTTGCCGGGCCGCGGCCGGATGTCCCGGCGCGCCGAGCGCGTGCTGGCGCGCGGAAATCTCGGCGACGGCGTGATCGATGTCCTGCGACCAGCGCACCGGCGGGCGCTGCGGCTGCATCGCAGGCTGAAGCGCAGGCGCCTTCGGCAGATGCGGCAGAGCCGCCATCGCCATCCGCTGCGCAGCGCGCAGATGCGGCGGCGCGTAAGCTTCGGGACCGCGCGGCGGCTGGCCGGGGCGCTGGCCCGGTGGCAGCGGCGCATGCGGGTCGTAACGGCCGCCGGCGACGGCGGGATAATGTGCGAGCTGCTGGCCGTGCTGCTGCACGCCCATCTGGGCGGCGGAATGAGCGATCGCGGAATTCAGCCACTCGTCGAGCGACATGCCGGCGCGCCGCGCGGCTTCCTTGGCCGCATCGCGAGCCTCCGGCTTAATTCCCTTCAGACCCCACGGGACGCCTAGTTTCATGCTCGCCTACATTCCGGAAGAGGCGCCTGGTTCGCTCGGCCGACGCGAAAAAGACGCGCGCCGAACAAGGCTCCGCTGCGCGCCGGTCCGCAGTCCGGTGTCTGACTCTTTAACGTTTACGGTAAACAGCCGGTTAATGATTGCCGGAAGTGCCCGGAAAATCGATAAAAACTGCCAATTATCGGTTCGTTCGCCTTAACCGCAGTCACATCCTCTCCTTAAGCGGGCGCTAGAAGCGCCCTGCGACAATCACCCGTAAAAGCGGCGATTCGCCGTGCAAGGCCGTCCTCCACGGACGATCGGGGGATCGTTCGGACGGCCGCTGGGGAGCTGACGATGCCGATCTATAGGGCGCCGGTGGACGACACCTTGTTCCTGTTGAACGACGTCTTCCACATGGAGCGGTACAGCAATCTGCCGGGCTTCGCCGACGCGTCGCCCGACGTGGTCGAGGCGGTCCTGGGCGAGGCCGCCAAATTCTGCGAGGAGGTGCTGGCGCCGCTCAACCGCGTCGGCGACCGCGAGGGCTGCGAGCGCCACGACGACGGCCGGGTGACGACGCCCGCCGGTTTCAAGGAGGCCTTCGGCCAGCTTCGCGACGGTGGCTGGGTCGGCATCTCGATCCCGGACGAGTTCGGCGGGCAGGGCCTGCCGAGCGTGCTCACTCAGATCGTCAACGAGTATATGTGCTCGGCCAACATGGCCTTCGCCATGTATCCCGGCCTGACGCAGGGCGCGATCGCCGCGCTGCTGGTTCACGCCGCGCCCGAGCTGAAGACGAAATATCTGCCGAAGATGGTCGCCGGCGAATGGACCGGCACCATGAACCTGACCGAGCCGCATTGCGGCACCGATCTCGGCCTGCTCCGCACCAAGGCGGTGAAGCAGGCGGACGGCAGCTATCGCATCACCGGCACCAAGATCTTCATCTCCGCCGGCGAGCACGACATGGCGGGCAACATCATTCACCTCGTGCTGGCGCGCATCGAAGGCGCGCCTGCCGGCACCAAGGGCATTTCGCTGTTCGTGGTGCCGAAAATGCTGGTGAAGGATGACGGCTCGCTCGGCGCGCATAACGGCGTCAGCTGCGGTTCGATCGAAGAGAAGATGGGCATCCACGGCAACGCCACCTGCGTGATGAATTACGACGGCGCGCAGGGCTGGCTGATCGGCGAGGAAAACCGCGGCCTCAATGCGATGTTCGTGATGATGAACGAGGCGCGGCTCGGCGTCGGCGTGCAGGGCCTCGCGCAGTCGGAGGTCGCCTATCAGAACGCCGCGCTTTACGCGAAGGAGCGGTTGCAGGGCCGTTCGCTGACCGGCGTGAAGGCGCCGGACAAGCCGGCCGATCCGATCATCGTCCATCCGGACGTGCGGCGCACGCTGATGACGATCCGTGCCTTCAACGAGGCGGCGCGCGCCCTCGTGTTGTGGACCGCGCTGCGCGGCGACGTCGCGCATCGCTCGGAAGATGAAAAGGAGCGCCAGAGCGCCGACGATCACATGGGCCTGCTGACGCCGGTGATCAAAGGCGTGCTGACCGACACCGGCTTCGCCAACACCGTGATGGCGCAGCAGCTCTACGGCGGCCACGGCTACATCGCCGAGCACGGCGTCGAGCAGTTCGTGCGCGACGCGCGCATCGCGCAGATCTACGAAGGCGCCAACGGCATCCAGGCGCTCGATCTCGTCGGCCGCAAGCTCGGCCGCGATGGCGGCCGCGCCGTGATGACCTTCTTCAACGAGGTCGGCGCTTATCTGAAGGACAAGAGCGGCGACGACAAGATGAAGCCCTATGTCGGGCCGATGAACGCCGCGCTCGGCCATCTGCAGCAGGGTACCATGTGGTTCATGCAGAACGCGATGGCGAAGCCCGACAATGCCGGCGCGGGCGCGACAGACTACATGCACCTGTTCGGCCTCGTCGCGCTCGGCTTCATGTGGTGCAAAATCGCGGAGGCCGCGCTCGACAAGCTGCCGTCGGCCAACGGCTCTGCGCCGCGTTACAACGCCAAGCTCGTCACCGCGCGTTTCTTCATGGAGCGGATGCTGCCGGAAACCGCGACGCGGCTTGCGCGCATCCAGGTCGGGGCCGATTCGACGATGGAGCTTCCGGCCGACGCGTTCTAGTGCAGGTCACGGGAACAAAAAATGCCGGACGGGCTCGCGCCTGTCCGGCATCTTTCATTGACGCCGATTGCCGGCGTTAGCGGTAATATCGGCGCGGGCCGGGGCGTTCGCCCACATACTGGCCGTTGACGCAGGCATCCCTGTTGGCGCCGAACACCGCGTGGAAGCCGCGGCACGGCTGAATGACCGAGTCGATCAGCGCGACGGTTCCGACGCCGGCCACGCCACCGGTCGCCACTGCGCCGGCCGCGGTCGTGGGCAGCAGAACGCCGCCGGCGGTCGCGCCCCACCAGCCGTTATAGAGGCCGACGCCCGCCACGGTGCCGACCACCGCGCCGGTGCCGACTTCGGCCGCGGCGGTGGTGCGGTTCATTTCCGCGAAAGCCGGAGTCGACAAAGCCGCAACGGTTGCGGCGGCTGCAATCGCCAATGCTGTCTTGCGCATGGAACTCTCCTTTTCAGTCTGCACACTGCGGTTGAAAACACATGGTGGGAGCATGCGTTCCGCTCAACGCGGAAAACCTCATATGTGCAGCGAATGTGCAGGCAATTCGGCGGCGATGTGGTGATGTTCGGAAAACTGCGGCGCTGCGATGTTTCAAAATTGGCCCGTCCGTGGCATGACAAGCCCAGGAGCCTCGCGGGACGCTGCGCACGATGAATCAACAGAATCTTCCCATCGCCGTTGTCGGCGGCGGTATTGGCGGACTCTCCGCGGCGCTGTCGCTGCTGCGCGCGGGATTCGACGTGCATGTCTACGAACAGGCCCGCGAGCTGCGCGAAGTCGGCGCCGGGCTCGTCATCGGTCCCAATGCCAGCCTGTTGCTCTACGGTCTCGGCCTGAAAGACGCGATGGAGGCAGCCGGTGTTGCGCCGCTCGCGTGGCGGCAGCGCCGCTGGCAGGACGGCCAGACGCTGCTGCTCAGCGAGCTCGCATCGCGCACGCCGCCGGAATTCGGCGCGCCGCTCTACACCACGCATCGCGCCGATATTCTCGGCATGCTGGCGGCGGCGATCCCCGCCGGGCGTTTGCATCTCGGCCACAAGCTGGCGACGCTCACCGACGACGGTCGCAAGGTCACGCTGTCGTTCGAAAACGGCGCAACGGCGACGGCCTCCGCCGCGGTCGGCGCCGACGGCATCCATTCGGCGGTGCGGCGAGTGCTCTACGGCGAGGAGCATCCGCGCTTCACCGGCTGTGTCGCCTGGCGCGGCATGGTGCCGGCGGACAAGGTCGCGCATCTCGATCTGCCGAAGGAGTCGCAGCTCTGGATGGGGCCGGGCAAGCACTTCGTGCACTATCCGGTCAGCGGCGAGCGGCTGATCAATTTCGTTTGCCTCGTCGACCGCGACGGCTGGACCAAGGAATCCTGGACCGAGCGCGGCGATATCAAGGACGTGCTCGCCGCCTATGACGGCTGGCACCCACAAGTCACGAGCCTGATCGGCGCGGTGAACGAGATTTTCGTATGGGGCCTGTTCGACCGCGAGCCGCTGCCGCGCTGGTCGACCGGCCGCGTGACGCTGCTCGGCGATGCCTGCCATCCGATGCTGCCGTTTCTCGCGCAGGGCGCGGCGCAGGCCATCGAAGACGGCTGCGTGCTCGCGGCCTGCCTGAAACGCGGCGGCGACATGGCGGCGGCGCTCGCGCGTTACGAAAGCCTGCGGCGGCCACGCACCTCGAAGATTCAATTGATCGCGCGCGGCAACAAGACCCGCAATCATCTCCCCGACGGACCGGAGCAGCGTGCGCGCGACGTCCGCATGCTGGCGGGCGACGCCGAATGGTCGATCGGCGCGACGGACTGGATCTATGACTACGATGCGGCGAAGGCGAGCGAGGATTATCTCGGTCTGCCGCCCGAGACGCTGGTGGCTTGACGATTACCGCTTGAAGCGCGGCGCGATCTCGCGGCCGAACAGATCGAGGGCGGCCGAGGCTTCGGCAAAGCTCATGTCGCCGAAGGTGGTCTGGCACAGGACGTAGTTGATGCCGGTCTGCCGCTCCAGATCGTCGAGATAGGCGGCGACGGTGTCCGGCGATCCCGCGACGCCGTGGCCGATCGTTTCCAGCGCATCCCAGTCCTGCGGATAGATATCGGCCAGCGGAAACGCGATACCGCCGCGCCGCCAGATATAGGTCATCGCGTCGATCCAGCGCGCATAGGCGCGGCGCGCGATTTGCCTCGCGGCGTCGTCGGTCGCAGCGATCACAACGTGCCGGGTAATGCCGATGCGCGGCAGATCGGCTTCCGCGCGGCCGAGCGCAGCCCATTCCTTTCTGTAGCGTGCGGCGATTTCGGCGGCGCGCGCGGCAGGCCCGAGCGAGACGACGTTCATCGCCTTTGGCACCGCCCAGACAATGGCCTCCGCGCTCGGCGCGCCGTACCACAGCGGCGGATGCGGACGCTGCGCGGGCTTCAGCGTCACGACGTAATCCTTGAAGGCGAAATGCCTGCCCTCGAAGTTCACGACGTCGCTGTCGAAGGCCTGCATCAGCACCGCGAAGGCTTCGTGATTGAGCGGGGAGGCATCCTCCGGCGCGACGCCGAACCGGCGGTGCTCCTCGAGCGCGCCGCCGCGGCCGACCCCGAGCATGATGCGGCCACCGCTCAGGTGGTCGAGCATGCAGATTTCCTCGTAGAGCCGCAGCGGGTGATAGAGCGGCATGACATGGACCAGCGCGCCGAGCCGGATGGTCGACGTCCGCTGGATCGCGGCGGCGAGGAACACGGCGGGGCTGCCGGCGGTGCCGAGCGGCGTCGAGTGGTGCTCGGCGAGGTGATAGCCGGTGAATCCGGCGCGCTCGGCCAGCGCGATCAGCCGCAGCCGGTCCTCGAAGAACGGAGCCAGTGGCGCGCCGCTGGCGTCGAGATGATCGAAGATGCCGAAGTCGAGCACGCGAAAACCCTGGATGACTGTCGCGTTGTGCATCGCCGGCGGCGGCCTTGTCCAGCGTTGGGCAGGCGTGGGCAATTTACCTGAAGTTTCATTGACCCTCGCGAATCCGATCAGTTACCGTCCCGGCGAGGCCGCATCAGGCGGTCGCAATTGCCAAGACCTCTCGGGAGGAACCAATGCGTAAAATGACTGCACTCTTGTGCGGCGCCGCCGCCTTGCTGGTCGGCGCCAGCGCAGCGCAGGCGGCTGACACCATCAAGATCGGCCTCATCATGGCCTATTCCGGCCAGTTCGCCGACACCGCCGCGCAGATGGACAATGGCGTCAAGCTGTTCCTGAAAAAATACGGCGACACCGTCGCCGGCAAGAAGATCGAGATCATCCGCAAGGACACCGGCGGTCCGAAGCCCGACGTCGCCAAGCGTCTCGCGCAGGAACTCGTGGTGCGCGACAAGGTCGACATCATCGCCGGCTTCACGCTGACGCCGGAAGCGCTCGGCGCCGCCGACATCTCGGCCGAAGCCAAGAAGTTCATGGTCGTGATGAACGCCGCGACCTCGGTCATCACCGAGAAGTCGCCCTACATCGCGCGCACCTCGCTCACCATTCCGCAGCTCGAATACGCTTTCGGAAAATGGGCGCAGAAGAACGGCGTGAAGAAGGTCTACACGATGGTGGCGGACTACGGCCCCGGCATCGACGCCGAGACCTGGTTCACCAAGGGCTTCAAGGAAGCCGGCGGCGACATCGTCGGCAATGTGCGCATGGCCGTCGCCAATCCTGACTTCTCGGCCTATGTGCAGAAGGCCAAGGACGTCAATCCCGACGCCGTCTTCATCTTCATCCCGGGCGGCGCGCAGCCGCCGGCGATGGCGAAGGCGATGCAGGAGCGCGGCTTCCCGGCCACCAAGGTGCTCGGCCAGGGCGAGATCACCATGGACGACAACGCGCTCAAGTCCATGGGCGACGCCGCGCTCGGCATCCGCACGGTGTTTCACTATTCCTGGGAGCACAAGTCCAAGGCGAACGAGGATTTCGTCAAGGCCTACAACGCCGAGTTCAAGCGTAACCCGGACGTGTTCTCGATCGGCGCCTGGGACGGCATGCACCTGATCTACGAGGCTTTGAAGAAGACCGGCGGCAAGACCGACGGCGACTCGCTGATCGCGGCGGCCAAGGGCATGAAGTGGGAGAGCCCGCGCGGCCCGATGTCGATCGACCCGCAGACCCGCGACGTCGTGCAGAACGTCTACATCCGCAAGGTGGAGAAGGTCGGCGGCGCCGTCCGGAATGTCGAGATCGACACCATCAAGGACGTCAAGGACCCGGCTCACAAGTAACCGGCAGTAAAATTCGGCAGACCGCCGAAGCACTTCTCAGGCTCAGGGCGCGCGCGGGTTTCCCCCTCGCGCGCCCTTTTGACAAGGCCTATGGTTGGCCACATTGAGTCGCCACGATCAGCCGGTCCATGGAAGCCCTCAATCTCCCCCGTCCCCGCTGGATGACCGAAGACCTCGTTCTGCTCGAGGAGCAGGCGCGGCGCTTTATCGATGCCGAATACGTGCCGCATCTCGAGCGCTGGCACGACAAGGGCATGTATGAGCGCGAGGTCTGGACCAAGGCGGGCGAGGCCGGGCTGCTGTGCGCCACGATGCCGGAGGAGTATGGCGGCGCCGGCGGCCATTTCGGCCATGAGGCAGTCATCAACCGCGAGCTGAGCCTCGCCGGCTTCGACAGTTTCGGCGCGCCGCTGCATTCCGGCATCGTCGCGCCCTACATTCTTCATTACGGCACGGAAGATCAGAAGAAGCGCTGGCTGCCGAAGCTCGCGACCGGCGAGCTGGTCGGCGCCATCGCGATGACGGAGCCCGGCACCGGCTCCGATCTGCAGGGCGTGCGCACCAGCGCCAGGAAGTCCGGCAACGGTTATCTGCTCAACGGCTCCAAGACCTTCATCACCAACGGCCAGCACGCCAATCTCATCATCGTCGTCGCCAAGACCGACGCCGCGGCCGGCGCCAAGGGCGTCTCGCTGATGGTGGTCGAGACCGACAAGGCACAGGGCTTCCGCCGCGGCCGCAAGCTGAAGAAGCTCGGGCAGGACGCCGCCGACACCTCCGAACTGTTCTTCGAGGACGTGCAGTTGCCGGCCGACAGCCTGCTCGGCACCGAGGAAGGGCAGGGCTTCTATCAGCTGATGAAGGAACTGCCGCAGGAGCGGCTGATCGTCGCGCTGCACGCCGTCGCGATGATGGAGCGCGCCGTCGCGCTCGCCGTCGACTACGTCAAGCAGCGCAAGGCGTTCGGCAAGACGATCCTCGAGTTCCAGAACACCCAGTTCGTGCTGGCCGAGTGCAAGACCGAGGCGACCATCGCCAAGGTGTTCCTCGATTATTGCATCGAGCAGCATATCGCCGGTCAACTCGACACCGTGACCGCCTCGATGGCGAAATACCGCCTGTCGGATACCTGCGGAGAAGTGATCGACCGCTGCCTGCAACTGTTCGGCGGCTATGGTTATATGGACGAATATCCGATCTCGCGGCTCTATCGCGATGCGCGTGTGCTGCGTATCTATGCGGGAACCAATGAGATCATGAAATTGTTGATCGCGCGGAGTTTGTGAGCGTGCGGACAGATCACACAATTCAGCGTCATGGCCGGGCTTGTCCCGGCCATCCACGTCTTTATCTCTATCAGTAAGATGTGGATGCCCGGCATAAAGCCGGGCATGACGACAGCGAGCTTGGAGATAGACCATGCCGGACGCTTTTATCTTCGACCATGTTCGCTCGCCGCGCGGCCGCGGCAAGGCGGATGGGGCGCTGCATGAGGTCACGGCGCTGGAGCTTGCCAGCCAGACGCTCGCCGCCATCAAAGAGCGCAACGGACTCGCCGACGACATCGTCGACGACGTGGTGCTCGGCTGCGTCGACCCGGTCGGCGAGGCCGGCGGCGACATCGCCCGCGTCGCCGCGCTGAAGGCGGGTTTTCATCAGAAGGTGCCCGGCGTGCAGATCAACCGGTTCTGCGCCTCCGGCCTCGACGCGGTGAACTTCGCTGCCGCGCAGGTGATGTCCGGCCAGCACGACATGACGATCGGCGGCGGCATCGAATCGATGAGCCGGGTCGGCATCGGCGCGTCTGGCGGCGCGTGGCCGGTCGATCCTTCGATCGCGGTGCCGAGCTATTTCATGCCGCAGGGTATTTCGGCCGATCTGATCGCGACGAAATACGGCTTCTCGCGCGACGATGTCGACGCCTATGCGGTCGAAAGCCAGAAACGGACCGCGCAGGCCTGGAACGAGGGCCGCTTCGACAAGTCCGTCATCACGATCAAGGATCCGAACGGCCTGACGATTCTCGCCAAAGATGAGCACATGCGGCCTGACACCACGATGCAATCGCTAGCGCAGCTCAACCCGTCCTTCGTGCAGATGGGTGAACTCGGCGGCTTCGACGCCGTCGCCATTCAGGCGCATCCCGAAATCGAGGCGATCAATCACGTCCATCACGCCGGCAATTCGTCCGGTATCGTCGATGGCGCAGCGGCGGTGCTGATCGCCACGAAAGAGGCGGGCGCCGCCGCCGGCCTCAAAGCCCGCGCGCGCATCAAGGCCTTCGTCAATATCGGCTCCGAGCCGGCGATCATGCTGACCGGCCCGGTCGACGTCACCAACAAGCTTCTGAAACGCACCGGCATGACGCTCGACGACATCGACTTGATCGAGGTCAACGAGGCTTTCGCCGCGGTGGTGCTGCGTTATCTGCAGGCGTTCGATCTCGATCCCGCCAAGGTCAACGTCAACGGCGGCGCGATCGCGATGGGTCATCCGCTCGGCGCGACCGGCGCGATGATTCTCGGCACCGCGATCGACGAGATGGAGCGGCGCGACGTCAACACCGCGCTCATTACGCTCTGCATCGGTGCCGGTATGGGCACCGCGACCATTATCGAGCGCGTCTAACCTTTCTTTCGGCGAATCCCATTTTCAGCGAGGCAGCCATGACCAGCTTCACTGTCGAAACCGACGCCGACGGCATCGCGCTCGTCACCTGGGACGCGCCCGGCAAGACGATGAACGTCATCGACATGGCGACCATCGAGGAACTGTCCGGCATCGTCGAGAAACTCGCGGCGGACGCGGGCGTCAAGGGCGCTGTCATCACCTCGGGCAAGGAGACGTTCTGTGCCGGCGCGGATCTGACCATGCTGGAAAGGCTGGTCGGAGTGTTCGCGCATATGCAGAAGCAGCAGGGCGCGGAAGCCGCGGCCGAGACGCTGTTCACCGAAAGCCGCAAGCTGTCGCAGCTCTATCGCCGCATCGAGACCTGCGGCAAGCCGTGGGTCGCCGCGATCAACGGCACCGCGCTCGGCGGCGGCTTCGAACTGACGCTGGCCTGCCATCACCGCGTCGCGTCGCAGAACCCGAAGACGCGCCTCGGCCTGCCGGAAATCAAGGTCGGGCTGTTTCCCGGCGCCGGCGGCACCCAGCGCGTCGCGCGCATGATCCCGCCCGCCGATGCCATGCAGATGCTCCTGAAGGGCGACCAGCTGAAACTCGATCGCGCCAAGGCGATGAAGCTGATCGACAACGTCGTTGCGCCGGACGATCTCATCAAGACGGCGAAGGACTGGATCAAGGCCGGCGGCAAAGCCAAGGCGCCGTGGGACGTCGACGGCTTCAAGCTGCCCGGCGGCCCGGTCTATTCCAAGGCCGGCATGATGGTGTTCCCGCCGGCCAATGCGATCTACCGCCGCGAAACTTACGACAACTATCCCGCTGCGCGCGCGTTGCTGCAGGTGATCTACGAGGGCCTGCAACTGCCGATGGATCAGGCGTTGCGCGTCGAGTCGCGCTGGTTCGCGAAAATCCTGCGCTCGCCGGAAGCGGCGGCGATGATCCGCACACTGTTCGTCTCGATACAGGAGCTGAACAAGGGCGCGCGCCGTCCGGCCGCGGTGCCGCCGACGAAACTGAAGAAGATCGGCGTGCTCGGCGCCGGCTTCATGGGCATGGGCATTTCGCATGTCAGCGCGATGGCCGGTCTCGAGGTCGTCGTCATCGACCGCGATCAGGAGAGCGCCGACAAGGGCAAGGCGGCGCTGCACAAGCAGATCAGCGACCGCGTCGCCAAGGGGCGCGTCAAGGCCGAAGAGCGCGACGCCATTCTCGCGCGCATCACGCCGACGGCGGATTATGCCGCGCTGAAGGATTGCGACCTGATCGTCGAGGCGGTGTTCGAGGACCGCAAGGTGAAGGCCGAAGCCTTCGCCAAGGCCAAGGCCGCCATGGGCAAGGATATCGTCTTTGCGTCGAACACTTCGACACTGCCGATCACGTCGCTGGCCGAAAGCTTCGGCGAGCCCGAACGATTCATCGGCATCCACTTCTTTTCGCCGGTCGACCGCATGATGCTGGTCGAGATCATCCTCGGAAAGAACACCGGCGACAAGGCGCTGGCCGCGGCGCTCGATTTCGTCCGCGTCATCCGCAAGACCCCCATTGTGGTGAACGACTCGCGCGGCTTCTACGCCAACCGCTGCGTGCTCAATTACATCCAGGAAGGCCACCTGATGCTGCTGGAAGGCATCCCGGCGGCGATGATCGAGAACACCGCGCGGATGGCCGGCATGCCGGTCGGCCCGCTGTCGCTCAACGACGAGACGGGGCTCGATCTCGGCCTGCGCATCCTGCGCGCCACCGAAGCCGACCTCGGCAAGGGCGTCGTGCCGCCGGCGCAGATGAAGCTTGCCGAGGATCTGGTCGAGAAAAACGGCCGCATGGGCCGCAAGAACGGCAAGGGCTTCTACGACTATCCGCAGAACGCCCCGAAGCGGCTGTGGCCGGGGCTCGCCGAGCTTCAGCCGAAACACCTGTCGCGCGAGGAGATCGATGCGCTCGATGTCGAGGAATTGAAGCAGCGGTTCCTCGTCACGCAGGCGCTCGAGGCGGCGCGCACGGTGGAGGACGGCGTCATCACCGATGTGCGCGAGGCCGATGTCGGTTCGATCCTCGGTTTCGGTTTCGCGCCGTTCTCGGGCGGCACGCTGTCCTATATCGACATGATGGGCACGCGGAAATTCGTCGCGCTGTGCGAGCGGCTCGCGGCCAAGCACGGTCCGCGTTTCAAGCCGAACAAGCTGCTCATCGACATGGCGGCGACCGACGAGCGCTTCTACCAGCGGTTCCCGCCGGCGCGCTCGAAGGAAGCGGCTTAAACAACCACGGTCAGCCGCTTCGCTGCGCGGGTAATACCGGTATAGAGCCAGCGTTCGCGGCTGTCCTTGAACGCATAGGACTCGTCGAACAGCACGACATCGTCCCACTGCGACCCCTGCGCCTTGTGCACGGTCAGCACATAGCCGTAGTCGAATTCGTCGTAGGGGCGGCGCCTGTCCCATTCGACCTGCTCGATGCCGCCGGTGAAGCATTCCCGCCGCACCGAAACTTTGACGCCGCGCAGCCCACTCTCGTCGTCCGGCAGCAGACGCATCCCCAGAATGCCGGACTTCGGCGCGGTCTTGCTGGCGCGCTTGGCGCCGGTGCGTTCCTTCACCGTCCAAAGGCCGCCGTTGAACAGGCCTTTCTTGCGGTTGTTACGCAGGCACACCAGCTTGTCGCCGGCGGCCGGCAGTTCGCCCTCGAAGCCGCGATGCTCGCGCATGCGCAGGTTGTAGTTGCGCCGCGTCACGTTGCGGCCGACCAGCACCTGATCGGCATTGATGACGCGCTGTGGATCGAGCGCGTTGCGCCGGACCACCTGCGTCTCGCCATAGTCGCCCGGTTCGATGCGCTCGCCTTCGCGCACCTGCATCGACAGCCGCACGATCGGATCGTCCTGCGCCTGGCGGTGAACTTCGGTCAGCATCGCGTCGGGCTCGGCTTCGGTGAAGAAGCCGCCGGCATTGGCGCCGGTCTGGACCGGCGGCAGCTGCGCCGGATCGCCGAGCACCAGCACCGGCACGCCGAAGGAGAGCAGGTCGCGGCCCAGCTCGGCATCGACCATCGAACATTCGTCGATGATGATGAGGGAGGCCTTGGAAGCCGGCGCTTCGTCCCACAGATCGAAGCTCGGAATTTCCTCGCCGCTCTCGCGGGTACGATAGATCAGGCTGTGAATCGTGGAGGCGCCGCGGCATCCCTTGGCGCGCATCACCGACGCGGCCTTGCCGGTGAAGGCCGCGAACTTCACATCGCCGTCGACGCCTTCGGCAATGGTTTGCGCCAGTGTCGTCTTGCCGGTTCCGGCATAGCCGAACAGGCGGAACACCTGCGGGCTGTCGTTCTCGCCCGGCGCGTCCTCGAGCCAGGCGGACACGGCCTTCAGGGCGGCGTCCTGATGCGGGGTGAACTGAGTCATCGCCGGCATGCTTAGATGAATGTCTGCAATCCTCAAAGAAATTAAGACGTTGGCGGGCGGCTTGACTTTTCGTGTTATTTCAATATTCGTTGAATTATGGAAACGTCGGACGCCGTCGCCGCGCTGGCCGCGCTCGCCCAGGACAATCGCCTCGATGTGTACCGGCTGCTGGTGCAGGCCGGCCCCGACGGCATGCCCGCCGGCGCCGTCGCGGCGTCGCTCGGTCTCGCGCCCAATACGTTGACCTTCCATTTCGACCGGCTGCGCGAGGCCGGCCTTGTCACCGTGCGCCGCGACGGCCGCTCGATGATTTATTCCGCGCGGCTCGACGCGATGAACGACCTTGTCGGCTATCTGACCGATCAATGCTGCGGCGGACGTCCCGATCTCTGCAAGCCGGCGCGAAGCCGGCGGAAGGCGGCTGTGACATGAGCGATCGCATCTACAACGTGCTGTTTCTTTGCACCGGCAATTCGGCGCGCTCGGTCATCGCCGAGGCGATCATGAACCGCGAGGGCGGCGGACATTTCCGCGCCTTCAGCGCCGGCAGCCAGCCCAAGGGTCAGGTCAACCCGCATACGATCGCGTTGCTGCGCGGGTTGAATTACGACACCTCGCAGTTCCGTTCGAAGGCGTGGACCGAGTTCGCGCAGCCCGGCGCGCCGCAACTCGATTTCGTGTTTACCGTCTGCGACAACGCCGCCGGTGAAGCCTGTCCGGTCTGGCCGGGCCAGCCGATGACGGCGCATTGGGGCGTGCCCGATCCCGCCGAAGCTACGGGCACCGACGCCGAAATCGCCGCCGCCTTCATGGACGCCTATCGCATGCTGGCGCGGCGCATCGAGCTGTTTCTTGCGCTGCCGATGCAGAAGCTCGATCGCATGACGCTGCAGGCGAGACTCAAGGCGATCGGCAAGGAGCAGGGCGCGACCGCGCTTGCGAAGGCAGAGCATTGAGTTCAACTCCGCTCACCCCCGCGAAAGCGGGGGTCCAGGTTTATTGTCAAGAATGGCTGGATTCCCGCTTTCGCGGGAATGAGCGGGAGATGGGAACTTGCCAGTGAACGAACCCTTGCCGCGCCGTCTGCTTGCCGAAGCGCTCGGCACTGGCGTGCTGCTCGCAACCGTGGTCGGCTCCGGCATCATGGCGGAGCGGCTTGCCGGCGGAAACGCCGCGATCGCGCTGCTCGGCAACACCATCCCGACCAGCGCGATTCTGGTTGTACTGATCCTGATCTTTGGCCCGGTGTCCGGCGCGCATTTCAATCCCGCCGTCACGGCCGCTTTTGCGGTCCGGCGGGAAATGTCCGGCGGCGATACCATGCTGTACGTCTTGGCGCAGATCGCCGGCGGATTGGCCGGTGTCTGGATTGCCCACGCGATGTTCGAGATGCCGCTCTGGCAGGTGTCGCAGCATGTCCGCAGCGGACACGCGCAATGGCTCTCGGAAGCCGTCGCGACCTTCGGGCTGCTGCTGACGATTTTCGGCTGCGTCGCGCGCCGGCCCGCGGCGGTCGCCTATGCGGTGGGGCTCTATATCACCGCGGCCTACTGGTTCACGGCGTCGACCTCGTTTGCCAATCCCGCCGTGACGATCGGACGAGCCCTGACCGACACGTTCTCCGGCATCGCGCCGGCGGGCGTTCCGGGCTTTGTCGCCGCGCAGCTGGCGGGGATGGCGCTGGCGAGCGCCGCGGCGCGTGTCCTTTGGCCGGCGTCCTCTTGAAACCGCCGACAGCTGCCGCCATCTGAAATCGCCTCCCGCCGCTTGGCATAGCAGCCCCGCCGAGCGATCAGTCCCAATTGCCCCTTCGGGCGGCCTGCGTATAAGGTCGCCGACCTTTGCAACGGCCGGACCCTTCATGGCTCGCGACCAGATCGACATGACGCCCATCGAGACGCGCGACGAACTCGTCGCCTGGCTCGAGGCCGGCAACAAGCCGAAGGCGCAGTTCCGCGCCGGCACCGAACACGAGAAGTTCGCCTTCAGCCAGAAGGACCGCCGTCCGGTGCCTTACGAGGGCGCGCGCGGCATCCGCAAGCTGCTCGAAGGCATGCAGCACCTGCTCGGCTGGGAGCCGATCATGGAAGGCGAGAACATCATCGGGATGTTCGACGTCACCGGCGGCGGCGCCATTTCGCTGGAGCCCGGCGGGCAGTTCGAACTGTCCGGCGCGCCGGTCGAGACGGTGCACCAGACCTGCTCGGAGCTGATGGCGCATCTCGCGCAGCTGCGCGAGGTGGCGCGGCCGCTCGACATCCGCTTCCTCGGCATCGGCATGACGCCGGACTGGACGCGCGCCGACATGCCGAAGATGCCGAAGGGCCGCTACAAGATCATGACCAACTACATGCCGAAGGTCGGCAGTCTCGGCCTCGACATGATGTACCGGACCTGCACGGTGCAGACCAATCTCGACTTCTCCTCGGAAGCCGACATGGTGCGCAAGCTGCGCGTCTCGCTCGCGCTGCAACCGGTCGCGACCGCGCTGTTCGCCAATTCGCCGTTTACCGAAGGCAAGCCGAACGGCATGCTGTCGTTCCGCTCCCATATCTGGACCGACACCGACGCCGACCGGTCTGGCATGCTGCCGTTCGCCTTCGAGGACGGCATGGGCTTCGAGCGCTACGTCGATTACGCGCTCGACGTGCCGATGTATTTCCTCAAGCGCGGGGACCGCTACATCGACGTCGCCGGCCAGTCGTTCCGCGATCTGCTCGCCGGCAAGCTGCCCGGCGCGCCGGGCGAGCGCGCCAGCATCTCCGACTGGGCCAATCATCTGAGCACGATTTTCCCGGAGGTGCGCCTCAAGCGCTATCTCGAGATGCGCGGCTCGGATTCCGGCCCGTGGCGCCGGCTGCCGTCGCTGACCGCCTACTGGATCGGGCTCCTGTACGATGACGACGCGCTCGGCGCGGCGTGGGACATGGTCAAGGACTGGAGCGCGGCGGAACGGCAGAAGCTGCGCGACGACGTGCCGAAGCTCGGTTTCAAGGCGGCGATCCGCGACACCAATCTGCTCGAACTGGCCCGCGAAACCCTGACGCTGTCCGACGCCGGACTGCGGCGGCGCAACAAGCGCGACGCCAAGGGACAGGATGAGTCGGGTTTCCTGCGTCCGCTGCAGGAATTCGTCGAACGCGGCATCACGCCCGCCGAAGAACTGCTGGATAAGTACAACACCGTCTGGAATCGCTCGGTCGACCCGATCTATAACGAATACGCATACTGAATTCGTTCGGCTTTTGGGTTGGGCTGACATTCGCGATGGCCAGAGCGACACCGGCAACGCAGGTTCTGGAGAGATCCAGCGTTCCGTTCACCCTCCATGAGTATCAATACGACCCGTCGGCCGAGAATATCGGCCTCCAGGCCGCGCGTGCGCTCGGCATCCTGCCGATCCGCCTGCTGAAGACGCTGATGACGAAGGTGGACGACAATGTCGTCTGCGTGCTGATGCCGTCGAACCGCGACGTCAATTTCAAGAAGCTCGCCGCCGCCGCGAATGCCAAGAGCGCGGCCATGCTGCCGCCGGCCGATGCCGAGCGCCTGACCGGCTACCACATCGGCGGCATTTCTCCGTTTGGCCAGAAACGGCCGACGCCGGTCTTTCTCGAAAAAACCGTGCTCGCCTTTCCGTCGGTGTTCGTGAATGGCGGCCAGCGCGGGCTTCAGATCGAGCTGGCCACCAAGGATCTGGCGCGCGTGCTCAAGGCCGTTGCGGCCGAGATGAGCTAATTTACTCCGCTGCCTGCTGCTCCGACAGGTTGTCGAGCGAGGACACGACGTGTTCGGCCAGTGCATCGGCCAGCGCCGAGCTTTCATGCGCGTTGCGCACGAGGCCGATCCGGCAGGACGACAGTTCCGGGAAGCCGTCGGCGGCGGCGAGCACCCGCATGCCGGGGCGCAAGCCGGATTCCGGCAGGATCGACACCGCGAGGCCGGCCAACACCGCCGCGGCGACCGCGCCGGCGTTCGAGCTTGAATAGAGGATGCGATAGGGGCGGCCGATCGAGTCGAGCTTCTCGATCGCCGCGCGCCGCCAGCTGCAGGTCGGGCGGCCGAGCGCGAGCGGCACCGGCTCTTCCATGTGGGTCGGGTGGCGGTTCGACGCCACCCAGAGCAGCCGCTCGCGGCGGAAGGTTTCCGAGGCGCGTTTGCTTTCGCAGTCGGTGACGATCGCGAGATCGAGATCGTTGGCGTCGATGCGGTCGAGCAGGTCGACCGAAGGCTCGCAGATCACCGTGAGTTCGACGCCGGGATAGGCGCGCGAGAACCGCGCCATGATCTCGGGCAGATAGCGGTCGGCGTAGTCGTCCGGCACGCCGAGCCGGACCCGGCCGGAAAGCTCGGCGTCGGAGAACGCGGCGATGGTCTCCATGTTCAGCTTGACGATGCGGCGCGCGTAATCGAGCAGCCGCTCGCCGTCTTCGGTCAGCTTCGAGGCCCGGCCGTCGCGCGCGAAGATGGCGCGGTCGAGCCGCTCCTCCAGACGCTTCATCTGCATCGACACCGCCGACTGCGTCTTGTTCACCACCTCGGCGGCGCGGGTGAAACTGCCGGTCTCGGCGATGGCGATGAAAGTCCGAAGCTGGTCGACGTCGATCAGGGCGGTCATAGGCCAAATCCTTTGGGACCCGAGTCTTGTGGGGCCGATGCTTCAGAGGCGTCCGGCCCTTATATCATCGAATTTCATCGGTCGGATAAAAAACATTCGTTTCACTAATCAATGGGACGGGAGCATGGTGCAAATCACTTCCTGATTTCGGGTGGGGATTTCGGGTGGTTCGGCTCCGCCGGCGGGCCAATGCTGGTCGGCAAGTCTGCAACTTATAGGAGCATCCCATGCGCAGCTATCCTGTCCTTCCAATCGCCCTCGGCGCCCTGAGCCGGGTCGTTTCGGCCGTGGCCGTGACCGCGGCGTCGGGACTGAAAATGCTTGCCCGCGCATGGCAGAACCGCCGTGAGGCGCACGCTCTGGCCGGGCTCGAACCGCGCATGCTCGCCGACATGGGCATCAATCAGGCCGACCTGCGCGACGCCTTTTCGAGTCCGATCTGGGAAGACCCCACGCAATTGCTGCAGGAGCGGGCGGCCGAACGCCGCTGCAATCGCAGCGCCGGAGTGACCTCGCTCGTGCCCTCGGTCCCGGATGGCGCGCCGCCGGTCGAGAATGGCTTCCGCCGTCCGTCGCTCACTCGCCCGGCGCGGGCGATGATCTGACGCGCGGTTCATGAGACAGCGGCCGAGCCCTCTCAATCGGTCGTTCGATCCGGAGTGTCGCAACGATCCCCTCTTGCGTCCGGATCTTGCGCCCGCTGGCCCCACCGGCGGGCGCAAAGTTTTTCAGGCGAAGCTTTTCAGGGATGTCGCGCGACGTCGTTGCGCAGGACGCTGCGCCGGTCCTTCACCACGCCGATCCGCGCACCGAGCCGGTCGATGCCGGAGATGATGCGGCCCGTCAGCGCGCGGTCGCAGTTCATGTGGGTCGGCGCGATGAAGAACTCGGCGCGATCCCAGTCGTCGGTCCATTGCAGGCGGCTGTTGGCCTCGACCTCGAACGGCACGCGCTCGCCGCACACCGCGACGAGATAGCGCTGCGGGTGGCCGCCCGCGCGATCGAGCTGCGCGACGTAATCCTCAAGCCGCTCGACCGCTTCCGGCATGATGTTGACCCAGTAGTCGGTGGCGTAGCGTCCGCTCGCGCCCTGTAGCCCGCCGACCAGCGGGTTGAAGTACAGGTATTCGTAAGGGTGCAACTGCACGAGCTTTGCCGTGGTCCACACCGTCACGGCGGCGAGCGCAGCGAGGCCGGCCGCGGCGGCTTTCGGCCACCAGTTCCGCAGCCGTGACAACAGGGCGTCGAAGCCGATCCCGGCCAGCGCCGCCAGCATCGGCACGACGAACAGGAAGTGCCGCAGGCCGGTGAAAGCCGGGCCTTTCTCGATCACCTCGCACAGCACCGGAAACAACGCCGCGAATGCAAGCAGCGCCGTTTCGAAGGCGCGGTTGCCATGCGCGATGTCGCGCCATCGCGCGGCCAGCATGACGATTGCGACGCTCGCGCCCGCAAGCAGCACGAGCGGGAGCTTGATGAGGAGATAAGCGGGCACGTACCAGCGCGGCACCGCGTCCATCACGTAGACCCGGCCGTCGAGGATGGTGCGGATATCGTAGTGGAAATTGCCGAAGTCGACGAGGCCGCGAATGGGATTGAGCGGCGCAAGCCCGGCCCAGGGCCAGGCGACAATCATGATCGCATAGCCGATGACAAAGACCGGGATCAGCGCCAGCGCCGAACGGGCGAAAAAATCGAGCCGGTCGCGCCATGAGCTGGATCGCTTCTGCAGCGTGCGCGCCGCCACCGCGAGGCCGGCATAGCCGACGAGCAGCAGCGCCAGTACGCGGATGCCGAGCGCTGCGCCGAGCAGCAATCCGAACGGCACGATGTGGCCGGCTTGCGGCCGCGGAAACTGCCGTGTCGCGCGCAGCAGAAAGAAGAAGCCACCGGCCATCGCCGCGGCGAAGGGGATATCCTTGGTGTGGTTGAACATCGCGCCGTACCACGGCCCGCAAACCGCGAGCGCGACGGCCGCGATGAAACCGGCGCGGGGGCCGGCAATCAGCCGCGCAATCGCTGCGGTCGCCGCTATTCCGGCGATGCCGGTCAGCGCGCAGAGCACGTGGCGGATGGCATAGGGCTCGACGCCGGGCAGCAAGCGCTCGACGAGGCCGCTCACGATGTCGAACAGCCCGCCATAGAGATAGAGGTTCTTGTAGTGGAACAGCGCCTGATCGTGCAGGCCGCTGTAATAGAATTGCAGGATCAGTTCGCCGTAATGGCGCTGCACCTCTTCGTCATTGGAGACCGCGTAGTCGCCGAAGGTGGCGAGGACGAGGATGCCCAGCGCGGCGAGCAGCGCGACGATGGCGATGTCCCAAAGGTCGTAGTCCCGCAGATGCCTGCCCGACGGATCGCGCCACGACAGCCGGCCTCTGGCCACGACAAAGCGGCTGCCGGTGCTCATCGCGGCAACCGGCGTTGGACGCGCGGCCGCCGCCGCACGAAATGTTGATGGCAAAGACCCGGCAAAGTCAGCCCTATCCCCGGTTGGATTTTGACCCGCGTTCCCGCTGTTGTCATGCTGCACCTGCAAACGGGCGCGGGGACGCAAAAGGCGCCCGGATGCAATTGCGCGGCGGACCGGCTAGGGTCCGGCCATTGAGGGAGTTCTCGGCTTGGCGGCGATCATCCGGGCAGCTTTGGTTGCGCTGGCCGCGCTCGTTTTCGCGGGCGGCGCGGCGTTTGCGCAAAGCGGCTTCGACCGGCCGGGCGGCGACTACATGAGTTTCCAGCTTCGCAACGGCGACCCGGCCGCCTGCGCGACGCGCTGCGAGCGCGACAACAAGTGCCGCGCCTGGTCGTTTTCCTACCCGCGGACCGACCGCCAGCCGGCGACCTGCTGGCTCAAGAATTCCGTGCCGCCGCGGGTTGAGCGCGACTGCTGCATTTCAGGCGTGCGCGGCGCGGGCGTGATCGAGCGGCGCAGCGGCCCGATCGAATATTCGACCGACCGGCTCGGCGGCGACTATCGCTATTTCGATTTGCCCAACGATGCCAACGACGTCGCGTGCAAGGCGGCGTGCGAAGGCGACAAGAAATGCCGGGCCTGGACCTTCGTGCGCAAGGGTTACATCAGCGTCGCGCCGCGCTGCTACCTGAAGGACAAGATCAAGCGGCCGCGGCGCAAGCCGTGCTGCATTTCAGGCGTGGTGCGGTAGGGCGAACTCCGCTCATTCCCCGTTTATCTCCGATGTCATGCCCCGCGAATGCGGGGCATCCAGTAAACTAAGGCTTCGACGGTGTGTACTGGATCGCCCGCCGGAGCTTGTCATCGGGCGCGCTTGCGCGGCCCAGTGGCGGGCGATGACAATCCAAAATAATGTGGGGCGAACGACGAACTCAGCCCGTCCCGCCCACCGTGATGCGGTCCATCCGCAATGACGGCTGGCCGACGCCGACCGGCACGCCCTGGCCGTTCTTGCCGCAGGTGCCGATGCCGGGATCGAGCGCGAAGTCGTTGCCGATCATCGAGATGCGATGCAGGTCGGTCGGCCCGTTGCCGATCAGCATGGCGCCTTTCACCGGCGCGGTGACCTTGCCGTTTTCGATTCTATAGGCCTCGGTGCACTGGAACACGTATTTGCCCGACGTGATGTCGACCTGGCCGCCGCCGAAATTGACGGCATAGAGGCCATTCTTCACCGAGGCGATGATCTCCTCGGGCGCGTGCCGGCCGGCGAGCATATAGGTGTTGGTCATGCGCGGCATCGGCACATGCGCGTGGCTCTCGCGCCGGCCGTTGCCGGTCGGTTTCATGTTCATCAGCCGCGCGTTCTGCCGGTCCTGCATGTAGCCGACGAGGATGCCGTCCTCGATCAGAACGGTGCGGCCGGTCGGCGTGCCTTCGTCGTCGATCGACAGCGAGCCGCGGCGTGACGCGATGGTGCCGTCGTCGACCACGGTGACGCCCTTGGCCGCGACCTGCTGGCCCATCAGCCCGGCGAAGGCGGAGGTCTTCTTGCGGTTGAAATCGCCTTCGAGGCCGTGGCCGACCGCCTCGTGCAGCATCACGCCCGGCCAGCCGGACCCGAGTACGACGTCCATTTCGCCGGCCGGCGCCGCGACCGCCGAGAGATTGACGAGACCCTGCCGGATCGCTTCGTCGACCGCGCCGCGCCAGGACTCTTCCGTAACGAACCGCTCGAAGCCTTCGCGGCCGCCGCAGCCGTAACTTCCGGTCTCCTGCCGGTCGCCATCGCCGACCACGACCGACACGCTCATGCGCACCAGCGGCCGCACGTCGCGATAGGTCTCGCCATCGGCGCGCAAAATCTCGACCACCTGCCAGGTCGCGGCGACGCTCGCCGATACCTGCCGCACGCGCGGGTCTTTCGCGCGCGCATAAGCGTCGATCTGCTCGAGCAGCTTCACCTTGGCGTCGAACGCCGGTGTCGCGAGCGGATTGTCGTCGCCATAGAGCTTGCGGTTGGTGCGGGCCGGGGCGTCGGCGTAAGTGCCGCTGTAGCCGCCCTTGACCGCGCGCACCGCTTCCGCCGCGCGGGCGATGGCCGCTTCCGACATGTCGGAGGCGTGGGCGTAGCCGACCGCTTCGTCCTTCACCGCGCGCAGGCCGAAACCCTGCGCGGTGTCATAGGTCGCCTGCTTCAGCCGGCCGTTGTCGAATACGAGGCCTTCCGACTGGCGATATTCGAGGAACAGTTCGCCGTCGTCGGCGCCTTCGAGGCCGCGCGAGACGATCTTGCCGACCTGCCCGCGGTCGAGGCCGGCGCAGTCGATGAGGGAGGCGGTGGCTTTATCCATATGAGGCTCCGTTCCCGACACAGATAAGCCCTCGCGGCCGATTCCGCGAGAGCGCCCTAGAGCGTTTTCGAGCGAAGTGGAAACCGGTTCGCGTGAAGAAAACGCGATAAAATAAAAAGCTCTACTGGCCGGATTTACCGGGTGAAGCGGACCGAAATATCGCCGATCGGCGCCAGCGAGTAGGCGAACTCGGTTTCGTCCGTCTCGATCATCGGCGGCGGGAAGACCGAACCGCAGATGACGAGGTCGCCGGCCGAGAGCTTTTCGCCGAACGCCGCAAGCGTGTCGGCAAGATGCACCAGCAGTTCCGGGATCTTGCCGGTCAGCGCCTCGATGTCCGCCGTGCGGCCGGCCTCCGCGCCGCGGCGCACGATGCTGGCGGTCAGGCCGTCGATGCTGCCGCCGGCGCGCGCGGCTTCGCCGAGCACGACATGGCGCTGGAAAATGTCGCCGGCGAGGATCGCCTCGACTGCGTCGGGGGCGGGCGGGATGTTGAGGTCCGCGATCTCGATGGCCGGCTTCACGGCGTTGACGCAGGCCTTCGCCCGCGCCGGCGTGAAGCCGGGCAGGACAGCGCCGCCGAGCCGCACCGCGACCTCTGGCTCCGCCACCGGCTTGGTGTAGTCCTTCACATTGACGGTCGCGCCCGACGGGAGTTGCGCACCGGCCATCAGATAGCCGATCAGCGGCATCGGGATTTTCATCAGCGTCAGCGCGGCGGGAGCGCCGAATCCCATCTTCCAGCCGAGTGGCTTCTCGCCGGCCGCGATGCGTCGGCGCCGCTCCGCGAGTTGCGTCTCAAGTCCCTTGCGGACGCGCGGATCGTCGGTGAAGGCCGTCACTTGTGATGCTCCGGATGGACCTGATAGCCGGAGTCGTCGATCGAGCCGGCGCCCATCCAGCCCCACACCAGCACGACGTCTTCGTTCGAGGTGTTGTTGAAGCCGTGCCAGCAGTCGCGCGGCGAATAGACCACGTCGCCTTCGCCGGACGGCTCGAGGCCGTTCTCGGTGATGATGTGGCCCTTGCCTTTCAGCACGATGAAGAACTCGTCGCAGTTGTGATGGCGATGGCTGTCATGGCTCGCGCCGGGCTTCAGCACGGTCCAGCCGATCACGTTGTCGACGCCGGCCGATTTCTTGTCGATCAGGAACTGCACCTGCATATCGATCCAGCCGTCCTCGCGCTTGAGGCCTTCGACCTTCGGCACGTTCTTGATGTTGGTGCGGTACATCCTGGTCGCCGGAGCGTCGTCTTTCATTTTCGTCGTAGTCCCTTTGATGGCCTTGGCCAGTGCCGATCCGATTTTCTCGCCCTGTGACATGGTCGTTCTCTCCGAGCTTTAATCCTGTCCGCCGAGCTTGCGGTAGACGCGGTGCGCCACCACGAAGTCGTTGGCGTCGATGCCGAGGCCGCGGCAGGCGTTCATGATTTCATTGGCGGCGGCGGCGAGCGGCACCGGACTGCCGAGCGTGCGGCCGAGCGTCAACGCCAGCGTCATGTCCTTCTGCTGCAGCGTCACGTCGGCGAGCGGTTTCGCCGGCATCTTGCCGTCGATCACGAACGGCCCGCGATAGCCGAGCACTGGCGAGGCCGCGACGCTTTTCAGGATCGCGTCCACCGCGATCTCGCGGCCGACGCCGCCTTTCTCCGCCAGCGCCACCGCCTCACCGAAGCAGATCACCTCGACCATCAGCAGCAGGTTGATGGCGATCTTCATCTGGCAGGCCATGCCGCTCTCGCCGATATGCGTGACCTTGGGGCCGATCGCGAGCAGCACCGGCGTCACCTTGTCGAACGCCGCCTTGTCGCCGCCGATCATGATCGAGGCCTGTCCGGCCTTCACGGTGACGGGGCTGCCGGAGATCGGGCCGTCGAGCATCGTCAGTCCGGCCTTGGCGAAGGCCGCGGACACCTCGCGGCTGTCGCTCGGCAGGATCGTGCTCATGTCGATATAGACGCCGTCTTTTTTCAGTCCGGACACGATGCCGTCCGGCCCGAGCGCGACGGCCTTCACGGCGGCGCCGTCGGTGACGATCGAGAACACGATCTCGGATTGCGCGGCGACTTCGCGCGGCGTGCCGCCCCAGCGCATGCCTTGCGCGATCAGCGGTTCGGCCTTGCCGCGCGAGCGGTTCCAGCCGGTAACGGTGTGTCCGGCCTCGATCAGCCGCGGCACGATCAACTGGCCCATGTCGCCGAGGCCGATAAATCCGATGTTCATTTCCGGGAAGCCCTGTTTCCGTGAGTCTGCAAACGCCGCTCGACGCGCACGGCGGCGGGCGGCTGCGTCGATTCCCGCGCGACCAGCGCGACCGGCAGCACGATATGCCGAGGCGTGGTGACGCTCTTCGTAATGATGCCGACCATGGCCTCGGCGGCCTCGAGGCCGGCGCGGTGATGTTGCACGCGCACCGTGGTGAGCGGCGGATAAAGCCGGTCGCAGAGCGGCATGTCGTTGAAGCCGGTCACCGAGATGTCGCGCGGGCAATCGATGCCGTGGCGGCGCAGCGTCGTGACGACGCCGACCGCGAGCCGGTCGTTGGCGCAGACGATGGCCGTGAACTTGCGGCCCGTGGCGAGCAGTTCCTCGGCGCAGCGCTCGCCTTCGGTCTCGTTGAAGGCGCGCGCGAACGAGGCGAGCGGCTGCGCCGCGCCAAGCTTCAGCCTCTCGCAATGATGGACGTAGCTCGAATAGCGGTTGTAACCGGTCGAGATCGTCTGCGGGCCGGCGATGGTGACGATGTTGCGATGGCCGAGCGAGGCGAGATGGGTCAGCACCTGCCGGACGCCGTCGTCCTCGTCATGCACGACGGAGGAATAATCGGTGTCGTCGGTGCGGCGGCTGACGGTGACGACCGGCAATCCCTCGGCCGCGGTCACGGCGTCGCGATCGTGGCGCAATACGCTGGCGAGGATCAGCCCGTCGACGCCGCGGCCGCGCATCGAGTCGATCACCTGCGCTTCCTTCTGCGCGTTGCCGTCGGTGTTGGCGATCACCGCGACATAGCCGTGCCGCGCGAGCCCGTCCTCGATGCCGCGAATGATCGGCGGAAACACCGGGTCGGTGATGTCGGGGATGACGACGCCGACGATGCGCGAGCGGTTGGTCTTCAGGTTGTAGGCGGCGGCGTTCGGGCGATAGCCGCGCCGTGCGCTGGCGCGGCGGATCTTGTCGGCCAGGCCCGGCGAAACGCCGTGCCTGGTCTCGGGGTTGAGCGCGCGCGAGATCGTCGAGACATGCAGCCCGAGGTCGCGCGCGATGTCCTTGAGCGTCGGGCGCTTGTGGGCGGACGATTTCGGGTTCTTCTTCAACGCGACATCCCGTCTCTGTCGATCCGGGCCGGATGGCCCGGATCGCATTCCGATCGCTGCGTCACATGACCTATTGCAGCGGGTACTTCAAGTTCCCGGCCTTGTACTTCGGCGGATAGACGACGACCTGACGCGACCAGTCGGTGAACTGCGCCATGTCGTTGCCGGTGACGCCCTGGAACTGGATGCAGATGATGCGGGCCTCGGTCCATTCACCGTCCGGCCCGAACGCGATCGGGCCGATGATGGTGTCGAATGTCGTCTTGCGGATGTAGTCGGCAAGCTTCGCATCGTCGGTCGATTTCGTCGCGGTGACCGCCTGCGCGAGAATCTGCCCCGCCGCGTAGGCGTAGGGCGGATAGGTGTAGCCGAGCGGGTCGGTGCCGATGTCCTTGGCACGCTTCTGGTACTCGTCCATGAAGGCCTTGGTGCCGGTGAACTGCAGGCTCGGCGCCGGGATGTAGAACTCGTTGCTGATGTAGCCGTTCACCAGCGGGCCAAGCTGCTGCTTGATGCCGGTGACGAGCAGGCCGAGCATCGCGCCGCCGATCATCTTCGGCTTGAAGTCGACTTCCTGCGAGGCGCGAATGATGCCGACGGTGTCGATCGGCAGCGTCGCCGCATAGACGAAGTCGGGATTGGCGGCCTTCATTGCCCGCACGATCGACGTGAAGTCGCTGGTGTTGAGCGGGTAGGCGCGGTCGAACACGACCTCGAAGCCCATCTTCTTGGCGTTTTCGCGCGCGCCGTCGAGCGCGTTGCGGGAATATTCGACGTCGGCGCCGACCAGCGCGACGCGCTTCGGCTTCGGGTTTTGCTCGGCGGCGAGATCGAACACGCATTTCGAATAGTTCGCCGGCGAGGGGCCTTGCGAGTTCATCGAGAAGTATTGCGGGTACTTGAAACTCTTGTTGGCGCCGAGGCCGAAGATGCCGAGCGTCATGCGCTTCTTCTGGATGATGCCGGGCAGCGCGGCGGCGATCACGTTGGTGCTGTAGGGGCCGATGATGAGGTCGACATTGTCGACGCCGATCAGCTTGGCGTAGATGCCGGGCGCGTTGGCCGGCTTACCCTGGTCGTCGTAGTAGACAAGCTCGACCTGGCGGCCGAGCAGGCCGCCCTTTTTATTGATGTCGTCGCGCCAGATTTCGAGTCCCGCCAGCACCTGCTTGCCGGCCGGCGAGGTCGGGCCGGTGAGGCTGAGGCTCAGGCCGATGCGGAGCGGATCGGCCGCCGCCGCTGGCGCGGCGGACAACGACAATGCGGCGATGACGGCGAATGCGGCCGCCGCGCAGGCGCGCGCGGCGCGCAGCATCGGTGCGCGAATGGTCATGATGAACTCCCTCCCCATGCTTGGCTTGTCCGGCGTTCCGGATCGCCCGCGAGCCTAGCAGCTTTGCAAAAGATGGCAAACGATTGCCATCGCCGCGCGGGGGTGGAATAGTGCGGGCAACGAGTTCAAGAAAACGGAATTGGGGAGGCTGCCAATGATCAAGGGTTCCGCGGGCGTCTTGATGCCGACGTCGATCATCGGGTCGCTGCCGCGGCCCAGCTGGTACAACGCCACGCTCGGCTCGCACAGCTTTCTCGAGGCGATGGTCAATTCGCGCTACCGCGAGCAGTACGAGGACGCGGTGTCGTCGTTCCTGCGCGCGCAGGAGATCGCGGGCCTCGACATCTGCACCGACGGCGACGCTCACTATGACGAGGAAGTGGGCGGCATGAGCTGGCAGAGCTACGCGCCGCGCCATATGGACGGCTTCAGCAAGGAGCCGCAGGCCTCCATATACAATGTCGGCGCGGTCGCCTATCCGCGCGGCCACATCCTGCACGACTTCCTCGAGGCGCGCGTGTTCCCGAAAGTCACCGGGCCGATCGGGCGGGGCAACCTGCAATACGCCGCGATGTGGAAGGTGGCGCAGCGCATGACGAAACGCCCGGTCAAGTTCGGCACCATCCTGCCCGAACTGCTCGCGGCGTCCGTTGCCGACGAGCACTACAAGGACCCGGTCGAGCGCACCATGGCCTTCAGCGAGGCGCTCAACGCGGAGCTGAACGAACTCGCCGACGCCGGCTGTCCGGTCGTCCAGATGGAAGAGCCGCAAATCCATATGGTGCCGGTGCGCGGCAAGGCGTTCGGCAAGCTCGATGTGAAAGAGCTGATCGGCATCTTCAACAACACGGTGAAGGGCCTGGCCAGGAAAACCGAGGTGTGGTGCCACACCTGTTGGGGCAACCCGTCGCAGCAGCGCATTTTCAAGGAAACGCAGAGCTATCAGCCCACGCTGGAGGCGTTGAACGAACTCGACGCCGACGTCATCACCTTCGAGACCTGCTCGTCGGGGCCGGGCGACCTGAAAGCGATCGGCGAGCGCATCAAGGACAAGAAAGTCGTCATCGGCGTCATCGACCACCACACGCTGCAGGTCGAGCGTCCGGAAGACATCGCCGCGCTGATCCGCGAAGCGCTGAAATACATTCCGCCGGAGCGGCTCATCATTTCGTCGGACTGCGGCATGGGCCGCGAGGGCATGGGCCGCCGCCATGCCTCCTACAAGATGGTTTCGATGGTGCTCGGCACGAATATCGTGAAGCGGGAACTCGGCCTGCCGCCGGCGGAGTGTCTCGCGGCCGATCCGCGCTATTCGCTGACCATTACCAAAAGCTGACGAAGCAGGGCAGGTGGCGCGGGTTATGGCAGCTTGTCGTAGCCTTCGCTGAAGCCCTTGAGGCTCATCGGGAAGCCGACACCTTCTTCCGGCGTCTGGAAGATGATGAAGGTCGCGGTCTTGCCGCTGCGCAGCTTTTTCAGCAGTTCGTCGTCCATTACCACTTCGGCGATGCAGCCGTTCGGCAGGCAGCGCACGAAGCCGGCGCGGCCGATGTCGGTCTGGTCGATCTTGAGGCCGAGGCCCGACGGCAGCAGCACGCCGAGCGGCGCCACCACCCGCATCAGCTTGCTCTTCTGGTCGGCGGTCTTGAGGACGATGACGGTGAGGCCGACATTGGCGCGATCTTCGGCTGTGACGCTCTGCATCAGGGCGCACTGTTCGCCGGACGCTCCGGGCGGGGTATCGCAGCGGATCTGCCAGTCCTGATGAACCGAGCGGACCGCGCCCTGCGCGAAGCCTTCCGTCGCGCAACCGGCCGTGACCGCCGCCGCCAGCAGGGCGGCCTGCGCGATCGACTTGAACCATGCCGGAATGGCTGCCGCCACGCCCGATTTCCGTGTCATTCCGACCCTCTGCGCCGGCCGTGAAAAGGGACCGGCCCGTCCGAATCGCCCGCCGGTTCGCATCATAGTGCGTGGACCGGTTGGGTCACGCCCCGCCGGCGATGTCAAGCAAGAGCGGCTTGCGGAAGGCCGCCGCCGCGCGCCGCGGAGGCCCGAATTATTCTGCATTTCAGACATCTGGGGGTAAGCCCGTCCGCCGTTTTTCCTCGTTCCAAGGTGCATTGCGGCTGCCGCCGAATTGTGGTTTGAGAGGCCGGGATTTCCCCCCGTCCCGCCGCGCGACAACGCAAGGTGCCACGCCCGTGGCAGGCAGCCGCGCGTTGCGGGACCGAGCCGGATATCAAGCCTGCGATGCGCGGCAGTTGGGACCCATCGCGGCTGATTTTCGTCGAAGGAGCGCGGACGAAGATGCGGGAATTCAATCGGTTGATCGCCACTCTGGTCGCATGCGTCACCATTTTGGCCGGAAGCGGGATGGCGTGGGCAGGGCTCGGGCAACCGTCGCCGTGGCAGCTCGGGCCGCAGCAGGCGGCCTCGCCGGTGATGGAAGACATCGTCTGGTTCCACCACTATCTGCTGTGGCTGATCGTCCTCATCTCGGTGTTCGTGCTGGCGCTGCTCCTCTACGTGATGGTGCGCTTCAACGCGCGCCGCAATCCGACGCCGTCGCGCACCACGCACAACACGCTGATCGAGGTGCTCTGGACCGTGGTGCCCGTGGTGATCCTCGTCACCATCGCGGTTCCCTCGTTCCGCCTCCTGTTTCTTCAGCTCGAGGTGCCGAAAGCCGACGTCACCGTGAAGGCGACCGGCAAGCAGTGGTTCTGGACCTACAGCTATCCCGACGCGAAGATCGAATTCGACTCGCTGATGGTGCAGACGAAGGATCTGAAGGCCGACCAGCCGCGCCTCCTGTCGGTCGATAACGAGCTCGTCGTGCCGGTCAACAAGGTGGTGCGCGTTCTGACCACCGGCGCCGACGTCATCCACGCCTTCGCGGTGCCGTCGTTCGGCATCAAGATCGACGCGATCCCCGGCCGCATCAACGAGACCTGGTTCAAGGCGACCAAGGAAGGCATGTATTACGGCCAGTGCTCCGAGCTGTGCGGCAAGGATCACGCCTTCATGCCGATCGCCGTCCGCGTGGTCAGCGACAGCGCCTACACGGCGTGGCTCGATCAGGCGAAGAAGAAGTTTGCCACCGACGACAGCGCCCCCGCGCCGAAGGTCGCGGAGGGCGACGCCGCCAAGCCGCAGCTCGCGGCGGCGGAAGCCGTTCGGTGACGCGGGCGAAAGAAGCGGAACGTAATTAGGCGGCGACATCACTCCGGTCTGTAAGGACGAGAACAATGGCTACCCACGCAGCAGCTCACGGCGCTCACGACGACCACGGCCATCCGACCGGCTGGCGGCGGTTCGTCTATTCGACGAACCACAAGGACATCGGCACCATGTATCTGGTGTTCGCGCTGATGGCCGGTGTGATCGGCGGCGCGCTGTCGATCGGCATGCGCCTCGAGCTGCAGGAACCGGGCATGCAGATCTTCGCCGATCCGCACACCTTCAACGTGTTCACCACCGCGCACGGCCTGATCATGATCTTCTTCATGGTGATGCCGGCGATGATCGGCGGCTTCGGCAACTGGTTCGTGCCGCTGATGATCGGCGCGCCGGACATGGCGTTCCCGCGGATGAACAACATCTCGTTCTGGCTGTTGCCGGCTTCGTTCTCGCTGCTCATCATCTCGCTGTTCGTCGAGGGCGAGCCGGGCGCCAACGGCGTCGGCGGCGGCTGGACCCTCTACGCGCCGCTGTCGACCTCGGGCCATCCGGGACCGGCCGTCGACTTCGCGATCCTGTCGCTGCATCTGGCCGGCGCGTCGTCGATCCTCGGCGCCATCAACTTCATCACCACCATCTTCAACATGCGCGCGCCGGGCATGACCCTGCACAAGATGCCGCTGTTCGTGTGGTCGATCCTGGTGACGGTGTTCCTGCTGCTGCTGTCGCTGCCGGTTCTCGCCGGCGCGATCACCATGCTGCTCACCGACCGTAACTTCGGCACCACCTTCTTCACGGCCGAAAACGGCGGCGACCCGATCCTCTACCAGCACCTGTTCTGGTTCTTCGGTCACCCCGAGGTCTACATTCTCATCCTGCCGGGCTTCGGCATGATCTCGCAGATCGTGTCGACCTTCTCGCGCAAGCCGGTGTTCGGCTATCTCGGCATGGCCTACGCCATGGTCGCGATCGGCGGCATCGGCTTCGTGGTGTGGGCGCATCACATGTACACGGTCGGCATGTCGACCGGCGCGCAGGCCTACTTCGTCGCCGCCACGATGGTGATCGCGGTGCCGACCGGCGTGAAGATCTTCTCGTGGATCGCCACCATGTGGGGCGGTTCCATCGAGTTCAAGACGCCGATGCTGTGGGCGTTCGGCTTCATCTTCCTGTTCACGGTCGGCGGCGTCACCGGCGTCGTGCTCGCCAATGCGGGCGTCGACCGCATCCTGCAGGACACCTATTACGTCGTCGCGCACTTCCACTATGTGCTGTCGCTCGGCGCGGTGTTCGCGATCTTCGCCGGCTGGTACTACTGGTTCCCGAAGATCTCCGGCTACATGTACAACGACACCATCGGCAAGCTGCACTTCTGGGTCACCTTCATCGGCGTGAACCTGGTGTTCTTCCCGCAGCACTTCCTCGGCCTCGCCGGCATGCCGCGCCGCTACGCGGATTATCCGGATGCGTTCGCCGGCTGGAATCTGGTGTCGTCGATCGGCTCCTACATTTCCGGCTTCGCCGTGCTGATCTTCTTCTTCGGCATGATCGAGGCTTTCGTGAAGAAGCGGGTCGCCGGCAACAACCCGTGGGGTCCCGGCGCGACCACGCTCGAGTGGACGCTGACCTCGCCGCCGCCGTTCCATCAGTTCGAAACGCTGCCGCGGATCAAGTAAAGCTCGGACAGGGTACGGATCATGTCGCTCGTCAGCGAAGGCGCCGATTTCCGCGGACCGCTCGGTTCCGCGGCGGCGCTGTCGCATGGCGGTCCGGCCGAGCCGAGCCTTGCGAGCGCGGGCGACTACTTCCGGCTCCTGAAGCCGCGGGTGATGTCGCTCGTGGTGTTCACCGCCTTCACCGGCCTCGCCATCGCGCCGGGCGCGATCCATCCGGTGATGGCGTTCACGGCGCTGTTGTGCATCGCCGTCGGCGCCGGCGCGGCCGGCGCGCTGAACATGTGGTACGACGCCGACATCGACGCGCAGATGACGCGGACGCGCACCCGGCCGATTCCCGCCGGTCGCGTGCAGCCGGGTGAGGCGCTCGCCTTCGGTCTGGTCCTGTCGGGCTTCGCGGTGGTGACGCTCGGCCTGATGGTAAACCTGCTGGCCGCGGGTCTGCTCGCCTTCACGATCTTCTTCTATGCCGTCATCTACACCGCGTGGCTCAAGCGCGGCACGCCGCAGAACATCGTGATCGGCGGCGCCGCCGGCGCCTTTCCGCCGATGATCGGCTGGGCGGCCGTGACCGGATCGCTCGCGATCGAGCCGCTGGTCCTGTTCCTCATCATCTTCTTCTGGACGCCGCCGCACTTCTGGGCGCTGGCGATCTACAAGAAGGACGATTACGCGCGCGCCGGGGTGCCGATGCTGCCGGTGGTCGCCGGCGATGCGACGACGCGGCTGCAAATTTTGATCTATACGCTGGTTCTCGTGCCGCTTGGCGTCGCGCCCTGGATGCTCGGCTTCGCCGGCGTCATCTACGGCGTGACGGCGGTGGTCACCGGCGCGGCGATGCTCGCGCTCGCCGTCCAGGTCTACCGGGAGCGGGCGCCGCAGGAGCGCGCGTGCCGGAACCTGTTCGCCTTTTCGATCCTGTACCTGTTCCTGCTGTTCGCCGTTCTGCTGGCGGAGCAGGGCTGGGGCGGCGCGCTTCTCCGGTTCGCCGCGTAACCCATGGACGCTGTGATGAATCAGCGCGATGACGAGGGCATCGTTCTTACCGAGGCGCAAAAGAAGGCGCGCCGCAGCCGCTCCATTGCGCTCGCGCTGGTGCTCGCCGCGCTGGTCGTGCTGTTCTACGTCATCACGCTGGTGAAGGGGCCAGGCGTTCTGGTGCGCCCGCTATGACCAACAAGCCTTCGGCCCACAAGCGTTCCACCACCCGCCGCGATCTCATCGTTGCCGGCGGCTTCGGCTTCGTCGCCGCCGCGATGGTCGGCGCGGCCTATGCCGCGGTGCCGCTCTATAACTGGTTCTGCCGTACCACCGGCTTCGGCGGCACCACACAGGTCGCGCATGCCGCGCCCGGCAAGGTGCTCGACCGCACGATCGCAGTGCGGTTCGACGGCAACGTCGCGGCCGGGCTGCCGTGGAAGTTCGTGCCGGAAAAGAACGAAATCACCGTCAAGATCGGTGAGGTGGCGACCGCTTACTACAAGGTGATCAACGAGTCCGCCCGCCAGACCCTGGCGCAGGCGTCCTACAACGTCTCGCCGCCGACGGTCGGCATCTATTTCCAGAAGATCAACTGCTTCTGTTTCACCGAGCAGCAGATGGCGCCGGGCGAAACGCGCGAGATGGCGGTGGTGTTCTACGTCGATCCCAAGCTCGCCGAGGATCGCGACCAGGACACGCTGAACACGATCACGCTGTCTTACACGTTTTTTCCTCTGCAGCAGCCGGCGCGGCCGCTCGCGGAGGTCAAGACTGGCAAGCCTTCGGGCAAGCTTTAGGAATGAGGCCGGCGTGACCCACGCCGCATGAGGAATCGGAACGGAGACGACGATGGCTGAGGCTCATACCAAGCACCACGATTACCACCTGGTCGACCCCAGCCCGTGGCCGGCGGTCGGCTCGGTTTCGGCTTTCGTGATGGCGGTCGGCGCGATCACCTGGATGCACCACTCCTTCGCCGCCGCGCCGCTGGTGTTCGGCGTCGGCGTCATCGGCGTGCTCTATACCTTCATCGCCTGGTGGCGCGACGTGATCCGCGAGGCGGAGCATGGCGGCTATCACACCCGCGTGGTGCAGATCTCGCACCGCTACGGCATGATCCTGTTCATCGCCTCCGAGGTGATGTTCTTCGTCGCCTGGTTCTGGGCCTACTTCAACACCGCGCTGTTTCCCGGCGAGGCTCACGAGGTCGGCCGGCTTGCCTTCACCGGCGGCGTGTGGCCGCCGAAGGGCATCGAGACCTTCGATCCCTGGCACCTGCCGCTGCTGAACACGCTGATCCTGCTCACCTCGGGCACCACGGTGACCTGGGCGCATCACGCGCTGCTGGAGGACGATCGCGAAGGCCTCAAGTGGGGCCTGATCCTCACCATCGCGCTCGGCCTGACCTTCACCTGCGTGCAGGCGTTCGAATACATGCATGCGGCCTTCGCCTTCAAAGGCAACATCTACGGTGCCACTTTCTTCATGGCGACCGGCTTCCACGGCGCGCATGTCATCATCGGCTCGCTGTTCCTGATCGTGTGCCTGTTCCGGGCACTCGCCGGGCATTTCAATTCCAAGCAGCATCTCGGCTTCGAGTTCGCCGCGTGGTACTGGCACTTCGTCGACGTGGTGTGGCTGTTCCTGTTCGTCTGCATCTATGTCTGGGGCGCCGGCGCTCACGCCGGGGCCGGCGGACACTGACGCGGCCGCCGTCGCATTTGAGGATTGCAGGGGGCGGCTCCCACGGGCCGCCCTTTTGCTTTGAAGAAGGTCCGCGTGAGGTCGATCCGATGAACGAATTTCAGAAATTTGCGCCGGGCCGCCTGCCGATCGTCCGCGGTCTGCTCGGCCGCTGTCCGCGTTGCGGGCAAGGCTCGATGTTCCGCGGCTTCCTCAATCTGCGGGAGCGCTGCGAATCCTGTGCTCTCGATTTCGGCTTCGCCGACGCCGGCGACGGGCCGGCGGTCTTCGTCATCATGATCGGCGGCGCGGTCGTGGTGTTCGTGGCGCTTCTGACCGAGGTTGTGTTCCAGCCGCCGTTCTGGCTGCACGCGGCGCTGTGGTTGCCGCTGATTCTGACCGTCACATTATTGCCGCTGCGGATGGTCAAGGGACTGCTGATCGCCCTGCAATATCACCACAGGGCGGCCGAGGGGCGGCTCGAGCGGCGAAACGACAGTCAATGACGGACGACACGACGCGAAGCCTGGCTTTCCCGACGCTTTTCGCGCTCTGCGGCGTCGCCGTGCTGATCGGCCTCGGTGTCTGGCAGCTCGAGCGGCTGAGGTGGAAAGAAGGTCTGATCGCGACGCTTGATGCGCGGCTTGCCGCCTCGCCGGTCGCGCTGCCGCCGCCGCCGCGCTGGCCGGCGCTCGCGCAGGCGAATGATGAATTTCGCCGCGTCAACTTCAGCGCCGACTTCATCGCGGGGCAGGAGGCGCTGGTCTATGCGACCGGCAGCGCGTTGCGCAGCGACGTGAAGGGTCTCGGCTACTGGGTGTTCGCGCCGGCGCGGCTTGCCGGCGGCGGCATCGTTCTCGTCAACCGCGGCTTCGTGCCGGCGGATCGCAAGGCGCCGGACAGCCGGCCGCAAAGCGCGGTGGATGGCGTGGTCGACGTCACCGGCCTGATGCGCTGGCCCGAGCGGCGCGGCCTGTTCACGCCGGACGACGATGCGCGCGGCAATGTCTGGTATGCCCGCGATCCCGCGGCGATCGCGGCGGCGAAAGGCTGGGGCGCGGTCGCGCCGTTCTACATCGACATGGAAGCGCCGCAGCTGGCGGGCGGCCTGCCGCGCGTCGCCCCGATCAGGACGATCCGGCTGACGAACAACCATCTGCAATATGCGCTGACCTGGTTCGCGCTCGCGGCGGGTCTTGCCGCTGTTTATCTGGTCTGGCTGTTCGGCCGGCGGCGGAAATCGCCCTGAATAGGCGCTTTCTTGTGAAAGCCGGCCTGCGCGGCTACTGTGCGCGGATTGTTGACAGTATCCGCTGACGCATACTGTCTGCCGAAAATCTAAAGCGAATTCAATGCGTTATGTCTCAACACGGGGCGAGGCGGCCCCGCTCGGGTTTGTCGATGTCATGCTCGCGGGCCTGGCCCGCGACGGCGGTCTCTATGTGCCCGAGAGCTGGCCGCAGATCCCGGCCGCCGACATCGCGAAGCTGGCCGGCCGGCCTTATGCCGACGCCGCCTTCGAGGTGATCCGCCTTTTCACTGGCGGCACCATCGCCGACGCCGATCTCGCCCGCATGTGCCGCGAGGCTTATGGCGATTTCCGTCATCCGGCGACCGCGCCGCTCGTTCAGTTGCGGCCCGACGTCTTCGTGCTCGAGCTGTTCCACGGGCCGACGTTGGCGTTCAAGGATCTCGCCATGCAGCTCGTCGCGCGGCTGATGGACCATGTGCTGCGCGAGCGCGGCGAGCGCACCACGATCGCGGTCGCGACCTCCGGCGACACCGGCGGCGCTGCGGTCGAGGCCTTCCGCGGCCGTTCGCAGATCGATGTGGTGGCGCTTTTCCCGCACGGCCGCGTCTCCGACGTTCAGCGCATGATGATGACGACGGCGAACGACCCCAACGTTCACGCGCTCGCCATCGAAGGCACGTTCGACGATTGCCAGGCGCTGGTGAAGGGCATGTTCAATCATCACGCCTTCCGCGACCGCGTGCGGCTGTCGGGCGTCAATTCGATCAACTGGGCGCGGATCGTCGCGCAGATCGTCTACTACTTCACGTCGGCGGTTGCGCTGGGCAGCCCGCATCGCAAGGTCGCCTTCACGGTGCCGACCGGCAATTTCGGCGACATCTTCGCCGGCTATGCCGCGGCCCGCATGGGTTTGCCCATCGACCGGCTGGTGGTCGCCACCAACGTCAACGACATTCTGGCGCGGACGCTGACGTCCGGCACCTATGACATCCGCGAGGTCGTCGCGACCGCGTCGCCCTCGATGGATATTCAGGTGTCGTCGAATTTCGAGCGGCTGCTGTTCGACGCCTACGGCCGCGACGCCGCGCCGGTGCGCGCGTTGATGGGCTCGCTCGCGCAGTCCAGGAGTTTCACGCTGTCGTCGGCCGCGCTCGGCGAAATCCGCAAGCGCTTCAGCGCCGGCCGCGCCGATGAGGATGAGACGGCGGCGACCATGCGCGCCGTGCGGCGGGAGAGCGGTTATGTCGTCGATCCGCACACCGCGGTCGGCCTCGCCGTGATCGAGAAAGAGAACCGCAATCCGGCCGTGCCGATGGTCGCGCTGTCGACCGCGCACCCGGCCAAATTCCCGGACGCGGTCGAGGCCGCCTGCGGGGTGCGACCGGCCTTGCCGGATTGGCTTGGCGACCTGATGTCGCGCAAGGAGCAGTTTACGACCCTTCCGGCCGACCAGGCGGCGGTCGAGAAGTTTGTAGCGAGTGCGTCGCGCGCTGCGCGACAGGGAGCAATGGCATGAGCGTCGAAGTCACCCGTCTTCCGTCCGGTCTCACCATCGTGACCGACGAGATGCCGCATCTGGAAACCGCCTCGCTCGGCGTCTGGGTTGGCTCGGGAAGCCGCGACGAACTTGCCGACGAGCACGGCATTTCGCATCTGCTCGAACATATGGCTTTCAAGGGCACGACGCGCCGCAGCGCCCGCGCGATCGCCGAGGAGATCGAGGCGGTCGGCGGCGATCTGAACGCCGCGACCAGCGTGGAGACCACCGCCTACTACGCCCGCGTGCTGCGCGCCGACGTACCGTTGGCGATCGACGTGCTGTCGGACATCCTGTCCGATCCGAGCTTCGATCCGGCCGAACTCGCGCGCGAGCAAAACGTGATCGTGCAGGAGATCGGTGCTACCGAGGATGCGCCGGACGATGTGGTGTTCGACCGGCTTCAGGAAACTGCGTTCCCCGACCAGCCGGTTGGCCGCTCGATCCTCGGTACGCCGGAGACGGTGCGCTCATTCAATCCGGAGCGGCTGCGCGCCTATCTCGCGCGGAACTATCGCGCCCCCGACATGGTGGTGGCGGCGACCGGCGCGGTGCAGCACCGGGCGGTCGTCGACGAGGTGCAGCGGCGTTTCGGCAGCTTCGCCGGTCCGGCGGCGCCGGTGCCGGCTCCCGCGACGTTCGGCGGCGGCACCCGTGTCGAGACGCGCGACCTCGAGCAGGCCCACATCGCCATGGCGCTGCAGGGGCTGCCGATCAAGCACCCGGATCTCTACAGCCTTCAGGTTTTCACCATTGTGCTCGGCGGCGGGATGTCCTCGCGGCTGTTCCAGGAGGTGCGCGAGAAGCGCGGGCTTTGCTACACGATCAGCGCCTTCCACATGCCTTATTCGGACACCGGGCTGTTCGGGCTTTATTCGGGCACCGACAGCGCCGACGCGCCGGAACTGATGAAAGTCGTGATCGACCAGATCGCCGACGCCACCGAAACGATTTCGGACGGCGAGGTCGCCCGCGCCAAGGCGCAGATGAAGGCCGGCCTGTTGATGGCGCTGGAAAGCTCCGGCGCCCGCGCCGAGCAGCTCGCGCGCCAGTTGATCGCCTATGGCCGCCCGGTGCCGCTGGAAGAGATCGTCGCCAAGATCGAGGCGGTGACGGCCGCCAGCGCGCGCGCCGCCGGCCGCCTGCTGATCGGGCGCGGCAGGCCCGCGGTCTCCGCCCTCGGCCCCGGCCAAGGTCTTGAAAAGACAGCCGCAATTGCTGAAACTCTGATCCGCAGGGCGGCCTGATCGCGCCCGCGTCCACGGGCAGCGCCGATGGCGTTTTTTCGAGCCGTCAGTTTCAACGAAACGTCGCCGACGCTTGCCGGCGAGGGCGTTCTTTTGCGTGCGCCGCAGATGACGGACTACGCGGAATGGGCGTCGTTGCGCGAACGAAGCCGCGACTTCCTGACGCCGTGGGAGCCGGTGTGGCCGTCCGACGATTTGAGCCGCGCCGCGTTCCGCCGCCGCGTCAAGCGCTACGTCGAAGACCAGCGCAACGACCAGTCCTATGCCTTTCTGATTTTCCGGGCCGACACCAATTCGCTGGTCGGCGGGCTGACGATCGCCAATATCCGCCGCGGTGTGGCGCAGGCCGGCAGCGTCGGCTACTGGATCGGGCAGCCCTTCGTTCGCTGCGGCTACATGACCGCGGCGGTGCGGACGGTGCTGCCCTTTTCATTTTCGACCCTGCGGCTGCATCGGCTGGAGGCGGCGTGCATTCCAACCAACACCCCGTCGATCCGCCTGCTGGAAAAATGCGGCTTCGTGCGCGAGGGCTACGCCCGCGAATATCTCTGCATTAACGGCGCCTGGCAGGATCACCTGCTTTACGCGCGGCTGCGCGACAGCGCGCCGCAGCCGGCCGGGCACTGAGGTTTCGATGAAACGGCGGCGGTTCGATATTCGGGCCGGCAACCGAGCCTTGGGATTGCCAAGGTCGGTTTGCTATAAAGGCCGGAACGAAGACGAGCGGAGTGTTGTTGCGATGGGTGTTATCGGGAATTCTCGCCAACGGACGGCCGGCACGACTGCCGTGGCCCTGCTGTTCGCGCTGGCGGCGGGTGGCTGCTCGTCGATGTCGAGCGTGCTGCCGGAATCGATGACGCCGTCGTCATCCTCGTCGATCTTCTCGACCGCGCCGCAGGCGCCGGCGTCGCCGGCCACGGCCGCCAATCAGGGCATCACGGACGCCAGCGATTTCGAGTGTCCGAACGTCACGGTGCGGACCGGAACCTCGACGCTGATCATCGTCGACAAGACGAAGAAAGCGGAAGCGGACTCACCGCTCTCGCTGAAATATCAGGGCAGCATCGTCAACACGGCGCGCGAATGCAAATACGCCGCCGGCATCGTGACGATGAAAGTGGGTATCGAGGGTCGCATCATCACCGGGCCGGCTGGCGGACCGGGCCAGGTCGACGTTCCGCTGCGCATCGCCGTCGTGCACGAGGGTCCGCAGCCGAAGGTCGTGTTGTCGAAGCTTGCGCGGCTTGCCGTTGCGGTGACGGATGGTTCCGCCGGCGCGACCTTCACGCATATCGATCCGGAAATTTCGTTCCCGATGCCGCGGCCGGCCGGCGACATCGATTCCTATATCGTCTATGTCGGCTACGATCAGCAGGCGCTCGAGCCGGCGAAAAAGCCGAGGGCGACGTCGCGCAAGCGGCGCTAGGACTACCGCCTACCAGCCGCGCAGCGCGGAAATCGTGCCCTTCAGGAGCCGCATGTCGGCGATCACCGTGCGCGCGCCGGCGCTTGTGAGCTGACCGGCGAGCTTGCCTTGCGCATGGCTGCCGCCGGCAAAGCCGACCACCGTCATTCCCGCGGCGTTGGCGGCTGCGACGCCGACGGGAGAGTCCTCGACGACGATGCAGTCGCGGGGTTCGACGCTCATCTTCTGCGCGACATAGATAAAGAGATCCGGCGCCGGCTTGCCGTTGCGCACGTCGCTGGCCGAGAAGAGATAAGGATCGAAGAAACGCAGCAGGTCGGTGGTATCGAGGCTGGTGCGGATGCGGTCGATCGGCGACGACGAGGCGACGCATTTCGGGCCGCGCAGCCACGACAGTGCGGTAGCGACGTGGCTGGTGGCGCGCAGCTCCTGCCGGAACCGCCTGAGCGTCGCGGCGGTAACGCGGCCGATGAAGTCGGCCGGCAGATTGCGCCCCGCCGCCTGCTCGATCGCCTGATACATGTCGGTCGGACGGCGGCCGGTGAAGTAGTGCGCGATGACCTCGGGCGTGAGGCCGAAACCGGCCTGCATGAGTTCTTCCGACGCGACCGCGGTTGCGATCCGCTCGCTGTCGACCAGCACCCCATTGCAGTCGAAAATAATCACAGGTCCTCCGACGCCGCGTTCGGCAATCTGGGTTACGCGACTATCGATTCGGACGAATCAGTTGCGCCAATCTAGACCGGCGTCCGCGCCTGACAATGCGGCGGGAGCGCCGCCAGGCGGCTTTTTTCACAGCACGGCGGGAATTAGCGGGGAAAAGCCCGTTAGGGACAACGGCGATTCATGCCCTGGCCGCAATTGCGGCGGCCGGGACAGCAATCCTGACTCATCTGGATTGTCAGTTGAGCTTCTTGCCGATGTCGGCAATGCCCTTTGCGATCAGGTCGGCGGCCACCTGGCCGGTCGTCTGCTCGCGCAGGATCTGCTCGGCGGCGGCGACGGCGGCTTCGGCCGCGGCGTTGCGCACGTCGGCGACCGCCTGGGCTTCGGCCTGGGCGATCTTGGTTTCCGCCATCTTGGTGCGGCGTGCGACGAATTCCTCCGCCTTGGCCTGCGCTTCGGCTGCCATACGCTCGGCTTCCGCCTTGGCGCCGGCGATGATCGACTGCGCCTCGCCCTCGGCGGCCTCGCGCTTGCGGCGGTATTCGGCGACCAGTGCGAGCGCCTCGCTCTTCAGCTTTGCCGCTTCGTCGAGTTCGGCCTTGATGCGGTTGCCGCGGTCGTCGAGCGCCTTGGCGAGCATCTTGTGGACGCCGATATAGCCCAGCCCGCCGACGAAAACGACGAAGCCGATGGCAACCCAGGTTTCCGGTTCAAGCAGCATTGCGCGGCTTCCTAGCGTTTCAGGGCTTTGTCGACGGCGGCGGCGACCGCCTGATCCGACGGCGCAGTTCCGATCAGCTGCGCGACGATTGCCTTGGCGGTGTCGGTGGCGATGCCGCTGACATTGGCCATCGCGGCGGTCTTGTTCGTCTTGATGACCTCTTCGGCCTGCGCCAGCTTGCCGTTGAGCTGCTCTTCCAGAGCCTTGCGGCTCCGTTCGGCCTCCGCGGCGTGCTTGTCGCGGGTCTCGCTGGCGATGGCCTGAGCGCGGGCGCGGGCATCCGCCAGCGCCTTTTCATAGGCCGCGACCGCTTCGTCGGACTCGGTCTTGGCCTTCTGCGCAGCCACCAGATCGTCGGCGATGCGCTTGGCGCGCGCGTCGATGACGGAGCTGACGCGCGGCAGCGCGAGCTTCGACATCAGCACGTAGAGCAGGACAAACGTGATGACCAGCCAGAAAAGCTGCGACGCGAACGTGTGCGAATTGAAAGGAGGAAACGGCTCCTTGTGACCCGCAGGTTGTTCGGTATGGGCTGTTGTGGTGGCCATCGCGATGCCGCTTACGATCTCAGAGCGCGAACAGGAGGAGGAGCGCGATCAGCAGCGAGAAGATGCCGAGCGCTTCGGTGATCGCGAAGCCGAAAATCAGGTTGCCGAACTGGCCCTGAGCGGCCGACGGGTTGCGAATGGCGGCGGCAAGGTAGTTGCCGAAAATGATGCCGACGCCGACGCCGGCGCCGCCCATGCCGATGCAGGCGATGCCCGCGCCAATGTACTTCGCTGCGACTGGATCCATAACCGACTCCTTCTGGTTCTAGCTGTTTTCCGCCCGGCCTTCAGTGACCGGGGTGAATTGCGTCATTGAGGTAGATGCAGGTGAGGATGGCGAACACATAGGCCTGGAGGAACGCCACCAGGGTTTCGAGCGCCATCAGGATGACGATCATGCCGAACGGCAGCACCGCGCCGGCCCAGCCGACCGCGCCGAGCGCCGAGCCCATCAGCACGATGAAGCCTGCGAAAACCTTGAGCGTGATGTGGCCCGCCAGCATGTTAGCGAACAGACGCACGCTGTGCGAGATCGGCCGCGACAGGAACGAGAGAATCTCGATCGCCACGATCAGCGGCAGGATGTAGATCGGCACGCCCTTCGGCACGAACAGGTTGAAGAAGTGCAACCCGTGCCGGTACAGGCCGTAGAACAGCACCGTGAGGAAGACGGTGATCGCAAGCGCGGCGGTGATGATGATGTGGCTCGTCACCGTGAAGGCGTAAGGGACGAGGCCCATCATGTTCACGGTCAGCACGAAGGCGAAGATCGAGAACACGAACGGGAAGAAGCGCATGCCTTCCGATCCGGCGGTACTGCGGATCGTGGTGGCAACGAATTCGTAGAGCAGTTCGGCGGCGGACTGCATGCGGCCCGGCACCATGCTGCGGCTCGCGGTGGCGCCGACGAGGAAGAGGGTGATGGCGCCGACGGCGACCGCCATGTGCGCGGCCGAATTGGTGAAGGCGATGTCAGCCCCGCCGATCTTGGCGATGGGGAAATACTCGACGATCTGGAACTGATGAATCGGGTCGGCCATGATTTCCGTTCGACTTCGTTCTCGTTGCCTCAGACCAGCTTTCGCTAGTTCTCGTCAATTCTGTTCGGGCGGATGACCCCGGCCGCGCGCATCACATTCAACACCCCGGCTGCGAAGCCGAGCAGCAGAAACACGATCAACCCCCAGGGTGAGATTCCCAGCCAGCGGTCGAGCAGCCAGCCGATAATCCCCCCAACGATGACACCGGCCACCAGTTCGGATGACAGCCGGAAGCCCCTGGCGATCATCGACGGATCGGTCGACGATCGGGGCTGCGCGGCATCATGATCGTCAGGCCGGCTCGCTTCGGTGAGCCGGTCGCCGAGACGCCGGAGCCTCGCGGAGAGGGCGGCTTCGTCGTTCGATGAATTGCCGCGGGGATCGTTTTCGCGCGCGCCGTCAGCCATGCTTTCCAGCCGTGCCTTCGACTCGCACCGTTGCAAGGCCCCGCAAATCCGCCGCCCGCAAAACCGCGCGGACCATACTGAGGGGGTAGGGGTGAGTCAAGAAACCCCCGCCATTGCGTAACTAATTGAAATCCGGTGGAAATGGAGCCGCGTTAGGCGAAGGATTGAGGCCGTCCAAAGCGGTTCTTCCGGCGCTGCGGCGATGCTAGTTTTCGCGTGGAATCGCTGCGGATCGGGGAGGGTTTTATGACGCCAAAATGGCCCGCTCGCATGGCCTTTTGCCTCGCGCTCGGACTGGCGGCCGGTGCGGCCGACGTTGCCGCGCTGGCGCAGGATCAGACGCCGCGACAATCGGACGCCGCCCCGCCCACAGCCGACGTTCCGCCGGCAGCGGTGCCGGGCGCCGCGCCGCGCATCCTGACCGCCCCGCCGGCCGCGCAGGCGACCGCGCCGGAGACGCCGCGGCAGCCTTCGGTCGATCCCGTGGCCAATCAGACTGCGCGGTTCCAATTCATCAGGGTCGGCGACACGGTGCTCAAGCTCGATGGCGACACAGGCGCGGTCGCCGTCTGCCACGCCGGCGGCGCGGACTGGACCTGCCAGGCGCTGCCGGAGGGTCGTCTTGCGCTCGACAAGGAGATCGGCCGCCTCGGACAGCAAATCGACCGGCTGGATGGCGCGATCGATCCGGTCAAACGCGACGTCGCGGCGTTGCGGGACGAGATCACGACGCTCAAGTCGGGCCTGACGGCCTCGCAGGCCGCGCGGAGCGTGCTGAAGGACGAAGTCGGCGCGCTCAAGGCCGAGATCGATTCGCTCCGGTCCGAGATCGGGGCGGTGAAACTCGCGCTGCCTCCGCCACCGCCGCCGTCTCCACCGCCGTCCGAGCGCCCGTCGGTCGAACTGCGGATGCCGACCGCAGAAGACTATGAGCGCGCCTGCGCGCTCGCAGCCGGCGCCGTTTCGGACGCCTGGCGCAGGCTGGTCGAGATGATCGCGCAGGTTCAGTCGGACATGATGCGCAAAGGCTGATGGCCGGCCCGGTGTTCGCATGACGTCCCGCCTGTCGCCCATCTCGAGGTCGGTGCCGCAGGTCATGGTGTCCGCGGCGCTCACCGTCGAAACGGGCGGCCCGGGTTTCACCGACATCACCCGCGACGTGCGCGCCTTCCTGCGCGACGCCGGCGCGGCGGCGGGCATGCTGCTCGCTTATCTGCGGCACACCTCGGCGTCACTGGTCATTCAGGAAAACGCCGACCCGGACGTGCAGACCGATCTGATGACGGCGCTCGAGCGGCTGGCGCCGCGCAACGCCGGCTGGATCCACGGCAGCGAAGGCCCCGACGACATGCCCGCGCACGTCAAGTCGATGCTCAATGGCGTGTCGGTCGCCATCCCGGTCGAGGACGGCGCGCCGGTGCTCGGCACCTGGCAGGGCATATACCTTGTCGAGCATCGCACGGCGCCGCACCGCCGTGAGGTCGCGTTGCAGTTCATCGGCACGGCCAAATAGAGACCTCTTGCCGTCTTGTTCGGCGCGGTGCTGCTTGCTACGGAATCGATCATGTCGAACCTGTCATTCGTCGAGCGTTTGGCTGAAATCCTGCGTCATGTGCCGGCGCTGTTCGGCATCGGGCGCGACAGCGCGCCGATCGAATCCGTCGCCGGCCTTCAGGCGTTTGTTGCGTCGCGCTCGGCTTTCATGGCGCAGAAGACGCTCTACGGCTACGTCAAGACGCGCATGGGCACGCGCCATGTCGCCATGTTCGACGACCCGGCAATGATCGCGTCGCTGAATATCGCCAGGCACAATATCTTTGCGGCGTGTCTGTCGGACCTGACGATTTATGCTGTCGGCGTCAGCCTGCACGACGAGCCGGCGGGCAATGACGTGCGGATTGCGCTGGCGCGACGGATTTACGACGCGTCGATTGCGGGAATGAACGGCGCCCCGGCCGAGTTCAACGCAGCGGAGGCGGCGGCGGCTTTTGCGGAACGTGCTGCGGCGACGGAGTGGCGTGCCGCGGCGCGGCAGCCGGAGATTTTCGCCGCAAGCCCTGCAGCGCTCTATCGCTGGGCGCCGATCGCCGACCAGTTGAAGCGGCTCGACCGCGAGATCGTCGAGAATTCGGTGATCTTCGCCTGGCGCGATATCCGCGAGCAGTTCAACAAGCGTCTCGTGCCCGCGGCCATCGTCGCCGACTGGTCGGCGCAACGGGCGAACTGAACGCCGCGCGTCGCCGCCGCTACTTCAGATAGTGATAGATCAGCGCGGAGATCTCGCCTTCCAGCGGGAAGGACAGCATGCCCAGCACCGAATAACCGAGCAGCCAGGGCATCAGATAGAAGCGGATCATGAAGAAGAACCACGCCACGTAGAGCGGCACCAGCGGCTCGAGCAGGAAGCTCGGCGTGATCGGCTTGAACAGCCTGATCAGCGGGTTGGTCGCCTTGACGAACACCTTCATGAAGAAGAATTCGGAATTCTCCGGGAGGAAGATGTTCATCGCCACGCGGCCGATCAGCGTCCACATGATGACGCCGAGGGCGTAGTCGATGATCACGACCCAGATCGGAAGACTGGCAAGGGGAACGGTTGAGATCGAGGTGTCCATCGTAGCCTTCTATCATCCCGGTAAAACAAGGGGGCGGGAAATGACCCGCCCCCCGTATCGTGTCGGACCGTTGCCGGTCAGTGCGTCATGTCGAGGATCGTCTTGCCCGTCGGAATACGGGTGTCGTCGACCATCTTCTGCGTCGCGGCATCGGGCGCCGGCGTCAGCAGCGTGACGACGACCATCGCCACGAGGCTGATCGGCATGCCGATCATGCCGAAGCGCAGGCCATCGATGCCCCACCACGGCGCGCCACCGGTCTGCACATAGTACAGATAGGCGGAGCCGGCTACGAAGCCGCACAGCATGCCGGCGATCGCACCTTCGCGGTTCGCCCGTTTCCACCACACGCCGAGGACGAGTGGGAAGAACAGGCCGGAGCAGGCGAAGCAGAACGCCCACGCCACCGCGCCGAGGATGCCGGTGATGTGCAAGCTTGCGATGAACGCGGCCAGCACACCGATGACGACCAGCAGAACGCGAGCCACGATGAGGCGCAGCCTCACGTCGGCTTTGGGGTCGATCATCTTGTAGTACAGGTCGTGGCTCAGCGCGTTGGCGATCGCCAGGATCAGCCCGTCCGCCGTCGACATCGCGGCGGCAAGGCCGCCGGCGGCGACGAGGCCGGAGATGACATAAGGCAGGCCAGCGATTTCAGGAGTCGCCAGGACGACGATGTCCGGACGCATGAAGAACTCGTTGAGCTGCAGGATGCCATCCTTGTTGCTGTCGGAGATCGCGACCATGCCCACCGCGGACCAGTTCTTGATCCAGGCGAGGTTCGCCACTTCCGCGAACGGCTTGCCGATGATGGCCGTCGGGAGGTTCGGATCGAGCAACTGGAGCTTGCTGAGCGTGGCAAGGCACGGCGCCGAGAAGTACAGCAGGAAGATGAAGAACAGCGACCATGCCACCGACTTGCGCGCCGACCGGACGGACGGCGTGGTGAAGTAGCGCATCAGGATGTGCGGAAGCGACGCGGTGCCGGCCATCATGCAGAAGGCCAGCGTCGCGAACTTCCAGCTCTCCATCGGCGCTCCCGTGGCCATTTGTGGCACGGTGAGGATGGAGCGGCCCGCAAAGGCTTCCGTGGCCTTGGCGCCGAGCTTCACCACCGGCTCGAGTTCCTGAATACGCTGAACTGCTTCGCCATAGGAGAAGTGCGGGATGATGCCGAAGCCTTGACGGTTCGACATCCAGATGATCGGCACGAGATAGGCGATAATCAGCACGATGTACTGGGCCACCTGCGTCCACGTCACCGCTCGCATGCCGCCGAGCATCGAGCACATCAGGATCGCCGCAAGGCCGACCCACACGCCCGTCTCGTACTTGATTTGCAGCGCGCGCGCCGCGATCGTGCCGGAGGCGTCGATCTGCGCGGTCACGTAAGTGAAGGACGCGACCACGAGAATGACCACGGCGATGAAGCGCGCCGTGTTGCCGCCGTAACGGGTGCCGATGAAATCCGGCACGGTGTAGCAGCCGAACTTGCGCAGGTAGGGCGCCATCAGCGCGTTGACGAGCACATAGCCGCCGGTCCAGCCGACGATGAAACCCATGTAGCCGTAACCGCCGAAGTAGATGCCGCCCGCGAGCGCGACGAACGATGCGCCGGACATCCAGTCCGCCGCCGTCGCCATGCCGTTGTAGACGGCCGGCACTTCTCGACCCGCCACGTAGTAGGCGTCGAGTTGCATCGTGCGCGAGAGATAGCCGATCACCGCATAGATGACGATAGTGAAGGCGACGAACAGAATGCCGATCGTCGCCGGGCTCACGCCCATCTTGTCGAGGACGGCCATCAGCAGGATGAAGATGATGAAGCCACCGGTGTAGAGGCCGTAAACCTTTGGAAGGTTATCGACCAATCTGCCTTGCAGTCGAAACATGATCGATCCCCTTTGTTACTTGTCTTCGTGGTAGCCGAACTCGTCGTCGATTTTGTCCTGAAACCAGTTCTGGGCGAAAATCATGACGACGAAGGCGATGAGCGAGCCCTGCGCGATGAAGTAGAAGCCGAGCGGGAAGCCCATGAACGTGTAGGCGTTCAGCGCCTTGGTGTTCCACGGCAGCACGAAGGCAAAGATGGCCCACAGGATCAGAACGATGATCGTGAGTGTGCGTGTCTTTGACCAATGCTGGTCGATTTTTTGTCTGTCATCTGAAGCCATGTGTTGTCGTTCCTCCTGTTGTTGAGTCAGCCGGCTGACCCAAGTCGCCCCCGAACGCTTGCTTCGGATTTCGGCCGGCCGCGGCGCCGCGGCTCTGCCGGAATTGCCGCTTCTGCGCCGGATGGACTCCGGCGGGAGATGAAAAAAACGAATTCGGGAATGTTCGCTTCCCCCACCCCCAGGCCAGCGCCGGTCTGAGCCGGTCTTTTTTGGCCGATAGCAACTGCGCATGTACAAATAGGAGTTGGCTATCGATTGAAAGCTACCATCGCGAAAGGAAGCAGCCTTATTCGACTTTTGGCGAAGCTGCCGGAGGCTGTGGATTTCGCGGTGCAATAAGAGCGCGTGTTGCTGGGCGTTTTCTCTGCTGCGGCGCACCATCGAGAGCGCGCGCGGATTTGAAATTCCGGCGCCGCTCCTTCGGACTCGTGTTAATGGACATCAGAACAGGGTGGGGCCTGTCCGATGCCGGATGCAGAACGCGCAACTGAAATTTCGACCTACCGTCTGCTGATCGCGGACGACCATCCGCTTTTCCGCGGCGCGATGCGGGAGGCGGTCTCCGGTCTTCTGGAGAAGGTCGGCATCGCGGAGGCCGGCTCGTTCGACGAAGTGGCCGATCTCCTTGAGCGCGGCGGCGACGTCGACCTCGTGCTGCTCGATCTCACGATGCCGGGCGCGCGAGGCTTTTCCGGCCTGATGTATCTGCGGGCGCAATATCCCGGCGTTCCGGTGATGGTGGTGTCCGCCAACGACGAACCGGCCGCCATCCGCCGCTGCATGGAATTCGGCGCGTCGGGATTCATCCCGAAGACGCTCGGCGTCGAGGCGATGCGCGCGGCGATCTCGCGCGTGTTGAATGGCGGGGTGTGGACGCCGCCCGACGTCGATCTGCGTGGCGGCTCGGACGGCGAGACCGGCGAACTGATGTCGCGCATGGCGACGCTGACGCCGCAGCAGGTGCGCGTGCTGATGATGTTGTCGGAGGGCCTGCTCAACAAGCAGATCGCTTTCCAGCTCGGCGTGTCGGAAGCAACCGTGAAGGCCCACGTCTCGGCTATCCTGCAGAAGCTCGGCGTCGAGAGCCGCACCCAGGCGGTGATCGCCGCGGCCCGCATCGAAGCCGGCCATTGGCCGCAATCGGCACCGACCGAAGCCTGACCGAAAACCGGCCGAAGGCTATTCCGCCGCGGCGACGCGCAGTACGCGCCATTGCGCGAGCAGGGCGCGCAGCGCCGCCGGTTTGACCGGCTTGTGCAGAAGCTGAATGTTGGCCGCGCGAGCCTCGTCGCGCACATGCAGGCTGCGGTCGGCGGTAATCAGGATCGCCGGGAGCGCCGTGCCGAACCGCTGGCGCAGACTGCGGATCGCGTCGATGCCATTGCCCTCGTCGAGGTGGTAGTCGACCAGCAGGCCATTCGGCATCGTCGCGAATTGCTGAAGCATCGCGACGGCGGTTTGCAGGTCCGGCGCCTTGAGTACCTTGCAGTTCCAGCCGCGCAGCAGCGTCTCCATGCCGTCGAGGATCGACGGCTCGTTGTCGATGCAAAGCGCAACCGTGCCGGCAAGCTGACCGGGATCGTCGACGATCCGCGGCGCGATCTGCGGCGAGAACGGAATATCGCTGGCGCGCGGCAGTCCGATGGAAAAACGCGAGCCACGGCCTTCTTCCGAATCGACCTCGACCTTGTGGCCGAGCACGCGTGCGCAACGCTCGACGATCGACAGGCCGAGGCCGAGGCCGCGCGCGATCCGCGCGCCATGGTCGAGCCGGCGGAACTCGGCGAAGATCTCGCGCCGGTAGGCGACGGGAATTCCGACGCCGGTATCGTAGACGTCGATCCGAACCTGGTTGCCGCGGCGGCGGCAGCCGACCAGCACACGGCCGCTTGGCGTGTACTTCACGGCGATGGACACGAGGTTCTGCACGATGCGGCGGAGCATGCGCCGGTCGCTGCGTACCGTCAGCGAACTGCGCACGAACTTCAGGTCGATGTCCTTCGCGCGCGCCATCGGCGCGAAATCCACCTCGATCTGGCGGAACAGGTCGTCGAGCCGGAACTCGGACGGCTCCGGCCGCAGCACGCCGCTGTCGAGCCGCGAGATATCGAGCAGCGCGCCGAAGATTTCCTCGACCGCTTCGAGCGAGGCGTCGATGTTGGTGATCAGCTGTGCGTCGGGCGCGCTCTTGGCTGGCACGGTTCTGACCGGCGTGCTGTGCCGTTCGATCAGGCTCGTCACATAAAGCCGGGCGGCGTTCAGCGGTTGCAAAATATCGTGGCTGGCGGCGGCGAGAAATTTCGTCTTCGAGATATTGGCCTCGTCCGCCGTCGCCTTGGCATGCGCGAGCGCGGTGTTGAGGCGGGTCAGTTCCTCGGTGCGTTCCTGCACACGACGTTCGAGCGTTTCGTTGGCGCGTTCGAGCGCCTCGGCCGCCTCGACGCTTGGCGTGATGTCGGTGAAAGTCGTCGCGATGCCGCCGTCCGGCATGCGGTTGGCGCGCACCTCGACGACGAGGCCGCGCTCGGCGAAGCGCTCGAGGAACGGCGCATCGGCAGAAATATAGCGGGCGATCTGCGCGGCGACGGTCTCGCCGATCCGGTCCGGCGCGACATCGCCGCGCCGCGCGTTGAAGCGCAGGATTTCGTCGAGCCCGATGCCGCCACGGATCAGGTTCGGCGGCAAGTCGAGAATGTCGCCGAACTGCCGGTTCCAGCAGATCAGCTGCATATCCTTGTCGAACACCGCGATGCCCTGGCGGACGTGATCGAGCGCGGTTTGCAGGATTTCGCGGTTGTACTGAATGGCGGTGTTGGCGTCGTCCAGCAGCTTGAGCGCAGCCTGCGTCGACACCGTGCGTTTGCGCAGCAGGATCGACAGCACCAGCCGCGACGATGCGGCGCCGATCGCCGACGCCAGCAGATGTTCGGCATAGCGGATCAGGCGGAAGTCGGCGTCGTCGCCGGGTTCGAGGCTGATGCGGTTGGCGGAAGCGAAACTCGCGAACGAACTACGGGTTCGCTCCTCGCCGAGATAGCGCGCCACGGTGGCGGTCAGTTCTTCGACGGTAACCGACGATCGCCACAGCCTGAAGCTCGGCGCCATCGGCGCGAGGTCGGACGGCACGAACAGGTTGGCCTGAAGCCGCTCGATCGGCGAGGGCGCGCGCGCAAGCGAGAAGATGACATAGCAGGCGACGTTGGAGGCGAGGCTCCACATCACGCCGTGCACGAGCGGCGGCAGGTCGAGGCCGAACAGGTGTTGCGGCCGCAGCGCGTGAATGCCCCACGGCCCTTCGGTCAGCAGGAACTGACCGACGAAGCCGGCGTCGGCGAAACTCGGCAACAGCAACGTATAGGCCCAGATCAGGAAACCGGCCGACATGCCGGCGATGGCGCCGAGCGCGGTGGCGCGCCGCCAGACGAGGCCGCCGAAAAAGGCGGGCGCAAGCTGCGCAATCGCCGCAAAGGACAACAGGCCGATCGCGGCAAGCTGTGCGTCGCCCGCCGAGCGGTAATACATGTAGGCAAGCGCCAGGATACCGAAGATCGCGATACGCCGGACCGTCAGCAGCAGCGAACCGATGTTCTCTCGCCCGCTGATCAGCTTGGCCCGGCGCTGCAGCACGAACGGCATCACGATATCGTTCGAGATCATGATCGACAGCGCAACCGACTCCACGATCACCATCGCGGTGGCCGCCGACAAGCCGCCGACGAAGGCGATCAGCGTGAAGGTGCTCGATTCGCTGCGCAACGGCAGCGCCAGCACGAACATGTCGCTGTCGACCTCGCCCGGCGCGAAGGTGAGGAGTCCGGCGATGGCGATCGGAACCACGAACAGATTGATGAGGACGAGATAGGCCGGGAACACCCAGGTGGCGCGCTTGATCTCGCTCGGATTGTTGTTCTCCACCACGCCGACGTGGAATTGCCGCGGCAGCATGATGATGGCGAGGAACGACAGCAGCGTCATCGCGGCGATCGAGTCGAACCGCGGCGTGGTGCCGAGCACGATCGCGGTGTCGGTGCGCTCAAGCGCTGCCGTGAACAGTGCGACCGGGCCGCCGAACATCCAGAACGTGACAAAGATGCCGACCGCGAGAAAGGCGACGAGCTTGACGATGGACTCGGTCGCGACCGCGAGCATCAGGCCGTCCTGGTGTTCGGTGGCGTCGATATGGCGCGTGCCGAACAGCACGGCGAAGGCCGCCATCGACATCGCGACATAGAGCGCGATGTCGCCAAGCAGCGGACGCCCGATTTCGGCGGTCGGCTCGACCTGCGCGAGAATGGTTTCGAGCGACGCGGACACCGCCTTCAATTGCAGCGCGATATAGGGAATGGTGCCGATGATGGCGATCAGCGCCACCGTCGCCGCGACCGCCTGGCCCTTGCCGTAACGGGCGGCGATGAAGTCGGCGATCGAGGTGATGTTCTGTGCCTTGGCGAGCTGCACGATGCGCGCGATCAGTGGCGACAGCAGGCCGATCATGACGATCGGACCGACATAGATCGTCAGGAAGTCATAGCCGGTGCGCGAAGCCAGGCCGACCGAGCCGAAGAACGTCCACGACGTACAGTAGATCGCGAGCGAGAGCGGATAGATCAGAAGATGCGTGCGCCGTTCGCGGCTGAAGCTGCTGATCCGGTCGCCGTAGCTCGCGACCAGAAACAGCAGGCCGATATAGGCCAGCGCGACGGCGACCACGACCCAGCCTTGCAGCATGCTCCGCCTGCGGGGATTAGACCCCCGTTCCTCAAGGGTTTTTGCGGGGACAGGTCACCATAGATCGATGCCGAGGTCCATGATCTCGACCGGACGGCTGCGCTATTTTGATCCAGATCGGGATGCACGGCTTCGGCCGTACAATAATAGGCGACGGTTCAGGGCGCCGGCCGGGCGCGCCGCGGGGGCGGCAGCAATAATGCGGGACAAAGGCACCACACCGCTGATCGCGCTCGACGCGGTCGTGATCGATACCGAGACCACCGGCCTCGATCCCGCCCGCGCGCGGATTGTCGAGTTCGGCGCGGTCCGCATCAACATGGGCCGGCTCGATGACCGCAACGTCTTTCGAAGTCTGGTCGATCCGGGCGAGCCGATCCCGGAGGCCTCGACCCGCATTCACCGGATCGGCGACGCCGATGTCGCAGGCGCTTCGGATTTCGCGGCGCTGTGGCCGACGGTGGCCGCGATGTGCGCCGATACCGTGGTGATCGGACACACGGTCGGCTTCGATCTGGCGGTGCTGAAGCGCGAATGCCGGCGGGCCGGATTGCCGTGGCAGGCGCCGCGCACGCTCGACACTCGGCTGTTGTCGCAGGTGGTGGAGCCGCATCTCGGCGGACATTCGCTCGAACATCTTTGCGGGTGGCTCGGTCTGCCGGTCGAAGGGCGCCACTCCGCGGTCAGCGACGCGCTGATGACGGCGCGGATTTTCCTCGCGCTGCTGCCGAAGCTGCGCGAAGGCAACATCCGCACGCTCGCGGAGGCGGAGAAGTCGTGCCGTGCGCTGACCAGCACGATGGAGGAGCAGCATCGCGCCGGCTGGGAGGAGGCGGTGCGGCCGCCGTCGCGGCGCGAATCATCCGCCTATCTGCGGATCGATGCCTATCCGTATCGTCATCGTGTGCGCGATGTGATGCGTGCGCCACCGAAATTCGTCCTCGCATCGACGCCGCTCGGCGAGGTGCTGACGCGGATGACGCAAGACAAGATTTCGTCGCTGCTGGTCACCGCCGCACCGGCCAGTCCGATGCGTCCGGCGGAAACCGGCATCGTCACCGAGCGGGACGTCCTGCGCGCGCTGGCCGAGAAGGGGCCGCTTGCCCTTGCCCGGCCGGTCTCCGAGTTTGCCAGCAGACCGCTGGCCACGCTGCCGGAAGCGGCCTTTCTCTACCGTGCGCTCGGCCGCATGAGCCGGCTCGGCCTGCGCCATCTCGGCGTCGAGAACGAGAACGGCGAGGTCAGCGGCATCATTACCTCGCGCGATCTTCTGCGGCTGCGCGCGCAGGAAGCCACCATCCTCGGCGACGCCATCGACGAGGCCGGCGATGTTCCGGCGCTCGGCGCCGCCTGGGCGCGGCTGCCGCTCGCGGCCCGCGGGCTCGTCGCGGAAGAGGTTCCCGGCATCGACGTGGCTGCGGTGATCTCGCGCGAGCTTGGCGCGGTGACGCGCCGAGCCGGAATTCTGGCCGAGCAACAGATGGCGGCGGGCGGGCTGGGGCCGCCGCCGTGCGCCTACGCGCTCTGCGTGCTGGGTTCGGGTGGGCGCGGCGAGAGCCTGCTGGCGATGGATCAGGATAACGCGCTCGTCTTTGCCGAAGGCGAGCCGGATGGCGCGGAGGACCGCTGGTTCGCGCAATTCGGGACGATCGTTGCCGATATTCTCGATGAGGTCGGCGTGCCTTATTGTGCCGGCGGCGTGATGGCGAAGAATCCGCCGTGGCGGGGATCGCTGGCCACCTGGAAGCGGCGGGTTGCGGACTGGGTGACGCGCTCGAAGCCGGCCGATCTGCTGTCGGTCGACATCTTCTTCGATCTCGCCGCGGTGCATGGCGACGCGCGCCTCGCCGTCGAAATCTGGCGCGACGGGTTCGAGTTTGCGCGCGACAACGCCGCCTTCGCCAAGCTGCTGGCCGAAGCAAGCGGGGGCGTTACGGAGTCCATCACGATGTTCGGCGGCATTCGCACGGATCACGGCCGGATCGACCTGAAGAAAGCCGGACTGTTCGGGATCGTCACCGCGGCGCGCGTGCTGGCGATTCGCCATCATATTCTCGAGCGCGCGACGCCGGCGCGACTGACGGCCATCGCGGCGCTCGGCCGCGGCGAAACCAACCTCACGGAAATGATGCGAGCGCAGGCGGTTTTTCTCGACCTGATCCTGCGTCAGCAGATCGCTGATATCGATATCGGCCTCCCGCCCAGCAATAAGGTCTCGGTAAGAGACCTTTCGTCCCATGACAGGAGCCGGCTGAAAGAGGCGCTGTCATCCGTCCGCCATCTCGACCAGTTGACGCAGGATCTTCTGTTCTAGCGGCGCGGTGCCTTTCGTCCGGCGCAACGCCCCCATGATTTGACGCAGCTGGCGCGCGTCGGCATTGATCGCCTTCATGTCCGGACCGCCGCGACTCCGCCGATGACGCCGACAATCGACACGGCTTTCGTCCGCATCGCCGAAACGCTGGCCATCGCCGCGGCCGGCGGGCTTGCGCTCGGGCTGTCGGGGTTCCCGGCGGGCTGGATTTCCGGCTCGATCCTGTCGGTCGCGATCGCCGCGCTCGCGGGGCGGCCGATGTATGTGCCGATGTGGATGGCGCGGGTGATCTTCGTGCTGATCGGCGTGTCGCTCGGCGCGCTGGTGACGCCGGAAACGCTGCACGGCATCGCGACCTATCCGGCGAGCGTCCTGGTGCTCGTGGTCGCGACCGCGATCATCAGTTACGCCGGCGGCTATTATCTCCAGGTCGTGCACGGCTGGGACGCGGTGTCGGCGTCGCTCGGCGCGGCGCCCGGCGGCATGTCGCAGGTGGTCGCGGTGGCGACGGAGATGCACGCCGACCTGCGCCGCATCGTCATCGTGCAGACGCTGCGCGTGGTGATCGTCGCCGTCGGGCTGCCGGCATTGCTGCTGATCTTCGGGCTTTCGGGGCCGGTGACGCGCGGACTTGGCGGCGCGTTCGATCCCTCGCAGGCCGGCGAGCTTGCGATCCTGATCGCGGCCTCAACCGTGGCCGCCATCGTCGCTTATCTCATCCGCTTTCCCGGCGGCTTGCTGTTCGGCGCGATGCTCACCTCGGCGGTGCTGCACGGCGGCGGCTGGTTTCACGCCGTGGTGCCGTGGTGGGTCGCCAATGCGGTGATGATCGCGCTTGGCGGCGTGGTCGGCGCGCGTTTCGCCAACACGCCGTTCCGCATGCTGTGGCAGTTCGTTGGCGCGGCGTTCGGCTCGTTCGCGGTGTCGCTGGTTTTCATGGCGATCTTCGCAGGCGCGCTGGTGGCGGTGGTGTCGAACCTGCACGTCGCCGATGTGTTGATCGCTTTTGCGCCGGGTTCGGTGGACGCCATGATGGTGCTGGCGCTCGCGCTGCATATCGACCCGGTCTATGTCGGCGCGCACCATCTCACGCGCATCCTGTTCGTTTCGCTGACCATGCCGCTCATCGCAAAGCATGCGGCGGCCCGGGCGAAGCGCAGGGAAGGCGTCGAAGACCGGAAGGACTAAGCGTGTTTACTCGGCGGCGAGCGCGCGCTCGCGGCGCGGCAGCTGGAGCCGCTCCCACACATCCGAGAGCGCCTCGGCGAGCCGGTCGATCAGCGCGTCGTCGTGATAAGGCGACGGCGTGATGCGCAGGCGTTCCTTGCCGCGCGGCACGGTGGGATAATTGATCGGCTGGATATAGATGCCGTGATCGGCGAGCAGCATGTCGCTCGCGGTCTTGCACTTCTCGGGATCGCCGACGAACAGCGGCACGATGTGCGTGTCGCTCGCCATCACCGGCAGGCCGGCGGCGGTGAGCACCGCCTTGACGCGCCCGGCGCGGTCCTGATGGCGCTCGCGCTCCCAAGACGAGGTCTTGAGATGGCGGATCGCGGCGGTCGCCGCCGCGCAGATGCTCGGCGGCAGCGCGGTGGTGAAGATAAAGCCCGGGGCATAGGAGCGCACCGCGTCCACCATGTCACGGCTGCCGGCGATGTAGCCGCCGAGGCAGCCGAACGCCTTGGCGAGCGTGCCTTCGAGCACGTCGATGCGCGCCATTGCGCCGTCGCGCTCGGCGACGCCGCCGCCGCGCGGGCCGTACATGCCGACCGCGTGGACTTCGTCGCAATAGGTCATCGCGCCGTATTTCTCGGCAAGGTCGCAGATCGCGTGGAGCGGCGCGATGTCGCCGTCCATCGAATAGAGGCTTTCGAACACGATGAGCTTCGGACGCGCCGGATCGGCAGCCTTCAGCAGGCGCTCGAGACCCGCGACATCGTTGTGGCCCCAGATCTGCCTTTCGCAGCCCGACTGGCGCACGCCTTCGATCATCGAATTGTGGTTGAGCGAGTCGGACAGGATCAGACAGTTCGGCAGCAGCCGCGCGATGGTCGCGATGCCGGTCTGGTTCGAAATGTAGCCAGAGGTGAAGACGAGGGCGGCTTCCTTGCCGTGCAGGTCGGCGAGTTCGGTCTCAAGCTCGACCAGCGGATGATTGGTGCCGGCGATGTTGCGGGTGCCGCCGGCGCCGGTCCCCATGCGCGAGGCGGCTTCCACCATCGCACCGACCACCTTCGGATGCTGACCCATGCCGAGATAGTCGTTGGAGCACCAGATCACGACGTCGCGGCGGCCGGCCGGCGAGTGCCAGAAAGCGTGCGGAAAACGGCCGGCGATGCGCTCGAGATCGGCAAAGACTCGGTAGCGCCGTTCGCTTCTCAGCTGATCCAGCGACCGAGCGAAAAAGTCGTTGTAATTCATGATTTTCGTACTTCCGCGACGCCCGTGGGCTCTTTTTAGAAGGGTTCCATCTGGCTTGTCGAGGCAAGATTCGTCGCAATGCGAAAAAAGACGTTGAGCGGGATCAAATAAGTCGCGGTTGACGTTGGAAAATTTCAGCCCGGACTGCATGCCGGCTTGCATCGGCATGGCCGGCTTGCAAAAAAGTGTCGACAGGAAAGCGACTTACATGAACGACCGTCCCACCGGCTTCCAGCACGGCCTGACCAACTACGGCGACCGCGACTTCTCGCTGTATTTGCGGCGCTCGTTCGCCCAGTCGATGGGGTACTCGAAAGAGATGCTGGCGAAGCCGGTGATCGGCATCGCCTATACGCCGTCCGGCTTCAACAACTGTCACCGCCATTTCCCGGAACTGCTCGATGCGGTGAAGCGCGGCGTGCTGGCGGCCGGCGCGCTGCCGGTCGAGTTTCCGACGGTGTCGCTCGGCGAGGTGTTCCTCAACCCGACCAGCCTCAAGTTCCGCAACCTGATGTCGATGGACACCGAGGAGATGATTCGCGCCCAGCCGATGGACGCGGTGGTGCTGATGGGCGGTTGCGACAAGACGGTGCCGGCGCAGCTGATGGGCGCGGTGTCCGCCAACAAGCCGGCGGTGATGCTGATCGCCGGGCCGATGATGACCGGCCGCCATCGCGGCGAACGGCTCGGCGCCTGCACCGACTGCCGCCGGTTCTGGGCGCAGTATCGCGCCGGCAATATCGACTCGCAGGAAATCGCGATGGTCGAAGGCCGGCTCGCGACCACCGCCGGCACCTGCGCGGTGATGGGCACCGCCTCGACGATGGCCTGCATCGCCGAGGCGCTCGGCATGATCCTGCCGGGCACGGCGGCGATCCCGGCCGTTCACGCCGACCGGCTGCGTGCGGCGGAAGCAACCGGCGCGGCCGCGGTGCGGCTGATCGGCTCGAAGCTGACGCCGCAGGCGATCGTGAATGAAAAGTCGGTCGAGAACGCGCTGCGCGTGCTGCTCGCGATCGGAGGTTCGACCAACGCGATCATCCACCTGACCGCCATCGCCGGCCGCGCCGGCGTCAAGATCTCGCTCGAGCGACTCAATGAACTGTCCGACACCACGCCGGTGCTGGTGAATCTCAAGCCGGTCGGCAACGGCTACATGGAAGACTTCTATGCCGGCGGCGGCATGGGTGCGCTGCTGCGCGAGCTGAAAGACCTCATGCATCTCGACTGCATGACGGTGACCGGCGAGACATTGGGCGAGCGGCTTGCGGGCGAGACTGTCGACTGGGTCGACCGCAATATCATCGCCGAGCGCGCCAAGCCGCTCGAGCCGGAAGGCGGTCTCGTCGCGCTGTTCGGCAATCTTGCGCCGCAGGGCGCGATCCTCAAACGGTCGGCGGCGGATTCGAAACTGTTTGAGATGGAAGGCAAGGCGGTGGTGTTCTCCTCGCTGGAGGATCTTGCGGCGCGGATCGACGATCCTGCGCTCGAGGTCGAGGCGAACGACATTCTGGTGCTGCAGAATTCCGGTCCGCATTCGGTGTCTGCGATGCCGGAGTCCGGCTATCTGCCGATCCCGAAGAAGCTCGCGTCGAAGGGCGTCAAGGACATGATCCGCGTGTCCGACGCCCGCATGAGCGGCACCGCGTTCGGTACCATCGTGCTGCATGTGACGCCGGACGCCGCGTCCGGCGGGCCGCTCGGCCTGGTGCGCAACGGCGACCGCATCCGCCTCTCGGTCAAGAGCCGCCGCATCGAATTGCTGGTCGACGAGATGGAGTTGCAGAAGCGCGCCACCGCGATGCCGCCCGCGCCGGCGAAGCCGACGCGCGGCTATGCGAAGCTCTACGCCCAGGAAATCCTCGGCGCCGACGAAGGCTGCGACTTCGCCTTCCTGCGCGGCAAGGGATGATATTGGGATGATATCGGGCTGATCGGCCGGCGGATTCCGGCGGTTTTCGGAGCCGGCTGCCCGCTGCCTACCGCGGCGTACACGCGGCTGTGACTCGACGCTGTCCCGCGCCCCAATAAGATTTCCCTCAACCCGCGCCACGCCGCCGGCGGCCGTCGTGCCGGCGCGACAGAGACGAGCGCGGGACATCGTGGCGACTTGTCTGACAACCAGAACAATCTACCCAAGGGGGAGACACACCATGCATCGCGTATCGCGCGCCGTGACGCTCGCCGTCGGCGTCCTGGCCTTAGTCTTTGCAATCCCGCACGCCGCTCACGCGCAGTCCGGTCCCGGCTGGGTCGTGCTGTTCGACGGCAAATCGATCGACAACTGGAACAAGGTCGGCGAAACGAACTGGCGCGTCGAGGACGGCGCCATCGTCGCCGACAAGCGCACGGGCAAGACGCCGGCCTATCTGTTGACGAAAGAGAAGTACAAGGACTTCCAGGTCTACGTCGAATTCTGGTCGAGCGACGATGCCAACAGCGGCATCTACATGCGCTGCCAGGACGCGGAGAAGGTCACCGACCGCACCTGCTACGAAGCCAATATCTTCGACAAGCGCAAGGATCCGACCTACGGCACCGGTGCCATCGTCCATTATGTCGAGGTCGATCCGATGCCGAAGGCCGGCGGCAAGTGGAACACCTACGAGATCACCGTGAAGGGGCGGCATATCGTCGTGACGCTGAACGGCGCCAAGACCGCCGAGCTGCGCAACGGCCTGTTCGCCGAAGGCTTCCTCGGGCTTCAGCACGGCGAGGGCGTCATCAAATTCCGGAAAGTGGCGATCAAGCCGCTCTAAGGGGAGACGTCTTCAGGAGAGCGGGAAGAGGCGCGGGGCGGTTCGCCGCCTCGCGGGGCAGCCGGATTGGGGTGGCGGAATGGTGCTGCCGGAGTGGATTGAACACTCGACCTCCTCATTACCAATGAGGTGCTCTACCACTGAGCTACGGCAGCATCTGGCGGGCGCAAAAAGCCCCAGTCGGTGCGGCAGCGAATATCCGATCATCGCCGTCCTGTCGAGCCACGATCTCGCGTCCCGGCGGGCTTTGCCGGGCGGGCGCAGGACATTATGAAGAGAGCATGAGCGGCGGCAGCGGCAGCGGAAAAACCGAGGCGGAACGGCGCAAGGAACGGCTCGCGCGGGCGCTGCGGGAAAATCTCAAGCGCCGCAAGGAGCAGGCCCGCGGCCGCAAGCCGGCCAAGTCGCCCGATGCCGCCGAAAAGGCGCGGAACGGCAGCCGTTAAGGCCACGGCAGCCATCCCCGCGCGCGGCCTTATTCCCGACATGGACGTGGCCGCCTTTCGGGGCCATATCAATGCCCGGTGGCCGGCTGCGGCCTGTCACCGAGCGGCACAGCGACCACAAGCGGGGGCGAGATGGACCGGATTCGAATCGTCGGCGGACAGCGGCTGAACGGCGTCATCCCGATCTCGGGCGCCAAGAACGCCACCCTGCCGCTGATGATCGCCAGCCTGCTGACGGCGGACACGCTGGTCCTGGAAAACGTGCCCCGGCTGGCCGACGTTCGCCTGCTCCAGCACATCCTCGGTAACCACGGCGTCGACGTGATGATCGCCGGCAAGCGGCCGGGCGAGCCGGACAATGCCGGGCAGACCTTGCACATCTCGGCCAAAACTATCGTCGACACCACCGCGCCCTATGATCTCGTGTCGCGGATGCGGGCGAGCTTCTGGGTCATCGCGCCGCTGGTCGCGCGCATGGGCGAGGCGCGGGTGTCGATGCCCGGCGGCTGCGCCATCGGCACGCGGCCGGTCGACCTGCTCATCATGGCGCTCGAGGCGCTCGGCGCCGAGATCGAGATCGACGGCGGCTATGTTGTCGCCCGCGCCCGCAAGGGCTTGCGCGGCGGCGAGGTCAAATTCCCCAAGGTCACGGTCAGCGGCACCCATGTCGCGGTGATGGCGGCGGCGCTGGCGAACGGCACCACGGTGATCGACAACGCGGCCTGCGAGCCGGAGATCGGCGACGTCGCCGACTGCCTCAACAAGATGGGCGCGAAGATTTCCGGCGCCGGCACGCCGCGCATCGTCATCGAAGGCGTCGCGAAATTGAACGGTGCGCGCCACGCGGTGCTGCCGGACCGCATCGAGACCGGCACCTATGCGATGGCGGTGGCGATGACCGGTGGCGATGTGCTGCTGCAGAATACCCGACCCGAACTGCTGCAGGCCGGGCTCGACGTGCTGGTGAAGGCCGGCGTCGGCATCGTGCCGACCAACGAGGGCATCCGCGTGTCGCGCAACGGCTCGGCGCTGCAGCCGGTCGAGGTGACGACGGAGCCGTTCCCCGGCTTCCCGACCGACCTGCAGGCACAACTGATGGCGCTGATGACGCGCGCCAAGGGCACCTCGCACATCACCGAAACGATTTTCGAAAACCGCTTCATGCATGTGCAGGAACTGGCGCGGCTCGGCGCGCGCATTCATCTCGACGGCGAGCGGGCAACCATCGAAGGCGTCGAGAAGCTGAAAGGCGCGCCGGTGATGGCGACCGACTTGCGCGCCTCGGTGTCGCTGGTGATCGCGGCGCTCGCGGCGGAGGGCGAAACGATGGTCAATCGCGTCTATCATCTCGACCGCGGCTTCGAGCGGCTCGAGGCCAAGCTCGGCGCCTGCGGCGCGGTGATCGAGCGCATCAGCGGCTGACGTTTTCTTTCAACGAAAAAATTATCGGGGAGTGACGACGTGGCGATCAAGGTTCTCAGCGCCGGCGCGGTGGAGATCATGCTCGAGCAGATCGGGCCGGAATTCGAAACGGCGAGCGGCGAGAAGCTCGCGATGGAATTCGCCACCGTCGGCACGATGCGCAAGCGCATCGAGAGCGGCGAAGAGGCCGATCTGGTGACGATCTCGGAATCCGCCATTCGCGCGCTCGACGCGCCGGGCTTTTTCGTGCCCGGCAGCATCGTCAATCTCGGCCAGTCGGTGACCGGCATCGCCATCAAGGCCGGCGCGCCGAAACCCGATGTGTCGACGGTCGATGCCTTCCACAAGACGCTGCTCGCCGCGCGGCGTGTCGCCTATGTCGATCCCAAAGGTGGCGGTTCGTCCGGCATCTATCTCGACGGCTATTTCCGGAAAGTCGGCATCGCCGACACGATCAACAAGAACGCCGCATTGCAAAGGCAGGGTCACGGCGTCGCCACGGCGATCGCGTCGGGCGAAGCCGACATCGGCATGACCTTCATCAGCGAATTGCTGGCGGTGCCGGGCCTGACGATCCTCGGTCCGCTGCCTCCCGGCATCGGCAACGCCAATATGTATACGGCGGCCATCCCGGCCGCGAGCCGGCAGCAGGCCAAGGCGGCGGCTTTCGTGAAGGCGCTGACCGATCCGGTCTCGCGAAGCCGATGGACCGCGGCGGGGCTGGAACCCGCCTTCTAGGTCTTGGCGCGTCCGCACCTTGCGCATTAAGATGGGCTTCCTAAATGGTGGCCATCGGCAGGTGACCGCGCAATGGACAGGCTCAAATTCGCAGCGCTCGACAAGGACGACCTTGAAGTCGTCTCAGCGCATTTGCAGGACGCGGTGGTCAATCCCGCCGAAGTGCTGTGGCGGCCGCAGGAACACCGGGTTGTCATCGGTCTCGACCGGTTCGACTGGGAGGCCGCGGCCTGCAGCGAGAAGCCGGCGTTCAAGCGCCGCCGTGCCGCGCTGCGGTTCGACCGGGTGCGGTCCTGCCAGGCCAAGGATGTCGATCTCGCCGGCGGCGTTCCTTTGAGTCTGCTGGCGGTCGAGTTCGAGGAAACCGACGCCCCCTCCGGCACCGTGACGCTGGTGTTTTCGGGCAAGGCGACGTTCCGTCTCGATGTCGAGTGTCTCGAGGTCGAGCTGGCCGATATCGGCCCCGAGCGGGATGCCGGCTGCTGCCCCGATCACAAGGTTGCCGATAAAATCGACGGTTAACCCCCGTCTTTCCGTCATTCTTAAGCGGGGTTGACGGACTTCCCGGCTTCACCCATTGAGCATGCCACCGGGCGTGATCTGTCCGGATAGGAACGAGCATGCCGATTCGCCTCGATGCCAGCGCCGCCGGTTTTGCCGACCGTTTCAGCGCGTTTCTCGCCGCCAAGCGGGAGGCGTCGCCGGACGTCGAGCAGGCGGTGCGCGCCATCATCGCCGACGTTGTCGCGCGTGGCGACGAGGCACTGATCGACCTCACCAAGAAATTCGACCGCGTCGATCTCGGCAAGACCGGCCTGCGCGTCGGCGCTGCAGAACTCGACGCCGCGACGGCGGCCTGCGACGAGCCGGCGCTCGACGCGCTGAAGCTCGCGCGCGACCGCATCGAGGCCTATCACCGCCGCCAGTTGCCGAAGGACCACCGCTTCACCGACGCGCTCGGCGTCGAACTCGGCTCACGCTGGACCGCCATCGAGGCGGCCGGGCTTTACGTGCCGGGGGGAACCGCCGCCTATCCGTCGTCGGTTCTGATGAATGCCGTGCCGGCCAAGGTTGCCGGCGTGCCGCGCCTCGTCATGGTGGTGCCGTCGCCGGACGGCAAGCTCAACCCGCTGGTGCTCGCGGCGGCGAAACTCGCCGGCGTCGACGAAATCTATCGCATCGGCGGCGCGCAGGCGGTGGCCGCGCTCGCCTATGGCACCGACACCATCAAGCGGGTGTCGAAGATCGTCGGTCCCGGCAACGCCTATGTGGCCGCTGCCAAGCGGCTGGTGTTTGGCACCGTCGGCATCGACATGATCGCAGGTCCCTCCGAGGTGCTGGTGATCGCCGACAGGACCGGCAATGCCGACTGGATCGCCGCCGATCTGCTGGCGCAGGCCGAGCATGACGAAAGCGCGCAGGCGATCCTCATCACCGACAGCGACGAGCTGGCCGGGCTGGTCGAAAAATCCGTCGAGTCGCAGCTGAAGACGTTGCCGCGGGCGAAGATCGCCGGCGCGTCGTGGCGCGACTTCGGCGCCGTCATCAAGGTGGCAAAGCTCGCCGACGCCGTGCCGCTTGCCGACGCGATTGCCGCCGAGCATCTCGAAATCATCGCCGCCGACGGCGACGCGCTGGCGGAGAAAATCCGCAATGCGGGCGCGATTTTCCTCGGGGGCCATACGCCGGAAGCGATCGGCGATTACGTCGCCGGGTCCAACCATGTGCTGCCGACGGCGCGCTCGGCGCGGTTCTCGTCCGGCCTCGGCGTGCTCGACTTCATGAAGCGCACGTCGATGCTCAAATGCGGGCCGGAACAGCTGCGCGCGCTCGGTCCCGCGGCGATCGCGCTCGGGCAGGCGGAAGGGCTCGACGCCCATGCGCGCTCGGTCGCGATCCGTCTCAACTTGAAGTGAGCGATCCGATGAGCCCGGCGAAAAAGGATCAACCCGCCGGCAAGCTTCGACTCGTCGGCGTCAACCTCGACGAAAATTCCATCGGCCGGTCCAACCCGGATGTCGAGCACGAACGCGCAGTCGCGATCTACGATCTTCTGGAGCAGAACACTTTCGCGCCGGCCGGCCATGACGACGGCCCATTCGTGCTCAATCTCAGCATCGACGGCAGCCGGCTCGTCTTCGACATTCGCCGCGAGGACGGCTCGGCGGTGATCGCGCATCTGTTGTCGCTCACGCCGCTGCGGCGTGTGGTCAAGGACTACTACATGATCTGCGACAGCTACTATCAGGCGATCCGCACCGCCACGCCCGACAAGATCGAGGCGATCGACATGGGCCGGCGCGGCATTCACAACGAAGGCTCGGACATTCTCACGGAGCGTCTCGCCGGCAAGGTCGAGATCGACACCGACACCGCGCGCCGGCTGTTCACGCTGATCTGCGTGCTGCACTGGAAGGGCTGACACGGGCATGGCGGCGGAGCGAACCGCGCGGCCGCAGGCGGTGCTGTTCGCCTGCAACTACAATGCGGCGCGTTCGCCAATGGCCGCCGGCCTTGCTCGCCAGTTGCTCGGCAAGTCGGTCTATGTCGCCTCCGCCGGCGTGCAGAAGGCCGGGCAGGCCGATCCTTTCGCGGTGGCGGCGATGGAGGAACTCGGCATCGACATTTCGCGGCACCGTCCGCTGACCTTCGAGGAGTTCGAGGATCTCGAGGGTCTCAATGTCGACCTGATCGTGACGCTGACGCCGGCGGCGCATCACAAGGCGCTGGACCTGACCCGGACCGCCGCGGTCGATGTCGAATACTGGCCGATGCCGGACCCGACCGCCTCGGAGGGCAGCCGGGAACAGCGGCTTGCCGTGTACCGCGACGTCCGCGACCAGATCATGGCGCGGATCCGCGCGCGGTTCGGGCGGGACGGCCCGGCCAACGAATAAAGCGTTGATGAATAAAGCCCCGGATAACCGGCCGGATAAAAGGTCGTTGTGATGCCACCCGCCATTTTGTACCTTGCCGCGCTCTCATGATCGGTCGCCCCAAATTCGTTCTCGCCTCCGGCTCGCCGCGCCGGCTCGCTCTGGTCAACCAGGCCGGAATCGAGCCCGATGCGCTGAAGCCTGCCGATATCGACGAGACCCCCAAGCGGGGCGAACTGCCGCGCGCCTATGCGAACCGGCTCGCCCATGCGAAAGCCTTCGCGGCGCTGGAAGCCGTCAAGCTCGACGACGAGTTGCGCGGCGCCTACATCCTCGCCGCCGATACGGTGGTCGCGGTCGGCCGCCGCATCCTGCCGAAGGCCGAGTTGCTCGACGAAGCCGCGCAGTGCCTGCGGCTCCTGTCCGGCCGCAACCATCGCGTCTACACCGCGATCTGCCTCGTCACGCCGAAGGAGTCCTATCGCCAGCGGCTGGTCGAAAGCCGCGTGCGCTTCAAGCGGCTGGGGAAGGACGACATCGAAGCTTATCTCGCCTCCGGCGAGTGGCGCGGCAAGGCCGGCGGTTATGCCGCGCAGGGCATCGCCGGCACCTTCATGGTCAAGCTGGTCGGCTCCTACTCGAACGTGGTCGGCCTGCCGCTTTACGAGACGATGGCCCTGCTCGAAGGCGAAGGTTTCCCAATCCGCTTCGGCTGGCTCAACGCCGTCTGAGGCGTTCGCGCGTGAGTGCCGTGTCATGAATGTCGCCGTGTGGCTCGAACGGGCCGGCAAGGGGTTCGGCGATCGTCCCGCGGTCGGCGAGGGCACGCGGGTCGTGCTCGACTACGCGGCGCTGGCGCAGCGGGCCGCGCGGCTCGCCGGCGCGCTGTGCAACGATCTCGGCCTCAAGCCCGGCGACCGCGTCGCCGTCGTCGCCAAGAATTCCCCCGATTACGTCACTCTGCTGCACGCGATCTGGCATGCGGGCCTGGCCGCCGTGCCGGCCAACGCAAAGCTGCATGGCGCCGAGCTTGGCTACATTCTCGAACATTCCGGCGCGCGGGTGTGTTTCGCTTCGGCGGGACTCGATGACGCCATTTCGCCGCATGCGCCGAAATCGCTGGAGCGCCTGATCCGCATCGGCGGCAAGGACCATGGCGCCTTGCTCAAGGCCGATGCCGTGGCGGTGACGCAATGTGACGCCGACGCGCTGGCCTGGCTGTTCTACACTTCCGGCACCACCGGCAAGCCAAAGGGCGCGATGCTGACGCACCGCTCGCTGAAGGAAGCGACCTATGCCTATGCGGCCGACGTCGATCCGGTCGCGCCGGGCGACGCCATCCTGCATGCGGCGCCGATGAGCCACGGCTCGGGTCTCTACATCATGGCGCATGTCGCGCTCGGCGGCGTCAACGTCGTGCCGGAGTCGGGCTCGTTCGAGCCTGAGGAAATCTTCGGCCTGTTCCATCACTGGAACAACGCCTCGATGTTCGCCGCGCCGACCATGATCAAGCGGCTGGTCGACAGCGACGCGGACTGCGATCCCTCGCGCGTCCGCACACTGATCTGGGGCGGCGCGCCGATGTATGTCGAGGACGCCTTGAAGGCGCTCGACCGCTTCGGCCCGCGCCTCGCGCAGATTTACGGCCAGGGCGAAAGCCCGATGACGATCACTACGCTGCCGAAAGCCGACATCGCGCGGCGCGATCATCCGCGCTGGCGCGAGCGGCTCGGCTCTGTCGGCCGCGCCTATTCTTGCGTCGATGTCATCGTGGCAGACAGCGAAGGCCGGCCGCTGCCGCCGGGCGAGGCCGGTGAAATCCTGGTGCGCGGCGACGTGCTGATGGCCGGCTACTGGAACAACCCTGACGCCACCGCCGCCTCGCTGAAAGACGGCTGGCTGTGGACCGGCGACGTCGGCAGTTTCGACGACGACGGCTATCTCACGCTGAAGGACCGTTCCAAGGACGTCATCATTTCCGGCGGCAGCAACATCTATCCGCGCGAGGTGGAGGAGGTGCTGCTCGAGCATGGCGGTGTGCGCGAGGTGTCGGTGATCGGGCGGCCGGACGGCGAATGGGGCGAAGTGGTGGTCGCCTATGTGGTCGGCGAGGCTGCGCCCGGCGAACTCGATGCGCTGTGCCTGTCGAAGATCGCGCGCTTCAAGCGGCCGAAGGACTATGTGTTCATCGACGCGCTGCCGAAGAACAATTACGGCAAGATTCTCAAGACCGAGCTGCGCCAGCGCGACGCGGGCCGCGCGGAGGGCGGCCGATGATCGCGCCCGCCACCGGCGCCTGCCCGATCTGCGGCAAGCCGACCGACCCCGCGACCAAGCCGTTCTGCTCGCGGCGCTGCGCCGACATCGACCTGCACCGCTGGCTCACCGGTGTCTATTCGGTTCCCGCCACTGAGGACGACGACGAGGATGGCGATGCGCCTGATCCTCCGAAGGAGCGGGAGTAGGGGCATGATCCCGAAAAGTGGGAACCGGTTTTCGGATAGGATCATGCTCAACGAATAAAATTGTCGCCGAAGCCCTTGGGCGGGCGGCAAAATCCGCCGGAAAGGCTTTCTGGACAGCGCCTTGGCGAGCCTCTATAAACCGCGGCGCTCTTCCCGTTCCGTGGCCTGCCTGCGGGACCCGGCGCCCAGGTAGCTCAGTTGGTAGAGCATGCGATTGAAAATCGCAGTGTCGGTGGTTCGATTCCGCCCCTGGGCACCATTACCCTTCCTCACCGCTTTCCAAGCCTCCTCATACTTGCTCATTTTGCGAGTCGTTTCAGGCGCTTACGCCGAAGGCGATGCTCCGAGATGAGCAACTACAGCACGGGCAAGCGAGGGTAGGGGGCGGGTATAATTATGGGTAGCGCTCTTTGAAAAAAAGGCGGTACCCGCATGGTTCTCACAGTGTTCCAGGTGTCGAAGGCCGTGCCGAGAGACAAGCCTTTCAAGCTTGCTGACGGCCACGGACTGCACCTTCTCGTAAATCCGAACGGCTCGAAGCTCTGGCGTTTCCGTTATCGCTTTGCCGGTAAGGAACAGATGCTTTCGTTCGGCTCGTTCCCGGAAGTCTCGCTCGCTGACGCCCGCGCCAAGCGGGACGAAGCGAGAAAGCAGCTCGCGGCTGGAATCAATCCTGTCGTGCAGCGAAAAGAAGAACGTGTGGCGGCTGAGGTCGCCGCGCGTAATACGTTCGGCGCCGTTGCCGAAGATTATCTCCGAAAGCTAGGCGAAGAGGGCAAGGCGGCATCGACGCTCGATAAGAACCGGTGGCTGCTTTGCGACCTTGCCGCGCCGCTTCCCGCGCAGCATTCACGATGACACAGCAGATAGTGCTGCGTACCATAGCGAACTGGCGCAGCCTCCTTCCGGAGTGGAGCATCGCCGCAAAGTAGCTGAAGCAAGACAGCGATTGACGAAGAACCAGGCTCGTTGAGAATATGCAGCTTAGGCGTGGGGGTACCAATGAGGCTGCTAATTGTTTTTGCCGTCTTCTGGCTCATTTCTGTTCCGGCTAGTGCCGTCGACTACCGGTGGACCGTCGGCTTTGCTCAAGGCACGACAGAAGCAATCATTCGAAATAAGGATGGGGCTAGTCTGAATATCTATTGTCCGGCGGGTCAGATTGATACGACGCCTGGCATGTTTCTTACTTCCGACAAGGTGCGTCCCAGACCGCAGGAGCAGATTATCGTCCAAATCGTCATCGACGATGAGAACCATTCGTTTTCGCTTCGCGAGGCGCATTTCAAGGCGAGCGGTCGTGCAGGGCTGAATGCGCTTTACTCATTGGTAGAGGCAATTGTCAAAAGCCGGTCCAAATCCTTCGTGGTTGAATATCCGAAGTTTGGAAGCTCGGAACGATTCTCGCTCTTAGGCGCCAAGAAAGCGCTAGAGTCGGCAGGTGAATTTCTTCGTGGGTGTTCGGACTGAAAAGATCAGCACATAGTGCTTTATTTTTTATCGGCACATTCCACAACACACTCTTCTGTATTCAAGTCGTTGCCAGTCACGCAAGTCTCGTGCCGAATCGTTTTGTAGTAGGTCGTCTTGAATGGGACACCTACCGCAAACTTGCAGCTCTTATCGATGCCGCCCGTCACGGCTCCACGCTCTCGCCGACATTCAACAAGCTTGCCTTGGGCTCCTAGAGCTTCAACGTCGATAATCACCACTTGCCTGAGCTTTCCACCATAGGAGCTGTATTGCCAGATAACTCCTGACCACTCGCTGCTCAAAGCGCCAGGAGCGCAGATAATCTTGTAAGTAGCTTCGGCGGGTGCATGAACGAACAAAAAGAAAATCACACCAAGCAATACACGCATTATCCCCTCCAAGCCCAATAGACCTTGCACGCAATGATATACTCATTACGTGACCTCCATCTACGACTTCGTAAAGGAGCAGCGCGATAGCTACCGTAGCGAGACCATCACCATCGCTGACGGCTACCCTTTCCGTCGTGCCTCAACTTCGCTCCCATCCGGAGCTTTCACACGAAGCGTATTCAGCCCTTGCATGAGTAAATCGGTTATGGTGTTCGGATTGAGGTCTGCAGCATCGCCGGTTGGGGCGTAGGCAAATAGATTCCGCGACAGCTCTTTCACAAGCTCGGGCGGCAGTTCTTTGTTATTGTCCTGAGCATCGCGTACGGCCTCCAAGAGCCAAGCTGTTCGGCCAATGTCTAAAATTCGTGCTCGGTTCCGAAACTCTTCATCTGCATGCTGCCGCGCCCAGTCCGATGACCACCGAATGAATGCGACAATGAAGGTGATGAAGGCCGCAAGCGGGAAAATGGACTTGAATGCTAGCAAAAACCACTGCCACCATTCTAACGTCGCTGCCGACGTATTGATGACGTTCATACTCTCGCGACTGAACCAGATTGTGAGGCCGCCCGTAAAAATGGCGGCCATAATGTACGCCGCAATTACCACGCGTCGTTTCGACTGGGTTTTTTTGGTTAGGCTCCAATCTTCCAGCCAGCCTTTGATCTGAGCTATCTGGTTCTGTTGCTCGCTCCGAGCGACATACCGAGCTTCTTTGGTATTGAAACGTTTCTCACGGTCTTCGATTTCCTTTTCACGAGCGGCTACTCGTTCGCTTTCGGCCAGCTGCTTTTGATTTAATTGTTCTTGCAGGGTGTCATAGTGCTTTTTTAGTTCTGCCTCGCGATTCTCGGTGCGCGCCTTTGACGCCGCTTCCATTTCTAAAGATTTGCGAGTGAATTCAGAAAGAATTGTTCGCTGTGTTTCTTGCAGACCATGAATGATAGCTGCCTGCGCTTCGCGATAGCGCCCCCATTCTGTGTCTGCTGTCCCGGAAATGGTGCCATCGAGTTCTACTGCGTCGAGGTGCTTGCGCGCCGAGGCAATTAGACGTACGCCAATCGCAGGTCGTTCTGGTTCTTGGATGTTTGAGAACCAGTTTCCATCGTGAGCGACTTGAACCTCATCCGTGGGCCCAGCTTTACGATTGATCACCAAGCCATTGTGGTTATTTGGGCCGCGTAGATACAAATGCGGCATAATTTGACTCTCCAAAGAGAGCACATCTTCGACGAGCGCGTTGGGCTTATCGTTAAGTCTGACATCGACTCCCGCGGGGCCTTCCGCAGTCCTCACCACAATGTGGGATTCCGGTTGAGGTAATTCGGCTTTGATCGCTTGGATCGCTGCGAGTAAAGACCTGTCGGTCTGTTTTGGTATCTGAAAACTTGGCATCGGATGCTCACGGCAGGTTGCAATAACCGGAACCTACCGCTGGCAGTATTATGTTGACTACCGTTCTTCTTTCGTTCTCCACTATATCCCCATGGGAGTTGAAACCCTCGGAGAAGCCTATTCATTCGGCTGGCGCGTCACCGTCCGGTGCGCCTGGGGAAAGCGTGAGGCTATGAAGACGAGGCGGGAGTGCACCTACGGTGCCGAGCTCGACCTGCAGACCCTAGTCTGGACGCGGGGCGCCGCCTATCCACTCGCCCGCTTGGAGAGCCGCTTGAAGTGTCCGCGGTGCGGGTCGCGGCGGGTGCGACTGGCGTTCATCGTGCCGCGGGAATCAAACCGAGTGCAAAATCACGGGTGAGGGTACGAATGTGGGTACGGCAAAAGTCGCAGGTTGGAATCCTCGCTCAGTAAGCGTACTTCTTGCGTCGGTGCGGAGCCGCCCCTGGCACCATTTCTCCTCTCCGCAAACCGAAATAGCGGCCCCGCTTCGTGGGGCCTGCAACCCGGTTGGACGCGCCCCATGCGTTGAGCGGGAGCAAACCCGCGTCGGTTGAGACGTAGCGCGAAATCACGTCCGCTGTGCCGGCCGGTGCATGGCGAGCGGGATTCGTCAAAGCAGCTTGGGAGGGGCGGTCTTTATGCCGCCTTGATATCCCCGGGCGCTAATCCGCATCGCTTCCTTATCGCTGCAGGCTTAGTTCAGAGGTCGCTCCGGAACTCGGGAGGAGTGACCATGCTCGATTTCGTTTTGCTCGCCGGCGGCCTTGGCTTCTTCGCGCTGTCGATCGGCTACGCCGTCGCCTGCGATCGCCTGTGAAAGGGATCGCGCCATGACCCACGCAATGAGCCTCGATGACTGGTTCGCCGGCGCCGTGATGGCCGGGCTGCTGATCTATCTCACCTATGCGCTGCTGCGGCCCGAGCGTTTCTGAGAGGCTGACATGACTGTGAATGGCTGGCTTCAGATCGGCGTGTACCTGATCGTTCTCACCGCGCTCGTCGTGCCGCTGGGCCGCTATATGGCGCGCGTCTTCGAGGGCAAGCCTACGGTTCTCTCGCCGGTTCTGCGGCCGCTCGAAACGACGCTTTACCGGCTATCGGGCGTCGATGAAGCGCGCGAGCAAGGCTGGCTTGCCTATACGGTCGCCATGCTTCTGTTCAACGCCGCCGGCTTCCTTGCGGTGTACGCGCTGCTGCGGCTCCAGGCTTTCCTGCCGCTCAATCCCACGGACCAATCCGCCGTTCCGGCCGACCTGTCGTTCAACACGGCCGTCACCCACACCTTCGGCCGCATGGTCGGCAAGCCGCGGCAGGGCTGGGCGCTCTATGCAGCGATGCTCGCGATCCTCGTCGGCAGTCTGGCCGCGACCTATTGGGCGGAAGGCGCGGGCAATGTCCACTTCGCCGCGCTCGGCATCGATCCCGCCAATATGGAAGGCAAGGAGGTTCGCTTCGGCATCGCCAATTCGAGCCTGTGGGCGGTGGCGACCACCGCGGCCTCCAACGGTTCGGTCAACGCCATGCACGACAGTTTCACGCCGCTAGGCGGGCTCGTCCCGGTGCTGCTGATGCAGCTCGGCGAGATCGTGTTCGGCGGCGTCGGCTCGGGTCTCTACGGCATGTTCCTGTTCGTTATCGTCACCGTGTTCGTCGCCGGGCTGATGGTCGGCCGCACGCCGGAATATCTCGGCAAGAAGATCGAGGCCAAGGAGGTGAAGATGGCGATGCTCGCCGTGCTTTGCCTGCCGCTGGCGATCCTCGGCTTCACCGCGGCTGCGGTGCTGATCCCGTCGGCCGTCGCCTCGACCGCCAATGCCGGCCCGCATGGTTTCTCGGAAATTCTCTACGCCTATACGTCGCAGACCGCCAACAACGGTTCGGCCTTCGCCGGACTTACGGGCAACACGCTCTGGTACAACACGACCGGCGGTTTCGCGATGCTGATCGGCCGCTACTTCGTCATCGTTCCGGCGATGGCGATTGCCGGCTCGCTGGCCGCCAAGAAATCGGTTGCCGCCTCGGCGGGCACATTCCCCACCGACAGCGGCCTGTTCGTCGGCCTGCTGGTCGGCGTGATCCTCATTGTTGGCGGCCTCACGTTTTTCCCCGCTCTCGCGCTCGGTCCGATTGTCGAGCACATCGCCATGATGAAGCAGGCGATGTTCTGAGCCGGCTGCCCATTCGGAGTGATTGACATGGAATCCTCGAAGCTGCGCAAGCGGATGCCGGTTTCTTCCTTGCTTGACGCCTCCATCATTGCTCCGGCAATCGGTCAGGCGCTGCTCAAGCTCGATCCGCGCAAGCTTGCCGCGAACCCCGTGATGTTCGTGCTGGAGATCGTCACGGTACTGACGACCGTCCTGCTCGCGCGCGGCCTTTTGCAGGGCAGCGAGAGCATCGGCTTTGAAATCCAGATCGTGGTCTGGCTCTGGTTCACGCTGTTGTTTGCGAATTTCGCGGAAGCGGTCGCCGAGGGACGCGGCAAGGCGCAGGCCGACACGCTGCGCAAGACCCGCACCGAGACGCGGGCCAAGCGCGTTCTGATGCCGGACAATTACGAGGTCTATCAGGGCGTCTCGGCCGAAGACCTGAGGGCGGGCGATATCGTTGTTTGCGAGGCCGGCGACATTATTCCCGGCGACGGCGAGGTGATCGAGGGCATCGCCTCGGTCAACGAGGCGGCGGTGACCGGCGAATCCGCTCCGGTCATCCGCGAGTCCGGCGGCGACCGTTCGGCCGTGACCGGCGGAACGACGGTCATTTCCGACCGCATCGTGGTGCGCATCACCGCCTCGGCCGGCTCATCGTTTCTCGACCGGATGATCAGGCTGGTCGAGGGTGCGGAGCGGCAGAAGACGCCGAACGAGATCGCGCTGACCATCCTGCTGGTCGGCCTGACCATTATCTTTGTGTTCGCAACCGTCACGATTCCGAGCTTTGCCGCCTATGCCGGCGGTTCGATTTCGATCGTCGTGCTGGTCGCGCTGTTCGTGACGCTGATTCCGACGACGATCGGCGCGCTGCTGTCGGCAATCGGCATCGCCGGCATGGACCGGCTCGTGCGCTTCAACGTTCTGGCGATGTCGGGCCGGGCCGTGGAGGCCGCCGGCGATGTCGACACGCTCCTGCTCGACAAGACCGGCACGATCACCTTCGGCAACCGGCTTGCCACGGAAATCATCCCGGTGTCGGGCGTGTCCGAACGTGAAGCTGCGGGGATTGCCTTGCTCGCCAGCGAGGCCGACGAAACCGCGGAGGGGCGCTCGATCGTCGCGTTGATGCAGGAAAAATACGGCGCGGCGCGCGCGCCGGCCGCCGGTGGGGCCAGCTTTATCGTGTTCTCCGCGACGACCCGGCTTTCCGGTGTCGATGTTGGCGGCCGAAAGCTTCGCAAGGGAGCGGTCGATTCCATTCTCAAATTTGCCGGCGAGCAATCGGGACGCGCGATGACCGAACCCGCGGGCTTCCGCGCCGCGGTGGATCGGATCGCGCGCGCCGGAGGCACGCCGCTCGGTCTTGCGGACGGCGGCCGGATTCTGGGCGTCATTCATCTGAAGGACGTCGTGAAGCCGGACGTGAAGGACCGCTTTGCCGAGCTGCGGCGCATGGGGATCAAGACGGTCATGATTACCGGCGACAACCCGGTCACCGCCGCCGCGATCGCGTCGGAAGCCGGAGTCGACGATTTCATCGCGGAAGCCACGCCCGAGGACAAGCTGCGCTATATCCGCAGCGAGCAGGCGGAAGGAAGGCTGATCGCCATGTGCGGCGACGGCACCAACGACGCGCCGGCGCTGGCTCAAGCCGATGTCGGCGTCGCGATGCAGAGCGGAACGCAGGCGGCCCGCGAGGCCGGCAACATGGTCGACCTCGATTCGGACCCGACCAAGCTCATTGAAGTCGTGGGGATCGGAAAACAGCTGCTGATGACGCGCGGCGCGCTCACGACCTTCTCGATCGCGAACGATGTTGCCAAGTATTTCGCGATCATCCCGGCGATGTTCGTGGCGTTCTACCCGCAGCTTCAGGTGTTGAATGTGATGGGCCTGTCGACCCCGCAGAGCGCGATTCTGTCGGCCATCATCTTCAACGCTCTCATCATTATCGCGCTCATCCCGCTGGCGTTGAAGGGCGTGACGTACCGGCCGGTGGGCGCGGCGGCTCTGCTGCGCCGGAATCTGCTGATCTACGGGCTCGGCGGTCTCGCGCTGCCGTTCATCGGGATCAAGGCGATCGATCTCGCGGTCACCGCGCTGCATCTGGCTTGAGGAGAACGGCGATGCTCAGGGAATTGCGTCCGGCGATCGTCATGCTGATCGTCTTCACGGCACTGACGGGCCTTCTTTACCCGCTGACGGTCACCGGTATCGCCGACGTGGTCTTCCCGCGGCAGGCGCGCGGCAGCCTGATCGAAAGAGACGGCAAGGTCGTCGGTTCGGCGCTTATTGGCCAGCAGTTCGGCGGCGACAAATATTTCCACGGCCGCCCCTCGGCCACGGTCGCGCCCGATCCGAAAGATCCCGCCAGGACGGTCGAGGCGCCCTACAACGCCTCCGGCTCCGGCGGCTCGAATCTTGGGCCGACGAGCAAGGCGCTCATCGAGCGCGTCAAGGCGGAGGTCACGCGGCTCAAGGCGGAGAACCCGCAAGCCCGTGTTCCAACCGACCTTGTGACGGCGTCCGGCAGCGGACTCGATCCCGACATTTCGCCCGAGGCCGCCCTGTTTCAGGCGCCGCGAATCGCCAGGACGCGCGGACTCACCGAACGGGACGTGCGGGCGCTCATCGAACGCCAGACGAAGAACCGGACCTTCGAATTGCTCGGCGAGCCGCGCGTTAATGTGCTTGAACTCAATCTCGCGCTCGACAGGCTCCGGTTGTAAAATGTGCCGGGAAGAGAAACCGCATGGCCGGCGACAAGACGCAACGAGCCTCGCCTGATGCGCTGCTCGCCCTGGCCGGCAAGGAAGGCCGGGGACACCTGAAGATTTTTTTGGGCGCCGCGCCCGGTGTCGGCAAGACCTACGCCATGCTCGCGGCGGCCCACGCGGAGCGCAATGGCGGCCGCGACGTTGTTGCCGGGCTGATCGAAACGCACGGGCGCCCCGAAACCGAGGCCTTGTGCCGCCATCTGGAAACACTGCCGCGCAAGCCCGTCCCGTACCGCAATCAGATGTTGCATGAGTTCGACATCGACGGGGCGCTCGCGCGGCGGCCCGATCTCTTGCTGGTCGACGAATATGCGCACACCAATGCACCCGGCAGCCGCCATCCGAAACGCTGGCAGGACGTCGATGAACTGCTCGAAGCCGGCATCAATGTCTGGACGACGCTCAACATCCAGCATCTCGAAAGCCTGAACGATGTCGTTCAGAAGATCAGCAAGGTGCGGGTGCGCGAGACCGTTCCCGATACTGTGTTCGACAAGGCGGACGAAGTCGTGCTGGTCGACTTTCCGCCCGACGAGCTGCTGAAACGTCTTGCCGAGGGCAAGGTCTATGTGCAGGACACGGCCGCGCGGGCGGTCGATAATTTTTTCAAGCCGCAGAACCTGACCGCGCTGCGCGAACTCGCGCTGCGGCGGGCCGCCGCGCGCGTCGATGCCGCGCTGATCGAGCGCATGCAGGCGCAGGCGATCGAAGGCCCGTGGGCGGCCGGTGAACGCATTCTGGCCTGCGTCGGACCCGACCCCGGTTCGCCCGCGGTTGTCCGCGCCGCAAAGCGCCTTGCCGACCGGATGGATGCGCCGTGGATGGCGGTGACCGTGGAACGGCCGGGCACCGTGTTCCCGGAGGATGCTCGCCGGAATATCGACGATGCAATCAAGCTTGCGCAGAGCCTGGGCGCCGAGACGCAACTGCTGACCGGAACCGATCTCCCGGACACATTGTTGCGATTTGCACGGTTCGAGAACGTTACCCAGATCGTCATCGGCCGGTCCCGGAACGGAATGTTCAGCGGGCTTCTGCGGCGATCTCTGCCGCATGAGCTGGTCCGCCGCGCTGAAGGGATTGCAATTCACCTGCTGACCGGCGAGGCGGAGGCCGCGCCGCCACGGCGGGCGCGGCGTGCCGTGTCGAAGATTTCCTTTGCACCGGTGCCGTTTCTGTTTGCCTCTCTGGCGGTTGCCGTCGCGCTTGGGCTCGGCAAGTCGCTCACCGCGCTGACACCGCTACCCAATCTGTCGATGGTCTTCCTGATGGCGGTTCTCGTGACCGCCGTGAGCTACGGGATATGGCCGGCGATTTACGCCTCGGTGCTGTCGTTCTTCGTCTACAATTTCTTTTTCATCTCCCCCCTCTACACCCTGACGATCGCGGAGCCCTACGAGTTGCTCGCGTTGGTCATATTCCTCGGCGTCGGCGTCGTGACGTCGGCGCTCGCGGGGCGCGTCCGCCAGCAGGCGGAAATTGCCGCGGCCCGCATGCGGGCGATGCGCCGGCTCTACGAATTCACCCGCCGTCTGTCCGCGCTGGCATCGCTCGATGCCGTGGCGGAGGCGGCCGCGAGCGAAATTCATGTCAGTCTCGGCAAGCCGGTGATCGTTCTCCTGACGCAGAATGACGAGCTTTCGATCGCCGCCGCCTGGCCGCCGGAAGACGCGCTCGATACCGCCTCCATGACGGCCGCCAGATGGGCCTACAGCCACGGTGAGCCCGCCGGCGCCGAGACGGCGACGCTGCCGACCGTTCCCTGGTACTTCATCCCGCTCCGCATCGTCGACAAGACCCTGGGGGTCATCGGCCTCGCTGTGCACGCGGACGCCGCGCCGCTCGACTCCGAAGCCCGCGCCTTGTTCGAGACGCTGTCCGAACAGACCGCGGCCGCGATCGATCGCGCGTCGTTGTCGGCGGAAATGGTCAACGCCAGGACCGCCACCGAAACCGAGCGCGTGCGAAACACACTGCTCGCCTCGATTTCCCACGACTTCCGCACCCCGCTTTCGTCGATCCTCGGCGCGGCGACGAGCCTGCTCGACTACGGCGACAAGATCGACGGCGCCGCGCGCAAGGATCTGCTGATGCAGATCAAGCAGGAGACTGAAGGTCTCGATGAAATGGTTCGCAACCTGCTGGCGATCACGAGAATCGACGCCGGCGCGCTTGAAATCAGGCGCGACTGGATCGACCTCCGTGAGATTGTCGACCGCATCGTGAGCGCGGCGCGCCGGCGGGCCGCCCGCCAGACTATCGAGATGACATTTCCGGCCGATTTGCCGCTCGTCCGTGCCGACGCCACGCTTGTCGAGCAGGCGATCGGCAACGTCGTCGCCAATGCGCTGTCGCACACGCCGCCCGAGACGCATATCCTGATCGACAGCAAAGTCACCGAGGAGACGGTGGTGGTTCGCGTCACCGACGACGGGCCGGGCATCCCGGCGGATCGGCTCGATCGCATCTTCGAACGATTTGCGAAGGGCGTCGATATGCGTTCTCAGGCGGATGGCGGCCAGGGCATCGGCCTCGGCCTCAGTATCGCCAGGGGCATCATGGATGCTCATGGCGGCTCGATCGAAGCTGAAAGCCCTGCGGCCCGGTCGCGCGGCACGCGCTTTTCCCTTGTTTTCCCGCGCGAGAGAGAAACGCGATGACGGCGAAGCCGAACGTTCTCGTCATCGACGACGAGATGGCCATCCTTCGATTTTTGAAACCCGCGCTGGAAGCGAACAATTATGCAATGTCGAGCGCCGGCACCGTGGCGGACGGCATCCGGCGGATTGCTTCCGAAAGTCCCGACATCGTCCTGCTCGATCTGGGGCTGCCGGACGGCGACGGCAAAGACGTCTTGCGGAAGGCGCGAGAGTGGTCCGATGTGCCGATCATCGTGCTCTCGGCGCGCGAACGCGAGAACGAGAAGATCGAGGCGCTCGATCTCGGGGCCGACGACTACGTCAATAAACCGTTCAATATCGGGGAACTGCTCGCGCGAATGCGGACTGCGCTGCGGCATCGTATGCAGCGCAAGGCCGAAGTGCCGGTACTGCATGTCGGCGATCTCGAGATCGACTCTCCCCGTCACCGCATCAGCCGCGCCGGCGTCGATCTCAAGCTCACGCCGAAGGAATTCGAACTCATTTCATTCCTGGCAAGACATCCGGGGCGCGTGCTGACTCACAGGCAGATTCTGACGGCGGTCTGGGGACCGGCGCATACCGAGGACACGCAGTATCTACGCGTGTATGTCGGGCAGTTGCGGCAGAAGATCGAGGCCCAGCCGAGCGATCCGACGATCATTCTGACCGAACCGGGAATTGGCTACAGGATTGCTGAAAATTGAACGGCCGATGCGCACCGCGTGACGCCCGCGCGGGATTGCCGCGCTGCCGGGCTGGCAGTATAGCTCCCAAAAGATTGTAGCTGCTCGCGGTCCGCAGGCTCTCGGCCTGCAAATGGCCGCAGCGCAATTTGAGATGGAGCATCCTGCATGGCGCGATCGGCGGTCATCGGTGTCATGGGCGCCGGCGAGGGCGCGCGCCCGCAGGACGTGAAAACGGCGTTCGAACTCGGCCGGTCCGTCGCACGGGAAGGTTGGGTGCTGCTGAGCGGCGGGCGCAATGCCGGCGTGATGGACGCGGTCAGCAAAGGCGCCAAAGCGGAAGGCGGATTGACGATCGGGATCGTGCCCGAAGCGAACAAGAATACCCTGTCCGACGCGGTGGACGTCGGCATCGTCACCGGCATGGGCAGCGCGCGGAACAACATCAATGTGCTTTCCAGTGACGTGGTTGTCGCCTGCGGGTTCGGCGGCAGCGGGACTGCCTCGGAAATCGCATTGGCGCTGAAGTCGGGGAAATCGGTGATCCTGCTAAACAACCGCGCGGAAAGCCGCGAATTCTTCGCGACCTTGGGCGGCTCGCTGGTTCACGCCGCCGAAACCGTCGAGGATGCCGTCGCGGCAATCCGCCGGCTTTTGAACGCCGCCTGAGGGCGCGCCCTTCCGGCGCCACGGTCGGGTGAGGCATGGATTGTGGTGCGGTGCCGCAATCGCGCCGCCGTCGGTTGACCGGGCACGGCAAAGGGCTTGCCGGCCTTTGATGGCCACACCGGCTGCCGGTAGGATCGCTGCTGAAATCCGGGCGGTTGCGCCTCTCGTGTGGGCGCGGTGCTTCTCCGGCAGTCAGCCGCTGCCGCCAAAAGACGCTTGACCGCTTTTGGATTGTCTATATTTTTAGATACTCGTCGACGGGCCGACGTAACATCAGAAATCGGGCCACTGGGACAGGTGTGGAGGAGTCGAACATGCGAAATAGCTTTGATAGGCGAACACTTTTGAAAACCGCCGGCGCGGCTGCGCTGCTGTCGGGGTCGGGCATGGCATTCGCCGCGGATGCCAAAATCGCGAAAATTGGACACCTTGAGGCGGCGACGCAGCCGCGTCATCAGGGGCTGGAGAAGGTCAGCGCGCTGGTGACGGAGCGCACCAAGAAGTCCGTCGAGTTCAAGCTGTTCCCGGCATCGCAGCTCGGAAACGCGCGTCAGATGATCGAGGGCACGCAGTTCGGTTCGCTGGAATGCACGGTGATGCCGGCGGCCTTCCTGGGCGGCTTCAATCCGGTCATCTCGGTTCTCGACATTCCGTTCCTGCTGCCGAAGGACCGCACTGCGGCGAACGCGCTTCGCGACGGTCCGTTCGGGCAGTATCTGCTGGACAGCTTCAAGACCAGGGGATTCGCCGCCGTCGGACTCTGGGCCAACGGCCGCAAGAGCATGACGTCGCGCAAGCCGCTTGCGTCGCCGAAGGACTTCCAGGGGCAGAAATTCCGCGTCATGGATTCCAAGATCCTGATCGAGCAGTTCACCGGCGTCGGTGCGTCGGCTGTCGCGCTGCCGTTCGGCGAGCTCTATACCGCCCTGCAGACCGGCGTGGTCGACGGCGAGGAGAACCCGCTCGACACGATCGCGACCATGAAGTTCTACGAAGTGCAGAAATACCTGGTGCACTCCGAACACGGCGCCATGGAGGACTTCATCCTCTTCAATCCGGCGTGGTGGAACGGGCTGGCGGCCGATCAGCGGACGACGATCAGCACCACCTTCAAGGAAGTTCGTCCCTATGTGGAAGACCTGAAGGAAAAGGCGCAAACGGTCGCGCTCGACAAGATCCGCAAGGGTGGAGTCGAGGTGCGCGAGCTGAGCGACGCGGAGCGCGCCGAATGGCGGAAGCTGATGTATCCGCCCGCGGTCAAAGCCTATGTCGAGCGCGCCGGCGCCGAGGGCAAGAAGGCGATCGAGATTTACGAGGCGGAAGCCAAGAAACTCGGATTGCCCGCCTGATCGACCCATGATGCAATTGGACGCCGGGGAGGGCTCAAGCCCTCTCCGGCTTTCATGAGCGCGAGCGGCAGCGATGCAATGGATCCTTGACGCCCTCAGAGCCGTGGAGCGCCGCGCGATCGCGCTCTGCATGATCGTGATGAGCGGTCTTTATTTCGTGAACGTTCTCGTGCGCGAGCTTTTCCCGACGTTTGCCGCGCATGTCGTCTGGATCGAAGAAGCCGCGCTCTTCATCCTCGGCTGGATGGTTTTCGTCGGCCTCGGCCTTACCTTGGAGCGTGGGCGTCATATCGCCATGGTTGCGGTGCTGGGCGCGGTGCGGCCGCAGCTGCGCAGGCTGATGCTTTACGCGATCAATGTTCTCGGTCTGCTGTTTTCGCTCTATGTCGCGTTCATCGGCTACGAACTGACGCTGTTTGTGTTGCGGTCGGGACAGGTCAGCCCGACGCTGAACATCTCGGTCGCCTTCCTCTATGGGTCGGTTCCCGTCGGATTTTTGTTGCTGGCGTTTCGGTACTTCCTCGAACTCATCGGCGTGACGGATCGCACTACCGTCACGCCCGAAGTCGCGTCTCACTAGGCCGGCGCCGCGGGGCATTCGCATGATCATCGTCATCTGCATTCTGGCGGTGCTGTTGCTGATCGGCGGCTTCGAAATGTTTCTCGTGATGGGCATCCCGACCCTGATCACGAAGTTCTACTACCAGCCTTATCTGCCGAACCTCGTTGTCGCGCAGAAGATCATGGCGGGGATCAACGTTTCGACGCTGCTGGCGATTCCGTTTTTCATCTTTGCCGCGGATATCATGGCGCGCGGCACCATCGCCGGCCGCCTGATGAACATCATCTATCTGGGCCTCCGCCATCGCCGGGGCGGCATCGCCTATTCGACGGTCGCGTCCTGCATGGCGTTCGGTTCGGTTTGCGGCTCGGCGCCGGCGACGGTTGCCGCGGTCGGCCGTTTTCTGTTTCCGCAACTGTTGAAGAGCGGTTTTACCGAGCGCTTCGGCACCGCGCTGATTGCGTCGAGCGCGGAATGCGCCCTGCTGATCCCGCCGAGCATCACGCTCATCATCTACGCCTGGCTGACCGGAACCTCGGTCGCGGCGCTGTTTGCCGGCGGACTTGTCGTCGGCATCGTGCTTGGTCTCGCCTTCATGGTTCTGGTCTTCTGGCAAACCCACAGGGACGGCATCGCCGCGGAGCCGAAGGCGACGGGCGGCGAGCGGTTGGAAGCCTGGAAGCGCGGCGCTCCCGCTCTCGGCCTCCCGGTCATCGTGCTGGGCGGAATTTACAGCGGCATCTTCACGGCGACCGAGGCGGCGGCGGTCAGCGTCGGCTACGCGATCTTCATCGAAGGCGTCGTTTATCGGAGCCTCGGATTCCGCGACATCATGGATATCGCGGAATCGAGCGCGATCACGACGATTGCGGTGTTCATCCTGCTGTCGATGGGGTCGCTGCTGTCCTACTTCATCACGCTCGCTCAGCTGCCGCAGTTCCTGACGAACTTTCTCACGCATCACCAGATTTCGTGGATCGAATTCCTGCTGATCGTGAACGTCGTCCTGCTGATCGCAGGCATGTTCATCGATCCGAATTCGATTCTGCTGGTGCTGGTGCCGACGCTGTTCCCGATCGCGACCGCTCTGGGCATCGACCCGGTTCATTTCGGGCTGGTCGTGTGCCTGAACATCTGCATCGGGATGATCACGCCGCCGTTCGGTCTCGACCTGTTCGTCGCGTCGTCCACGCTCAATCGGCCGATCACGGTGATCGTGAGAGGCATCTGGCCGTTTATCGTCACCAACATCATCGTGCTGCTGATCATCAGCTACACGCCGGCGATATCGGTCTTCCTGCCGAAGGTGCTCGGCTTCTAGCGCTCGTTTCGTTAAACCGGGGCTTTGGCCAAAAGCTGTTCCAGCAGCTTTGCGCCGCTGTCGCCGTGCTTGGCGTGCTCCCATTGCTCGATGATGATGTTCTTGAACAGCCGCACCGCTTCCGGGGCCGCGGTCACGATTGCGATGCCGGCCGAGACGTTGGGGTGGTCGCCGAGCCGATACGGACTCATCGTGACGAACGTGCTGTCGCTCTTCTCGTAGACCTGGAAGGTCTGTTCCGGCGCGAAGGTCTCGACGATTCCGATCTGGGTGCCGATCGGCGGCTTGCGGAAGATCGTCACCAGGCGCTCCACTTCGCTTCTCGCCCACGCCCGGCGTGTCTTCACGACATTCGGCTTGAGGTCATAGCGGCCGACCAGTCCGGCATGCAGAAAGCGCTCGATCGACGCCCGGTTGAGAATGCTGACGACCGGCGTTTTCTTGGCGAGGGCGGTTTGCCGGCGCTCCTTCAGCACCGCGAGCAGCCGGTCGACATAGTCTGCGAAGGCCTTCTGTCCCGGGCCGCTGATGTCGGTCGACTCGATCAGCATCGTCCGCAGGTGGTCCATGTATTCGTTGGACAGCAGCAGGAACGAGATCGGGCTGAAATTGCCGAGAATCTGGACGACATTCTCCTCGAGCTGCCGCATACGCTCGAAGAACGAAATGGCGTTGCCGTAATATTCGACGCCGACCCCCATCAACGAAGGAAGCGAGACGTCGAGCAGGGCGGCAAGTTTCTCGAGCGTTTCGATTTTGACGAGTTCGCCCTTTTCGAGCCGGTAAAGCGCGGCGCGTGACACGCCGATCTGGTCGGCGACGTCGCTGGCCTTGAAATTCTTTCCCAGCCGATACGCCCTGAGCCTGTTGCCGATTTCTTCCCACTGCCCGGCCATCCGCACCCTCTTGTGAGATAGTCTCAAAAATGATACAGCATCAAAGGACATCCCAGCTAACTGCCGGAAATATTGGACGTTATCAGATTCTCAGTTTCTTTGAAGGCGGAAATGACCCAGTCCCAGGCCCGCGTCGAAACCGACACCTTTGGTCCTCGCCAGATTCCCTCCGCCGCGTTCTACGGATCGCAGACCGACCGCGCGCGGGAGAACTTCGACATTTCCGGGCGGACGCTGCGGGAATGGCCGGTCCTGATCGCATCCTTCGGATATGTGAAGGAGGCGTGCGCCCATGCCAATTTTTCCTGCGGCAAGCTTGCAGAAGGAAAATACATCGCGATCAAGGCGGCCTGCGAAGCAATTCGGCTGGGCCGCTACGACGGCGAGTTTGTCGTCGATGTTTTTCAGGGCGGCGCCGGAACCTCGACCAACATGAATGTGAACGAGGTGATCGCGAACGTCGCGCTCGACATTCTTGGGCTGCCGCGGGGGCGATACGACGTCATCCATCCGATCGATCACGTCAACATGTCGCAATCGACCAACGACTCTTACCCGACCGCTGCGCGTCTGGCCGTCTATGCGCTGGATCGCGAATTGACCGCGGCGCTGCGGAGCCTCGTCGCGTCCTTTCAGGTCAAGGCCGAACAGTTCAGCGCGATCCCGAAACTCGGGCGGACCCAGTTGCAGGACGCCGTCCCCATGACGCTGGGGCAGGAGTTTTCCGCCTTCGCCACCACGCTGAACGAGGATCTCAACAAGCTCTCCGTGATCAGCCGGAACTTTGCTGAGGTCGGACTGGGCGGCACCGCGATCGGCACCGGCCTCAATGCGCCGGAAGGTTATTCGGACGCCGCGATCGCGTATCTCAGCGAGATTACCGCGATCCCGTTTTCCCGCTCGGAGAACCTGATCGAGGCGACCTGGGATATGGGCGCCTTCGTGCTTTATTCAGGGATGCTCAAGCGCACCGCGTCAAAACTCTCGAAAATATCGAACGATCTGCGCCTGCTGGCGAGCGGGCCGACCGGCGGTTTCGGCGAGATAAGGCTGCCGGCGCGCCAGCCCGGCTCGTCGATCATGCCGTCCAAGGTCAATCCCGTCATTCCGGAAGTGGTCAACCAGGTCGCGTTCCATGTCATCGGCAACGATGTCGCGATCACCATCGCGGCCGAGGCGGGGCAACTTCAGCTCAATGCGATGATGCCTGTCATCGTTCTGAAGACATTCGAGTCGGTGCGCTATCTGACGCGCGCTATCGTCGCCCTCGAAACGCTCTGCGTGCGCGGCATCGAAGCCGATGCCGCCGCCTGCGCGCGTCCGCTGACAACCGGCGTCGCGAAGGCGACGGCGCTTGTTCCTCAGATCGGATACGAGGCCGCGGCGCGTGTGGCGAAGCTCATCGATGCGGGGCAGACCCTGGAGGCGGCGTTGCAGGCGGCGATGCCGAAAAGCCAGCCCGAAAACAGCGGCGCGCCAGCCGTCGACTAGACGGCGAGGCGCACCGTCAGGCGAACTGGTCTTGTTGCTTAGCCCAGTTCGGACTTTGCGATGTCGTCGAGCAGGCTGAGCCGGCTCTCGGCCGACAGGGTTTCGTAGCGTGCCGCTTTTTCGGAAAGGGTCGTCAGGCGCTTGTGCGCTTCGTCGGTGACGTCGAGCGTCAGCGGGGAGTCGTCATAGGCATCGATGAAGCGGCCGACCAGGGCGGCCAGGAGCGAATAGAGGGCGAAATCCCGGCCGCTCTTGGCGCCCAGTTCCAGGACCTTCTGCTGAAATGTTTTGTAGGTCCGCAGCCCCTTGTGCTGCGATTTCAGCCAGTCAGCCAATTGTTCCACGGTCCCAGCTCCATCTGCGAACGGCATGTTCGGAAAAAGAAACAACCAGTATATCGGCCGGGACCGCTTAAAAAAAGAGAAAAAACCCGCCGGAAGGCGATTTTGGCCCGATATTGCCAATTCCGTAGGCTTGTCTGCGGGCTTGAAACCGTCTCAAAATTTAGATTTAATCAGGAAAATGATGCTTCAAGGGGGCGGCCTCGCCGTCGTCTGGGGCGCAATGGAGTTGCGATGACACTGTCCGTGAATCTTGCCGGTCCCGTGGCAACGCAGGTCGAAACGGGCGGTGCGCCGAAACAGCCGGCGCGCCGGGAGCGTGACGTCTTCGAGATCAACGCGCCGGTCGTCAGCAACCGCCAGGTCAACGCCGACTATTATCATCTGGTGGTCGAGGCCGGCGAATGCGCCGCCTACGCGAAGGCCGGCCAGTTCTTCAACATTGCGTGCCCGGTGACGGTCGCGGATCAGCCCTATCTGCGGCGGCCGATGAGCATCTACCGCATGGTGCCGTCGCAGGGGCATCTCGAATTTCTCTACAAGGTCACCGGCGCCGGCACGCGTGGTCTTGCGACGCTGCAGCCGCGCGAGAAGGTCGCGATGCTCGGGCCGCTTGGCAACGGTTTCTGGCTTGAGCCGTCCTGGAAGAACGTGGTCGTGCTGGGCCGCGGCGTCGGTCTCGCAACGCTGGCACCGCTCGCCGAGATGGCCGCCGCCCGCGGCGTCAACGTCACGGCCATCCTCAGCGCGCGCTCGCGCGCGCTGGTGATGTCCGTCGAGCGGTTCGTTGACGCGGGCGCGCAGGTCGACATCGTCACCGACGACGACGAGAGCAGCGATCCTCTGAATGTGGAGCGGCTGCTGCTCGGCCTCATCGAGCACCGCAAGGCCGACGCTTTCTTCACCTGCGGGTCCAATCGCCTGATGCTGCTGATGAAGAATTTGGCGGCGAAGTTTCACGTTCCGGGGCAGGTCGCGCTGGAGCAGCAAATGGCCTGCGGGCTCGGCATGTGCTTCTGCTGCGTTCGCGAATTTCAGAACGGCGATGTGCAGGAGCAGCGCAGGGTTTGCCTGGAAGGGCCGGTGTTCCGGCTTGAAGAGGCGCTGTCATGGTAGATCTTCGCGTCAAGATCGGTTCGATGACTTTGAAAAATCCGATCATGCCGGCATCCGGCACGTTTTCGGAAAGCCTGGCCCGTCTGTTCTCGTTCGATCATCTCGGAGCCGTCGTCACCAAGACCATCACCGCGGAGCTGCGCGGCGGCAATCCGGTGCCGCGCGTCGCGGAAGTCGGGCAGGGCATGCTCAATTCGATCGGCATCCCCAGCAAGGGCGTGTCGTATTTTCTCGATCACACCATCGACGAATATGCACGGTTCAGCGCGCCGCTGGTCGTCAGCGTTTCGGCGCCGACCGCGGAGCAGTTCGCCGATATCGTGCGGATGCTGGATCACCCGGCCATCGCCGCGATCGAGGCCAATATCTCCTGCCCGAATCTCGAAGAGGACGGGAAGGCCTTTGCGATGCGGGCGTCCTCGACCGCCACCGTGGTCGGCCTCATGAAGAAGGCCACCGCCCGGCCGCTCTGGGTCAAGCTCACGCCCAACACCGCCGATATCGGCTCGGTCGCGCGGGCCGCGGAGGACAGCGGCGCCGATGCGCTGGTGGTCGCCAATACGATCCTCGCGATGGCGATCGATCCCGAAACCTTCAAGCCGCGTCTGGGAAACATTCTGGGCGGCTATTCGGGCCCGGCGGTCAAACCGATCATCGTGCGTATGGTCTATCAATGCGCGCAGGCGGTGGACATTCCGATCATCGGCTGCGGCGGTATCGCGAACGCCAATGACGTCGTCGAATACATGCTGGCCGGCGCCGCCGCCGTCCAGGTCGGCACGACGACATTCGTGAAGCCGGCGGCGATGCTCGATATCCTCGACGACCTGACGGCGTTCTGCGAGCGCAAGGGCATTACCCGGGTCGCCGGCCTGACCGGCGCCGTCAGGGATCAGGACATGCATGTCGACGACATGGAGGCGCTGCCGTGAATGCGCCGCTTGCCGTTCCCGACGTGGCCGAGATCGCGGATATGCGCGCGCTCGCCGCGCGGCTGTTCGACGAATTGGCATCCGGTTCGGAATCGGGGAAGGGTATCACCCGCGAATGTTTCGCCGATGGTGAGAACAGGGCGCTGGCGCTGATCCGCGACACCGCCGTCGAATTCGGTCTCAGGCACCATACCGACCGGGCCGGCAATCTCGTCGTCGCCCTGTCCGACGACGACCTGACAAAGCCGGCGCTTGTTCTGGGTTCGCATATCGACTCGGTGCCCGAGGGCGGCAATTTCGACGGCGCGGCGGGCATTATCGCCGGATTGCTGTGCCTCATTCGCCTTGCGAAAGGCAAAGTGAAGACACCGCAGCCGGTTCGGCTTCTCGCCATGCGGGGCGAGGAGAGCGCCTATTACGGCCGGGCCAATATCGGCTCGCGTGCGCTGTTCGGTCTGTTGACGCCGTCCGACCTCAACGCAAAGCGCCGCGGCACCGGCCGGACGCTGCGGGAGGCGCTGGCGGGCGTCGATGCCGATGTCGCGGCGATCGAGCGCGGCGAACGCCTGTTGCCGCTGTCCTTCGCGTCTCATTATCTCGAACTCCATATCGAGCAGGGGCCTGTGATGGTGGCCCGCGATCTTTCGACCGCGGTCGTCACCGGCATCCGCGGCAATCTGCGCCACCGCCGCGTCACCTGCCGCGGCGAAGCCGGCCATTCCGGCACCGTGCCGCGCTGGCTCCGCAAGGACGCGCTGTTCGCGGTCGCCGATCTGCTGATGCGCCTCGACGAACACTGGAACCGGCTGCTCGAGCGCGGACTGGATCTCGTGGTCACGACGGGTGTCTGCAATACCGATCCTGAGCTGCAGGCGCTCAGCCGGATTCCGGACGAGGTCTATTTCAGCTTCGAGGTTCGCAGTCAGAGCTTCGAGACGCTGGAAGGCTTCTATGAGCTGTTCCGGTCGGAATGCCGTGCGGTGTCGCAGTTGCGGGGCGTGACCTTCGAATTCGACGAGCGGGTCTATTCCGAGCCGGCCAAGATGGACGATGCCATCGTCGGCCGGTTGTCGGCGGCGTCGCAGCGGCTGGGGTACCCCGCCGAACTGATCCCGAGCGGCGCCGGACACGATGCCGCCGTGTTCTCCAACGCGGGTGTTCCTTCGGGAATGATCTTTGTCAGAAACCGCAACGGGTCGCATAATCCCAACGAAGACATGACCATCGACGATTTCCTTCGCGGCGTCGAGCTGATGTATTCGTTCGTAACAGGCGGGACATAGAATTTTGGACGTCCTTGAGATCCGCAAGCCCGACGACTGGCACGTTCACTTCCGCGACGGCGAGGTTCTGAAGGCGGTCGTCAACTACACGGCCTCGTGCTTCGGCCGCGCCATCGTGATGCCGAACCTGG
>NZ_JBFWPH010000002.1:0-860860 GCF_050250095.1 Pseudolabrys sp. | reverse complement strand
GGGGTGCTAAGTGCTTGAAAATATGGCGGGAGCGACGGGGCTCGAACCCGCGACCTCCGGCGTGACAGGCCGGCGCTCTAACCAACTGAGCTACGCCCCCGCGGACGCCGTGCGGAGTTAAAGGTGCCCCCTCGCCAAGTCAAGCAAATGCGGCACCGCCGCACAGGAGGCTCCGGAAAGCCTTATTTCATGGGAAGAATCGATAGGCAGACCGGCCCCGAATCGTCTATCGGGCTTGGTACTGGCGGTTTGCCAACGCGCCGGTCTCAACGAGGAGGGTCCACTCAATGGCTACTGCACCAGGTAAGTCTACCCCGACGACCGTCACCCTGAAGCATCTCGCTGCGGCGCTCGCCGAACAGCACGAGATGTCGAAGAAACAGGCCGAGACTGTTCTCGGCGATCTCGTCGGCAATATCGTCAAACATCTGAAGAAGGGCGAGCGCATCCGCATTGGCGGGCTCGGCATTCTCCAGGTTCGCAAGCGCGCCGCCCGCATGGGCCGCAACCCCGCGACCGGCGAAGCGATCCAGATCAAGGCGAGCAAGAAGGTCGCCTTCCGCGCGTCGAAGGAATTGAAAGAAGCGATCTGACGGCGAAGGCCGGACCCTCACGGGCCGACGGCAGGTGCGGGAAACCGCGCCTGCCGTTTCTTTTTCAGCACGTCGAATTGCGTTTCGCAAAACACAGCCTGCCGAGCCGAAGCTCGCGAATGATCGCCCGCCTTCGCCCTCCGGGCTATGGCGCGGCAGCCTTCACGCGCTTTGCGAGCGAAGGCTGGTGGGCGGTGACGGGATCGAACCGCCGACATCCTGCGTGTAAAGCAGGCGCTCTACCAGCTGAGCTAACCGCCCGAAACTCGCCGCGAAGCGCAACGTCGCCTGCCGGCTCCCTGCCCTTTATCGCCCCGCGGGCCGCGCTGTAAAGCCGGGCGCACCGCCGCGGAACTTCCGGCAAAGCAAAAGCGGCGCCCGGAGGCGCCGCCTTGTATCGTATGCAGCCTTCTGCGCGGCGATCAGTGCGCGGTCAGGCCGGGGCCGTCGTCGTCGGCGGGCTTGTCGGACGCGGCAGCCGCCTTGGCACTCTCCTCATCCCACTGGATCGGCTCGGGCTTGCGCACCAGCGCACGCGCCAGCACCTCGTCCATCCGCGAGACCGGGATGATCTCCAGGCCCTTCTTGATGCTGTCGGAGATTTCCGTGAGATCCTTGGCGTTCTCGTCCGGGATCATCACGATCTTGATGCCGCCGCGGGCGGCCGCAAGCAGTTTCTCCTTCAGGCCGCCGATCGGCAGCACACGGCCGCGCAGCGTGATCTCGCCGGTCATGGCGACATCGCGGCGCACCGGGATGCCGGTCATCACCGACACGATGGCGGTCACCATCGCAACGCCGGCCGACGGGCCGTCCTTCGGGGTCGCCCCCTCCGGAACGTGAACGTGGATGTCGCGCTTGTCGAAGGCCGGCGGCTCGATGCCGAAGGCAACCGCGCGCGAGCGGACGTAAGACGCCGCCGCCGAGATCGACTCCTTCATCACGTCACGCAGGTTGCCGGTCACCGTCATGCGGCCCTTGCCCGGCATCTGCGTCGCCTCGATCGTGAGCAGCTCGCCGCCCACATCGGTCCAGGCCAGTCCGGTGACGACGCCGACCTGATCCTCGGTCTCGACCTCGCCGTACCGGAACTTCGGCACGCCGAGATAGTCTTCGAGAATCTTTTCGGTCACGGCGATCGACTTCTTCTTAGAAGTCATCAGGTCCTTGACCGCCTTGCGGACCAGCGTCGAAATCTCGCGTTCGAGATTACGGACACCCGCTTCCCGCGTGTAACGGCGGATCAGCGTGAGGAGTGCCGCGTCGTCGATCGACCATTCCTTGGCGTCGAGGCCGTGTTTGCCGACCGCGTGCGGGATCAGATGCTTGCGCGCGATCTCGACTTTCTCGTCCTCGGTGTAACCGGCAATCCGGATGATCTCCATGCGGTCCATCAAGGGCGGCGGAATATTGAGCGTATTCGCCGTCGTGATGAACATCACGTTGGAGAGATCGTAGTCGACCTCGAGATAGTGGTCGTTGAACGTCGCGTTCTGCTCCGGATCGAGCACCTCGAGCAGAGCCGAGGACGGATCGCCGCGGAAGTCAGCGCCCATCTTGTCGATCTCGTCGAGCAGGAACAGCGGGTTCGAGGTCTTGGCCTTGCGCATCGACTGGATGACCTTGCCGGGCATCGAGCCGATATAGGTGCGGCGGTGACCGCGGATCTCGGCTTCGTCGCGCACGCCGCCGAGCGACACGCGCACGAATTCGCGGCCGGTCGCCTTCGCGATCGACTTGCCGAGCGAGGTCTTGCCGACGCCCGGAGGGCCGACCAGGCACAGGATCGGGCCGGTCAGCTTGTTCGCGCGCTGCTGCACCGCGAGGTATTCGACGATGCGTTCCTTGACCTTCTCCAGGCCATAGTGATCGCTGTCGAGCACGTCCTCGGCGAGCTTGAGGTCCTTCTTGACCTTGGACTTCTTGCTCCACGGGATCGCGAGCAGCCAGTCGAGATAGTTGCGCACAACCGTCGCCTCGGCGGACATCGGAGACATCTGCCGCAGCTTCTTGAGTTCGTGATTGGCTTTCTCGCGAGCTTCCTTCGAGAGCTTGGTCTTCTTGATCTTGTCCTCGAGTTCGGCGAGTTCGTCCTTGCCGTCCTCGTCGCCCAGCTCCTTCTGGATCGCCTTCATCTGCTCATTGAGATAGTACTCGCGCTGCGTCTTCTCCATCTGGCGCTTGACGCGCGTGCGGATGCGCTTCTCGACCTGCAAGACCGAGATTTCGCTTTCCATGAAGCCGAGCACTTTCTCCAGACGCTGGGTGACGGCCGGCGTCTCGAGGATTTCCTGCTTGTCGGAAATCTTGACGGCGAGATGCGAAGCCACCGTGTCGGCGAGCTTGGCGTAGTCCTCGATCTGCTGGACGACGCCGACGACTTCCGGCGACACTTTCTTGTTGAGCTTCACATAGCCTTCGAATTCGGACACGACCGAACGCGCCAAGGCTTCCGCCTCGACTTCGTTGCCGATGTCATCGGCAATGACGGTCGCTTCCGCTTCGAAATATTCGCTGCGATCGCTGTATTTGACGACCTCGGCGCGCGACGCGCCCTCGACCAGCACCTTCACGGTGCCGTCGGGCAGCTTCAACAGCTGGAGAACGCTGGCGAGCGTGCCGGTCGTGAAGATCGCGTCCGGCTGCGGCTCGTCGTCGGAGGCGTTCTTCTGCGTCGCCAGCAGAATATAGGTGTCGGACCGCATGACTTCCTCAAGCGCGCGGATCGACTTCTCGCGCCCGACGAACAGCGGAACGATCATGTGCGGAAACACCACGATGTCGCGCAAGGGCAGCACCGGATAGGACTTGGTATCGCCAGCCTGCAGCGGAGGACGGGGTTTCGCCGTGGTCATTGCTTTCATTCCCTATGTTGTGCCCCTTGCGCCCTCGCCCCGCTTTTGCGGCAGCACAGGCCAAGTGCAAGTCACCAGCAAGTTCCGGCTCAGGGCAACGCGGTCGACGGCCCGGGCGGGCCTCCCGCGCGCTTCACAGCGGGTACGAATCCCTGACACCAAAGTCGCGAAACGAATCTACGTACGTTTTGTGCTTCGCACAGTATAGCTAAGATGAGGACCGATCCGGCGCAAGTTGCGCCCGATTTCCCAGTTAAAACGGGATCGTAGCCGGCTTGACCGGCCGGGAATCGGGCTGCGGTGCGGAAGCGGCGCCGGATGCCGACGGTTCCGTCAGGCGCTGGCGCTGCCCGCCGCCTCGTTCGAGCGGTCGCTGCGATCCGCGTAGATGTAGAGCGGACGCGCGGTGCCTTCGACGACCTCGCGCGAGATCACGACCTCTTCCACGCCTTCGAGGCTCGGCAGGTCGAACATGGTGTCGAGCAGGATGCCCTCCATGATCGACCGCAGCCCACGGGCGCCGGTCTTGCGCTCGATCGCCTTGCGGGAGATCGCGCCAAGCGCTTCCTCGGCGAAGGTGAGGTCGATCTGCTCCATCTCGAACAGCCGCTGGTACTGCTTGACCAGCGCGTTCTTCGGCTCGACCAGGATTTTCTTCAGCGACTCCTCATCGAGATCCTCGAGCGTCGCGACCACCGGCAGACGGCCGACGAATTCCGGGATCAGGCCATACTTGAGCAGATCCTCCGGCTCGACCTCGCGGAAGATTTCGCCGGTCTTGCGGTCTTCCGGCGCCAGCACCCGCGCGGCAAAGCCGATCGAGGTCGAACGGCCGCGCGCCGAAATGATCTTGTCGAGGCCGGCGAACGCGCCGCCGCACACGAACAGGATGTTGGTGGTGTCGACCTGCAGGAATTCCTGTTGCGGATGCTTGCGGCCGCCTTGCGGCGGCACCGACGCAACGGTGCCTTCCATGATCTTCAGCAGCGCCTGCTGCACGCCCTCGCCCGACACATCGCGGGTGATCGAGGGATTGTCCGACTTGCGGCTGATCTTGTCGATCTCGTCGATATAGACGATGCCGCGCTGGGCGCGCTCGACATTGTAGTCGGCGGCCTGCAGCAACTTCAGAATGATGTTCTCGACGTCCTCGCCGACATAACCGGCTTCGGTCAGCGTCGTCGCGTCGGCCATCGTGAACGGCACATCGAGGATGCGCGCCAGCGTCTGCGCCAGCAGCGTCTTGCCGGAGCCGGTCGGGCCGATCAGCAGGATGTTCGACTTCGCGAGTTCGACGTCGTTGTGCTTGGTCTGATGGTTGAGCCGCTTGTAATGGTTGTGAACGGCGACCGAGAGCACCTTCTTGGCGTGGTCCTGGCCGATCACGTAGTCATCGAGAACCTTGCGGATCTCCTTCGGCGTCGGAATGCCGTCGCGCGACTTCACCAGCGAGGACTTGTTCTCCTCACGGATGATGTCCATGCACAGTTCGACGCATTCATCGCAGATGAAAACGGTCGGACCGGCGATCAGCTTGCGGACCTCGTGCTGGCTCTTTCCGCAGAACGAGCAGTACAGAGTGTTCTTGGAATCGCTGCCGCCAACTTTGCTCATTCCGCTCTCCGTCTTCGGCGGTTCGAGGCCGAGAGGGCCAAATCCCGCTTACTCAAGCACTTTCCAGGCAAATCCCGCGCCGGAACCGCCGGTTCGGGTTCATTCGGCCGCTTGTGTCGGTGAGGCCCGGCCAGCGGCCTCACCCTCGCGTTATCCGACCAGCATAAGCGAAGCATGCTAACGGGAGGATAATCAAGATTCGATTAACGATAATACTCCCGTCACTCCCTCGCTTATTTAAGGCGTTTTGACGGCTCCGGAACCTGCGCCGCGCACCGCAGACCTGCGGCAATAAGGCGCTTTTACGCCGGTTTAGGCGTCAGTTCCTCCGGACGCTTTTCGATAACCTTGTCGACAAGTCCGAAATCCTTCGCCGCGTCCGCCGTCAGGAAGTAATCGCGCTCGAGCGCGTCTTCGATCTTCTTCAGCGACTGGCCGGTGTGCTTCACGTAGATCTCGTTCAGCCGCTTCTTCAGGTTCAGGATTTCCTGAGCGTGCAGCATGATGTCGGTGGCCTGGCCCTGGAAGCCGCCGGACGGCTGGTGGACCATGATCCGCGCATTGGTGAGCGCAAAGCGCATGTCCTTTTCGCCGGCCGTCAGCAGCAGCGAGCCCATCGAGGCCGCCTGCCCGATGCACAGCGTCGACACTGCGGGGCGGATGAACTGCATGGTGTCGTAGATCGCCATGCCGGAGGTGACCACGCCGCCGGGCGAGTTGATGTACATCGAAATTTCTTTTTTCGGATTCTCGGCTTCGAGGAACAGAAGCTGCGCCACCGCCACCGTCGCCATGCCGTCCTCGACTGGTCCGGTCAGGAAGATGATCCGCTCCTTCAGGAGCCGCGAGTAGATGTCATAGGCGCGTTCGCCACGGTTGGTCTGCTCGACCACCATGGGAACAAGGTAGTTCATGTAGGTATCGACAGGATCGCGCATCATTCACCCGGTTGTGGTGGAACATGAGAGACGCGCGGCACTTCACCCGGCCATACAGGCCCGGCAACGCCTTACACCCGCGCGCACCCGGAAAACTGGAATCACATATATACCCGGATCGGCGTCCGGCAACCAACCGCGAGGCCCTGTTTTACAGGGCTTTCGGGCGGGAGGGTTGATCGACCGTTAGGGCGCGCGCAGGAACAGCCCGCCGGACGATCAGGCGGCCGGCGCGTCGTCCTTGTAGAGATCCTCGCGCGACACCTTCTTCTCGCTCACGTCGGCGAGTTCCATGAGGAAGTCGACGACCTTTTCCTCGTAGAGCGGCGCCCGCAGGCCGGCGATGGCGCCGGGATTGTTGCGGTAGTAATCCCACACCTGCTTTTCCTGCCCCGGGAAACGGCGAGCCTGTTCGACCAGCGCCCGGTTCAGTTCGTCTTCGGATACCTCGATCTTGTTCTTGTCGCCGATCTCGGCAAGCACAAGGCCGAGCCGCACGCGGCGCTCGGCGATCTTGCCGTAATCCTCGCGCGCCTTCTCCTCGGTGGTGTTCTCGTCGGCGAAGGTCTTGTTCTGCTGCTGCAGCTCGGTGTTGACCGACTGCCAGACGCGATTGAACTCGTCCTCGACCAGCGACGGCGGCGGGTCGAACTTGTGCAGCTTGTCGAGCGCGTCGAGCAGCGCCCGTTTCACTTTCTGCCGCGTCATGCCACCATGCTCGGCCTCAATGCGCTCCTTGACCGCGGTGCGCAGCTTGTCGAGCGATTCAAGTCCGAGCGACTTGGCGAATTCCTCGTCGATGGTGACCGACTGCGGCGCCTCGACCGACTTCACGGTGACGTCGAACGAAGCGTCCTTGCCGGCGAGTTCCGCGTTCATGTAATTCGCCGGGAAGGTCGCCTTGACCTCTTTCTTGTCGCCCGCCGCGACACCGATCAACTGGTCCTCGAAGCCCGGAATGAAGGTGTTCGAGCCGATCTGGACGCTGATGCCCTCGCCGGTGCCGCCCTCGAACGGCTTGCCGTCGATCGAGCCGACGAAGTCGATGACGACGCGATCGTCCTTCTCGGACTTGCCGTCCTTGGCCGCATAAGGCCGGTTCTGGGTCGCGATGGTCTGCAGGGCCTCATCGACTTCGCTGTCGGCAACCTCGGCGACCGGCTTCTCGAGCTTGATGGTCTTGAAATCCGCGAGCGTGATGGCGGGGAGGATTTCCAGCGCGACGGTGTAGGCAAGGTCGGACTTGCCCTCCATCAGATTCTCGACCTCGGCCTGATCGGAGGGAAAATCCACCTTCGGCTCGCCGGCGAGTTTCAGGCCGCGCTCGGTCACGATCTGCGAATTGGCGTCGCGCACGGCGGCCTCGATCACCTCGGCCATCGCGCTCTTGCCGTAGAGGCGCTTCAGGTGCGCCACCGGCACCTTGCCGGGACGGAAACCGTCGATCCGCACGCGATCCTTCAACTCGTTGAGGCGCGCATTGACCTTGGTGTCGAGTTCGGCGGCAGGCACCACCACCTTGAACTCACGCTTGAGGCCTTCCGACAATGTTTCCGTGACTTGCATGACCACACTTTTCTCGTTCGTATCTTCGTTCGTGCCGATGTCCGGCGGTTTCTTCCAGCAGGCGGACGGCAACGCCGCGCCCCAATATCCGCGCCCATTGGCGTGGTGCGGGCGGAGGGATTTGAACCCCCACGACTTGCGTCACTGGAACCTAAATCCAGCGCGTCTACCAATTCCGCCACGCCCGCAACGGGCAACGCCGGTTTGCTCGATTGCCGGCGGGTACTTCGACGTCACGACTTAGACGCCGCGCGCCTTGCGGACAAGGCGCTTAAAGTCCCGGGGCGGCGGGCTTATATCACGCGAAACTCGCGCCGCACCACTTTTTGCGGGCTTTTGTGCCGGAATTGATCCAGCGCAAGACCGCCGCTTTTATATTCGCTATTCTGAATATAGGGGGAGACGCTGAGTTCTGGAGACTTCCCGATGGCCTTGCTGCCACCCCAGGTGACCCGCCGCCAGGTCCTTACCGGCATCGGCACCTGCGCGACCGTCTTTGTGCTCCCTAGCGCTTCCCGATCCCAGGATTCCGACGCAGGCTTCCGCCTCCTCCACGCTCGTCCGACAGGCGGCGCAAAACTGCGTGGCCCCAAATCCCCACCAACGCCCGTCTGGGGCTATGACGGCGTCGTGCCGGGTCCGACGCTGCGCGTCCGCCAGAGCGACGAACTGAAGGTGCGGCTCGTCAACGACCTGCCGCAGCCGACTGTCATTCACTGGCACGGCCTGCGGCTGCCAAACGCGATGGACGGCGTACCGCATCTGACCCAGATGCCGGTCGAATCCGGCGCGACGTTCGACTATCGCTTCACGGCGCCCGATGCCGGCACGTTCTGGTACCACACGCATGAACGCTCCTCCGAACAGATGGCGCGTGGGCTTTACGGCATCCTGATCGTCGACGAGCGCGAACCGGTCGCGGTCGACCGCGAAATCGTGCTGGTGGTCGATGACTGGCGATTGACCGAAAACGGCGACATTGCCGGCGGTTTTGGTAATGTCCACGATGCAATGATGGCCGGGCGGCTCGGCCAGTACATCACGCTCAACAGCGAAGATCTGCTCGACGTACCGCTCAGGACCAACGAGCGTGTGCGATTGCGCATCATCAACACCGCCAATTCGCGGATTTTCACGCTGCGATTCCACAGGCACGCACCGACGATCATCGCGCTCGATGGCCAGCCGGCGACGCCATTCGCCGCAAACAATGGTGCGGTGACGCTCGGGCCCGGCAATCGCGTTGATCTCATCCTCGATGCCACGCAGGCGCCGGGCACGACGACATCGATCTTGGTCGACGACCTGCGCGGTGGCGAGCTTGAGCTTGGCCGGTTCGTCTATGCAGGCGATCCGCCGATCCGGCCCGAACCGCAGTCGGAGGCGCTTGTCCTCCCTGCAAATCCGTTACCCGGCAAACTCGATCTCGCGACCGCCCTTCGCGTTGACGTACCGCTTGATGGTGGTGCGATGGCGATGATGGGAGGCGGCGGCATGATGGGACGCGGCATCGGTCGGGGACCGATGGGTGGCGACGGATTCCGCGGCCAGGGCCTCCCGCCCGATCAGCGTGTCTGGGCACTCGCGGAAATTTCAGCAACCGGCCACGATGGTCCCCCGCTGTTCACGGTTTCGCGTGGACGAACCGTCGTACTGGACTTTGCCAACCGGACGGCCTTTGCCCATGCCATGCACATTCACGGGCATCACTTCCGCCGTCTCAACCGTGACAATGACCGCCACGGCGACTTTTGGCTCGATACGACATTGGTCGACGTGCGCGAGACCGGACGCATCGCCTTCGTGGCCGACAATCGGGGCAAGTGGATGGTTCACTGCCACATGCTGGAACATATGGCGGCCGGCATGGCGGCGTGGTTCGAGGTCAGTTGAGGTTTGACGGACCCCACGTCTGTTCCGTCAACCCGCGTAGCACCGCCGGCAACTGGTCGGGCAGGTCTTCCGAGATCAATCCCGGGCCGAACCGTAGCGCGGCATCGCCGTGCATCCAGACCGCCGCGGAAGCCGCCTCGAAGGCCGGTGCGCCTTGCGCCAGCAGCCCGGCAATCATGCCGGCCAGCACGTCGCCGGAGCCGGCTGTCGCAAGCGTCGGCGGCGCATGGGCGCTGATGGAGGCGCGGCCGTCCGGGGCCGCAACGACAGTATCGGCGCCCTTCAGCAACAGAACGGCCCTGATAACTCGGGCCGCTGAACGTGCTTTTTCAAGTTTTGAATTAAGTATCGGATTTTTATTTATACTATTGAATAATCTAGAAAATTCTCCTTCGTGCGGCGTCAGGACGACGGAACGCTGCGGCAACGCGGCAATTGCGGCGGCAAGCGCCTCGGCCTCGTCGGCAAAGCTTGTCAGCGCGTCAGCGTCGAGAACCACCGCCGCTCCGCTGGCAAGTCCCGCCGCGACCTGCTCCCGCATCGCGGGGCCGACGCCGCCGCCCGGCCCGAGCACCAATGCGTTGCGCCGCCGGTCGGCCATGAACGCGCCAAGCTCGGCCGCGCCATCGACCGGCTTGACCATCACCGCCAGGTTTTCAGCCGCCTGCGCCGACAGCGCCTCGCGCGGCGAGGCAATGGTGACCAGCCCCGCCCCGATCCGCAGCGCCCCGCGCGCAGCGAGCCGCCCGGCTCCGGTCGAGGCGAGGCCGCCCGACACCACCACGGCATGGCCGCGCCCGTATTTATGTCCCTCCGCCGTCGGTTGCGGGAACGACGGCCACCACAGCGACGGCTCGTTGGCGAACGTCTGCGGACGGACCGTTTCCAGGACCCGCGACGGGATGCCGATGTCCGTGACCTGAAGCCGCCCGCAATGCAGCCGGCCCGGCAACAGCAGGTGCCCGGGCTTGCGGCGGAAGAAAGTCACCGTCCCCGTCGCCCGGACCGCCGCGCCCATCACCGCACCGCTATCGCCGTTGATACCGCTCGGCAGATCGACGGCAATAACGGGCTTCCCGAGTGCGTTGATCGCTTCGATCATCGCGCGTGGCAGGCCTTCAACCTCGCGCGCCAACCCTGCCCCGAACAACGCATCGACCGCGATGTCGGCAGCGGCGAGCGCGGCCGGATCGGCACCCTCGACCGGCCCGCTCCAGCGAGCCGCCGCAAGCGCGGCATCCCCCTCGAGCCGCCCGCGGTCGCCGACCAGCGCCAGGCGAACCGCATAGCCGCGCTCCATCAGCCGGCGCGCCGCCACAAAGCCGTCGCCGCCATTGTTGCCCGGTCCGGCGACGACCGTCACGGTCTTGCCCGCCGCCAGCGCCGCCACCGCATCGGCCACGGCCGCGCCGGCACGCTCCAACAAGTCAATGCCCGGCACGCCGCCGGCGATCGTCAGCCGATCGGCCTCTGCCATTTCGGCGGTGGTGAGCAGTTCGATCATCGTGGGCACCGTAGTCGGCACACCCGGCGACGACAATTCGCGGAACGTGCCGCTCTTTCCGGCGGCAATTCCGCTTCATGGCCTGATTATTTTATAGGCATATTGCTTCTTTTCGCGCCACAGACCGACAGGCCTCGCATCGGGCAGCGGTCGAGAGATCACGCAGGCATTTGACTTAACAGCGATTTCATCGCGCCGGCAGATTGGCACGAGACCTGCTAACGCAGAGGTCGGCCTGCCAGCATTCGAGGCGGACCACAGGAAGGGTCACTGCGCGATGAAGAAGATCGAGGCCATCATCAAGCCGTTCAAACTCGATGAGGTGAAGGAAGCGCTTCAGGAGGTCGGCCTCCAGGGCATCACGGTGACGGAAGCCAAGGGCTTCGGCCGCCAGAAGGGCCACACCGAACTTTACCGGGGCGCCGAATACGTCGTCGACTTTCTTCCCAAGGTGAAGATCGAGATCGTGCTCGGCGACGAGGCCGTCGAGAAGGCCGTTGATGCCATTCGCCGCGCAGCCCAGACTGGCCGCATCGGCGACGGCAAGATTTTTGTTTCCAACATCGAGGAAGCGATCCGGATCAGAACCGGAGAGTCCGGCCTCGACGCCATCTGACAATGCGGGGCGAACAGCCGCGCACAATTTCCACATAAAGGGGAATGCTTTCGATGAGTAACGCCAAGACCGTCATGAAGATGATCAAGGACAACGACGTGAAATACGTCGACTTCCGTTTCACCGACCCGCGCGGGAAATGGCAGCATGTCACCTTCGACGTCTCCATGATCGAGGAAGACACCTTCGCGGAAGGTCAGATGTTCGACGGCTCTTCGATCGCCGGCTGGAAGGCGATCAACGAGTCCGACATGTGCCTGATGCCGGACCCCTCTTCCGCCTGCATCGACCCCTTCTTCGCCGAGACCACGCTCGTCCTCATCTGCGACGTGCTCGAACCGACCACCGGTGAGCCCTACAACCGCGACCCGCGCGGCATCGCCAAGAAGGCCGAGGGCATGGTGAAGTCGATGGGCATCGGCGACGTGATCTATTTCGGCCCGGAAGCCGAATTCTTCGTGTTCGACGACGTCAAGTATTCCGCGACGCCCTACAACACCGGCTTCAAGGTGGACTCGGTCGAACTGCCAACCAACTCCGACACCGATTATGAAGGCGGCAATCTCGGCCATCATATCGGCATCAAGAAGGGCTACTTCCCGGTCCCGCCGCTCGACTCCGCGCAGGACATGCGTTCGGAAATGCTCGGCGCCATGGCGCGCATGGGCTGCAAGGTCGAAAAGCACCATCACGAAGTGGCTTCGGCCCAGCACGAACTCGGCCTGAAGTTCCAGCCGCTGACGCCGATGGCCGATCAGCTCATCATCTACAAGTACTGCATCCATCAGGTGGCGCAGATCTACGGCAAGACGGCGACGTTCATGCCGAAGCCGGTCTACGGCGACAACGGCTCAGGCATGCACTGCCATCAGTCGATCTGGAAGAGCGGCAAGCCGATCTTCGCCGGCAACAAATACGCCGACCTGTCGGACACCTGCCTGCACTACATCGCCGGCGTGCTCAAGCATGCCAAGGCCATCAACGCCTTCACCAACCCGACCACCAACTCCTACAAGCGTCTGGTGCCGGGCTTCGAGGCGCCGGTGCTGCTCGCCTACTCCTCGCGCAACCGTTCGGCGTCGTGCCGCATCCCGTACACGACCAACCCGAAGGCCAAGCGCGTCGAAGTGCGCTTCCCGGATCCGCTCGCCAATCCGTATCTCGCTTTCGCGGCGCTGCTGATGGCCGGTCTCGATGGCGTCAAGAACAAGCTCGACCCGGGCGGCCCGGCCGACAAGGATCTCTACGACCTGCCGCCGCAGGAACTGAAGAAGATCCCGACGGTTTGCGGCAGCTTGCGCGAGGCGCTCCAGTCGCTCGACAAGGACCGCGAGTTCCTCAAGGCCGGCGGCGTGTTCGATGACGACTTCATCGACAGCTACATCGAACTCAAGATGCAGGAAGTGATCAAATTCGAGCACACCCCGCATCCGGTCGAATTCGAGATGTACTACTCGGCGTAACGCTTGATCCCGAAAAGTGGGAACCGGTTTTCGGGCAAGATCATGCGTTGAAAAAATATCGCCGCGTCAGCGACACAATGCATCGAGGGGCGTCCCGCAGGACGCCCCTTTTTCTTTTCTTTCCGAATGAGCGTCAGATCAGGATGAGCGTCAGGACCGCGAGGCCGCACAGCACGCCGGCCACGGTCGCGATCGTGCGGCGATGCCGCCGCGGACCGTAAACGCCCTCGGCGCGCCGGGCGCGGATCAGCGCGGCGTCGAATTCGGCCGACGACGAATAGGAACAGGCAAGCGCCCGCCCCGCGCCGTCGGCGCAAGCCTCGAGAACCGCAAGATCGACGGCGGAAGCGGCAGAATGCTGATTCATGCCGGCATGGTAGGGCCGGTTTGGTAAACGCTTGGTTGCCGGCCTCAGGCATGCCCGCTAAATGCGAGGTCCGGCGCCAGTGGCGGGACCGCTGCCTGCGCCGCAGCCGGCGTTTCGCCGGCGCCATGAGCGACCTCGTCGGGCGCCGCCGCGCAGACGCGATTGCGGCCGCCGGACTTGGCGCGATAAAGCGCGGCGTCGCCGCGGGCCATCAACGCCTCGATCGCCTCGCTGGCATCGGCCGTCGAGGCGACGCCGATGCTCACGGTCGAATTGACCGCGATGTCGCCGACCAGGGTGCCGGCTTTCTGGAAATTGGCCCGCACGCGCTCGGCAATCTTGAGGGTCGTGTCTTCGTCGGCCGGCACGATCGCCGCGATCTCCTCGCCACCGAGCCGCGCAATGATATCGTCGGCGCGCATCGAGCCGCGCAAGGTTGCCGAGAACAGCCGCAGGATCTCGTCGCCCATCGCGTGGCCGAAGGTGTCGTTGATGCGCTTGAACTTGTCGAGGTCGAACATCATCAGCGTCACCGGCTTGGCCGCGCGGCGCTGGCGCATATAGAGCGCTGCGGTGCAGGAAAAGAACGCACGGCGGTTGAGCAGGCCGGTCAGCGGATCGGTCGAGGCGGCGGTGCGCTGCACCTGCACATGATGATCCTTCACCATCAGGAGGACGATGAAGGCCGCGCCGACCGAATAGATCATCGTCTCGAGCGCGAACACGACCAGCCAGCCGTCATGCGAGCCGAACAGGTTGTAGTTGCGCAGGCTGATCGGCGCGATGAACATGGCCGCATGCATCAGCGGCACCGCGAATGCGCCCGCGCGCGAGAACAGCGACTTGCGACGTTCGCGCCAGAGTTCCCAGGCGATGCAAAACGTATAGGCGCCGACGATGCCGGCGCCTATCACACGATCCTGTCCTGCGTCCGCGGCCAGTTGCGGAAATTGCAGGCACATCAGCCAGACGAACGCGCCGCCGAATGTCGCGGACAGCAGAATCGGCCGGCCGTGAAACAGGCGCACGCCGTTCCACACCATGCCGCATGCGATAAAGATCAGCACGCCGGACAGCGCGGCCGGCATGGCGATGAGCGGCCGCGGCGCGTTCGCCAGAGCGATCGCCGATGCGCCGATCATGTAGGCGGCGCCCCACCACGCGAAGGCGCGGGTGTCGCGCTCCTGCAGCCAGATGATGATGAGGAACAGGCCGAGCAGCGCGCCCACCGCAGAGGAGGTCACCACGATGGCGGAGATGTCCACCGCGCCAACAGATTGGCCAAGAGACTGCATCGACGTGACTGTTGCCTCGCGCAGCCCCGGCGATGTCCGGCGCGCAGCGGCAACCTAGCCGCAGCACGTCGCTGAAAAATTGTCCGAAACGGTCCGCTTCGCGATAACAATGCCTAAAATGCCGTCCAATGCGGCAACGCTGACGGCGCGGCCGGCCGTCCGCGGCCGCCATCGCATGGCTGCAATGGCGGGAAACGGCTGCCGCATCGCCTCCGGTCACGGTAAAAAGCCCGCTCAGGTGGGGTGACTTTCACGACATGGCTGCCGGGACCGTGATCAACCGGGCGATGACCGCCCGCGAATGGATGCTGCTGGTTGCGCTCGCGATCCTGTGGGGCGCGGGCTACCCGCTCCTCGCCGTTGCGGTGCGAGAATTTCCGCCGTTGACCTTGACCTTCCTGCGCGTCGCCCTCGCCGCCGCAATGCTGCATATCGTCATTCGCGCCGCAGGCATCGCGATACCGACCGACCGGGCGAGCTGGAGGATGTTCGTCGGTCAGGCCTTCCTCAACAACATCATCCCGTTCTGGCTGATCAGCTGGGGTCAGCAATATATTCCGGGCGGGATCACTTCCGTTCTGGTCGCCAGCACGCCCTTCTTCACGGTGATCGCCGCGCACTACTTCACAAGCGATGAAAAGATGACGCCGCTGCGCGTGTCCGGCGTTCTGCTCGGCATGGCCGGCGTCGCGACGATCATCGGTCCGTCGGCCTTGAGCCGGTTCAACATCGACGTGCTCGGCGAACTCGCCATCGTCGGCGCAGCGGTGTCCTACACCATCGCCGGGATTTACGGCCGCCGCGCCGGGGCGCGCGGCATTGCACCGATCGCCACGGCGACCGGCATGCTGACCATGTCGACCGTCATCCTGCTGCCGGTCGCGCTCATCGTCGATCGGCCGTGGGGGCTCGCGCCACCGAGCATGGAGGCCTGGCTCTGCCTGCTCGCGATCGCGCTCCCGAGCACCGCGCTCGGCTATCTGATCTTCTTCCGCGTGCTGGCGAGCGCCGGTTCGACCAACATCATGCTGGTGACCTTCCTGCTGCCGGTCACAGCCATTCTTCTCGGCGTCACATGGCTCGGCGAACATCTCGAGCCGCGGCATCTCGCCGGCATGGCGCTGATCGCGCTCGGGCTGTCCGCCATCGACGGCCGCGTCTGGCAGCGCCTGCGCGGCCGGCGATCGGCCGCGGCCGAATAAGCCAGCATCCAATAAGCCAGCATCCAAAAGCAAAAAGCGCGCCGTGAGGCGCGCTTTCCGATGTCGTTGTCGCGTTCGTCCGTTGCGCAATCAGCGCTTCGAGAACTGGAACGAACGGCGGGCCTTGGCGCGGCCGTATTTCTTGCGCTCGACCACGCGGGAGTCGCGGGTGAGGAAGCCGCCGCGCTTGAGCGTCGTGCGCAGATCCGGCTCGAAATAGGTCAGCGCCTTGGAGAGGCCGTGACGCACCGCGCCCGCCTGTCCCGACAGGCCGCCGCCCGACACCGTGCAGATGACGTCGTACTGGCCGTTGCGGTTGGTGGCGACCAGCGGCTGCTGGATCATCATGCGCAGCACCGGACGCGCGAAGAACACCTCGACCGCCTTGGTGTTGATCGTGATCTTGCCGGAGCCCGGCTTGATCCACACGCGGGCGACCGCGTTCTTGCGCTTGCCGGTCGCGTAGGCGCGACCCTGCTTGTCGACCTTCTTCTCGTGCTTGACCGCTTCAGGAGCGGCCGGCTTCAGCGCGGAGAGGCCTTCGAGAGACGAAACGGTGTCGGCCACGATCACGCACTCCTCTTGTTCTTGCGGTTCATCTTGCCGACATCGAGCGCTTCGGGCTTCTGGGCCTCGTGCGGATGGTCGGGGCCCGGATAGACGCGGAGATTGCCGAGCTGCACCCGGCCGAGCGGACCGCGCGGCAGCATGCGCTCCACCGCCTTCTCGACGATGCGCTCGGGGAAGCGGCCGGCGAGAATCGCCTTGGCGCTACGCTCCTTGATGCCGCCGATATAGCCGGTGTGGTGGTAATAGACCTTCTGCTCGCGCTTGCGGCCGGTCAGCACGATCTTGGCGGCGTTGATGATGATGACATTGTCGCCGTCATCGACATGCGGCGTGTAGGACGGCTTGTGCTTGCCGCGCAGACGCATCGCGACGAGAGAGGCGAGACGACCGACCACGAGACCCGTAGCGTCGATCATCACCCACTTCTTCTCGATGTCGGCGGCTTTGGCCGAGAAGGTTTTCATGATGGATCCTGAAACAAGACAGCGGACCGCCGGGTCCGCCAAAGTCGCGGCTATGTAGCGTGGGGACTTCGATACCGTCAACGGCTCAAAGAGAATATTTATATAATTAAAACAATGGCTTACAATTTTGGTATTTTAATACCTGTTTCTATCTCACGCCGGCGGAATGGAATAGGTGGAGGTCACATGAGCCACCGGCTCGTCCTGCCCCTCCGAACGGATCGTCACCTCGCCCACCACCAGCCGCTTGCCATGCTTGAGAAGCCGCGCGTCGGCCAGCAGGTCAGCCTGGGCGGGCTTGCGCAGGAAATTGATGTTGAGGTTGGTCGTCACCGCCAGCGGCACCCGGCCTGCCGCCGAAAACACCGCCACATACATCGCGAAATCCGCGAGCGCCATCATGGTCGGCCCGGAGATCGTGCCGCCGGGGCGCAGGTGCTGCGGCAGATAGGCCTGCCGGACCCGGCATGCTCCGAATTCGACCTGCGCGATGCTCAGACCGCTGCCCGGAAAAAACGCCTGCGGAAATTCCTTCAGGAGAAGCTTCTCGATCTCGTCCGCCGACAGTGCTGGCGTCTTCATTCCCGCCCCCCGTTTGAGGTGCAATTTCTGCGGGCGGCAGCACTTGACGTCAATTCCTCTTTTTACGCTTCGCCACCTTGGTTGTTTTGGTTTTGCGCTCCTTGCCGTAGAGCGCACGCAACTCGTCCTTGGCGTTTTCCAGCTTGGCCTTTCGCAACGTCGGGAGATCCTTGCCGGCCCGGTTGATATAGAAGGTCAGCATCGACATCGCCGAGCGATAGGCGCCCGATTTCCGCCGGCGGCTGCGCTCCGCCGACCGCTTGAGCGAACGTGCGATCGCCCTGGCGCTTGGCTTGGTAAAAACGCCCTTTTCGAGCGTCAGCGCGTCGCTCTCGTCCGTGACTCGCTGTGACCAGCGCCTGCCCTGCCGCTCCCGCTTTTTCGTTCTGCTCTTCTTTGCCATGGTCCGCTCTCTTGCAACGCAAGCCCCCGGCAGCCACACTCACAACATGACAAGGCACACTCCGGTTCCCGACACGACGCAAGACCCCGCGCTCAAGCGCGAGCAGCAAGGCCGCGTCACGGTGCTGACCTTCAACCGGCCGCGCTCGCGCAACACGCTCACGGAGTCGATGCTGAAAACCCTGAGCGAGACCTTCGTGGACATCGCGAAGGATCGCGCGACGCGCGCCGTCGTCATCGCGTCGGAAGGCCCGGTGTTCTCCGCCGGCCACGACCTCAAGGAGATGACCGCGCGGCGCGGCGATGCCGACGGCGGCAAAGCCTATTTCAAGCTCATCATGGACACCTGCAGCGGCATGATGCAGCAGATCGTCAACCTGCCGCAGCCGGTGATCGCCGCGGTCGAGGGCACCGCCACCGCCGCCGGTTGCCAGTTGGTCGCCGCCTGCGATCTCGCCATTGCCGCCACGTCGGCGAAGTTCGGCACCTCCGGCATCAATGTGGGCCTGTTCTGCTCGACGCCGATGGTTGCGCTCTCGCGAAAAGTGTTGCGCAAGCACGCGATGGAAATGCTGCTGACCGGCGAACTGATCGCAGCCGAGGAGGCCCACCGCTTCGGCCTCGTCAATCGCGTGGTCGCGGCGGGCGCGGCGCGCGCCGAGGCGCTGGCGCTCGCCAACACGATCGCGGCCAAGTCGCGCACCGGCATCCAGCTCGGCAAGCGCGCCTTCTACAAGCAGATCGAAATGCCGCTCGCCGAGGCCTATCGCTACACCAGCGAGGTCATGGTCGAAAACATGCTGGAAGCCGACGCCAAAGAGGGCATCGGCGCATTCATCGACAAACGCGATCCGAAATTCGACGATCGTTGATCGATCGCTTTCACGCCGGCTTGATCGCCACCTCACGCCTCCCCGCTTCCCATGCCTGCTCTGCGGGCTTACATCAGGCGCGAAGCTTTGGGGCATCCCATGACAAACGCCGACATCGTTTTCACACCTGCCGCCCGCCGCGCCATGGAAGCGCGCGGCTCGCTCAAAGCCTATGAGCGCCGCCTGACGGAAGGTTTTCCGAATACGGTCACGCCCGAGCTTGCCTCCTTCATTGCCGAACAGGACATGGCGTTTCTGGCAACCGCGACGGCGGACGGGGCGCCTTACATCCAGCACCGCGGCGGACCGAAGGGCTTCATCAAGGTGATCGACGAGCGCACCCTCGGCTTCGCCGACTATCGCGGCAACCGGCAATACATCACCGTCGCGAACCTGTCGGAGAACGACCGCGCCTATCTGTTCCTGCTCGATCCGGCGCGGCGGCAGCGCGTCAAGCTGTGGGGCCGCGCCCGCATCGTCGAGGACGATCCGGCGCTGATCGAACGGCTGTTCGACACGGGCTACAAGGCGAAGCCCGAACGGGCGATCCTGTTCACCATCGAGGCGTGGGACGTGAACTGCTCGCAGCACATCGTCACGCGCTTCTCCGAAGCCGACATCGAACAGGCGCTCGGCCCCGAAATGGCGAAGATGAAAGCCCGCATCGCCGAACTGGAAGCAGAGAACGCCCGGCTGAAGGCGCAGGGCCAACCCGCCGACGAGCCGTCGCGCTGACCGAATCCTCCTAAAAATCGTCGGCCCGGCGAAATTCCAAGCTGATATAGGGAACCCGCGCGAGCGCTCTGGATGCGCTCGATTCTTTGAACGCGATACCCGGATCACGAATCTTGGAACACACAGGGGGATTCCCAATGACGAAAGCGGCGCTTCTCGCCACCGTTCTCTGCCTCGGCTTCGTGCCGGCGGCGCTGGCGCAGGACATGACCTCGGCCGAACGCAGCGCCTGCATGGGCGACTACCAGAAATTCTGCAACGGCACCCCGCGCGGCGGCGGCAAGATCCTCGTCTGCCTCGACCAGCAGGGCGCCAAGCTTTCGCCGGCCTGCCGCAAGGTCGTCGACGCCCGCAAGAAGTAAGTCAACCGCTTACGCGCCGAGCGAAATACAGCGCCCCGCCGTTCCGGCGGGGCGTCTTGCTTGTGGGAGGCGCACTCCTCCATATTAGGCGCAATGAATCACGACCACTATCCGGACAGCTATATCCGCGGCATCCTCAACACCGTGAAGACCGTCGCGATGGTCGGCTTTTCGCCGAACACCAGCCGGCCGAGCTATTTCGTCTTCAAATATTTGTTTGAGCGCGGCTACCGCGTGATCCCGATCAATCCCGGCCATGCCGGCAAAGAGATCAACGGACAGACAGTCTACGCGACGCTGGCCGATGTGCCGGAGCCGATCGACATGATCGATATTTTCCGCGGCTCGCAACATGCGCTGCCGATCGTCGAGGAGGCGCTGGCGCTCGACCCCAGGCCGCAGGTGATCTGGATGCAACTGACGGTCCGCAACGATGAAGCCGCCGCCCGCGCCGAGGCCGCCGGCCTCAAGGTCGTGATGAACCGCTGCCCGAAGATCGAGTATGGCCGCCTCTCCTCGGAGATCGGCTGGCTCGGCGTCAACTCGCGGACACTGACCTCAAAGCGCGCAAAAATTCTCGGCAAGGGTGCACAGCGCATGTCGCTCGACCGGCAGACCTTCCAGGGCCGCGCGACCGACGACGAAGACCGCGGCCAATGACCGCGCGGCCGGCGCCGCATTCATTCTCCTCACCGGCCAGCACACGATGCGTTCGTTTCAAACCGCGCCGCACAATGCGCAATCGCTTGACGCTGTCGCGGCGCGGCTGGTTTAAATTGCAGCGACGATAGAACCACAACAAGCCACCGGAGCCGACCATGACCGACCGTGAGCCTGGATTTGCAACGCTGGCCGTCCATGCCGGCGCGCAGCCCGACCCGACCACCGGCGCGCGGGCGACGCCGATCTACCAGACGACGTCCTTCGTGTTCGACGACGTCGAGCACGCGGCGTCGCTGTTCGGCCTGCAGGCTTTCGGCAACATCTACACCCGCATCACCAACCCGACCACGGCCGTGCTCGAGGAGCGTGTCGCCGCGCTCGAGGGCGGCACGGCGGCGCTCGGCGTCGCCTCCGGCCACGCCGCGCAGGTGCTGGTCATGCACGCGCTGATGACGCCAGGCGACGAGTTCATCGCCTCCAAGAAGCTCTATGGCGGCTCGATCAACCAGTTCAATCATTCCTACAAGAACTTCGGCTGGAACGTGGTCTGGGCCGACCCGGACGACCTCTCGACCGTCGAGAAAGGCATCTCCGACAAGACCAAGGCGATCTTCATTGAGTCGATCGCCAACCCCGGCGGCATCATCACCGACATCGAAGGGATCTCGAAGATTGCCCGCAAGGCCGGCGTGCCGCTCGTCGTCGACAACACGCTGGCGACGCCGTATCTCTGCAAACCGTTCGACTTCGGCGCCGATATCGTCGTGCATTCGCTGACCAAATTCCTCGGCGGCCACGGCAACTCGATCGGCGGCATCATCGTCGATGGCGGCACCTTCAACTGGTCGCGAGACAAGCGCTATCCGATGCTGTCGGAGCCGCGCCCGGAATATCAGGGCATCGTGCTGCACGAGACGTTCGGCAACTTCGCCTTCGCCATCGCCTGCCGCGTGCTCGGCCTGCGCGATCTCGGACCGGCGCTGTCGCCGTTCAATGCGTTCCTCATCCTCAACGGCATCGAGACGCTGCCGCTGCGCATGCAGCGTCACAGCGACAACACGCTCGCCGTCGCCGAATATCTGTCGAAGCATCCGGCGGTGTCATGGGTCGTCTACCCGGGGCTTACCGGCGACAAGTACAACGCGCTCGCCAAGAAATACGCGCCGAAAGGCGCCGGCGCGGTGTTCACCTTCGGCCTCAAGGGCGGCTACGACGCCGGCGTCAAGCTCGTCTCCAACGTCAAACTGTTCTCGCATCTCGCCAATATCGGCGACACCCGCTCGCTGATCATTCACCCGGCTTCGACCACGCACCGCCAACTCTCCGACGAGCAGAAAGTGCAGGCCGGCGCCGGGCCGGACGTGGTGCGACTGTCGATCGGCATCGAGGACAAGGACGACATCATCGCCGATCTCGAACAGGCGTTGAAATAACCAGCCGTGCGCGCGGCCGCGCTCGTTTCCGTCCTCATCCTGCTGCCGCTCGCGGCGCAGGCGCAACAGCACGGTCGTGGCCGCGTCGCTCCCGATCTCGTCTATCTGCGCGATGTCGATCCGAGCGTCCGGCAGGACATCCGTTATGCTGGCCCGGACAATTTCACCGGCCATCCGCTGCCGGGTTACCGCGCAGCGGAATGCCTGCTGCGCCGGCCGGTCGCACTGGCGCTCGCCCGCGTGCAGGCCGACCTTGCCCGCGACAATCTCTCGCTGAAAGTCTACGACTGCTACCGCCCCGCCCGCGCGACCGTCGGCATGGCGCGCTGGGCGCGCAATCCTTCCACGACGCCCGACACCAGGCGTTTCTATCCTTCGCTCCGCAAGAGTGAGTTGTTCCACGGCTACATTTCGTCGTCCTCCGCGCACTCGCGCGGGGTCGCGGTCGATCTCACGCTGGTGCCGCGCCATGCGCCAAGCCCGGCGCGCTTCGATCCGGCGGCGCATTACGGCTCATGCATCGCGCCTGCCGCGCAGCGCGCGCCGGACGACAGCCTCGACATGGGCACCGGCTTCGATTGCTTCGACGTCAGGAGCCACACCCGCAGCCCCGGACTCAGCGCCGGCCAGCGCGCCGCGCGCGAGCGGCTGCGCACGGCGATGACGCGTCACGGCTTCAAGAACTATTTTCGCGAGTGGTGGCACTATTCCTATCCGGCGGCCGACCCCGGCGTTGCCTTCGACGTGCCGATCGACAGAAAACCGTAGCGGTTACTTTTTGAGCGTCCGCTCGACATAGGCGCGGATCGACGCGGTCGCCTTGGGCGACGTCCAGATTTTGGTCGTCTCGGCGTCGACCTTCTTGCCGTCGCGTTTCATGCGCTCGGTCACCGGCAGACGGATCTGCTTCTTGGTTTGCGGGAAGGTCACCGGCCCGATCTGCGCCAGCATCTGCGCCGCGGCTACAGCGCGCGCCGTGACATCGGCGGCGTCGACCACCTCATGCACCAGTCCGCGTTCCGCCGCATCCTCCGGCGGATAGGTCGCACCGGTATAGATCGTCTCCGCGAGATAGCGCGGGCCGGTCACAAAGCGCATGATCTCGAAGGCGAGCGCGGGAAACGGCAGGCCGACCAGCAACTCGGTGACGCCGATGCGGCCGGGACCGCGCGCCATCACGCGAAAGTCGGCGCAGCACGCGAGAATGCAGCCGCCGGCAATGGCATGGCCGTTGACCGCCGCCACCAGCGGCTTCGGGAAATTGAAAATGGTGTCGTACATCTTGTTCAACACCGGCAGGAACGAGCGCAGATATTTCGAGCCGCCCTGCTCCGCGCGCAACAGATTGACGCCGGCCGAGAAGATCGATCCCTCCGCAGTGATGACCACCGCCTGCACGGACGACGACTTCTGCAGCTTGACGAACTGACCGGTCAGCGCGCGACAGAATTCGATGTCGAGCGCATTGGCCTTGCCATGCGCCAGCGTGAGGATCGCCACCCCGCCCTGCTGAGTCACCGCAATCATGCCGTCATGCCCCAATGTCTTCAGATACCTTGTCCGAGCGTCGCATGGCCCGACACGACGGACCGGCGTTCACCGCCGCTAAGCCGCTCCGCATGCACCACCGCCGCCGTCAGCACGACGACCGCAAAGCCCTGATGCACGATGGCAAGCCCGAGCGGAACCACATGAACCAGCGTCAAGATACCGAGAATTGCCTGCACCGTCACCAGCAATGCGAGCGCGAGCGCGTTGCGGCGCGTCACACGGTCGGCCGGCAAGGCATAGGCGCTCCACAGATGCGCCACCGCGAGAACCCACACCGCATAGGCGATCATCCGGTGGTTGAACTGAACGGTCAGCACGTTCTCGAACAGGTTCCGCCAGGCCGGCGTTTCACTCCAGAGCCGTGCGGCATCGGGAACGATCGTGCCGTCGATCAGCGGCCAGGTATTGTAGGCAAGGCCGGCCCGCAGCCCCGCGACCAGCGCGCCGAGATAGATCTGGAACAGCACGAGCGCCATCAGCAGCACGCCGCCACGCCGAACCAGCGGCGGAACGTCGCCGACGTGACGGCCGAAGGTCCGCCGTGCCGTCCACACCACCGCGGCGTAGATCAGGCAGGCAAGCGTCAGGTGAAACGCCAGCCGGTATTGCGAGACGCTGGTGCGGCCGACAAGTCCGGACGACACCATCCACCATCCGACGGCGCCGAGCGCCGCGCCGCCGGCGAAAATCAGCCACAGTCTCATCTTCAACGCGGGCGGTATCCAGCCGCGCCAGAGGAAGAACAGGAACGGCAGCAGGAACACCGCGCCGGTCGAGCGCGCGAGCAGCCGGTGCGACCACTCCCACCAGTAGATCGTCTTGAACTCGTCGAGCGACATGCCGCGATTGATCTGCTGATACTGCGGGATCGCCCGGTATTTGGTGAACTCGTCCTGCCAGGCCGTTTCCGTCAGCGGCGGCAGCACGCCGGTCACCGGCTTCCATTCGGTGATCGAGAGACCGGACTCGGTCAGCCGCGTCGCGCCGCCGACCACCAGCGTCAGGAAGATCATCGCCGCGACCGCATAGAGCCACACCCGCACGGCGCGCAATTGCCCCGGCACTGAAACCCCGTCAGACATGTCCGTTATCCGCGATCCTGCGACACCGCCGCGCAACACCAGCTACTTGCCCGCGGCGCTGCGGACCATATAGTGCCGGCCACTGCGCCGCAATTAGGGCGTGCCTTTCAGAGATTTGATATGCCGGCAAGACTGCGGAAATTCATCGGCGCCATCGCGCTGCTGGTGCTGGTGACGGTATGGGCGCTGCTGGCGATGGCGCTCGCGCAATCGGCGCTGACCTCGACCAATGGCCTGCTCGCAGGCGTCTATTATGTCGTCGCGGGGCTCGGCTGGGTGCTGCCGGCGATGCCGATCATCAAATGGATGCAGCGGGCATGATAACGCTCACGCCGCGTTGACGCGGCGGAACCGGTTCCACAGCGCGGTCGCGCTGCCCGACATCAGCACCTTCACATAACGCTGGCTCTGATATTCGCCGTTGACCGAGAGACGCGGCAGCGCGGTCAGATGCTCGCGATGCTTTCTGAACAGCACGCCCGGCCGCGTCGTCACCGCGGTCTTGAAGCCAAGTTCGCCGGCGATGCGGAATTCCCGCTGGCCCGCCGAGGTCGGATCGCCGACCGGATAGGCAAGATGCTGCGGCCGCACCCCGAGCGCCGCCTCGATCACGGTGCGGCTCATGTCGATTTCATTACGCACTGCGGCGTCGTTCGGCAGCTTTTTCAGAATCGCGTGATTGACCGTGTGTGCGCCGATCGTCACCAGCGGGTCGGCGGCCATCTGCGCAAGCTCTTCCCAGGTCATGCAGAGGTCACGGCAGATCGCCGCGACATCGACGCGATGACAGGCGGCGAGATCGCGCACCGTGCGCACGATCTGGTCGTAGCTTTTCATGCTACGCAGCCATTCGTAGATGGCGGCATAAAGCTCGCGCTTTTCACGCACGCTCGCGCAATCGAAAAACTGGTCCTTGCCCTCGACCGACAGCCCGATCCGCGAATTCTGTGCCACCACCTGTTCCAGCGCGACCCACCACAGGTCGCCCAGCCGGTCCGGAAAGCTGGTCGGGATATAAAGCGCGAACGGCACCTCGTATTTCTTCAGCAGCGGATAGGCCCAGCGCTGGATATCCTTGTAGCCGTCGTCGAAGGTCAGGCACACGAAGCGGCGGCCGAAATTCCCGCTCACCATCCGCTGGTGCATTTCATCAAGCGAAATGATGTCGATGCCGGAGCGCCGCAGCCGGCGCAGCATGCCTTCGAGAAAGATCGGGCTTACCTCGAGCAGCCGGTTCGGCTGGAAGCCGCCGGCGCGCGGCGGCCGGACATGGTGCATCGTCAGGATCGAGCCGACGCCGCCGAACAGCGGCCGCAGGATGCGATGCATGCCGCTGAAATACAGCGTTTCCATTCCGGTACGGATGACCGTGTGCTTCACGCCTGACGCCGCCCTTCGACCCGCCTGCCCCCGAAAGGTTGGCACTATTCCAACCCTTTATTGACAAATCTTTGCGAACCTCAGGCTCGATCTTACCATTGCCAATACAGGCCTCTTGCCGATGACCGCCACTACGCGCCCCGCAGAAGGCGCTTTTCATGCCGCTTCGACGAATAACCGCCCGCTGCTGGCCCGAATTGAGGTTTTCGACAGCCTCGAGGCCGCCGCGCCGGCCTGGCGAACGCTCGAAACCGGTGACGTCCTGGCGACCGCCTACCAGCGGCTGGATTTCCTCGCATTGTGGCAGCGCCATATCGGCACGCCGGACGTCATCGCGCCCTGCATCGCGGTGGCCTTCGACGCCGGCGGCGCGCCCGCCGCGCTGCTGCCGCTTGGCCGGCATTCCAGCCACGGCCTCAAAGTGCTTGGCTTTCTCGGCGGCAAGCACAGCAACTTCAATCTCGGCATCTGGCGGCGCGACGTTGCCGCTGTAGTGACGGAAGCCGACCTCCGCCGCTTCCTCGCTGCGCTGGAAGGCCGGGGCGACGCCCTGATCCTCTACAACCAGCCGATGCGCTGGCGCGACACCGCCAATCCGCTCGCCCTGCTGCCGCACCATGTCTCGCCCAGCATGGCCTATCGCGGACCGCTGCGGCCCGACTTCGAGGAATTGCTGAAGGAGCGCACGAGCAATTCGACCCGCTACAAGATGCGCAAGAAGGTGAAGTCGCTCACCAACAAGGCCGGCCCGGTCGCCTTCAGTCAGGCCGAAGGAGCGGACGCCACGCGCCGCGTCGTCCACGAATTTTTCGCGCAGAAAAGCGCGCGCATGCAGGCGATGGGCATGGAGGACGTCTTCGGCGCGGCCGACGTTCGCGCCTTCATCGAGGCGGGCGTCTGCGCCAGCTTGCCCGACGGCAAGCCCGTCATCGAAATTTACGAGCTGACCGCCGGCGGCGAGGTGGTCGCAACCATGGGCGGCATGGTGCGCGACGGCCGTTTCTCGGCGATGTTCAATTCAATTCCGGCGGACAAATTCCGCTCCGAAAGCCCCGGCGAGCAGCTGCTGGTCAACATGATCCGCACCTGCTGCGAACGCGGCCTGACCACATTCGACCTCGGCGTCGGCGAGGCGTCCTACAAGGACATGTTCTGCCCCGACGAAGAACCGCTGTTCGACACCTGCCTGCCGCTCTCGACGCGCGGCCATGCGCTGGTCGCGATCGAACGGGCAAAATCGGCGGTCAAGCGCACCGTCAAGCAGAACAAGTCGCTATGGTCGGCGGTCGTGCGCGCGCGCCAGTGGCGCGCGGCACTGTCACGCAAAAACTAAAGCGCAATCGGATTGTATTCCGCTCACCCCCGCGAAAGCGGGGGTCCAGTTCTGGAATTAGTCTTGTTTCAGCACTGCATGGATTCCCGCTTTCGCGGGAATGAGCGGAGTTTGGTTCTCGGCTTTAAGCCGCCTCGGCGCGCGCGCCACCGAGCATCATCGTGACATGGGCGAAGCCGGCCGACGTCGCGCGCTCCTGCAACGCGCGCGTTGCCGGCGATATCGGATCGGCAGCCACCACCACAACCTGGGTCGACAGCGGCAGCAGATATTCGAGCGGCGTTTCGGTGGCCGAGCCCGCATCGATCACAACATGCTCGTAGCTGCGCGCCAGCGCCTCGATCACCGATACGAGTTCGGATGACGCGAGCAGATTGATGCTGTTGGGACCCGCCTGACCGGTCGCCACCACATGCACGGTAGAATACTGGTCCGTCGTAATGATGTCGCCGAAGCCCACCTCGCCGTTCAGCAGTTCGACCAGTCCCGGCGCGTGCGGATCGGTTGAAATCACCGACAGGTTTGGCGCACCGAAGGCGAGATCGACCAGTACGACATTGGCGCTTTCCGCGAGCCCGCGCGCCAGCGTGATCGCGGCATAGGTGGTGCCGACGTCGCGGTCGCAGCCGATGACGGACACGCAGCGGCCCCAATCACCCGCCGCGCGAACCTGGTCGGCGATCTGGTCGATCGAGCTGAAGCCCGGACCCGCAGGCTGCGCGGCAGCGGCAAAAGCCGGTGCGGCAGGCTGAATCGGCGGCGCCGTCACATGCGGCTCCGGCCGGCGGAAGGCGGGCGCGACCGGCGCCGCATAGGCGGCTGATGCGGCGTAGGCCGCATAGGAATAGTCGTTCGCTGGCGCCAGAAGTTCGCCGGTGACCACGAAGCCCGACGACAGCGCGAAAGCGGCAAAAGCCGCGATCAGGATCATCGGCACCTTCTTCGGGAAATCGGGCTTGATCGCCGGGCTGGCGCGCGAAATGATCCGCGCCTCGGGCGGCGCCGCGTTGATGTTGTCGCGCGCCGACGCCTCGCGGTATTTCGCAAGGTAGGATTCCAGCAGGTCGCGCTGCGCCTTGCTCTCGCGTTCGAGCTCGCGCAGATGCACATCCTGTTCGTTGGTCTGCGAGACGACGGTCTTGGCATGGTCGAGACTGGCCGTCAGCGTTTCGATCCGGTTGCCGGCAACCTTGGCGTCGCTTTCAAGCTGGCGGACCAGCCGCTCGCCCTCCGCGCGAATCTGGCGGTCGATCTCGCCGATCTGTGCTTTTAGCTCCTTGATGCGCGGATGCTGGTCGAGCAGCGTCGAGGACTGCTCGGCCAGTTGTGCGCGCAATGCGACACGTTGTTCGGACAGGCGGCGCATCGATTCCGAATTGGCGATGTCGGAGGAGTCGATCGAGGCGCCCGAGCGCAGGAGCGCGCGCAGCTGTTGCGCCCTCGCCTCAAGATCGGCCTTCTGACCGCGCGCGGCCGACACCTGCGAGCTGATCTCACTGAGCTGCTGGCTCGACAGCGAGGCATTGTTGCTGCCGACATACAGGTTGGCCTTGGCGCGATAATCGGCGATCTTGCTTTCGCTGTCGGCGACCTTGCCGCGCATCTTCTCGATCTCGCCGGCGAGCCAGGCGCTCGCGGCGCGAGTCTGCTGCTGCTTGGCCTGCTGCTGCATGTCGAGATAGACCTCGGCGATGCTGTTGGCGACCTGCGCGGCCAGTTCAGGTGAAGCCGAATAGAAGCTGATCGCGATCACGCGCGAGCGCTCGACGGCGAAGGCGTTGAGATGGCTGTAATAGGACTCGAGCGTGCGCTCCTCGGCCGACATCGTATTGGGATCGCGCGCGAGGCCGAGCGCGCCGAGAATCATGCGGCTGAGCGACATGCCGCCGAGCAAAGGATCGAACTCCGGATTCTCGGCAAGCTTGTTCTTCTTGATGACCTGACGGGCGAGATCGCGCGACAACACGAGCTGAAGCTGGCTGGTCACGCCTTCCGGGTCCATCGCCGGACGGTCGTTCGCCTTGTCGGCCTCCGCGCGCAGGAACACGTTCTCTCGGGCTTCGAGCAGGATACGTGCTTCCGAGCGGTAACGCGGCGTCATCGCATTGACGACGACGAAGGCGCCGGCCGCGGCGATGATGGTGAAGGCGACGATTCGCGTCTTGTTGCGCCACAGCGCGCGCCCCAGACCCTGCATATCGGGATCGCCGGACCGCGGCGGCGCAACAGGCGCCGGAACAACTGCAACTTGCGGGGACACAGCCGGTTTTTTCTTCCGGAAGAACATTCACGACTCCAACGCCGACGCCTTTTGCACGAGATGCAATCAACCTCATTATGGTTGCCACCGCGTTAAGTCCCGTAACCGGCGGATAAACCGTCACGCGCCGGATAACGCTTTCTTAACCACGTCAGCCGCCTACTCCGCGCCGGGCTCGCCGTGACCGATCGATCGCTCAACATCGTCCACGTGTTCCGTTCGCCGGTCGGCGGGCTGTTTCGGCACGTCCTTGATCTTGCGCGCGCACAGGCCGCCCGCGGCCATCGCGTCGGACTGATCGCCGACAGCCTCACCGGCAGCGAGCGCGCCGCGCAGGCTCTCGCCGCAATCGAACCGCAGCTTCCGCTTGGCCTCCTCCGGATCCCGATGCCGCGCCAGCCCGGGCCGAAAGACTTCAATGCTCTCATCAAGGTATCGCAGTTTCTTCGCGCAACGCATGTCGACGTTGTCCACGGCCACGGCGCCAAAGGCGGGCTCTATGCGCGACTCGCCCGTCCCGGGCGGCCGATCGTGCGGGCCATGACACCGCATGGCGGCAGCCTGCATTTCGGCCGGGATAGTCTCGGCGGCTGGATCGTTCTGACGACCGAGCGGCTGCTGATGCCGTTCGGCGATCTCTACCTGTTCGAAAGCCGTTACGCGCGCGATCTGTTCCACGACAAGATCGGCGCACCGCGCGGACTCGTGCGCATCGTCCACAACGGCGTGTCGCCGGCCGAATTCGAACCGGTGCCGCCGGCGGACGATGCCACCGACCTTCTCTATCTCGGCGAATTCCGGACGCTGAAAGGCATCGACGTCCTGGTCGAGGCGGTCGTCAGGCTGCATGCGCGCGGACACAAGATTTCCGCAACACTGGTCGGCGACGGCCCGGACGCTGCGGCGGTGCGCGAACAAATCGCGGCGGCCAATCTCGGCACCGCCATTCGCGTACGACAGCCAATGCCCGCCCGCGAGGCCTTCGCACTCGGCCGCATCATGGTGGTGCCGTCGCGGGCGGAATCGCTGCCCTATGTGGTGCTGGAGGCCGCCGCCTGCGGCAAGCCGCTGATCGCCACGGAGGTCGGCGGCATTCCGGAAATCTACGGCCCACTGACGGATGCGCTGGTGCCGCCGAACGACGTCGAAACCCTGGTCAAGAAAGTCGTCGTCACACTCGACAATCCCGATATTGCAGGGTCTCGCGCCGAAACCTTGCGCCAGCGTGTCGCTGCCGGGTTTTCGATCGGCACGATGGTCGAGGGCGTATTGTCGGGCTATGCGGAAGTTCGCGCAAAGCGGCGATAAGCCCCGTGTTTATGCGGTTTCGATAAGATTTTCTTGAGACTCTTCGCCTAGACATTACCGGGACGTTAACCGCCGCGCGGCCGCTCATGTCTGGGTCCGCGGCCGTGTTTTGTTGTGTGTGGTTGTGTCATGATCGAGTCCGAGATCCGCTCGCCCGCTCCCGATGCCGCCGCCCCGGGCGCCAGTTCCGCACCGCAACGCCGACCTGACCGCCACGTCGAAAGCCCGCCGCTGTCGCCGGCCGCGATGGAAGTCGTCAGCGAGCGCGCCGCGCCGGCGATGTCGCCGATCGTGCTGGCAGGCTTCGTGCGCATCATCGAAACGGCGCTGATCGTCGCCGTCGGCCTCGCGGTCTACGCCGCCTATCTCTTCGGCGACGGCTTTGCCTGGCACTACGGCGTCGCCATCGCCGCCATCGCCGCGCTGTCGATGCTCGCGTTCCAGGTCGCCGACATTTACCAGGTGCAGGCATTCCGCGGGCACGAGAAGCAATATATGCGGCTCGCCTCCGCCTGGTCGGTGGTGTTCTGCATCGTCATCGCCGCCTCGTTTTTCCTCAAGGCCGGCGAGCAGTTCTCGCGCGTCTGGCTCGGCAGCTACTACATCGCGGGTCTTCTTGCGCTGGTCGCATGGCGGCGCGCACTGTTCCTGCTGGTGCGAAAGTGGACCCGCGAGGGCCGGCTGTCGCGGCGCACCGTCATCGTCGGTGGCGGCAAGCCCGGCGAGGAGCTGGCCTTTAACCTGCGTCACCAGAAGGATTCCGACGTCGAACTGATCGGCCTGTTCGACGACCGCGGCGACGATCGCACCGGCACGGAGTTCGGCGCGCTGCGCAAGCTCGGTTCGGTGGACGAACTGGTCGAGTTCGGCCGCCGCACCCGCGTCGATCTCGTCGTCTTTTCGCTGCCGATCTCGGCGGAGGGCCGCATCCTCCAGATGCTGAAGAAGCTGTGGGTGCTGCCGGTCGACATTCGCCTTGCCGCCCACACCAACAAGCTGCAGTTCCGGCCGCGCTCCTATTCGTTCCTGTCCGGCGTGCCGGTGATCGACGTCGCCGACCGGCCGATCGCGGACTGGGACGTCGTGATGAAATGGCTGTTCGACAAGACCGTCGGTGGCCTCGCGCTGCTGCTGCTGTCGCCGCTCTTGCTGCTCACCGCGCTCGCGGTGAAACTCGACAGCCGCGGCCCCGTCCTGTTCAAGCAGAAGCGCTACGGCTTCAATAACGACCTGATCGAGGTCTACAAGTTCCGCTCGATGTATGTCGACCAGAGCGACGCGACAGCCGCGAAGCTCGTGACGAAAGGCGATCCGCGCGTCACCCGCGTCGGCCGCTTCATTCGCAAGACCAGCCTCGACGAACTGCCGCAGCTCTTCAATGTCGTCTTCAAGGGCAACCTCTCGCTGGTCGGCCCGCGCCCGCACGCGGTCAACGCCAAGGCCGAAACGCGCCGCTATGACGAGGCGGTGGACGGCTATTTCGCCCGGCATCGCGTCAAGCCGGGCATCACCGGCTGGGCTCAGATCAACGGCTGGCGCGGCGAAACCGACACGCATGAGAAGATCCAGAAGCGCGTCGAGCACGACCTCTATTACATCGAGAACTGGTCGGTGCTGCTCGATCTCTCCATCTTCCTGCGCACGCCCTTCGCGCTGCTCAAGACCGAGAATGCCTATTGATCACGGCGCACGATATGGCGCCCGGCGCGACCGCGTTCCGCCGCGCGCCTGACATTTCGGCCGCCGCCGGCTCGCCGTCGTTGCGTGAGCGCATTCTGCTGGTCGTTCTCTACGTGGCGATGCTGATCAGCTCGATTGCCTTTATCGAGCCGTCGCCGCACGACGCCATGATCGGCGTGCTGGCCGTCGCCTGCCTGATTGCCGGCGTTCGCTTCGACCGGGTCGTCGCGCTTCTGCTGTTGCTGCTGGTGTTCTGGAATGCAGCCGGCCTCGTCGCGCTGATGAACGCACTCGGCAACGACAAGTCGGTGCAATACGCGATCACCTCGGTTTACCTCGGCGGCACGGCGATCGTTTATGCCTGCGTCTTCGCGCGCGACAGCATGGGCCGCATCGCCGCGATGCGCGCGGGCTACGTCGCGAGCGCAACGCTCGCGGCGTTCCTCGGCATCATGGGTTATTTCCATATCGGGCCGGGCTCCGATCGTTTCGAGCTTTATGGCCGCGCCATGGGTCCGTTCAAGGATCCCAACGTCTATGCGCCCTATCTGATCTGGCCGATGCTGATCGTCATCTGCCGGTCGATGACGGAGCGGATCAAATTTATCGACCTTCTCATTCTCGGCATCATGGTTCCGGGCTTCCTGCTGAGTTTTTCGCGCGGCGCCTGGGCGCATCTCGCCGCCTCCGGCCTCATAATGATGCTGCTGCTGATGCTGACCGCTCCGACACCGCGCGCGCGCATGCGGCTCACCTTGTTCATGTTTGCCGGCATATTCCTGCTGGCCATCGGCGTCGTCGCGCTGATGTCAATCGATTCGGTGCGTGAGATGTTCCTGCAACGCGCGCAGGCGGTGCAGAGTTATGACGTCGGACAGGGCGGCCGGTTCCAGTTGCAGGAATATGCGCTGAGTTCCCTGCTCGACTACCCGCTCGGCATGGGACCGCATGAATTCGCCCGCATCTACGGCCTGCAGCAACACAACGTCTACCTGCAGGCCTTCGTGGTGTACGGCTGGATCGGCGGGATTTCCTATATCCTGCTCATCGTCGCCACGCTGGTGGTCGGGCTGCGCGCCGTGCTGGTGCGCGCACCGTGGCAGAACGCCCTGATCGTGTCGCTCGCCACGTTTGCCGGCCTCGCCGGTGAGGGCGCGATCATCGACACCGACCACTGGCGGCACTTTTTCCTGCTGCTCGGCCTCGTCTGGGGGCTCGCCGCCGCCACGATTCGCCAGCAAAAAGGCCTGCCGAATTCGGCTCAGGCGGTTGTTGCGCGCGCGTGAGCGCCTCCCTATAGTCCGCGCCGTTCGGAGCGTAGCGCAGCCCGGTTAGCGCACCAGTCTGGGGGACTGGGGGTCGTGGGTTCGAATCCCGCCGCTCCGACCATTTCCTTCACAGCGATGGACGGCCACGCCGCATCTCGATGGCGCGCCGTTTCTGTTCCTTGATCGCAACCAAAGTTGCGGCCCTTCTTCAGCAGCGCTAGGCGGGTGCAGAAATCGGCCGGCGCCTAGCGGAACACGGCGCCGGGCCACTCGAGAACCGCGCTCCTGATCGCCGGCAACTGCTGTCCGCGCCGATAAAACGCCTCGACGGTGGGCAACCGGCCGTCTGCCCAGAAATGCCCGGCGCCGAGATTATCGACGCGCGCGAGATTAATGATCCAGAACAAATCGGCCATCGTCGGCGTCTCGCCGAACAGCCAGGGTTGCGAGGCCTTGGCAAGCCGCCGTCAAACGCACCGAGCGCGGCTTCCATGATCCCATAGGCCCGCGTCATGCTTGCGGGATCGAACAGCGTCTGCTTGGCGTTGAACTCCTTGTCCCGTTTCGCCCGGTAGGCGCGAACCAGATCGGGGTCGTCGCGAAACTGCTCGAGATATTTGTCGCACCGCGCCACCTTCGCGGTCGCGAAGTCGATGCCGTTCTTGCCGCGCTGCGACGGCGGGCGACGATCTTCACCGGGCGGCTTTGCCGCCAGCATCTGATAATTCGGCAGGTTGTCGACGATACCGATCTCCATCCGGATGGCATCGTCGAGCGCCTCGGGCACCAGCCGGTCGGAGCCGTCCTGCTCGTCGATGAAACGGCAAATGCGCAGCGAGTCGACCATCACCTCGCCCGCCTCACGGTCGTAAAGCGTCGGCACGACGCACGCATCGCACCCTTCGCCGCCCGCCGAGGTGCTCCCGCTGTGGTGCGCGGCGAGCGCGAGACCGGCATCGTCGCAACCCTTCACACGCAACCTGACATAGTCGGGGAGATAGGTTTCGCCCTCGAACAAATTCAGCGACCGGGATTCGTAAGGCATCCCCCTTCGCAGCCAGCACCACTCTGACCTTCTGCGAGCAAATCGAATTCGGCGCGTTGTAGAGAACATATCGGGGCGTCGTCGCGCTCTCGCCCACCAGCGACGGCGGCCGCCGCGACGCCAGATCGGCGTTCAGTCGTTCGACAATCGAGGCAGCGTTCTGCGGCATGCTGGCGTCTCCGGCTTGCGGGCCCACGTTACTTGAAAAGGTAATTCGGCAGCCAGAGCGCGATCGACGGCATGGCGATCAGCGCCGCCAGCAGCAAGAACGGCGCGACCAGAAACGGCACAATGCCCTGATAAATCTTGAACACCGGCACGTCCGGCAGCTGCCCCTGGATGATAAAGATGTTCATTCCCACCGGCGGATGAATAAGGCCGAGTTCGATCAGCACGACGAGGACCACGCCAAACCAGACAGGATCGAACCCGGCCGCCACGACCAGCGGCAGAAATACCGGCCCCGTGATCAGGATCATCCCGAGGCCGTCCATGAAGCAGCCGAACACGATATAGAACGCGATCAGGATGAGAATGAGCGCGATCGGGCTGAGATGAACGCCCTTGGCGGCTTCGACCAGCAGCGTCGGAATTTGCGCCTGCACCACGAAGTAGGAAAAGACCACGGCGCAGATCACGATCACGAACAGCATGCAGGTCGTCGTCACCGCCGCCCTGAAGCTGTCGAGAACGCCCCGCCAGTCCAGTCCGCCGCTCACGATCCCGAGCAGCAGCGCGCCGAAAGCGCCGACCGCGGCCGCCTCGGTCGAGGAAAACCAGCCGACATACAAGCCGCCGATGGAAACACCGAACAACAGAACGACGTCCCAGATCGCCAGGAGATCGCGCCAGCGCCCGGCCCATGAGCCGGCTTGAGGCTCACAATCGACATCGAAGGCTTCCTCCGCGCACGGGTGACCCGAAACGTATTCTTGGCAACGCCGGAGGCTCCGCTTCGCGATCGTCATCCGGCGCGCATGATGCGGAGTAACGCAACGCAGGTATTCATTCCAGATATCAATTTTTCCGGCTCGATACCGAAACGTCATCGTATGCGATTGATCGGCCTATCGCGCCGGGCCGGTCAACGCGCCGCGGCAGCCTCGATGGCCTTCGAGGGATCGACAAGACCGGCGCCGAAGTCGCGGGCCGCCACGCCGGCGCCGAGCCGGCTCGCCGTCGACACCAGCAGGCGGCGAATGTCGGCCGGCTTGAGTTGCGGATTGCGCGCGAGTAGCAGCGCGGCAACGCCGCTGACATGCGCGGCCGCCGCCGACGTCCCCGACGTCACCTGCAAGCCGCCGCCCGGCGACGGCAGCAGGATATCGACGCCCGGGGCCGACACCGCGATCTGCGGTCCGCGGTTGGCGACGGCCAGCAGTTTGTCGTTGGCGTCGGTCGCCGTCACGCCGATCACCTCGGCATACGCGCCCGGATAAAGCGGCGGCGATGTCGGCCCCGCATTGCCGACCGCCGCGATCAGCACGATGCCGCGCGCCGACGCCGCCTTTAGCATCTGCGCCATCATGGGGTCGCGCGGTCCTGCAAAGCTCATGTTGATGACGCGCGCGCCCTCGCCTGCGGCCCAGTCGATACCCTTGAGCACATTGAAGGTCGTACCGTCGGCGCTTGCCGCCCGGCTGCCGAAGGCGCGGACCGCAAGCAGCCGCGCGCGCGGTGCGACGCCGATCAGCCGGCCGCGCGCCGCCACCGCACCGGCCATGCCGGTGCCGTGCGTATGCGGCGCCGGCGGATCGCCGGTCACGTCGAAGCGCTCGGCGACCGCGCCGGCCAGATCGGGATGACTGTCGTCGATCTGCGAGTCGATCACTGCGACCGGGATATCGTCGCCATTGGTGACGCGATGCGCCGCGACGAGGTGCAGCTTCTCGACGACATACTGCGCGGTGTTCGGTTGCGGCGGAGCGACCACCGCCTGTTGCTGCATCAAACGGTAATAATTGTTCGATTGCGCGGCAGCGACGCGACCGTAACGCGCCAGCGCACGGACGACGCTTGCAACCGAGCGGCCGCTGTCGATCCGCCAGCGCTGAATGCTCTCGCCGGTCAGTGCGAAATCCTGCGTCTCGATCAGCGTCATGCCGAGGCGTTGCGCCATGCGCCGGACATAAGCCTGCCCGGTGCCGGCGCGCAGCCGCAGCAGCACCTCGTTCGGCACGAAGCCGAAGGCTCCGGCCGGCGGCGCGGTAAATCCGCTTCGCCCGCCGCCACCCTGGCCACCGCTTCGCGGTCCGCCGCGCGGCGGCGGAGATTTCGGCGGCGGCGGTGCGCTGAGTTCGGGAAACAGCGCGCCTGCGAGCAGCCATCCGGCAGGGCCGAGAAAACAGGTCATGCCGTTACGCATGACCTCGGCGCTGGTCAGTTCGCGCGGCATGATCGCGGCATGCACGATCGTCGAGCCGACCGTGCAGACAAAACCGAACACGCCATAGGCGGCGAGCGGCGTGATATGCGATCCGGCGCTGCCGGTGACAACCGTAACGGTGTTGTTGGGCGGCCCGCCGCCGCCAACGCCTTGTGCGAGTCCGCGCGACGGCATCAGCAGCACGGCGAGCGCGAACGCAACCAGGCTCGCGATGCCAGAGACTCTCTTCACGCCACGCCCGCGATGCAACAACATGGCGCGACCTTCCCGCTAGCCGTCCGCGCCAGCCGTCGTCAGCACGGCATCGAGCAGCTTGCGGCACTCGCCGAGTTCATGGAGCGCAGCGTGCAGCCGGCCGAGATCGTCGCGCGACATCTGCGCCGACACCGGTTGCGGTGCTGCCGCCGGCGGCGCCTGCTGACCGGGCCGGTCGGCCGGATCGATGCGCGGTATCGGCGCTGCCGTCATTGGAGGATCGCGGCGCGCTGCCGGCGCATCGTTTCGCTCGCCGAGATCACGCCCCAGCAACGAGGGGATGCGGCCAAGCACGCCGCCGCGCTCGTCGCTGTCAGTCTCGGCGTCCTGCGTCTCGACCTCGTCGACGTATTCCTCGTCGTCGCCGTTCGCGCCGTGCGGCGGCTGTGGTGCGCCGTCCTGCCAGACCGCGTGGACGAATTTGATGCCCTGCTCGCGCAGGATGCGCTGCACGCCGCGAATGGTATAGCCTTCGCTGTACAGCAGATGGCGGATGCCGCGCAGCAGATCGATATCGTCGGGCCGGTAATAGCGGCGTCCGCCGCCGCGCTTCATCGGCCGGATTTCGTGAAACCGGCTTTCCCAGAAACGCAGGACGTGTTGCGGAAGATCGAGCTCGTCCGCAACTTCGCTGATGGTCCGAAATGCGTCCGGCGCCTTGTTATCCAAAGCGACAGGCTCCTTCCAGGCTCGACGTTAATACTGGAACGCGGCGCAGCGAAACTCAGGCTTCCTCGTCAGCGCCGTTGCCTTCGTCCTCGCCATTGATGCGCTGCTTGAGGATCGCCGATGGCTTGAACACCATCACGCGGCGCGGCGAAATTGGAACTTCCTTGCCGGTCTTCGGATTACGTCCGATCCGCTGTCCCTTTTTGCGCACGACAAAGGAGCCGAACGAGGACAATTTCACGGTCTCGCCGCGCTCGAGGCAATCGGTGATTTCCTTGAGCACCAACTCGACAAGCGCGGCAGATTCCGTGCGGGACAGACCTACCTTCTGGTAGACCGCCTCGCACAAGTCCGCCCGCGTTACTGTTTTACCGGCCATCGCCTGCCCCACTAACGGCGAAGTATCTTGCTGATATTTCGACGATATTCACTTGGAACGGGGCGGTCAACGGGGGAAAAGACGCCTTTGTCGGCATGGCGGACCCCTACCAGCGCAGCAAAACCGAGCCCCAGGTGAATCCGCCCCCCATCGCCTCCAGCAGGACGAGGTCGCCGGACTTGATCCGGCCGTCCTTGCGGGCGGTATCGAGGGCCAATGGGATCGAGGCCGCCGAGGTATTGCCGTGGCGGTCGACGGTGATGACGACCTTGTCCGGTGTAATTCCAAGCTTATGGGCCGACCCGTCGATAATCCGCTTGTTGGCCTGGTGCGGGACGAACCACTGGACGTCGTTTGCGCCATAACCGGTCGCCTTGAAGGCGTCCTCGATCACGTCGGTGACCATGGCCACCGCGTGCTTGAAGACCTCGCGGCCTTCCATGCGCAGATGACCGACGGTCATGGTCGAGGACGGTCCGCCATCGACATAAAGCTTGTCCTTGTACCGGCCGTCGGACCGCAAATGCGTGGTCAGGACGCCACGATCATCGCGTGTACCCGGTTGTGCCTGGGCCTCGAGCACCACCGCGCCGGCGCCGTCGCCGAACAGGACACAGGTGGTGCGATCCTCCCAGTCGAGAATCCGGGAAAACGTCTCGGCGCCGATCACCAGCGCCCGCTTGTGGTTGCCGCTGCGCAGCAAGGCGTCCGCGGTCGTCATCGCAAAGACGAAACCCGAGCATACCGCCTGCAGGTCGAAGGCCGCGCCGTGGTGGATGCCGAGCGCCGCCTGCACCGTCACCGCAGTCGCGGGAAAGGTCTGGTCCGGCGTCGAGGTCGCGAGCACGATGAGGTCGATCGACTGGGCATCGACCTTGGCATCGGCCAGCGCCGCCTGCGCCGCCTTGAGAGCGAGGTCGGAGGTCAGTTCGCCGTCGGCGGCGATGTGGCGCTCACGGATGCCGGTGCGCTGAACGATCCATTCGTCCGAGGTTTCGACTTTCGCCGCGAGTTCGGCGTTGGTGACAGTCCGGGCTGGCAGATAACTTCCGCAACCAAGCACGACAGAACGGGTAACGGTCACGAACCGGCCCCCCCGGCGGCGAGCGGTTGAATGTCGGTGTCCTGATCGCGGGCGAGCGACTGAACGATTTTTTCCTGAAGGTCGTAACGTACCATGTCGTATCCAATGTCGACGGCGGCCGCGAACCCTTCCGGATCGGCGCCGCCGTGGCTCTTGATAACGATACCCTTGAGCCCGAGAAAGACCCCGCCGTTGGAATTGCGCGGATCCATCTTGTCGCGCAAGGCCTGAAACGCCGGGCGGGCGAGCAGATAGCCGAGCTTGGACATCCAGCTCCGGCTGATCGCGCTGCGCAGATATTGCGCGATCTGGCGGGCGGTGCCCTCCGCCGTCTTGAGCGCGATATTGCCGGCGAAGCCCTCGGTGACGATGACGTCCGTGGTTCCCTTGCCGATGTCGTCGCCTTCGACAAATCCGACATAGTCGAAATGCGGCAACCGGCTGGCTCGCAGGATCGCGCCGGCCTCGCGGACCTCCTCAAGCCCCTTCACCTCCTCGACCCCGATATTGAGCAGGCCGACCGTCGGGCGTTCGAGATCGAACAGTACCCGCGCCATCGCGCTGCCCATCACCGCCAGATTGATGAGATGGCGGGCGTCGGCGCCGATCGAAGCGCCGAGGTCGAGCACGATCGACTCGCCCCGCAGCGTCGGCCACAGCGCGGCGATCGCGGGCCGCTCGATGCCCTCGATCATCTTCAGGTTGAAACGCGACATGGCCATCAGCGCGCCGGTATTGCCGGCTGAGACAGCCACGGCCGCCTCGCCCTTCTTGACGGCGTCGAGGGCAAGCCACATCGAGGACTTCCAGCGCCCATAGCGGAGCGCCTGGCTTGGCTTGTCGTCCATGCGGATCGCGACGTCGGTATGCACCAGCCGCGACTTCGCTTTCAGCCGTGGATGGGCGTCGAGCAGCGGGCCGACCTGCGCCTGGTCGCCGAAAATGATGAACTCGATGTCGGTATGGCGTTGCAGCGCCAGATCGGCGCCCGGAATCGTCACGGGCGGGCCGTGATCGCCGCCCATAGCATCGAGCGCTATTCGGATGATGTCGGGCATGAGTTACGGACCTGGGCGGCGGATGCTATGGCGCAAGACGTTCGCCCTACGACCGGGCTCGGCTCTCATGGGTTACGGCCGTGTGACGACCATAACGGCTCGCCCCGGCGAAACAAGCAACAACTGTGGAGAGCGAAACCAGAGTCTTCAAGTTCTACTTTAACTTCAGGACTCTCTCGAAGGGCCTTTTTTCAGGCTTTCGAGTGCGGAAAACGGGCTGGTTCCACCGTCCGGCGAAGCTGGGCTGACAAATTCGACGCCCTTTTTCCGCGGGTACGGATCGATGCCGAGCATCAGGAACTCGACCGCGATGGCGCCCAGATCGATGCTGTCGCCGGTAAGCGGCTCAGGCGCGTCCTCCCCCGCAAAGGCCGGATCGGACGGCGGAGCGAACAGCAGGTCGACCGTCTCGGCCACGCGGTTCTCGATCGGCTCGAGCGTCACGACGCAGGTTTGGCCGACCGTTGCCTCGATCCGGCCTTTCACCTCGATACCGCGGGCGCGTTTCGCGACGTCGAACGCCGCCTTGAGCGTCGGCAAGCCGTTGAGCCCCGCCGCTTTGCCGACGGCCACCCGGACGGCCTCGTCGGCTTCAAGCTCGACATGGCTTCCGGTGTCCGCGATGTCATCGACCGCCAGCGGCGCGCTCCAGAGCGGCGGACCGGGCGGTTGAGCGGTCTTGTCGGAATCGCGCACCATCACTCCGGTCCTCCCTCGTGGCCATCACCGCCACCGGCGACCGGTTGCGGAAACCGGACCTCGCCCGCGACCAGTGCCGCCGGCTCCTGCTGCGCCAGCATGCGATCGGCGGAGCGGACATAGCGCGCAAGCTGCGTCGCCCGGATCGCGCTGTCGCCCGCACCCTCGAAGATATTGCGGATCAGCACCTCCGCCAGCGCGTCGTCGCCGGACCGGTCCAGCGCCGCGTCATAGGCCTGCGCGCGGCCGTAAAAAGCCTCGCCCATCTGCCGCATCTCCTTCGGCACCTTGAGATCGGCAATCCCGATTTCCCGCAGATTGCCGTCCATGTCCTCGCAGAACCGGTCGAACAACTGCTGGCCGGCCTCCGGATAGACCGGCTGGCCGCCCGAGAGCCGCCGCAGCACCAGGGCGAGATGCAGCACGATCATGTCGAAACGGCCGTTAACCGTGTCGGGAACGTGAAAATCCCGGTAGAAAACCGGCAATCGCGCCTGCGCCACGATCATGCCATAGAGAGTGGAAATGGTCTCCGGCTGCCGGTTGCGGCGGAACAGGGATATAATCATCGCATCGGTCCCGGACGGGCGCAGCCCCCAAGGGTCGCAAGGTGGGGCCGCGATGGGGTGTTTGGGGCGCAGCTTGAGGCTGCTCAGGGTGGCCGCGTAAGGCATCCGGACGGACGGCGCAAGGTCGGTCGACAGTATGGCAATTCGGAACACTGACTTTTCCCGGTCCCGCAAGGATTCGCGCAGGACCGTGCGGCGGGCCACATTCGGGCTCATGCTGGCAGGCGCCCTCGCCTTGGGCGGCTGCGGCGGGCTCGGCGAAACCTATCAGCGCGGCTACGTGCTGCCGGAAGGCGCGCTCGAGCAAATCCCGATGGGCGCCCCGCAGGAGCAGGTGCTGATCGTGCTCGGCACGCCCTCCACCGTCGCCACCGTCAGCGGCGAGGTCTTCTATTACATCTCGCAGCGGACCGAGCGGGACGCCGCCTTCATGCCGCGCGAGGTCACCGACCAGCGGGTCATCGCGGTCTATTTCGACAAGGACCGCAAGGTGCGCCGGCTCGCCAATTACGGCATGAAGGACGGCAAGATTTTCGACTTCGTGTCGCGCACCACGCCGGCGGGCGGCGAGGAAATGCACGTCCTCAGCTACCTGTTCAAGATCTTCGGCTGACGCATCGGCAGCGCCGGCGGCACGAGAGATCGGCAGCACACCCGAGACAAAAGAAAAGCCCCGCGGAAAACCGCGGGGCTTCGTCTTTCGATGTCGGCTGCTTAGGGCATGATCCCGAAAAGTGGCATCCGGTTTTCGGGCAAGATCATGCCCTCAAGACACTAGTGCGCCAGGATGGCGAGCAGCAGCAGCGCGACGATGTTGGTGATCTTGATCATCGGATTGACCGCGGGACCCGCGGTGTCCTTGTAGGGATCGCCGACGGTGTCGCCGGTCACGGCCGCCTTATGGGCGTCCGAGCCCTTGCCGCCGAAGTGACCGTCCTCGATGTACTTCTTGGCGTTGTCCCAGGCGCCGCCGCCCGAGGTCATCGAGATCGCGACGAACAGGCCCGTCACGATCACGCCGAGCAGCATCGCGCCCAGCGCCGAGAAGCCTGCCGACTTGCCGGCCGCGCCGCCGCCCGCGATCACGTAGATCGCGAAGTAGCAGACGATCGGCGACAGCACCGGCAGCAGCGACGGAATGATCATTTCCTTGATCGCCGCCTTGGTCAGGATGTCCACCGCGCGGCCGTAGTTCGGCTTCGAGGTGCCCTTCATGATGCCGGCGTCTTCACGGAACTGCTTGCGCACTTCCTCGACGATCGAGCCGGCCGCACGTCCGACCGCGGTCATGCCCATCGCCGCGAACAGATACGGCAGCAGGCCGCCGAACAGCAGGCCGACGACGACGTAGGGGTTCTTCAGCGAGAAATCGAGCTGAACGCCCTGAAAGTAGCCCGCACCGGCCTTGGTGAAGTAATCGAGGTCCTGGTTATAGGCCGCGAACAGCACCAGCGCGCCGAGGCCCGCCGAACCGATGGCATAGCCCTTGGTGATCGCCTTGGTGGTGTTGCCGACCGCGTCGAGCGCGTCGGTCGACTTGCGCACTTCCTTCGGCAGGCCCGCCATTTCGGCAATGCCGCCGGCATTGTCGGTGACGGGACCGAAGGCATCGAGCGCGACGATCATGCCGGCCAGCGCCAGCATCGTCGTCACCGCGATGGCGATTCCGAACAGGCCCGCGAGGCTGTGGGTGATCAGGATGCCGGCGATGATGACGATCGCAGGCATCGCAGTCGACTCCATCGAAATCGCCAGACCCTGAATCACGTTGGTGCCGTGGCCGGTCACCGAGGACTGGGCAATCGACTTCACCGGACGATAGTCGGTGCCGGTGTAGTACTCGGTGATCCAGATGATCAGGCCGGTGACCACGAGGCCGACGATGCCGCAAGCAAACAGCGTCATGCCGGTGTAGTTCTTGCCTTCGGTCACCAGCGTGGTGGCGAAGCCCTGCGGCAGCGCCCAGTGAATGACCGCGGCGATGCCGACGAGCGACAGGATGCCGGTGACGATCAGCCCCTTGTACAGCGCGCCCATGATCGACTGCGACGAGCCGAGCTTGACGAAGAAGGTGCCGACAATCGAGGTGATGATGCAGACGCCGCCGATCGCGAGCGGCAGCGTCATCATCGACAGCAACAGCGGCGAGTTGGCGAAGAAGATCGCCGCCAGCACCATGGTTGCAACGATGGTCACCGCATAGGTTTCGAACAGGTCGGCGGCCATGCCGGCGCAATCGCCGACGTTGTCGCCCACGTTGTCCGCGATGGTGGCCGGGTTGCGTGGATCATCTTCCGGGATACCCGCTTCGACCTTGCCGACGAGATCGCCGCCGACGTCCGCACCCTTGGTGAAGATGCCGCCGCCGAGACGGGCGAAGATCGAGATCAGCGACGCGCCGAAGCCGAGCGCGACGATCGCGTCGATCACGATGCGGTCGTTCGGCGCCAGTTTCAGGCTGCCGGTCAGCATGCCGAAATAGAGCGTCACGCCGAGCAGCGCGAGGCCCGCCACCAGCATGCCGGTGATCGCGCCGGCCTTGAAGGCGATGTCGAGGCCGCCGGCAAGCGAACTGGTCGCCGCCTGCGCCGTGCGCACGTTCGCGCGCACCGACACGTTCATGCCGATGAAGCCGGCCGCGCCCGACAGGACCGCGCCGACCGCGAAGCCGACCGCGACCAGCCAGCCAAGCGTCACGCCGATGAGAATGAAGATGACGATGCCAACGACACCGATGGTGGTGTACTGGCGGCGGAGATAGGCCTGCGCGCCCTCGCGGACGGCGGCGGCGATTTCCTGCATGCGGGCATTGCCCGCGTCGGAACGGAGCACCGATGCGGTGGCCCAGATCCCGTAGAGAATCGCGAGCACGCCGCAGCCGACGATCACCCACAAAGCTGTCATGGTGGAATCAACCTCGGTTGGTAAGAGACTCGCAGGGAATTGCCCTGCTTCGTCGCCCGGAATGTCAGGAATCGCAATAACTTAGCTATCCCGACCTTGAAATCGGGCGGACATTGCCAAAAACGGGGCAAAGACGCAACGCCGGACACCGCCCCTGTGCAAGGACTTTAGTCGTCCCTCAGACCGCCGCCGGCCGCCGCCGCGTCATCTGCCAGAGCAGCAGCGCCCCCGCGATCGCCACCACCGGGAACAGCATTTCATTGACGGCGGCCCAGCCGATCACCTCCAGCAGCTTGCCGGACGAAAACGAGGCCACCGCCATCGACCCGAAGATCAGGAAATCGTTGAGCGACTGCACCTTGTTGCGTTCGGACGGCAGGTGGCTCGCTCCGATCATGGTCGTCGCCCCGATAAAGGCAAAGTTCCAGCCGACGCCGAGCAGCACCAGCGCGCCCCAGAAATGCGCCACCGTGATCCCCGCGATGGCGACGCCCCCCGCGGCGAACAGCAGCGCAAGCCCTACGGCCGCGACCCGCTCGGCGCCATAGCGGACGATCAAGGTGCCCGTGACGAAGCTCGGTCCATACATCGCCAGCACGTGCCACTGGATACCCAGACTCGCATCCGACACCGAATGACCGCAGCCGACCATCGCAAGCGGCGCCGAGGTCATCACCATGTTCATCATCGAATAGGCGACAACGCCGAGGATGACCGCGACAACGAAGGCCGGGGTGCGCGCGATTTCCGTAAGCGGTCGCGCCGGCGCATCGTGCTCCTGCGGCGGCAGGCGCGGAATACGCACGAAGGACAGCACGAAAGCCGCGAGCAGAGCCGCGCAGGCCTGCGCGACATAGGTCGCCGCGAACAGATAGGGCTGCCACAGGTCCTTGGTGAAGATGACGAGCTGCGGGCCGATCACGCCGGCGAGCACCCCGCCCGCCAGCACCCACGACACGGCCTTGGGACGAAACGCCTCGCTTGCGGTGTCGGTCGCGGCAAAGCGGTAGGCCAGGTGCGCCGCCGCGTAGAGACCGCCACAAAACGTGCCTGCAAGAAAGCCGAGGAACGAGCCGTGGACCACGGCGTAGCAGGACACGAGCCCGGACAGGACGCCGAACACCGACCCGGTCTGCAGCGCAAAGCGCCGGCCGAACCTTTTCGACAGCATGCCGACCGGCACGGTGCCGATCCACATGCCGAGCACCATCATGGTGATCGGCAGGGTCGCCAGCCCCTTGTCGGGGGCATACATCGATCCGACGATGCCGCCGGTTGCGACAATGACGGTGTTGTTGGCGCCGGCGAGCGCCTGCGCGAGCGCGAGAATCCGCGCGTTGCGCCGCGCCAGATTGTCGTCCACGCCCGAAAAGACAGCCGGTTCAGCCAGCGCCGTCATGCAGATTGCCAACACCTGTTGCCGGGACATATTCCCGAAACGGCATCTTTTACAGGGGAGCCGGCCCGCCCGCTACTCATGGCAGCGCAGGCCTGCCCTGCCCGCGCCTTTGCCGATCATTTGCCCGGTTGCCCAAAATCGAAGGCGCCGGGATGACGAACCGTGGCGGTCCGTGCCGCCGCCGGCGACAAGGCGCCGATCTGGCCGAGAGCAGCGCGCAATTCGCCGATATAGAGGTCGATCAGATAGTCCGGTCCGCGATCGCCGAGCGCCGCAACCGCCCACAGGAAACTCTTGCCGGCAAAGCCCGCCTGGGCGCCGAGCGCCAGCGCGCGCATGACGTCCTGACCGCTGCGGATGCCGCTGTCGAGCAGCACCGTCGCCCTGTTGCCGACCGCCGCGACAACCGCCGGCAGGCAATCGATGGATGGCGTCAACGCCTCGATCTGCCGGCCGCCGTGGTTCGACACCCAGATGCCGTCGATGCCGAGCGCCACCGCCTTTTCGGCGTCCGCCGGATGCAGGACGCCCTTCACCGCCATCGCACCCTTCCATCTGTCGCGGTAACGCGCGACCTCATCCCATGAAAACGCGCCGCCCATCTCGCTGCGCGCGAAACGGATCACCTCGTTGGTGCCCGCGTTCTCGCCGGCGTAGTGACGGATCGTCGCGAAGCGCGGAATGCCGTTGCGCCACAGCGCCGCGAGCCAACGCGGCTTCGCGATCATCTCGCGCATCATCTGAACCGTCGGCTTGAACTCGCCGCCAAGGCCGGCACGCGTTTCGCGCGAGCGCGTGGTGCGCACCGGCACATCGAGCGTCAGCGTCAGCACCTTGACGTTTGCCGCCTGCGCACGGCGCACCAGATCGAAACCGATGCGGTGATCGTCCTTGGCGAAACGATAAAGCTGCAGCCAGAACACATCCGGCGCGATCGCTGCGATCTCCTCGATGCTCGCGCCGCCGGCGACGCCGAGCGTATAGGGAATGCGCGCGGCCTGAGCCGCCTTCGCCATCAGATGATCCGCGCCCGGCCACACCAGCGCCGGCCCGCCCATCGGCGCGATGCCGATCGGCGCAGCGTAGCGCGTGCCGAACAGGTCAACTTCGACGCCCGGCAGCGTATTGGTCACGCCGTAGCGCGGCACGACCTTGATGCTGTCGAACGCCGCCCAGTTGTGCGCGATGCCGACATCCGCGCCCGCGCCCGTGTCGCAATAATCGAAGGCGAACAGCGGCACGCGCTTCGGCGCCGCCGCGCGCAGATAATGCGTGGTTGGGAACTTGCGGTGCAGCGCCTCGTATTTCTGCGCCGGCCGGTAGGAGGCCGCTTGCGGCGGTGGCGCGACGGCGGATTTGGCGGCCGCTTCCGCCGCCGCACCTTTGCCGCTCCGCTTCGTGACATCGTCCATGCCGCACCCCGATTGAGGGCGCGACTATATCGCGACAGCCTGCGCTCAGAAATGACTGAATGAGGTTCGGCGCAGCGCCATCGGCGCGCCATCCGGGCCGCGCACATCGAGGCCCTGTCCGCCCGCCACCTCGCCGATCGCGGCGACCGGCACGCGCGCCGCGGCCGCCTCGCTTTCGAAGGACGAAATCTTTTCCGGAGGCACGGCGCAGACGATCTCGTAATCGTCGCCACCGGTGATCGCCGCTTCGAGCAACGCTGCATCGGTCGCGATCAATTCGCGCGCGGCGTCTGAGAGCGGCACCCGCTCCGTCTCGATCCGCGCGGCAACGCCGGACACCCGGCAGAGCTTGGCGAGATCGCCGGCAAGGCCGTCGGACACATCCATCGCCGCCGAGGCATGGGTGCGCACGGCTTCGGCCAGCGCATTGCGCGGCTGCGGCAGGCGATAACGGCCAACCAGATAATCGCGCGCGCCCGCGGAAATCCTGCGGCCGTCATCCCGCTGCACGGCGAGGCCGAGCGCCGCGTCGCCGATGGTGCCGGAGACATAAATCTTGTCGCCCGCCTTCGCGCCGGCGCGCTTCACCATCGTGCCATGCGGCACCGTTCCCGCCATGGTCACGGAAATTGTCACCGGTCCCGGCGTCCGCGTCGTGTCGCCGCCGTAGAGCGGACAGCGATAGGCGTCCGCGTCCGCTTTCAGGCCGCTGGCGAAACTCGCAAGCCACGCCTCATCGACGCCCTGCGGCAGGGCAATCGAAACGAGAAAGCCGAACGGCGCCGCGCCCTTCGCCGCGAGGTCCGAAAGGTTCACCCGCATCGCCTTCTTCGCGATCAGCTCTGCGGGATCGTCAGCAAGGAAATGCACGCCGCCGACGATCATATCCGCTGTCAGCACGAGATCGCAGCCCGGCGGCGGCGCAACGAAGGCCGCATCGTCGGTCAGCGCGAGCGCACCGGGCGCACTCGCCAACGGTTTGAAGAAACGCGCGATCAGCCGGTCTTCGCCCGAACCTGCATCGTCGGGACCGACCATCGCCTTATCCCCGGCTCTCGAACTCGGCGCCGCGCAACTGCCGTGCGATCTGGTCCAGCACCGCATTGACCATGCCGGTCTCGTCGCGCTCGACAAAGGCGGCGGCGACGTCGGCATATTCGGTAATGACGACGCGCGCCGGAATATCCTTGCGATGCGCCAGTTCATAGGCGCCGGCGCGCAGCGCCGCGCGGATCACCGCCTCGACGCGCTTCAGCGGCCAGCCCTTTTCCAGCGCCTCGTCGACCATCGGATCGATCACGCGCTGCTCGCGCACCACCCCGTTGACGATCTCGCGGAAGAACGCGGCCTCCGCCGGAAGATATTGTTCGCCTTCCACCTCGCGGCCGAGCCAATGGCTCTCGAACTCCGCCATGATGTCGTTGATGCCGGTGCCGGCCATGTCCATCTGATAGAGCGCCTGCACGACGGCAAGCCGGGCCGCGCCGCGCTTGTTCGCCTTGCGCGGCTCCGGCGCCTGCGCTGAGCCGGTCGCGCTCATCGCGCGCGCACTCCGTTGCGCTTCAGGTCCACCAGCACCAGCGCGGCGCGCGCAGCTTCCGCACCTTTGTTGTCGTCGCCCTTACCGGCGCGGGCATGCGCCTGCGCCTCGGTATCGACGGTCAGGATGCCGTTGCCGATCGCCATGCCTTTCTGAAATCCGAGATTCATCAGGCCGCGCGCCGACTGCGTCGACACGATCTCGAAATGCAGCGTCTCGCCGCGGATCACGCAGCCGAGCGCTACTGCGCCGTCGTAAGCCTTCCGCTTCTTCTCAGCGTCGGCCATCACGATGGCGACGGCGGCCGGAATTTCCAGCGCGCCGGGAACGGTCACCACATCGTAGTCGGCGCCCGCCGCATCGAGCGCACGCCTGGCGCCGCCGAGCAGCGCGTCAGCGATCTCGGTGTAGTAGCGCGCCTCGACGACGAGAATCCGGGCCGGCTTCTGCTTCCGGGTCGCGCTTTTGCTTTTGCTGGCGGTTTGTCTTCGCATGGCCGTGGTCGTAGCAAGCGGCCGTGGCCGCCACAAGGCACTAGCGCGTTTCCACGAGCCGCGCCGCGTAGCGCGCCATGGTGTCGACCTCGAGATTGACGCCATCGCCCTCGGCAAGCCCGCCGAATGTCGTCACCTGCAGGGTATGCGGGATGATCAGCACCGAAAACGTATCGTCCTTAACCGTGTTGACGGTCAGCGAGACGCCGTCGAGCGCGACAGAGCCTTTTGGCGCGATGAAGCGCATCAGTCCGGCGGGCGCGCGGAAGGTCAGTTCCGCCATGTCGGTCATGGTGTGGCGCGTCACCAGCCGGGCGATACCGTCCACATGTCCGGCCACCATGTGCCCGCCGAGTTCGTCGCCCACCTTCAGCGGACGCTCCAGGTTGATCCGCGTGCCGTGCTTCCAGGCGCCGACCGTCGTCACGGCGAGCGTTTCCGCCGCAGCATCGGCCGAGAACCATGTCCCGTTGTCGTCCTCCCCCGCGCCGGTGACGGTGAGGCAGACGCCGGAACAGGCAATCGAAGCGCCGTCGACGATCGAGGCGCGCGGATAGCCGCACGCGATCTTGATGCGGCGCAGATTGTTGGCGCGCGGCTCCACCGCCTGCACCGTGCCAACGTCGGTGACGATGCCGGTAAACATCAGACGCGCTCGTAAGTCTCGACGCGGTCGGGACCGAATTCCGCCTCGCCGGTCTTCTTGAGTTTGTCTGACGCGGTCAAGGCGTCGAGAGACATGCCCTCGAGCGCGTCGATGCCGTCCTCCCCGATGGTCTTCTCGGCATGAAACAGCGCGACCGCATCGACGAGATCGGCGTCGACGAAGCTTGCCGCCACCGTCGGCCCGCCTTCGACCATCAGCCGGGTGATGCCCTCGGCCGAGAGTGTCTTGAGGATTTCGTCGAGATCGAGCCGGCCGTTCTGCGAACCGACGCGGAACACCTTCGCGCCGCGCTCCTGCAGGATCTGCTCGGCAATTTCCGACGCCGTCTTCGATGTAAAAATCCAGGTCGGCGTCTCACGCACCGTGGCGACGAGATGACAGGCGAGCGGCGCGCGCAGCTGCGAGTCGAGCAGGATGCGAACCGGCGAACGCTCATACATGCCCGGCAGCCGGCAGGTCAGCGCCGGATTATCGGCCAGCACGGTGCCGATGCCGACCAGGATGGCGTCGTAGTCGGCGCGCATCTGGTAGACGCGATGCCGGGCCGCTTCGCCGGTGATGGCGACCGGCTTGCGGCCCGCCGCCGCAACCTTGCCGTCAGCCGATACCGCAAGCTTGAGCATCACATGCGGCCGGCCGTCGGCAATGCGGCGAATGTGGCCGGCGTGATCGCGGCGCGCGTCGTCGGCGCCCAGCCCGACCTCGACCGCGATCTTGCGGTCGGTCAGCTTCTTGTGGCCTTGCCCCCCGACCTCCGGATTGGGATCTTCAATCGACGAGACAACCCGCGCGATCTTCGCGCGCGCGACGGCGTCGGCGCAGGGCGGCGTCTTGCCCTGATGCGAGCACGGCTCGAGCGTTACATACATCGTCGCGCCTTCGGCGGCCTTGCCGGCGCGCTTCAGGGCCTGCGTCTCGGCATGCGGACGGCCGCCCGGCTGCGTCCAGCCGCGGCCGATAATGACGCCGTTCTTCACGATCACCGCGCCGACCGCCGGATTGGGCCAGGTATTGCCGAGGCCGCGCCGGCCGAGCGCCAGCGCAAGCGCCATGAAGCGGGCATCTTCCCCCGGCGTCATCGCGCGCGGCGGCGCGGCGGGCGGAACGGCAGGTGCCTCGGCCGCGACGAGATCGGCGGCAGGTTCGGGGGCCGGACTATCGTTCATTTTTTAACGCCCTGCGGCGGGCGCGGCTCGTCTTCGCCGGACAATTCATCGAGCGCGGCCTGGAAGTCCTTCGCCTCGCGGAAATTGCGGTAGACCGAGGCAAAGCGCACATAGGCGACCTGATCGAGCTCGCGCAGGTGATCGATCAGCATCTCGCCGATCGTCTCCGACGAGACTTCGTTCTCGCCGAGGCTTTCGAGTTCCCGCACGATCTTCGACACCATCTTCTCGATGCGCTCCGGATCGACCGGCCGCTTGCGCAGCGCGATCTGCACCGAGCGCATCAGCTTGTCGCGGTCGAACGGCACGCGGCGGCCGTTGCGCTTGATGACGGTCAGTTCGCGCAGTTGCACCCGCTCGAAGGTTGTGAAGCGGAAGTTGCAGGAGATGCAGACCCGACGGCGGCGGATCGCGGCGGAGTCCTCGGTCGGCCGCGAATCCTTGACCTGGGTGTCGAGACTTCCGCAGCTTGGACAGCGCATCCCCGCCCCCGTTTCTTCTCAGCTCTGATAGATCGGAAAGCGCCCGAGCAGCGCCTTCACCTTGTCGCGCACCGTCGCCTCGATCAGCGCGTCTTCCTCGGCGCCCTTCTGCGACAGCACGTCCAGCACCTCGACGATCATATCGCCGACCTGCTGGAATTCTTTGACGCCGAAGCCGCGCGTGGTGCAGGCCGGCGAGCCGAGCCGGATGCCCGAGGTCACCATCGGCTTCTCCGGATCGAACGGAATGCCGTTCTTGTTGCAGGTGATGTGCGCGCGGCCGAGCGCCAATTCGGCGACCTTGCCGGTCAGCCGCTTGGGCCGCAGATCGACCAGCATCAGATGGGTGTCGGTGCCGCCGGACACGATGTCGAGACCGCGCGACTTCAGCGTCTCGGCGAGCGCCTTGGCGTTGGCGACGACGTTCTGCGCGTAGGTACGGAACGACGGCTGCAACGCCTCGCCGAACGCCACCGCCTTGGCGGCGATCACATGCATCAGCGGCCCGCCCTGCATGCCGGGGAACACCGCCGAATTGAGTTTCTTGGCGATCTCCTCGTCGTCGGACAGGATCACGCCGCCGCGCGGGCCGCGCAGCGTCTTGTGCGTCGTGGTGGTGACGACATGCGCGTGCGGGAACGGCGAGGGATGCGCGCCGCCGGCGACGAGCCCGGCAAAATGCGCCATGTCGACCATGAAGATCGCGCCGACTTCGTCGCAGATCTCGCGGAAGCGGCGGAAGTCGATGATGCGCGGATAGGCCGAGCCGCCGGCGATGATCAGCTTCGGCCGGTGCTCCTTGGCGAGCCGCTCGACCTCGTCCATGTCGAGGCGGTGGTCGTCGCGGCGCACGCCATAAGGCACTGGCTTGAACCACTTGCCGGACATGTTGACCGGCGAGCCATGCGTCAGGTGACCGCCCGCCGCGAGGTTGAGGCCCATGAAGGTGTCGCCGGGCTGCATCAGCGCGAAGAACACCTCGGCATTGGCGGAGGCGCCGGAATGCGGCTGCACATTGGCGAATTTGCAACCGAACAGCCTGGTCACGCGCTCGATGGCGAGCCGCTCGACCGTGTCGACGTGCTGGCAGCCGCCGTAATAGCGCTTGCCCGGCAGGCCTTCCGCGTACTTGTTGGTGAGGACCGAGCCTTGGGCCTCCAGCACCGCCTTGCTGACGATATTCTCCGAGGCGATCAGCTCGATTTCGTCGCGCTGCCGGCCAAGCTCCCTGGCGATGACCTCGGCCACGGCGGGATCGGTTTCGCGCACTTTCGCTGAGAAGAATGTGTCCGGCCGGGATGCGGTATCGGAAACGGGACTGGCCATTGCAATTGCTCCTGGCGCCTTGTCGCCGACGGCGCTCTCGTTCGCTGATTCAGGAATGGAGCCGGCCATAGCACACCGTCGGCGCAGCGCCAAGCATTGGCGGGCCGACGGGTGGAAACCGCAAGATATGGGGATGCAAGGCTGGGGACGCGCGCGCCGTGCAATGGGAGACGGGGGCGGCGCCCAAGGCCCCGCCCCCCGCGCTCCGGCACCGGCACCGGCCGGACCGGCCCACACGCCTCGCCGCGCGAGGCCGCGCCTTCGACCGGCGACGATGCCGCGTCGCCTCGCGTTCGCTTATTTGATGAACGCGTTGGTGTAGAGATCGTTGATCGGCACCGCGGTCCGGATAATGCCTTCCTTCAGATAAAACGCCTCCAGCGTCTTGAGCCGGCCACTGTCGACTTCACCAAGAACCTCCTGGCCGCCGTAGGTGCGTTTGACGAAGTTCTTCAGCGTGGCCTTGATCAGTTCCTCTTTTCCGGCGAACGAAGGCGTCGCTTCGACATAGACCTTGGCGGCAGCGTCGGGGTCGTCCATCACGTATTTCATTCCCTTCAGCGTCGCTTGCACGATCGCACGCACCAGCTCAGGCCGCTTGGCGATCATCTCGTCGGACGCGAGGATGGCCTGCGCCATCGACGGGAAGGCATCGCGCGTCGGCAGCGAGACGGCATCCGGCATCTTGGAGCGCGCGTCGACCTCCATGTCGGGGGAACAGGCGCAGGCATCGGCCTTGCCGGTCGTCACGAAATTGGCGACCCAGCCCGGACCGACAGCCTTTGCCTGCACGTCGTTCTTGGTCAGGCCTTTCGATGCGAGCGTGCCGAGCAAGGCGAAATAGGTCGTGTCCTGAAACGACATGACCGAGATGTTTTTTCCCTTGAGATCCTCGATCGATTTGACCCCGCTGTCGCCGCGGGCAACCAGCACGGTGAGCGAACCGCCGCCGAGCACGGCGACCGCTTTCACCGGCACGCCGTTGGCGCGGACGATGATCGGCGTGTCGCCGATCGCGCCGCCGATCGGCGCATTGCCGACGCCGACCTGCTTGGCGACATCGACGCCGCCTTTGGCCGTCGCGAATTCCACGTCGTAACCGGCGGCGGCGTAGTAGCCGAGTTTCTTGGCGATGACCCACGGCGCAAAGGCCGGCAGGCTCGGCGGCGCGGGCAACAGATAAGTGATCTTTTCCAACGCCACCGCAGGCGAAGCCGTCAGCCCAGCGCCAAGGCAGAGGGCAAACGCAAAGGCCCGGGTCAGATGAGATGCACGAGATGATTGCATGATCCTGTCTCCTTAAGCCGTAACGGGCGACGAGTTGCGGGCCGGCATTTGATGTCTTGCACTGGCGGCAAGCGCGCGCCGCAGCCGGACGACGCCGAGATCGTGCTCGTACAAGGTCTCCTGCGCTCGCGCGTTGGGCACCAGCGCTTCGAGGATGCGGCGATCCTGCTCCAGCACGGCCCAGTGACGTCCTTCGAGCCTGTTGCGATAGAGGAACCGCCAGCTGTCGCGCTGCCAGCCTTGCACATTGCGCAGGCGCCAGAAGAACACCTGGCAGAGGTCGGGCGTGATGGGCGCCACCATGCCGACGATCCAGAACGGCCCGCCCGGCCCCGCTCCCGGCCCATACGGCACCGTGGTGCGCATCCAGTGGACGCCGGTATCGCCGAACTCGACCCAGTCGAAATTCTGTCCCGCCTGGTCGACCTTCTCGTAGACGAAACCGGCATCGGTTTCGCGCAACTGCATCTTCGCCTTCTTGTTGCCGCCCGACATCGAATGCGAGACGGCATGCAGATAGGCGCCGTGCATCAGGTCCATCAGGTTGTCATGGGCGTAGCGATAGTTGCAGCGCCAGATCGCGGTACACAGAAAGCCCGAGAACGCTTCCGAGGTCAGTTGCTCCGGTACTTGCAGCGGCACCGGCTCGGCCTCGCCGAACCACAGATAGATCGCGCCATGCGCTTCGACGGCAGAATAGGAGCGCAGCATCTTGCGGCCGGTCATGGGCGCGGATTCGACCGCCGGCACCGCCGCGACACGCCCGCCCGCATCGACCTCGACACCGTGATACCAGCAGGCGACCCGATCCCCCAGATTACAGCCGAGCGACAGCCGCGCGCCGCGGTGCGGGCAGCGATCCTCGACGGCACGGACTTCGCCGTCCTTGTCGCGCCACAGCACGATGCGGTCGCCGAGGCGCGTGACGCCGAGCGGCGTCGGCCCCAGCTGCCAGCTCGCGAGAACCGGATACCAGAGATTGCGAATGCCGTTCTCGACGGCGATTTCGACCGGATCGGCTTGAGGAATGGCGGAATGCGCGGTCATGGATCAGCGCCCCAATGCTTCGAGTTCAGCCGCCAGCGAGCCGGCCGTCCACGTCTGGCCGTCGTTGCGCAGGACGTTCATGGCGTTCAACCGCTCCGCGAGGCCGTCGAGATCCTTCGCGCCGTCGATGTAGGCGCGCTCCAATGCGCCGGCGAGCGCATGTTCATAGGCCGTCGGAACGCGCTCCCTGCTCTGCCACGGCACGTTACTGATGGCGTCGTAGGTTTCGTAGCCGCCCATGCCGGCGCGACCGTCGGGTTGCTGGCGATCCCATGCCGTCAGCCTGGCGTTGAAGTCGTCCATATCGAGCCTCTTCATTCGAGAGGCTCCAAACTAGGCCGGCCTGCCGCATGCCGATTTCAAAAATTCGGCGCGGCTTTCAAAAAATGAAGATGAAATACGAACGATCTCAAAGAAGCCCGGCGCGATAGCGCGACGGCGTCATGCCGACGCCCTTCTTGAACGCGGTGGCGAAGTGGCTCGACCCGCCAAAGCCCGTTGCGAGCGCAATGGTCGTGATCGGCACCGACCGGTCGGCCAGCAGATCCTTGGCCTTTTCCAGCCGGCGATGCAGCACATAGGCATGCGGCGGCATCCCGAATGTGTCGCGGAACGCGCGCAGGAAATGATTGGGCGTCAGCTCAACCGCGGCTGCGAGCGTGGCAAGGCTGATATCCTGATGAAGATGATCGCGGATATAGGATTCCGCGATGGCCGCACGCCGATTGCCAAGGCCGCCGCGCACCGGTTGCCGCGCGACGACAGCCTCCCCGCCTGCCAGTTCGAGCAGCAGAAGACTGCACAGCGTCTCCGCTTCCATCGCCGAATGCGGGGACTGGCGGCCGAGCAGCGCGGCGATCTTCTCGCCGCTGCGCCAGGCCGCTTCCGCCGCGACATGCAATTGCGGTTCGAGGCGCAACATATGCAGTCCGAAGCCGGGGTCGATAAACCGCGCGGTCGGATCGATGTAGAGGTTCAGCCAGCGCGACGGCTTGCGCGGGACGCTCCAGCCGCTGATCTTCAAACCCTGCGGCACGAAGACGACCGATCGCGCGAAATCGCAGCGCCGGGAGCGCACGCCGCCATCGATCGCGGTCTCGCCGTCGGCCCGCGTGCCGTCGTAGCCGAACGCCACGAAGTAGCAGTCGCCGCGAAATTCGAATTCGTGCGGATCGAGGCCCACCGCCTCGACGTGTTCGACGCGCAGTCCGGGCCAGGCGGCCGAACGCGAGCGCACCTGCCAACTCGACGTAAATCGATCCATCGCTTCGTTTCCGATCGGATCGAAGACTACCGTCTGAGAGAGGCCCTGACCAGCAGCGGCCGCGCCTGCCGCGGGCGGCGACTGCGGCCCATAGCGGCGGTATCGCCGGGAAATACAATAAAAAGCCCCGGCTCGCGAAGCCGGGGCAAGTTCTTCCGCCAGTACGACGTTTAACGACGCTAGGGCATGATCCCGGAAAGCGGCTACCGGTTTTCGGACAAGATCATGCCCACGAGAACGAACTACAAGCGATAGAGGATCTGGTCGGTCCAGAACCGCTCGAGGCGGTGGAGCGTTTTGTTGAGCGTGGCGAACTCGTCGGAGCTGATGCCGCCGACCTGTTCCACGGTACGCACATGCTTCTGGTAAAGCGTCTCGACGATGTCGCGCACGTCGCGCCCCTTGTCGGTCAGCTTGATGCGCACCGAGCGGCGGTCGACGCGCGAGCGCTGGTGATCGAGGAAGCCCATCTCGACCAGCTTCTTGAGATTGTAGGAAACGTTCGAGCCGAGATAATAGCCGCGCGTGCGCAGCTCACCGGCCGTCAATTCCTTGTCCCCGATATTGTAGAGCAACAGCGCCTGCACGGAGTTGATGTCCGCGCGGCCGCGACGGTCGAATTCGTCCTTGATGACGTCGAGCAGGCGGCGATGCAGCCGCTCCACCAGCGTCAAGGCTTCGAGATATTGCGGGCGGATGTGATCGAAACGTTGATCGCGTTCCGAAGTCTCCACCGCCTTTGCTACGGCTTTCATGTCCAACGCCCCTTGTCTTTTTGTCGTACTTTGTCGTGTGCGAGGCCCTGTTTTCCCCGCACCATGCGCCGACATTAAGGGCGGCAATCTAAAATCCGCTTAAACAACACCATAAAGATTGGGTTTATTTGCAAGGGTGAACGGTGTGTTGACGCTTCAACTTGCGCGAAACGTCGTTACCTCGCGTTCACCCTGTCACGCCGCGCCGCCGCGAATGAAGCGGATGATGCCCGAAAAATCGCGCCCCGCCTCCCCGCTCTCGACATAACGTGAATAGAGGCTTGATGCGTCGGCGCCGAGCGGTGTCACAGCACCCGCCGCCTTTGCCGCATCCTGGGACAGTTTCAGATCCTTCAACATCATCGCCGCAGTGAATCCCGCCTGATAGTCGCGGTTCGCGGGCGAAGCCGGCACCGGCCCGGGCACCGGGCAATAGCTCGTCATCGACCAGCACTGGCCGGACGACTTCGAGGAGATGTCGAACAGCTTTTGCGGGTCGAGGCCGAGCTTCTCGGCGAGCACGAAAGCCTCCGACACCGCGATCATTGAGATGCCGAGGATCATGTTGTTGCAGATCTTGGCCGCCTGCCCGTTGCCGTCGCCGCCGGCATGAACGATGGTCTTGCCCATCGCATCGAGAAACGGCTTCGCTTTTGCAAAGGCCGCATCGCTACCGCCGACCATGAAGGTGAGCGTCCCGGCGCTCGCACCGCCGACGCCGCCGGACACCGGAGCATCGACCATCAACAGTCCTTTTTCCGTCGCCGCCTTCGCGACGGCGCGCGCCGACTCGACATCGATGGTCGAGGAGTCGATCAGCAACGCACCCTTCTTCGCGCTCGCGACGATGCCACCGGCATCGAGATAAAGCGCCCTCACCTCCTTGCCGGAGGGCAGCATGGTGACGATGACGTCAGCCTCGCGCGCGGCAGCGCCCGCATTGTCCGCCAGCGCGCCGCCCGACGCCTTGAGCTTGTCCTTGGCTGCCGTCGACAGATCGACGCCGGTGACCTGATGACCGGCCTTGATGAGATTTTGCGCCATCGGCAAGCCCATATTGCCGAGACCGATGAATGCGACATGCGCCATTGCCGTTCCTCCCCAGCTCTACTCTCACCATGACGCGCGCAAGGCAGCGCCGCTATTTCGTTTGTTCCTGTGCCGACCTTATCGCAAGCCAGACATAGATAAAGAGCAACGCCATCTCGAAGACATTGAGAAGAATGCCACCATCGAAAATCTGCGGGAAAAACAGATCGAGCACGAGCATCGACGCGACGGAGGCGAGCCAGACCACCGCGCCCCAGGTCGCGGCGAGCCAGAGGCCGACCGCCGCGATCAGATCGAGCACCGCAAAGAAGATCGTCGCCGATTGCCATGACACCGAATGTGTCTCGAAGCCGCCCTGCGGGCCGGCGCCGATACCCAGCAAGGCCGACCAGTGGAACAGCCCCTTGATCATCGAGACGCCGGCCATCACGCGCAAGAACAGGATCAGCCGCAACGTCCAGATGCCGACGCCGAGATGCTCTTCCTCGGTGTGCACCGGCTCGAGGCCGTGAGCGTCCTGATCGTGATCGTCCAGACGGTCGGTCATGACAAATCGAGGTCTCCGGCATCGAGCGCCGCAAAATGCCGCTCGATCTCGACCGGCGTCACCGCATCGAGCGTGGCGGGTTGCCAGCGCGGCGCGTTGTCCTTGTCGATGATCGCGGCGCGCACGCCCTCGTAGAAATCATGCTCCCGGACGATTCGCGACACGATGCGAAATTCGGCCTGCATGCACTGCGCAAAGGTCCATCCTGCGCCGTGCCGCATCTGCGCGAGCGCGACCTTGAGGCTGGTCGGTGATTTTGTGCGGATGTTCGCCACAACCTTCCCCGCCCAGTCCGCCGCGGCACCGCCCGCTGCCTCCCTGTCGAGCTTCGCCAGAATAGCCTCGACGCTCTCGCCATCGAACAGGCGTTCGATCGTGGCGCGATGCGGCGCAACCGGCCCCTCCTCCGCGGCTTCGGCAAAGGCGGCGAGCACCGCATCGACCGACACATTGCCGCAAAGCGCATCGAGCAATTCCGCAAAACGCGACGACGCAACGCGGTGGGTCGCGAGTCCCGCAGCGCAGGCATCCGCCGCATTGAGGCGGTCGCCCGTCAGCGCGCAATAGGTGCCGAGCCGGCCCGGCAGCCGCGGCAGGAACCAGGTCGCGCCAACATCGGGGAAAAACCCGATACCGACCTCCGGCATCGCAAACGCATATTTGTCGCCGGCGACGCGATGCGAGCCGTGCACCGAAACGCCAACACCGCCGCCCATCACGATGCCGTCGATCAACGCCACATAGGGCTTGCGGTAGGTCTTGATGACCGTGTTGAGCGGATACTCGTCGCGCCAGAACTGCAAGGCTTTGTCATGCTGTCCGGCACGGCCGAGGTCATAGAGCGCGCGGATATCGCCGCCCGCCGAGAACGCCCGCCCCGGTGCCGAGGTGACGATGACGCGCGTCACCGCGGCGTCATCCGCCCAGGCGTCGAGCTGCGCACGCAGCGCAAGCACCATGCCGTGCGTTACCGCGCCGAGCGCCTGCGGCCGGTTCAGCGTGACGATGCCGGCCGCGCCCCGGCGCTCGAACAGGATTTCGGCGGGGGCGCTCACGCGGGCGTCAGTTCGGCTTCCAGGCGCCGGCCTTGACCAGCCGATCCATCGCTTCGTCGGTGAACTCGGCTTGCGGCGCATCGCCGCCGATCACGAACATCAGGATCGAGTCCGTGTTCGGGTCGCCGCCGGTCACGTTCTCGAAGCGGCGGATCATGCCGGGCGGAAACGAAATGACATCGAGCGGGTCGAGATCGACGTGATCGACCTTGCCCTGCTCGTCTTCCCAGCTCGCGCGCCACTTGCCGGTCATGCAGATGAAGGTCTCGTTGGTGTCGTGGTTGTGCATCTCCGGTCCGTGGCCGGGCTTCGCCTTGCAATAGCCGAGATTGAATCCTTCGCGGATCTTGATCGCCGCCATGCGCGCTGCGTCGTCGCCGACCGGCGAGGTCGCATTTTCTCCGATGCCTTGCGGCGGCTGGAAGCCGATGACGTTGAACAGCATGCGCTCGCAGCCCGGCATCTTCGAATCCGGCAGGCCGCCGTCCGAGCCCTTGAGGTCCTTGAAGCGCGCCACGCGCTTCATCATCTCGTCGCGCGTCAGGTATTTTCGCGGAAGCTGCTCCATGTCGTTCTCCCGTATTTCCGGATCACGTTTTCTGGTTACGCCGTCAGTTCGCAAGCATGGCGCGGCTGACGATCAGCCGCATCACCTCGTTGGTGCCCTCCAGTATTTGATGAACGCGGACATCGCGCAACACCCGTTCGATCGGATGATCGCGCAAATAGCCGTAGCCGCCGTGCAGTTGCAGGCAGCCATTGACCACCTCAAAGCCGACATCGGTGGCGAGGCGTTTCGCCTGCGCGGCGAGCCGCGTGCCGTGGCACTCCCCGTTCGTCACCGCATGTGCGGCGCGATGCAGCAGCAACCGCGCGGCGTCGAGTTCCGTCGCATAATCCGCGACACGGAATTGCAATGCCTGGAAATCGGCGAGCCGGGTGCCGAACTGCTTGCGCTCTTTCATGTAGTCGATGGTGCGGTCGAGGCAGAACTGCGCGCCGCCCAGCGAGCAGGCGCCGATATTGAGCCGGCCGCCGTCGAGGCCGGCCATCGCGATCTTGAAGCCCTGCCCCTCCGCACCGATGCGGTTCGCGACAGGCACCCGGCAATTCTCGAACATCACCATCGCGGTCGGCTGCGACTTCCAGCCGAGTTTTTTCTCCTGCGCGCCGAACGAAAGGCCCGGCGTGCCGTTCTCGACCACGATGCAGGAAATGCCGCGCGGGCCGCCCTCGCCCGTGCGCGCCATCACGACATAGATGTCGGAGCGCCCGCCGCCGGAGATGAAAGCCTTGGCGCCGTCGAGCACGTAAGTGTCGCCGTCGCGCCGCGCCTTGGTCGCGAGGCTCGCGGCGTCGGAGCCCGCGCCCGGTTCGGTCAGGCAATAGCTCGCGAAGTGCTCCATCGTGCAGAGCTTCGGCAGGAAGCGCCTGCGCTGGTCGTCGTTGCCGAAGGCGTCGATCATCCACGCCGCCATGTTGTGGATCGAGATATAGGCGGCGGTGGAGGTGCAGCCCTGCGCCAGTTCCTCGAAGATGATCGCGGCGTCCAGCCGCGTCAGCGCCGACCCGCCGACGTCGTCCTTCACATAGATGCCGCCGAACCCAAGCTCCGCCGCCTTGCGCAGCGCCGCGACCGGAAAGATCTCACCCTCGTCCCAGTCCTTCGCATGCGGCATCATTTCATCATGCGCGAAAGCACGCGCGGTCGACTGGAAGGCCCGCTGATCGTCGGTGAGATCGAAATCCATGATGGCTGCCCGCGTCCCCGCTCCGATTATCCAGCACACGCGGCCGGCTGCAACCGCGCGTGGAAACTTCGTCCGTTTCGGAACCTTTCCGGCCTTTTGCGCATCTCATGCGGTAGAATGCCACCCGGCGCAACCGGCGGATGGCCCTGAACCCGGAGGAGCCTCCATGTCCGATCATTCCACCAGCGACGCCGACCCGAAAGGCCCGGATCTCACCAAGGGCATTCCCGCCGCCGCGCTCGCCGAAAGCGCGATGCTTGCCGGTCACGTCGGTGACGAGGAAGTTCTGCTGGTCCGCCACGGCGGGCGCGTGTCAGCGGTCGCCGCGCACTGCACCCACTATCATGGGCCGCTTGCCGAGGGGCTTCTGGTCGGCGACACGGTCCGCTGCCCGTGGCATCACGCCTGCTTTGACCTGCGCAACGGCGAGCCGCTCGCCGCGCCGGCCCTCAGCCCGCTCACCTGCTGGGACGTGACCGAGCGCGACGGCAAGATCGTCGTCGGCAACAAGCGCGAAACCTCACCGCGCAAGATCGCCAGGCCGTGGTCCGGCCGCGTCGTCATCGTCGGCGGCGGCGCCGCGGGCTTTGCCGCGGCCGAGATGCTGCGGCGGCGCGGCTTTGCCGGCAGCATCACGATGTTGAGCAACGACTCCGCCGCGCCGGTCGATCGCCCCAATCTCTCCAAGGACTATCTCGCCGGCAGCGCGCCGGACGACTGGGTGCCGCTGCGCGATACCCTATGGTACGCCGACAACGACATCACGCTGAAGCTCGGCTGCGACGTCACGGTGCTCGATCCCGCCGGCCGCAAGCTCACGTTGCACGACGGCGGCACGGTCCCGTTCGACAAGCTGCTGCTCGCGACCGGCGCGGAGCCGGTGCGGCTCCCCGTGCCCGGCGCCGACCTGCCGCATGTTCATACCCTGCGCTCGTTCGACGACTGCCGCGCCATCATCGCCGGTGCGGGCGAGACGAGCCGCGCCGTGGTGATTGGCGCCAGCTTCATCGGTCTCGAAGCCGCCGCAGCCCTGCGCGCCCGCAAAATTGAGGTCCATGTCGTGGCGCCCGAGAAGCGTCCGCTCGAGCGCGTGTTCGGTCCGCAACTCGGCGATTTCATTCGCGCCCTGCATGAGGACCACGGCGTCCACTTCCATCTTGAGGACAGCGTGACGGCCATCGCCAACAGTCACGTCACGCTCAAGAGCGGCGGCACGCTCGAAGCGGGCCTCGTCGTGGTCGGCGTCGGCGTGCGTCCCCGCCTCGCGCTCGCCGAGCAGGCCGGCCTCTCTATCGACCGCGGCGTCACCGTCAACGAATATCTTGAAACGAGCACGCCGGGCATCTACGCCGCCGGCGATATCGCCCGCTGGCCGGACCCGATTTCCGGTCAGGCCATCCGTGTCGAACACTGGGTCGTCGCGGAGCGGCAGGGTCAGACCGCCGCGCTGAACATCCTTGGCGAGCCGACGCCATTCCGCGCCGTGCCGTTCTTCTGGAGCCAGCACTACGATGTGCCGATTAATTATGTCGGCCATGCAGAAAAGTGGGACTCGATCGAAATCGACGGCGACATCGCCGGGCGTGACTGCGTGGTGCGATATGTCCAAAACGGCCGCGTTCTGGCGGTTGCTTCGATTGATCGCGACCACGCGAGCCTCGACGCCGCGCTGGCGATGGAAAAACAGGCCGCGGCCTGAACCGCTGGCGCATGCGGGGCGGACCCGCTAAAACCGGCCCATCCTTCGGGACCGAGACGTCCCGAAGATGGGAGACTTGCCCATGGCGATCAAATTCGGCCGCCCGATCGAAAGCCGCGTCCGCTTCACGCCCGCCGGCGACGATGCCGCGGCGGAAACGACCGCGCTCGATCTCGCGACCCGGATGCGCCGCAACCGCCGTGCGCCCTGGGCGCGCCGCATGGTGCAGGAGCACGTTCTCACCACCAACGATCTGATCTGGCCGCTATTTGTGATGGACGGCAACAATGCGCGCGCCGCGATCGCCTCGATGCCCGGCGTCGAGCGGCTCTCGGTCGATCAGGCGGTGCGCGAGGCCGAGCGCGCCGCCAAGCTGACAATCCCCTGCATCGCCCTGTTCCCCTACACGGACCCGTCGCTCCGCGACGAGGACGGCGCCGAGGCGCTCAACCCCGACAATCTGGTGTGCTGCGCCATCCGCGCGATCAAGAAGGAAGTGCCGGAGGTCGGCATTCTCGCCGATGTCGCGCTCGACCCCTACACCAGCCACGGCCATGACGGCCTGCTGCGCGAGGGCATCATCGTCAACGACGACACCGTGGCCGTGCTGGTGAAGCAGGCGCTGGTGCAGGCGGAAGCCGGCTGCGACATCATCGCGCCGTCCGACATGATGGACGGTCGCGTCGGCGCGATCCGCAAGGCGCTCGACGGCGCGAACTTCACCGACGTCTCGATCATGGCTTACGCGGCGAAATATGCCTCCGCCTTTTACGGCCCGTTCCGCGACGCCGTTGGCTCCGCGAAAACGCTGACCGGCGACAAGCGCACCTATCAGATGGACCCCGGCAATTCCGACGAGGCGCTTCGCGAAGTCGAACTCGACATCGCGGAAGGCGCCGACATGATCATGGTCAAGCCGGGCATGCCCTACCTCGACATCGCGCGCCGCGTGAAAGACGCGTTCGGCATGCCGACCTTCGCCTATCAGGTGTCCGGCGAATACGCGATGCTGATGGCCGCCATCAACAACGGCTGGCTCGACGCCGACCGCACCATCATGGAGGCGCTCACCGCCTTCAAGCGCGCCGGCTGCGACGGCGTCCTGACATATTTCGCACCGCGCGCCGCCGAACTGATCCGCTCGGCCGCCAATTCCTAAAACAACAATTCGGGAAGACACGAAGCATGGGTGATTTCGCAATCGGCCAGGGCGTGCCGCGTTTCGAAGATCCGCGGCTGATCCGCGGCGGCGGCCGCTATATCGACGACTTCCAGATGCCCGGCATGGCCCACGGCGTCGTGGTGCGCTCGCCGCATGCCCATGCGAAGATCAAGTCGGTCGATGTCGAAGCTGCGAAATCCGCGCCCGGCGTGCTCTGCGTCCTCACCGCCGGCGATTTCGCGGCTGAAGGCTGGGGCGACCTGCCCGGCCACGGCGGACTGAAATTGCCCGACGGCTCGCCGATGCCGAAGACCGGCTATCCGATCCTTGCCGCGGACCGCGTGCGCTGGGTCGGCGACTGCGTTGTCTTTGTCGTCGCCGAAACCGCCGCGCAGGCGCATGACGCCGCCGAACTGGTTGAGATCGACTACGAGCCGCTGCCGTCCGTCACCTCGACGGCGGAGGCGACAAAGCCCGGCGCGCCGCTTGTGTGGGACAACGCACCGAACAATGTCGGCTTCGGCGAACTGATCGGCGACAAGGCCGCGGTCGATGCCGCCTTCGCCAAGGCCCATCACGTCACCAGGCACCGCTTCGTCATCAACCGCGTCACGGCCGTCTGCATGGAGCCGCGTGGCGCGATCGGCGTCTACAATCCGGCGGACGGCCGCTACACCATCTACAACGGCACCCAGCAGCCGCATAACTTCCGCGCCGCGCTGGCCGGCATCGTCCTGAAGGTTCCCGAAAGCGCCGTCCACGTCATCACCGGCGATGTCGGCGGCGCCTTCGGCATGAAAACGCCGGTCACCAACGAAGTGCCGCTGGTCCTGCTCGCCTCGAAACGCCTCGCCGGCCGGCCGGTGAAATGGCTCGCGACCCGCACGGAATCCTTCCTGTCCGACGCGCAGGCCCGCGACAACGTCACCGAGGCCGAACTCGCGCTCGACAAGGACGGGCATTTCCTCGCGCTGCGCGTGAAGAGCGTGGCCGCGATCGGCGCCTATCTGCAGGTGTCGATGCCGGCTTTCGTCTTCAACTGCGGCACGCTCGCCGGCACCTACCGCACGCCGGCGATTTTCGTCGACGTCTCGGCGGTCTATACCAACACCAACCCGGTGCGGCCCTATCGCGGCAATGGCCGGCCGGAGTCGGCCTATGTCATCGAGCGCATGGTCAATCTCGCGGCGGCCGAAATCGGCATCGATCCGGTCGAGCTGCGCCGGCGCAACTACATCGCGCCGAGCCAGATGCCGTTCAAGACCGGACTGACGTTCACCTACGACTCCGGCGAATTCGAAAAGAACATGGACCTCGCGCTGAAGCTGGCCGACGTCAAAGGCTTCGAGGCGCGCCGCAAGGAGGCCCGCAAGCGCGGCAAGCTGCTCGGCCTCGGCCTGTCCAACACCATCGAGCGCGCCGCCGCCCCGTCGATCGAGGCCGGCGAAGTCCGCTTCGACCGCAGCGGCACCGCGACGATCTTTTCCGGCGCCGCCGCGCAGGGTCAGGGTCACGAAACGGTGTTCAAGCAGCTTGTCTGCGACAGGCTCGGCCTGCATCCCGACGACGTGCGCTATGTGCAGGGCGACACCGACAAGGTGGTGCACGGCGAAGGCACCAACGGCTCGCGCTCCTCGGCGATGGCCGGCTCGGCGCTGTTCCTCGCCAGCAACCGGATCATAGAGAAGGCGACCAAAATCGCCGCGCACAACCTCAAGGTCGATCCGAGCGACGTGACGTTCCGTGAAGGCGTGTTTTCGTCGACGAAGACCAATCAGACGCTGACCATCAAGGAGGTCGCGCGCGACGCCTTCGTGATGGCCAAGCTGCCGAAGGACATGGAGCCCGGCCTGTTCTCGACCTCCGTTCACCGCGCCGATCTCGCCAACTTCCCGAACGGCTGCCACATCTGCGAGGTGGAGATCGATATCGAGACCGGCGCCGCCCAGGTCACGCGCTACAGCGTGATCGACGATGTCGGCACCGTGCTCAATCCGCTGCTGCTCAAGGGGCAGATCCACGGCGGCGTCGCGCAGGGCGTCGGGCAGATCCTGATGGAAGACATCCATTTCGACGACAGCGGCCAGCTCGTCACCGCTTCGTTCATGGATTACGCGATCCCGCACGCTCACAATCTCTGCGCCATCACCGTCGACGCCAATCCGGTTCCGACCAAGACCAACCCGCTCGGCGTCAAGGGCGCGGGCGAAGCGGGCTGCGTCGGCGCGATGCCGGCGACCGCGAATGCGCTGGTCAATGCGCTGGCGGAATTCGGCGTGACGCATGTCGAGATGCCGGCGACACCGGAGCGGCTCTGGAAGCTGATGCAGAAGCGCGCTTAAAGCGGAAAATGCTCTAGCGGGTTGTTGAAGCCATCGCCGTCATTCCGGACGCCACGAAGTGGCGATCCGGAATCCAGCAACACGAAGACAATCAGCGGAACTGGATTCCGGGTTCGCGCCTTCAGCGCGCCCCGGAATGACGGTGAGCATTCCAACCGGTAAGACGGGGTTATTCCACCACCCCGCCGGTATCGATCGCGACCGGCTGATAGCCCGCCCGTTCGAAATCGCGCGTCACTTCATCGGCGTGCGCGCGATCGCGCGTCTCGATGGTGACATCGAGCTTGGCGCCCTTGGCCGGCATGTCGAGAAACCGACGGTGATGCTCGACGGCGAGGATGTTGGCGCCGAGTTCGCCGAGCCGCGTCGCGATCTGGCCGAGCACGCCCGGCCGGTCGGGGATCGACAGGCGGAACGAGACGATGCGGCTGTCGCGTTCGAGTTCGCGCACCATGATGGAGGCGGCGATACGCGGATCGATATTGCCGCCGCACAGGATCAGGCCGACGCGCTTGCCCTTGAACAGGTCGGGCTTCGCCAGCAAGGCGGCGAGGCCCGCGGCGCCCGCGCCCTCCGCCATCGTCTTCTGTAACGTCAGATAGGCGTTCACCGCACGCTCGAGCTGCGCCTCGTCGACCAGCACGATTTCGGAGACCAGCGCGCGGATCACGGGCAGCGTCAGCGTGCCGACATTCTTGACTGCGATGCCTTCCGCAAGCGTCGGCCCGCCGATCGCGCGCCGGTCGCCGGTCAGCGCATTCCACACCGACGGGTAGAGCGCGGCCTCCGCGCCGACGATGGCGATATCCGGCTTGACGCCGCGTGCAGCGATCGCGTTGCCGGCGATCAGCCCGCCGCCGCCGATCGGGATCACCAGCATGTCGAGGTCCGGCCGGTCCTCCAGCATCTCGAGCGCGACCGTGCCCTGCCCGGCCATGATGTGCGGATCGTCGTAAGGGTGAACCATCGTCAGGCCGCGCTCGCGGCACAGCGCCTCGCAGCGCGTCTGCGCCTCGGCAACCGTCTCGCCCTCGAGCACGACTTCCGCGCCGTGCGAGCGCGTCGCCGCCACCTTCACGAACGGGGTCGTCACCGGCATCACGATGGTCGCCGGGATGCCAAGCCGCGCCGCATGATAGGCGACCGCCTGGGCGTGGTTTCCCGCCGACATGGCAATGACGCCGCGGCGGCGTTCCGCCTCGCCGAGCGCGGTGAGCTTCACCAGCGCGCCGCGGTCCTTGAACGAATTGGTGACCTGCAGGTTCTCGTATTTGACGAAAACCTCCGCGCCGGTCAGCGCCGAGAGTTTCGGGGCCGGCAGCATGGGCGTGCGCAACACCTGGCCCGCCAGCACGCGACGGGCCGCCTCGACGTCCGATAGGGTTACGGCCAGACTGGCGCTCAAAACTCCCTCCAAACCGGCGATTTTGTCGCACGGGCCGGCCGCGGCGGCCGGCCCGATACCCATCTTGCACTGGAATCGTCTAATCTCCACCTGTCGGGATGGGCCGCCGGCTGGCGCTGGCGCGCGCGACGGAACCTGAGAGGACTTGAAGCCTTGCCCATCGACGTCAAACCCCACGCCTACGACCCCGGCACCAGCCCCGAACTGTTCGAGGGCGTATTGGCGCGCCGCGTTCTCGCCTTCGCCATCGATTTTGTCGTCATCGCGATCCCGATCGTGCTCGCGGCGATGTTCATTTTTGCCTTCGGCGTGGTGACGCTGGGGATCGGCTGGGCGCTATACTGGATCCTGTCGCCGGCCTCCGTGATCTGGGCGATCTGCTATTTCGGCGCGACGCTCGGCGGGCCACGGTCCGCCACGATCGGCATGCGAATGATGGATCTCGAAATGCGCACCTGGTACGGCGAGCCGGCCTATTTCGTGCTCGGCGCCATGCACGCCATCGCGTTCTGGCTGACGGTGTCGTTTTTCACGCCGTTCATCCTGCTGGTCTGCTTTTTCAATCAGCGGCGGCGGCTGTTGCACGACATCATCCTCGGCACCGTTGTCATCAACAACGCGGCGCGGGCGCAGTCGTTGCGGATGGCCGGCGTTCATGCATGAGCGAAGTCACCACTTGACGGCAGCGGACGCGGCACCGTGACACAGCACTCCCGCAATACCCCGCAATTCTATCTCACGGCGCCGACCTCCTGCCCCTATCTGCCGGGCCAGGAAGAGCGGAAGGTATTCACTCATCTGGTCGGTGAGCGTGCCGGCGAGTTAAACGATCTGCTGACTCACGGCGGCTTCCGCCGCAGCCAGTCGATCGCCTACCGCCCCGCCTGCGAAACCTGCCGGGCCTGCATTTCCGTGCGCGTCGTGGTCGACGACTTCAAGCCGACGCGCAACATGCGCCGGGTGCTCGATCTCAACGGCGACGTGCTCGGCGAGATGCGGTCCGCCACGCCGACCTCCGAACAGTATTCGGTGTTCCGCGCCTATCTCGACGCCCGCCATCGCGACGGCGGCATGGCCGACATGACCGTGCTCGACTACGCCATGATGATCGAGGACAGCCACGTCGACACGCGGCTGATCGAATACCGGCTGCGCGGCCCGGACTCACGGCTCAATGGCCGCGGCTCCGGCGACGTTCTCGGCGTCGCTTTGACCGATGTGCTGAGCGACGGCCTCTCGATGGTCTATTCGTTCTTCGAGCCCGGCGAGCGCGAGCGTTCGCTCGGCACCTTCATGATCCTCGACCACATCGCGCGCGCGCAAAACATGGGACTGCCCTACGTCTATCTCGGCTATTGGGTCTCCGGCTCGCGCAAGATGGATTACAAGGGGCGCTTCCGTCCGCAAGAGCGGCTGCTGTCCGCCGGCTGGACGCGGTTCGAATAACACTCCGGCGCGCATGCAATCCGGATTGCCAAACCGGGCAAAACGCGTATTTTATCAAAATACAACCTTCAGTTGTTGTTTACGCGACTGGTGTCCAATGCACCCGTCATGTGGAATTTCGCGAACACCGGATCGCTGGAAGTCGTCGTCATCGACGCGTCGAAATTCCAGCTCTCGCTGACGCGCACGATGCTGTCGCAGATCGGCGTGCGGCGCACCCGCGCCTACGATCATCCGATCGAGGCGTTGAGCGACATGATGGCGGAACCGAGCGGCCTCATACTGGTCGATGCCGATCTGCCGCTGAACATCTCCTGTCTGCGTCTGATCTATGGGCTGCGCGACCCGGCGATCGTGCCCCTGTGCTTCACGCCGATCGTCGTCACCGTCACCGATCCGACCAAAACCTTTGTCGAGGAAGCGATCCGCCACGGCGCCAATTCCGTGCTGGCGAAGCCCTACTCGCCGATGATGCTGAAGCAGCGAATCGAGCGCGTGCTGGCGGACCGCGACAAGCTGGTGCTGAAGGACGGACGCTATATCCTGGCGGAAATCCTCGACACCATGGAAGCGCGCGCCTTGAGTTCCGATCCCTCGCTGCTGGCCGCCATTCTGCACAGCGGCGGCGAAACGCCGAGCCCGAAGGCCGCGCTCAAGGCGATGATCGACATGCTCTGGCTCGACGATGAACTCCCCGTGCAGCGGACCGACCGCTACGGCCGTCCGCTGCCCTGGCGCGGGCCCGGCAATCGGCAACCCGCCATCAACGCCGTCGCGATCTGACTTTCGCGCCGCTTCCCTCCTATTTTTTTTCCCGCAGCGCGGCGCAACGCCGCATTGGCCGGACGGGCCATGGTCTTGGCGGTGTCTTGCGCACGCCACCCATGTTATTCGTGAACGGAACCAGGCATGACCGTTCCGGGTTCTGCTCAACTGTCCGGCTCGTTCGGGAAAAGTGACGTTAATGACATTGCCTGGCCGCCGTGCCGTACTGCTCGCCCTCCTCGCGCTGTCGGTCCTGATGTGGCCGGCAAGCGCGGGCGCCGCCGGCTCCGGCGGCAGCGGTCCTTCGGAAGTCGTCTTCATCGTCCAGATCGTCGTGCTGATGATCGTCGGCCGTCTGCTCGGCGAGTTCATGCTGCGGCTCGGCCAGCCGGCCGTGATGGGACAACTGATCGCCGGCCTGATCCTCGGCCCTTCGCTGTTCGGCGCGGTGCTGCCCGACCTTCAGCACATGCTGTTCCCGCGCACGCCGGAACAGAAGGCGATGATCGACGCCATTTCGCAATTCGGCATCCTGCTGCTGCTTCTGCTCACCGGCATGGAAACCGACCTCAAGCTGGTCCGCCAGACCGGAAGGGCCTCCTTCTACGCATCCGCGATGGGGATCGTGGTGCCGTTCGTCTGCGGCGTCACGCTCGGCATGTTCCTGCCCGAGCACATGCTGCCCGCGCCGGACAAGCGCCTCATCACCGCGCTGTTTCTCGGCACCGCGCTGTCGATTGCCTCGGTGAAGATCGTGGCGATGGTGGTGCGCGAGATGAACTTCATGCGCCGCGTCGTCGGCCAGGTCATCATCGCCTCCGCCATCATCGACGACAGCATCGGCTGGATCATCGTCTCAATCATCTTTTCGATTGCGCTGCAGGGACAGATCGATCCCGTGTCGATCGCTCAAAGCGTGATCGGCACCGCGATTTTCCTCGTCGCGAGTTTCACGGTCGGCCGCCGCGCGGTGTTCTTCGTGATCCGCTGGGTCAACGACAATTTCGAAAGCGAATTCCCGGTCATCACCGCCATCCTCTGCATCATGGCGATCATGGCGCTGATCACGCATCTGATCGGCGTTCACACCGTGCTCGGCGCCTTCATCGCCGGCATTCTGGTCGGGCAGTCGCCGATCCTGACGCGGCACATCGATGACGAATTGCGCGGCCTGACGACCGCCTTCTTTGCCCCGGTGTTCTTCGGAATCGCGGGCTTGAGCGCCGACCTCACCGTGCTCGCGGACCCGCAGATTGCGCTGCTGACCATCGGTCTCGTGCTGATTGCAAGCCTCGGCAAGTTCGGCGGCGCCTTCACCGGCGCCGAACTTGGCGGCCTTACCCGCCGCGAGGGCTTTGCGCTCGCCTGCGGCATGAATGCCCGCGGCTCCACCGAGGTCATCATCGCCACAGTCGGCCTGTCGATGGGCGCGCTGACGCAGAACCTCTTCACCATGATCGTCGCGATGGCCGTCATCACCACCATGGCGATGCCGCCGACGCTGCGCTGGGCGCTGTCGCGCATCCCCTTGCGCAAGGAGGAGAAACGCCGGCTCGAGCGGGAGGCGCTCGAAGAAAAGGGCTTCGTGCCGAATATCGACCGCCTGCTGATCGCCGTCGACGACAGCGCCAATGCGCGGTTCGCCGCCCGCCTCGGCGGCATGCTGGCGGGTCTGCGCGGCAAGCCTGCAACGGTGCTGCATTTCACCGGCCTCAAAACCGAAACCAAAGCGAGCACCGACAAGAAAGCCGAGGACGGGACAGCCGACGCAAAAGCCGCCGGAGACGAAGCGCCCGCGACCGACACAAAAACGGCCGATACATCCGGCGCCGACACGTCGACCAGCGGCAAGGCGGCGCGCGACGCCGCCGCGGCCGCCGAAGAGAAGGTCGCGGCCGAGAACGGCGGAACCGCCAACCAGGCCGCCAAATCCGGCGACGAACCGGAGGAGAAGAAGCCCGACAGCGCGACCGTCATCGTCAGCAACGCCGCGCGGCAAGTTCAAAAATCGCTGAAAAAGGACGAAAAAACCGATACGGCGCCCAACCTCACCACATTGGTGCGCGAGGTGCCGACGACCGAGCTGATCGCGGAAGAAGCCGAGAAGGGTTACGACATCCTGATCGCCGGTCTGGAGAAAATGACGGTCGACGACAAGGAGTTTCATTCCGACGTCGTCGCGATGGCCAAGGGTTTTGAGGGACCGCTCGCCATCGTCACCACGCGCGGAACCGTTCATGACGATCCGGACAGCAAGTTCAGCATGCTGGTCCCGATCAACGGCACCGGCGCATCGCGACGCGCCGCCGAAGTCGCGATCGTAATGTCGCGCGCGACCAAAGCGACGATCACGTTCCTTTACGTGACGAGCAGCGGCGATGCCGCCAAGAAAGGCGCAAAGCGCCACCGCCTCACGGAACAGGAACGCGCATTCCTGAAGGATGTCTCAGACATCGCCCGCAGTTACGGCGTCAAAGCCAAGACCGCCGCGATGGGCGGCAGCGAGACCTCGTCCGCTATCCTCGCGGAGGCCACCCGTCGCAAACACAACCTGATCGTCAGCGGCGTGACCCGACGCACGGGCGAGAAGCTTTATTTCGGCGACACCGCCGCCGGCCTGCTCGAAAAAGCCGATTGCACGGTGGTGTTCGTCGCGACCTGACCGGGCACGCCCGGATTATTCGTCGGCCTCGTCGCCGCCCTTCCCGCTCTTGTCGCTGCCGGCCTTGTCGTTTCCAGCCTTGCCGTTGCCGCCCTTGGCCGCCTCGACGCCGCTGCGGAATTTCAGATCGGTCAGAAACCGGTCCGGCTTGATGCGGCCCGCATCGCTGCGGTTGCCGCGCCAGGCCCGCAGATCCTTGATCGACTGCGTGAAGCTGCGCCCCGCGCTGTCGGTCCAGCTCAGTCCTTCGGCCGCCTTGAAGGTGGCGATGTCCGACAGGCCGCCGTCCTTGTAGCGCTGCAAGCGCACGCCGCGGCCGCGGCCCATCTCCGGCACGTCCTTGAGCTCGAACACGACCATCTTTCGGTTTTCGCCGATCGCGGCGACCAACTCGCCGGTCACCGGCGCAACCGCCACCGCCTTGTCGTCCTTCAGGTTGAGCACCTGCTTACCCTTGCGGGTGTTGGCCAGGCACTCGTCCTCGGGCACCACGAAGCCGTTGCCGCCGTGGCTCGCCACCAGGAATTTGCGGCCACCCTGATAGGCGAACGCGGAGACGATCTCGGCATCCTGTTCGAGGTCGATGTAAAGCCGCACCGGCTCGCCGTGGCCGCGTCCGCCCGGCAGCTTGGACACCTCGATGGTGTAGAACCGGCCGTTCGACGCAAACAGCAGCGCCTTGGCCGTCGACTCGGTCGGGAATGCGAATTGCAGACTGTCGCCGGTCTTGAAGGTGACGCCCGACAGGTCGCTGACGTGGCCGCGCAGCGCGCGGATCCAGCCCTTTTCGGAGACCACCACGGTCACCGGCTCGCGCACCTGCATCGCCTCTTCGATCGCGGCCTCGTCGTGCTCCGGCGCCTCGGCGAAGGTGGTGCGGCGCTTGCCGATCTGCGTCTTCGGGCCGTAAACGGTCTTCAGCTCCTTGATCTGGCCGGCGATGGTCTTCCATTGCTTCGGCACCGAGCCGAGCAGCGCCTTGATCTCGGTGCGCTCGTTGCGCAGCGCCTTATCCTCGCCGCGGATCTCCATCTCCTCGAGCTTGCGCAGGTTGCGCAGCCGCATGTTGAGAATGGCGTCCGCCTGCACATCGGTCAGCTTGAAGGTCTTCATCAGGACGGGCTTGGGCTCGTCCTGGGTGCGGATGATCTTGATGACCTTGTCGAGGTTGAGATAGGCGACCAGATAGCCGCCGAGCACTTCGAGCCGGTGCTCGATCTTGGCAAGCCGGTGCTTGGAGCGCCGCACCAGCACGTCGCGGCGGTGATCGAGCCATTCGCGCAGCGCCTCGGCGAGACCGAGCACCTTCGGCACCCGCCCCTTCACCAGCACGTTCATGTTGAGCGGAATGCGCGATTCAAGATCGGTCAGCTTGAACAGCGACTCCATCAGAAGCTCGGCATTCACCGTGCGCGAGCGCGGCTCGATGACGAGCCGCACATCCTCGGCCGACTCGTCGCGCAGGTCGGCGACCATCGGCAGCTTCTTCTCGTTGATGAGGTCAGCGATCTTCTCGATCAGCCGCGACTTCTGGACGAGCCAGGGGATTTCCGTGACGACGATCTGATAGGTGCCGCGCCCGGCGTCTTCCGTGCGCCATTTCGCGCGCACACGGAAGGAGCCGCGTCCCGTCGTGTAGGCTTCCGCAATTGCCGCGCTGCCGTCGACCACGACGCCGCCGGTCGGGAAATCCGGTCCCTGAACGTATTTCAGCAGCGTGCGGCTGCGCGCGTTCGGGTTATCGATCAGGAACAGCGCGGCGTCGCACAGCTCGGCCGCGTTGTGCGGCGGGATCGAGGTCGCCATGCCGACCGCGATGCCCTGCGAGCCGTTCGCCAACAGGTTCGGGAACGCCGCCGGCATCACGACCGGCTCGTCGGAGCCGCCGTCATAGGTCGCCTTGAAGTCGACCGCGTCCTCGTCGATGCCGTCGATCAGGAGGCGCGCGACGTCTGTCAGCCGCGCCTCGGTGTAGCGCATCGCCGCGGCGTTATCGCCGTCGATATTGCCGAAATTGCCCTGCCCGTCGACCAGCGGATAGCGCTGGGCGAACTCCTGCGCGAGCCGCACCAGGGCGTCGTAAATCGCTTGGTCGCCGTGCGGATGGAAGTTGCCCATCACGTCGCCGACGACCTTGGCGGATTTCTTGAACGCCGCTCCGGGGTCGAGCCTCAGGAGCCGCATCCCGTAAAGAATGCGGCGGTGCACGGGCTTCAAGCCATCGCGCGCATCGGGCAACGCCCGGTGCATGATGGTGGACAGCGCATAAGCGAGATAGCGCTCCTCGAGCGCCTCCCGCAGGGCGACTTCCTGGACGTGACTAGGTTCCGGGGGAATCAGACGTTTTCCCATGGCCCCTGACTAATGCGTGATTCTGCGATGAACAAGCGATGAACGGCTTGGCCATCGGATTTTCCTAATTTCCATCCTAGGATCGGCAACCAGAATGACGATTCCGTGTTACCTATTTTTCAGCCTCGGAGGAAACGATGCGTAAGACCCTGCTCGCTCTCTGCGCCGCAGCTGCCGTTTTCGCGGCCGGTGCCCTGACGACCGGCACCGCCAGCGCGATGACCGTGTCCAGCCCCGCCGGCGTCGCCGCCGCCATCGACGACACCAGCCTCGCCGAGAACGTGGCTTATGTCTGCCGGCGCGTCCGCGTCTGCGGCCCCTATGGCTGCACCTGGCGGCGCAGCTGCTACCACACGCGTCCGGCTTATCGGCCGTACTACCGCCCCTATCGCCATCACTATCGGCACCGGCCCTATCGCTACTATCGCTACTGAGCCGGTGACCCACGTCCGTGTTCGACAACCGGTCCGGTGACAAGCCGGACCGGTTTTGAGTTCTAACGTCGTCGTCAAGCAAAAAGGAAAGAGAACAATGATCAAAACACTCTTGCTGTCCGCCGTCGTCGCGACCGGCCTCGGCCTTGCCGCCTCCACCGGGGCGAGCGCCGCGACCGTCAACGGGCTTGCGCTCGGCAGCGCCGCCGAGCAGACCTCGAATGTCCAGGACGTTCGCTGGTATCGTAACTGCCGCAACGTGCGCGTCTGCCGCGTCGGCCCCTATGGCCGCCGTTGCCACGTCAACCGCGTCTGCAAGCGCTACTGGCGCTGATTGCTCACGCGAGCATGAACAAGCCGGTCCGGTGCAAACCGGGCCGGTTTTTTATTAGGCATGATCCCGAAAAGTGGGAACCGGTTTTCGGACAAGATCATGCCCCCTACAAAAAGAGTCTAGCCGGCTTCGGCGAAATGCCGCGTGATGGCGGCGATGAAATGCGAGCGCTCCTGCGCGAGCGCAAGGCCGCGCGGCTCCAGCACATGCCGCGTCAGAAAATATCCGGTCAGTGCGAAGCCGTCGGCGATGTCGCTGTCGCTCGCCGCGATCTCCTCGCCCGCGAAAAAAGCCGGCAGACGAAACAGCCGGTCGCGCCACGGCTCGCCCGCCCCGCGCGACACCGCGCGACCGCTCTTCGGCGAGACGTAAACGAGATCGTCGGCCGCGCCGGTCGCCGCGCAGTTCTCCAGATCGAGTCCGAAGCCGAGTTCGGACAGCATCTGCAACTCGAACCGCGCCGCCATCGGCGCGAGCGCCCCGACATCGTCGATCCGGTCAAGGATCGTCTCCAGCGCCGCATAGATCGCCGGATGCGGATCGCGCTCCGGCAGCAACCGGACCAGCGCGGCCAGATGCGTCACGCCAAACAAGGCATGCGGCGTCGCCAGCACCGCGGCCGTGCGCACCCGCACCGGCTCGACGGTATAGTTGCCGAGATGATCGTCGAGGCGCGCGCGCCATACCGCGCTCACGGTATTGCCGGCCTGCAGCACCGGCTTCTGCCGCGAGCCGGAGCCGCCGCGCACCATGCCGAGATGGCGACCGTGCTCGCGTGTCAGCAGCTCGGCGATGGCATTTGCCTCGCCATGCCGCCGCACGCCCAGAACGATGCCCTCATCGGTCCATTGCATCTCGTGACCAGATCCGCGCCCGGCAACAGGCTCGCCGCGATTCGCAGTCTACTCTTTCGGAAACTCCAGACCCATCGCCCGATAGCGTTCCGGGTCGTCGGTCCAGCCCTCACGCACCTTGACGTGCAGGAACAAATGCACGTTGTGCTCGAGGATCTCGACAATGTCCTTGCGCGAGGCGGCGCCGATCGCCTTGATGGTCTGGCCGCCCTGGCCGATCACGATCTTGCGCTGGCTTTCACGCTCGACAAAAATCGTCTGCTCGACGCGCACCGTACCGTCGCGCAGCTCCTTCCAGGAATCGGTCTCGACGGTCGACTGATAGGGCAGTTCCTGATGCAGCCGCGCGAACAGCTTTTCGCGGGTGATTTCCGCCGCGAGTTGCCGCATCGGCGCATCCGACATCTGGTCGGCCGGATAAAGCCATGGGCCCGGCGGCATGCGGTCCGCAAGCCAGCGCTTGAGGTCGTCAACGCCGTCGCCGGAAATCGCCGCGATCATGAAGGTGATTTCGAACGTCATCTTGTCGTTGGCGGTTTTCGCCAGCGCCAGCAGCTTTTCCTTCGCCACCAGATCGATCTTGTTGAGGATCAGCACCTTCGGCATCCGCAGCTCGGCGAGCCGTTCGAGGATCGCCTCTTCGTCCTCGCCGATGCCTTTCTGTACGTCGATCAGCAGGCCGACGAGGTCGGCGTCATGCGCGCCGCCCCAGGCGGTCGTCACCATGGCGCGGTCGAGCCGGCGGCGCGGCGCGAAAATGCCCGGCGTATCGACAAAGATAAGCTGGGCGTCGCCCTCAAGCGTGATGCCGCGGATCAGACTGCGCGTCGTCTGCACCTTGTGCGAGACGATGGTCACCTTGGAGCCGACCAGCGCATTCAGCAGCGTCGACTTGCCGGCATTGGTGGCGCCGATCAGCGCGACGAAGCCGCAGCGCGGGTTCTCCGGCATGCTCTCGTCAGGCATCGACCGCCTCCGTCGCGACGCCTTCGCGCGCCAGCATCGCGGCCGCGGCAGCCTGCTCGGCCGCCCGCTTGGAGCTGCCGGTGCCTTCCGCAACGGCGCGTTCCGGGAGCGAGACCGCGACGCGGAATTTCGGATCGTGATGCGGGCCGGTGCGCGACACTTCCTTGTAGGCCGGGGTCGGCAGGCCGCGCGCCTGCGCCCATTCCTGTAACATTGTCTTGGGATCGCGCAGCGAGCGCACCGGACGCAACATGCGCGGCTTCCAGAACTTCTCGATCACTTGCGCTGCCGCCTGATAGCCGCCGTCGACGAACACTGCGCCCAGCAACGCCTCGCAGACATCGGCCAGAATGGTTGCGCGCTTGCGACCACCGGCCTGCGATTCCGAATTGCCGAGCTTCAACTCCGGCCCGAGATCCATCGCGCGGGCGACGTCGGCGCAGGCGTCCTTGCGCACCAGATCGGCGAGCCGGCGCGACAGTTCGCCCTCGTTCGCCCGGCCGAAAGCCCGAAACAGCATCTCGGAAATGACGAGACCGAGCACATGGTCGCCGAGAAATTCGAGCCGCTGATAGCTGGCGACGCGGTTCTGCGGTCCGCCCGACAGCGCGGAAATATGCGTCAGCGCGCGCTCGAGCAGCGCCTTGTCGGCGAATTCATAGCCGATGCGCTCTTCGAGGGCCGATCTGTCCTTCGCCTTGCGGCTCATCTGACGACTGTGAACAGACGGCTCCAGCGGACAGAGAACGGCCAGCGCCAGATTTCCCAGGCGCGCTCGCCTTCATAGACCGAGAAGAAGATCAGTTGCGCCTTGCCGATCAGGTTCTCGAACGGCACCGGGCCGACCTGCGAGAAACGGCTGTCGGTCGAGTTGTCGCGGTTGTCGCCCATCATGAAGTATTCGCCCGGCGGGACGGTGTAGACCTGCGTATTGTCGGCGGGTCCGTTATCGACGAGATCGAGCGTGTAGTAGCTCACGCCGTTCGGCAGCGTTTCCTTCCACCGCTTGACAGGCTGGCCGCGCACGCCCTCCTCGACCTCGACGAAGTCGTCGACCTTCTCGCGCTTGATCGGCTGGCCGTTGATGTTCACGACGCCGTCGATCACCTGAATCTTGTCGCCCGGCAGACCGATCACACGCTTGATGTAATCGGTCGTGGTGTCGCTCGGCAGGCGGAACACGACGACGTCGCCACGCTCTGGCTGCGATCCGAAGATGCGGCCGGAGAACAAGGGCGGCGAGAACGGAATCGAGAAATGCGTATAACCGTAGGAATATTTCGACACGAACAGGTAATCGCCGACCAGCAGCGTCGCCTTCATCGAGCCGGAAGGGATGTTGAAGGGCTGGACCAGCAGGGTGCGGATCAGCACCGCGATGATCAAGGCATGAAAAATGACGCGGCCGGTTTCCCCAATGCCGCCCTCTTTCCGTTTTGCTCCGGATGACACACTCATTCTTCCGTTGTCCTGATCGCCCGCATTCCCGTACATGCGTGCGTGCGCGCCCCTTGAGTCCTTCATAGCTGGTGGACCCCGATGGCGCAATCAAGGCCGCCGGAAATCCGCAGCAAATCCTTGAACAAATTAACGATTCTCGGTCGCCGGGGACGCGCCGACCGCGCTGATGATGACGAGGGCCTGCGCCATCGGCCCCTCGTCGGTAATGGTGAGGTCGATGCGCGCCTCGCAGCCCGGCGGCGTCAACTGCTGAAGCCGGGCGAGCGCCCCGCCCGTCAGCTTCATGGTCGGGCGGCCACCCGGCAGGTTGACCACGCCCATGTCGCGCCACCACACGCCCTGCCGGATGCCGGTGCCGAGCGCCTTGCTGCAGGCCTCCTTGGCGGCAAAGCGCTTGGCGTAGGTTTCGACGCGGTTCTTGCGGCGGTCGGCCTTGGCCCGCTCGACGTCGGTAAAGACGCGCTCCAGAAACCGGTCGCCGTGCCGTTCGATCACCTTGGCGATCCGGCGCACATCGGTGATGTCGGAGCCGAGCCCGATAATCATGAACTGGCCCGCAGGCGGCCGCGATCCATCGCCGTACGCATGGTGCGGATCACGGTGCCGAAGCCGTTGAACACCGCCTCCCCGACGAGGAAATGCCCGATGTTCAGTTCGACGATCTGCGGCAGCGCCGCGATCGTCTCGGCGGATGCGTAATCAAGGCCGTGTCCGGCGTGGACTTCGAGGCCCAGATCGCTCGCCATTTGCGCGCCGTCGCAGATGCGCCGCCATTCGGCGTCGGCCTGACCGCGATGGCCCCCAAGCAATGCGTCACACCAAGCGCCGGTGTGGATTTCGATCACCGGCGCGCGCAGCCGCGCGGCCGCCTCGAACTGCGCCGGCTCGGCGGCGATGAACAGCGACACGCGAATGCCGGCCTCGTTCAGCCGGGCTACGAACGGCGCGAGATGATCGTGCTGGCCGGCGGCGTCGAGCCCGCCTTCGGTGGTGCGTTCGGTGCGTTTCTCCGGCACGATGCAGGCGGCGTGCGGCTTCGTCGCCAGCGCGATCTTCAGCATCTCTTCGGTCGCCGCCATTTCGAGGTTGAGCGGCTTGTCGATCTCAGCCATCAGCCGCGCGACGTCGTCGTCGCGGATATGGCGGCGATCCTCACGCAGATGCGCGGTGATGCCGTCGGCGCCCGCGGCGATCGCAAGCTGCGCCGCCCGCACCGGATCGGGATGCCGGCCGCCCCTCGCATTGCGGATGGTGGCAATGTGATCGACATTGATGCCGAGCCGCAGCGGACGCGCTTGCATGGTGCCGCCGTGCCTAGCCGTTGACCCGCTCGACCGTCGCAACCATCGGCTTTGCCTGCAGCTGCGAGATGATCGCGGTCAGATGCTTGAGATCGTAGACCGAAAGATCGATCAGAACGTCGGTGAAATCCGGGGCGCGCCGGGTCATGCGGATATTGTCGATATTGCCGTCATGCTCCGCGATCACCTGCGCGATCTGCGCGAGCGAGCCCGGCTCGTTCAGCGACTGCACTGAAATCTGCGCCGGGAACCGCCGCGGCGCCTCGTCGTCGTCCCAGCGCACGTCGAGCCAGCGTTCCGGTTCGTCCTCGAAGTCCTTCAGCGACGGCGACTGGATCGGATAGATGGTGATGCCCTCGCCCGGCGTCAGAATGCCGACGATGCGGTCGCCCGGCACCGCCCCGCCGCGCGGCGAGAACCGCACCGGCAGGTCGCCGTTGATGCCGCGGATCGGGATCGCCGGTCCCTGTGCGTCCGGCACCTTGAACTTGACCGACTTGAACTTGCGCAGGCCGAACCAGCCGCTTTCGGTTTTGGCGCGCACCAGTTTCGCCGCTGCGGCCCGCTCTTCCTTGTAGTCGGGATACATCGCGCGGGCGACGTCCGACGCCTTCAATTCGCTGCGGCCGACCGCGGCCATGACGTCCTCGATCGACGCGCGCGCCAGGCGCGACAGCGCACCCGACAATTTGTCGTCGGCATAGACGATCTTGGCGCGCTGGAACAGCCGCTCCACCATGCGCCGGCCGAGGCCGGAATATTGCTGGCGTACCGCCGAGCGCGTCGCGCGGCGGATCGCAGCCCGCGCCTTGCCGGTGACGACGATCGATTCCCACGCCGCCGGCGGCGCGGTCTGCGATTTCGAGGTCACGATCGTCACCTCGTCGCCGTTGTTCAGTTCCGACGTCAGCGGCGCCACCTTGCCGTTGATGCGGCAACCGATCGCGCTGCTGCCGACATCTGTGTGAACGGCAAAGGCAAAGTCGATTGGCGTCGCGCGGCGCGGCAATGCGATCAGCTTACCCTTCGGCGTGAAGCAGAACACCTGGTCGTGGAACAGTTCGAGCTTGGTGTGCTCAAGGAATTCTTCCGGGTTCGACCCCTCCGCCAGCAACTCGATGGTGCGGCGCAGCCAGGCATAGGCCCCGGACTCGCGCGACAGCATTTCGGTCGGCGAACTGCCGTCGTCTTTATAGAGAGCGTGAGCCGCGATGCCGTATTCGGCAAGCTCGTGCATCTCGCGGGTGCGGATCTGCAGTTCGACGCGCTGGTTGCCGGGGCCGATCACCGTTGTATGGATCGAGCGATAGTCGTTCGCCTTCGGCGTCGAGACGTAATCCTTGAAGCGTCCCGGCACCATCGGCCATGTCGTATGGACGATGCCGAGCGACTGGTAGCAGTCCGCGACCGTCTTCAGGATCACGCGGAACCCGAACACATCGGACAACTGCTCGAAGCCGACCGATTTGCGTTCCATCTTGCGCCAGATCGAATAGGCGCGCTTGCGGCGCCCTCTCACTTGCGCCGCGATGCCCTGGTCGGCGAGCTTCCGCGTCAACTGACGTTCGATTTCGGAAATGACATTGCGGCTTCGCTCCTCGAGCGCGTTCAGCCGCTCGCTCACCACCGCATAAGCCTCGGGATAAAGCTCGCGGAACGCGAGGTCCTCGAGCTCCTCGCGCATCTCCTGCATGCCCATACGGCCCGCGAGCGGCGCATAGATTTCAATCGTCTCTTCCGCGGTCCGGCGTCGCGACTCGGCCGGCACGAAATGCAGCGTGCGCATGTTGTGCAGCCGGTCGGCGAGCTTGATCAGCAGCACGCGCACATCGTTGACGATGGCCAGCAACAGCTTGCGCAGGTTTTCCGCTTGCTTTGCTTCCTTGGTGACGAGATCGAGTTTCTTCAGCTTGGTGAGGCCGTCGACCAGCGTGCCGATGTCGGGACCGAACAGCGAGTCGATTTCCGCGCGCGTCGTCTCGGTGTCCTCGATAGTGTCGTGCAGCAGCGCGGCGGCAATCGTCGCGTCATCGAGCTTCAGCGCAGTCAGGATCGCGGCGACTTCGATCGGGTGCGAGAAATAAGGATCGCCGGAGGCGCGCTTCTGCTCGCCATGCGCCTTCATGGCGTAGACATAGGCGCGGTTGAGCAAACCTTCGTCCGTGTTCGGGTTGTAGGCGCGCACCCGTTCGATCAGTTCGTACTGCCGCATCATCATGGGCCGCCGGGCGGCGACCGGCGCACCGTCTTGAGGTTGCAGCGGGACGAGCGCGTCCGCCGACGGTTGTGCCGGTGATCGGGGTGGCCGCTTCGGGCGCGGCGTTTCGATGCGCGTTTGCGGCATCGCTGTCCTTCGGGCGCGCGCGGGAACGCAGAATCCCCGCTTTCAACTCAAGATATCACGTCGCGTGCGGCAAACCGCAAGGTTTCGCCCAATATCATTGCCAAACGGCAACGGCCCGGCGCATGGCCGGGCCGTTGATGCAGTAACCGGCCCGACGGCCGGAATTGCGGCAAATTTTATTCTTCTTCTTCCGGCTGCTCTTCCGGCGGTGCGAGGCCTTCCAGGCCCTTCAGCAGCTCTTCCTCGGTCATACGGTCGGCGGTGACCTCGGTGTCGTCGGAATCGACGCCCGCACCCGCCGCAGCGCCGACCAGCGGCACCTCCGGCTCCGGCTCGTCGACCTCGACGTATTTCTGCAGGCTGTGGATCAGGTCTTCCTTGAGATCGGCAGGCGACACCGTGGTTTCCGCGATCTCGCGCAGCGACACCACCGGGTTCTTGTCGTTGTCGCGGTCGACCGTGATCGACGAACCGGACGAGATCATGCGCGCACGATGGCTTGCCACCAGCACGAGATCGAACCGGTTCTCTACCTTGTCGATGCAATCCTCGACGGTCACGCGGGCCATTGCGGTTGCGCTCCTCTACCAGAAATTGTGACGTGAATTCGGGCGGTAGGTATCCCGCCCCCGGCCAAAATTCAAGGCATTTTTACGGGTTGGCCGGATTGAGACGCCCGGAATGGGCTTGGTTTGGCCACATCCGTCTGTTAGCTACCGCTTCGGTGCATGTCCGACTGGTTCGCAAGGGTTTTGGCGTTGCAGCCGGGCATGTGGGGCGAACAACCGAATTGCAGACGGCGGCGCCCAGCATGATTCAACAAACGCCGAAACTGGCCAGGGACGCCTCCACCGCGCGCCCGGCCGCCAATGGTCATCCGCCGGACGCCAGACCGTCCGGACATTTTGAACGACGAACAGGACTGCGTGACGACATGACGGCCCAAAACGAAAAGATCGCATTGTTCATTGATGGTGCAAATCTTTACGCGACAGCCAAGACGCTCGGTTTCGACATCGACTACAAGCGGCTGCTTCGCGAATTCCAGTCGCGCGGCAATCTTCTGCGTGCCTTCTATTACACCGCGGTGATCGAGGATCAGGAATATTCCTCGATCCGTCCGCTGATCGACTGGCTCGACTACAACGGCTACAGCGTCGTCACCAAGGCGACCAAGGAATTCGTCGACCAGGCCGGCCGCCGCAAGGTCAAGGGCAACATGGACATCGAGCTGGCGGTCGACGCGATGGAGCTCGCCGACCGCATCGATCACATGGTGCTGTTCTCCGGCGACGGCGACTTCCGCTCGCTGGTCGAAGCCGTGCAGCGACGCGGCGTGCGCGTCACCGTCGTCTCCACCGTATCGACCCAGCCGCCGATGGTCGCCGACGAGCTGCGCCGCCAGGCCGACAACTTCACCGACATCGTCGAACTGCAGGGCAAGATCGGCCGCGACCCGTCCGAGCGCCCGCAACGCGAGCCGCGCGAAGGCCGCGCCGATCCGCGCCAGCACACACCGCAGTTTCTCCAGCGCAGCACCGCGCCGCGTCAGAGCGCCAATGTCGGCGCCGGCGGGCCGCCGCTCGACAATTTCGACGACGAAGACTAACGCACGGCCCATCCGGGGGCGATCATGGGGGCTACACCGGAGGCGCCGGCGCGCAATTGTCCGCGCTGTCCGCGTCTCGTCGAGTTTCGTAATAGCTGGCGCAAGCGTGAGCCGGACTGGTTCAACGCGCCGGTCCCGTCATTCGGCGGCGACAGCGCACGCCTGCTGATCGTCGGCCTTGCGCCGGGCCTGCAAGGCGCGAACCGCACCGGCCGCCCTTTCACCGGCGACTATGCCGGCGACCTGCTCTACGACACCCTCCTCCGGTTCAAGTTTGCGCGCGGCCACTACGAAGCGAGGCCGGACGACGGGCTCACCTTGCTCGACTGCCGCATCACCAATGCGGTGCGCTGCGTGCCGCCGGAGAACAAGCCGACCACCGCCGAAATCAAAACCTGCCGCGACTTCCTCAATGCAACGCTCGCCGCCATGCCGAAGCTCACGGCGATCGTGGTGCTCGGCCGCATCGCGCATGAGAGTACGGTTAGCGCGCTGGGCGCCAAGCGTTCGGCGGTGCCCTTCAAGCACGGCGGCGCGCACGATGTCGGGGATTACAGATTGTTTTCGAGCTACCATTGCTCGCGCTACAACACCAACACCGGCGTCCTGACGACCGAAATGTTTCGCGCGGTGTTCGCGGATGTCCGCAAGTTCCTCGATCGCTGATCGGCGCCGCGGTCACGCCTTGCGGTACGACATGAATTCCATCAGCGACCCGTCGGGGTCGCGGAAATAGACGCTGGTGCCCGGCCCTTTGGCGCCGAAGCGCTGCATCGGCCCGGCCTCCACCGGCACGCCGCGCGCAGCCAGATGCGCGACCGCATCCTCGATCGGACCGTCCCATTCGAAGCACAGATCGCTGTTGCCGGGCTGCACCGGAAGCCGCGCGACCTCCGCCGGCTTTACCCCCGGACCGTGCACGTTGAGCTGTCGGTCGCCGAACCGATAGGCGAACCCCTTGGGCCGGCTGACGAGTTCCGCACCCATCACCTCGACATAGAACCTGTTCGAGCGCTCCCAGTCGGTCACGTGGATGACGCAATGATCGAGTTTCGTCGGGAGCATGACGATTGCCTTTCAACGGTGATGTGGCGGCCGGCGCGCCGGGCGATATCCCGAATTTACGCAACCGCGCCGGCGAAAAGATATAGCCTCGAAGCATGGCGGCCCCGCAGCAAGACAATGGCGCAGGCCGCACAAGGAGGACGAACGATGACACCGACGACGAAACTCTCCCTGACATTCGCCGCGATGACGCTTGCGCTCGTGGCGGTTTCGCCCGCCTCCGCGCAAACCGCCAAGGCCGCCCTGAAGGATGCCAAGGGCGCGGACGCCGGCAGCGCGACGCTGACGCAAACGCCGACCGGCGTACTGATCGCCCTCAGCCTCAAGAACATTCCGGCGGGCGAACACGCTTTTCATGTTCATGCGGTGGGCAAATGCGAACCGCCCTTCACCAGCGCCGGCGGCCACTTCAATCCCGGCAACAAGAAGCACGGGCTGATGGCGTCGGACGGCCATCACGCCGGCGACATGCCGAACCTGCATGTGCCGTCCGGCGGCGCGCTCAATGTCGAGGTGCTGAACGCATCGATCACGCTCGACAAGGGCAAGCCGAATTCGGTGTTCGACAATGACGGCTCAGCCGTCGTCGTGCATGCCGGCAAGGACGACTACAAGAGCGACCCGACCGGGGACGCCGGCGGCCGCATCGCCTGCGGTGTCATCGAATGATTGCCGCGGCCATCTGACAGACAAACGCCCGGCCCGATCGCCGGGCGTTTTTTCGTCAGCCCCGCTGCCGCAGCAGCCGGCCGCGCTCGCGGTTCCAGTCGCGCTTCTTCTCGGTCTGCCGCTTGTCGAACAGCTTCTTGCCGCGCCCGAGCGCGATCTCGATCTTGGCGCGGCCACGCTCGTTGAAATACATCTTCAGCGGCACGATGGTCATGCCGTCGCGCTCGACCGCGCCCAGCAGTTTGTTGATCTGGTTATGGTGCAGCAGCAGCTTGCGCGCGCGCTTCGGCGCATGGTTGAAGCGGCCGCCCTGCAGATATTCCGGAATGTTGCAATTAATCAGCCAGACCTCGCCGTCGCGCGCGTCGGCATAGGCCTCCGCGATGGTGGCCTTTCCGGCGCGCAGCGACTTCACCTCGGTGCCGGTCAGCGCGATGCCCGCTTCGTAGACCTCGCCGATCTCGTAATTGAACCGCGCGCGGCGGTTATCGGCGACGATCTTGAGCTTGCGCTCAGGTTTTGCGGCCATCGACGCTCCGGGTCACTTGATCTTCAGGCCTTGGCTTTCAGGAGGTCGCGGATTTCTTCCAGCAACACCTGATCCTTGGTCGGCGCCGGCGGCGCCTCAGGCTTGGCGGCTTCCTTCTTCATCAGCCGGTTCATGGCGCGAATGACGATGAACAGCACCCAGGCGACGATGGCGAAATTGATGACGAGCGTGATGAAACTGCCCCACGCGAGCACCGCGCCCTGCTTCTTGGCTTCGACCAGCGAGGCGGCGGTGACTTTGTCCGACAGCGGGATGAAGTAGTTCGAGAAATCGAGGCCGCCGGTCACTGCGCCGATCACCGGCATGATGACGTCGTTGACCAGCGACTGCACGATGCCGCCGAACGCCGCGCCGATGATGACGCCGACCGCAAGATCGACCACATTGCCGCGCAGGGCGAATTTTTTGAATTCATCGAACATGTCGCACCCCAATTCTGCAAAAACGACGGTTCAAAAGGACAACGGCTTGAGACGACCGCGCACGGCAACGCCGCGCCCGATCCGGCCACCGGCGCTCGGATAGCCGCTGACGAATACTACGGCATGATCCCGAAAAGTGGATAGCGGTTTTCGGACAAGATCATGCCCGCTAATTGACGAGTCCGGCATGCACCATAGCATCACGCACCACCGCCTTGGACCTGTCCGACAGCGGCACCATCGGCAGGCGGACGGTGTCGGCGCACTTCCCGAGCAGCGACAGCGCATATTTCGCCGGCGACGGATTGGTCTCGATGAAGAGATGCTGGTGCAGCGGCAGCAGCTTGTCCTGGATCTTGACCGCCGCGGCAAAGTCGTTCTTCAGGCAGGCGCTCTGGAATTCGGCGCAGAGCCGCGGCGCGACGTTCGAGGTCACCGAGATGCAGCCGTGGCCGCCATGCGCCATGAAGCCGAGCGCGGTGATGTCCTCGCCCGACAGCTGGTTGAAGCCCTCGCCGAGCACGGCGCGCTGCTGCGAGGCCCGCGCGACGTTCGCGGTGGCATCCTTCACGCCGGCGATATTCTTCAACTCGAACAGCCGCTGCATGGTCTCGACCGACATGTCGATCACCGAACGCGGCGGGATGTTATAGATGATGATCGGAATGCCGATCGCGTCGTTCACCGCCTTGAAGTGCTGATACATGCCTTCTTGCGTCGGCTTGTTGTAATAGGGCGTGACCACCAGCACCGCGTCCGCGCCGGCCTTGTCGGCATGCTGGGCGAGCTCGATTGCTTCCTTGGTCGAATTCGAGCCCGCGCCGGCAATCACCGGCACCCGGCCCTTGGCCTCGGCGATGCACCACTCGACGACTTTCTTGTGCTCGTCATGCGACAGCGTCGGGCTCTCGCCGGTGGTGCCGACCGGCACCAGACCGTTGGTGCCTTCGTCGATCTGCCAGTTTACAAGGCCACGGAAGGCGCCTTCGTCGAGCGAGCCGTTTTTGAAGGGTGTCACCAGGGCGGTGAATGAACCCCGGAAACTGGTCTTGGCGGCCATGACTTAACGCTCCTCGGTGCGCCCAATTGACGCCACAGCCGTTCTCGATCCGGCATCGGCTTGGCAGCTGGGAACCCCATCAATATAGGGTCGGCCGCGCGGTTTGAAGCCCCTCGATCTGGCGTTTTGCCGCCATTTCGCCGCGGAAGTATGATGTGAGCTGCCCGCGAGGGGCAGTCGTCGTCAACGCCATATTCGGATTTGGACGGTTTACTGGGCCGAATCAGGCACTAAACCGGCCACGAAAGGTCGATCTGACGTGATGCGAGGATATCGCGAAGGGGCACTGTGGACCGCCACCGCCATCGGGCTGGCGCTGAGTCCGCTCGCCTCCGCGCGCGCAACGCCTGCGCCGAAACCGCGTCCTTTTGTGGCGCCCCAAGCCAGCAAGACCGGCGTCAAACAAGCGGGCAAGTCGATCGAAAGCCTGATCGAGAAGACCGCCGGCAAGCCGAAGCCGGCCCCGCAGACCGCCAAGGTGCCGCTGCCGCGCAAACGCCCCGGCATCAGCAAGGAGGCCGCCGCCTCCTACGCGCAGGCAGCCGCCGGCCTGCATGGCAACCTCACTTTCACCAAGGGCACGTTCAAACCGCTGGTGCGGCCGGTCGCCGGTCCCTTCGCGCTGTCGGACACCACGCCCGTCTCGCAGGCCGACGTTGACGCCGTCAAACAGGTCATCGCCTTTGCCCGCAAGGGCAAGGACAACGAGGCCGACGCCGCGCAGAAGACGATCAAGGATCCGGCCGCGCGCAAACTTGCCGAATGGGCGATCCTGCGCGTCGACAACACGCAGCCGGGCTTTTCCCGCTACGCGAAGTTCATCGTCGAGAACGAAAGCTGGCCGCATGTGCCGCTGTTCGGCCGCCGTGCCGAAAACGCACTGTGGAACGACCGGGTCGACGACGCCACGATCCGCAGCTTCTTCGCGCGCCGCAAACCGACGACGGCGAAGGGGCGCTTCGTCTATGCCCGCGCGCTGCTTGCCAGCGGCGACAAGGCCGGCGCCGCGCAATATGCCCGCGAGGCCTGGCGCAACGACGACTTCTCCGCCGACGTCGAGAGCGTCGCCTATCAGTTGTTCGGCGAGTTCATCACGCGCGACGACACCAAATGGCGGATGGACAAGCGCCTTTATGTCGACGATGTCGGTTCCGCGATGCGCGCGGCGGAGCGTCTCGGCGGCACCGATCTTGCCATTGCCAAGGCGCGCGTCGCGGTGATCCAGCGCGCCAAGAACGCCAAGGCGTTGCTCGATGCCGTGCCGGCGGCCGGACGCCACGACGCCGGCTACATCTTCAGCCGCGCCGAATGGCTGCGCAGCCACAACCACGACAAGGAAGCAGCGGCGCTATTGCGCTCCGCGCCGATGGACCCCGCCAAACTGGTCGATGTCGACCAATGGTGGAAGGAGCGCCGGGTGCTGGTTCGCAGCCTGCTCGACGACGGCGACCTGCGCGCCGCCTATCAGGTCGCGCGGGACACCCCCTCGCCGCCGAAGGACAATTACCGCTCCGACCAGCATTTCACCGCCGGCTGGATCGCGCTGCGCTACCTTCACGACCCGGCGACCGCCGCACAGCATTTCGCGAAGATCGACGACGGCACCGAGAACCCCTATGCGCTCGGCCGCGCCGGCTATTGGCAGGGCCGCGCTGCCGACGCGCTCGGCCGCCATGACGAAGCGCGCAAGCACTACGCCCTCGCCGCGCGGTACGGCGCCACGTATTACGGTCAGCTCGCCCGCGCCAAACTCGGCCTGCACGATCTCGGCCTGCGCCGCCTGCCGCAGTTCACGCCGCAGGAGCGTGCCGTCCTCGGCAATCTCGAAATCGTGCGCGCCGTCGAAATTCTCTACAAGCTCGACGAACGCGACTTCATCGCCTCGATGTTCGCCGAGCTTGGCGAGAGCGCGACCGACATCGCCGGCATCGCGATGCTGTGCGAGGTCGCCGAGAAGCACCGCGACGGCCGCGCGATGGTGCTGATCGGCAAATATGCCTACGGCCGGGGCATGCCGCTCGAATACTGCGCCTACCCGGTCAACGGCCTGCCGGACTACAAGGCGGTGGCTCCGCCGGTCGAGGACGCGGTGGTCTATTCGATCGCGCGGCAGGAAAGTCACTTCAATCAGAAGGTGGTGTCCTCGGCCAATGCGATGGGCTTCATGCAGGTGACGCCGATCGCCGCGCTCGACACCTCGCGGCGCTACAAGGTGAAGTACGACAAAGGCCGGTTGCTGAGCGATCCCGTCTACAACATGCAGATGGGCGCCGCGGAACTCGCCGCCCTGCTTGCCCAGTATCGCGGCTCCTACATCATGACATTTGCCGGCTATAACGCGGGCCGCGGCCGCGTTCGCCAGTGGCTCGTGGCCTATGGCGACCCGCGCGACCCCAAGATCGACCCGATCGACTGGGCGGAACGCATCCCGCTTGCCGAGACGCGCAACTACGTTCAGCGCATCCTTGAGAACCTGCAGGTCTACCGCTACCGCTTCGGCGGCAGCAACCGGCTGTTCATCGAGGCGGATCTCAAGCGCGACACCGGCGGCAACTGAGCGCAGCGCCGCCGCGATGACGCGCTCCGGTCCCGTCAGCCATCTCATCAGCGCGCCGGACGGACTGCGGCTGCATGCCCGCGTCTATGGCGGAGGAGCGGACCGGGCAACGCCGGTGGTCTGCCTGCCCGGCCTCACCCGCAACGGCTCGGACTTCGAGGCGCTCGCCACGGCGCTGGCGTCAGACGCCACGCAGCCGCGCCGCGTGATCGCCGTCGATCTGCGCGGCCGCGGGCTCTCCGAATACGACCGCGACCCGGCGAATTACAATCTGCAGACCGAACTTGCCGACGTGCTCGCCGTCATGGCGGCGCTCGATGCGAGCCCCGCCGTCATCGTCGGGACCTCGCGCGGCGGGCTGATCGCCATGCTGATGGCCGCGGTGCGGCCGGCGGCGATCGCCGGCGCCGTGCTCAACGACATCGGCCCGGCGATCGAGGCCAAGGGCCTGATGCGCATCAAGGGCTATGCCGGCAAGTTGCCGCAGCCGAAGGACTATCCCGACGCCGTCGCAATCCTGCGGCGGCTGATGAGCGCCCAGTTCCCCAACCTCTCGGATCAGGAATGGCTCACTTACGCGCGCGGCACCTTCCGGCAGGACGGCGGCCGCCTGGTGCCGGCCTATGACGTGCGCCTGTCGGAAACGCTGAAGGCGGTCACGCCGGACGCAGCCCTGCCGACAATGTGGCCGCAATTCGCGGCGCTCGCGCAGCAGCCGCTGATGGTCATTCGCGGCGGGCTGTCCGACATCCTCCTGCCGGCGACGGTCGAGCAGATGAAGACGCGGCAACCGGAGATCGAGGTCCGCGTGGTCGAGGACCAGGGTCATGCGCCGCTGCTGGCGGACACTGCCACCATCGGTGCGATCGCGGCCTTCGTTGCCCCGCTGCGAGGCGGACTTTAAACGGCCTCAGGACGCCTAGGAAGCGCGCAAGCAGGACGCCGGTCCAGCAATAAGCAATAGCCTGCCGATTAATGGCCTAAAGCACGCCTGCGGGACGGCTTAGCATCAACAGTTTTTCTGTTCTTGTTGAATCGCTGTTTGAATTTGCGCCTCGTTTGTCCGGCCAACGCAGGTTTACGGTCCAGACCCGCAAAAATCTCTAGTGGACACAATAGATTAACCACGCCGTCCTTCGCTTCGAACGACAGCCGCGTTGTTGAAAAAAAGACCTTGATGGCCTCAGTTGTTTTTGGGCGCGGCGATACTGTGCCAGACTCCAATTTGTGAATTGCGCGTTGAGTTAGCCCCAAACATTTTGCCAATTCCCCCTGGCTAATGCCGAGAATGGCCCGTGCTACACGAAGCATCGGCGCAAAAAGCACGATGTGTTCAGATGAAATATCGTGCATCGGGATCATTCAAATAATGAAATTACAACCCTGCGTAGCATAACATTTAGGGATATAAAATAAAAATTTATGACAAAAGAAATCCCCGGCGGTCTCCCGCCGGGGATCTTAGGATCACACTCTAACCGAGATCAGGCGATCAGGGATAGAAGCTGCGGGTCGCGCGGAAGCGGATCGCAACCTGGTCCTGGTCGGCAATCGTGTAGGTGCCGGCCGGCTTGGTACCATTCGCGGCCAGAGCGGCCGTACCGGTCGGGGTCGACGCCGAATTCAACTCGGCGTAGAGCACTTCAACGCCGAGGGCGAGGTTCTTGGTCGCCTTCCACTCAGTACGGAGACCCAGACCCCAGGTGCTCCAGTCCATGTCACAGCCCGGGGTAGCCGCCGCGCCGTTACCAGAACCGGTACCGAGGCCGAGGCCCGAGCACAGCATGGCGTTGCCTGCAGTGCCGTAGTTGACCTCACGATACGAGCCCCACAGCGTGGACTTCAAAGCCGGGGTCCAGTTGTGCGTGAACGCGGCGTTGATCGCCCAGGTCGAGGTCAACTCGAGGCTCGAAGCGGTGCCGCCGGCCACCGTGCCACCAACAACTGCATCAGTCTCGAAGCCCCAGCCAAAGGTGGTGCCGTCGTACTTCGACATGTCGAAGGTCGCCGCGGTGTTGTTCGAGTACCGCGACGCACCCTTGGTGTAGTCGAGCTCGAGCTGCAGATAGTCGCCAGCACCGATCATCGGCGCATTGAGCTTCAGGCCGGCGCCGATCGCGAAGCCGATCTTGTCGTCCGCATGCCCGGACTGCTCGCCGCCTGTTGCCGGCGAATAGTAGGCCGCGCGCACCTGATGCAGAGCGCCCATGAGCTGGGCCGAGCCCCAGGCCTGGTCGACGCGCAGGTTGGCGACGATGTCGGGCATGTCGTGCCCGCCATAGCCACCGCCCACGGTGTTGGCCGGTTGAATCACAGCACCCAAGTTCGAACCCGTGGTCGAGCCAGTCGCCGCGTTGATCGTGGTGTTGTTGGCGCCGATCACAGTACCTGCACCGAGAACGGTCAGGGAGTTGGCGTTCACGTTCACGATCTTAGTCCGACGACCAACTTCAGCCGACAGCGAGGCCGACATGCCGTTGCCGAACTGCGCGGTGTAACCGAACACGTCCCAGCCGCCGTCGCCGGTGTCGGACGAAGCGGTGGCGAAGCCGTACTGGTTGCCGCCGATCGAGTAGAAGTCGAAGAACGACGTGGCGTGACCGATCGTGAAGCCGGCCCACTGGATGAACCAGCGGTTGGCATAGTTCGCGACGATCGCGTTGTCGCCGTTGTTATTGTTGCTGACGCCGAGCGCGGCATAGCTGCGCAGGGTGCCGTAAGCGGTCTGCTCACGGGCGTCGAAGGTCACGGTGCCCTTCACGCGCCAATTGTTTTCATTGGTCGAGCGGTTGTTCAGGTTGTTGTTGAACCACTCGGTCGTGAAGCTGCCGTTGTAGCCGTAGCCGGTTTCGAAGCGAACCCAGCCGCCGACCTTCAGGCAGGTATCCGTGCCCGGGATGTAATAGAAACCCGCGCCGTACAGGCTGCAAATCTTCACGTACTGGACCGGTTTGGCCTTAACGGGAAGATCGGCCGCCTGAGCCCCAGCCATCGCAACGAGACCCGCTGCGGAGCCAAGGAGAAGGCTTTTCACCATCTTCATCTTGAACCTCCAAAACATTGTTGCTCTTGAGAGGGTCGGATCCGCCGCGTGCGACAAGGCACCTTTGGAACGTCCCCATGCTCCCCGCTACCCATTCGTGACTTTGGTAATCCGCCGCCACAAACAAATAGCGCGACCTGGGGATGCCCCCCTCTGTCGCCCGTGCAGAATTACCGATGGCCTTTGCACAGGCAATCAAGAAAGCCCGTTCCCACAGGCCGTTTCGCTGCTTTTCAGCCGACTGTTGCCCAAAAATCACGCACGATTTGACGGGGTTTCGCCGTGTTTTCTCCGCCGATAAGGCGGCTGTTTTTCTTTGGAATTGCAATAGCTTAGTTTTATTTTCCGATTGAATTCTTGCAAGACCGCAACTCAAGCGTGCTCCAATTATCCCCAAACCGCGTTCGGGCGCGCCGAGGCGGTTGACCGGCGGTCATCCGCTGGCCGAGCCACATTTGACCCCGGAGAAGCCCGGCGATTCGGCCAGCGGCCCGGCCGCAAGATTCGCACGTTCAGGTATTCAAGCACCGTGGAGGGATCGAAACCGGCTCTACCCGGCACGCCAAAAGATCGGGGGTTCGATATCCCCTCCGCCAGTCAAAAGCCCCCGCACAAGGCGGGGGCTTTTGACTGGCGGAGACGGAGGGATTCGAACCCTCGATAGGGCTTTGCAACCCTATAACGGTTTAGCAAACCGCCGCCTTCAGCCACTCGGCCACGTCTCCGTCAGGGCGGATATGCCCGACGCACTGTGCGGTGGCAAGGCGCAGGATGGAGCGACGCGCACCGATATCCGTCGTGACATTGCCGCACCGGAACTGCCGCGCTAGCACTCCCGCGCGCCCAACCGAATACCCTCGTATGAACCGCAAAGATCGACGCGCCACCCAGAAGACCCGTACGACGGCTGAAAACGCCGGCGCGCTGTTCGCGCAAGGCGCCGCCGCGCAGAACGCCGGCGACCTCGATGGCGCGGTCCGGCTTTACAAGCGCGGTCTCGCCATCGATGCCGGCAACCCGGCCGCCCTCAACAATCTCGGCGCGGCGCTGCTGGCGCTTGGACGATTGCCCGAGGCATCCGAACGGTTCCGCCAGGCTGTCCTGCTGCAGCCGGCAGCGCTCGACGACTTTGCCGCGCTTGCCGGCGCGCTTGCCCAACTCTGTCCGCCACTCGCCGCGGCGGCCACCAGGGCCGAGCAAGCCTGGCCGGAGCGATTGCCGATCGATGGGTTGTTCGACGGCGGCGGTTTCGCCGCCGCGGCAAGCGATCCGCTGTTCGAGACGATCCTGCAAACCACCACCGTCCGGACCGTCGGACTCGAACGTCTGCTGACGATGCTGCGGCACCATCTGCTGCGGCTTGCCCTCGCGACAACCGCCGATGCACGCGCGTTCGATCATGTCGCGTTCTGGTGCTCGCTTGCGCGTCAGTGCTTCATCAACGAATACGTCTTCGATGTCTCGACCGGCGAAGCCCCCGACCTCGACGATCTTCGCACGCGTGTTGCCGACGCGATCGCAAACAACACGGCCGCGCCGGCCGCCTGGATTGTCGCCCTTGCCTGCTATCGTCCGCTCGACAGTCTCCCCGGCGCCGCGACGCTTGCGGCGCGCAAATGGCCGGAGGCGGTGCGCGCGCTCATCCGTCAGCAGATCGAGGAACCGGCGCAGGAACGCGCGCTGAAATCCTCCCTCAAACGGCTCACCGCAATCGACGACGACGTCTCGCTGCGCGTTCAGGCGCAATACGAAGAAAGCCCCTATCCACGCTGGGTTTTGGCCGATCCGCATCTGCAGCCGGCAGCGCTCGACGACCATCTGCGCGCCACTTATCCGCACGCCCAGTTCCGCCCGCTGGGCGACCGCGACCCGCTCGACATTCTGGTTGCCGGCTGCGGAACAGGACGCCATGCCATCGGGCTCGCACGCACCTATCGCAATCCGCGGATGCTCGCCGTCGACCTGAGCGCCACCAGCCTCGCCTATGCGATGCGCAAGACACCGCACGATTTACGCTTCGTCATCGACTACGCGCAGGCCGACATCCTGAAGCTCGCGAGCCCGGAGCGCCGCTTCGATCTGATCGAGACGCGCGGCGTGCTGCACCACATGCGCGATCCGTTCGAAGGCTGGCGCGCGCTGCTGCCGCTCCTGAAGCCGCGCGGCATCATGAATGTTGGGCTCTATAGCGAACTGGCGCGCGCCGACGTCGTCGAAGCCCGCGCCTTTATCGCGGCGGAAGGTTTTCCGCCGACGTCTGACGGCATCCGCCGCTGCCGGCAGGCGATGCTGGCGCATCCGCAGTTTCGGCAATTCGCGCGGCTCGGCGATTTCTACAGCACCAGCGACTGCCGCGACCTCTTGTTCCACACGCAGGAATGCCGGCTCACGATCCCGCAGATCCGGGATTTTCTGGCCGAACAGAAACTGGCCTTCATCGGCTTCGAATTCGCGCCGCAGACGGTGCAGGCACTACGTGCCGCCTTCGCAAAGGCCGGCCGCTCGATCAACAATCTCGACCACTGGCACGCCTACGAGACGGAGCATCCGGACACGTTCCGGACCATGTACCAGTTCGCCGTGCAGAAGACGTGACGCGCCGGCGTTCTGCCGGCGCGCCGGTCGCGTTGCCCGCCGTTACGCCGCGATCTGCAGCGCCGGCGCCGGAGCGGCCATCGTCGCGAGCGGATGCGTCTTCAGCCAATCGCGCGCGGCGCGCTGCGCCGTGCCGATCTCCGCATCCGTCATCTGCGCGGCGACCTCGCGGCGCTGCGCTGCAGCATCGTGATGGCCGCGCGCAGCGGCGATGTTGAACCACTTGTGCGCGGTCACCATGTCGACCGAGCCATCGCGGCCCGACGCATGGATCATGCCCAGTTCGAAACACTCTTCCGCCGAGCCCGGCGTGGTGTCCGTGCTCATCGTGTCAGCCAAGTTCAAGTCGACCATAACGGCCTCCCCAAATGTCCCGCGCGGTCCGTTTTGTCCCTTGTCCGCGCCCATCGACCGCGCGCATCCCCATGCGCGTGATCGCCGCGATATTTCCCGGAAAATTTGAAGAGCGGTTTAAGCAACGCGATGAATCGGAGATGAACGGCCCTGCCCGAAAAACGTCGAAAACACCTGTAAAACGGGCCTTTCCATCATCCGTTCAGAGAGCGTTGACCGTTGTGCTTTATCCCCTGCTAACCAGCGCCGCCGGTTGCGGCCCTTCCTCAAGACCGCATGGAACTCCGCGTCCGATGATCGCCAGACTGTTCGCCGCCGCCGCGCTTGCCGCCACCGCCCTCACGGGCGCATCGATCGCCTACGCCGCCCGCACGGCCGACGTCACCGGCGTCTGGATGTCGGAAGACGGCCGCACGAAAGTGCGCGTCACCGACTGCGGCGGCGCGCTGTGCGGCCGCATCGTCTGGCTGAAGGAACCGATCGATCCCAAGACCGGCAAGCCGCGCACCGACAAGCTCAATCCGGATGCGAGCAAGCGCGACCGGCCGATGCTCGGCCTCCAGGTCGTGCACGGCCTGCGCCCCACCGGCGAGGACAAGTGGGCGGGCCCGATCTACCATGCCGACGAGGGCATGGTCGTTCAGGTCAGCCTCGTCGTCGAAAATGAAAAGCACGCAACCATGCGCGGTTGCGTGCTCAAGGTCGTGTGCAAGTCGGAACGCTGGACCCGCGTCGACTGACGCGAGCCGCGCTAGCGCGCGCGCTGGCCGAACAGCACCGACTGCACCTTGGCGTCCTTCATGTCGACGTTGTTGCGCAGCTCCTTGCCGAGCGCCATGCCGCGCTGGACGGCGGGACGCGCCTTCACCGCGGCGAGCCAGCGCTTCAGGTTCGGGAACTGGTTGATGTCCTGGCCCTGCCGCTCCCATAGATTGACCCAGCCGACGCAGGCCATGTCGGCGATCGAATATTTGCCGGCGAGGAAATCGCGGCCGTCGAGCTGCTTGTTCATCACGCCGTAGAGCCGGTTCACCTCATCCTCATAGCGCTTGATCGCATAGGGCAGCGTCTCGCGCGCATAGTGCTTGAAGTGGTTGAGCTGGCCGGCCATCGGCCCGAGACCGCCCATCTGCCAGAACAGCCACTGCTCGACATCGACACGGCTGCGCTCGTTGTCGGGATAGAACTTGCCGGTCTTGCGGCCGAGGTACTGAAGGATCGCGCCGGACTCGAAAACCGAGATCGGTTTACCGCCGGGACCGTCCGGATCGACGATCGCCGGCATGCGATTGTTCGGCGCAATCTTCAGGAACTCCGGCTTGAACTGCTCCCCGGTCGAGATGTTCACCGGAACCAGCGTGTAAGGCAGCCGGCACTCCTCGAGCATGATCGAGACCTTGAAGCCGTTCGGCGTCGGCCAGTAGTGCAATTCGATGGGGCGCTGCTTTCCAGCCGCCGCTTTGGCCGCCGTCCTAACCGCCGGGCGCTTCGCTGCCCGTGTCCTGGATGTCTTCCCGGATGATGTCTTCGCCGCCGCCTTCCGCCGCGCCCGCGCCATATGCCTGCTCCCTGTGAACCCGCCCTCGTTTGCGGTGCAAAAACTACAGCATGACCCGACGGGTTCAAGGCGGTCGCGCCACGCCCGCCCGATGGACTGCCATGCGCGGCGGGCCTATCGTTTGCGAGCCGCCCGATACTTAAGGAACAAACGGCGGCACGTCAGGTCATTCCCCCGGAGGATCACGTCATGTTGAAGTCTGTGTTGGCGGCTCTGATTTCGGCTGCGCTCGTCACCGCAGCCCCGCTCGCCAGCGCGCAAGCGCAGAGCACCCAGAAGGAAGACACCGCCAAGACCAAGAGCACCAAGTCGTCGAGCGAGAAGAAGACCACCGCCAAAAAGCTCACCCCGCAGCAGCAGAAGATGAAGGACTGCTCGGCGAAGTGGCAGGACGAGAAGAAGGCCAAGAAGGTGTCCGGCAAGACGGCTCATAATAAATTCATGAGCACCTGCCTGAAGAGCTGAGCGTCCGCGGCGCAAAGCGGCAGCGCGCAAAAAACAAGGGCGTCGGTGAAACCCTGCGGTTTCGCCGACGCCCTCTGTCGTCAACCGGGTCCGGGGCGCCTATGAACGATTGCGTAGCGCTCACCGTACACGACGCACACCGGCCCGTATGACGCGATCTCCGACGTGTTGCAGCCGAAGATCAGATCATAGCGATCAGGCTACAGCTTCTTCTTCTTGCGAGCCTTCTTCGCCACTTTCTTCGACGCTGCCTTCTTCCTACGTTTGGCCATTGCTGCCCTCCTAGCCATGTAACATGGCGGGTGTCGCATTTCAGTGCGCTCGGGAATCGAACCGCACTGCACTCCGATTACTACAGCACAACGAAAAAAGCATCGACTCCGCTTAACGGGAGGTGTACGCGCGCCGTCCCGCGCGTTGCATCGCGCATCGTCTCGCACGCATGCGCTTCGACACGCGCACGACAACGGCAACATCGACGCACGTTGACTCAAAAATTCCGCCACGCGTTTTGCATCGATAAATCAAGCACAATTTGAATTTTCTCCGCTGCGGCGTGAAACGCAGCCGTGCAAAAAATTTTTCTGTGCGCGATGAAATTTTTTCGTCGCGCATGCGCGTACCGGTTCGTTAAGCATCGAAAAAATTTTTTGCACAGCCCACCCGTTTTTGCCCCTTCGCGGGCGTTCGAACGATCAAAACGAGCGAATCAGCGACAAGTGATTCGCGGAAACGGGTCGGCGGCCGTTCTGTTTGCAGTGCGTCGAAAGACGGATTCGACTCGCCGCGCGCGTCATGCGGCGGCGGCCACGACCGTCGTCACGGTCGCTCTAAAGACCGAGCTTGGCCTTGAGGAGTTCGTTGACGGCCTGCGGGTTCGCCTTGCCGCCGGACAGCTTCATCACCTGGCCGACGAACCAGCCGATCGCCTTGGGGTTCGTCTTCGCGTCGGCGACCTTGTCCGGGTTTCCGGCAATCACCTCGTCGACCGCCTTTTCGATTGCCGAAAGGTCGGTGACCTGCGTCATGCCGCGCGTCTTGACGATGTCGCGCGGGTCGCCACCTTCCGCCCACAGGATTTCGAACAAATCCTTGGCGATCTTGCCGGAAATCGTACCCTCGCCGATCAGGTCGAGCACGGCGCCGAGCTGCGCGGCGGCCACCGGCGAGGTTCCGATGTCCTTGCCCTCTTTGTTGAGGCGTCCGAACAGCTCGTTGATGACCCAGTTGGCGGCGAGCTTGGCGTCGCGCGGCTTCGCACCGCCACCGGAGACAACGGCTTCGAAGAAGTCGGCCGTCTCGCGCTCCGCCACCAGCACGCCGGCATCGTAAGCCGACAGGCCGAACGCCGAGGTGAAGCGTTGCTTCTTCTCGTCGGGGAGTTCCGGCAGGTCGCGCTTGAGCGCCTCGACATAGGCGTCGTCGAATTCGAGCGGCAGCAGGTCGGGATCGGGGAAATAACGGTAGTCGTGCGCCTCTTCCTTGGAGCGCATCGGCCGCGTCACGCCCTTGTTGGGGTCGAACAGCCGGGTCTCCTGGTCGATGGCGCCGCCGTCCTCGATCACCTCGATCTGCCGGCGCGCCTCGTGATCGATCGCCTGGCCGATGAAACGCACCGAATTGACGTTCTTGATCTCGCAGCGCGTTCCCAGCGGGCCGCCCGGCTTGCGCACCGACACGTTGACGTCGGCGCGCAGGTTCCCCTTCTCCATGTCGCCGTCGCAGGTGCCGAGATAGCGCAGGATCGAGCGCAGCTTGGACACGAAGGCCTTGGCCTCGTCGGACGAGCGCAGATCCGGCTTCGACACGATCTCCATCAGCGCGACGCCGGAGCGGTTGAGGTCCACCGCCGTCATGGTGGCGTGCAGATCGTGGACGCTTTTTCCTGCGTCCTGTTCCAGATGCAGCCGCTCGATGCCGACCTTGAACGTAGCCCCCTCGGGGAGATCGACCTCGACCTCGCCCTCGCCGACCACCGGAGATTTGTACTGGCTGATCTGATAGCCCTGCGGCAGATCGGGATAGAAATAGTTCTTCCGGTCGAACACCGAGCGCTTGTTGATCTGCGCCTTGAGGCCGAGGCCGGTACGGATCGCCTGTTTGACACATTCCTCGTTGATGACCGGCAGCATGCCCGGCATCGCGGCATCGACCAGCGAGACGTGGCTGTTCGGCGCAGCCCCGAACGCGGTCGAGGCGCCGGAAAACAGCTTGGCGTTCGAGGCGACCTGGGCATGGATTTCCATGCCGATCACAACCTCCCAATCGCCGGTCGCGCCCTTGAGATACTTGTTTTGTGCGGTGCCGCTCATGGCTCTCCCTTAGGACGCCGCGCGGGATCGGGCAAGCATCGGCCGGAACCGGCCTACCGCACGATGAAATGCCCGAGCGCCTGTTCGGCGACGTCCAGCGTGTTCATGAATTCGCGAAATTCGACGACCCGGCCGTCCTTGAGGCGCAGGAAATTGGCGACGCGAAACCGCATGGTCCGCCCGCTCGTCCGCTGCACCATCCGCACGTCCGACATGACCGCGGCGCGGTCACCGTCGACCACGATCTGCTCCGGGCGATAGCTTTCGATGGCGTAGAGTTCGGCGATGCCGGCCAGGGCCGTGAGCACGTCCCTTCGCCCCCGCCGCGGCCCGGCAAACGGGAAAACATCGACCGGCGCATAGATGATCCAGTCGATATCCTCGTCGATATGCGCGGCGACCGTTTCGAAATCGCGCCGCTCATAGGCATCGTAGATCGCGCCGACGACCGCGCGGGTCGCTTCCGTGTCCATGCCCCAATCCCCGCGCGAACTATAGTTCGGCGGGCAAGGGTCGGACGCCCTGCCGGGCGTTATCCTCGATCAAATCTTGGATCAAATCTTGACCGAAAAAATCGACCGGCTCACCACCAGCGGGTTGGCGTGAAGCGGCCGGCGGCCTGCTCGACGACCTCGCCCAGCGTGAACAGCGTTTCCTCGTCGAACGCCTTGCCGATCAGCTGAAGGCCGAGCGGCAGGCCCTGTCCGTCGCGCCCGGCCGGCACCGCGATGCCCGGGAGGCCCGCCATGTTCACCGTCACCGTGAAGATATCGTTGAGATACATTTCGATCGGGTCGGCGCCCTTCTCGCCGACGCCGAAGGCCGCCGTCGGCGTCGCCGGCGTCAGGATCGCGCTGATGCCCTTGGCGAAGCACTCCTCGAAGTCGCGCTTGATCAACGTGCGCACCTTCTGCGCCCGCAGGTAATAGGCGTCGTAATAGCCCGCGGAGAGGACGTAAGTGCCGATCATCACCCGGCGGCGCACTTCCTTGCCGAAACCGGCGGCGCGGGTCGCCTCATACATGCCGATGATGTCGCGGCCATCCTCGCGCAGCCCGTAGCGCACACCGTCATAGCGCGCGAGGTTTGAGGAGGCTTCCGCCGGCGCGACGATGTAATAGGCCGGCAGCGCGTATTTGGTGTGCGGCAGCGACACCTCGACAAGCTCGGCGCCGGCATCCTTCAGCCATGCCGCGCCCTGCTGCCACAGCGCATCGATGTCCGGCGACATGCCATCGACCCGGTATTCCTTCGGGATGCCGATCTTCATGCCCTTCACGGACTTGCCGATCGCCGCCTCGTAATCCGGCACCGCCATGTCGACGCAGGTGGTGTCCTTGGCGTCCGGCCCCGCCATCGAGCGCAGCAGGATCGCGGCGTCGCGCACCGTGCGCGTGAACGGTCCGGCCTGGTCGAGCGAAGACGCAAAGGCGACGACGCCCCAGCGCGAGCAGCGGCCATAGGTCGGCTTGATGCCGACCGTGCCGGTGAAGGCCGCCGGCTGGCGGATCGAGCCGCCGGTGTCGGTGCCGGTCGCACCGAGGCAGAGGTTTGCCGCAACGGCGGCAGCCGAGCCGCCCGACGAGCCGCCGGGCACCAGCGCGGTGTTGGAACCTTCGCGCCGCCACGGCGAGGTCACCGGACCGTAATGCGAGGTCTCGTTCGACGAGCCCATCGCGAACTCGTCGTTGTTGGTCTTGCCGAGCATCACCGCGCCGTCGCGCCAGAGGTTCGCGGTGACGGTCGATTCATAAGGCGGCACGAAATTGCCGAGGATGTGGCTGCACGCCGTCGTGCGCACGTCCTTCACGCAGAACAGATCCTTGATGGCGAGCGGAATGCCTTCGAGCGGGCCGGCCTTGCCCGCCGCAATGCGCGCGTCGGACTCTTTCGCCATCCTGCGCGCCAGTTCCGGCGTCTCGAGCACATAGGCGTTGAGCGCGCGCGCCTGTTCGATCGCGGCGAGATGCGCATCCGCGAGATCGAGCGCGGAGAGCTCTTTCTTGCGCAGCGCGTCGCGCGCGCCCGCAAGCGTCAGTGTCGTGAGATCGGTCATTGCCGCGGCGGCTCGCTGTCGACCGCTTCGGCGACGAACACGTCGTTCCACGCATCGACCCACTTCTTGGTCAGCGGGTCGCGCTTGAAACCGAAATACTTCGCCTCCTCGTCGGAGAGCTTTTCGCGCTCCTCGGGGCGTTCCAAGAGGTAAGCGCGGAACAGCGCATCTTGCTCCATGCAAGCCATGCACATGACGGACGCCCTACTCCACCACTTTCGGGACCAGGAAATAATCGTCCTGCGTCGCAGGCGCATTCTTCAACACGGCCGCTGCGTCGCCGCCGTCGGTCACCACGTCGGCGCGTTTCTTCATCGCCATCGGCGTCACCGAGGTCATCGGCTCGACGCCCTCGACATCCACCTCGCCGAGCTGCTCGACGAAGGCGAGGATCGCATTCAACTCGCCCTTGAGATGCTCGACCTCGTCCTCGGCGACCGCGATGCGGGCGAGACGGGCGATGCGGCGGACGGTGTCGGTGTCGACGGACATTCTACATACTTATGTCGGAGCGGGCCGAAATGCAGGCCCCGCTATACCAGAGCCGCTTTCCCGGCGGCAACGCACAACATTGCAGATAATCAGCCGCAGCGATGCAGGTGCCGCCCGATTCCGGGCCGGCCTCGATGCACCGGCACGAATGGCGTCCTTGACAACTCCGGCCGAAGGATTTATTTCCTATAACGATCTCCGGCCGTGCACGGCCGAGGTGGAGCGTCGGGAGGCGCAGCCGGTCTCGCAAACCGGCGCGTGTCTCTCGCAAAGACACGCGGGCGGGCCCGATCGCAAGGGAACCCGCCACATGGGGTCTCGCAAGCCCCTGGCGCCTCCCGAGGCTCCATCAAAACAAATCGGGCTCCCGGCGTACCCCGCGCCGTCAACAACAAGGGCGTACCCGCATGTCCGGTGTACCGGATATGCGGCAAACAAAAAACACGATGTCCGGTGTACCGGATATGCGGCAAGCAGATAATGCGTGCCTACAGCCTCACTCCTTCCACCACCGCCCAGCCCATCGCCTTCAGCCGCTTCTTCGCGAGTGGCGTGGCGCGGCCGGTGATGCGGACCTCCGCCCTCGCCTTCGGCGCGATCTGCTTGCGCGCATTGGCGAGGTCCGAAAACCCGTCCGCCGTGGTTCTGGTCCACGAGACGATATCGGCCGGCGCGAGCGCAACCAGCCGGCCGTCCCGCGTCTCCAGCACCGGATAACCGGCGAGCGATACGAAGCGTGTGAAGGCGCCGTGGTGGCGATGCTCGGACGCCATCAGCTCGGCCTGCCGGCGCGTAAACAGCGCAACGAAACGCTGGTCGGCCGCCGCCGCGCGCTGCACGAACACCCAGACGTCGCCGACACCCTTCATGCTGTCGAGCGCCGCGACCAGCGCCAGCATGTCGACGGGCGTGTAATTGCGGTTCGTCAGCAGCCGCTCGGTCAACTCAGGCGGCACATGCATCTTGGTCAGGAGTTCGCGGTTGAGGTCGAGAATTTGCGATCCGGTGTATTTGCGCGCCAGTTCCTCGATGCCGACATTGTTGACCTTCGTGACCGTCGAGATGTTCGAGGCGACGATGCCGGCCGCGCCGGGCACGGCGAGCAGCGCGCCGCTCACCGTCAGCCCGCCGAGCGCGGCGGCCTGCGACAGTCGCTTGAGCTTGGCGTCGAGCGGCGGGAAGTCGGTATAGGGATCGACGCCATAGGCGGTCGCAAGTTCGCGCCGCTCACTGGTGACGCCGAGAATGCTCGCCACCGCATTGTCGGGCGACTTGCCGGCGTTGGAAATGCCGGACCCGATGCGCCCGAACACCGCACCGACGCCGCTCAGCGTGTTCTTCACAGTATCGACCGGCTTGGTGATGAGCTCTCCGGCGAATTTCAGCGGACTGATGCCGGCTTTCGCCAGCGCCTCGGCATAAGTCTTCGACTGGCTCACCTGCTCGAGCGCCGCGAGCGCCCGCAACTCGTTGATCCGCATCGCCGCCATCGCATCGCCCTGGGCGATATAGTCGCCGTAGCTTGTCTTGAACACATAGATGCGCAGCAAGCCGTCGCTCGTTACCGGATTGGCGATCGTGTAATTCGCTCCGGTCTGCTTGATGCCGGAGATTTTCGCCGCGCTGAAAGACGGCGGCTTCTCGAAGCCCTTCCCACCCTCTTGCGCCTGCACGGCACCCGCCGCAGACAGCGACAAAACAGCAAGGGCGGCGCTCAAGCGCGCGGCAGCCAATCCGGTCATGATCGTCCTGTTCCGTCAGCCCGCAGCTTTCGTTGCACAGTGTCTGCGCCACGCCGCAAGCCGAAAATTGTCGCCACCCTTGTGGAACTATAACGGGATTCGCTTGCGCTGGAACGCAAAGCGACCCATCGCTAACATCGGCCCAAAAATAGCCGACCCGCCACAGCACCGACGCCGACCATCGACGCCGCACCATGCCGACCAGCCACGACCGCTATCCCTATTCGCCGATCACTGCGCGGCCGGTCTATGACTGGCCCGGCGGCCGTCGTCTCGCCGTCTATGTCGGCCTGAACCTCGAATGGTTCTCGTTCGGCGAAGGCCTCGGCGCGGAACTCGCGCCCGGCGGCCCGCAGCCCGACGTTCTCAATTATGCGTGGCGCGACTATGGCAACCGCGTCGGCGTGTTCCGTCTCGCGGAGTTGTTCAGGGCGCTGAACTGGCCGGTGTCGCTGCTGGTCAATTCCGCGATGTACGACCACGCGCCGGCGGCGGTTGCCGCGTTCCCGAACGCCGAGATCGTCGGCCACGGCCGCACCAATTCCGAGCGCCAGGGCACGATGTCGGAGAACGAGGAACGCGCGCTGATCGCGGACGCGACCGCGGCCATCGTGAAGCACGCTGGCCGCACACCGAAGGGCTGGCTCGGTCCGTGGATCTCGCAGTCGCCCTGCACGCCCGACCTGCTGCACGAGGCGGGTTACACCTACATGCTCGACTGGTGCCACGACGACCAGCCGGTGTGGATGAAGACTCGCAGTGGCCGGATCCTCGCGGTGCCCTACCCGCAGGAGCTGAACGACATTCCGCAGATCATCGGCCGCAAGCGCGAGGGCACCGACTTCGCCGACATGATCGTCGACGCTTACGAGGTGATGCGCAACGAATGCGAGACGCGGCCGCTGGTCATGGGCATCGCGCTGCATCCCTATCTGGTCGGCTGGCCGCACCGCTTCCGCCATCTCGCCCGCGCGCTCGATCACATCGCGCGCAAGGCGGACGACAAGGTCTGGCTGACGACGGCCGGCGCCATCGCGGCGCACACCGCCGCGCTTCCCGAGGGCACCGTGCCGTGACCGCGACCGTTGCACCGCTGATGGAACTGGCCGCAACCCTGCCGGCGCGCGGCGCTCTCATCGGCCTCGATCTCGGGACCAAGACCATCGGCGTCGCCGCCAGCGACCCGGACCGGCGGCTCGCCACCGGCGTCGAGACTGTCGCCCGCAAGAAATTTTCCGAAGACGCCGCGCGGCTGATCGCGCTCGCCGCCGAACGCAACGCCGTCGGCTTCGTGCTCGGCCTCCCGCTCAATATGGACGGCAGCGAAGGACCGCGGGCGCAATCGACCCGCGCCTTCGCCCGCAATTTTTCCAAGCTGACCGAACTGCCAATCGCGCTGTGGGACGAACGGTTGTCGACCGCGGCGGTCGAGCGTGAACTGATCGCCGCCGACATGAGCCGCGCGAGGCGCGACGAGGTCATCGACCAGCACGCCGCGGCCTTCATCCTGCAAGGCGCGCTCGACCGGCTGGCGAAAGCCTGACGTAAACGAACGGGCCCGGGCTTTCGCCCGGACCCGCCTGTTATCGTCGATTGAATCGTTTAGCAGCGGCCGTAGTAGCCGTAGCCGCGCGTGCTGTCGGTCGAGACCCAGCAACGGCGCGGCGCCGGTGCGTAATAGGTCGGGGCCGGCTCATAGGCGTAGCCGCCACCGTAATAAGTCGGGGCCGGCTCGTAGTAGGTCGGGCCGTAATAGCCGCCCGGGCCGCCGTAGTAGCTGCGGCTGCTGCCAGCCACGGCCGCACCGACCGCCGCGCCGGCGACGAAGCCGCCGATCGCGGCCGCGTTGCGGCCCTTGCGAGCCTCGGCAGGCGCCGTCGCCGCCAGCGCCACCAGACCCGCGACGCCGAGCGCGGCAATACCCTTGGTGATCTTGGTCATGGTCATGACGATCTCTCCTGTTTGATCGACCGCGCGGAAAAACGCGCTGACGGTGTGTGGCCACCGTCGTGGTCGCTGGGAAAGAAACGACGACCGGCGACAAAAGTTCCGCGCCTGTCGCGGCATGACGGTGTCGATTGCGTGAGCACGTCAAGGTCCGGCCATGAAAAAGGCGGGCCGACGGCCCGCCTCTCTCAGACTTGACGACTGTGTGCTCGCGCTAGGCTGCGCGCGTCAGCACGCACGCCAGTAGCCGTAACCGCGGTCCCGGTCGGTCGCGACCCAGCATTTGCGCGCCGCGCCGTTGGGATCGACCGCGCCGCGATAGACCGGCTCAGGCGCGACATAGACGGGCGGCGCCTCGTAATAAACCGGCGGCGGCGGGCCGTAATAATACGGGCCGTCATCGTAGTAATAGCGCGGACCCGCCACGGCAGCGCCCGCGATCAGGCCCGCGGCGAGACCGGCAGCGGCAGCGCCGCCCCAGTAGCCGCGATGACGATGGCGGTAGCGCACGTCGATGATCTGGGCCGGCGCACTCTGCTTGAGCACGGCGGCGCTCGACATCACCGGCGCGGCAAGCGCAGGGGTCAAAGACGCGAGCGCAATCGTGCCCGCCAGACCCAACGCCATCGAACGCTTCATCGAATGGTTCATGGTCAAATCCTCAATCTGATGCGCCATCAAGCGGCGCAATTGCGGTCGAATATTGGCCGCGGCGGTTGAACTCAATCTGAATGGATCGTGACTGAATCGTGGCGATGGGAGCAGTTCGGCGCGAAAATCCTTCCTAACTCTAGGCCGGCACCGCGCGCTCGACGATTTTCCGCGCCGCATCCTCAGCCACCGCGGCCGCGCCATAGGTCGCGCCGCGCTGGCCGGCGAGCCGTGCCCGGGCAAAAGCCTCCGTGACGAAGGCCGGCGCGCTGGCGCGCAGCGCGGCCGCTGCCGCGAGCAGCGCGATACGCTCCACCGCAAGGCGCGCATGGGCCTCCGCGCCGCCGCTGCCGAGAATGCCGGCGATCGAGGACACCGTTTCGGGCGCGCCGGCCAGGTCCGCCGTCTCGGCGGCAAGCTGCTTGAGCACGGCGAGCGCGGCCTCGCTGTCCTTCGACAGAGCACGCAGCACATCGAGGCACATGACGTTGCCGGAGCCTTCCCAGATCGCATTGACCGGCGCCTCGCGATAGAGCCGCGCCATGATGCCGTCCTCGACATAGCCATTGCCGCCAAGGCACTCCATCGCCTCATAGGTCAGCGCCGGTGCGATCTTGCAGACCCAGTATTTGATCGCCGGCGTCAGCAACCGCGCGCGCGCCGCCTCCTGCGGATCGGTGGCCGCGTGATCGAACGAGCGGCAAAGCCGCATGACGGCTGCGAGCGCGCCCTCGACGTCGAGCGTCATATCGGCAAGCACGGTTCGCATCAGCGGCTGGTCGATCAGCTTCTTCTGGAATGCGAGACGATGGCGGGTGTGGTGCACCGCCTGCGCCACCGCCATGCGCATCAGCCCGGCGGAGGCGATCGCACAGTCGAGCCGCGTCAGTTGCGCCATCTCGAGAATGGTGCGGATGCCCGCCCCTTCCGCGCCGACGCGCACGGCGTAAGCTTGCGCGAACTCGACCTCCGACGATGCGTTGGAGCGGTTGCCGAGCTTGTCCTTCAGCCGCTGAAAACGCAGCGCGTTCACCTGCCCGTCCGGCGCAAAACGCGGCATCAGGAAACAGGTGAGCCCCTCGCCCGTCTGGGCGAGCACGAGGAATGCATCGCACATCGGCGCCGACATGAACCATTTGTGCCCGGTGATGCGGTAGGCCTCGCCGTCGCGCACGGCGACCGTGGTGTTGGCGCGCACGTCGGTGCCGCCCTGCTTCTCGGTCATGCCCATGCCGAGCGTCATCGCCGTCTTCTTCGGCCACGGGATGAAGCGCGGATCGTACTCGTGCGACACGATCTTCGGCATCAGCAGGTCCGCCAGCGCCGGCTCGACGCCGAGCGCGGCGACCGCCGCGCGCGTCATGGTGATCGGGCACATGTGGCCGTTCTCGACCTGCGCCACCATGTAGTAGCGCGCGGCGCGGGCGACCTCCGCCGGAGCCGGCGCGCGGGACGCATCGGCGCGCCATGTCATGCAATGCAGTCCGGCCTTCATGCTCTCGGCCATGAAGAAATGGTAGGCCGGATGGAATTCGACCGTGTCGCTGCGGCGACCCTGCCGGTCGAAGGACTTCAGCCGCGGCGTGACCTCGTTGGCGAGCCGGGCCTGCTCGAATATGTCGGGCCGTCCCCAGTGGCGGCCGAAGGCCGAGAGCACGGCGTCGGGCGCCGCCATCCCGTTCGCCCGGACTGCCTCCTGCAGAGCGGCATCGCTCGCGAACAGATCGATGCCCTCATAGGGCGGCGACTGGTTGAAGACCTCGTGCGTTTCGAAGGCGGCCATGATCCCTCCGGAGGACGACTTAGGGCGTAAGCGGCGGCAACGCGGGTTAACCGTATCATGACCGCTTCCCCACCGGGTTTTCCACCGGCCGCGTGCGGCCTTGCCGCGTCAGGCAACTGGCCCTATAGACATGCCTTTAATGACAAGTGCGCCGAAATCGTCGTTCGTCCTCAACCACCGTCATCTGTTGGGGATTGAAGGTCTTTCCCGCGACGAAATCACCGGCCTCCTCGATCTGTCCGAGGAATTCGTCACCCTCAACCGCCAGATCGAGAAAAAGACCGCCTCCCTGCGCGGCCGCACCCAGATCAACCTGTTCTTCGAAAGCTCGACCCGGACCCAGTCCTCCTTCGAACTGGCCGGCAAGCGGCTCGGCGCTGACGTGATGAATATGTCGGTTTCTTCCTCGGCCATGCGCAAGGGCGAAACGCTGGTCGACACCGCGATGACGCTCAACGCCATGCACCCTGACATTCTGGTGGTGCGCCATCACGCCTCCGGCGCGGTCGAACTGCTCGCAAACAAGGTCGACTGCTCCGTCGTCAACGCCGGCGACGGCGCTCATGAGCACCCGACCCAGGCGCTGCTCGACGGCCTCACCATCCGACGCAACAAGGGCCGTATCGAAGGCCTCCTCGTCGCAATCTGCGGTGACATCACCCATTCGCGCGTCGCGCGCTCCAACATCACCTTGCTGAACACAATGGGCGCGCGGGTGCGGGTTGTCGCACCGTCCACGCTGCTGCCGGTCGGCGTCGAGCGGCTCGGCGTCGAGGTCGCGCGCGACATGCGCGAGGGTCTCGCCGACGCCGACATCGTGATGATGCTGCGCCTGCAGAAGGAGCGCATGAACGGCTCCTATGTGCCGTCGATGTCCGAATACTTCCACTTCTACGGTCTCGACCAGCGCAAGCTCGCCTATGCGCGCCCCGATGCGCTGGTGATGCATCCCGGCCCGATGAACCGCGGCGTCGAGATCGACTCCATCGTCGCCGACGGCGCGCAATCGCTGATCCGCGAACAGGTCGAGATGGGCGTCGCCGTGCGCATGGCGGTGCTCGAAGCCCTCTCACGCAACCTGCCGAACGCATGATGATGTCCGCCGACCGCCGCCCGATCCTGCTCGCCAATGCGCGGATCGTCGATCCGTCGCGCGACCTCGATTTCAACGGCGACCTGCTGATCGCCGACGGCGTGATCCGCGACGCCAAACGCGGCATCGGCGCGGCCGGCGTGCCGGAAGGCACGGAGATTTACAACTGCCGCGGCAAGCTCGTCGCGCCGGGCCTTGTCGACATGCGCGCCTTCATTGGCGAGCCGGGCGCCGGTCACCGCGAAACCTTCGCCTCCGCGAGCCAGGCGGCGGCCGCCGGTGGCGTCACCACCATCGTGTGCCAGCCTGACACCTCGCCCGCGATCGACGACCCGGCGACGGTCGACTATGTGATGCGCCGCGCGCGCGACACCGCGGTCGTCCATGTCCATCCGATGGCCGCGCTCACCAAGGGCCTCGAAGGTCACGAAATGACCGAGATCGGGCTCCTGAAAGCCGCCGGCGCGGTCGCCTTCACGGACGGCGACAAGAGCGTCACCAACGCGCAGGTAATCCGCCGTGCCCTCACCTACGCGCGGGATTTCGACGCGCTGATCGTCCACCACGCCGAAGACCCGAACCTCGTCGGCGACGGCGTCATGAACGAAGGTGAATTCGCCGCCCGACTCGGACTGATCGGTATCCCGGCTGCCGCCGAGGCGGTGGTGCTCGAACGCGATCTGCGGCTCGTCGCGTTGACCGGCGGGCGCTATCACGCCGCCTCCGTCACCTGCGCGGAATCGCTCGACATTCTCAAACGCGCCCGCGACGCCGGCCACCCCGTGACCGCGTCGGCCTCGATCAACCACATCACGCTCAACGAAAACGACATCGGCTCCTACCGCACCTTCCTGAAGTTGACGCCGCCGCTGCGCGGCGAGGACGATCGCAAGCTCCTCGTCGAAGCGATCGCCAGCGGCCTCGTCGACGTCGTGATGTCGGACCACAATCCGCAGGACGTCGAGACCAAACGCCTGCCGTTTGCCGAAGCGGCGCCTGGCGCCATCGGCATCGAGACCATGCTGGTCGCCGGTCTTCGGCTCGTTCATCGCAAGGAATTGTCGCTGACAACGCTGTTGCGCGCGATGTCGACGCGGCCCGCCGAACTGCTGGGCCTGCCCGGCGGGACGCTGCGCAACGGTGCTCCGGCAGACGTGATCGTGGTCGATCTCGATGTGCCGTGGGTGCTCGACCCCAACGAACTGAAATCGAAGTGCAAGAACACGCCGTTCGACGAGGCGCGGATGCAGGGCCGCGTGGTGCGCACCATCGTCGGCGGACGCACCGCCTACGACTTCGTCTGAGCATGGGCTGAACGATGGCGGATCTCGCTCCCCACGCCGCCGCACTGATCCTCGGCTATCTGCTCGGATCGATTCCCTTCGGCCTGTTGCTGACGACACTCGCCGGTGGCCCGGACCTGCGCGCCATCGGCTCGGGCAATATCGGCGCGACCAACGTGCTGCGCACCGGCAACAAGAAACTCGCGGCCGCGACGCTCGCACTCGACATGCTCAAGGGCACCGCGGCGGTATTGCTCGCGCGGCATTTCATAGACCCCGACGCCGCGGTCTTCGCCGCGGTCGGCGCCTTCCTCGGTCATCTGTTTCCGGTGTGGCTGCGCTTCAAGGGCGGCAAGGGCGTCGCGACCTATATCGGGATTCTGCTCGGGCTCGCGTGGCCGGCGGCGCTTCTGTTCTGCGCGATCTGGCTGATCGTCGCCTTCATCTTCCGCTATTCGTCGCTGTCGGCGCTGGTCGCGAGCGCGCTGACGCCGGCCTATTTCTGGTTCGACGGCGAACCGCTGCGCGCGCTGCTGTTTCTTCTGCTGACGATACTGCTGTGGTTCATGCACAGGCAGAACATCGCCCGCCTGCTGGCCGGCACCGAAAGCCGGATCGGCCGCGAATCCTGAGCCGCTGGCCGGATCGCCACCGGCAACGTTGTCCCCGGACGCGAGCTTTGACATGCTGCCCCTCTCCGCGGGGGCGCGATGGCAACAGGCGGCGTCAGGCTGAGCGACGAACAACGGATCGACTGGCTGCGCCTGATCCGCACGCCGAATGTCGGTCCGCGCACGTTCCGCGATCTCATCAATCATTATGGAGGCGCGCGTCCTGCGCTCGACGCCCTTCCAGGCCTCGTCCGCCGCGGCGGCGGCACCACGCGCATTTATTCGCAGGCCGACGCCGAGCGTGAAGTCGCGGCGGCAAGACAATGTGGCGCGAGTTTCGTCGCGCTCGGCGAGCCAAGCTATCCGCCGTGGCTGCAGGCACTCGACGACGCGCCGCCGGTGATCGCCATCCGCGGGAACGAAGAGGTTTTCACCCGCCCGCCGGTCGCCATCGTGGGCTCGCGCAACGCATCCGCGGTCGGACTGAAATTCGCCGAACGCATCGCGCGCGATCTGGGGGCGGCAGGCTTCGCTACCGTCTCGGGACTCGCCCGGGGCATCGATGCGGCGGCCCATCGCGGCAGTCTGGCAAGCGGCACCGTCGCAGTCCTTGCCGGCGGCCACGACCGCATCTATCCGCCCGATCACGTCAACCTGCTCGACGGCATTCTCGAACACGGTGCCGCGATTTCCGAAATGCCGTTCGGCTGGGAACCGCGCGCGCGCGACTTTCCGCGCCGAAACCGATTGATCTCCGGCCTGTCGGCCGGCGTCGTCATTGTCGAGGCGGCAAAGCGATCGGGATCGCTCATCACCGCGCGGCTCGCCGGCGAACAAGGCCGCGAGGTCTTCGCGGTGCCGGGCTCCCCGCTCGATCCGCGCAGCGAAGGCACCAATGGCCTCATCAAACAAGGGGCGACGCTGATCACCGAAGCACGCGACGTCATCGACGCACTGGAGCCGATCCTCGGCCGCGGTATCGAAACACCGGCACGCGAACCATCGCCCGACGAACTGCTTCCACCGGCCTCGGAACCCGGCCATGACGAGCGCCATCGCATCGTTGATCTGCTGGGCCCGACGCCAGTTGCTATCGACGATCTGGTAAGGCTGTCGCAAACCTCTGCGGCAATCGTGCGCACCGTGCTGCTCGAACTTGAATTGGCGGGCCGACTCGACCGTCATGGCGGCGGACTGGTCTCACTCTCGTCCTGACGGCGTCAAACCAAAAGGCTTTCCATGTTGCGAACCGCAATTCTTGCGCTTGCATTGTTGACGATCGCGCCTGCCGCGGGGGCGCAGACGAGAACCGCGCCGGCAAAGCCCGATGCGAACTTCCAGCGCTTCGTTCTAGACCTGTGGCCGGACGCCAAGGCGAAGGGCATCACCCGCGCCAATTTCGATCTCGCCATGCGTGGCGTCACCCCGGATGAACGCGTCATCAAGGCGACAAAACGTCAGCCGGAATACGGCAAGCCGGTCGGCGCCTATGTCAACGACATCGTCAGCGCCAACCGGGTCGCCGAAGGCAAGCGCAAAGCGACGCAGTGGGAAAAGACATTCGACGCTGTCGAGAAGAAGTATGGAGTCGAACGCTGGGTGTTGCTTTCGATCTGGGGAATGGAGTCGTCATTCGGCGCGGCCAAGGACCGCTGGGACGTATTCCGCTCGCTCGCCTCGCTCGCTTACGTGAAATACCGCCATCCCTATTTCCGCAACGAGCTGTTCGTCGCGATGAAGCTGATGCAGGACGGCTCGATCCCGCGTCCGAAAATGGTCAGCTCCTGGGCCGGCGCCATGGGGCAGACCCAGTTCATGCCGTCGAACGTCGTCGACTACGCGGTGACGAGCGACGGCAAGGGAATTCCGGACTTGTGGAACGACGTGCCCGACATTCTGGCTTCGACCGCCAACTATCTCGCCAAGTGGAAATGGAACCGCGACATGCCGTGGGGCTTCGAGGTGTTCGTGCCGAAGGGCTTCGACTATCGCAAGAGCCGCGCGACATTCGCGCAATGGACGACGCTCGGCGTCAAGCGCGCCGACGGCAAGCCCTTCCCTGCGGAAGGCAACGGCATTCTGTTTTTTCCGAGCGGCGCCGAAGGCCCCGGCTTCATCGTTACCAAGAATTTCGACGTGCTGAAGGAATACAACAACTCCGACGCCTATGCGATCGCGGTCGGCCACCTCGCCGACCGCATCCACGGCGGCGAGCCGATCAAGGCGGCGTGGCCCAAGAACGATCCGCAGCTGCCGCGCGATACCCGCGTCGCGCTGCAGAAAAAACTCGCCTCGCTCGGCTACAAGGTGAACGAATTCGACGCCCACATCGATTTCGACCTTCGCGACAATATCCGCGACGAGCAGGTGAAGTTCGGCATGGTGCCGGACGGCCATCCGACCGCCGAATTGTTGGCGAAACTTGGAATTCCCGTCCGCTAAATTTTGTTTGTCGCGTTTTCTTCACGCGGACCGGTGCCCACTCCGCTTGAAAACGCTCCTAGTCGTCGGTGCCGGTTGCCTTGTGCGGACGCGACTGCAGGCGGATCGTCTCGGCCTCGAGGTGGGCGAGTTCGAGAAGGTAGGCCAGCGCATCGAAGCCGTTCTGCCGGGCGATCCGGGACATGCTGGCGGTCATCGTCGCCATGTAGACCCCGAGCGCGTGAGGATCGGCAGGGAAACTGGCTTCCGGCGGTGACGGCATGCAGGCCCGAGGTCCGAATTGACGCCAGATCGCTTATGCTTGTCGTTGCGTTGGGCTTCGACAGTGCGAAACATAACTAATTGCGTGTGTATTTTCAATAATCTCTCATAGGTTGTATACAGTGCCTCGGACCGCCGAATTTAATCTTGTAATATCAATGCCTTATTTGCCGCCAAATTCTTGAGATTTGACAGGTGGTTTGTCCTTCCCCATGTTCGGGTCGCAAGTTGAGGCCGATTCCGCCAGTCTGATTGCGGCGCTTGGCGGCTAACTCATTGGAATTACATGAATATCGTCGTTGTCGAATCGCCCTCCAAGGCGAAGACGATCAACAAGTATCTGGGTTCGGACTACGAGGTCCTCGCCTCCTTCGGCCATATTCGCGATCTGCCAGCCAAGGACGGCTCGGTCGATCCCGAGGCGGACTTCCGCATGCTCTGGGAGGTCGATGCCCAGTCGCAGAAGCGGGTCAACGACATCGCCAAGGCGCTCAAAGGCGCCGACAAACTGATCCTCGCGACCGACCCGGACCGCGAAGGCGAAGCGATCTCCTGGCACGTGCTCGAAGTGCTCAGGGAAAAGGACGCGCTGAAATCCAAGAAGATCGAGCGGGTCGTCTTCAACGCCATTACCAAGCAGGCGGTGACCGAGGCGATGAAGAATCCGCGCGAGATCGATACCGCGCTGGTCGATGCCTATCTCGCGCGCCGCGCGCTCGACTATCTTGTCGGCTTCACCCTCTCCCCGGTTCTCTGGCGCAAGCTGCCGGGCGCCCGCTCGGCCGGCCGCGTGCAGTCGGTCGCGCTGCGGCTCGTCTGCGACCGCGAACTCGAGATCGAGAAATTCGTCGCCAAGGAATACTGGTCGATCGTCGCCAAGCTTGCGACGCCGCGCAACGAGGTGTTCGAGGCGCGTCTGGTTGGCGCGGACGGCCAGAAGATCCAGCGGCTCGACATTGGCTCCGGCGCAGAAGCGGAAGCCTTCACCCGCGATCTCGAAAATGCGAGCTTTACGGTCAACTCGGTCGAAGCCAAGCCCGCGCGGCGCAATCCGCCGCCGCCCTTCACCACGTCGACCATGCAGCAGGAAGCGAGCCGCAAGCTCGGCCTCGCGCCCGCCATCACCATGCGGCTCGCGCAGCGTCTCTATGAGGGCATCGAGATCGACGGCGAGACCACCGGCCTCATTACTTATATGCGGACCGACGGCATCGACATGGCGCCGGAGGCAATCGCCGACATACGCACGATGATCGGCAGCAATTACGGCAAGAATTACGTGCCGGCCTCGCCGCGCCAGTATCAGAACAAGGCGAAGAACGCGCAGGAGGCGCACGAAGCGGTGCGCCCGACCGGCGCGGCCCGCACGCCGGCCGAGGTCGCCAAATATGTCGACCGCGATCAGGCCCGTCTCTACGAACTGATCTGGAACCGCGCGGTGGCGAGCCAGATGGAATCCGCCGAACTCGAGCGCACCACGGTCGACATCACCGCAAAGGCCGGCGCGCGCACCATCGACCTGCGCGCCACCGGCCAGGTGGTGAAGTTCGACGGCTTTCTGACGCTTTATCAGGAAGGCCAGGACGAGCAGAGCGACGACGAGGAGTCGCGCCGCCTGCCCGCGATGTCGCAGGGCGAGGCGCTCGCCAAGCAGGCGATCGAGTCCACTCAGCATTTCACCGAGCCGCCGCCGCGTTATTCGGAGGCCTCGCTGGTCAAGCGCATGGAAGAACTCGGCATCGGCCGGCCTTCCACCTACGCCTCCGTATTGCAGGTGCTACAGGACCGCGGCTATGTGCGGATCGACAAGAAGCGCATGATCCCCGAGGACAAGGGCCGCGTCGTCGTCGGCTTCCTCGAGAGCTTCTTTGCGCGCTACGTCGAATACGACTTCACCGCCAATCTGGAAGAACAGCTCGACCGCGTTTCCAACAACGAGGTCGACTGGAAAAAGGTGCTGCAGGACTTCTGGATCGACTTCATCGGCGCGGTGAACGAGATCAAGGATCTGCGCATCACGCAGGTGCTCGACGCGCTCAATGATCTGCTCGCGCCGCACATCTTCCCGCCGCGCGAGGACGGCGCCGATGCGCGCCAGTGCCCGCAATGCGGCAATGGCCGGCTGTCGCTCAAGGTCGGACGGTTCGGCGCCTTTATCGGCTGCTCGAACTATCCGGAATGCCGCTTCACCCGACAGATGACGCCCTCGGCCGACGGCATGGGCGGCACCAAGGTGCTCGGCGAAGACCCGGTCACCGGCCTTGAAGTGTCGCTGCGCTCCGGCCGCTTCGGTCCCTATATCCAGCTCGGCGAACAGGCCAAGCCCGAGAAGAAGGGCGACAAGCCGGAGAAGCCGAAACGCGCCGGCTTGCCGAAAGGCCTCGCGCCGGACGACATCGATCTTGAAAAGGCGCTCGCCCTCCTCGCGCTGCCGCGCGAAGTCGGCCTGTCGCCGGAAGACGGCGAACCGATCCTCGCCGGCGTCGGCCGCTTCGGTCCTTACGTGAAGCACGGCAAGACCTATGCAAGTCTCGAACAGGGCGACGACGTTCTCACCGTCGGCTTGAACCGCGCGGTCACGCTGATCGCCGAGAAGAAGGCCAATCCCGGCAAGGGCCGCCGCTTCGGCGCCGATCCCGGCAAGGTGCTCGGCGAGCATCCGGACAAGGGCGGCAACGTGGTCGTCAAGAACGGCCGCTACGGTCCCTATGTCAGCCACGACGGCGTCAACGCGACATTGACCGGCGATCTCACGCTCGAAACCGTGACGCTCGAACAGGCGCTGACGCTGATCGAGGCGCGTGCGGCAAAGGGCGGCGGCAAACCGGCCAAGCGCCGTGCAGCGGGCCGCAAGAAACCGGGCGAAGCGAGCGAAGCCGACGCGCCGAAGGCCAAGAAGACAAAAGCCCCGGCCAAGAAGAAAGCCGCGCCCAAGAAGGCGGCCAAGCCGAAAGCGGCGAAGGTCGACGCGGCCGAATAGCTGGCAATCGCGCCCGGCGATCATTACCTTGATGGCAGAGCCGCTGCGGCGGCCCGCGATCTATTCCATGTTCCATTTCTGAAACGAAAACGTTCCTTTGAGCAAGAAACCCAAAACAACAACGTCCCTTCCCTCCAAAGCAGACATTCTCGCGTTCATCGGCAATCGGCCCGGCAAGATCGGCACTCGCGAAATCGCCCGCGCCTTCAACCTGAAAAACAACCTGCGCGCGGAACTGAAACGCCTGCTGCGCGACATGGCTGACGAAGGCGCCATCGAAAAGCGCCGCAGGAAACTCCATAAGCCCGGCGCACTGCCCGAAACCGTGCTGGCCGACGTCACCGCGCGCGACAGCGAGGGCGACCTGATTGCCGTTCCCGACGAATGGGACGAAGAGGCGCACGGCGCCGCGCCGAAAATCCGCATCGTCACCTCGCGCCGCGCCCGCCCCGGCCAGGCAGCCGGCATGGGCGATCGTGTGCTGCTGCGCGTCGAGGCTGTCGAAGACGAGGACGGTGTCCGCCACCGTGGCCACCTGATCCGGATCATCGAGCATCCGAAGCAGCGGGTGATCGGCGTCTTCCATGCCATTCACGGCGGCGGCGGCCGCATCGAGCCGGTCGACAAGAAGATGATCGGCAAGCAGCTTGTCGTCCACAAGGGCGCCGAAGGCGGCGCGGCCGACGGCGATCTCGTCTCTGTCGAGGTCGCGCGCGCGGCGCGGCTCGGCGCACCGGCGGGCAAAGTTGTCGAGCGGCTCGGCTCGCTCAAGACGGAGCGCGCGGTCAGCATGATCGCGATTGCCGCGCATGGCATCCCGTCCGTGTTCCGCCCCGATACGCTGGCGGAGGCGGCCGCGGCGAAGCCTGCGACGCTCGCGGGCCGTGAGGACTGGCGGAAAGTGCCGCTGGTCACCATCGACCCGCCGGACGCCAAGGACCATGATGACGCCGTTTATGCCGAACCCGACACCGGCAAAGGCAATCCGGGCGGCTACATCATTTCGGTCGCCATTGCCGATGTCGCGCATTACGTGACGCCCGGCAGCGCGCTCGACCGCGAGGCACTGGTGCGCGGCAACTCGGTCTATTTCCCGGACCGCGTGGTGCCGATGCTGCCGGAGCGCATCTCCAACGACCTGTGCTCGCTGCGTCCCAACGAAGATCGCCCTGCCCTTGCCGTGCGCATGGTGATCGCCGCCGACGGCCGCAAGCTCTCGCACACCTTCCACCGCATCATGATGCGCTCGGCAGCGAAGCTCGCCTATGCACAGGCGCAGGACGCCATCGACGGGCGCACCGACGACACCACGGGTCCGCTTCTGGAGCCGGTGCTGAAGCCGCTTTACGACGCCTACGATGCTCTGAAACGCACGCGCGGCGAACGCTCGCCGCTCGATCTCGATCTGCCGGAACGCAAGATCGTGCTCAAGGCCGACGGCACGGTGGATCGCGTCATCGTGCCGGAGCGGCTCGACGCCCATCGGCTGATCGAGGAATTCATGATCCTCGCCAATGTCGCCGCCGCCGAGACGCTGGAGAAGGCGCGCGTGCCGCTGATCTACCGCGTGCATGACGAGCCTTCGATGGAGAAACTGCACGCGCTGCGCGAGTTCCTCCAGACGCTCGACATTCCGCTCGCAAAGTCCGGCGCACTGCGGCCGCAGCAGTTCAACCGCATCCTCGCCGCGGTAAAGGATCGCGACAACGAGCAACTCGTCAACGAGGTCGTGCTGCGCTCGCAGGCCCAGGCCGAATACTCAGCGCAGAACTACGGCCACTTCGGCCTGAACCTGCGCCGCTATGCGCACTTCACCTCGCCGATCCGCCGCTATTCCGACCTGATCGTTCACCGCGCGCTGATCCGCGCGCTCGGCCTCGGCCCCGACGGGCTGCCGGACGACGCAGACGTCAAGGCACTCACCGAAATCGCCGCGCAGATTTCAGCGGCCGAGCGGCGCGCCATGGTGGCCGAGCGCGAAACCGTCGACCGGCTGATCGCGCATTTCCTCGCCGACCGCATCGGCGCGAGTTTCGAGGGCCGCATTTCCGGCGTCACCCGCGCCGGCCTGTTCGTCAAGCTGATCGAGACCGGCGCGGACGGCTTCGTGCCGGCGCGCTTTATCGGCGACGACTATTTCCAGTTCGACGAGGCCGGCCGCGCCATGCGAGGCCGACGCAGCGGCGAAAGCTACCGGCTCGGCGATCCCGTCACCGTGAAGCTGGTCGAGGCCGCGCCCGTCGCTGGCGCATTGCGGTTCGAATTGCTATCGGAAGGCCGGTTCGACGGCGAGCGGCGACGCGCGCCCGGCCGGACCGAGCGCGACGCCGACCGCGCCCGGCGCGGTCATCACGAAGCGATGGCGCGCAAATCGAAACACAAGGCCAACCGGAAGTCGAAAAAGCACAAGTCGAAATTCAAGGGTCAACGGAAGTCACGATGACGGAACAGGATCGCGGCAAGACACTCACCGACCGCATGAGCAATGTGGAGCGTGACCAGTCGTTCCCGGACAGCGTGCCGCGCGACGCGGCTACCCTGATGCTGATCGACCGCTCCGGACCGGAGCCGAAGGTGCTGCTGGGCCGCCGCCACGCCAGCCACAAGTTCATGCCGGGCAAGTTTGTATTCCCCGGCGGGCGCATCGAGGCGCAGGACGGCAAGATGCAGGCGGCGAGCGAACTCGATCCGCGTACGGAGGCAAAGCTCGCATTACGCCCGCGCGACGAGACGGTGCCACCGCCCCGCGCCTTCGCGCTCGCCGCGATCCGCGAGACCTTCGAGGAGACCGGCCTCCTGCTCGGCGTCAAAAGCGCCACCGCGCCGGCGGTGCCCCACGCCGAATGGGAAGGCTTCGCGACCGCCTCGGTGATGCCCGACCTCGCGCATATCCACTTCGTCGCCCGCGCGGTAACGCCGCCGCGCCGCCCGAAGCGGTTCGACACCCGGTTTTTCACGGCGGATGCGACCGCCGTCGCGGACAAGATCGAAGGCGTGGTCGGCCCGGACTCCGAACTCGTCGAACTGGTCTGGATCCCGATCGTCGAGGCTACCCGCCTCGACATGCCGACCATTACCGGCGTGGTGCTGGAGGAACTCGACGCGCGGGTCAAAGCCGGCATGGGCCACGACCTGCCGGTGCCCTATTACTTCATGGTGGACGGCCAGTTCCGGCGGGAAACCCTGTAAAACCCGCGCATTCCGGGCCTTTCTTGACATTTCGGGATTGGCCGCTAGTTTCCGGCCAAATTTCAAGTCGAGGTTCAAAAAGCCATGGCCAAAGCCGTCAGTCTGAAAATCAAGCTGGTCTCGAGCGCGGACACCGGCCACTACTACGTGACCAAGAAGAACTCGCGCACCATGACCGACAAGATGGTCAAGAAGAAGTACGATCCGATCGCGAAGAAGCATGTCGAGTATCGCGAATCGAAGATCAAATAATTCTACGCAGGGCGCCTCCGGCGCCCTTCGCATTTCTGGCGTCACGCTGCCGTGATGCCCGGCCTCTTCCCAAAATCTGATAGAATTCCGGCACGTTCGCTTTGCCGGAGATTGTCATGATGAGTTTGCTGCGCGCCGTTGCCGCGTCCCTCGCTTTGCTCGTGCTGCCGCTCGCCGGCTCCGCCGCCGCGGCCGAGAGCCACAAGCTCGCGCTACAGGTCAGCGACAACGATCCAGGCAAGATGACCGCCGCGCTCAACGTCGCGGCCAACGTCTCCAAATATTATTCCGGCAAGGGCGAAGAGGTTGAAATCCAGATCGTCGCCTTCGAAGGCGGCATGCACATGCTACGCGAGGACACCTCGCCGGTGAAGCCGCGGCTGAAGTCGTTCCGCGAAGGCATGCCGAATGTCAGCTTCATCGCCTGCGACAACACGCTTCACTCGATGGCGCGCAACGAAGGCAAGGAGCCGGTGCTGGTGCCCGACGTGCAGCACGTCGAGGCCGGCGTGGTACGGCTGATCGAGCTTTCCGAAAAGGGCTGGACCATCGTCCGCCCGTAAGCGGACTCCGAAGCGCGTTCCGACTTTGAAAACCGGCCGCCGCCAAGGTGGCCGGCCGGAAGCGGCGTCATGAGGAGGCCACTCGCACCGCTTCCGGGCCGGCCGAACCCCACGGACCCAGGAGATGCGGCGGACCTGAGCACTCCGTAGGGTACTGGCGAAACTGGCAAAGCAATCCGATAGCGCGGGACCGCGACCGCGCCGCTGTCACACAAGGTTAGACCAAGGCTTGGGGCGAATAAATCGTCCGCCTAAGCCTTTGGAATTGGCCTGCTATTTGAAAGAGCCGTGATGCCGACCGCGGCCGTTTCCGCCTGCTGAGTCGCAGTTCAGGCGGCGTCCGGCACCACGCGGTTACGGCCGTCCCGTTTGGCGCGATAGAGCGCCTGGTCGGCGCGCTTGAGGATCGCGGCAGCATTGTCTTCCGCGCCGTTGAGCGCGGCGATGCCGATCGAGATCGTCACTTCGATGGCGCGGGCGCCCTGCTCGATCGGGAACGGATCGGCGGCGATCTTGCGGCGGAGGCGCTCGGCGACCATCGTCGCGACCGCCTTGTCGGTCTCCGGCATCACGACGACGAACTCCTCGCCGCCGATGCGGCAAGCGAGGTCGATGTTGCGGATCGACTTGCGCATGCGCAGCGCGAATTCGCGCAGCACATCGTCGCCGGCGTCGTGACCGTAGGTGTCGTTGATCGACTTGAAGAAGTCGATGTCGAGTACCAGCGCCGAGATCGGCTTGCCGCGCGCGGCCGATTGCTCGACCAGCGTCGTCAAGTGCGTTTCCATGTAACGCCGGTTATAAAGGCCGGTCAGCACGTCGGTGACGGCCGCCTCGATCGAGCTTTGCACGTTGTCGCGCAGCCGTTCGGTATAGCGCTTCTTCTTGATCTGGGTGCGCACCCGCGCCAGCATCTCGTTCTTGTCGATCGGGCGGATCAGGTAGTCGTTGATACCGATCTCGAGCCCGCGCACGAGCTTGGCGTTGTTGTCGGCTTCGGTCACCGCCAGCACCGGAATGCTGCGCGTGCGCTCCAGCGAACGGATCTGGCTGCACAGCCGCAACCCGTCGAAATTCTCGAAACCGAGCGACACGATGAAGACGTCGTAATTGCCTTCGGCGGCGTGGAACAACGCCTCGTTCGGGTCGGGTTCGACCTCGACGGTGTGCTCGGATGAGAGCGCGGCGACGATGCGCTCATAGGAGCCGGCGCGGTCGTCGACCACCAGGATGCGGCCCTTGCGGCCGGTATCGGCCACCGCCTCGATCTCGGGGCTCTGGATGCCGATTTCCTTCGAGGTCACCGCGCGCATGCGCAGTTCGTCCGTGACCATCTTGAGGCGCGACAGCGAGCGCACCCGCGAAATCAACGCCACCTCGGACACCGGCTTGGTCAGGAAGTCATCCGCCCCCGCTTCGAGACCGCGAATGCGGTCGGAGGGCTGGTCGAGCGCGGTGACTATGACGACCGGAATATGATGGGTCGCCGGGTTCGACTTGATGCGCCGGCACACCTCGAAGCCGTCCATGTTCGGCATCATGACGTCGAGCAGCACGATGTCGCATTCGGCACGCTCGCAGATCGCCAGCGCGTCGGGCCCGTTATAGGCGGTGACGACGTCGAAATACTCCGCCGACAGCCGCGCTTCGAGCAGCTTCACATTGGTCGGAATATCGTCGACGACGAGAACGCGGGCGCTCATGGGTACTCACGCATTTCCAATAAAATGACGGACGGTCTCGATGAACTTGGCGACCGAAATGGGCTTCGACAGATAGGCTTCGCAGCCGCCCTGTATGATCCGCTCCTCGTCGCCCTTCATCGCGAAGGCGGTGACGGCGATGACCGGAATGGATTTCAGCTCAGGATCGTCCTTGAGCCATTTGGTGACCTCCAGCCCGGACACTTCCGGCAGCTGGATATCCATCAGGATCAGGTCGGGCCGGTGCTGGCGCGCGAGATCGAGCGCCTCGATTCCGTTGCGGGTGCCGACTGTCGCATAGCCATGAGCCTCCAACAGGTCGTTGAAGAGCTTCATATTGAGTTCGTTGTCCTCGACAATCAGGACGGTTTTGCCCACCCCGTGGCCCCCTTCTGGACGCGGTGCCGCACGGACATTCCCCGGCTCGCGAGCCCCGTCGCTTCGCGCGCCGCCGTGGGGCATGATCGGCACCGTAGTTCCGATTCATTACGGAAAGGCAAATAGGTGCATCAAAACCGGCCCCGATCGCTGACCCAGGAAGTGGCAGAACACGTGGCGATTCAGGCGCTTACGTTCATTGCCGGCGATGCGGAACGGCTCGGCGGCTTCCTCGCGGCCACCGGCATCGGCCCCGACCAGATTCGTACCGCCGCGCGTGAGCCCGCCTTCCTCAGTGGCGTGCTGGATTACCTTTCAACAGACGAAAGCCTGCTGGTGGCCTTTGCGGCCGCCGCCGATTTCCCGCCCGAACTCGTCGAAACGGCGCGGGCGGTGCTCGGCAGCGGAGACTGGGAACGGGACGTGCCCTGATGGCCGCTGCCGGCAGCCCCATCACGGCCCTGCCCGGCTTTTGCCGTGACTGCCTCGCGGACGCCGGCGCGCCGAAGCGCTGCGCAGCCTGCGGCTCTCCGCGCATCCTCCGTCACGTCGACATCGCGGCGCTGACGGTGGCGCATATCGACTGCGACGCGTTCTACGCGACCATCGAGAAACGTGACGACCCCTCGCTCGCCGACAAGCCGGTGATCGTCGGCGGCGGCCAGCGCGGCGTGGTCGCGGCGGCCTGTTACATCGCCCGCACCTACGGGGTGCGCTCCGCAATGCCGATGTTCGAGGCGAAGCGCCGCTGCCCGGACGCCATCGTCGTCAAGCCGAACATGGCGAAATACGCCAAGACCGGCCGCGACGTCCGCAAGGCGATGTTCGACCTGACGCCACTGGTCGAACCGCTGTCGATTGACGAGGCCTTCCTCGATCTCACCGGTACCGAGCGCCTGCACGGCATGAGCGCCGCGAAGGTGCTCGCCCGTTTCGCGCGGCAGGTCGAACGCGACTTCGGCATCACGGTGTCGGTTGGCCTCTCCGGCAACAAGTTCCTTGCCAAGATCGCCTCCGATCTCGACAAACCGCGCGGCTTCGCGGTGTTGTCGCCCGCCGAAGCGCCGGCATTCCTCGCGCCGAAGCCGGTCGGTTTCATCTACGGCATCGGGGCCGCCAGCGCCGCGCGGCTTGCGTCCGACGGCTACCGCCTCATCGCCGACCTGCAGCGTGCCGGCGAATCCGATCTGATCGCGCGTTACGGCGAAGAAGGCATGCGGCTCGCGCGCCTGTCGCGCGGCATCGACAGCCGCCGCGTCAATCCGGACCGCGAGACCAAGAGCATTTCGTCCGAAACAACCTTCATGCGCGACATTTCCGACTTTCGCCCGCTCGAGCAGATTCTGTGGGAGTTGTCGGAGAAGGTGTCGTTCCGCCTCAAGGCGAACGAACTCGCGGGAACGACGATCACACTCAAGCTCAAGACCGCAGACTTCAAGATCCGGACCCGGTCGCGTTCGCTGGCGCAGCCGACGCATCTGGCCAGCCGTATTTTCGCGGAGGGCCGCGCCATGCTGGAGAAAGAAATCGACCGCACCAAATTCCGCCTGATCGGCATCGGCGTCAGCAACCTGGAAGACCATGCCGGCGACGCTTTGGCCGATTTTCTCGATCGCCGCTCGGCGGACGCCGAGCACGCGGTCGACCGGCTGCGCAAGAAGTTCGGCCGCGATGCCGTGGTCAAAGGGCTGGAATTCGACGAGAACTAGGCGCCGGCTCGCGCGCGGCGTCCTACTTGCACGGCTTTGGCGTCTTCATCTCCAGCGCAGTCATGGTGCCGCCGATGGTAAAGTCGGCGTAGCTCAGCACCAGCGCCCGCGAAATGCCGTTCTCGTAAAGTTCGAAAGAGATGGCGTAGACTGGCTGCTGCTCTTCGTGCTTGCCGTCCTTCTTCTTCTCGAAATAGCTGATCGTCACCGGCCAGCGCGCGAGCTTTGCGAGCGCCGGCTCCTTCGCCGCGGCGTCGTCCGGCGGCTTGTCGCCAGGCTCGATCTTCTTCCCGATCACGGTCAGCGTGTCATAGAGCTTCTCGCCGGTCTCCGAGCCGTCATAAACGACCAGTTCGAGCACACTCTTGCCCGCCTGCGCAGCCTCGATGATCCGACGCATGTGCTCGGTCGGGAATACGAGCCCGGCCGGCAGCGATACCGATTTCGACTTCGGTTTGCTCAGCTTGACGGCAACCGCGCTCTTGTGACGCTCGGCCTGTCCGTTGACGGACTCGAGGGTGCGGTCGTTCAGCCTGTTCTCGGAGTTGAAGCGGAACTTTTTGGCCGCGGTATCTTCCCAGGTGGTCGAGCGCAGGTCGCTGAGGGCGACGCTGCCCTCACCCGACGACAGTTCGGAGACCTGGCGGAACTGCAACTCGTAGCCTGCGCAGGCGCTGCCGGAAAAGTCGTACAGGATGCGGCCACGAACCGCCTCGACCCGGCCGGTGCCGCGGGTCTTGATCATCTTCAGGTCATAGACCGCGCGATGCGGCGCCAGCACGTCCCCCTTGAGCGCGTCGCCCTTGGCGGCGGGCGCCGCCGACGGCGCACCCGAGAGCGCAAGGCTGCCGGCAACCGTCACGGCAAACGCCGCGAGGCGAGCCCCCTGCTGAACTGAAATCATTGCGCTCTCCTAATGCCGTCGTTGCGTCGCCGGCGCTGGAATCGCCCACAATTCCGGCAAGATAGGGGCTGGCTGGCGCTGCCGCAACGAAACCGCCCGCTTTTGGCTCCGGCCTGCGTTGCGCCGGCCTCCCTTGCGCCGGTTTGGCCGATCAGCGAACAATCGACGCAGAAGACCCGCGACAGGAGACAACAATGGCGATCATCGAGCAGAAACTGACCGGCCTCGACATCACGCTGCCGACGCCGGCCACGCCGATCGCCAACTACGTTCCGTTCGTGCGGATCGGCAATATGCTGACAATCTCCGGGCAGCTTTGCCTCGGCGCCAACGGCAAGCCGAGCGCCACCGGACAACTCGGCGGCGGCGTATCGATCGCTGACGGCCAGAACGCCGCCCGCGACTGCGCCATCAACCTGATCGCGCAGGTCAAAGCCGCGATCGGCGACCTCGACAAAGTCGTGCGCGTGGTGCGGCTCGGCGGCTTCATCAGCTCGGCGCCCGGCTTTGCCGAAGGCCCAAAGGTGATGAACGGCGCGTCGGACCTGATGGTGGAAGTGTTCGGCGACAAGGGCCGCCACGCCCGCACCACCGTCGGCGTCTCCGCCCTGCCGCTCGACGCCGCGGTCGAGGTCGAAGGTCTGTTCGAAGTCGCGTGATCTTGATGTCCCGCCTCGACTGGCTGAGCGCCCGGCCGATCGCCCACCGCGGCCTGCATGACGCCGCACAGGGCGCGATCGAGAACACGGCCTCGGCGTTCCGAGCCGCGATCGAGGGCGGCTACGCCATCGAAACCGATCTCCAGATCAGCGCCGATGGCGAGGCGATGGTCCACCATGACGACACGCTCGGCCGGCTGACGGAAGGGCACGCGCCGCTCGCCAGCCTCACGGCCGCGCAGATCAAGGCGGCACCGTTCAAGGCGACCTCCGACCGCGTGATGACGCTGGGCGAGTTATGCGACCTGATCGCCGGGCGGACGCCGCTCGTGATTGAACTCAAAAGCCGGTTCGACGGCGATCGGCGGGTCGCGGAACGTGCCGCCGGCGTGCTGGCCGGATATGACGGGCCTGCCGCGCTGATGTCGTTCGATCCGCTATTGATCGAAACCGTACGCATGGTCGCGCCCGCCCGGCCACGCGGGATCGTCGCGGAACATCGTTACAGCCATCACGAATGGGACCGGCTGACGGCCGGGCAAAAGCGGCGGCTCGCCTGGCTGCTGCATGCGCCGCTGACGCGGCCCCAGTTCATCGCCTTTGGCGTCCGCGACCTGCCGGCAGTCGCGCCACTGGTCGGGCGGTTTCTGTTCGGCCTCCCGCTGCTCACCTGGACGGTCCGCACGCCGCAGGATCGCGCAACCGCTGCGCGCTGGACCGATCAGATGATTTTCGAGGGATTTCGGCCATAAAGACCGACCAGAATGCAGTTCCAATGACCGCCACCGCCATCCAGATCCGGCTCGTCTCCGCCATCGCCGACATTCCCGCCGAGCAATGGAACGCCTGCGCGGCAGGCAGCAGCGTCAGCGCACTGGATTCACATTCTCATGTTTTGGACGAGGACAACGGGGATAAATTGTCCCCAGACTTATCAACACGAGGACAATCTCCTAATCCATTCATATCGCACGAATTTCTTTCGGCCATCGAAGCGTCTGGCTCGACCGGGCCGCGCACCGGCTGGATGCCCCGGCACATCGTCGCGGAAACCACCGACGGCGAGCTAATGGGGGCGATGCCCTGCTACATCAAGAGCCACTCGCGCGGCGAATATGTCTTCGACCACGGCTGGGCCGACGCCTTCGAACGCGCGGGCGGCGACTATTACCCCAAGCTTCAGGTCGCGGTGCCCTTCACGCCCGTCACAGGGCCGCGCCTGCTCACCCGCCCCTCCGTCCTTGCCGGCGAAATCCGCGAGGCGCTGGCCGACGCGCTCACCAGCGTCACCGCGCAGAACAAGCTGTCTTCCGCCCATGTGACGTTTCTGACCGAGGCGGAATGGACCCTGCTCGGCAAGCGCGGCTTCCTGCAGCGGACCGACCAGCAGTTCCATTGGGAAAACGAGGGTTACGCCACTTTCGAGGACTTCCTCGGCACCCTGTCCTCCCGCAAGCGCAAGACCATCCGCCGCGAGCGCAAGGACGCGCTCACCCCCGGAATAGAGGTGAAGTGGCTGACCGGCTCCGACCTGACGGAAGGCGTCTGGGACGCCTTCTTCGCCTTCTACATGGACACCGGATCCCGCAAATGGGGCCGGCCCTACCTCACGCGGGAATTCTTCTCGCTGATCGGCGACACCATGCGCGACCGGATCGTGCTGATGATGGCGAAGCGCGCCGGCCGCTGGATCGCCGGCGCGATCAATTTCGTCGGCGACGGCACCATCTTCGGCCGCAACTGGGGCGCGATCGAGCATCACCCCTTTCTGCATTTCGAGGTCTGCTACTATCAGGCGATCGACTACGCCATCGCCCACAAGCTCCGCCGCGTCGAGGCCGGCGCTCAGGGCGAACACAAGCTCGCCCGCGGCTACATGCCGAGAACCACCTATTCGGCCCACTACATCGACAATCCCGCGCTGCGCAGGGCAATTGCCGACTACCTCGCGCGCGAGCGCCGGTTTATCGAGAGCACGCAGGAAGAACTTGCGAGCTATGCGCCGTTCCGCAAGGATTTGGCCGAGCACGAATAACGCGTATCATCGCGCCGAAAACCTGCCGGGGGATGACGATGCCGACCTACGATCCCAACAACATCTTCGCCAAGATCCTGCGCGGCGAGTTGCCCTGTTACAAGGTCTATGAGGACGACAAGGTCTTCGCCTTTCTCGACATCATGCCCCGCGCCCCCGGTCACACGCTGGTGCTGCCCAAGGCCCCCGCCCGCAACCTGCTCGACATCGCGCCCGGTGATCTCGCCGCGGTGGCAGCGGCGGCCCAGAAGGTCGCCAAGGCGGCCATGACGGCCTTCAACTCAGACGGCATCACGGTCCAGCAATTCAACGAGGGGGCCGGCGGACAGGTGGTGTTTCACCTCCATGTCCACGTCATTCCGCGCAAGGCGGGCGTGCCGATGAAGCCACCGGCGAGCGAGAAAGAAAAGCCGGAGATTCTGGCCGAACAGGCCAAGGCGCTCGCGGCGGCGTTGCAGAGCGGCTGACGCCTTAGCGTTGGAGCCAATATCCGGCGATCAAGAACGCCGCCTCGCCGACCGCGACGCCGATGAACACCGACCGGCGCGCCAACAGGTAGGCGGCAAAGCCGAGCGCGGCGGCAGCGGCCCGTCCCTCGATCGGAACCAGCGCCAGAGCGCCGCCGGAAAACAGGATCAGCTTGGCGACGACACCGGCGATGGTCGCGGTCGCGAGCGCGCGCGACAGGATGACCAGTTCAGAATCCTCGTTGAGCCCGCGCGCCAGCACGAGGCCAAGCACGCGCCACATCTCGTTCGGCAGGAAGCCGACCAGCAACAGCATCGCGAAAGGCCAGTAATCCGCCAGCGTGCCGATCATGTGAAGCCCGCCCGCACGCGGCAGATCGCATAGGCCGCAACGCCGCCGATCAGGCCGGTCCACAACAGGTCGAGACCGACGTGGTAGTAGGACAGGATCGGGCCGATCACGAGCCCGAGCACGAAAGCGAGTTTCTCGATCAGAGCCTGACTGTTGCGCGCGGTCGTCACCAGGAACGACATCGGCGTCAGGAACAGCAGGGTCGCGGCAAGCAGCGGCGGCAGCCCCGCGGCAAGGTAGAAGCCGAGGAAGCCGCCCAGAATCGCGGTCAACATGTAGCCGACGGCAAGGCCGTTGCAATACACCAGCCGGCGCTCGCGCGGCATTTCCGGCAGCATGCGCATCGACTCCACCCACATGCTGACCGAGGTGAAATGCGCCGGAAGGATCAGCGGCGCGGTCCGGCGCTTTTCGTCACGCAACAGCGGCAACAGCGACACCACCATCGGAAACAGCCGGATGCCGGACAGCCAAACCGCGACCGCGGCTTCGATCAGCGTCGTGCCGGTGCCGAGCGAGGAAATGAGAATGACTTGCGCGGGGCCGGCCCAGACGATGACGGTCGATGCGGTAAGCCACCACGCCGAAAACCCGAAATCATGCGCCAGCGCGCCGACGCCGACATAGGTGCCGCCGATGACCAGGAAGAATACCGACGTCCATGCGTGGCGGAGCGCGGCGGCAAAAGCACCCACGTTCGAGCGGAAATCACGGGAGGACGGCATCGGCTCACCTGTCCCACAGGCGTCCCCACCGCGCAACGGCGACGGCCGGTCCCGCGCGCATAGGCCCCGCGCAAAAACGAAGGCCGGGCAATGTGCCCGGCCCTCGCCATTTCAAATCGATTGCCGGCGGCCGTCAGGCCTTGACCAGCGGAACCTTCGGCACCGAACCGCGGCCGCCGCCGTTATCCTTGCCGCCATCGTCGCCACCATCACCCTTGCCGCCGTCACCCTTCGGCTTCGGCCGCGGCGGGCTGCGGCGCTTCGGGCTGCGCGCCTTGTTCGGCGACTTGGCCGGCACCTTGTCGGCCTTCGGCTTGACCGGCCCTTCGAGGAACTCGAAGCCGAGCTTGTCGCGGCCCTTGTCGTCGCGCTCGACGACAACGCGGACGTGGCCGCCGCTCTTGAGTTTGCCGAAAAGCACCTCGTCGGCGAGCGGCGTCTTGATGTGCTCCTGGATGACGCGGGCCATCGGCCGCGCACCCATCAGCTCGTCGTAACCATTGGCCACCAGCCAGCGGCTCGCCTCCTCGGACAGCTCGATGGTCACGTTGCGGTCGGCGAGTTGCGCCTCGAGCTGGAGGACGAACTTCTCGACCACCTTGGTGATCACCGCGAGCGGCAGATGCGAGAACGTCACCACCGCATCGAGCCGGTTGCGGAATTCCGGCGTGAACATGCGGTTGATGGCTTCGGTGTCGTCGCCTTCCCGCTTGGTTCGCGTGAAGCCGTAGGCCGACTTCGCCATGTCGGCAGCGCCGGCATTGGTCGTCATGATGAGGATGACATTGCGGAAGTCGACCTGCTTGCCGTTGTGGTCGGTCAGCTTGCCGTGGTCCATCACCTGCAGCAGCACGTTGAACAGGTCGGGATGCGCCTTCTCGATCTCGTCGAGCAGCAGGACGCAATGCGGATGCTGGTCGACGCCGTCGGTGAGCAAGCCGCCCTGGTCGAAGCCGACATAGCCCGGAGGCGCGCCGATCAGGCGCGACACCGTGTGCCGCTCCATGTATTCCGACATGTCGAAGCGGATCAGCTCGACGCCGAGCGAGGCAGCCAATTGCTTGGCGACCTCAGTCTTGCCGACGCCGGTCGGGCCGGAGAACAGGTAACAGCCGATCGGCTTTTCCGGCTCACGCAAGCCGGCACGGGCGAGCTTGATCGAGGCCGACAGCGACTCAATCGCCTTGTCCTGCCCGTACACGACCGTCTTGAGCGTCGACTCCAGATGCTCAAGCACCTCGGCATCGTCCTTCGAGACGCTCTTCGGCGGGATGCGCGCCATCGTCGAGATCGTGGTCTCGATTTCCTTCACGCCGATAGTCTTCTTGCGCCGGCTTTCCGGCAGCAGCATCTGCGCCGCGCCCGACTCGTCGATCACGTCGATCGCCTTGTCCGGCAGCTTGCGGTCATGGATGTAGCGCGCCGAAAGCTCCACCGCCGCCTTGATGGCATCGTTGGTGTATTTCAGCTTGTGGTAGCTCTCGAAATACGGCTTGAGACCCTTGAGGATCTCGATCGCGTCCGGCACCGACGGCTCGTTGACGTCGATCTTCTGGAAGCGGCGCACCAGCGCGCGATCCTTCTCGAAATACTGGCGGTATTCCTTGTAGGTCGTCGAGCCGATGCAACGGATCGTGCCTGAGGCGAGCGCGGGCTTCAGCAAGTTCGACGCGTCCATCGCGCCGCCGGAGGTTGCGCCGGCGCCGATCACGGTATGGATCTCGTCAATGAACATGATCGCGCCCGGATAGGCTTCGATCTCCTTGACGACCTGCTTGAGCCGCTCCTCGAAGTCGCCGCGGTAGCGCGTGCCGGCGAGCAGCGTGCCCATGTCGAGCGCGAACACCGTTGCGCCCTTGAGCACGTCCGGCACCTCGCCATTGACGATGCGGCGCGCGAGACCTTCGGCGATCGCGGTCTTGCCGACACCGGCCTCGCCGACGAACAGCGGGTTGTTCTTCTGACGGCGGCACAGCACCTGGATAGTGCGGTTGATCTCGGAATCGCGGCCGATCAGCGGATCGATCTTGCCGTCCTTCGCCTTCTTGTTGAGGTTGACGCAATAGGCTTCGAGCGCGTCGCCCTTCTTCTTGGTCTCGTCGCCACCCTTGACGTCGGCCTCTTCCTCGGCCGCGCCGCGTACCGGTCGCGATTCCGTCATGCCCGGCCGCTTGGCGATGCCGTGACTGATGTAATTGACCGCGTCATAGCGCGTCATGTCCTGCTCTTGCAGGAAATAGGCGGCATGGCTCTCGCGCTCGGCGAAGATCGCGACCAGCACATTGGCGCCGGTCACCTCCTCGCGGCCCGAGGACTGCACGTGGATCACCGCGCGCTGGATGACGCGCTGGAACCCGGCGGTCGGCTTGGAATCTTCCGCGCCGTCGGTGATGAGATTTTCAAGCTCGGTTTCGAGATAGGTCGAGACGCTGCGCCGCAGCTTGTCGAGATCGACATTGCAGGCGCGCATCACCGCCGCGGCGTCGCTGTCGTCGATCAGCGCCAGCAGCAGGTGCTCGAGTGTCGCATATTCGTGGTGGCGCTCGTTGGCGAGCGCCAAGGCCCGGTGCAGCGATTGCTCGAGACTACGCGAGAATGTCGGCATTAGCTTTCCAGTGTTCTTTGTATTGGGCGTTTCCCGTCGTCACTTTTTTTCCATCACGCATTGCAAAGGATGCTGGTGTTTGCGAGCGAAGTCCATCACCTGCGTCACTTTGGTTTCCGCGACTTCGTAGGTGTAGATCCCGCATTCCCCGATGCCGTGATGATGAACATGCAACATGATTCGGGTCGCCGCCTCATGGTCCTTGCCGAAGAACCGCTCCAGAACGTGGACAACGAATTCCATCGGCGTGTAGTCGTCGTTGAGGATCAGCACGCGGTACATGCTCGGCCGCTTGGTCTGCGGCTTGGTGCGCGCGATCACGGCAGTTCCCGGCCCGGTATCTCCCTGCCGTTTCTTGCCGCCGTCGTCCGCCATGCGGACCGGACGAAGAGTTCGATTCAAATCTGTCACAATCGCGACCATCGTCCCGTCTGCGTATTCCCGACCGGCTGCCGGACCGGTCAGGCCGCTCCCCCGCGGCCACGCCTGCCATCATAAAGTCCGGGCGCGCGGCGTGCCAAGCCAGTCCGCACCCGATCCAACGGCAAGAAAACCGCATTCGATGGGACAAACTGACCCGTTCCGGCACAGCATCGACCGCAACCGGCAGCGCCGCAGGGCTCAGATAGCTATTCCTTAATCGTTCGCAACTGCCGCCACACTGAAACCGCTCCAATTTTGCCGCAAATTGCGGTGCCGCGGCTCATTTCATCTCAACCCGCACCTTCCACAGTTTGTTCCAGTCTGTCTTTCGGTCATCCAACGAATCGGTGGTCTGCCATGCGGGGCTCGGGCTTTCTCCAGGCGTTGTCACAATTTGCGCGAAGCACGCGAGGCGGCGTCGGACCCATGCTCGCGATTTCCGCCATCCCGCTGATCGGCGCGGTCGGCGCCGCGGTCGACTACACGCGCGCGAGCGCTGCGCGCACCTCATTCCAGAACGCGCTCGACGCGACGGCGCTGATGCTGTCGCGAAACGCGGCGACACAAAACAGCGCGCAACTGCAAACCGCCGCCACCTCCTACCTCAACGCCATTTTCTCCCGTCCCGACACCAGCAGCGTCGCCGTCACCGCTACCTACTCGAACGTCACCGGATCGAGCCTCACGCTCAACGGCACCGCCGTCACGGCGATGAATTTTTCCGGCATCCTCGGCCTGAGCCAGGTCAACCTTCACGCATCCTCGACCGTTACCTGGGGCAACACGCGGCTGCGCGTCGCGCTGGTCCTCGACAACACCGGCTCGATGTCGTCGAGCGGCAAGATGGACGCGCTGAAGACGGCAACACAAAACCTGCTCAACCAGCTCAAGGACGCAGCGGTCGATCCGGAAGACGTCTATGTCTCGGTCGTGCCGTTCAGCAAGGACGTCAATGCCGACCCGGTGAATTACGACAAGCCGTGGGTCCGCTGGGATCTCTGGGAGAACGAGAACGGCAGTTGCAGCAACTCCGACTACAGGCGGAAATCGAGTTGCGAGTCGCACGGCAAGGTCTGGACACCGGCCGCGCACAGCACATGGAACGGCTGCATCACCGACCGCGACCAGAATTACGACACCAAGAACACCGAGCCGACGGAAGGCGCGAGCCTGTTTCCCGCCGAGCAGTTCGATTCCTGTCCGGTCCCGATGATCGGGCTGACCAACGACTGGACCGTGCTTGCTGACAAGGTCACCGCTATGAGCCCGGCCGGCAACACCAACCAAGCGATCGGCCTGCAATGGGGCTGGCAAACTTTAACCGCCGCGCCCTTCACCGTTCCGCCCGTCGACTCCAACTACGAATACAAGCAAGTCATCATTCTACTGACCGACGGCCTGAATACCGAGAACCGCTGGTACAGCCGACAATCCTCGATCGACAGCCGGCAAGAAAAAACCTGCGACAACATCAAGGCAGCCGGCATCACCATCTACGCGGTGCAGGTCAACACCGGGAACGACCCGACCCAATCGGTCCTGCAATATTGCGCAAGCGACTCCAAGAAATTCTTCCTGCTGACCTCGGCAAACCAGATCATCACCACCTTCGGACAGATCGGCACGGCGCTCTCCAATCTCAGGGTTGCGATGTAGCGCCCGCAGCCGCAGCGGCCCGCCGCGGTCAATGCCGCATTAACGACGCAGAAAAGAACCACCCGGCATTTTCAGCTTTTTGCGCAGCCGGCGTTAACCAGCCAACGTCTTGTCGCATCGAGCGATCGGCCGGATTCCCGAACGCAAATCTTACCGCCGGCCTCCCGCCGCCGGCAGCGTCATAAACCAGCTTTTTATACGAAAGTAATAAGACGGCGCTGAAAACGAAAACGTTCTCGAGTTCAGGTGACCGCTATGTCGAACCTCTGGAAAAAACTGACCGCCTCGCTGCGCGCATTCAATTGCTCGCGCTCAGGCAATGTCGCGATCACTTTTGCAATTGCCACGCTGCCGGTGATCGGTGCGGTCGGCGCCGCGGTCGACTACAGCCGGGCAAACTCCGTCAAGGCGGCAATGCAGGCCGCGCTCGATTCCACCGCCCTGATGCTGTCGCGCGACGCCGCAACGCTGACCCAGTCACAGCTGCAGACCGAGGCGAAGAACTATTTCCTTGGCATGTTCAACCGGCCGGACGCCAAAAGCATCGTGATTTCGGCCAGCTATTCCGAAAGCGGCGGCTCGCAGGTCGTCGTGAACGGCCAGGCCAATGTGCCGACCGCGCTGATGAGCGCCGTCGGCTACGACTACATCACCGTCAAGGGTTCCTCGACATCGAAATGGGGCTCGGAGCGGCTGCGCGTCGCGCTGGTGCTTGACGTCACCGGCTCGATGTCGAGCGACGGCAAAATGGACGCCATGAAGACGGCGACCAAGAACCTGATCAGCCAGCTCAAGGGCGCCGCCTCCGTCAATGGCGATGTCTACGTCTCGATCGTGCCGTTCAACAAGGACGTCAATGTCGGATCGAGCAATTACAAAGAGGATTGGATCGACTGGACCGACTGGAAAGAGCAGAACGGCACCTGCAAGAATTACGATGGCTACCGCGAGCCCAACAACAAGGACGATTGCAAGGACAAGGACGGCACCTGGAAATCGGCCAAAACCAAAACCTGGAACGGCTGCATTACTGATCGCGACCAGAGCTACGACCAGAACGTCACCCAGCCGAGCGGCAAGGCGACCGACAACCCGACCAGCTATTGGCCGGCCGAACAGTTCGGGTCCTGCCCAAAGGCGATGATGGGGCTGACCTATGACTGGACTGCGCTGAACAATCTGGTGGATTCGCTGGAGCCCGTCGGCAACACCAACCAGCCGATCGGTCTGGTCTGGGGCTGGCAGTCGCTGGTCGGCGGCGGCCCCCTCACCGCACCCGCCAAGGACTCCGATTACAAATACAAGGAAATCATCATTCTGCTGTCGGACGGCATGAACACCGAAAACCGCTGGTCGAACCGGCAGAGTTCGATCGACGACCGCATGTATGACAATGGGACGGGAACCTGCCCCAACGCCAAGGCGGATGGCATCACGATCTATTCGATCCAGGTGAACACCGGTCGCGACCCGACATCGACCGTCATGCAGAATTGCGCCAGCTCGTCCGACAAATTCTTCGTGCTGACCTCCGCCGACCAGATCGTCACCACTTTCGCGGCGATCGGCACCAACCTGACCAAGCTGCGCGTGGCCAGGTAAAGCGATCCGGCAGCCCGGTCGACTGCCGCGTTCCTAACGCACCATTAAGGACATTGCAGAAGAACTATGCGGCATTTGCTCGAATTGCCTGAGACGCCGTTAACCGTTCAAGGCCTTGTTGCGCCGAGCGATTGGCCGGAATTTTACGCCGAAACGTTACGGCCGGCGTCACTATAGGCGCGTCCTGATAAACTAGGCTTTTAAGAGCGGCGAATAAGACATCACCGGACCACATGGAACCGGTGACCGTCATGTCGACGTTTTGGAACAAGCTGACCGCCTCGCTGCGCGCATTCAATTGCTCGCGCTCGGGCAATGTCGCGATCACTTTTGCAATTGCCACGCTGCCGGTGATCGGTGCGGTCGGCGCCGCGGTCGACTACAGCCGGGCAAACTCCGTCAAGGCGGCGATGCAGGCCGCGCTCGACTCCACCGCCCTGATGCTGTCGCGCGATGCCGCGACCGTGACCGACGCGCAGCTGCAGACCAAGGCCAAGAACTATTTCCTGGCTATGTTCAACCGGCCCGATGCCAACAGCATCGTGATCTCAGCCTCCTATTCGGCAACCGGCGGCTCGCAGGTCACGGTGGACGGTCAGGCCAACGTGCCGACCGCGCTGATGAGCGCCGTCGGCTACGACTACATCACCGTCAAAGGCACAGCGACCTCGAAGTGGGGCTCCGAGCGGCTGCGCGTCGCGCTGGTACTCGACGTCACCGGCTCGATGTCGAGCGACGGAAAAATGACCGCCATGAAAACGGCGACCAAAAACCTGATCAGCCAGCTCAAGGGCGCCGCTGCAGTGAACGGCGACGTTTACGTGTCCATCGTTCCATTCAACAAGGACGTCAACGTCGGCTCGTCCAACTACAACGCGAGCTGGATCGACTGGGAAGACTGGGACGACGACAACGGCTACGATTCCTCGACGACCACTTGCACGACGACGAAGACCGGAAAGAACGGCAAGTCGACCAAGAAGTGCACCACGTCGACGACCTGGGTACCCTATAACCACAATACCTGGAACGGTTGCATCACCGACCGCGACCAGAACTACGATCAGAACGTCACCGCGCCGAGCGGCAGCAAGACGGCAAACCCGAGCCCCTATTGGCCAGCCGAGCAGTTCGACTCTTGTCCGAAGGCGATGATGGGGCTGACCTATGACTGGACCGCGCTGAACAACCTCGTCGACTCGCTTCAGCCCGTCGGCAACACCAATCAGCCGATCGGCCTTGTCTGGGGCTGGCAGTCGCTGGTCGGCGGCGGGCCTCTCACCGCACCCGCCAAGGACTCCAACTACAAATACAAGGAAATCATCATCCTGCTGTCGGACGGCATGAACACCGAAAACCGCTGGTCGGGCAGCCAGACGCAGATCGACAAGCGCATGTACGACTCGAGCAAAGGCGGGATCGGCACCTGCGCCAATGCCAAGGCGGCCGGGATCGAGATCTATTCAATCCAGGTCAATACCGGCAACGACCCGACCTCGACCGTGATGCAGAACTGCGCGAGTAACTCTGACAAGTTCTTTATGCTGACCTCGGCGAGCGCGATCGTCACGACGTTCAGCACGATCGGCACCAACCTGACCAAGCTGCGCGTCGCGAAATAATCCGGCGGTCGCCGCACAAACGAAAAGCCCGGCCACTGCGGCCGGGCTTTTGCATTTCAGACTGAACTTACGCGGTTACGCGAACCGTACGACGCGACAAACCGGTAACTTGAACTTGTTACTTCGCCTTCGCGACAGCAGTCTCGAACGGCTTGAAGGCTTCCTTGGCGAAATCGGCGTAAAGCTCGCTGATCTTGGTCGCCTCGGCGACGAAACCCTCGTAGGCGGTCTTGGCGTAGGCGGTCTGGACCTCGATCGCCTTGTCGAACGACTTGGCGCCGAACAGCTTCTCGATCGCGGCAGTGCCGTCTTCGAAGGCTTTCTTCGAGTAGTCGGCCATCTCGACCGCAATGGCCTGGCCGGTCTTCGACAGCGCGCCGAACGACTTGATGGCGGTGTCCATGTTCTCTTTGCTGGTCTGCTGGAGGTCTTCGAACGTCTTCATCATGGTGGCTACGTCCTTGTTCCGGCTCACAAGTGGAGCGCCTGGCTGAATTCCTGTGCCCTTTTTGATCGGGCGAATATGACGCTTATACTGCACTGCACAAAATTGTCAATCGAATTTTTGCAACGCAAAATTCACTGAAAAATCTGAGGATTACGGTAAGATATTGGTAACCCTGCGGCCCTACCGTCATAAACCGTATTGCAAGTGCGGCCGCTCAAAGACGGCAGCGGGTGCTATTGGGGACCACCCAGTCGGTATACGGGGAGAGGCAATGCTGCGTGCAGGTCGATACCTGCGTCTTGGGGCTGTTGGTCTGGCGGTGATGGTTGCGGCCGTTGCCGTGACGACCGATCCCGCCGACGCACGCCGCCGCCGCCATCGCGCTCCCGCCTACAACCCGCCCTATGCGGCCCTGGTGGTCGACGCCAATACCGGCGCTATTCTTCATGCCAGCAACGCCGACGCCCAGCGTCACCCGGCCTCGCTGACCAAGATCATGACCCTCTATCTGCTGTTCGAGCAGCTCGAGAGCGGCAAGATCAAGCTCACCACCGACCTTGAGGCCTCCTCCCATTCGGCGGCGCAGGCGCCGTCGAAACTCGGCCTGAAGCCGGGCGAGACCATCTCCGTGGACACCGCGATCCGCGCCGTGGTGACGAAGTCGGCCAACGACGTCGCCGTGATGATCGCCGAGAAGATCGGCGGCGACGAGCCGAGCTTCGCCCGGCTGATGACCCGCAAGGCGCATGCGATCGGCATGAAGAGCACGCGCTACGTCAACGCCTCCGGCCTGCCCGACGACGACCAGGTCACCTCGGCGCGCGATCAGGTTCTGCTCGGCCGCGCAATCCAGGAGCGCTTCCCGAAATACTACCGCTACTTCTCGACCCGCAGCTTCACCTTCCGTGGTCGCACGATGCGCAACCACAACAAGCTCCTCGGGTCGGTCGTCGGCGTCGACGGCATCAAGACCGGCTATATCCGGGCCTCGGGCTTCAACCTTGTGTCGTCCGTCCATCGCGGCGAGCGCCACATCGTCGCCGCCGTGTTCGGCGGCCGCAGCGGTTCCTCGCGCGACGCCCGCATGCGCGAGCTGATCGCGAGCACCATGCCGAAGGCCTCGACCAAACACACCGCGCCGCCGGTCATCGACCGCGACGGTCCCGATCTTCCGCCGAAGCGCCCCGAGCCTCTGGTCGCGAGCGCGGCGCCTGACGCGGTTGTTGACGCGAAGCCGCTCGCCAAACCGGTCGTCCTGCCTGAACCCGCGCCGGCCGCGCGGCCCGAACCCAGCCGCGAGCCGACCGCGTCGGTACGGCCGCTGCCGCCCCCCGGCTCCACTGCGCCGATCAAGGCAATCACCGTCAAGACCGTGACGGTGCGACCGGCCCAGACCGCAAGCGGCGGCGCGCTCGGCATTCCGAAGATGTCGCCGCCGGCCAAGGGCGCCAAGATCACCACCGTGACGACGGTGAAGACCGAGCCGGCGCCGAGCACACAGCCGAGCCACGAAACCACGGCGACCGCCCGGCTTGCGCTGGCCGCCGACAGCCAGTCGCTCTCCGCCAAGCCCAAGGGCGCGTGGATGATCCAGATCGGCGCCTTCGATGCCGAGACCGACGCCAAGCAGCGGCTGTCGCTCGCGCAGGACAAGGCCGGCAAGATTCTGAAAGACGCTGATCCTTTCACCGAGAAAGTCGAAAAGGGCAGCAAGACGCTCTATCGCGCCCGCTTTGCGGGCTTCACCGAAAAGACCCAGGCGGAAGTCGCCTGCAAGCACCTCAGAAGCGGGGAAATTCCCTGCATGCTGCTGAAAAACTGAGGGCGATAACGATGACGGGACGTGCCGAACCGGGAGCCGCTGAGATGTATCGGAGTCCTCAGCGATGTCGCCGCGTAAGAATTTCCTTCGCCTCGTTGATACGAGCAGCGAGATAAGTGGATCCGCCCTGGTCGGGGTGGAGCTTTTTCATGAGCGTCCGGTGAGCCCGCCCGATCTCGTCGGCGGACGCTCCGTGCTCCAGGCCAAGGATCTGATAGGCCTCCTCTTCGGACATTTTGCCGCCCGACGCCGCACGCCGCCCCGCTGCCGCGTCACCCTGCGCGTGCTCACGCCAACCGGCATCCCGGCGGTCAAGATACGCAACTAGCAGCGCGCGGCTATCGTCGTCGAATTCGGCGGCGAGGCCGGCGAGCGTCGGCACGTCGAGACTATCGAGCGACGCCCCTTTGTGGCTGCCGGCCAAGATGCGGCCGCGCATCGTGCCGCTGTCGTGGTCGAGTTCCATTTCGATGGAAGCGGCGCGCACCTGCGAGGTGCGCCCGCTCGTCTTTTTCGTACGCTGCTCGAAGCCCGCCGGTCCGAACGGGACCCAGCCGAGCAGGCCAAGACCGAATATGCCGAGCGGAACCGCGATATCGAACGCACCGCGCAATCCGAGAAACGCGGCAGCGCCGAGCGACAAAAGCCCGCCTGCGAGTTTCGTCACCCGCGCGGCGACCTTCGGATCGACCTTGGAAATGACGTTCAGCACCCAGAGGGCGAGTACCAGCACCAGAATGCCGATAATCAGCGTCGGCATGGCTATTTCATCTGCGACAGCAGAAGCTGCGCGCCGCGCGAGTGTTTTGCCGAAAGGTCGGCCAGCGCCTTGCGGCCGCCCGCGGCATAGGCGGCGACCGCCCGCAGCAAATCGCGCAACTGTTCGGCCGCGCCGGTATCGAAGCGGCACCATGCCCCGCCCGACAGCCGCGCGATCTCGCGATAGGCGCTTTCGGCAATCCCGTCATGGCCCTCCTGGAACATGAAGACCGGCAGCCCGCGCAGGCCAAGCTCACCCGCCGCGGCGCAGAGGTCGTCGATGCCCTCTTCCATCGCATCCCCGACATAAACCAAAGCCTGCACGCGCTGGCGCTCGTTCTCCTGCTTCGCATGGGACAGCACGCGGCCGATCTGGGTATGGCCGCCCTGGCAGGTGATGCGCGACATCAGCGCGGCGAGCTTGTCGCTATCGGCCACCCAGCCGGACGCCCGGCATTCATTCAAGCCCCGGAAATAGACAAGCTGAATGTCGAGCCCGCCGACGCTCGCCGCCTCACGGAACATGTCGGCCTGCAGCACGCAGGCACTGTCCCAGGTCGGCTGCCGGCTCATCGTGGCGTCGAGCGCGAAGACCAGCCGACCCCGCGCGCCGGCCTTCACGGCCGGGCCGAACGCGTTGACCTGCGAGAGGAACTTTTCGACCTCCGGCCGGGTCGAGCCCGGCGCGGGGGCCTTGGTGTTTGCGGTGGTGGGCTCGCGCCGGTCCTTGCTCATTGCAGGCAATATAGGGACAGCCGCGCCGCAAGACGAGACGGCAACGCCGGCCCCTGTGGCCGGCGCCTCACAACGGGAATGCGTCAGATTGTCAGGCGATGACGTCGTGGACCTGCAGCGGCTGGTCCATGACCGAATACCATTCGGCGCGAGCGGCCGCCCGGCGCTTGCCGTTTTCGGACAGCGGCAGGTGCAGCGCGTTCAGGAGAGTGATGACCTCCTCACGCGCGGTGACGTGGGACAGGCTCGGCCGGGTGCCGAGCGTCGTCTCGTCGAGATCGTCGAGCGCGGTCAGGCCGCGCGGGAAGAATTCGCGATAGACCACGCGCTCGGCGAAGCCGTCGACCGAGCGGAAGGCGAGCCGCTTCGACAGTTCCGCGATGCCCTCGCCGACCAGCCGCTTGTTGCGCGACGACAGCGTGGACAGGCGATTGCGCACCACGATCCAGTCCATCAGCTTGCCGTCGACCAGACGGCGCTGGCGGCGCGCCTCGCGCACCATCTCGGCATAGTGGCTTTCGCCCATCACGGAGAAGGTCGCGGGATCGATCTGGCCGAGCACGTCGAAGTCGACGAAGCTGTCGTTGAGCGGCGTGACCAGCGTGTCCGCCATCGAATGAGCGAGCCGCATCAGATAGGTGTCGTTGCCGGGCGTGTCGATGACGACGACATCATGGCTGCGCTCGATCGCGGAGATCGCGGCGGAGAAGCTGGCGAACTCCTGCGCCTCGTTGGCGTCGAGCGAGGCGCTCTCGCCGCGCGCCACGCAGAAATGCGTCGGCTGTTCGAGCTTGACGCCGGCGCGTTGCGCCCAGGCGCGGCGGTTCTCGATGTAATGCGTGAAACTTTTCTGGCGCGAGTCGAGATCGATCGTCGCAACGCGCTGGCCGGCTTTCATGAGCGCGACCGCGATGTGAAGCGCGGTGGTCGATTTGCCGGAGCCGCCCTTTTCGTTGCCGAGCACGACGACGTGCGCGGACTGAGTACCTTCTTTGATCGGCTGGACCAACATGACGCGCCCTTTGACTTCGGTGAGTGTCGAATTTTTGCAGGCTTTTCGTCAAGTTGGCGCTGATTTAACCATTAATCCGCCGGTGGCCGTTCACCATGGGCTTTGCTAGAACCTAGTGCGCCTTTACGACAGTGCGCCGACAGGAACGCCGCCATGCCCCAATCCAGGCCGCCCGTTGCCCGGACGGTTCCGGCGCTCCGCAAGGCGCTCGCACCCTACCGCCGCACCGGCGTTGCGCTGGTTCCGACCATGGGAGCGTTGCACGCCGGCCACATCGCGCTGGTGCGCGCGGCCCGCAAACGCGCCCGCCGCGTTGTCGTCTCGATCTTCGTTAATCCCGCCCAGTTTGCCGCCAACGAGGATTTCGGCAGCTATCCACGCACCTTTGGTGGCGACCTCAAGGCGCTGGCCGCCGAAAAGGTCGATCTGGTTTGGGCGCCGAACGCCACGGCGATGTACCCGGAGGGCTTTGCCACCCGTATCGAGCCTGCGGGTCCGGCCAAGGCCGGTTTGGAGGATGCCTTCCGTCCGCATTTCTTCGGCGGCGTCGCCACCGTGGTGGCGAAGCTGCTGCTGCAATGCCAGCCGGATTTCGCGATGTTCGGCGAGAAAGACTATCAGCAATTGCAGGTCGTCACGCAGCTCGCCCGCGACCTCGACCAGCCGGTGAAGATCGTCGGCTGCCCGACCGTGCGCGAGAAGGACGGCCTCGCGCTGTCGTCCCGCAATGTCTACCTCTCGACTGCCGAGCGCGCGGTCGCGCCGGTGCTGCATCGGACATTGAAGGATTGCGCCACGGCGATCCGCAAGGGCGCGGCGATCGCCGATCGTCTCGCCGCCGGCCGTGAGGCCATCACGATGGCCGGCTTCACGATCGATTATCTCGAGGCGCGGCACGCGAAGACGCTTGCCCCGGTCGCCTCCCGCGCGGACGGCCCGATCCGTCTGCTGGTTGCGGCCAGGATCGGCACCACGCGGCTGATCGATAATCTCGGCGTCTAGATAAGGCCCAGTTCGCGCAGTTCGCGGCGCAACTGTTCGGGCATCTTGGCGACACCGGGCGCGGCGCGGGTCAGATCCTTCGGCGCGTCTTTCTCCGGATAATAGCGCCAGCCCTGGAAGGCGCGATAAGGCCGCGGCTCGACCGGCACCACCTTGCCGTCGAGCACGATACGGCAACGGCCGATGCCTTCCTTGTCGACGAACGGGCGGATGTCGAGAATGCGCTCGCGGCACGACACCTGACCTTTGATCACCCAGTAGAGCGAGCCGCCCTCTTTCAGTTCGTCGGCGCGCTTGGGCACCATGCGCGTGGTGTGGATGTGCTCGGGCTTCTGGCCCTTGCGCTTCTTCTCTTTCAACCGCTGCTTGACCCAGTCCGTCATGTCCTGAACGGATTCCGCGCCGACGGCGAGCTTGATGAGATGAAGCGACATATCGAGACTTTACAACTTCCGGCTACGAGGCGGCGTCAATCACCATGATCTTCGCGCCTTCAGCGACCTGATCGCCCGCGGCTGCCGCAACATCGCCAACCGTGCCGGCGACCGGTGCGACCAGCGTGTGTTCCATTTTCATCGCCTCGACAATGGCGAGACGTTGGCCCTGCACCACTTGCGCGCCCTTCTCCACAAAAATCGCCAGCACCTTGCCATGCATCGGCGCGCGCACGAGGCCGTCGCCACCCGCCGCTGCATCGCCTGCCGCGTAGTCGCGCGGCATCACACGGGTCTGCCGCCCGCCGCGCAGCACATAGATCGCATTGCCGTCGGCGACCGCAATGGCGTCGCTTGCCGGCGCCTGCCCGTCGACCGTCACGAACATCCCGTTGCCATGATGCTCCACACTGGCGGTGACGGCACGGCCGTCCGCCATCAACGCCAGCGTCGTTGCCCGCGTGCCGGACAACTGGAAACCGTCAGCAGCATCCCACGGCGAGGCCGGCGCAACCGGATCGTCCACCGTCTGCAGAGCGATACGCTCGCATTCGCGTTCGACCAGAGCCCGCGCGGCGCAGGCCACCGCGGCCTTGTCGAGATCGCCCGCAGGCGGCACCAGCGCTGCCATGTTGCAGTCGATGAAGCCGGTGTCGAAATGCCCCGCGCGGAAATCCCGCGCCCGGCACAGCGCCGCCAGAAAGCCGGCATTGCTGCGCGGCCCGGCAACGACGCTACCTTCAAGCGCAGCAGCGAGCCGCTCGAGCGCCGCCTCGCGCGTCGGCGCATGCGCGATCACCTTCGCAATCATCGGATCGTAGAACGGCGTCACGACGCTGCCGGTTTCAACGCCGGTGTCGACACGCAGCCCTGCGCCTTCCGGAAACGACAGCGCGGCAAGCCGCCCGGTCGACGGCAGGAAGCCCCGCGCGGGATCTTCCGCATAAAGCCGGGCTTCGATCGCATGGCCGTCGAAGCGAACCTCGTTCTGCCGCAGCGAGAGTTTTTCGCCCGATGCGACACGGAACTGCCATTCAACGAGATCGAGGCCGGTGATGCCTTCCGTCACCGGATGCTCGACCTGCAGCCGCGTGTTCATTTCCATGAACCAGAAGCCGCCGGACTTGAGGCCGCCCGAACCGTCGGCGATGAACTCCACCGTCCCCGCGCCGGAATAACCGACCGCCTTCGCCGCCGCGACCGCGGCTGCGCCCATCTCGGCGCGCAAGGCGTCCGTCATGCCGGGCGCCGGCGCCTCCTCGATCACTTTCTGATGGCGGCGCTGCAACGAGCAATCGCGTTCGCCGAGATGGATGGCATTGCCGTGGTTGTCGGCAAACACCTGAAGCTCGACGTGGCGCGGCGACGCGACATATTTCTCGATCAGCACTCGCGCATCGCCGAAAGCGTTCTGCGCCTCGCGCATCGCGCCTTCGAGCGCGGCATCGAAATCGGCGTGCTTTTCGACGCGGCGCATGCCCTTGCCGCCGCCACCGGCCACCGCCTTGATCAGCACTGGATAGCCGATCTCGTAGGCTTTCTCCTTGAGGAACTTCGGCTCCTGCCGCTCGCCGTGATAGCCCGGCACGACGGGGACGCCGGCCTGCTCCATCAGCGCCTTGGCGCGGTCCTTCAAGCCCATCGCCCGCATCGCGTCGGCCGGCGGGCCGACGAAGACGATGCCCGCCGCGTTACAAGCCTCGACGAACTCGGCGCGCTCGGACAGAAAGCCGTAGCCCGGATGGATGCAATCGGCTTTGGCGCGGCGCGCAACGCCGATGAGCTGGTCGATGACGAGATAGCTTTCCGCCGCCGGCGCGGGACCGATTCCGTAGGCCTCGTCGCAGGCGCGCACATGCAACGCATGGGCGTCAGCGTCCGAGTAGACCGCAATGGTGCGCAGCCCCATCCGCCGCGCGGTGCGCGCGATGCGGCAGGCGATCTCTCCGCGATTGGCAATCAGAACCGACGTGAACATGCCCGGCCGCCTCGTCCGCTATGGCCGTGGCGCAGGCTCGGCCTGCGGACGTTTCGGCGGAACCGGCGTCGCATCGTCCGGTGCAGGTCCCGCGGGGCCGCCGGCATTGGGCGCAGGCGCAGCCTTCGGCTCCGGGTTCATGATGCTGACCGGCGGGATCGAGGCCGCCGAGGGAAAGTCGAACTTGGTCGGCATGTGCCCCGGCGTTCCGGCCTGAGGCGCAGTCGCCTCATCGCCGGACTTTGAACCCGGAGTGCTTTCGGTCGCCTTGGCAACCGCCGCCGCATTTTCCTTCCAGTCGTCGGCGTGACGGCGGACGTAACCCTCGAACACCCGCCCTTTCAGGTTGACCTGAAGAATCCCGGCGTCGGCGAACAATGCGAGGGCGTCGCAGCGCACCGCGGTGCAGCCGTTGCGGACTGTCAGCAGATGCGCGGCGATGCCGAACGGATCGCGCTCCAGCGACCGGCGCAACGCCACCATCGCGTTCATCCCGGCGAGCGCCTTGCCCGGCGCAAGGCGTTGCGCGTCCTCGAGCAGCGAGAGCCGCGCATCGACATAGGCGACGGCCGACGCGACCGCCGACGCATTGGCGAACACCGCCTTCTCGCATGCATTGTCGATGACGTCGCCGGCATCGACCGTCAGACAGCCGAGCGGCGAGCCCGGCATCGTCGCGCGCGCGGAAATTTCTGACGCCCGCGCCTCGAGCGCGCGGCGCGTGTCGGCAAGCTCGCGAACGCCGTTCTGGAACAAGAGCGCAACGACGCCGGCCGATACGATGACGCCGAGGACGACGCGGATCAGGCCGCCGGTCCAGTTTCCGGCGCGCGCCCGCGCGACCTCGACGACGCAGAGCAGAACAAGCAGCGCCGCGAGCGCTCCCGCCACAAAGGCGGGAACGCTCATGGTCGCTTGCGTGAAGTCAGCCAGCCATGGGAACGAGGTCTGGCTCATGATCCTCCGCTTATCGGGTTATCTCGGCGTGATGCCCGCCGACTTCACGACGGCGCCCCACTTCTCGATGTCCTTGCGAAGATAAGCATCGAACTGGGCGGTCGTCATGTGCATCGGAACCGCGCCCTGCTTGGCCCAAGCCCCGCGCACCGCCGGGTCGTCGATCACCTTGTTGATTTCCTTGTTGAGCAACTGGACGATCTCGTCCGGCGTGCCCTTCGGCGCCATGATACCGAGCCAGATCACGGCTTCGTAGCCCGGCACGCCCGCTTCCGCGACCGTCGGCACATCGGGCATCAGCTCCGAGCGCTTCGCGCCGGTGGTGGCAATCGCCACCACCTTGCCCGCCTTGGCGTTGCTGGACATCGTGGTAATGGCGTCGAACATCATCTGGACGTGGCCGCCCAGCACGCTGTTGCGCGCGTCGCCCGACGCCTTGTGCGGGACGTGGACGATATCGGTGCCGCTCATCGACTTAAACAGCTCGCCGGCCATGTGATACGGCGTGCCCGGACCCGACGAGGCGTAGTTCAGCGTCCCCGGCTTCGCCTTCGCCAGCGCGATGAGGCCCTTGACGTCCTTCACGTCGGTCGAGGGATGCACGACCAGCAGCAGGTCCGAATAGTTGATCGGCGCGACCGGAACGAAATCGCGCATCAGCACGAAGGGCTTGTTCTTGATGAGCGACTCGTTGGTGGTGTGGGTGTTCGACATCACCAGCAGCGTGTAGCCGTCGGGCGCCGACTGATGCACCGCCTCGGTGCCGATGATAGAACCCGCGCCGGGGCGATCCTCGACGACGAAGGACTGCTTCATCGACTTCGACATATGGTCGGCCAGCACGCGCGCGAAGACGTCGGCGGGTCCGCCGGCGCCGAACGGCACGATCAGCTTCACGGTGCGGTTCGGATAATCGAGCGCCTGCGCGGGCGCGGCAACCAGAACCGCGCCGGCCAAAGCAGCGGCCGACAAACGAGCAAAGACATTCATTCGAAACCTCCTCCCAAACGGGCGTTGTTATGATGGCTCCGGGTTGTCTCCCGCAGCCTCTCGGTTGGGCTCCGATCAAAACGCCGACCGGAACGGCATCGCGAGACAGCCTCTCACGATACCTGCCCGACTATTATAAACCGCGCCACCGGAATTATTCCGGCGTCACGCCGCCCACCGATTTGAAGGTGGCGAAAGTCGACGGCGAACGGTTCCGGCGTGCACGACAGGCACCCGGATCACGCCGCGATAATTCGGAGAAGGAACGAGCCTCAGACCCGCTCGAGCTGGCTTTCCTTGGCCACGCGCTCGAAGGCCTCGCCGGAGCTTTTGATCCGGTACTGGTAGTCGTCGCCTTCCGACGGCAACAGCTTCACGACGGTGTAGCTGCCGGTCGCCGCAGCGCGGCCGAATGAGGGCGACGTGAAATAGACCGCCTCACCGACCTCGTATTTGTGCAGACGCCGCGGCAGGCTGATCGTCGCGCTCGGCGGCGCGACCGGCAGGCTCACCGGACGGATGATGGCGTCAGCAGGCACGGCCTGCTTCACCGACGCCACCGGCCGGCGGCTCTCCGCCGCTTTTGCGCTCTTGGCGCTTTTGCCGGAGACCTGACGGGAGGGCTTTGCGGTTTTTTTGGTCGCGCGCTTGGCGATTTTCGCCGGGCGGCTCGCGGAACGGACGGTTTGCATGCTCATGGGATGACTATAGCAACTAAATCGCCCCTCCGGGGCCGTTTTTTCTGGAAAATTATATAATTTTTTCAGTTGCTTAGGCCTTGCGGATGCCTGCCGCCCGCTGCGGTTAACAGATTGGAACCGGCGGCGGCGGCGGGCGAATTGTGCGTGTTATGGTCGCGAAAACGCACCAAACAGCACCGAGAGCCGGGAGAATGACGATGCGCGCCGCCTATTACGAGCAAAACGGAACCGCACGGGACGTTCTGACGGTCGGCGAGGTCGCGATCGCGCCTCCGGGACCCGGCGAGGTGCGCGTGAAGCTCGCGACCTCCGCCGTGAACCCCTCGGACGTCAAATCCCGGCTCGGCGCGACCCGCAAGATTGCCTGGCCGCGCGTGATCCCGCACAGCGACGGCGCCGGCACCATCGATCGGGTCGGCGACGGCGTCGACAAGACCCGCATCGGCGAGCGGGTCTGGATCTGGAACGGCCAGTGGAAGCGCGCCAACGGCACCGCGGCCGAATACATCGTCCTCCCCGCCGCGCAGGCCGCGCCGCTGCCCGACAAGGTAAGCTTCGCGGAGGGCGCCTGCCTTGGCATTCCGGCGATGACCGCGGTCCACGCGCTGGAACTGACCGGGGCGACCAAGGACACCACGCTGCTGGTCGCCGGAGGGGCCGGCTCGGTATCGCAATACATCATCCAGTTCGCGAAAATGCGCGGGGCCACCGTCATCACCACGATCTCCTCGCCGGAGAAAGCCAGGCTCGCCCGCGACCTCGGCGCCGACCACACCATCGATTACAAGCGCGAGAATGTCGGCGAGCGGGTGATGGAACTGACCGGCAAGCACGGCGTCGACGCGGTGCTGGAACTCGACCTCGCCGCCAACGCCCATCTGATCCCTTCGGTGCTCAAGCCGAAGGGCAGCGTGATCGTCTACGGCACCGGTGCGGCCGAGGCGACGCTGCCGGCCTTCTTCTGCCTGACCCAGTCGATCCGCATCCAGTTCTTCCTCGTCTACGAGCTTGACCCGACCCGCCGCGCGCACGCGATCCGCATCATCAACGAGGCGCTGGCGCGCGGCGCGCTGGTCAACCGCCACGCCACCCCCTTCACGCTCGACAACATCGTTGCGGCGCACGAGGCCGTCGAGCAGAACACCACCGACGGCAATGTGATCGTCACCCTGTGAGCTGAAAGGACGACGGCCATGACACCCGTTCCGCATCGCGCCGGTCTCTATCTCGCGGTTCTCCAGTTTCTGTTCACGACCTGCTGGACGGTCTATGCGATCTATCTGCCTCAGCTCGCCGCGAGCGCGGGGATCGCAGCCGGCGCGATCATTCTGCTCCTGATGCTCGACCAGGCGATTTTCACGGTCACCGATTTCGCCACCGGCATCGCCGCCGACAAGGTGTCGCGCGTGCTGGGCCGCGTCGGCTTCTGGGTCGCGGGCGTGACGCTGCTTTCGTGCCTCGCCTTCGTCGCACTGCCCTATATCGCGCCGGCCGGCGCCGGCGTCTTCATTGCGATTACCGTGGTTTGGGCCGTGACGTCATCGGCGCTGCGCGCGCCGCCGCTGATGCTGCTCGGCAAATTTGCCGCCAAGCCGGCGATCCCGTATCTGTCGAGCCTCGCGCTGTTCGGCATCGGCGTCGCCGGTGCGATCGCGCCCTATCTCGCCATCGCGCTGCGCCAGCAGGACCCACGGCTTCCCTTTGTCATCGCCAGCGTGGTGCTGGTCGCGACCACCTTCGGCCTTGCCGGCGTGGAGCGGATGCTGGCCCGGCAAGCCCCCGCCGCAACACCGTCGGCGCCGGTGCCGCCGAAACCGGACCTGTCCCGCAACGCCGTCATCTTCGCGCTGGCGCTGATCGTGCTGGCGCTCGGCTTCCAGCTCCATTTCGCGATCAACAGCGCGCCGATGTTCCGCCGCCTCGCCTCGCCCGAGGCCGTCGCATGGCTGATGCCGGTGTTCTGGGTCGGCTTCAATCTGGCGATGTTTCCGGCCGGGGCCCTCGTCAACCGGATCGGGCACTACCCGGTGATGGGCATCTCGGCGCTGATCGGCGCCGTGGCGATTGCGATCACCGCGCTTGCCAACAGCCTCGAACTGGTGGTGGCCGCGCAGTTCGCCGCCGGCGCGGCCTGGGGCTGCATCCTGATGGCCGCCTTCACACTCGCCTTCGCGGTCGGCAAGGACGGTCATGAGGGCGCAATGACGGGCCTGCTGTTCTCGACGCTGGCGCTGGCGACCTTCGTCCGCATGGGCGCGGTCGCGGCCGGCCTGCCCGGCAATGCGGCGCTGCACAGCCTGCTCGCGTGGGCGCCGACCGTATGCTGGACGCTCGCCGGCGTCGGATTGTTCGTCGCGGCGACCGCGACGATGCGCGCGCGGCCCGCCTAGAGCCTTTCCGGCTTCGATGAAATCAAAGCCGAAAACGCTCTAAGGCGCCACGGCGCAGTCTGCGAAGCCGGCGCGGTCGAGCGCAACGCGCACGGTGCCGTCGCGCTTCATCGCCTCGACGAAGTCCGTCACCGCCTTCAATGCCTCGGGCCGCCCCTTGGGCACCGCAACGGCAACGCCGGTCTCCTGGAAATTGCCCGCAAGCACGAGGGCGCCCGGCAGATCCGGCAGCAAGGTGGCGAACGAGTCACGCGACAGCGCGAACAGGTCCGCCGCGCCGGCTTTTGCCATGCGTACCATGTCGCCGACGCCGCGCACGTCCTCGACGGTGCCGTTGGTGAGGAAGCGCCGCGCGCTGCGTCCGGTGGTCGTGCCGGCGATCGCCACCGCGCGGGCGCCGGGGAAGTTCGCATCCTTCAACTGCGTGAGCGTCGAGCCGGCCGGAACCAGGAAGGTGCTCTCGATCAGGATGTAAGCCGGACCGAAATCGACTTTTTTCGCCCGCTCGGCGTCCTGCGGCATGAAGGCGACGTCGACCGCGCCGCTTGCGGCCGCTTCGGTGAGCTCGCCGGAATTCGGGAACACCACAAGCTCGACCGGCGCACCCAGATTCCGCCCGAGCGCGGCGAACAGATCGACGGTGACGCCCTGCGGCGCGCCGTCCCGCTCGATGGCGAAGAAGGCCGAGGCCGCCGGCGCGGCGACGACGCCGCAACGCAGCGTGCCCGATGGAGCGAGAGCCTTGAAAACGGACGACATGAGAGCGGACGCCATGGCAGGGACTTGTTCCGGCAGGGAAAACGAAGGCTCCGCCTATACCACAGGGCCTGCGCCGCCGTCATCGTGGCCGCGCTTCGCCACAGAATAGGCCGCAAGCCGCCATGCTCGCGCCCCGCGGACCGCGCCTGCTGCAAGGGACACGAGGGACCAAGCATACGAAGGGAACCGGGTTCCACGCCCGCACGTTTAAGGCGCGGGACAACACAGGAGGTCGTCATGCGTTTCATTCTCGGGATGTTCACCGGTGCGGCGCTGCTGATGGCGACCGCCTACATGCACGACAACGGTACGCTGCGCTTCGGCCCGGACCAGTCGTTCGTCAACTGGCCGCAGGTGCAGGAACTGGCGAGCCGGATGCAGAATGGACTCTCCAACGCCTGGGCGACGCATGTGAAGGGCGCCTAGGCGCAGTTGGTAACGGCCACATCATAAGAGTCTGATCATGCGATTTCTGTTCGGCATCGTCGTCGGCGCCGCCCTGCTCGTCGCGCTGGCCTGGCTGCACGACACCGGCACGCTGCGGTTCGGCCCGGAGCAGGCTTTCGTCAATTGGGACGTGGTGATGGGCGCCGGGCGGTAGACGCGCGGGCACACGTCATCGCCCCTGTTGTTTACGGCGCGGGGCACGCCGGACTTCCTGATCTCGCATTCCAGCCCCGGTGAAAGACGGGGCGCGCGGAACGCCGGACGTTTCACCGCGTCCACGGCCCTGTGTGTGTTTGAGTTTGAACACACAGGCGAAGTCACCGCAGTCGCTGGATTCGTCCAGCGTCCCGCGCGCGGTGTTGAGAGCTTTTTCCCTGCAAGCCCCGGCGCGGGTCCGTTGTACGCGCCGCTGTTCCGGCCGCCCGCCGGATGGGGATCGCAGGGCTTGCGCCCTTATTTGCCGCCGCTCCGCTCCGCGTCACGTCTCGCGCGAAACGGCGACCACCGCTGCCTGCCCCGCGCCTCGTGACGCTCGCGAAACGCCCCCGTTTAACGGGGCAGGATGACTAGGATTTAAATCCTGATGTGGGATTTGTCAAGGCGCATTTCACTCTGCGTCGTCCCGGTCGAGCGCGTTTGCGCGAGGACCGGGATCCATAGCCTCCGCCTCTGTGACTTCACACCATGCGCTTGCGGATATGGGTCCCCGCCTTCGCGGGGACGACCCTGAGGATCAAAACCTCTCCACCCAGGGCCGCACCTCGATCTCCCAGGACCACGACGAGCGCGGCTGGCGGATGAGATGCAGATAATCCTGCGCGATGGCATCGGGATCGAGCAGCGCATCGGGCTTGTCCGGCTCCGCCGGACGGCGCGCGTTGCGGATGCCGCCGTCGATCACGACATGGCCGACATGGATGCCCTGCGGGTGCAGCTCACGCGCCATGCTCTGCGCGAGGCCGCGCAGTGCGAACTTGCCCATCGCGAAGGGCGCGGACTGCGCATAGCCCTTCACGCCGGCCGACGCGCCGGTGAAAACGATGACGCCCTGCCCTTTCTTGAGCATGCGGCGGACCGCCTGCTGCGCGACGAGGAAGGCACCGAACGCCGTGATGGCGAGCGTCTTCTCGACCTCGGCGGGATCGAGATCGACGAGCGGGCCGCGCACGCGAAAGCTCGGATTGTAGACGACGACGTCCGGCGCTTCGCCGGCCTTGTCGAGCGCGGCAAACAGCGCCTCGACCTCATCACGTTTCGCCACGTCGCAGTTGTAAGCCTTCGCGCCGGTGGCTGCGACGAACTCCGCGAGTTTCTCGGCCGAGCGCGCGGCCAGCGCGACGCTCATGCCTTCTTTGAGGAACAGTCGCGCCAGCGAAGCCGACAGCCCCGCTCCCGCGCCGACGATGAGGGCATTTTTGTAATTCATTGAGACACCACAATCATCAACCGTCATGGCCGGCCATAGCACGTCGAAGACGGGCGTGAACGCCCTTATGTGCCGGCCATCCACGTCTTACTTCCCCCGCATCAAAGCAAGACGTGGATGCCCGCCAAAGGGCGGGCATGACAAAGGGGCGTCACGCTGGCGTTACTTCTTCCCCTTGCCCGCCGGACATTCGCCCACCCGCACCGCCTCGATCTTTTTGTCCGAGGTGGTGCGCTGGCCCATGACGCGCACATCGGACTTCAGCGTGCCGGTGTAGCGCGTCGCGGAGACGAAGGTGTATACGCCGGTGATGTCGAACGAGAACTGCTTCGGGTCGCCGCACTTCATGACGAACGTCACGGTGTTGCCGGTCTGCTTGGCGTCAACGTTCTGGCACTGGGCGCCGCCCTGCTCCGCGATCTGCTTCTTCATTTCGTTGACGACGTTGACCGCATCCCGCGCCTCGTCGGCCGTCATGCACTCCTTCTCGACCTGCGGTGCAACCGGCTGGCCGTTCTCGGTGCCGGTTTCCGTCACCTGCCACTCGCCGGGCGAAAGCTCGATCGCCGCGCGCGCCGGCAAGGCCACGGCAAAAATCGCGGCCGCGACGGCCGCCGCAAGATAAAACGTGTTCATCGGATGCCCCCCGATCGCAAGCCGGGCTCAGCCGACTTGCGCATTTAAAAAGGCTGACATCGGGTGTACCCGACGTCAGTGGACGGGTCCGCGCGCACAATCGCGGAGGCGGCTCCCGTTCCGGGTGTTAGGGTAAGGCCGATTCGACAGCCTGTCTCGCCGCCGCCATGCGCCAATCTGCCGCCAGACCTCCCGGAGACCCTCGCCCGCCCGCGCCGGCAGGACGGCATCATGGCTGGCTCGGCCGCCAGATCGACACGCTCTATCCGGGCTCCTTCGCGCTGGTGATGGCGACCGGCATCATCTCCAACGCCTTTTACTTCGAAGGCATGCACGGCATCTCCGAGGTGCTGTTCGATATCAACGTCGCCGCCTATGCCTGGCTCATCGCCGCCACCGCGGCGCGGCTGGTGCGCGCGCCGCGAGCGCTGTGGGCCGACCTCACCAGCCCGCAACTGACCTTTGCCTTCTTCACGCTGGTCGCGGCGACCGACGTGCTCGGCTTCGGCATTCTGGTGCGGGGGCACGAGGGGCTTGCGCTGTCAATGTGGGCGGCCGCGCTCGGCCTGTGGGTCGTGCTGATCTATCTCAGCTTCGGCGTGCTGATCTTCCTCAACACCGCGCACGGCGCCAATGTCGTGCATGGCGGCTGGCTGATCGCCATCGTCGGCACCCAGTCCCTCGTCGTGCTCGGCACGCAGGTCGCGCCGGCCGCGGGCAGCGCGGCGCCGACGATCTTCGTGCTGATCCACATGCTGTGGGGCGTCGGGCTTGCGCTCTACGGCATTTTCATCGTGCTGTTCGCGCAGCGCGTGTTCTTCATCGACGTCGCGCCGGACGACATCACGCCGCTGTTGTGGGTGGTGATGGGCGCGGCCGCGATCACGACCAATGCGGGCGCGATGCTGATCCTGACCGACAGCCGGCTGCCCTATCTCCACGCGATGCGCCCCTTCATCGACGGCGTGACGCTGATCGCCTGGGCTTGGGCGACGTTCTGGATTCCGCTGCTGGTGCTGTTCGGCCTGTGGAAGCACGGCGCCTGCCGGGTGCCGCTGCGCTACACGCCGATGCTGTGGAGCCTCGTGTTTCCGCTCGGCATGTTCGCGCTGGCGAGCCTGCGGCTCTCACTCGCCGCCGGCGTGCCGCTGCTGCGTGTGCTGTCGCAAGGCATGGTGTGGATCGCGCTCGCGGCGTGGATCGCGACGGCGATGGGATTGGCGTGGTCGGTGGCGCAGAGCCTCCGCGCCAGCGCGCGCGTCACATCCTGAACACGCCGAACTTCGTCTCCGGCACCGGCGCATTGAGCGCGGCGGAGAAGGCCAGCGCCAGAACGCGGCGGGTTTCCGACGGCGCGATGATGCCGTCATCCCACAACCGCGCGGTGGCGTAATAGGGATTGCCCTCTTCCTCATACTGCTCGCGGATCGGCGCCTTGAAGGCTTCCTCAGCTTCGGCGCTCCACTCGCGGCCCGCCGCCTCGTGATTGTCGCGCTGGACGGTCGCGAGCACCGAGGCCGCCTGCTCGCCGCCCATCACCGAGATGCGCGAATTCGGCCAGGTGAACAGGAAGCGCGGCGAGTAACCGCGCCCGCACATGCCGTAGTTTCCCGCGCCGTAGCTGCCGCCGACGATAACGGTGATCTTCGGCACCTGCGCGCAGGCGACCGCGGTGACGAGCTTGGCGCCGTCCTTGGCGATGCCGCCGGCCTCGTAGTCGCGGCCGACCATGAAGCCGACGATGTTCTGCAGGAACAACAGCGGAATACGGCGCTGGCAGGCCAGCTCGATGAAATGCGCGCCCTTGAGCGCGCTCTCCGAGAAGAGAATGCCGTTGTTGCCGAGGATCGCGACCGGCATGCCGTGGATGCGGGCAAAGCCCGTGACCAGCGTGGTGCCGTACAGCGCCTTGAACTCGTCGAACTCCGAGCCGTCGACAAGCCGCGCGATCACCTCGCGGATGTCGTACTGTTTCTTGAGATCGACCGGCACGAGGCCGTCAAGCTCGGCAGTGTCGAACAGCGGATCGCGCGCCGGATGCATCGGAATGTCCGGCTGCTTGCGGCGATTAAGGTTGGCGACGATGCGGCGCGCGATCTGCAGCGCGTGGTGGTCGTCCTGCGCCAGATGATCGGCGACGCCGGATTTGCGGGTGTGAACGTCGGCACCGCCCAGGTCTTCGGCGCTGACGACCTCGCCGGTCGCGGCCTTCACCAGCGGCGGGCCGCCAAGGAAGATAGTGCCCTGCCCCTTGACGATGACGGTCTCGTCGCTCATCGCCGGGACGTAAGCGCCGCCCGCGGTGCAGGAGCCCATGACGACGGCGATCTGCGGGATGCCGGCGGCCGACATGGTGGCCTGGTTGTAGAAGATGCGGCCGAAATGCTCGCGGTCCGGGAACACTTCGGTCTGGTGCGGCAGGTTCGCGCCGCCACTGTCGACGAGGTAAAGGCACGGCATGTTGTTCTCGCGCGCGATCTCCTGCGCGCGCAGGTGCTTCTTCACCGTCATCGGGAAATAGGTGCCGCCCTTGATCGTCGAGTCGTTGCAGACGATCACGCATTCACGGCCCTCGACGCGACCGATGCCGGTGATCAGTCCCGCGCCGTGGATCGCCTCGCCATATAGGCCGCCGGCGGCGAGCGGCGACAGCTCGAGGAACGGCGCGCCGGGATCGATGAGCGTCATGACGCGATCGCGGGGCAGCAGCTTGCCGCGCGACAGGTGACGCTCCCGCGCGCGCGGCGGGCCACCCTGCGCCGCCTCGCCGCGCCGGCCGTTCAACTCCGCGATGAGCGCCGCCATCCGCTCCGCATTGGCGCGGATGTCGGCCGCGTTGGCGTCGAGCGGAGTGCCGATTTGCGCCACCTGAAACCTCCCCCGGAAACCCTTCTCGATTCTGGTCCGGAGGGTGCCTTGGAGCACCGGGGAAGGCAATGGAACATGGCCCGAATGCGGGATTCGCCGGCGCGGGATCGGCTATCCTGCGCCCGCCGGAGCCGCGCAAGGAGACACGATGATCGCCCGTTTCGAGGGACTGACCCCGACCCGCAGCCGCGCCGTCGTCCATGACGGGCTGGTGTTTACGGTCGCGGTGTCGCCGGACCCCGACCCCACCGTCTACGCGCAGGCGGTCAAGGCGCTGCAGCGCATCGACGAGAGCCTCGCGATGGCCGGCACCGACAAGAGCAGGATTCTCCAGGCGATCGTCTATATCTGCGATATCAAGTGCAAAGAGGAATTCAACAAGGCCTGGGACGAATGGGTCGATCGCGCCCATCCGCCGATGCGGGCCTGCCTCGGCGTCGATCTCGAACCTCCGCACATGGTCGAGATCGTGGTGACGGCGACGACAAAGCAGTGAGGGACACAACGATGCAGGAACGCATGCAAGGCACGCTCGACAACTACAAGGACCTGAAGCTCAAGCTCGGCGGCATCGTGCCGCCCGGCAAGGAGTTCTTCCGCAACATGCTGTTCGACAATCTCTACGCCTCGCTGCCGCGCGACCCGCAGGCCAAGGTGCAGATCTACAACGCCGAGATCCTGCCGGGCGGCTACACCAACTGGCACTGCCATAACGGCGCGACCTTCTTCGTCGTGCTGCAGGGCGAGTTCGAAGCGCATTTCGAGGAAGGCATCCTGATCCGCGGCAAGGCGGGCGACTGTTATTCCGAGCCGATCGCCAAGTTCCATCGCGGGCACAATCCGCACCCGGAACTGGCCTATCACACCATCGGCATCGCCATCACGCCGCCGGACCGCGAGCACGTCACCAATTCGCTGACCTGTCCGTGGAAGTGACCGGCGGCCTTACGACACGCACCGCAAAGGATTCTGGATGACGTTCAAGAGCCCGATCAACGCCCGCTATTTCGAGGATTACGTCGAGGGCGACGTCCACACCTTCGGCTCCGCCGTGGTCGATGCCGACGAGCAGATGGCGTTTTCCAAACGCTACGACCCGCAGAGCATCCACATCGACCCGGCGGCGGCCGACAAGGGCCCGTTCGGCGGCATCATCGCCAGCGGCTGGTACACCGGCAGCCTGATGATGCGGATGCTGGTCGATCACTACCTCACCCATAACGCCAGCATGGCCTCGCCCGGCGTCGACGAGTTGCGCTGGCTGAAGCCGGTGCGGCCGGGCGACGTGCTGTCGGTCCGCGCGACGATCACGAAGGCGACACCGTCGAAATCGAAGCCCGACCGCGGCGCGGTGACGACCTTCATGGAAGTGCTCAACCAGAACGGCGAGGTCGTGATGTCGATGACGGCCGTCAACATCGTCGGGCGGCGGCCGGCGAAGTGAATTAATGAGCCGCTCACCCCCGCGAAAGCGGGGGTCCAAGCTGGATTCCCGCTTTCGCGGGAATGAGCGGAATTTGGCGCGATTGATGCGCTTAGGCTCTCACCTCAATTTAGAAGACGGTGCGGGCTACGCCCTCACCTCCTGCCGCTGGAACACCACGTAGCCAGCGGCGAACAGCAGGATCGTCGCCGCGATCAGGCCGACGATCTGCGGCCAGGCCAGCAGCAGGCTGTCGCCGAGCGGCAGCGGCGCGCCCATCACCGCGCCCTGCAACTGGCTGATATAGACGGGACCGAGCGTCCGCGTCGCCGGATGCAGGATGGCGAGCACCGTCTCGCCGAACAGCGTGGCGGGAGACAATCGCCCGAGCATCTGCCCGGCGACCAGCACGCCCGCCGGATCGCCGGAGGGCATCGCCGCCTGCGCTACCGCCGGCGCGAGCGCCGGCCAGATCGCGGTCATGAACAGCCAGAACCCGAGCGTCACCAGCGCGGCGGTCGCCGCCGAGCGGAACAGGATCGAGGCGAGCATGGCGAAGGCGAGCCACACCGCGGCATAGACGACGGTGACGCCGAGGAAGGCGACGATGCGCAGCGTCTCCTCTCCGCCCGGCGGCACGCCGAGCAGGAACAGGCCGATGCCGATCACCAGCAGCCACAGCGTCACGAGACTGATGGCGAGCGTCGCCAGCGCGGCGAGGAATTTGCCGAACAGCAGCGCGTCGCGATAGATCGGCTGCGACAGGATGCGCGACAGCGTGCGGCGGTTATGCTCGCCGTTGACGGCGTCGAAGCCGAGCCCGATCGCCATCAGCGGCACCAGAAAGCCGAGAAAGGCGACGAAAGACGGCAGCGGTTCCTGCGCGGTGGTGAACAGCTTGAGGAAGACGAACGGGTCCTCCGCCGTGGTGGCGCGCACGCTCTGGATCGCGCCGTAAAGCGCGGCCAGCGCGGTCAGCACCACCAGCCATTCGAGCACGCGCATGCGCGCGCTCGACAGGTGGTCCGCCATTTCCTTGAGCCAGACGATGCCGAGGCCCTGCCACGGCGTTCCCTCACGCGGCATGACGCACCTCCCCTGTTTCTCTCGCGGCCTGTTCGAAATAGCGGGTGTAGATCTGCTCGAGGCTCGGTTTGTCGAGCGCGAGCCGCAACAGGCTGCCGCCGGCGGCCAGCACTTCGGTCGCCGCTTCCGGCCGCAGGTCGCGGTTGCACAACAGCCGGTAGAACCGGCCGTCGCGCACCGTCAGATTCTGCACGCCCGGGATCGAAGCGAGCCGGCGGTTGAGGTCGATACCGCCGGCCGCTTCGACCTCGACGGCGAAGCCGCCGCCGAGCACCTGCTGGCCGAGTTGCGCGACCGAACCCATCAGCGCAATCCGGCCGGCATTGAACAAGGCAACGCGGTCGCACACGCTCTGTACCCGGTCGAGCAGATGGGAACTGAGCATCACCGTGACGCCGCTCTCCTTCAGCGACCGGATCAGCGCCAGCAGCTCGACGCTCGCCTGCGGATCGAGGCCGTTGGTCGGCTCGTCGAGGATCGCAATGCGCGCGTCCTTCATGACGATCTCGGCGAGGCCGAGACGCTGGCGCATGCCGTGCGAATAGGCGCCGACCTTCTTCGCCCCGGCGTCCGACAGCCCGACCCGCTCGAGCGCCTGCGCGATCCGCCGCGAGCGCTGATCGTGCGGGATGCCGATCAGCCGCGCGGTGTAATGCAGGTTATCGACGCCGGAGAGGTTGTCGTAGAAGCCGACATTGTCGGGCAGATAGCCGACCTGCCGCTTGACCGAGAGCGGCTCGCGTGCCGGATCCCTCCCCAGCACGCGAGCCTTCCCCCCAGTGATCTCGCTCAGGCCCAGCAGCATCAGGATGGTGGTGGTCTTTCCTGCGCCGTTGGGACCGAGCACGCCGAAGATTTCGCCGCGCCGGATGTCGAACGACACCCCGTCGACGACGGTGGCGGAGCCATACCGCTTGGTCAGGCTCTCCGCCGCAATGACGATGTCTTCCATCGCATCACCGCCGGCCGAAGCGAGCGACCGCGCCGACCATCAACAGCAGCGCGATGCCGACGATGCCGGCGCCGACCGCGCCCCACACCGTCGAGGTCGAGACGGTGACGCGGAAATTGGCCGAGCCGGAATTGCCGCGCGCGTCGGCGCGCATCGCCGTCACATAGTCGCCGGCGATGGTCTTGATGGTCGGCGTCAGCAACGCCTGTACCTCCTGATGCTGGTTCGGCGCGATGCGGTCGACCATCGCGGGCTCGAAGGTGATCTTCCAGCCGGACGGCGCGGTGCCGGACAGTTTCACATGCTCGGCCGGCGCGGTGCCGCCGTTGCTGACGATGATCGGGATCGAGGTTTCGCGCCCGGCGACCGCGCGGGCGCTCAGGATGCCGTTGCGGCCGGCAAGGCTGAGGTTTGGCTCGCCGGTCAGGTCGAGTTTCATCGCGGCCTGCGCCTTGGCGTCGCCCGCGGCGACATGGGCGGTGATGGCGTAGCTGCCGGCATTGGCGTCATCCGGCGGCGTGACCTTCAGCTTGATGTCTTTCGACTGGCCGGCGTCGACCGGCACCGCCGTCAGTTGCTGGGTGCCGTAGGCTTCGGTGAACTGGACGTCGAAGTTGCGCGGCGCGTCGGCGGCCAGACCGACCAGCAGCTTCTTGCCGCTGTCGTTCTTGACGCTCAGCGTATAGTCGAAGCTCGAGCGCGCCGTGCCGCGCAGCTCGGGCAATTGCGCATTGAGCGAGAGCTTGGCCGGCAGCTGCTTGGCGAGCGTGACATTGATCGGCAACGCGATCGTCTCACCCGTACCACCCGCCCCCTGCGCCCGCACCGTCAGCGGCGCGGACGGCGCGGTGGCGTCCTTCGGAATATCGAGGCGGAGGCTGAACGACACCGACGAATCCGGCGACGGCATCGCGGCCGCGACCGGCTGGCCGCCACCGAGCAGCGTCGCGGTCCAGCCTTTCGGCACGCCGTCGACGCTGAGCGCAAAGCGTTCGGGCGCATGGTCGAAATTGCGCAGTTGCAGCGCGACGGTGGCGGTGGTTCCCGCCTGCACGCTGACGGCCGGATAATCGGTAACGAGATAGATGCCTTTGACGCCGGGCGGACTGTCGGCCGCGTGCGCGGCAATCGCGGTGGCGGAGACGACGGAAAGGACAGCGAGGGATGCAATCAATCGGTTCAGCATGGCGAGCAACTCCATGCGGGCCGGAAATGGCCCGCGTGATGTCGCCCCCAATGGAATGCCGAAACGCGCCAGCCCCTCTTAAACCGAGGCGCGAACGAGCACGACAGGCTATGCGGAAACAATTTGACGAAAATGGGGACTCTGTGACCGCGCAGCGGCGGCGCGATGACGCGGGGCGTGCCTGCGCTACTCGCTCGCCTTGTTCACCGTCGGCCAGTCCGGCTCATTGTTGGACATGACCCAGGGCTCCTTGAGCGCGGCGGAACGCCATTCGCGCCACGCCGGCAGCGCGCGCACGGCGTCCATATAGGCTTTGGTGTCGTCGGCGACCGGCAGCGCGAAGTTATAGAAGCGCGCGACCACCGGCGCATACATCGCGTCCGCCGCGCAGAACGGGCCGAACAAAAAGGGACCGCCGGCCTGCTCGCCGAACCGTTTGCGGCAATCGCGCCAGATTGCCTCGATGCGCGCCACGTTGTCATGGACCTCGGGCGGAAATTCGCGCGGGCGCGGCGGCAGCCACATATTCATCGGGCAGTTCTTGCGCAGCGGCTGGAAGCCCGCATGCATTTCCGAGGAAACGACGCGGGCGTGGCTGCGCGCGGCGCGATCCTTCGGCCACAGCCCGGCGTCGGGGAACCGGTCGGCGAGATGTTCGAGGATCGCGAGCGATTCCCACACCGCGACGCCGTTATCGAGCAGCACGGGAACCTTGCCGGCCGGCGAATGCTGCAAGATTTTCTCGGCGCTGCCCGGCTCGTAGAGCGGGATCACGATCTCGTCGAAGGCGAGGCCCGCGACCTTCATCGCGATCCACGGCCGCAGCGACCACGACGAGTAATTCTTGTTGCCGATGACGAGTGTCAGCCCCACTGCCCCATCTCCCTGTTGGCGCCAGATTTGCCGGGGCGCGGCGGCGGCGACAAGCGAATTATGGGAATGAAGGCATCACCGCCACAAATAAATCCCCTCAGGGGCATCTCAGGGCTATCAAATCGCCCCGCCAAACCGGTTCCATTCTTCACGAACGACGGAACGCGAGTGCGTCACATGCGTTGACGTCTGACGGCGTTCTGCCGCCAAGGCCCCAGTCATTGATGAGGGCCGATTGACCCAGTGGAGGATATCCCATGAAGCATATTGTGACCTTTGCCGCTGCCGCGGCCCTGATGGCCGGTGTTTCGATTGCCAGTGCGCAGACGACCAAGAGCGGCACGATGACCAAGAGCGGCGCCAGCGCCACCAACGGGCAGTATTGCCTGGACCGCGACGGCTCCAAGAACTGTAAGTATCCGACGCTCGCGGCCTGCCAGAAGGACGTCGGCGGCAGCGGCGGCAAGTGCGACAAGAACCCGAACTTCGCCGCCAAGAGCAACGGCATGAAGTCGAACGCCATGGAGCCGAAATCCGGCGGCATGAAGAACGACATGAAGAAGTCGAGCCCGATCAAGCAGGAGTCGGACTCGGTCAAGAAGCAGTAAGGCTCTTAAGCCTGCGGCCGCACCGAGCGGCCCTTTGACAATCATTCGGGCCCGTGCCGGCATCCGGTACGGGCCCGTTTCATGTGTCGCGCGTTACAGCTATTAGCCGCGGTTCTCGCCCGGCATGGCGTCAGGCGCCTGCACGATGCCGCCGGCCTTCTTCCAGGCGCCGAAGCCGCCCGCGATGTGAGCGACCGGCTTCAGGCCCATCTTGTGCGCGGTGTGAGCGGCAAGCGCCGACCGCAAGCCGCCGGCGCAGAAAAACACGAACTTCTTGTCCTGCGCGAAGACAGCCTTGTGATAGGGGCTCGCCGGATCGATCCAGAATTCCAGCATCCCGCGCGGGCAATGAAACGCGCCGGGGATACGGCCGTCGCGCGACAGCTCGCGGATATCGCGAATGTCCACGAGCACGACATTGTCGTTGCCGGCAAGCTCGACGGCCTGCGCGGTCGGGATGGTCTCGATCTCGCGCTCGGCCTCATCGACCATCGCGCGGAACCCGGTGGTAATCTTTTGCGGCATCGCGTGTCTCCTTGCTCCCTATCGTGACAGAAGGGGGAGAAGCGCGCCAGATGTCCGCACGATTGTGGCGGTTATTCGCTCACGTCATGCCGAGCAGCATCGCAATGCTGAGCACGATCGCGACCGCGACCACCACGGCGAGCGCGGTGGTCACCTGCTCGGTGAGTTCCGCGCGCGCGTCGGTCGCAGCGTTGGAATTGGCAGGCGCCGGGATCACGTCGGGTGTGTCCGCGCCGGTGTCAGGCGCGGGCAGGAAGGCGGCAACGCGCCGCAAGGACAGAAGGGCCATCGCAATTTCTCCATGCGTCGGCATTTGGAAAACGCCGGGAAACGCGAACCCGCCACGACTCAATAACCAGAGGATAGCAGAGCGCCACAGCCGCGCTCAGGATTGACTCGGCCGGCGACGGCCGCTGCGATTCGGGGTCGCGTTTGTTACGGCGACGGCAGCAGCGCCGAGCTGCGGCCCGTCATCCAGTAGGCGACGAGCCCGACCCACTCGCGCACCGCAGTATCGGTCCGCGCAAGTCCGGCCGACAGCCGGTTGAACGGAACGGCGCCGTCCTGCGGACCGCGGGTGCGCCAGTCGACCGGATAGGCTTCGACCGGAAAGCCGACCTTGCGGAAGCAGCCGATCGAGCGCGGCATGTGGTTCGCCGAGGTGACGAGCAGCCAGCGCTCGCCGGCCTTGGGCTGCACCAGCGCCTGCGTGAACGCGGCGTTTTCGGCGGTGTTGCGCGAGCGGTCTTCCAGAACGAACCGTTCGCGCGGCAGACCGAGCGAGACGAACAGCCGCTCCGCGGCCACCGCCTCCTTCGCGCCGCCGGTCAGGCCGCCATTGCCGCCGGAAAAGACGATGCGCGCCCGCGGATATTGCCGCGCCAGCGCGACCGCCGCCGTCATCCGCTCGCCGGCTTCGGTGAGTTCCGCGGTGCCGCGCGCCGCCGAGACCTCGGGCGCGATGCCGCCGCCGAGCACGACAATGCCGACCGGTTCGCCGCGCGCGGCGTCCCAGGCTGGATCGTTGGCCGGAAAGCGCTCCTCCAGCGCCGACATCAGGAGATTGCCGACCGGGGAAAAGCCCGCGACCGCGAGCAGCATGATCGCGGTAAAGGCGAGCCAGATGCCGGTCCGCCGCCAGCGCGTCATCAGCAGCACAAGGCCGGCGAGCGCCGCGACGATCAGCAGATTGGACGGCGACGCGAAGAAGCCGACGGTCTTGGAAAGGATGAAGAACATCGGGCACCGGCTCGTTGATCGGTTTGCAGCGTCGATGAAACCCGCTCATTCCCGCGGAAGCGGGAATCCATATTGATTGAAACTGGACCCCCGCTTTCGCGGGGGTGAGCGGAGTATGCTTAGCCCTGCCGCTTCTTCCAGTCCTCGTAACGCTTCTTGTTCTCGTCGTTCGGCGGATAAAGGCCGGGGAGCTTCGCGCCCTTCTCGACCTCCTCGACCAGCCAGGTCTCCAGCCGCTCGTGCTCGGCGCCTTCCGAGGCGACGAAGTCGGCCAGCGCCTGCGGCACCACCACCGCGCCGTCGTCGTCGGCGACGATGATGTCGCCGGGGAAGATCGCGCAGTCGCCGCAGGCGATCGGCTCGTTCCAGCCGACGAAGGTGAGTTGGTTGACGGAGGCCGGCGCCGCAACGCCGTTGCACCACACCGGGATGCCGGTTTTCAGGATGCCTTCCTTGTCGCGCATCACGCCGTCGGTGACGAGCGCCGCGACGCCGCGCTTGACCATGCGCATGCACAGGATGTCGCCGAAGATGCCGGCGGTCGAAACGCCCATCGCGTCGGCGATGGCGACGCAGCCCTCCGGCATTTCTTCGATCGCGCCGCGCGTCGAGATCGGCTTCGACCAGCTTTCCGGCGTCGCGAGATCCTCGCGCACCGGCACGAAGCGCAACGTGAAGGCCGGCCCGGCGATCCGCTTGCCGGAGAAGCCGAACGGCATGGCGCCGGCGATCCAGCAGCGGCGGATGCCCTTCTTGAGCAGCATCGTGGTGATGGTGCCCGTCGTGATATGGCGCAGCGCCTCGATGGTGGCGGTCATGCGTGAAACTCCCGGTCAGGCCGCGGTGAGGCCGATGCGCTCATCGCGGCGGCGAAGACAGACGACGAAGGGGATCGACAGCAGGACCATCCAGGCCTTGCCGACAACCTGCCCGGCGAGAAAATCGAGCGAGCCGAACGCCAGCGACAGGAAGACGATGGAGTCGACCACAAGGCCGACCAGGCTCGACGCGACGACCGCGAGCACCAGCCGCCGGCGCGCGAGCGGCGTATAGACGGCGAAGTCGGCGAATTCCGACAGGATGAAGGCGGTGGCCGACGCCACCACCAGCGACAGCGGCGCGAGCGCGACCGAGATCGCCGCGCCGGCGAGGATCGCAAGCGCGCCCATCGCGGCGCCGAGCCGGCGCTGCACGAGGTCGCGCAGCACCAGCGCAACGCCGACCATCACCACCGCGGACGGCGCCATCAGCGTCGGGCCGAACGGATTGGGCAGCACCGGGATCAGGCACGGGCCGCCGCCGACGCAGACGGTCCCGACATGGCCGATCATCCAGTTCGCCGCCGGAATGGTGAGGCAGAACAGGACGAGAAAAATCCAGCCTTCGATCAGCCGCTGTCGTTCGAGCGTCATCAATCCCCCAATGATCCCCGGGCCTGCCTTGCGCGGTCCTGTGCATAGCCTCACGCGGGCAGATTGCAAGCGGGCAGATGGCGGCGAGCGGCAAACCCCACGAGACGCGGGATGAGACGACAGATCAGTCCCATTTGGGCGAAAATGCCCAGTCGACCAGCCGGCGCTTGCGGCCGCCCAGCGCCGCGATCTCGTTCATCTCGGCTTCGGTCAACGCGAAATCGAAGATGGCGAGGTTTTCCTCGAGCCGCTCGACCTTGCTGGTGCGCGGGATGACGACGATGCCCTGCTGCACCAGCCAGCGCAGGCAGACCTGCGGCGCGCTCTTGTTGTATTTGCCGCCGATCCGGGTGAGCAGCGCGTCGCCCTTGGCGTCGCCGCGGGCGATCGGGCTGTAGGCGGTCACCGCCATGCCGTGCCCGCTCGCGGCCGCGATGACGACGGACTGATCGAGATACGGGTGGCATTCGATCTGGTTGCAGACCAGCGGCTCGCTCGACAGCGCCACCGCCTCGTCCATCAGCGCGACGGTGAAGTTCGAGACGCCGATGTGGCGGGCATAGCCGTCGGTTTTCATCTTGCACAGCGCGCCGATGGTTTCGGCGAGCGGAATGCGCGGGTTCGGCCAGTGGATCAGCAGCAGATCGACCTCGGTGAGCCGCAACCGCGCGAGGCTTTCCTTGGTAGTGCGGATCAGATCGGCCGGCGCGAGATTTTGCGGAATGATCTTGGTGGTGACGAAGACCTCGCTGCGCTTGCCCGAGGCACGCACGCCCTCGCCAACCTCGCGCTCATTGTCGTACATCTGCGCGGTGTCGATGTGACGATAGCCGATGCGGATCGCCTGCTCGACGAGGCGCGAGCAATCGCGACCGCGCAGCGTCCATGTTCCGAGCCCGACCAGCGGGATGCGGGCACCATTGGCTTCGACGACGGGGGTGGCCATGTCGGGTCAGAACCTCCCGCGTTACGGCGTGTCCCAGACCGGCGCATGCGGCGGATTGACGACACGCATGTGGTTGGACTTGAGCGCCTTCAATTCCGTCATCTCGGCGTCGCTGAGCTTGAAGTCGAACACTTCCATGTTCTCCTTCATGTGCGCCGGCGTCGCGGTGCGCGGAATGGCGATGAAGCCCTGCTGCACCAGGAAGCGCAGCGCGACCTGCACCCAGCTCTTGCCGTGCGCCTTGCCGATCCGCTCCAGCACCTCGTTGCCGGTGCCCTTGCCGCGCACCGCAGGGCAATAGGCGACCAACGCCATGCCCTTCGCCTTGCAGGCGGCGATCACCTTGTCCTGATTGATCAGCGGATGCATCTCGATCTGGTTGCAGACCAGCGGCTCGCTGGTGACGTCCCAGGCTTCCTTCAGGAGCGCGGTGGTGAAGTTGGCGACGCCGACGTGCTTGGCGAGGCCGTCCTTCTTCGCCTTGCAGAGCGAGCCGATCGACTCCTTCAACGGCACGTCCTTGTTATTCCAGTGAATGAGCAGCAGATCGACCTGCGGCACTTTCAGATTGGCGAGGCTCTCGTCGAGCGACTGGCGGAACTTGTCGCCCATCAGATGCGTCTCGCGCACCTTGGTGGTGAGAAAGATCTCATCGCGCTTGACGCCCGACTGGCGGATGCCCTCCCCGACCTCTTTCTCGTTGCCGTAGAACCATGCGGTATCGATATGGCGATAGCCCATCTGCAGCGCGTTCTTCACGGCCTGCACGCAGACGTCTTCCTTGAGCGTCATGGTGCCGAGGCCGATCATCGGAATGCTTGCGCCAAAAACGTCTACGTTCTGCATCGGGAACTCCTGAATTCGGACGAGGCGGCGGAAGGATGCCCGCACACCTGAGCCATGCCAATCGGTGAGCTATGACCGCAGCGATGCCCGCCCATTCATGCACCGCAGCCGAAGACGCAATCCGGTTTGAATGAGCCGATAACCGTTGGCTCATCGCAAGAAACCTCGAGGCGAGACTGGGAACTATCGCGCATAGGCTGGAACAATTCAAAACTAAAATTGCTGCATCCTGCCCACGAACGTTCTATCAGACCCACACATTCACATTCCGGAAGCCGACGTTCCGGGGGCGGCCCGCTCCGACGTTCACAGGGAGAAATCCGCATGCGCACATCGCTCCTTTTGCTGGCGCTCGCGGCAGGATTGACGCTTGCCGCGCCCGCCGTGGCCGCGGACGACGATGATGCGATCATCATCACCATCAAGGACCACAAATTCAGTCCCGCCGAGGTGAAGGTGCCCGCCAACAAGCGGCTCATCGTCACCGTCGTCAACGACGATCCGACGCCGGAAGAATTCGAAAGCAAGTCGCTGCGGGTGGAAAAGATCATCGCCGGCAAGTCGCAGGGCGCAGTACGCATCGGCCCGCTGAAGCCAGGCCGCTACGGCTTCTTCGGCGAATTCCACGAAGCCACCGCGCAGGGCGCGGTGATCGCCGAGTAACCGGCCCCCCAGATCAAAAGGATACGCCATGCTCGGCGCGCTCATCATCGTCTTCCGCGAGGTCATCGAAGCCGGCCTGATCGTCGGCATCGTGCTCGCCGCGACGCGCGGCGTCGCCGGGCGCGGCCGTTTCGTCGCCTATGGCGTAATCGCCGGCGTCCTCGGCGCCTGCGTGGTCGCGGCCTTCGCCGGCACCATCTCGCGCGCCTTCGAAGGCTCGGGGCAGGAACTGTTCAACGCCGCGGTGCTCGGCATCGCCGTCGTGATGCTGATGTGGCACAACGCCTGGATGGCGCGGCACGGCCGTGAGATCGCCGCCGACATGCGCCGCCTCGGCCACGACGTCGCCGTCGGCAGCCGCTCGCTCGCCGCCCTCGCGATCGTCGTCGGCCTCGCGGTGCTGCGCGAGGGATCGGAAGTCGTGCTGTTCCTCTACGGCATCCTGATGGCGGGCACCTCCGTCATGTCGACCTTCACCGGCTCGGTGCTCGGCATCGCGGCGGGCGCGGCGTTCTCCGCCCTCACCTATTTCGGCCTGCTCGCGATCCCGGCCCGTCACATCTTCACCGCGACGAGCTGGCTGATCGCGCTCCTGGCCGCCGGCATGGCGGCGCAGGCGGTGCAATACGTCAACGCCGCGGGCTATCTGCTGATCCTCGGCGACACGGCCTGGGACACGTCGTGGCTGTTGTCCGAGCAGAGCCTCGTCGGCCGGCTGCTGCACACGCTGATCGGCTATATGGAACAGCCGACGCAATTGCAGATCGTGGTCTATCTCGCCACGCTCGCGGCGATGGCGATCCTGATGCGGGTCGCGCGGCCCGCGCCGCGCGAGGAACGCGCGGCGGCGTGACCAACTAAAAGCCGTCATTCCGGGACACGCCAAAGGCGTGAACCCGGAATCCAGAACCATTGACCGCCTTCGTGTTTCTGGATTCCGGATCGCCACTGTCGTGGCGTCCGGAACGACAAAGGAAAGTTTTTAGCCCGCCTTCTTGCCCAGCGTCGCGAAGGCGACCGACGGCACCTGATCGATCAGTTTCAGCAGCGCGCGAGCCGGGCCGCGCGGGCTGCGCTTGCCCTGCTCCCAGTTGCGCAGCGTCTCGACCGGCACCTCGATCTGCTCGGCGAAAGCGTTCTGCGTCATGCCGGTGCGCGCGCGCACATGGCGCACGAAGGCTGCCGGATCGCTGTGGTCGATCACCTGCTCGCTGCCGTCAGCCAGGATTTCGACGATCCGCCCGTCCGCCTTCAATCGCACCCGCATCATCGCCCGCCCCCAAAATGAAGTCTGGCCAGCATGGCCCAATGGGCGAAGACACTGGCCGAGTCATGGTTAAGGCGCGGTTAATCGGCCAATGGCCGAGCGGCTACTTCGTCTTCTCGAACACCTCGCGGCCGATCAGCATGCGGCGGATTTCCGAGGTGCCGGCGCCGATTTCATACAGCTTGGCGTCCCGCAGCAGGCGGCCGGTGGGAAATTCGTTGATGTAACCGTTGCCGCCGAGGCACTGGATGGCGTCGAGCGCGAGCTTCGTCGCGCCCTCGGCGGCATAGAGGATCGCGCCGGCGGCGTCCTCGCGCGTGGTGCGCCCGGCGTCGCAGGCGCGCGCCACCGCATAGACGTAGGCCTTGGCGGCGTTCATCGTCACATACATGTCGGCCACCTTGGCCTGCATAATCTGGAACGAGCCGATCGGCTGGCCGAACTGCTTGCGGTCGTGGACATAAGGCAGCACCACGTCGAGGCAGGCCTGCATGATGCCGAGCGGACCGGCGGCCAGCACGACCCGCTCGTAGTCGAGGCCCGACATCAGCACGTTGACGCCGCCGCCGACCTTGCCGAGCACGTTCTCGGCCGGCACCTCGCAATCCTGAAACACCAGTTCGCAGGTGTCGGAGCCGCGCATGCCGAGCTTGTCGAGCTTCTGCGCGGTGGAGAAGCCCTTCATCCCCTTCTCGATCAGGAACGCGGTGATGCCGCGCGGGCCGGCGTCCGGATCGGTCTTGGCATAGACGACGAGCGTATCCGCGCCGGGGCCGTTGGTGATCCACATCTTCGAGCCGTTGAGGACGTAACGGTCGCCCTTCTTCTCGGCGCGCGTGCGCATCGAGACGACATCGGAGCCGGAGCCCGGCTCCGACATCGCCAGCGCGCCGAGATGCTCGCCGGAAATCAGCTTGCCGAGATATTTGCGTTTCTGCGCTTCGGTGCCGTTGCGGCGGATCTGGTTGACGCAGAGGTTGGAATGCGCGCCATAGGACAGGCCGACCGAGGCCGAGGCGCGCGAGACTTCCTCCATCGCGATGCAGTGGTCGAGATAGCCGAGACCCGAGCCGCCGTAGTCTTCCTCCACCGTAATGCCGTGCAGGCCGAGCTGGCCCATCTCCGGCCACAGCTCGCGCGGAAAGGTATTGGTGCGGTCGATCTCGTCGGCGCGCGGCGCGATGCGGTCGGCCGCGAAGGCGCTGACCGACTGCCGCAGCATGTCGGCGTCCTCGCCGAGACCGAAATCGAAACCGCTCCAGCTGTTGGGGATCATCCACCCGCTCCCGTAAAACCCGCGCTCTCGCATGGCGGTACGGGGCGAGATTACAGGGGTTTTCGGCTTTGATGAAATCAAAGCCAAAAATCCATTTGTTAATTGACGCGTTTTCTTGACGCGAACCGGTATCCACTTCGCTTGAAAACGCTATGCCTCAGGCTGTCAGCACGGTCTCGGTGTCGGCCGGCGGGGCGGCCTGGCCGTTCTGCGCGGCATATTGCTGGCCGGCCAGCCGGTCGATCGCCTTGGCGGGAACCGGACGCGCGAACAGGAAGCCCTGCATCTCGTCGCAGCCGGCCATGCGCAGCAGCACGCGCTGCTCCTCGGTCTCGACGCCCTCGACGAGAACTTTAAGGCCGAGCGCGCGGCCGAGCGCGACGATCGCCTGGATGATGACGCCGGCATTGGCGGTGCGGCCGAGCGGCGTCACGAAGGCGCGGTCGATCTTCAGCTTGTCGATCGGGAAGCGCTGCAGGTAGCCGAGATTGGAGTAGCCGGAGCCGAAATCGTCGAGCGCGATGCGCACCCCGAGCGCGCGCAGATCGTTGATGCGGCGGATCATCTCGTCGGGGTTCTCGACCAGCACGCCTTCGGTGATTTCCAGCATCAGCCGCGACGGCTCGAGCCGGGTTTCCTCCAGCAGATCGCGCACCAGTTCGACGATCTGCGGTCCCTTGACCTGCACGGGCGACAGATTGACGCCGACATAGAAGTCCGGCCAGCGCTTGGCGTCGCTCAGGGCGCGGCGCAGCACGAATGCGCCGAGCGCGTCCATGATGCCCATCTGCTCGGCGACGGGGATGAAATTGCCCGGCGGAATGTTGCCGCGCACCGGATGCGTCCAGCGGCACAGCGCCTCGACGCCGGTGATCTGCGCGCCGTCGGGCGTGACGATCGGCTGGTAGTGCAGATCGAGGTCGCCGGCCGCAAGCGCACGCGGCAGTTCGCGGCGGATGAACTGAAGCTCCTGCGACGACATCTCGACCGCGTGATCGTAGCCGAGCACGGTGCCGGACCCCTTGCGCGCGGCGGCGCTCAACGCACGACCGGCGACGCGCACCATGTCGTCGCGGCCGACCGCATCGCGCGGCGCCTGCGCGTAGCCGGCGTGGCCGCCGATGCGCACGAGACCGCCAAGCCACTGCGGCCGCGACAGCACCTCCAGCGCGCGGCGCAGGATCGGCGCGACGGCAGCGGTCTCGGTGATGATGATGCGGAACTGGTCGCCGTGGCCGCGGCCAAGCACCGCGTTGTCCGGCAGCGCCTGCGCCAGCTCATGCGAGATCGCGACCAGGATTTCGTCGGCGCTGGCGACGCCGTCGCCGTGATGCGTCTCGTGGATGCCGTCGAACTCGATCACCGCATAGGTGACGACCTCCTGAATCTCCCGGTTCGCCAGCGCGACGCCGAGACGATGCAGCATCGCCTGTTCCGCCGGCAGGCCGGTGACGGGATCGGTGTCGGCAATGGCGCGCGCCCGCCGCTCCTGCTCGCGCAGCGCGGCGACGTGACGACGGAGCCGCCGCACCGCAACGCCCGCGCCGATCAGCAACGCCAGCGCAAGACCGATCGCGGCGAACGCGACCGGCCGCACCAGATCGAACAGCCCGTGTTCCTTATTCCAGGTCAGAAACCCGATGATCCGCCCGTCGGCATTCAGCACCGGCTGGGCGTTCGCCGCGCGCGCGCCCGGATCGGATTCAAATTTGAGATCGGGAATGCCCGACGACCGTTCGAGCAGCTCGATCAGCCGGCTGTCGACCTGCTCGTCGCCCTTGAGCAGCGGACGAACGTCCTCGACGCCGGCGCGCAGCGCCGCGCGCATGCGCTCGCTGTCATGCTTGTCGTGATGACGGGCCGCGACATAGCCCAGAACTGCAAAGGTGAGCAGCACCAGCGCACCGGCCACCGCGATGACGGTGATGAGCCGCGCCACCGGCGGCGCGCGGCCCGACGCAGAATCCGCGGACGAGGCCGCGCCAGGCTGCGCCTCGGCAAACGGCGAGAGCCGCGCCTGCTGCATTTGCTCGGAGTGGTCCTCCGCGCGGTCAGCGTCGCCTGTCACAACAAAACTCCGGCGCTCGGGCGCGCGTTACGATCCCATCATGCTAAATTTCCAGAGTTAATGCGGGGTGCGGAAACACGGTAAACCGGCCGTTAATCGCCGCATAAAGCATAGGTCCAACACGCACTTGCCGGGCGCTGCCGCCTGCCGTCATGTGGCGGCACCCTGTTTCGCCGGCATCGCTTCGAAACCATGTTCCGCCCCCTCGCCTTCGCTCTCGCCGTCGTTGCCGGCCTGCCGGCCGTCGCCGAGACGCGCGCCCAGACGCGTGCCCCTACCGCCGCGTCCTGTGCCGGCAATCCAAACGCGCTCGGCACCGCGCGCGTGATCGAGGTCGAGGCGCAATCGACGCCGCGCGTCGGCCGCAAGCATTTCCCCGGCACGCTGCCGCTCGCGCCGCAGGAGATCGTGCTCACCTTCGACGACGGCCCCTGGCCGACGACGACGCCACGGGTGCTGGACGCGCTGAAACGCGAATGCGTGCGCGCGACCTTCTTCCTGCTCGGCCAGCATGCGGAGGAGACCCCGGCGCTGGCGCGGCGCATTTTCGCGGAAGGCCACACGGTCGCGCACCACACCTATTCGCACAAGATTCTGACAAGGCTGCCGATCGCGGTGGCGGAGGCCGAAATCAACCGCGGCATCGAGGAAGACGACTACGCGGTCTACGGCCAGCGCCGCAAAGACCCGGCGACGCCGTTCTTCCGCTTCCCCGGCTTTGCCGGCACGCCGGCGTTGCTCGACCTGCTGAACCGCCGCGGCATCGTGGTGTTCGGCGCCGACGTCTGGGCAAGCGACTGGAATCCGATGTCGCCGCAGGACGAACTGAAACTCATCGTCGGGCGGATCGAGAAAAACCGCGGCGGCATCGTGCTGTTTCACGACACCAAGGCGCAGACTGCGGCCATGCTGCCGGACTTCCTGCGCGAGATGAAACGGCGCGGCTATCGCGTCGTTCATGTCGTGCCGGCGGGAAGCCGCGGCGCCATCCGCTGATTCCGAAGCGCGCGCGTTTCAATTTGGGACAGCGCCAGCGCAACGTTCTTGGTTAACAAAATCCTGCCGCCGTGCTTGTCTGCGCTCGAAAGCCCGCGCCTTCCCGTTCATTGTCCGGCGCGGCGGAGCAGCGGATGCGTGGCGTCGTCTTCATGCGTGCGTTTGTCGCCGGCGCGATTGCCGGCGCGGTGTCGTTGTCCGCCGCGCAGGCGGCGACCGGCTGCGCGCGCGGCGCCTTGGGAACGGCGCGGACCATCGCGGTCGACGCCAGGGATTTCCAGCGCATCGGCACGACGCAATATTCGCAGACCTTGCCGCTCGACGACCGCGAAGTGGTGCTGACCTTCGACGACGGCCCGATCAGCCCGTTCACCGAGTCCGTGCTGAAGACGCTCGCGGACGAATGCGTGAAAGCGACGTTCTTTCTGGTCGGGCGGCAGGCGCAGGCACACCCTGAACTCGTGCGCGCGATCGTCGCCGCCGGCCACAGCATCGGCACGCACAGCCAGAACCATCCGCTCACCTTCGACCAGATGCCGCTCGAACGCGCGCGCGCCGAGATCGACGACGGCATCGCTTCGGTGACCGCCGCGCTCGGCGAAGCGCCGCCGCCGTTCTTCCGCATTCCGGGCTTCCTGCGGTCGCGCGAGGTCGAGCAGCAACTCGCTGCGCGCAACATCGTGCTGTGGGGCACCGACGCCGACGCCGACGACTGGTACAAGACGGCGACGCCCGAGGACATCGTGGCAAAGGCGATCCAGCGGCTCGAGGCAAAGAAACGCGGCATTCTGCTGCTGCACGACGTGCAGCCGGCGACCGCGCTGGCGCTGCCCGCGTTGCTCAAGGAGTTGAAGGCGCGCGGCTGGCGCGTCGTCCATGCCGTGCCGCCGCAGCCGCACCGGCCCGCGGTCGCCAAACACCACGACAAGCACCGCAAGGCCCCCGCCGCACGCACCGCGGCCGCAACCTCGTGGCCGCGCACGGCCTCGCCGCGCGTGCAGCAGGCGCGCCGGGCCGACGATGCGCGCGGCCGGCGCGCACCCAGGGTCCGCTATCTGACCAAACGGGAATGGGACGAGATGAACCGCCGGGCGCGCTATGCGGACCGGCGCTGGGACCCGTACCGTCGCTGACGGCCCGCCTGCAATACCCCCAATGGTGCGGCCGAGAGGACTCGAACCTCCACGGTGTTACCCGCTAGCACCTCAAGCTAGTGCGTCTACCAATTCCGCCACGGCCGCATTGGGGATGCGCCGCGGAGGAAATCCCGTGCCCCACGGCGGCGTCGATGTAACAAATAGGGTCCGCAGCCACAAGCCCGCAAAACCCCATTTGTCCTTGATTTGGCATGCGATCGGGCGCGAAAAGGCCGCCGCCCTCGCAGAATCGCGCCTCAGCGCATATCTGGCGGGCGCGGCAGGAGCTGCGTGACCTCGACGGCGATGCGGCTGCCATTGACGACCACATTGCCCTTGGCGACCGCGAGCCCGTTGGCGAGGACGCTCACCTCGTCGTCCTCGGCGGCATCCAGTTCGATGATGGCGCCGCGGCCGAGCCGCAACACCTGATGGACCGGCATGTCGGTCGTCCCGAGCACCACCGTGATATCCAGCGAAACACTGTCGAGTTTAGGCACCTGCGAAAGCTCCCCCAGCCCGCCCGCGACAGCGGGGCGCGGCAGCCGTCAGGTCATCATGGTATGGTTAGCCAATGGTTAACGTCCGGGACGCCCTCACTTTTGCGCCGCCACAGGCGGGTTTTCCGCCGGTCGCCTGGCGCATCGGGGACGGCCTGACCGATTACGACGAGGCGGTCGCGGCGATGGATTCGCGCGCCGAAGCGATCGCGGCCGGGCAGGCCCCAGAGCTGGTCTGGCTGGTCGAGCACCCGCCCCTCTACACCGCCGGTACCAGCGCCAAGGCGGCCGACCTGATCGAGGCGCGCTTTCCGGTCCACGAGACCGGGCGCGGCGGCCAGTTCACCTATCACGGCCCCGGCCAGCGGGTGGCCTATGCGATGCTGGACCTGCGGCAGCGGGGTCCGGATTTGCGCCGCTACGTGACGACGCTGGAGGAATGGATCATCCGGACGCTCGCCGCCTTCAACGTGCGCGGCGAACGGCGCGAGGACCGCATCGGCGTCTGGGTCCGCCGCCCCGAGAAAGGCGACGGCTACGAGGACAAGATCGCCGCGCTCGGCATCCGGATCCGGCAATGGGTGACGCTGCACGGCATCGCCATCAATGTCGAACCCGACCTGTCCCACTTCGCCGGTATCGTACCGTGCGGCGTCAAGGAACAGCGCTACGGCGTGACCAGCCTCGCCGATCTCGGCATCACCGCGACGATGGCGGACGTCGACGTCGCGCTGCGGCAGAGCTTCGAGGACCTGTTCGGCGCGACGTCCAACGCCTGACCGGTTACCCCGCCAGCGCCAGCTTGCGGGCGCTGTGCCGAGCGGCCTGCGTCAGCCCGCCATAGCCGTAAGCGTCACCGCGCACCTCGTCGACATGGACGTAGCTTTCCTCGTGCAGCGGCCCGAGCAGCTTTTCCATCGCGGCGAATACCGCGGCGACGAAGGCCGCCTTCTCCTCGCGGGTATTGGTGCCGTCGGTGACGTGAACGTCGATCCAGAAGCTCGCGAGCCAGGCGTCGGTCAGCGAGCGGCCAGCGACGAACCAGCTGTCCGGGTTGACGCGCTCGACGATCACGGCGGTGACGTTGGGATCCTTGCCGAGAATCGTCGCGGTCAGGCGGCTGATTTCGGCGGCGATCTCGGCGCGCGGCAGCACCTTCAGATGCGGCGTGGCGACGGCGGCGGTGATGAGCGGCATGACAAATCTCCTTCCAAATGTCCTTCATTGACAAGCGCAATCTAGGACCGCCATATTGATGAGTAAATGCAATGACTGATGATAGCTGAGATAACGGTTTCAAATCATGCAGGCCCACAGCCTCGACATCGACGCAGTCCGCGCCTTCACGCTGGTCGCCGACCTGAAGAACTTCACCCGCGCCGCCCAGGCGCTCGGCCTCACGCAATCGGCGGTGAGCCTGCAACTGAAACGGCTCGAGGCGCGGCTTGGCCGCCAGCTCGTCTCGCGCACGCCGCGCATGGTGCAGCTGACCGCCGACGGCGCCGGCTTTCTCGACCGCGCCCGTGCGCTGATCGAGGCGCATGACCGCGCGCTCGGCGGCGAAGGCAAGGCCGAGCGGCGTCTCAAGCTCGGTATCGGCGATCACGTCGCCGGACCGAACCTGCCGGCGCTGCTGGCGCAGGTCGCGGCGAGCGACCCGCAGCTTCGTCTCGAAGTGCGGATCGACTTCTCGAGCCGGCTGATCGAGGCGGCGGACGCCGGCCGCTACGACGCCGTGGTGGTGCGGCGCGAGCCGCATCAGCGCGGCGGCGAAATGCTGTTCGAGGACACGCTGCGCTGGTACGCGACGCCGTCGTTCCGGCACGCGGCGGGCGCGAAGCTGCGGCTTGCCATGCTGACCGCGCCGTGCGGCGTGCGCGCTCACGCGATCCGAACGCTCGACAAGGCGCGCGTCGAATGGACCGAGGCCTTTACCGGCGGCGGCGTCACCGCAATCGCGGCGGCCGCGCTCGCCGGCATCGCGGTCGCGCCGATGGCGGAGCGCGTCGCACCGTCCGGCACGATCGACGTCGGCGCAGCGCTCGGACTACCCCCGCTCGGGCGATCCCGTGTCGTGATGTATGGCCGCGCATCCAATCCGGCCGAACACGCCGCGCTGCGCACCCTCGCCGCGGCGTTCCGCGGCCGAACACGATGAACTGGGATTTACGCGGTCGGCAGCACCGAGAAACTTTCGCCGCCACGGCGCTCGTCGAGCAGGGAAAAATCCACGTCGCGCAGATGCACGGCATCGACGCGCGCGCCGGCCGGCCCGACCTTGCAGGCCGCGATCAGCATGTTGACGATCGCCGGCGTCGCGGCGAAGACGGCTTCGACGGTGCCGTCACGACGGTTGCGCACCCAGCCGTCGGCGCCGTGATGGTAAGCGGACTCGGCCACGAACGCGCGAAAGCCGACGCCCTGCACGCGCCCATGCAGCATCACGTGGCGGACAATGCCCGCACTTCCCACGCGCCGCCCCCTGTTTTCGCGCCGCGCTTGCCGGCGAAGCCGGATGTCGCACGCCGGGCGACCGAAGCGACGTAACGCTCCGGCAAGTCCCAGTCGCGCGCGGCACGCACAATCAGTTCGATATAACCCGGCTTCGGGGTTCCGGGGATGCGACGGCGTAGCACATAGGTCATGGCGGCAACCCGCCGGCTGCCGAACCGCACCGGCAGCGTACGCACGTCATACAGGCCCTTGTGCAGCAGTTCGTAAGTGTGCAGTGCAGCACAATCCCGTGCGGTGAGCCGCCACAGCACTCCGTGCACGACATGGCCGGGTGCGGGGTCGACCGAGCCCCAGCCATCGACGCCGATGAAGAAACGCCAGCCCGGCAGGGCCGCGGTGCCCGCCGCCCGGGCCTCCCGGCAGCGCCCCGCCATCGCGGCGCGGTCCATGTTCGAACCGTAGGCGAAATACAGCATGGCTCTCGCCATAGCAGGACACGCCGTTTGCGTCAGCCGCGGCGGTCCTTCACCGGCGTCTCGCCGGATTGCGTCCGCCGGCGATCGCGCGCGACGTCCTCGATCTGCCGCTCATAGTCGTCCGGCGCATAATCCTCGACCGGCTCGTCGTGAATCGGATGCTGCTCGACGCCGCCGTCCGGCGCCGGGCTGTGACCGGACACCGGCGTTTCCTCGCCCGCCGAGCGGGGCAGCGAGTCCGGCGGCGTGCGCGGTTGATCGCGGCGGCGCAACCGGTCCGGCACGTCAGCGGCTGCGGCGGTTTCCTTGCGCCGTTCGGATGTCTGCGGGCGATGCTTGCGGGCGGATGTGGTTGCCATCGCGTTGTCTCCTTCTCGTTCTCTCAGGCGATCACGACGCGACCATGCTGCCGCCGTTGGGATGCAGCACCTGGCCGCTGATGTAGGAGGCCTCCTCGCTGGCGAGGAAAACGTAACAGGGCGCGACCTCGTTGGGCTGGCCGGGCCGATGCATCGGCGCAGACTTGCCGTGGTTGGCGACGTGCTCCGCGTCGAACGAGGCGGGAATGAGCGGCGTCCAGATCGGACCCGGCGCCACCGCGTTGACGCGGATGCCGTCCTCGATCAGCGCCTGAGACAGCGAGCGCGTGAAGGCGACGATCGCGCCCTTGGTCGCGGAATAGTCGAGCAGCGTCTTGTGGCCGCGATAGGCGGTGATCGACGCGGTGTTGATGATCGCGCCCCCGGCGCTCATGTGCCGCAGCGCATGCTTGGTCATGTAGAAGAAGCTGAAGATATTGGTGCGGAACGTGCGCTCGATCTGTTTCGCGTCGATCTCGCGGATATCGTCGGTCTCGTGCTGCTCGGCCGCATTGTTGACGAGGATGTCGATCCTGCCGAAACGCGCGACCGTTTTCTCAACCGCCTCACGGCAGAATGTCTCGTCGCCGACATCGCCTGCGACTTTCAGGACCGTGCGGCCTTCGTCTTCCACGGCCTTCGCGGTGTCCGCCGCGTCCTTCTCTTCCTCAAGATAGAGGATGGCGACGTCCGCTCCCTCGCGCGCCATCGCGACGGCAATGGCGCGGCCAATGCCGCTATCGCCGCCGGTAATCAGCGCGACCTTGCCGCGCAACCGGCCGGAACCGGCGACCTTGGGTTCGTAATCGGGTTGCGGCCGCATTTCGCGCTCGCGGCCGGGCTGACGATCCTGCTCCTGCGCTGGCATCGTGCCGCCGGACTTTTTGGCCGCCGTCTTCGACGCCGCGTGTTTTGCAATCGCCTTTTTTGCAATGGCTTTCTTCGAAAGAGCCTGGGTCATTGGCGTTCTCCAATGCCCCCTGAGCATCGGCCACGACGCCCGCTGCCGCGAGCCGTCCGGCCGCACCCATGCCCGTCTCAAGGATCAGCGAACAATCCGGCGATTTCGCGTTCGGTGCGCGCGCAAACTCAGGCGAATTCGAGGATCACCGCGTCCACCGCAAGGCTGTCGCCTTTTTTGGCGTGGACCTTCTTCACCGTGCCGTCGATCTCGGCGCGCAGCACGTTTTCCATTTTCATCGCCTCGACCACGGCGACCGGCTCGCCGGCCTTGACCTCCTGCCCCTCGCTGACCGCGATGGAAACGACGAGGCCCGGCATCGGGCACCTCACCTGTTTGCCCGAGTCCGCGCTGGTCTTGACCGGCATCAGTTTCGCGTAGTCGGCCTCGCGCGCGGTGTAGACATAGGCGCGCGTCTCGGCGCCGCGGAACGCCAGCGCGAAACTGTTCGGATGCGGGCGCACCTGCACCGCGACCGCCTCGCCGTCGACCTCGCCGGTCCAGATCGTCTCGCCGGGCTTCCAGTCCGAGCGCAGTTGGATCCACGGCTCGTCGCCGGCAAAGCGCACCGAGATCGACCCGTTGTTGCGCATGACCTCGAGGCGATGCTCCTCGTCGCCGAGCCAGACCGCGCGCTGGCTGTCGCGAGTGACGCTGCGGCCGGTCATCTGCCCGGAAATCTGCCGCTTGCGCTCGCCGAGCACATGATCGATCGCCGCGGCGACGGCGGCGAGCACGCGCGCGACGTTGCCCTGCGGCGCGATGGCGTGGAAGCCCTCGGGAAATTCCTCGGCGATGAAACCGGTCGAGAGCTTGCCGGAGCGCCAGCGCGGATGCGCCATCAGCGCCGCCAGAAACGGAATGTTGTGGCGAATACCGTCGATGCCGAAGGCGTCGAGCGCGCCGGCCTGCGCGTCGATCGCCTGCTCGCGGGTCGGCGCATGGGTGACCAGCTTGGCGATCATCGGATCGTAGTAGAGCGAAATCTCGCCGCCCTCATAGACGCCGGTGTCGTTGCGCACGGTGACGCCGTGCTCGGACTTTTCCGCCGGCGGGCGGTACTTCACCAGCCGTCCGATCGACGGCAGGAAGTTGCGGTACGGGTCCTCGGCATAGATGCGGCTTTCGACCGACCAGCCGGTAAGTTTCACATCGCTCTGCTTGAGGGCGAGTTTTTCGCCCGCCGCGACGCGGATCATCTGCTCGACGAGATCGATCCCGGTGACGAGTTCGGTCACCGGATGCTCGACCTGCAGGCGGGTATTCATCTCGAGGAAGTAGAAGCTCCTGTCCTGCCCCGCGACGAATTCGACGGTGCCCGCGCTGTCGTAGCCGACCGCCTTCGCCAGCGCGACGGCCTGCTCGCCCATCTTCCGGCGGGTCGCCTCGTCGAGCAGCGGGCTCGGGGCCTCCTCGACGACTTTCTGGTTGCGGCGCTGGATCGAGCATTCACGCTCGCCGAGATAGATGACGTTACCGTGCTTGTCGCCGAGCACCTGGATTTCGATGTGGCGCGGATCGACGATGAATTTCTCAATGAAGACGCGGTCGTCGCCGAACGAGGATTTCGCTTCCGACTTCGCGCGCGTGTAGCCCTCCGCGACTTCCGATCTGCTGTAGGCGATGCGCATGCCCTTGCCGCCGCCGCCGGCCGACGCCTTGATCATCACCGGATAGCCGATCTCGTCGGCGATCTTCACCGCCTCCTTTTCGTCGGCGATGACGCCGAGATGGCCGGGCACGGTGGAAACCTTCGCGGCGGCAGCCGCCTTCTTCGACTCGATCTTGTCGCCCATCGCCGCGATGGCCTTGGGGTTCGGACCGATGAAGACGATGCCGGCCTCCGCCAATGCCTTCGGGAATGCCTCGCGCTCGGACAGGAAGCCGTAACCGGGATGCACCGCCTCCGCGCCGGTTTGCTTGCAGGCGGCGACGATCTTCTCGATGACGAGATAGCTTTCCGCCGCCGGGGCTGCGCCGATCGGAACGGCCTGGTCGGCCATCGCGACATGCAGCGCGTCCTTGTCGGCGTCGGAATAGACCGCGACGGTCTCGATCCCCATGCGACGCGCGGTCTTGATGACTCGGCAGGCAATTTCGCCGCGATTGGCGATCAGGATGCGCTTGAACATCGACAATGCTCCGACCGCATGGCTTTGCGGCGTGGGAGGCAAATTGTCAATGTCCGGGCCTCATTGGCCCAGCGCAGCGAGGGTCAACCAAAGAATGATGCCGGCCGCGGCGTAGCAGACGAATGCCAGCAGGCCGACTTGCCGCGCGAAGGCCGCACCGCCGATCCCTGCGCCGATCACGAGCTTGCTCAGGGTGTTGGTCGCCACCGCCGCGAGAACCCCCAGGGCGGCCTCCCGCGCGCCGAGCGAGCCCGGCACCAACCGCGCCAGCGACACCGTGACGGCATCGACATCGGCAAGGCCGAGCGCCGCCGCGCCGACGAAGGCGCCGGTCGCGCCGAACCACTGATTGATGAACTGGCCAAGCAACACGATGGCGGCAAGAAACACCGCGAAGCCGACAACCGGCCAGAACTGGAACGGGTTGCGCAGCACGATCTGCGTATCCTTGCCGCGCCGCCCGCGAAAAGCGAGCAGCCCGGCGACGCCGACCGCCGCGAGCGTCGCGGCGACGAGCGGCGGACCGGCGTGCCACAGGATGTCGGGCTTCAGCGCCGCGGCGATCGCAATCACGCGTACGAAGGAAATCGCCGCCGCGAGCGCAACGCCGGCGACGAGAATGTTCGGCGGCCCCTTGCTCTGCGCCGCGTGGCGCGCATTGGCGAGCGTCACCGCCGTCGACGAGACGAGGCCGCCCGCCGCCGCCGCGAGCAGGATGCCATGGCGCGCGCCGAAATACTTGACCGCAACGTAGCCCGCGAACGACACCGCCGCGAGTACGATGGCGATCAGCCACACCTCGCGCGGGTTGATGTCGAGCGCGGCCGACAACGACCGGTCGGGCATCAGCGGCAGCACGATGAAGGTCATCGCGAGCAGCACCAGCATCGAGCGCAGTTCCGGCCAGGCGATCTCCGCCACGAGGCCGTGCAGCGGCTCGCGCAGCGCGAGCAGCCCCGTCATGGCGACGGCCGCCGCGGCGGCGATCCGCAGATCGCCGAGCATGGCGCAGGCGGCCAGCACAAAGGTCGCGATGCCGGCGACCACCGTGGTCGCGGAGAAGTTCTTTTTCGCCTGCGCCTCGATGCGCGCGAAGGCGACCAGCGCCGCCGCGTAGACGGCAAGGCCGGCCGAGACGACGATGGCGCCGGCCGCGCCGCCGCCGAGGCCGAGCGCCAGCGTGCCGCAGGCGCCGCCGAGGATGCCGGTCAGCGAGAAAGTACGGACGCCGGCGGTGCGCGAACCCGCCCCCTCCTCGCGCTGACGCCAGCCGCGCTCGACGCCGACCAGAAGGCCGATGCCGAGTGCAACCGCGAAGCGCGAGGCGATGTCCGTCAGGTCCACGGAAAAAGCTCTATCATCGGGTGCGGCACGTTCCGGTTGCCAGAATGCCGCAGCCGAACCTTGCGGAAAACCGCTTCATTCTAATTGCCGCAATATTGCCAGTATAAATCTTTTACGCTTCCGGCATCTTTGGAACTCGCGGGGCCTTCCGGCGCGAAATGCCGGTCTTTATATTCTCCGCATTCTTGCAGAATGACGCCGTCGCGGAGCCGACCTATCATCCCGCCGATGCGTTCACGACAATGGATAGGCCGCGGGATGCGGAAGGCCGGTCGCCTACCGCACCCAGACTGACGAGGAGTATTGCATCATGGCTCTGGCAATCGGCGACATCGCGCCGGATTTCGAGACGGAAACCACCGAAGGCAAGATCCGCTTCCACGACTGGATCGGCGACAAATGGGCGGTGCTGTTTTCGCACCCGAAGGATTTCACCCCGGTCTGCACGACCGAGCTTGGCTACATGGCCCGCATCAAGCCGGAATTCGACAAGCGCGGCGTCAAGATCATCGGCCTCTCCGCCGATCCGGTCGACCGTCACGCCAAATGGGCAGAAGACATCAAGGAGACGCAGGGCTTCGCGCCGAACTATCCGATGATCGGCGACCCTGAGCTGAAAGTCGCGAAGGCCTACGGCATGCTGCCGGCCTCCGCCTCCGGCGATCCCTCGCAGCGCACCGCCAACGACAACCAGACCGTGCGCAACGTGTTCGTCATCGGCCCGGACAAGAAGATCAAGCTGATCCTCGTCTACCCGATGTCCACGGGGCGCAACTTCGATGAGGTGCTGCGCGTCATCGACTCGCTGCAGCTCACCGCCAAGCACAAGGTCTCGACGCCGGCGCAGTGGAAGCAGGGCGACGACGTCATTATCGGCGGCGGCCTGTCCGACGAGGACGCCAAGAAGATCTGGCCGCAGGGCTGGAAATCGCCGAAGCCGTATATCCGGATCGTCCCGCAGCCGAAGTAACCGGCCGCGAATCTTTGCAAGTGTGAGTTGGGCGCGGGCTTCCTCCCCCGCGCCCTTCGCTTTTGGCGAAAACGACCGGCTTTGTTGACCGGTTTTGCCGTTGCGCTAGAGCCCGGCTTTGATTGGATCAAAGCCGGGCTCTAGCTTTTTGTGTTGTCGCGTTTTCTTCACGCGAACCGGTTTCCACTTCGCTCGAAAACACTCTATTGCTGGGTTCCCCGCCCCGCATACGGACCGACGCGATGGACGACCGCGCTCACGACCAGCCAGCTTTCGCCAAGTTTCTGGGCCTCAGGATCATCTCCATCGCGCCGGACAAGGTGACCGCGGAACTGCCGGTGCGCGAGGAACTCAACAACCGCTTCGGCATCATGCACGGCGGCGCCATCATGGCGCTGGCCGACAATCTCGGCGGCACCGCCACCACCGCCAACCTCAAGCCGGGGCAGAGCACCACCACGATCGAGAGCAAGACCAATTTCTTCGCCGCGATCCCGATCGGCGACGTGGCAAAGGCGGAATGCACGCCGCTGCACCGCGGCCGCACCACGATGGTCTGGCAGACCAGGATCACCCGCGGCGACGGCAAGCTCTGCGCCATCGTCACGCAGACGCAAATCGTCCTGACCCGTGATCCAAAATAGCGGGCCGGACGTAGCACCGGGGCAATGGCTGAACGTGTCTCCGTGCTGCACTGGTTCCGCGACGACTTGCGGCTTCACGACAATCCCGCGCTGTCCGCCGCCGTCCGCGGCGCCGCGCCGCTGGTCTGCCTCTATGTCCGCGGCGAGACCGGCCCGGCCGTAAGCCCGGCGGGCCGCCCGCATAGCCGGCCGCTTGGCAGCGCATCGCGCTGGTGGCTGGCGCAGTCGTTGCGGGCGCTCGATGCCGCGCTCGGCGAGCATCGCCAGCGGCTCGTGCTGCGCAGCGGCGAGCCCGTCGCCACCATCGTCGCAACCGCGCGCGAGGCCCGCGCCACGCGCGTCCACTGGAACCGCGGCCTCGGCGCGGCCTGCCGCGCGCTCGACCGGGCGCTGATCGAGGCCTTACGCGAGGCCGGCATCGGCGCGACGGTCCACGCGCCCAATCTGCTCGCCGGCCCGACGCCGGTGACCACCAAAGACGGCGGGCCGATGCGGGTCTTCACGCCGTTCTGGCGACGCCTCAGGACGCTCGGCCCGTCGCGTACGCCGCTCGCAGCGCCGGGGAAGCTCGCCCGCGGGCCGGACCTCACCGGCGAAAGACTGGCGGACTGGGCGCTCGAACCCTCGCGCCCCGACTGGGCCGGCGGCCTGCGCGCCGCCTGGACGCCCGGCGAAGACGGCGCGCGGCAACGGCTGAGCGACTTTCTCAAGCAAGCCGCCGGCTACGCCGCCGAACGGGACCGTCCCGACCGCGCGGCGACCTCCCGGCTGTCGCCTCACCTGCGCTTCGGCGAGATCAGCGCCGGCGAAGTCTTCAACGCAGCGCAGTTCATGGCGGACGAAGGGCAAGTGCCGGGCCGCGACATCGACAAATTCCACAGCGAGCTCGGCTGGCGCGATTTTTCCTATTCGCTGCTCCAGCACAATACCGATCTCGCGATCAAAAACCTGCAACCGCGCTTCGATGCATTCCCCTGGCGCGACGACGCGGCGGGACTGCGCGCGTGGCAGCGCGGACGCACCGGCTATCCGATCGTCGATGCCGGCATGCGCGAATTGTGGACGACCGGCTGGATGCACAACCGCGTGCGCATGATCGTCGCGTCGTTCCTCGTGAAACACCTGCTGATCGACTGGCGGCACGGCGAGCAATGGTTCTGGGACACGCTCGTCGACGCCGACCCCGCCAACAATCCGGCAAGCTGGCAATGGGTGGCGGGCTGCGGCGCCGACGCCGCGCCCTATTTCCGCATCTTCAACCCGGTCCTGCAGGGCCGGACGTTCGATCCCGAAGGGGACTATGTGCGGCGATGGGTGCCCGAACTCGGCAAGCTGCGCGACGACGATATTCATTCGCCGTGGCTCGCAACGCCGCTCGACCTTGCCGATGCCGGCGTCACGCTCGGCAAGAACTATCCGCAGCCGATCGTCGACCACGCCGCCGCGCGGGCGCGCGCGCTCGAGGCCTTCAAGGCGACCAAGTCTGAGATTTAAGCTTTGGCCGGCGCGCGATTGACGAGGAACACGGCGAGCGCGCAGATCAGCATGCCGGCGATCGAGATGGCGTCGAGCTTCTCGCCGAACAGCACGAAGGCCATCAGCGCGGTCACCGACGGCACCAGATAGAACAGGCTGGCGAAGCCCGCCGCCGCCGAGCGGCGGATCAGCCAGTACATCAGCGTCACCGCGCCGATCGACAGCACCAGCACCAGCCAGGCCAGCGCGAACACGAACTCGCCGGTCCAGTGCACGGCGCGCGTTTCGAAAGCGAAGGCGAAGATCGCGAAGAAAATCCCGGCGACGAAATACTGCACGAGATTGCCGGTGCGCCAGTCGATCTGGCCGCCATAGCGCTTCTGATACATGGTGCCGAGCGTGATGCCGATCAGCGAGGCGACGCTCGCGGCCCAGCCGAGCAGCGTCCCCGAGCCGAGCATGGTGCGGTCGTGCAGCACCAGCACGCAGCCGCCGAGGCCGATGGCGAGGCCGAGCCACTGGATCGGCCGCACCTTCTCGCCGAGCCAGCGATTGGCCATCGTCGCCATCAGGAGCGGCTGCAATCCGGGGATCAGCGCCGAGATGCCGACCGGCACGCCCTGAAAGATCGCGGTGAAGACGCCGCCGAGATAAATGCCGTGCACCAGCAGGCCGGTGATCGCGCTGTGGCCGGCTTCCGCCTTCGTCAGCCAGCGCGCGCCGGCAAACCACGCGATCGCCGCCATCAGCACGACGACAAACACCATGCGGATCGCCAGGAACGTCATCGGCTCGACGTAAGGCAGCCCGTAACGGGCGCCGACGAAGCCGGTGCTCCACAGCACGACAAAAATGACAGGCGCCAAGCCTGTCATGAAATCACGTTTCATCGTCGTCTTCCCGGCCGTCGCGCCCTGAATCGCTGGCGGAGGTAATCAGAAGTTTAGGCCGATAGCACCCCTTTTTAGGCCGCGCTCCCCTCTTGGCGCATGGGCGCCGTGCTAGCTCTGCCGGTGTCCGGCAACGTCGGAGGACAGGCCGCCATGCAATTGCTCGCCGTTTATGTGGGACTGCTCACCGTGGGGGAATTCGGCGCCTATGCGGTCGGCCGGCAGATCGAACTCTTCGCGCCGGCCTTGAGCCTGACCATTTTCCTCGCGTTGTTCTTCTTCATGTTCTGGGCAGCGTGGCGGGTCGCGATCCGCATCGCCTGACCGCCCCTTACGGCCCGAAGGCGGCGTCGATCGGCACGCGATAGCCGTTGGCGAGGCGGTTGGTCTCGTTAGCCATGCCGGCGACCGCCATCACCTCCGCGAACATGGCATCGCTCATGCCCGCCTTGCGGGCCGCCGCGGTGTGGCTCGCGATGCAATAGCCGCAGCCGTTGGTGACGCTGACGGCGAGATAGATCATCTCCTTGGTGAGCGGATCGAGCGCGCCCGGCGCCATCACCTCCTTGATGCTCTCCCAGGTGCGCTTCAGCGTCGCCGGGTCGTGCGCGAGGTATTTCCAGAAATTGTTGACGTCCGGCACGTTGCGGCTCGTCTTGATGTCGTCATAGACCGCGCGCACCGCGGGCGACGCATCGGCATACTCGATGGGTGTCAGTCGGGACATCGTCGCCTCACTTGATGGATGCGTAGGCTTCCGGCTTGAAGCCGACCAGCAATTTGCCGCCGGGCAGTTCCAGCACGGGGCGCTTGATCATCGAGGGCTGTGCGAGCATCAGCTTGATGGCCTTGGTTTCGGTCAGCCCTTCCTTGTCCTTGTCGGGCAGTTTCTTGAACGTGGTGCCGGCCCTGTTGAGCAGGACGTCCCAGCCGGCTTTCTTCGCCCAGGTTTCGAGTTTCGCCTTGTCGATGCCCTTCGTCTTGTAATCGTGGAAGTCGTAGGCGACGCCCTTCTTGTCCAGCGCGGCGCGCGCCTTCTTCATGGTGTCGCAGTTCTTGATGCCGTAGATGGTAATGGGCATGGACCGCCGGTTCTCCCGTTGCCTCGCGCAGTGGCGCAGACGGCGAGTGTAACGGACCTTCGGCCGATGCGGGAGTGCGTCAGCGACCTGCGAGAAATCGCAGCCACGGCGCGAAATGAAACGCCGCCATCAACAGATACATCAGCGTCATGCCGCCGAGCGGCGAGCCGCCCATTGAGGCACAGAGCATGTCGGACGTATCGGAGGCCGCCGTTCCCAGCGCCATCAGCGCGAAGACCGGCGCGGCGGCAAGGCCGAGCAACCCGGCGAGGCCGGGAGCGGCGTTGCCGCTCCCGGTTCCATCGATGCAGACCGTTTTCATGCCGCGCCTCAGCCGCGCCCGCCGCAGCACGACGCAGCCTTCGCCGCGTCCGGCCCGTAGCGGTCGTGATGGCGCACCCAAGCCATGCCGCCTTCCGGCTCATCCCGACCCTTGGGCATCAGGTCGAGCATGCGGTAGGTGCCCATCATCGCCTCGACGCCGCGGCCATAGGTCGAATAGGTGTGGAAGACGCCGCCGGCTTCGTCCTTGCAGAATACGCTGATGCCGGGCCACTCCTCGCCGGTCAGCGACCACTTGCCGAAATTGTAGTCGATCTTGCCGCTCGCGATCTCCTCCGGCGTGAAGCTGACCTTGAAGTCGTAGTTGAAGTCGCTGCCGAACGACGACACCCACTCGAACTGCCAGCCCATGCGGCGGCGGAACCGCTCGATCTCGGCGAGCGGCGCACGCGAGACGGCGACGAAGCTGACGCCGCGCTGCGCGAGATGGACGAGCATGCCGTCATTGTGGTCGGCCATGTAGGAGCAGCTCTTGCAGCCCTCCTCCCAGCCCGGCGCCAGCATGAAGTGCTGCACCAGCAACTGACGGCGGCCCGCGAACAGATCGGCAAGCGATACCTTGCCGCCGGGGCTGTCGAACACATAGGTCTTATCGATCCGCACCCAGGGCAGTTGCCGGCGCAGCCGCGCAACCTCGTCGCCGCGGCGGGTCAGATCCTTCTCGGCGGCCAGAAGATCGCGGCGCGCCTCCAGCCAGTTCTCACGCGATGTCGTTGCATGTGTCGTCATGGTGTTTCTCCTTTCGCGGTCCGGCGCGGTTTACCGTTTCGTCGCTCTCTCTTGCCGGACCTTGACCGTGAGATAGATTGTGCGCCGGACACCCCGACGGCCGGGAGTGACAAGTGTGGCGGGATTTGAATGGACTCGCTGACGATCGCCGCGGCCCGCGCACTCGCCACAGGCGATCCGCTCGCCGCGCTGAATGCCATCGCGCTGCGCGACGATCCGCCGGCGCTGGCGCTGCGCGGCATCGCGATGGCGCAACTCGGCGACCTCGCCCGCGCCAGGCTGCTGCTGCGCCGCGCGGCAAAGGCGTTCGGGCCGAGGGAAGCGATCGCGCGGGCGCGCTGCGCGGTGGCGGAAGCCGAAATCGCGCTCGTCTCGCGCGACCTGACCTGGCCGGTGAAGGCGCTTCAGGCCGCCCGCACGACGCTCGAAGCGCGCGGCGACAAAGCGAACGCAGCGCATGCGCGCCATCTCGAAATCCGCCGCCTGATCCTGATCGGCCGCGTCGCGGAGGCCGAACGCCTGCTCGCGGGGTTTGATCCCGCGCCGCTGCCGCCGGCGCTGCGGGCGGCCCACGAGATGGCGGTCGCCGGCATTGCGCTGCGGCGCCTGACAACGAAACCGGCGCGTGCGGCGCTGGCGCGCGCCAGACGCGCCGCGCAGGCGGCGCGCATCCCGCCGCTGCTGGCGGAGGTCGAAAGCGCGGGCCTCGCGCTGACGGAGCCCGCCGCGCGGCTGATCGGGCGCGGCAAGGAAAAGACGCTGATGCTCGCCGATGTCGAGGCGCTGCTTGGCTCGAAGACATTCATTGTCGACGCCTGCCGCCTTGCCGTGCGGCATGGCGCAACCGTGGTTTCGCTCGACAGCCGCCCGGTTCTGTTCGCGCTCGCCCGCGCACTGGCGGAAGGCTGGCCCGGCGGCGCGTCGCGCGAGGCGCTGCTGGCGCGCGCCTTTCGCGCCAGGCACGCCGACGAGTCGCACCGCGCGCGGCTGCGCGTCGAGATCGGCCGGCTGCGCAAGGCGCTGCGCGCCATCGCGCGCGTCGACGCAACGCCCGAGGGTTTCATCCTGACGCCGCGCCGCGCACGCGATGTCGTCGTGCTCGCCCCGCCGGCCGACGACGAGCACGCCGCCGTGCTGGCACTGCTCGCCGACGGCGAGGCGTGGTCGAGTTCGGCGCTGGCGCTCGCGCTCGGCGCGAGCCAGCGCACCGTGCAGCGCGCGCTCGACGGCCTCGCGGCGGGCGGCAAAGTGCAGGCGACCGGCCGCGCCCGCGCGCGGCGCTGGATGACGCCGCCGGTGCCCGGTTTCCCGACAAGCTTGTTACTCACGGGTGCGTTGCCCGGTGGCTAGGGTCTCGCCATCGCAAGCCAACAGCAAGGCAAGGTGAGATCATGAAACGTTCAAGCGCGACCATACTCCGCGAATACGGCCCCTTCCCTGGCGTCACCAATATCGGCGGCGTGAGCTATGACGGCACGAACATCTGGATCGCCGTCGGCGACAGCCTCGACGCGATCGACGCCGACAACGGCAAGACGGTGCGCAAGCTCGACATCGCGGCCCATGCCGGCACCGCCTTCGACGGCCGGCATCTGTTCCAGTTGTCGGGCGAGCACATCAAGAAACTCGACCCCGACAGCGGCAAGGTGCTCGCAACGATCCCCGCGCCGCAAGGCGGCGCCTCCGGCATGGCCTGGGCGGAAGGATCGCTCTGGGTCGGCCAGCATCGCGCCCGCAAGATCCATCAGGTCGATCCCGAGACCGGCAAGATTTTGCGCAGTCTCGACTCCAACCGCTTCGTCACCGGCGTTACCTGGGCCGACGGCGAACTGTGGCACGGCACCTGGGAGAACGAGGAAAGCAACATCCGGCGGATCGACCCGGCATCCGGCGACCTGCTGGAGCAGATCGACATGCCGAAGGATGTCGCGGTGTCGGGTGTCGAGTGGAACGGCCGCGACGCGTTCTATTGCGGCGGCGGCCCGAGCGGCAAAGTGCGAATGGTAAAGAAACCGCGCTAGGGCGCGTCAACGCACCGCGTTGCGGATTTCTCCGCTGTCGTTCCAGACATCCTGCCGCACGATCAGGCCGTCGCGGACCTCGATGCGGTCGATGAAGCGGATGCCCTCGAACGCGCCGCCGTCGAGCCAGCGGCCGTGCAAGGTGCCGCGAACATAGACAGCGACGCCGCCGCCGGTCACCGGGGCGGCGTCGATGCTCTCGATATGCTTGCCGACGAACTGATAGCGCTTGGCGGACCCCGCCACGATGGCGTCGAGGTCGTTCAGCCGCGCGCCACCGGGGAAGATGAACTCAATGCCGGGCGCGAGAAAGCTTTTGGCCCGCGCCAGATCGCGGGATTCCATCGCGGCGAGATAGGCCTTCGCAATGTCGATGGCGGCGAGCGGATCCAAGCTCACGCTCACTCCCACTCAATCGTCCCCGGCGGCTTCGACGTCACATCATAAACGACGCGGTTGACGCCCTTGACCTCGTTGATGATGCGGGTCGCGACGCGGCCAAGAAAAGCCATGTCGAAGGGATAGAAGTCCGCCGTCATGCCGTCGGTCGAGGTGACGGCGCGCAGTCCGAGGACATATTCGTAAGTGCGGCCGTCGCCCATCACGCCGACGGTCTTGACCGGCAGCAGCACCGCGAAAGCCTGCCAGATGTCGTCGTACAGGCCGGCGCGACGGATTTCCTCGATATAGATGTCGTCGGCGAGACGGAGAATGTCGCACTTCTCCTTGGTGATATCGCCGGGAATGCGGATCGCGAGGCCCGGACCGGGGAACGGATGGCGGCCGACGAACACGTCCGGAAGGCCGAGTTCGCGGCCCAAGGCCCTCACCTCGTCCTTGAACAGTTCGCGCAACGGCTCGACCAGCTTCATGTTCATGCGCGCCGGCAGGCCGCCGACATTGTGATGCGACTTGATCGTCACCGACGGGCCGCCGGTGAACGACACGCTCTCGATCACGTCCGGATAGAGCGTGCCTTGCGCGAGGAAATCCGCGCCGCCGATCTTCTTCGCTTCAGCCTCGAACACATCGATGAACAGCTTGCCGATGGTCTTGCGCTTCACTTCCGGGTCGGTGACGCCCTTGAGTTCGCCAAGGAACATCTCGCTCGCGTCCACATGGATCAGCGGGATGTTGTAGTGGTCGCGGAACAGCGCGACGACCTTCTCCGCCTCGCCGAGCCGCAGCAGCCCGTGATCGACGAACACGCAGGTCAGCTGCTCGCCGATCGCCTCGTGGATCAGCACCGCGGCCACGGAGGAGTCGACGCCGCCGGACAGGCCGCAAATCACTTTGCCTTTGCCGACCTGCTTGCGGATTTTCTCGACCGCCTCGTCGCGGAAGGCGCGCATGGTCCAGTCGCCCGACGCACCGACAATCTTGCGAACGAAATTGCGCAGGATCGCCGCGCCGTTCGGCGTGTGCATCACCTCGAGGTGAAACTGCACCGCGTAGAATTTGCGCGCGTCGTCGCCGATCATCGCGATCGGCGCGTTCGGCGAGGTGCCGAGCACCTTGAAGCCGGGCGGCAGCTGCGTGACGCGGTCGCCGTGGCTCATCCAGACCGGGTATTTCTCGCCCTTCTTCCAGACGCCGTCGAAGATCGGTGACTCTTCCGCGACCTGCACCTCGGCGCGGCCGAACTCGCGGTGATGGCCGCCCTCGACCTTGCCGCCGAGCTGCTGCGCCATCGCCTGCTCGCCGTAGCAGATGCCGAGCACCGGCACGCCGGCCTCGTAGATCGCCTTCGGCGCGAGCGGCGCGTTGTCGTCGAGCACCGAAGCCGGGCCGCCGGAGAGAATGACGCCCTTCGGCCGCATCCGCAGGAAGGCTTCCTCGGCCTTCTGGAACGGCACGATCTCGCAATAGACCTTCTCCTCGCGGACCCGGCGCGCGATGAGCTGGGTCACCTGCGAGCCGAAATCGACGATGAGAATCTTGTCGTGTACCGGGTTTGACCCAGACATTGCCGCGGAATCGCCTGTGTTGAAGGCGGCGTTTTTGGGCTTAACGGCAGGTTGCGTCAAGGCGGCAGGCTCCGGTTAACCACGCGGCAAATTGGACGCTTTCAGATAAGCCTCCATTAGCCCTGCGCGTGAGAGAAAAGCGCCAGATTTGCTGGCTTTCCACACCTTCGGAGCGCGCCGCCGTGGCCTTCCATGCCGACCATCTGACCTTTGCCGCCGCCGGTCAGGCGAACCCGAAAAGCCGCCGCAACGCGCTCTATCGCGAGGGACCGGCCGCGATGCTGCAGCGCTGGGCGCTGGGCACCGCCTGGGCCTGCAAGCCGAACCGAATCTCCGGCCTGCCGAACCTCGCCCGGATGTGGCTCGGCGAAATGATGGCGCCCGACTACGCGCTGCCGGACCCGGAAGCCGCGCTCGCCAACCCGCCGGGCCTTGCCGGCATCGTCCACGATTTCTCGATGCCGACCGTGCTCGAAGGCTATCGCCGCGGCATTTTCCCCTTCGCGCATGTCGGGCCGCTGAAATGGTGGTCGCCGCCGGAGCGCTCGTTGCTGTTGTTCGACGAGATTCATATCGCCAAGCGGCTGCGCCGCCAGATGCGGCAGGGCAAGCACACCGTCACCTTCGACAAGGACTTCGAAGGCGTCATCAAGGCCTGCAGCGAGAGCCGCAACGGCCGCTGGAACCTGACCTGGATCACGCCGCGGGTGATGCGGCTCTATACCGAGATGTTCGACGCCGGCCACGCCCACTCCTTCGAGGTGTGGAACGAGGCGGGCGATCTGGTCGGCGGCGGCTATGGCGTGGCGGCCGGCGGCTCGTTCACCACCGAGTCGCAGTTCACCCGCGAGACCAACACCTCGAAGATCGGCTTCACGGTGCTGCACTGGCACCTCAACAAGTGGGGCTATGCCTTCGACGACGGCAAGCTGATGACGCCGACCTGCAAGGACATGGGCTTCCGCGACGTGCCGCGCGCCGACTACCTGCGGCGGCTGGAAGCGGCGGTGAAGCTCCCCGGCAAGAGCGGACGCTGGAAGGTCGAGGACGATCTCGCCGTCATTTCCGAGTGGAAGCCCGCCGGCAACGGCGCCGTCCACAGGGATAGCGACGACAAATAGGCCCCAAGGCGCGCGCGTTAACCACGCGCGGCAGTTCCACGCGATCTTTGCGCCGAACGCGATCATGCTGACCGCAGGTCGTGGGGGGCTCGCCCGCCATCTGCATCTTGTCTTGTACCGAGTAGAAGATGTGGGTGCCCGTACGTGCAAGCGTGCGGGCACGACTGTTTTTGGGCAGTCATTCCGGGACGGCGCGTAAGCGCCGGACCCGGAATCCAGAAACGGATTCGGCATTTGCCGCTGGATTCCGGGTTCGCTCACTGCGTTCGCGCCCCGGAATGACGACTGTTAGGCTTTGCGCAACACACTCACGAAAAATCCGTCCGTGCCGGTCGTTCGCGGCGTCATCAGCACGCCTTCGGCCGACAGCCGCGCGGCCTTTGCGAAATCACCGGCACGATCGCCGAGCGCCCTGATGACCTCGGACGGCGGCGTCAGCGAAAATTCCGGATGGCGCGACAGGAACGCGCCGACCTGCGCGCCGTTCTCGTCGTTGAGCACCGAACAGGTGATGTAGGCGATCCGGCCGCCGGCCTTGAGCAGCGGCACGGCGCGATCGAGCACCTCGGCCTGTTCCTTGCGCCGGATCTCCAGCGCGCCGGGCCGCATCCGCCATTTGGCGTCGGGGTTGCGCCGCCATGCGCCGGTGCCGGTGCAGGGCGCGTCGATCAGGACAAGATCGAGCTTGCCCGCGAGATCGTCGAGTTCGGTGCCGACCGATTTCGGCGTGCGCACCTGAACGTTGCGCGCGCCCGAGCGCGTCAACCGCTCATGGATCGGCGCAAGGCGGCGCTTGTCGTCGTCGGTGGCGTAAAGCTGGCCCTTGTTGTCCATCATGCCGGCGAGCGCCAGCGTCTTGCCGCCGGCGCCGGCGCAAAGATCGAGCACCTGCTCGCCGGGCGCTGCGCCCGACATCAGCGCCGCGAGCTGCGAGCCTTCGTCCTGCACCTCGACAGCACCCTTGATGAAGGCAGGCTCGGCATGGATCGCCGGATTTTTCGCGTCGGCGGACAATTGACGCCGCAGACCCCAGGGCGACCAGCGGGTCGCCTCGAATTGGAGGTCGTCGAGCAGCGCCAGCGCCTCGTCGCGCGAGGCTTTCAGCATATTGGCGCGCAGGTCGAGCGGCGCGCGCGAGGCAAGCGCCGCGCCCTCCTCCGCCCGCGCCTCGCCGAAGCTCGCGGCAAAGGCGGGATCGAGCCATTCCGGATAATCGCCGGCGACATGAGCCGGCGCGCCATCGAGCGTCACGGCGGAAAGCCGGGTGCGTTCCGCGTCGCTCAGGGGCTCGGGCGCGTGGCGCGAGCCATCGGCCAGCCGTTCGATCGCCTCGAGATCAAGGCCGCGCTCGCGGCTGAGCATGCCGAGCGCGACGGCGCGCGGGCCGTCGCTGTCCATGAGCCAGGCCGACGAGGCGCGGCGGCGCAGCGTGTCATAAACGAGGCCGGCAATCGCCGCGCGGTCGCCGGAACCGGCGAAGCGGTGCGCGAGGCCCCACGATTTCAGCGCATCCGCCGCCGGACGGCGCTCGCGCGCAACCGCGTCGATGACTTCGATCGCGGCGGCGAGCCGCGCGGCGGGGGTCACAAGAACACCGTCAGATCGCGAGCAGGATGCGGACGGCGAAGACGATCCACATCGCCATCAGCACCAGCCAGCCAAGACCGAACACGAGGCCGCGCCGCATCACACGGTTGTTGGTGACGTGGATGAAGGCGTGAACGACGCGCAGCGCGACGAACACCCAGGCCAGCACGACGAACAGCAGATCCGCCTGCTTGGTGATGAGCGCGAGCGTCATCACCACATAGAACAGCACCGGCAGCTGGAACTGGTTGTTGTAGGAATTGCCGTACTGCTGGGTCTGCGGCGTCCAGGCAAGCTGGCCGAGCGCGATGTCGCGGATCTGCACGCGGCGGCCGGCGATGTCGGCGCGCCGCGCCACCGCGGTCTTGATCAGCAGCACGAAGGTGAGCAGCACCATCGCGAAGACCGGAAGCAACACCGCCTGAACTGACATGGCTCAACTCCGGTTAGACGCGGCTCGGATAGTTCGGGCTTTCGCGGGTGATGACGACGTCGTGGACGTGGCTCTCGCGCAAGCCCGCGCCGGAAATGCGCACGAAGCGCGCCTTCTCGTGCAGCTCGTCCAGATTGCGGGCGCCGACATAGCCCATCGCGGCGCGCAACCCGCCCGCAAGCTGATGAAGGATGGTCGACGCCGAGCCCTTATAGGGCACCTGGCCTTCGACGCCTTCCGGCACGAGCTTCAGCGAATCCTTGATGTCCTGCTGGAAATAGCGGTCGGCCGAGCCGCGCGCCATCGCGCCGACCGAGCCCATGCCGCGATAGGTCTTGTAGGAGCGCCCCTGATAGAGAAACACCTCGCCCGGCGTCTCGTCGGTGCCGGCGAGCAGCGAGCCGACCATCGCGACGTCGGCGCCGGCGGCCAGCGCCTTGGCGAGATCGCCGGAATACTTGATGCCGCCGTCGGCGATGACCGGCGTGCCGGTCACCTTCGCGGCCTCGACAGAGTCCATGATCGCGGTGAGCTGCGGCACGCCGACGCCGGCGATGATGCGCGTCGTGCAGATCGAACCGGGACCGATGCCGACCTTGATCGCGTCTGCGCCGGCGTCGATCAGCGCCTTGGTGCCCTCGCGCGTCGCGACATTGCCGGCGATGACCTGCACCTTGTTGGAGAGCCGCTTGATGCGGCCGACGGCGTCGAGCACCATTTTCGAATGGCCGTGCGCGGTGTCGACCACGACGAGATCGACGCCGGCGGCGATCAGCGCCTCCGTGCGGGCAAAGCCCTTGTCGCCCACGGTGGTCGCGGCGGCGACGCGCAGGCGGCCCTGCTCGTCCTTGCAGGCGTTCGGGTTAGCGACCGCCTTTTCCATGTCCTTGACGGTGATGAGACCGACGCAGCGGTAGTCGGCGTCCACCACCAGCAGCTTCTCGATGCGATATTGATGCAGCAGTTTCTTGGCTTCGTCCTGCCCGACGTCCTCGCGCACCGTGACCAGCCGGTCCCTGGTCATCAGCTCGGAGACTTTCTGCCGCGGATCGTTGGCGAAGCGCACGTCGCGGTTGGTCAGGATGCCGACCAGCTTGCCGGCATGGGTGGGCGTGCCGCCCTCGACCACCGGGATGCCGGAAATGCGATTCTCGCTCATCAGCGCCAGCGCCTCGGCGAGCGTCGCGTTCGGCGAAATGGTGAGCGGGTTCACCACCATGCCGGATTCGTATTTCTTGACCATGCGCACCTGCGCGGCCTGGTCTTCCGGGTCCATGTTGCGGTGAAGGACGCCGATACCGCCGGCCTGCGCCATGGCGATCGCCATCTGCGCCTCGGTGACGGTATCCATCGCGGAGGCGAGGATCGGCAGATTGACCTGGATCGTGCGCGTCACGCGGGAGCGGACGTCGACGTCGGTCGGCATCACCTCGGACAGGCCCGGCTTGATCAGCACGTCGTCGAAGGTCAGTGCGTCAGGCGGGCTCGCATTCTCGACCGGCATTTGCCAACTCCGTTTCGCCCGCAAGGCGGGACCGGCCGGCCGAAAAGGCTGAAAAGATGCCTTAGCGAGGGGTTTCCCTCGCCCGGATCACGGCCCGCTTTTGGGTTGGCATGGGTCGTTAGCACGGGTCCGCAGCGATTCCTAGGGCAGCGGTGGCCATTCACCGGGAAATGTGAGCGCGGCTTTCCGGGCGTTTTTGCCGGCGCGCCGCGCCGGTCACGGGCGCACGGATGGCTGCCATGCCGGGCACGGCGGCGCCTTGGTTCTGCCGCGTCTGTGCTAGAAGCCCGCGGTGCCCGGACAGATTCCCCCTCACCACCGCAACGTCCGCAGGTTTCATGCGTTCTGACCGTATCATCGCACTGATCGTGGCGGTGGCGCTGTTCATGGAGAACATGGACTCGACCGTCATCGCCACCTCACTGCCAGCGATCGCGGACGACATCGGCACCAACCCGCTGGCGCTGAAGCTCGCGCTGACCTCTTACCTGCTGTCGCTCGCGATCTTCATTCCGGCAAGCGGCTGGGCCGCCGACCGCTACGGCGCGCGCCCGGTGTTCCGCGCGGCCATCGCCGTCTTCATGATCGGCTCGATCGGCTGCGCGATCTCCGGCTCGCTGACGGACTTCGTGATCGCGCGCATCGTGCAGGGCATGGGCGGCGCGATGATGACGCCGGTCGGCCGCATCATCATGGTGCGCTCGACGCCGAAGCGCGAGCTTATCAACGCGATGGCCTGGGTCACGACGCCGGCGCTGATCGGACCGGTGGTCGGCCCGCCGATCGGCGGCTTCATCACCACCTTCGCGTCATGGCACTGGATCTTCCTCATCAACATCCCGATCGGGCTTGCCGGCATCGTGATGGCGGCGCGCTATATCCCCGACCTGCGCGCGGAGCAGCATGAGCGCTTCGACACGGTCGGCATGGCGCTCGCCGGCCTCGGCATCGCGGGCCTCGCCTTCGGACTGTCGGTCCTGGGGCTGAACTTCCTGCCGTGGACCGTGGTTGCGGGGCTGATCGCCGGCGGCGCGGCTTTCACCTTTGCCTATATCGTTCACGCCCGGCGCATCGCCGCGCCGGCGCTCGACCTGACGCTGCTGCGCCTGCCGACCTTCCGCGCCAGCCTTGTCGGCGGCTTCACCTTCCGTCTCGGCATCGGCTCGATGCCGTTTCTGCTGCCGCTGCTGCTGCAGGCCGGCTTCGGCATGACGCCGTTCCAGTCCGGCCTCATCACCTTCGGCTCGGCGGTCGGCGCGCTGACCATGAAGATGGCGGCGGCGACGATCCTGCGGCGGTTCGGCTTTCGCGTCATTCTGGTTTTCAACGCGCTGATCAGCGCGGCCTTCCTCGCCGTCTGCGCCACCTTCACGCAGGCGACGCCCGCGGCGCTGATGCTGATCCTGCTCGTGATCGGCGGCTTCTTCCGCTCGCTGCAATTCACCTGCATCAACACGCTGGCCTATGCCGAGGTCGAGACGGCGCGCGTGAGCCGCGCGACCGCACTCGTCAGCGTCGGTCAGCAGTTGTCGCTATCGGCCGGCGTCGCCGTCGGCGCGCTCGCCGTGCATCTGACGATCCTGACGCGCGGCGGCGATCCGGCCGCGTCATTGCAGGCCGCGGATTTCCCGCCGGCCTTCCTGCTCGTCGCCGCAATTTCCGCAATCTCGGTGCTGATCTTCGCTCGCCTGCCGCACGATGCCGGCGCGGAACTCGCCAACCGGACGCCGAACGCGGTGGAGACCGCGCCGGAAACCGCCGATCCGCGTCCGACCTGACCGGCCGCCGCCGCGTTAACCATATAAGTGATTGTCACATTTGCACCGTGGACAGGTTTTCCTGCCGGTCCTAGCGTCCCGATTAAGGTTAATCCTCGGGTAACAAGTGCATGCGTAGACCCGAAACACTTCGGACGCTCGCGTTGCGCGCCATCGGCGCGGCGGCGCTGTTGGCGTTTGCGTGCGCGCCTTCGCATGCCCAGTCCCGCGGCGACGACGCCGAAGGTCTCGACGCCTTCGCGCGCGTGCAGTCCCAGTCACAGGACCGCATGACGATGTCGGAGGCTCGCCGCTCCATCCGCGAGATGCAGCCGCACATGACGTTGCGGCAGAGCGCCCGCGGCTGCGCCAATCAGGCGAAGGACCAGGCGGCCGACCGCATCACCGCCTGCAGCCGCGTGCTGGAATCCCGCAAGGCGAGCGGCGAAACCGCGGGCGTCACCTATGCGCTGCGCGGCCTCGCCTATCTCGACCGTGGCGACGTGCCCAACGCGATCGCCGATCTCGACCGCGCGGTCTCGCTCGCGCCGGATTTCGCGCCCGCCTATCAGAACCGCGGCAACGCCTGGTACGCGAAAGGCAATTTCGGCCGCGCCCTCGCCGACTACGACGAAGCGATCAAGCGCGATCCGCAGGCCGCCTCGGCCTATGTCAATCGCGCGGTCGCCAAGCGCGATCTCGGCATGACCGACGGCGCGCTCGAGGATTTCCGCAAGGCCATCGAACTCGACCCGAAGCGCGCCAGCGCCTATCGCGGCCGCGGCGAGATGTATCTGCGCCAGGACGACTATGCGCGCGCCATCGGCGACTACGACCACGCGCTGCAATACGAGCGCACGGCGACCAACTACATGCGGCGCGGCGAGGCGCGCCGCGAGTCCGGCGCGCTCGACGGCGCGATGGCCGACTATGCCGAGGCGTCCCGCATCGAGCCGAACAACGTCGCGGCCTGGCTCGCGCAGGGCAAGGTCCAGCAGCAGAAGGGCGACACCGACCGCGCGCTGGCGCTCTACCAGAAGGCGATCCAGCTCGATCAGAACGCAGCGCCGAGCTATCGCTATCTCGCCGAAGGCTATCTCGCCAAAGGCGACCGCGCCCGCGCCATCCGGGAAATCAGCCGCGCGCTGAAATTCGCGTGGCGGCCGGAATATCTGGCGCTGCGGGCGGAGTGGCGGCTCGGCGGCGGCGACATCAAGGGCGCGGAAGTCGACGCCGGCTATCTCGACAAGTTCGAGGACGACCATCCGGCGGCGCTCGCGGTGCGCGGCGCGGTGGCGGCGCGGAACAAGGATTACGCGCAGGCGCTCGCCAAGCTCAACGCCGCGCTGAAGGACGACGACAAGCTCGGCTTCGCCTATGCCGAGCGCGGCCTCGTCTTCGCCGCGAAGTCCGACAGCGAACGCGCCCTGGCCGATCTCAACCGCGCCGTCGCGCTGCACAGCGGCAGCGGCGCGGTGTTCAGCGCCCGCGCGCAGATTTTCCATGCCAAGGGCGACAACGCCAAGGCGATCGGCGATATCGGCGAAGCGATCAAGCGCGAGCCGAAATCGGCGGCGCTCTATTATCAGCGCGCGCGTTGGCGCATCGCCGCCGGGGAGAACGACCCGGCGCTCGCCGACCTCGACGCAGCGATCAAGCTCGGCGTCGACAACGCCGACGCCTATTTCCAGCGCGCCGCGTTGCGCAGCGGGAAAGGCGACCGCGCGGGCGCGCTCGCCGATCTCGACGCCGCCATCAAGCGCGAGCCGCACAAGGCCGACTATGCGCGGGCGCGCGGCAATGCCCTGCTCGCCGCCAAGGCTTATGACAAGGCGATCGGCGACCTCGACAACGCCATTCGTCTGGAGCCCGGCAACGCCAGCGATCATTATCTGCGCGGCCTCGCCCGCGAGCAGACCGGCGATCTCGTCAACGCCGCCGAGGACTTCAAGCTCGCGACGCGGCATAAGGACAGCGCCGAGGCCCGCAAGGCGCTCGCCCGCGTCACCGCCGAGATCAAGCAGCGGGAGGCCGCCGAGCGAAAGAAGAAGGGCCGCAACCGCGTCGCCAAAACGGAATCGAAGACCGACGCGAAACCGGAACGGAAGCCGGACGCGGACGACGACGTGCAGGCCGTCGCCTCGATCCCGCCCGCCGCCACGGACCGGGAAGCCGCCAAGGCCACCGGCGTACCGGTTCCGGCGGCGCGCCCGCAGGGCGCCGTCCCGCGCGAGGAGCAGCACGCCGCGCCGCGATCCGACCGCCGCGAAGCGTCGGAGCGCAACGAGCATCGCTCCGGCAGCACGAAAACCCGTGCCGCCGAGCGGACCACATCGCGCAGCAGGCATGAGCAGGCCGAACGCGCCCGTTACAGCCGCGAGCCCGCGCCGCGCAGCCGCGCCGAACGCGACCGGGCGGCGCGCGAGCGTTACTTCCGCCAGCTCGAGGCCAAGGAACGCTACGAGCGTGCGAAACGGCGGTACTACGAGCAGCAGCGGGCGCGTCGGCCGGCGCAATTCACCGACGCCTTCCGCGACTATCGGCGCTGACGCTACTTGCCGCCGCGGAATCCTGTCGCCAGCAGATAAAGCTCGGCAGAGTCCGCCCGGCTCGCTTTCGGCTTGACGTGCCGCACCGTCGCGTAATTGCGTTTCAACGTCGCAAGCAGAGACGGCTCGGTGCCGCCCTGCAGCACCTTGGCGAGAAATGCCCCGCCCGGCTTCGTCACCTCGCGGGCGAACTCCGCCGCCGCCTCGACCAGCGCCATGATCTTCAGGTGATCGGTCTTGCGGTGACCGGTCGCGTTCGCCGCCATGTCGGACAGCACCACATCGGCCGGCCCGCCGAGCAGCGCCTTGAGCCTGTCCGGCGCATCGGGATCGAGGAAGTCGAGGTGCAGGAAATCGACGCCCGGCACCGCATCGATGTCGAGGATATCGATGCCGACGACGCGGCCCTCCTCCGGCGCGCCGACGCGCTTGGCGGCGATCTGGCTCCAGCCGCCGGGCGCGGCACCGAGATCGACGACGCGGCCGCCTTTCTTCAGAAAGCGATACTGGTCGTCGATTTCGGTGAGCTTGAAGGCGGCGCGCGAGCGCAAGCCCTCGCGCTTGGCGCGGGCGACATAAGGATCGTTGAGCTGGCGCTCCAGCCAGCGCTGCGACGAGGCCGTGCGGCTCTTCGCGGTCTTCACGCGAACTTTGAGCTCGCGCGAGCCGCCGCGGCTGCTTTTGCCGCCCGCTGTTTTGCCGTCCTTGCCGCGGGTCACGATGCAGCGTGCCCCGCGCCGTCCCAGACGCCGTCGGCACGCATCATCTCGACCAGCATGCCTTCGCGCAGGCCGCGATCGGCGACACGCAGGCGGCGGCACGGAAAGGCACGGCGGATCGCTTCGAGGATGGCGCAACCGGCGAGCACGAGGTCGGCGCGCTCAGCGCCGATGCACGGGCTGGCGACGCGATCCTGGTAGCTCATCGCCAGCAGGCGATCCATCACGGTCGAAATCTCCTGTTCGCTCATCCAGCAGCCGTCCACCCGGTTGCGGTCGTAGCGCGGCAGATTGAGATGAACGCCGGCGATGGTGGTCACCGTGCCCGAGGTGCCGAGCATGTGGATGCCGTTGCTGCAATCCTCGCCATGCTCGGCGGCGAACGGCGCGAGCATCGCGGTAATCTCGTCGACCATCGCCTCGTATGTGGCGCGGCTCACGTCGATGCCGCCGTGGCGCTCGGCAAGCGTCACGACGCCGTGCGCGAGCGAGGTCCAGCCGGCGATGTTCGGCTTCGGCGGACCGTTGCGGCAGGCGGCGGCCGAACGGCTGAGCCGGACAAGCTCCGAGGAGCCGCCTCCGATGTCGAACAAGAGTACGCCCTCGGCCTCCGGATCGATCAGCGGCGTGCAGCCGGTCGCGGCCAGCGAGGCTTCGGTTTCCCGGTCGATCACTTCCAGATCGAGGCCGGTTTCCTCGAGCACACGGGCGCGAAACTCATCGCCATTGGCGGCGGCCCGGCACGCCTCCGTCGCGATCAGCCGCGCGCGGGTGACGCCGCGGTTGCGCAGCTTGTCGCGGCAGACGGACAGCGCTGAGACTGCGCGCGCGATCGCCGCGTCGTTGATGCGGCCGGTTGCGGAGACGCCCTCGCCGAGCCGGATGATGCGCGAGAAGGCATCGACGACGCGGAAGCCGTCGGCGGTCGGCCGCGCCACTAGCAGGCGGCAGTTGTTGGTGCCGAGGTCGAGCGCGGCATAGGTCGCACCGCCGCCGGCCTGCGGGCCGGGCGCGCGCTGCGGGAACGGCGACCGACCCCGCCGGGGGCGCCGATGCGGCGGCCGCTCGCCAGCAGGACCGGCGCCGGGGATCTCCCCGGCTCCGTCGCTCATCAACCAATGCCTTCCTGCCACCCGAACCCGCTCAGAGGCTTCTCATGGTGGCAATCCATGTCCATAAATCCCCAAAATTGTAACAGTGCCGTCATCCGGCGCAACCGGGCCATGAGGCATGCGTTGTTGTGCGGCGCGCCCGGCTCCACTATCTGAAGGTGTAGCCCCCAAATCCGCCGGAATCTTCCGCAGCCGATTGCTCCCGAGACCGCTGAAGCCGAGACCATTGACGATGGACGAACGAACCCGCGACGCGACCCAGCAGGCCAATCTGGCCCTCACCAAATTCGGCGTCGGCCAGTCCGTGCCGCGCAAGGAAGACCCCACGCTGGTCAGCGGCCAGGGCCGTTACACCGACGACGTGAACCTGCCCGGCCAGGCCTACGCGGCCATCGTGCGGAGCCGAGACGCCCACGGCGTCATCCGCAGCATCGACACGCAGGCGGCGCGCGCCATGCCCGGCGTGCTGGCGGTCTATACCGCCGGCGACCTGAAGGCCTATGGCGGCCTGAAATGCAACCTGCCGCTCAAGAACCGCGACGGCACGCCGCTGCGCTACACGCCGCGGCCGGCGCTGGCCGGCGACAAGGTCCGTTTCGTCGGCGATCCCGTCGCCTGCGTGGTGGCGGAAACCGCCGGACAGGCGAAGGACGCCGCCGAAGCCGTCATGATCGACATCGAGCCGCTGCCCGCCGTCACCGACGCGCGCAAGGCCGCCGAACCCGGCGCGCCGCTGATCTGGGACGAGGTGCCGGGCAATCTCGTGCTCGACTATCACTATGGCGACGCCGACAAGGTGAAGGCCGCCTTCGACGGCGCGGCCCATGTGGTGGCGCTGCCGATCGTCAACCAGAAGCTCGTGGTCGCCTCGATCGAGCCGCGCTCCGCGATCGGCGAATACGACAAGACCAACGAAAAGTGGACGCTGCATTCGTGCAGCCAGGGCGTATTCGGCCTGAAGAACATGCTCAAGGACATTCTCGGCGCGCCGGCCGACAAGGTGCGGGTGCTGACCGGCAATGTCGGCGGCTCGTTCGGCATGAAGGCTGCCGCCTATCCCGAATATGTCTGCATCCTGCATGCGGCGCGCGACCTCGGCCGCCCGGTGAAATGGACCGACGAGCGATCGGGCAGCTTCATGTCCGACCATCACGGCCGCGATTTCGACATGACGGTCGAAGGCGCGTTCGACGAGCGCGGCGTCATCAAGGCGGTGCGGCTCTCCGGCTTCGGCGGGCTCGGCGGCTTCGTGTCGGCCTTCGGCCCGCTCTTGCCGACCGTCAACGTCACCAAGAACGTCAACTCGATGTACCGCACGCCGCTGCTCGAGGTGGCGACCAAATGCGTGCTCACCAACACCACGCATGTGTCGGCCTATCGCGGCGCCGGCCGTCCCGAAGGCGCGCTCTACATGGACCGGCTGATCGACTATGCCGCGACGAAGATCGGCATCGATCGCTTCACGCTACGCAAGCGCAACTTCATCAAGCCGAAGGAGATGCCGTTCAAGGCCGCTTCCGGCATGGATTATGACAGCGGCGACTTCCCCGGCCTGTTCGACGAGGCGCTGAAACTCGCCGACGTCGAGGGCTTCAAGGCCCGCAAGCGCGAAAGCCGAAAGGCCGGCAAGCTGCGCGGCCTCGGCGTCGGCTGCTATCTGGAGACGACCGCGTCAGGCACCACGGAAATGGGCGGCATCCGCTTCAACGACGACGGCACCGTCACCATCGTCACCGGGACGCTCGACTACGGGCAAGGCCACGCCACGCCCTTCGCGCAGGTGCTGCACGACAGGCTCGGCATTCCGTTCGACAAGATCACGCTGCTGCAAGGCGACAGCGACCAGCTCGTCACCGGCGGCGGCACCGGCGGCTCCCGCTCGGCCATGCTGTCCGGCACCGCGATCGTCGAGGCGTCGGCGAAAGTCGTCGAAAACGGCAAGCAGATCGCCGCGCATGCGCTGGAAGCCTCCGCCGGCGACATCGAATTCGAGAACGGCCGCTTCGTCATCGCCGGCACCGACCGCGCGGTCGGCATCATGGATCTGGCGAAGCGCCTGCGCGAAGGCATGACAATGCCCGTCGGCGCGCCTGCCACGCTCGACGTCACCCATGTCACGCAGGCCGTGCCGGGAACCTTCCCGAACGGCATCCATGTGGCCGAGGTCGAGGTCGATCCCGACACCGGCGGCGCGCAGGTGGTCAAATACACCGCGGTCAACGACTTCGGCACGGTGCTCAATCCGATGCTGGTCGAAGGCCAGATCCACGGCGGCGTGGTGCAGGGTCTCGGCCAGGCGCTGTTCGAGGGCGTGATCTACGACGACGACGGCCAGCTGCTGACCGGCTCGTTCCAGGACTACGCCATGCCGCGCGCGCACAACACGCCGGCCATGACGGTCGCCAATCGCGGCATTCCGACCAAGCTCAACCCGGTCGGCGCCAAGGGCTGCGGCGAAGCCGGCTGCTCCGGCGGCCTGCCGACGGTGATGAACGCGCTGGTCGATGCATTGTCGGAGGCCGGCGTGCACGACATCGCCATGCCGGCGACGCCGGCCCGCATCTGGCAGGCCTTGCAGGACGCCAAAACCGCGCATTGATCGCCGCGCCGGCGCGACGCTGAAAAAGCAGAAGCCCGCGCAGGCGACATGCCGGCGCGGGCTTTTTGTTTGTTCCGGTGACGCGCTCAGGCGGCGCGAACGGCCTCTTCCTCCGCGGCGCCCTCGCCCGCGGCGAGACGGAACATTTCCATGCGCTCGTTCATGGCCTGCGCCTGGGTCTCCAGCACCTTGGCGGTCGCGGCGTTTTCCTCGACCAGCGCCGAGTTCTGCTGGGTCACCTCGTCCATGTTGTTGAGCGCACGGTTGACCTGCTCGATGCCGGTCGCCTGCTCGCGGCTGGCGGTCGCGATGTCCGACACGATGGCCGCGACCTTCTTGATCAACTCGACGATCTCGGTGAGCGAGCCGCCGGCCTTGTTGACGAGGCCGACGCCGTCCTTCACCAGATTGTTGCTGTCGGTGATGAGGTTCTTGATGTCCTTCGCCGCCTGCGCGGAACGCTGGGCGAGCGAGCGAACCTCCGAGGCCACCACCGCGAAGCCGCGGCCGGCGTCGCCGGCGCGCGCGGCTTCGACCGCGGCATTGAGCGCCAGCAGATTGGTCTGCCGCGCGATCTCGTCGATGACGCCGATGATGTCGCCGATCTTGAGCGAGGACTCCTCGATGCGAGCCATCGCCTTGACGGCCTGTTCGACGACCGCGCCGCCGCGCTCCGCGACGACGCGGGTCTCGCCGGCCGAGCTGTTGGCGGCTTCGGCATTCTCGGCGTTCTTCTTCACCGTGGTTGCGATCTGCTCCATCGAGGCCGAGGTTTCCTCGAGGCTCGCCGCCTGCTCCTCGGTCCGCTGCGACAGATCGGTGGTCGACGCCGCGATCTCCGCCGAGGCGCTGGTGATCTCGCGGGTCGAGGAAACGATCGCGGTGATGGTCTCGCGCAGCTGCACGATCGCCTTGTTGAAGTCTTCGCGGATCTGCGCGTAGGTCGCGGAGAAGCCCTCGTCCAGCTCGCAGGTCAGATCGCCCTCCGACAGCCGCGCGAGGCCGTCGGCCAGATTGCGGATCGCGGTGGACTGCTCCAGCGCGGCAACGGCCTGCGCTTCGGCATTCTTGCGCCGCTCTTCCTCGTTGGCCGCGCGCTCTTCGTCGGCGCGGCGGCGATCCTGCTCGGCCTGCGCCCGCTCCTTGTCGGCGACGGCGCGCTGCTCGTCGGCCTGCCGGCGCTGATCGTCGGCATGTCGGCGTTGATCGGCCGCAGCAGCCTCGATCCGGTTCTTCTCGATCGCGGCGTCGCGGAACACCACCACGGCTGCGGCAACGGCGCCGATTTCGTCCTGGCCGCTGACTGCGACCTCGGTATCGAGCTTGCCTTCCGAGATTTCGCCGGTCGCAACCGACAGCCGCTGCAGGCGGCGCACGATCTGCGGACGGACATAGAACCAGGCGATCATAGCCGCCATCAGCACGCTGGCGATCGCGATGCCGATCAGCCAGTTGTTGGTCGCGGCGATATGCGCGTTCGCCGCGGTCGCGGCTTCCCTCGCGGCGAACTTCGCCGTCATCACCATCGAGTCGACTTCGGCATTGAGCTGGACGATGACGTCGCCGGCCGCCTTCAGGTTGGCGTTGAGCCGGTCACGCACGCTGAAATCGCGTTCGCGAAGCTCGAAAAGATTGTCCTTGGCGGAGCCGAAGGCAAGCAGGGCCTCGGTCGCCGCCTTGCGCTTGGGATGGGGCGACACTTTCTCGACCGCCGCGAGCGCCTTGATGACGCGCTTCGACAGCGCCTTGTAGCGATCGCGCGCCGGCACCATCAGCTCGGGCCGGTCGAGCACGATCAGCTCGCGCATCAGACCGAACAACAGATGCCCCTGCGCGAGCAGCGTCATGTCGGCGCCATAGGCGACCAGATCCTTGTCGGACAGGCTGGTGAGCAACGTCTTGACGTCGTCGGGGTTTGCGGCGCCGGTCGCCTTCTCCAGCCCCATCATGACGTTGAACTGCGAGACGTCGATTTCCGAGATCAGCGCCTGCTGGAACGCCTCGCCCGCCTTGTTGAGAGCAGCGGCGCGCTTGGTCTTTTCCGCCTCGATCGCCATGCGCTCGCGCGCGGCGGCATCGACTTTGCCGACCTCCGCCTTGATCTTGTCGGCGGCCTCGATGAAGTGCGGACGGTCGAGCGCCTTGCGGAACCCAAGCCGGTCGATCGCGTTGCGGATGTCGCTGTCAGCCGAGGACAGCCGCTCCGCGACGTCGGCGACCATGCTGTCGTCGAGCGCGCGGGCATATTGCGGGGCGACCGCCATCGTGCGCGACGCGGCGTCCGCGAGATCGCGCCAGGACTCGACCACCGGATAACGATCCTCGGTCAGCCCGTGAATGATGGAGCCGACCTTCGCAAACGACATGATGGCGACGAGCGAGGCGACGATCGTCAGGCCGACGATGGCGCCGATGCTCATGTAGACGCTGGTCCCCACGCTCCTGCGCAGGAATGCCGGCAGGCGAAGCTTCGAGAATCCGGGAATTGCGATCTTGGGAAATTTCATGATCGGCTTGCTCACGCGATGTGGGTGGCGGGTTTGAACTTGCCATCGGCACCGATGACGGTCAGATAAACGGCATTCGAACCCTGATTGTTGTTGGGTCCGTAGGTCAGCGAGAAGCCGCCGTAGTCGAACGTGCCGTTGGTGAGCTGCGCCATCAGCGTGTCGCGCGTCAGTTCGCCCTTCACGCGCCGCACGCCCTCGACGACGGTGCGGCCGACGACATAGCCCTCGAGCGACACGAAGCCCGGCACCGCGTCCGGCTTCGACGCCTTCAGCGCCTTGTGGAAGGCCGCGACAACCGGGATCGACTTGTCCTGCGGGAACGGGATCACCTGCGTCACCAGCACGCCGGCGCCGGCAGGCCCGAGTTCCTTCGCCAGCGCATCGCTGCCGACGAACGAGATGTTGATGAAGGCCGGATCGAAATTGATCGACCGCGCCACCTTGATGAACTCGGCGCAGGGGCGGTAAGCGCCGATCATGATCACCGCGTCGGGTTTGGCCTTGCGGATTTCGAGCAGCGGAACCCGCACCGCGACCGTGTTGCGCTCGTAGCCGGCCTCGGCGACCAACGTCATCTTGCGCTTGTCGAGCGCGCGGCGCGTGCCGGCAAGACCGGCGGCGCCGTAGGCGTCGTCCTGATAGAGGATCGCGAAGCGCTTGGCGCCCTTGTCCTTCACCAGACGCTCGACCATCACCTCGGTCTCCTGGCCGTAAGAGGCCCGGACGTTGACCGCGAGCGGCTGATAGGGATTGCGCAAGCCTCCGGTGCCGGTGAAGGCGCCGATGAAGGGAATCTTGGCGGACTTGACGAGCGGAAACACCGCCATTGAGGTCGGGGTTCCGACATAACCGACCAGCCCGAACACGCCCTGGTCCAGCAGCGTCCGGGTCGCCTCGATGGCGCGCTTCGGTTCATAGCCGTCGTCGACCGACACGAGTTCGAACTTGCGTCCCTGCACCCCGCCGGCCGCGTTGGCCTCGGCGAAGGCGGCGAGAATGCCGTCCCGCATGCCGGTGCCGAGCGCAGCCGCCGGGCCGTCGAGCGCCGCGGCCTGGCCGAACACGATCTTGTCGGCACTGACGCCGGTTTCGGCGAACGAGCGCACCGGGCACAAGGCCGTCACGCCGGTGGCGGCGACGGCCGTGAGAATGTCACGTCGGTTGAACATCGAGCACGATCCTGATCGAGGGACGGAAAACGGGACGCGGCGAAGGCGCTGGGACATAAATTCGGAAGCAGACCACGTCGAAAAGCGCTGTGATTGCGGAGCTTTATTGGGGTCCAGTAATAAACTGGGACAATTACCAATCCATTAAGCATAACCGTGGCGAAGGGCCGCCGGACGATCCCCTTGGAACCGGATTCCGCCGTGGCTTCAACCGGTTGTCGGAGCGGCTATGCGTCCCCGGCGGTGGATTCCGCGCCGCCGGCGGGCAATAGTCCCGCCGCCCCGCGCAGCCGCCGGGCCGGAGCGTCATGGTACAAGCAACCGACCAGCTCGGCGCGTCGTCCGCCGGCGACAACCGCGTGATCGCAACGATCGGCGCGGCGCATTTCGTGTCGCACTACCATTACCTCGTGCTGCCGCCGCTGTTCGCTTTCGTCCGCGCCGACTACGGCGTGAGCTATACCGAACTCGGTTTTGCCCTCGTCGCCTACAACCTCGCCTCAGCGTTCCTGCAAACCCCGGCCGGATTTCTGGTCGACCGAATCGGCGGCCGCATTCCGCTGTTCGCGGCGCTGACGATCGCCGGCATCGCCTTCGCCGTCGTCGGCCTCACCGAGTCGTTCTGGCTGCTGGTCGCGATGTTCGGCGTCGGCGGCGTCGCCAATGCCGTCTACCACCCGGCCGACTACGCGCTGCTGTCGCAGGAGGTCGCCGCGGAGCGCATCGCCAAGGCCTATTCGTTCCATACCTTCGCCGGCCTGCTCGGTTCGGCGGCAGCGCCCGCGAGCCTGCTGCTGATGCAGGGGCTGTGGGGCTGGCGCGGCGCGTTTCTCGGCGCCGCCGCGCTCAGCCTCGCCGTCGCGCTGCTGATTGCGCTGCAGCCGCGTCCGGCCGGCGCGACGCAGGCCGGATCGCGCAAGGACAACGCGAACGCCGTCAAGGTTGGCTGGCCGTTGTTGCTGTCGGCGCCGATCCTGTTCAATTTCGCGACCTTCATGCTGCTCGCGATGATCAACGCGGGATTGCAGAACTACTCGGTCGTCGCGCTCGGCGCGCTGTACGGCACGCCGGCGGTGATCGCCAACGCGGCGCTGACGGGCTATCTCGGCCTCGCAACGGTCGGCGTGCTGGCCGGAGGCGTGCTCGCCGCGTGGTTCCAGCGCCACGACATGCTGACCATGGCAGGCCTCGCCGTCGCGGGTAGCGTCATGGTGCTGATCGTGACCGGCGACCCCGGCAACGCGCTGCTGATCGCCATCATGTCCACGATCGGCTTTCTGACCGGTTTCATCATGCCGTCCCGCGACCTGCTGGTGCGGCAGGTGACGCCGCCCGGCGCGTTCGGCACCGTGTTCGGCTTCGTGACGACCGGCTTCAACATCGCCGGTGTGGTCGCGCCGCTGGCGTTCGGGCTGTTGATGGACCACGGCCACCCGCAACTGGTGTTCGTCTCCTGCGCGGCGTTGTGCCTGCTGGCGGTCGCGACCATCGCCGCCCAGCCGGGGAAACCCGCGTCCTGACAACGGTTTTTGACGCCGCCGCGGCGGGGCGTTAAGGGCTTGTCAAACCGGCCGGATTACTCCATTTGAAGGCCCGGCGGCCGATCCACCGCCGCCCGGATTGCCGCACTTCGGCAGCCGCAATCCCGTTGGGGGATGGTGAAATGGTATCACGGCAGACTCTGACTCTGCTTTTCTAGGTTCGAATCCTAGTCCCCCAGCCAACTTCAACAGATGATCCGGTTTCGGCGCTCGCGCGCCACGCATCGGCAATGAAGCTTCGTTTTCCTTTTGAATATCCTGTTTCCGAGCACGGCTTGCAGCGCGTCACGACGGGAGGCCGGCATGATCACGCTCTACGGCTTTGGCCGCATTTTCCGCGAGGGAATCGGCGAAACGAAAGACCTGCGAGTCGAATGGGCGTTGCAGGAGACCGGCCTGCCCTATCGCGTCCACGCGCTCGACCACACCGCGGGCGAACTCGACAGCCCGGCCTACCGCAAGATCAGTCCGTTCCGTCAGGCACCGGCAATCGACGACAACGGCTTCGTGGTCGCGGAGTCCGGCGCGGCCTTGCTCTACATCGCGGAGAAGGCCGGCAAGCTGATCCCATCCGATGTCGAGGGACGAACGCGCGTCACGCAATGGTGCTTCGCCGCCGTCAGCACCGTTGCGCCGACCTTGAGCCTGCTTGGGCTCGGCGATATCGCCGGTTTGAACGACAACGGCCGCAAGACCTGGACCGGCATCGCCAAGCGATGGCTCGACGGGCTGGAAGAACGGCTGGACGGACGTGAGTGGATCGCCTGCCAGGACTTCACCGTCGCCGATATTCTTCTGGCCACGGTCCTGCGCGAAGTGCGCAACACCGATCTCGTCGAACCCTATCCGCGTCTCAAGGCCTATTACGCGCGCGCCCTCGCGCGCCCGGCCTGGGAGCGCACGCTCGCGCTTTACGCAGAGCGCTTTGGCGTGTCCGTCGCGGACATTCGTTAAGGCTTGTCCGGAACGGCGGAACGTGTTGAGTAGCGGTGCCCAACGCCACATCTCAGCGGCCTCGGATGTCCCGGTTCGCGCTTCGCTCCTTCCTGATCGGCGCCGCCTGTCTGGCCGGGCTTTGCGCCGCGCATGCGCAGGACTCCGTCACCTTCTCCGGCAAGGCCGCCTATTACGATCCCGACTACAAGGGCAAGACCACCTCCGGCGAGCCCTATGACGGAACGAAATTCACCGCCGCGCACAAGACGCTGCCGTTCGGCACGCGGCTGCGCGTCACCGATACCAGGACAGGACGCAGCACGCTGGTCGTCGTCAACGACCGCGGCCCCTTCACGCCCGGACGGATCATCGACCTGTCGCTCGCGGCGGCAAAGGAGATCGGCATGATCAAGCGCGGCATCATCGCCGTGACGGTGACCGTGCTCGCGCCGGACAAGCCGGCCGCCGCCGTCAAGACAGGCGACTGAACGCCACCATCCCTAATCGAACCCAGCCAGTTTTCAGCAAGGACACCGCCATGCCCGCCAAACGCCCCGCGCCGCGCCTGCCGCTGCTGAGCGACGAGCAGCTCTCCGCGCCGCAGCGCGCGCTGATGAACGCGATCCGTTCGACGCCGCGCGGGAAAACGATGAACCCGCGCGGACCGTTCGCCGCCTTCATCCATGCGCCGGCCTTCGGCGACCTTGCCCAGCAGCTCGGCGCGCATTGCCGCTATCACACCGCGTTGCCGCCGCGGCTGTCGGAGTTCGCGATCCTGTGCACCGCGCGGCTGTGGCGCGCGCAATATGAATGGTACGCGCATGAGCCGATCGCGCTCAAAGCCGGCGTGTCGGCAAAAACCGTCGCGGACCTGCGCGCCGGCCGCGTGCCGAAAGGCGCCAAGAAGGACGAGCGCGCGATCTACGATTTCATCCACGAGCTTTACAAGGCGCGGCGCGTCAGCGACCGCACCTATAAGCGCGTCCGCGCCATTCTCGACGACGGCGCCGTTGTCGAACTGATCGGCATTCTCGGCTACTACGCGATGATCTCGATGACGCTCAACGTATTCCGCATGCTGCCGCCGGAGGACGCCAAACTCGCCTTCACGGAACCGAAATAGCCTTCCCGCAAAATAAAAGCCGGCGACGCCACCGCGCCGCCGGCTTTGGATCGAGGCGTCGGGCGCTCAGTGCTTCATGTTGCCCATGCCGCCGTGGTCCATCTTGTGGTCCATCGCGCCGGACGACTGCGCGGCGATCTTGTCGATCTTGAAATCGACCTCGATCTTGCCGGCCTTCTCAAACACCAGCGTTCCCTTGAAGCTCTGGCCTTCGACCAGCGGCTTCTTCAGGCCCATGAACATGACGTGATAGCCGCCGGGCTTCAGCGCGACGGTTTCGCCGGGCTTGATGGTGAGGCCGTTGGCAAGCGGGCGCATTTTCATGACGCCGCCTTCCATCGACATTTCGTGAAACTCGACCTTGCCGGCGACGTCGGTCGAACCGCCGACGAGACGGTCCGCCTCCTTGCCGGTGTTGGTGATCGTGAGATAGCCGCCGCCGACGGTGGCGCCCTTCGGCGTCGCCCGCGCCCAGGGATGGCCGATCTTGAGCGCGCCGAGCGTGTAATCGTGCGCGGAGGCCGGAACGACGAAAACGATGGCGGCAATCGCCGCGAGAACGAAACGATTCATGAGAATCTCCTGTTTGCGCAAAGCGCAGCCCGACATCGGGCCTTCGACTGTCAGCGATGTTCGATGATTTGCCGGAGATCAGGCGCGCGGCGGCGCGCGCGGCGCCTGCGGGCCGCGCAGCGGCGGCAGCGCGAGATCGTGCAAGACCGAAACGGCAACCGACGCCGCGATCCTGTCGCGCGCGACAAAGGCCGCCGGTGAAGGCGGCGTCCCAAGCACGGGTCCGCAACACATCACGCTGCAGCAGTCGCTCCGTCCGTCATCGCCGGATCGGTTGGCCGGATTTTCGCCCGAACCGGCCGCAAGGCCCGAACAGATCGGAAAGCTGCCCGGCGAGGCCGCGGCAAGCGCGGCCGGCAACAAGGCCTGCAGCGCGATCGCATAGGCAGCGATCAGCGCAATCCAGCGGGACGATCGGCGCAGGCGTGACATCGCCGCCCTTATAGGCCGCGGCAATCCGGGCGTCCATCCGCGCCCGCCGCCCGGCTATGGGACGGCTCACCGCGAGGCGGGATAACGCCCGATCAGCCGGCTCTGGCGCGCGAGGCTCGCGACAAATGCGAAGGCGCCGACCGGCATATGACCCCGGGCGCGGTTGCGCGCGCCGATCTCGAACAGCAGCCGTTGCTGCGCAAACAGCCGGCGGTAAACCTCGCCGACCGGCACCCGCGCGTCCCAGACGTCGATCGACTCGCCACCGATGCCGTTGATCTCGACGATCGAGAAGCCCTCGCCGCGCATCAGCGCCGGCACCGATTCGAAACGGATGTCGAAGCGGCCATAGTGAAACTCGGTCATGCTCGCGGCGACGCGATCGAACCGGGCGTCGAGCGCCGCGCCGATGCAATGGCCGCCGTCGCGATAAAGCGCGCCCGCCCGCTGGTTGCCGATCAGCGCGATGCGCACGACCTCCCCCGCGCCGGGCACGCGCGCGAGATCGTCCTCCGCCGGCCCGCAATGCGTGCCGTCCTGACCGAGATGCAGCGCGCCCTTCCAGCGGGCGCGCTCATCCCGCTCAATCAATTCGCGAAGGCTCGCACAGCCGTCGCCGACGACATGCGGAAAGTAGCGGAAGGTCAAAGACAGGACGCGGCCACGCACCTCGCCCGGCATGCGGGCATAAAGCACCGCGGCTTCCGCCGGATGTTCGACCAGGCGTTGCAGCATGATGGTGGCGTCGGCCGGAAAATCCGCCATGTAGGCTTCGAGCGCAGCGGGGCCGTCGATGATGCGCACGCCGTAGCCGTGCCAGCCGATGTCGGGCTTCGCGATCAGGGGGAACGCAAGGCCGGCGCCGTGCATCGCCTGCAAGGCGCGCGCAAGGTCGGCACCGAGCGTATCCGCGCCCGCCGTCCGCTTCGCCAGCACGAACGGCGCGACCCAGCGCCGCTCATCCGCGCCGACGTCGAGCAGATAGGAACTCTTGGTCTCGCCCCACATGCCGCCGCAGAAGATGTTCGGGTTCGCCGCGGTCGGCAGCGTGAGGCTGCGATGCCGAATGCCGAGCCGCAGCCAGTTCAGTACCAGCGGCAAATAGAACAGCGCCGGCGGAATGCGCTCGGCGGCGGCGACCTTGCGGTCGGACATCGCAACCGCCGGCATGCCGGGACACGGCGTGACGATGACATTCGCAGTCCCCGCGTCGGCGGCGATGTCGGGAACGCTCAGCACACGCTTGCGCACATAGCCGGCGGCGGCGAGCACCACGAGCAGCACCGGCCAGGTCCACAGGCCCATGCTGTTGTCCATCGTGTCGCCGAACGTGATGACGAGATACAGCATCAGCGGCAGATAGAGCGCCGAGACGACGACGCTGGCGACGACGAAGCGCCAGAACGAAACCCGCATCCAGCCGCAGGCGATGAAGGCGACGAAGACGACGCCGGGCACCAGCCGGCACAACGCGACGAGACCGAACACGTTGCGCCTGATCGTTTCGGCAAAGCGCCTGACGCGATTATCGATCGCAAAGCGGCCGAGCCACGACACCCGCCGCGCGCCGAAGCCGACGCCGTACAGCGCGAGATCGCTGATGACGATGCCGCCATAGATCGCGACCGCGACGAGCCCCGGAGGCATCATGTCGTTGACGATGATGTAGCCGCCCAGAACGATGGCGAGATCCTCGTGCGCGAACGGCAGCACGAGCAGCGACATCAGCTTGGTCGCCAGTGAAAGGTCGCCGGCGGCGAGATGCGCCGCGACAACGAGATTGTGGATCAAGCGAAACCCCTAGAGCCCCCAGCTGCCCGCCGTGGCCGGCGGACCCTTCAGCCTTCCATCCGCCGCGACTGGCCGTCGCGTCCGCGTAAGCCGGGGTTGGTCCCGATAAAAGGCAGAGCCTTATCGTTCTTGTTTTTGGCTCCGGGGCGATAGTGGCGAATGGCTCCAGTCCCGACAAGCGGAATCCGCCGCCCTGCGCCGCGCTTCCGGCGGATCGCAAGGCGGCGTGCAATCGGCTAGATTTCACCCATGCAGAGCGGCAGCCCCCCATCCGACGACGAAGACGCCCGGATTCTGCCTTTCCGCCACCGTCGCTCGGACGAGCTGGGCGGCGGCCTGGCCGGCCGGGACGAGCCGGTCGACGGCCTCGACCGCTACGAGCACGACGAGGACGGCGACGACTACCGGCATCGGATGCTGGTTAACGTGGCGGCCTTCCTGCTGGTCGGCGGGCTGATCGGCGCCGGGCTCTGGATCGCCAATACGATGGCCGAGATGCGCAAGAACCAGGACTGCGCCCTGCAGGGCCGGCGCAACTGCACCCCCATGGAAGTGACGCGGGAACGCCGGTAACGGCCGGCTTTCCCCGGCTAAATCTGTCCATATTTGGCATAAATAGCGGCTGGCATTGAACTATCGGCCTTGCTTCGCTATACGCACAGCCGAACGGACGTTCCGGCGGACCGGCCGGACACGCGCCTCCAGAAGCCCCAGGGCATCCAGGAAAACCTTAGAAGACCAAGAGAGTTACCGATGTCCTCGACCTTCGACACCGTCGCGAAAATCATTGCCGAGACTTGCGACATTCCGCGCGAGACCATCAAGCCGGAAAGCCATGCCATCGACGACCTGGGCATCGACAGCCTGGACTTCCTCGACATCGCCTTCGCGATCGACAAGGCCTTCGGTATCAAAATGCCGCTCGAGCAGTGGACGCAGGAAGTCAACGAAGGCAAGGCGACCACGGAACAGTATTTCGTGCTCTCCAACCTCAGCGCCCGCATCGACGAGCTTGTCGCCGCCAAAAGCGCCTGACGGGAGCCTGGTCGCCGACCGACGCAATGCGCATCGAGTATTTTCAGCTCATCGACCGGATTGTCGACCTCGATCTCGAAAACCGCACGATCCGCTGCGCCGCGACCGTCCCGACCGAAAGCACCATTTTCGAAGGCCACTTCCCCGGCTACCCGCTGCTGCCCGGCGTCCTGCTGACCGAGGCGATGGCGCAAACCTCGGGCTGGCTCATCATCGGCGCGCAGCGATTCGCCAAGATGCCGTTCCTCGCCGCGCTGAAGGAAGCGAAGTTCCGCACCTTCGTGACGCCGGGCCAGCACCTCGACATTACGGCTTCGCTGGTGCACGAGGGTTCCGGCTACGCGATCACCGACGCCAAAATTGAGATCGGCGGCAAGCGAATCTGCGACGCCAATATTACGTTCCGCATCGTCGACTTCCCGAACCCGCAATTCGTGACGTTCATGAAGGACTTTGCCGGCAAGATCGAATTTCCGATGGACGCGGTGACATGACCGACTCCGCACGCGACGCCTGCATCACCGGCATCGGCATCGTCTCCTGCCTCGGCGAGGGACCGGACGCGCATTGGGACAAGCTGATGCGCGGCGAAACCCATGTCGATGACACGACGTTTGCGCCCTACAGTGTGCATCCGGTCGTGCCGCTCGACTACGACAAGCAGATTCCGAAAAAGGGCGACCAGCGCCAGATGGAAGCCTGGCAGCGGATCGGCACCTATGCCGCCGGTCTTGCGCTGGACTCCGCCGGCATCAAGGGCAATGCGGACGTCCTCGCGCGCACCGACATGATCGTCGCGGCCGGCGGCGGCGAACGCGACTTGGCCGCCGACAGCGCCATCCTGACGGCGATGAAGGATGCCGCCGATCCCGACAGCGTGCTCAACGCGCGGCTGATGAGCGACATCCGCCCCACTCTGTTCCTCGCGCAACTGTCGAACCTGCTCGCCGGCAACATCTCGATCGTGCACGGCGTCACCGGCTCCTCGCGCACCTTCATGGGCGAGGAAGCCGCCGGCGTCGACGCGGTGCGCATCGCCTGCAGCCGCATCAATGCCGGGCAGAGCGAGGTCGCCCTCGTCGGCGGCTCCTATAACGGCGAGCGCAAGGACAGCATCATGCTGTTCGAGTTCGGCAACCTGCTGCTCGAAGGCGGCTACGCGCCGGTGTGGGAGCGCGCCTCCGGCGGCGCCGCGCTCGGCTCGCTCGGCGCCTTCCTCGTCATCGAGTCGCGCGCCCACGCGCAGGCACGCGGCGCCAAGGTTCACGGCCGCATCGCCGAGGTTCTGTCGGAGCGCGCCAAGCCCGATCAACTGGCCGACGCCTCCGCGCTGCGCTCGCTGTGGGAGCGGATCGGCGGCTCGGTTCGCAAGGGCGAGGCCGCGATGTTGTCGGCCGCGACCGGGGTTGCGCCCGCCACCGCCGCCGAACGGGCGTTTCTGGCCGCCATCCCCGACCTACCGGTTCGCGCCACCGAGACCTATATTGGGCACTCCAACGAGGCCCAGTTCACGATGAATCTCGCCCTCGCCGCGATCGCGCTCGGCCACGGCACGTTATTCCCGCCGAAGGACGGCACCGGCCTTGAAAAGCCGATGAGCGCCCCGCTCAAGCAGGTCGTCGTTTCGAGCGTCGGACTGTGGCGCGGCGCCGGCATGGCGCTGGTCGAAGCCCCCTGACAATTCGCGGAGAGAACCGTCATGACATCGACGCACGACAAGACGGGACGGCGGGTCGTCGTGGTCACCGGCATGGGCGTGGTGACATCGCTCGGCGCCGGCAAGGCGGAGAACTGGAAGAAGCTCACCGCCGGTCAGTCCGGGCTGCGCACCATCAAGCGCTTTTCGACCGAGGGCCTGCGCACCACCGTCGCCGGCACCGTCGATTTCGTCGACGCCGACCCGATGTGCGCGCCCGCGCTGTCGCACAACCTCGCGCAGTTGGCGGCGGAGGAAGCCGTCGGCCAGTCCGGCATCGGAGCCAAGGGCGACTTCCCCGGGCCCCTCTTCCTCGCCGTCGCGCCCGTTGAAATCGAATGGCCGCAGCGCGCCGAACTCGCCAAGGCGGCCGGCGCCAATGCCGATGTCAGCTACGACGACCTGATCCGCGCCGGCGCGACCGGCAAGTTCCAGAAATTCAACGAGCTGTTCATGTTCGGCTCGATCGCCGACAGCCTGGCCGATCGTTTCGGCACGCGCGGCTCGCCGGTGTCGCTGTCGACCGCATGCGCATCGGGCGCGACCGCGATCCAGCTCGGCGTCGAGGCGATCCGGCGCGGCGAAGCGGACGCCGCGCTCTGCATCGGCACCGACGGCTCGGTGAACATCGAGTCGCTGGTGCGCTTCTCGCTGCTGTCGGCGCTGTCCACCCAGAACGACCCGCCGCAATCGGCGGCGAAGCCCTTCTCCAAGAACCGCGACGGCTTCGTGATGGCCGAAGGCGCCGGTGCGCTGGTGCTCGAAAGCCTCGACAGCGCCAAGGCGCGCGGCGCAACGATCCTCGGCGTGCTGGCCGGCTGCGGCGAGATGGCGGACTCCTTCCACCGCACCCGCTCGAGCCCGGACGGCAAGCCGATCATCGGCTGCATCCGCAATGCGCTCGACGACGCCGGCATTACGCCGGACGACATCGACTACATCAATCCGCACGGCACCGGCACGCCGGAAAACGACAAGATGGAAACGAAGGGCGTGATGGCGGTGTTCGGTGAACGCGCCAAGCAGATCCCGATGTCGTCCAACAAGTCGATGATCGGCCACACGCTGTCGGCCGCGGGCGCGGTCGAGGCGGTGTTCACGATGCTGACGCTGGAACATGGCCGCCTGCCGCCGACCATCAATTACGCGGTGCCGGACCCGGAAATCCCGCTCGACGTGGTGCCGAACACGGCGCGCGACGCACAGGTGCGTTATGCAATCTCCAGTTCCTTCGGTTTCGGCGGCCAGAACGTGTCGCTGGTGATGGCGCGGGAGCCGGCGTGACGACGGCCGACGCCCCGAAGACCATGCGCGCGCTCACCCAGGTCGCCGACCGCAAGCTCGAACTGCGCGAGATCGACGCGCCACCGCCGCCTGCGGCCGGCGAGGTGCAGGTGCGCGTCAAGGCGATCGCACTCAACCATCTCGACCTCTGGGGCTTTCGCGGCATGGCCTTCGCCAAGCGCAAGCTGCCGCTGATCGCCGGGGTCGAGGGATCGGGCGAGATCGCCGCCGTCGGTGACGGCGTCACCGGCTTCACGGCGGGCGACCCCGTAGTCATGTATGGCGGCCTCACCTGCGGCACCTGCAAGGCCTGCCGCGAGGGCCGCGACAATCTCTGCGAGAACATCGGCGGCATCATGGGCTTCCACATCGACGGATTTGCCCGCGATCTGCTGAACATGCCCGCTCGCCTCGTTATCCCGGTGCCGAAAGGCGTCTCGTTCCGCGACGCCGCCTGCGCGCCGATCGCCTACGGCACCGTCGAGCACATGCTGTTCGACAATGCCAAGCTCCAGCCCGGCGAAACCATGCTGGTGCAGGCGGGCGGCTCCGGCATCGGCACCGTCGCCATCAAAATGGCCAAGGCGATGGGCTGCACCGTCATCACCACCGTCGGCGACGACGTGAAGGCCGAGAAGGTCAAGGCGCTCGGCGCCGACCACGTCATCAATTACCGCACCGAACGTTTCGAGACGATCACGCGCAAGCTGACCGGCAAGAAGGGCGTCGACGTCGTGTTCGAGCATGTCGGCGGCGAAGGCTTCAACGGCTCGCTGCTGGTCCTGAAGCGCGGCGGCCGGCTCGTTACCTGCGGCTCGACGGCGGGACCGAGTATCACGCTGAACCTGATGCAGCTGTTCCAGCAGCAGTACAAGATCTTCGGATCGTTCGGCGCTTCCATGCGCAACATCGCCGACGGCCTTGCCAAGATGGCGAAGGGGCTGACGCCGGTGATCGACATGGAGGTGCCGCTCGCCGAATACGAGCGCGGCCTCGAACGCATCGAGAGTCGCCAGGTGTTCGGCAAGATCATCGTGCATTTCTGAGGCGCGCGAGGATGCCGCGCGCCGACCGCTCCTTTCGCTCCAGACTGATCGCCGCCGCCGACGAGGCGGCCGGCAACACCGCCGCCATGCTGCTGCGCGTGCTGCGGCTGTTTCCCCGCCGCGGCTCCGCCAACGCAATGGCCGCCGCCGCCCGCGCGATCGGCCCGCTGACGAAGGAACACCGGATCGGCCGCGACAATCTCAAAGCGGCGTTCCCGGAAAAGTCCGGGGCCGAGATCGAAGCAATCCTGAAAGGCGTCTGGGACAATCTCGGCCGCGTCGCCGGCGAGTTCGCCCATATCGACCGCATCCGCACCGCCATCGGCTCCGACGCCGCGCACGGCAAGGATGCCGGCGACGTCGATTTCAGCCCCGAGACCGAGCAGCTGTTCCGGCAGTTGCAGGACGACGGCAAGCCGGCACTCATTTTCGCGGCGCATCTCGCCAATTGGGAATTGCCGGCGCAGATCGCGCAGACCTTCGGCCTCGACACCGCGGTGCTCTATCGCCGCCCCAATCTCGGCGCGGTCGCCGACGCAATCACCCGCATCCGCTCCGGCAGCATGGGCACGCTGATCGCGACCGGGCTCGACGCGCCGGTGCGGCTTGCCGAGGCGCTCGAAGCCGGACGACATGTCGCGATGCTGGTCGACCAGTATTACGTGCGTGGCGTCGAGGTGACGTTCTTCGGCCAGCGCACGCGCGCCAATCCGCTGCTCGCGCGGCTGGCGCGGCAGGTCGACTGCCCGATCCACGGCACGCGGATCGTCCGCCTGCCCGGCGGCCGCTTCCGCGCCGAATTGACCGAGGCCATCCCGCCGGTGCGCGACACGGATGGCAGCATCGACATCGCCGGCACCATGCAGGCGATCACGACCGTGATCGAAAACTGGATCCGCGAGCACCCCGAGCAATGGCTGTGGGTGCACCGCCGCTGGCGGCCGCAGGACGCCCCGTTCAAACGCTGACCGGACCGGGTTAGCGGCCGGTCTTGATCCGCGTCCAGAGCCGGTTCATCACGCGCTGCGAGCGCGGGTCGCGCGCCTTCACGGCATAAAGCCGTTTCATCGTCTCGGCGTCCGGATAGATGCCCGGATCGCTCAATATCTCCGGCTTGACCAGCTTCTGGCTCGCGAGATTGCCGTTGGCGTAGGACACCAGATTGGTGTTGCGGGCGGCGATCTCCGGGCGCAGCAGGAAATCGATGAAGGCATGCGCTTCCGCGACATGGGCGGCATCCTTCGGGATCGCCAGATTGTCGAAAAACAGCTGCGCGCCCTCCTTCGGGATCGCATAGCCGATCCCGACACCACTTTTGGCTTCGGCGGCGCGCTTCTGCGCCTGTTTGATGTCGCCGGACCAGCCAACCACGAGGCAGATCTCGCCGCTCGCAAGCGCATTGAGATATTCGGAAGAGTGGAACTTGCGGACCGACGGACGCACCGCGAGTAAAAGGTCGGCGCCCTTCTGCAACTCGTCCTGCCTGGTCGTATTCGGGTCGATGCCGAGATAATGCAGCGCCGTGGTCAGGATATCGTCGGCGGAGTCCAGCATGTGAACCCCGCAGTCCTTGAACCGCGCGAGGTTGTCCGGCTTGAAGACCGTATCCCAGCTTTCGATTTTTCCGCTTGCGCCCAGCCGCTCGCGCATCGCCTTGACGTTGTAGCCGATGCCGGTGGTGCCCCACATGTAATTGACGGCGTAGTTGTTGCCGGGGTCGTAGACCGCGAGATGCTTCGCTATCTCCGGCCAGACGTTCTTCAGGTTCGGCAGCTTCGATTTATCGAGCTTCTGGAACAGGCCGGCCTTGATCTGCCGCTCGAGGAAATAGCCGGTCGGCACCACGACGTCGTAGCCGGACTTGCCGGCGAGCAGCTTGGCCTCGAGCGTGTCGTTCGAGTCGAACGTATCGTAGCGGACCTTGATGCCGGTCTCTTTGGTGAACTCCTCGATCACCTGCGGATCGATGTAATCCGACCAGTTGTAGACGTTGACGACGCGCTCGCTTTGCGCAAGCGCCGGCACGATAGCGCCCCAGTAAAGCGCCGTGACCAGCGCCGCGGCCAACCGCAACGACTTTGTCAGGACCATCGCATCGCCTCTCGGTGGAATTTTCAGCTCTCGGTGGGAAGCCCGGCAGCCTTCCAGGCCAGGATACCGCCGGCCAGATGGCAGTTACAGGATTTGAGCCCGGCGTCCTGCGCGGCAACCGAAGCCGTGATCGAGCGCCGCCCGGAACGGCAGGCAAACACCACCTGCCTGCCCTTCGGATCGGGAATCTGCGCCGGGTCGAAGGACGACAGCGGCAACAGCACCGCGCCGGGATAGCGTTCCAGCGCCGTCTCGTTCGGCTCGCGCACATCGATCAGCAGCATGCGGCCTTCGGTCAGGCCCTTCGCGACCTCCTCGACGGTCAGGTTGGTGACCTCGTCGGCGCGCGGCATCGGTTCGGACATTGTGACTCCCTTTTCCGGGAGAATAGCATAGCCGGCGCGCGGGTTACACCGTCACCTGCGTGCCGACCTCGACCACCCGCCCGGTCGGGATCTGGAAGAAGTCGGTGGCGTCGCTTGCCGAACGCGCCAGCGCGATGAACAGGTGATCCTGCCAGAGCGGCATGCCGGAATGCGCGGCCGGACGCAGCGAGCGCCGCGACAGGAAGAACGACGTCGCCATGATGTCGAACTGCCAGCCGTGCTTGCGGGCGATCGCCAGCGCTTTCGGCACGTTGGGCTGTTCCATGTAGCCGAACTTCAGCGCGACCTTGCTGAAGTGTTCGGACATCGGCGTGATCTTGACCCGCTCGTTTTCCGGCACGCGCGGCGTGTCGGCGGTGTTGACGGTGAGGATCACGTTGCTCTCGTGCAGCACCTTGTTGTGCTTGAGATTGTGCAGCAGCGCGGTCGGCGCGAAATCGGGGTCGCTGGTCAGGAACACCGCGGTGCCCGGCACGATATGCGGCGGCTTCTTCTCGAGGTTGCGGAACAGCGTATCGATCGGAACCTCGGTGCGGCGAGTCTTGTCGAACAGCAGGCCGGTGCCGCGCCGCCAGGTCATGATCAGCAGCACCATCGTGATGCCGAACAAGAGCGGCAGCCAGGCGCCTTCCAGCAGCTTGGAGGCATTGGCCGAGAAGAAGAACACGTCGACCACGATGAACGGCACCATCAGCAGCAGCGCCTGCCACAGCTTCCAGCGCCACAGTTTCCACACCACGAAGAACGCAAGGAAGCCGTCGACCACCATCGTGGTCGCAACGGCGATGCCATAGGCCGAGGCGAGCGAGCTCGAAGTATGGAACATGCCGACGAGCAGCAGAACGCCGACCAGCAGCGCCCAGGTGACGCGCGGAATGTAGATCTGCCCGGCATGCGAGGCCGAGGTGTGCAGAATGGCGAGCCGCGGCAACAGGCCGAGCTGGATCGCCTGCTGGACCAGCGAATAGGCGCCGGTGATGACCGCCTGGCTCGCGATCACGGTCGCCGCCGTCGCCAGCACCACCATCGGCACGATGAAGTCGTCGGGCACCAGCCGGTAGAACGGATTTTCAATCGCCATCGGATCGGCCAGCACCTTGGCGCCCTGCCCGAAATAATTGATCAGCAGCGCCGGCATCACGAGGCCGAACCAGGCAAACTGGATCGGCTTGCGGCCGAAATGGCCGAGATCGGCGTAAAGCGCTTCGCCGCCGGTGACGACCAGGAAGACAGCGCCGAGCGTAATCAGACCGACCGTGCCGTGGTTGAAAACGAATTTGACGCCGTAATAGGGATTGATGGCGTGCAGCACGCCAACGTCGTCGCGAATGTGCAGCGCACCGGCGACCGCGATGGCGATGAACCAGACCACCATGATCGGACCGAACAACGCGGCGACCTTGGCGGTGCCGCGGCTCTGGACCGCGAACAGCAGGATCAGGATGACGACCGCCAGCGGCGCGACATAGGAGTCGAACACCGGGCTCGCGAGCTTCAGGCCCTCGACCGCGGACAGCACCGAGATCGCCGGCGTGATCATCGAGTCGCCGAGGAACATCGCGGCGCCGACAATGCCGGCGAAATAGATGAACACGGCGCGGCGGCCGAGCGCGCGGCTGGCAAGCGCGGTCAGCGACAGCGTGCCGCCCTCGCCGTTGTTGTCGGCGCGCAGCAGCAGCAGGACGTATTTGAGCGCGACGATGACGATCAGCGCCCAGACGATGAGCGACAGCACGCCGAGCACGATGTCGCGGGTGACGACGTTATCAGTCGCCGCGGCGATCGCCGCCTCGCGGAAGGCGTAAAGCGGGCTGGTGCCGATATCGCCATAGACGACGCCGACGCTGCCGAGCGCGAGCGCAAAAAAGCTCGCGGGCGCCGGTGCGGCGTCCGCGTCCCCATTGGCATCTGTGGTTGTCGTACGCGAACCTTCAGCCATGGGCTGTCGAACGCCGGTGCTCCGTTAAACGGCGGGCCTTATAACACCCGATTGAGGCCAAGAACACCAAACATGGCGACGGCGCAGAGGTGCCCTGTGGGCAAGAGCGCGCGAAAAACCCTGTCAGGGCCGCAGGTTAACGGGAACCGGCGGTTCCTCCCGCATCAGGGTGATGGTCACCCGGCGGTTCGGCGACAGTGAGGGATTGTCCGGAAACAGGGGATCGGTGTCGGCCTTGCCCGCGACCTGAAAGATATTGCCGGACGGCAGACCTTCGGCGGAGAGAATTTCTCGCACCGCATTGGCGCGGTCGGCCGAAAGCTCCCAGGGACCGTAGCCGTGACGCGGCGGAATCCGGCTGGTCGCGGTATGGCCGGTGATCGAGACGCGATACGGCATCTCCTTCAGCGCCGGCGCGATCTTCTGGAGGATCTTGCGCGTGCGGTCGTTGGGAAACTTGCTGCCGTCGGCGAACATCGAGCGCCCATCCTGATCGACGATCTCGATGTTGAGACCCTGCTTGGTCTCCTCGATCATGATGTGCTTCGAGGCTTCGGTGATTTCAGGCATGTTCTGCAGCGCCTGGCGCAGCGAGGCGGCCGCGAGCGCGAATTTCTGGTCCTCGTGAAAGCGCGCGCCGAATGTGCGATTGCGGTCGCGCTCGTTCGGCGTCGGCGTCGCGGACGCCTCCTCCGGGCTGATATGCGCGGTGTTCTTCAGCTTCGGCCGCGTCGGCAGGCCCGGCACCTCGATGATGCCGGAATAGCGCACGCGATCCTGCACGCCGAAAGCATCGCGCATCGATCCCGCGACGACCTGAAGCTTGGCGGAGTCCTGCGTGGAAAACGCGACCAGCATCACGAAGAATGCGACCAGCAGACCCATCAGGTCCGCGAACGTGACGAACCAGCCGTGTCCGCCGCCGTGTCCGCCGTCCTTGCGCCGCGCCATGAGCTAGCCCCGCCTCAAGCCGGCGCCAGTTCGGCTTCCTCGCCGACGTGACGGTGCTTCTCCGGCAGGTAGGCGAGCAGCATCTCGCGCACCAGCGTCGGGCTCTTGGCGTCGCGGATCATCAGGATGCCGTCGATGATCAGCGTGCGATTGATTTCCTCGTCGATCAGCTTGAGGTGCAGCTTGTCGGCGATCGGCAGGCAGAACAGGTTGGCCACCGCCGCGCCGTAGAATGTCGCGAGTAGCGCGACCGCCATGTAGGGACCAAGCTTGGAAGGATCGGTCATGTTGGCGAACATCTGCACCATGCCGATCAGCGTACCGACCATGCCGAAGGCCGGCGCGCAGTCGCCGACCGCGCGGTAGATCTTCTGGCCCTCGTCGAGATGGGTCAGGAAGTTGTCGCGGTCACGCTCCAGATTGTCGCGGATGAAGTCGGCGTCGTAGCCGTCGGCGACGAAGCGGATGCCTTTGGCGAGAAAGGGATCCTCGACCTCGACCTTTTCGAGACCGACCGGCCCCGACTTGCGGGCGATCTCGGCGAGGCCGGCGAGCTCTTCGACCAGCTCGCGCGCGCCCATGCGGCGCAGCGTGAAGGCGAACTTCATGCCGAGCGGGACGCCGTGGAAAATGCAGGACAGCGGGAAGCGGATCAGCGTGGCGGCGAAGGAGCCGCCGAAGATGACGATGGCGGCGTGGGCGTCCAGGAACATGCCGAGTTCGCCACCCATCAGGATGAGGGTGACCAGCACGACCGCGCCGGCAGCAAGGCCAAGGCCGGTTGAAATGTCCATGACGCAACTCCACGCAAGACGATGCCGGGCCGCACGAAATGCGCAGAAACCCGCAAAAGGACACTAGTGGCGCGCGCTTAAGGGAGCGTAAAAGAACGCTATCCGCCGGCCTTGCAATGCGAGCGGGAAAATTCAGGATGCATTAAGGTTTGGCCGCCGGATCGCAGCCCAGACACGCTCCGGCACGGCTTTTCGCAGCGTCCGCGCTGCGCTATCTGAACCAAATGGGACGTGGGCCAGCCGGAACACCGGCGGCCCGGCACGGGAGAGACAATCATGCGTGATATCGGCCATTTCATCGGCGGCAAGACCGTCAAGGGCGCGGGCCGCCAGGGCGACGTTTTCGACCCCAATACCGGCGAGGTGCAGGCCAAGGTGGCGCTCGCCTCGAAAGCCGAGGTCGAAAAGGCCGTGGCCAACGCGGCCGAAGCGCAGCCCGCCTGGGCCGCTACCAACCCACAGCGCCGCGCCCGCGTGATGTTCAAATTCCTGGAACTGATCCAGGACGAATATGACGATCTCGCCCGCCTGCTCTCCTCCGAGCACGGCAAGACCTTCAGTGACGCCAAGGGCGACATCCAGCGCGGCCTCGAGGTCGTCGAGTTCGCCTGCGGCATCCCGCATCTGATGAAAGGCGAATACACCGAGGCCGCCGGCACCGGCATCGACCTCTATTCGATGCGCCAGCCGCTCGGCGTTGTCGCCGGCATCACGCCGTTCAACTTCCCGGCGATGATCCCGCTCTGGAAACTCGCGCCGGCCATCGCCTGCGGCAACGCCTTCATCCTGAAGCCGTCGGAGCGCGACCCGTCGGTGCCGATGCGGATCGCCGAACTGTTCCTCGAGGCCGGCCTGCCGCCGGGCGTCCTCAACGTCGTCAACGGCGACAAGGAAGCGGTCGACGCCATCCTGACCGACCCGCGCATCATGGCGGTCGGCTTCGTCGGCTCGTCCTCGATCGCCGAATACATCTATGCGACCGGCTGCGCGCACGGCAAACGCGTGCAGTGCTTCGGCGGCGCCAAGAACCATATGATCGTGATGCCGGACGCCGACATGGATCAGGCGGTCGATGCGCTGATCGGCGCGGGCTACGGCTCGGCCGGCGAGCGCTGCATGGCGATCTCGGTCGCGGTGCCGGTCGGCGAGAAGACCGCCGATCTGCTGGTGAAGAAGCTGATCCCGCGCGTCGAGAGCCTCAAGATCGGCCCCTCGACCGACACCCAGGCCGATTACGGCCCGATGGTGACCCGCGCGCATCTCAACAAGGTGAAGGACTACGTCGATATCGGCGTCAAGGAAGGCGCCAAGCTCGTCGTCGACGGCCGCAACTTCAAGCTCCAGGGCTACGAGAACGGCAACTTCATGGGCGGCTGCCTGTTCGACAACGTGACGCCGGACATGAAGATCTACAAGGAAGAGATCTTCGGGCCGGTGCTGTCGGTGGTCCGCGCGAAGGACTACGAGGAGGCCGTGCGGCTGCCGTCCGAGCACGAATACGGCAACGGCGTATCGATCTTCACCCGCGACGGCGACGCCGCGCGCGATTTTGCCGGCCGCGTCAATGTCGGCATGGTCGGCGTCAACTTCGCGATTCCGGTGCCGCTGTCCTATTACACCTTCGGCGGCTGGAAACGCTCCGGCTTCGGCGACCTCAACCAGCACGGGCCGGACTCGATCCGCTTCTACACCAAGACCAAGACCGTCACCTCGCGCTGGCCCTCGGGCATCAAGCAAGGCGCCGAGTTCGTCATCCCGACGATGAAGTAGACGCGTTCGATGCCGGCGATGGCCCCATTTGCCATAGCGGCAACGCTGCTGACCTTCGCGCTCGCCGCCTGCTCGACAGGCGGCGGCGCGGTCCTCGACACGACGGCATCGAACGGTCCGGCCACGAGCCTCTCGATGGCCGGACGCTGGATGTTCGCCGCTCCCAATGCGCCGCCCTGCGGCGTCGAATTGCGCAGCCGAAGCGGACAGGCCGGCGATATGACGCCGGACGGCGGCTGCCCCGGCAGTCTCTACAAGGCGCGGCACTGGACGCTCACCGACGGCGTCCTGACCGTGGCGTCCGGCGACGACGAAGCTCTCGCGCAACTCGACAGCAAGGGTGAGCATTTCGAAGGCAGGACCGCCGACGGGCTGCCGCTCACCTTGTCGCGCAAACCCTCACGCTGAATCCCAAGGAGCCTCATCATGGCCGACTATCAGCTCTACTGTTTCGCCCAGTCCGGCAACGCCTATCGCGCCGCGCTGATGCTCAACCTGATCGGTGCCGACTGGAAACCGGTGTGGGTCGACTTCTTCGCCGGCCTCGTGCAGCGCACCGCGGAGTTCCGCACCGACATCAACGAGATGGGTGAAGTGCCGGTGCTGGCGCACGGCGACAAGAAGCTCACGCAGTCGGCCGTCATTCTGAACTATCTCGGCAAGCGGTCCGGCAAATTCATGCCGCAGGGCGAAGACGAGGAACTGGAAGCGCTGCGCTGGATCGTGTTCGACAACCAGAAGGTCAACGGCTTTCTCGGTCCCTATCGCTTCATCAACAACTGGGCGAAGCCGCGGCCCGATCAGGCGGTGTTCAACTTCCTGAAAGGCCGCATCGACGCGAACCTCGCGATCGTGAACAAGCGGCTGGAGAAGGCGCCCTATCTGCTCGGCGGGCGGCCGACCATCGCCGACATTTCAATGGTGGCTTATCTTTATTATCCGGCCGACGAGTTCGGCTTCGATATCCGCAAGGACCATCCGGCGGTGTCGGAGTGGCTCGACCGCGTCAAGGCGCTGCCTGGCTGGGCGCATCCTTACGATTTGATGCCGGGATATCCGTTCGGCACCAGCCTGCTCAACGGCAAGCCGGCTCCCTGACGGTTTCCGCGCAAGTCAGTTGAGACGGTTCGGGCGATCGTCGCCGTCCGGGCCGATCTCGCCCGGCAAAGGCGCGACGCTCGGCGCTTCGGTGGCGCCGACGCCCGCCGCGACGGCGGTGGCGGCTTCGGCGTCCTTGCGCTGGTAATTGCGGTAGGATAGCCAGCCGAGCGGCAGGCAGACGAGATACATCAGCGTGCCGGAGGTCAACACTTCCCACGGGTAGCTGACCAGAAGCGCGAAGAACAGCACCACGACGACGAAGACCGGCAGCACCATTTCCGGCGCCACCCGCTTGCCGACCCGCTTGCCGGAGAACACCGGCAGCCGCGACACCATCAGCAGTCCGATCAGCAGCGTATAAGCGAAGGCGATCCAGATCATCGCCTTGCCGCGATCCGCGCCGAGGAAGTCGAGATAGATCGGCAGCAGCACGGTGATGGCGCCCGCCGGGGCCGGGATGCCGGTGAAGAAGTTGCCGGCCCAGGCCGGCTGGTTGGGGTCGTCGATCATCACGTTGAAGCGCGCGAGCCGCAGCGCCGCGCAGATCGCGAACACCAGCGCGGCGATCCAGCCGACCGACTTCAGCTCGAACAGACCCCAGAAATAGAGAATGAGCGCAGGCGCGACGCCGAAATTGACGAAGTCGGCGAGGCTGTCGAGTTCCGCGCCGAAGCGCGAGGTGCCCTTGAGCATGCGCGCGACGCGGCCGTCGACGCCGTCGAGCAGCGCCGCGAAAACGATCGCCGCGAGCGCGAGATCGAGCCGGCTCTCGAACGCCATGCGGATCGCGGTGAGCCCTGCGCACAGCGCGAGCAGCGTGATGACGTTCGGCAGCAGCACGCGCACCGGAACCGGCTTGAAGCGCAGCCGCCGGCCGGGCGGACGATTGGGATCGAGCGGTTGGAACACCATGACAGGATTATAGTCGGTTCAACACGGCTTTTCCATGGAGCCGCGCCGGCGGCGTTAACCCATCCGGAACGCGCGCGGAGCCTCGCTGCCGCGCAGATCGGCCAGCACGGTTTCGCCGGCCAGCGCCGTCTGCCCGACCGCCACCATCACCGGCGTGCCGGCCGGCAGGTAGACGTCGAGCCGCGAGCCGAACCGGATCATGCCGAAGCGTTCGCCGGCGGGCATCGCCTGCCCTTCCCGCGCGTAACAGACGATGCGCCGCGCGATCAGGCCGGCAATCTGCACCACCGCGATGCGGGTTTCGCCGGTGGCGATCACCAGCGAGTTGCGCTCGTTGTCCGCGCTCGCCTTGTCGAGATCGGCGTTGAAGAACTTGCCCGGCTGATAGACGATTTTTTCGATCTGGCCGGTGACGGGGCTGCGGTTCACATGGCAGTCGAACACGCTCATGAAAATCGAAACGCGAGTCATCGGCGCATCGCCGAGGCCGAGCTCGTGCGGCGGCGACGCGGCGGCGACCTGGCTGACGCGGCCGTCGGCCGGCGACACCACGATGCCGTCGCGCACCGGCGTCACGCGCGGCGGATCGCGGAAGAAGTAGACGCACCACAGCGTCAGGACGACGCCGAGCCAGCCGAGCGGGGTCCACAGCCAGAACAGCACGAGGCTTGCGAAGGCGAAGGCCGCGATGAACGGATACCCCTCCGGCGTCACCGGCACGGCCTGCGCCTTGATCGAGTCGACGATCGACATCCCAGTCCCCCGTTGCGCGGACTATTCCGCGGCTTCCACCCGCACCGGCAGCGGCGCGCCGGCCGCGGCGGAAATCTCGTCATTGACCGGCGGCGGATTGCGGTTCGGCGCGCCGGTATCGCCGCCTTCCCCGGTCAGCGCAAGCTTTTCGCGCGCCTCCTCGGCCTCGCGCTGGCGGTTCCACATGCTGGCGTAAAGCCCACCCTTGGCCAAGAGTTGCTGATGCGTGCCGCGCTCGACGATTTCGCCCGCCGAGAGAACGATAATCTCGTCGGCGGCGACGATGGTCGACAGCCGGTGCGCAATCACCAGCGTGGTGCGGTTGCGCGACACGCGGTCGAGCGCATCCTGGATTTCCTTCTCGGTATGGCTGTCGAGCGCCGAAGTCGCTTCGTCGAGCACCAGGATCGGCGGCCCCTTGAGGATGGTGCGGGCGATCGCCACGCGCTGCTTCTCACCGCCCGACAGCTTCAAGCCGCGTTCGCCGACTTCCGTCTCGTAGCCCTTCGGCGACAGACGAATGAAGTCGTCGATCCGGGCAAGCCGCGCGGCCTCCTCCACCTCGGCGTCGGTCGCTTCCCAGCGGCCGTAGCGAATGTTGTAGCGCAGCGTGTCGTTGAACAGCACGGTGTCCTGCGGGACCATGCCGATCGCCTCGCGCAGCGAGGTTTGCGTGACGGCGCTGATGTCCTGCCCGTCGATGGTGATGCGGCCGCCCGACAATTCGTAAAAACGGAACAGCAGCCGCGAAATGGTCGACTTGCCGGCGCCGGACGGCCCGACCACTGCGACGGTCTTGCCCGCCGGCACCTCGAAGCTGATGCCCTTGAGGATCGGCCGTTCGGCCTCATAGGCAAAGCGTACGTCGTCGAAGCGGATCGCGCCTTGCGTCGTCTGCAGCGGCTGCGCGCCGGGCGCGTCCGCGATCTCCGGCTTGCGGCCGAGGATCGCGAACATGATTTCGATGTCGGTCACCGCCTGCTTGATCTCGCGATAGACCATGCCCATGAAATTCAGCGGCTGATAGAGCTGGATCATCATCGCGTTGATCAGGACGAAATCGCCGACCGTGTTGGTGCCGTTCCTGATGCCGATCGCGCACAGCACCATCGCAACGCCGAGGCCGACCGTGAAGATCGCCGCCTGCCCGGCGTTAAGCACCGCGAGAGAGGTGTATGCATCGATGCTCGCGCTTTCGTAGCGCTCCATCGCGCGGTCGTAGCGCGCGGCTTCGCGGCGCTCGGCGCTGAAATATTTCACGGTCTCGTAGTTGAGCAGCGAGTCGATCGCCTTGACGTTGGCTTCGGTGTCGCTGTCGTTCATCTTGCGGCGGATGGCGATGCGCCATTCGGTCGCGAAATAGGTGTAGACCATGTAGAGCGTGACGGTGGCCAGGATCGTCGCCACATAGCGCCAGTCGAACTGCCACATCAGCACCGCCGAGATCATCGACACCTCGATGACGGTCGGGATGAGCTGCAGGATGACCATACGCACGATGGTCTCGATGGCGTTGCGGCCGCGCTCGAGCACGCGCGTGAGGCCGCCGGTCTTGCGCTCGAGGTGGAAGCGCAGCGACAGGTCGTGCATGTGCACGAAGGTGCGATAGGCGAGCCGGCGCACCGCATGCATCGCGACCTTGGCGAATACGCCGTCGCGCAGCTGCGTCAGCACGGCCATGACGATGCGCATGCCGGCATAGGCAACGGTCATGGCGAGCGGCGCGGCGAGCGCCCAGAGCACCCAGTCGGACGCCGCGACCGGCGCGCTACCCTGCCCGGCCAGCGCATCGGCCGCCCACTTGTAGGTGAAGGGCACCGCGACCGTGGCGAGCTTGGCGAGCAGCAGCAACAGCAGCGCCAGCAGCACTCGCCGCTTCAGATCGATACGGCCGGACGGCCAAATATGCGGCCACAGGTGGACCAACGTGCGCAGCAAGGCGCCGCGGCTGGCGGAAATCTGCGGCTCTTTCGGCGGGGTGGACGATTCGGCGGTCATGGGTGTTCCGGCGCGGCCGCCGGCGGCGGCCACAATCCGCTTCATATAGGAGGATTCAGGGCGCTAATCATCCCGCGCGGGTGAAATTCCTTGCAGAAATACCTATCTACGGTCGTCAACTTGACGCCCGCCGACCCGCCATGGTCTTGCAGGGCCGGAACGGACGGACATGAGCGAACTGAAGACAATCTGCGTCTATTGCGGGTCAGGCCCCGGCAACGACCCGGCCTATATGGCGGCGGGCCAGGCTTTCGGCAAAATCCTCGCGGAAAACGGCATCGGCCTCGTCTATGGCGGCGGCTCGGTCGGCATCATGGGCGCGGTCGCGGACGCGGTCGAGGCCGGCGGCGGCAAGGTGACCGGCATCATCCCCGATTTCCTGATGCGGCGCGAGCACGCGCAGCGCGGCGAGCACGGCCTCATCGTCACGCGCGACATGCACGAGCGCAAGCGGCTGATGTTCGAACATGCCGACGCCTTCGTCGCGCTCCCCGGCGGGGTCGGCACGCTGGAGGAACTGGTCGAGCAACTGACCTGGGTGCAACTCGGCCGGCACCGCAAGCCGGTGCTGGTCGCCAACATCAAGGGATTCTGGAACCCGCTCTGCGCCCTGCTCGACCACATGAAGTCCGTGCAGTTCATCCGCGAGGGGCTCGACTTCAACATGCTCGTCGCCGAGAACGTCGACGACATCCTGCCGACGCTGCGCAAGGCGCTTGCCGGCATCGATGAAGAAGACAAAAAGATGAAAGAGGCGCGTCCACATCAGCTTTGATGCGGCGGCCTTTCACTTCGCGCACGAATCGCGCGAAACGCACCAGCATTGACGTTCGCCGCGCTGCAACGCAGCCATCGCGTAGCGGTGGCGAACTGTCAAACTCACGACACCGGCTTTGAGTTCCGCTTTGTCGGGCGGTTTCAAAAAATTTTTCCGAAAAAAAGAAACGTGAGTTCCATTTTATTTTCTTATGCCGTCGCCTTCCCGCATTTTTATCCGCAGTGAAAAGACCCCGATATTGCTGCGCTCTCGCCGCATTGTATTCGAGATTGAGAACTACTTTTCTGTGGAGGGCCGTGGCACATCGCGCTGCGGCTTTCATAAAGCAAGCACTTGCTCCTTTCCTGACCATGGAGGTCGATATCATGTTTAACAAAGGTGTATTCACCCGAATGACGATTGCCGCCGCGGTGAGCGGCCTTGCGCTGACCACCGCGCTCGCGCAGTCGAGCCCGCCGGCTCCGGCGGAGAAGGCCCCGGCAGCCACGAGCGCGCCGAAGGCCGGCGCCGACACGGCGCCGAAGGCAAGCACCGACTCGAAGGCGACCACTGGCACTACGGCGTCCGGCTCGATGGCCAGCGCCGCACCGATGATCGTCACCACGCAGAGTCCCGATCAGATGCTGGCCTCGAAGTTCAAAGGCACCGACGTGATCGGCGTCGACGGCAAGAAGATCGGCGACATCGATGACGTGCTGTTCGAGAAGGACGGCCGCGTCTCGGCCTACGTGATCGGCGTGGGCGGCGTGCTCGGCATCGGCGCGAAGCAGATCGCGCTCGACCCGGCCTCGGTCGAGGTCGTGCCCGGCAAGGACCCCGGCAACGTGCAGCTGAAGGTCGCGATGAACAAGGACGAGCTGTCCAAGGCCGCCGAGTTCAAGCCCTATACGCCGCCGCGGCCGGCGGCCTCGACGTCGCCGCGCCCGGCTTCGCCGTCTCCGATGGCGCCGAAGTAACGGCTCGCGATACAATTCGGTACTGACAAAAATCATGCGGCCGCCGGCGAAAACCGGCGGCCGTATTCTTTTGCCCTGTTCAGGTCGCGTCCGGGAGAAACGTCACCGCTTCGATGCGGTTGCCATCGGGATCGCGGATGAAGGCGGCGTAGTAGCCCTCACCGTGCTGCGGACGCAAACCCGGCGCACCATCGGAGGTGCCGCCCTGCGCCAGCGCCGCGGCGTGAAAGGCATCGACGATCTCCGCGGAGCGCGCTCGCAGGCAGACATGCTGGCCGCTGTCCGGCGCCGGCGGCGCCATTACGGACCGGAGGTTGATCCAGAACTCGGCGTATTTTTTGCCGTAACCGCAGGTCGCGGGGCGCGTCTCCAGCCGCGTCATACCGAGGACGCCGAGCACCGCGTCATAGAACGCCGTGGCTTTGCCAAGGTCGCTTATCGCGACGGACACATGGTCGATCATGACGCCCTCTTTGGCGCCGACCGTATCACGCCGGCGCGCCCGACTTCACCAGCTTGTAGACGATCGAATCCATCAAGGCCTGGAACGAGGCGTCGATGATGTTCGCCGAGATGCCCACGGTGGTCCAGCGGTCGCCCTGCCCGTCCTCGCTCTCGATCAGCACGCGCGTCACCGCTTCGGTGCCGCCGTTGAGGATGCGCACGCGGAAATCCGACAGCGATAGGTCGTCGATGTATTTCTGGTACTTGCCGAGATCCTTGCGCAGCGCGAGGTCGAGCGCGTTGACGGGACCGTTGCCTTCCGCCGCCGAGATCATGCTCTCGTCGCCGACCTTCACCTTGACCACCGCCATCGTCACGGTGACGCGGTCGCCCTTCGCGTTGATGCGTTGCTCGACATTGACGTCGAACTTGTCGACGCTGAAATAGTCCGGCACCGTGCCGAGCACGCGGCGCGCCAGCAGCTCGAACGAGGCGTCCGCCGCCTCATAGGCATAGCCCGCCGCCTCCCGTTCCTTCACGATGTCGAGCAGCCTCGGCACGCGCGGATCGTTCTTGTCGACCTTGAGGCCGATCCGCTCGAGCTCCGCCAGCACGTTGGACTTGCCGCCCTGCTCCGAGATCAGCAGCTTGCGGCGGTTGCCGACCGTCTCCGGCGCGACATGCTCGTAGGTCGCCGGGTCCTTGATGATGGCGGAGGCGTGGATGCCGGCCTTGGTGGCGAAAGCGCTGTCGCCGACATAAGGCGCATGGCGGTCCGAGGCGCGGTTCAGCCGCTCGTCGAGCGCATGCGACACCTGCGCGAGCCGCCGCATCTGCGCATCCGACACGCCGATCTCGAAGCGGCCGGCATAGTCCGGCTTGAGCTTCAGCGTCGGGATGATCGAGACCAGATTGGCGTTGCCGCACCGCTCGCCGAGGCCGTTCAGCGTGCCCTGGATCTGCCGCGCGCCGGCGCGCACCGCGGCGAGCGAATTGGCGACCGCCTGCTCGGTGTCGTTGTGGGCATGGATGCCGACATGATCGCCGGGGATCGCCTTGCAGACCGCGCCGACGATGGCCTCGACCTCATGCGGCAGCGTGCCGCCATTGGTGTCGCACAGCACCACCCAGCGCGCGCCTTCGTCATAAGCCGCCCTGGCGCAGGCCAGCGCAAAAGTCGGGTTCGCCTTGTAACCGTCGAAGAAATGCTCGCAGTCGAGCAGCACTTCCTTGCCTTTCGCCTTGGCGGCGCGGACGCTGTCGCGGATCGAGGCGAGGTTTTCCTCCTCGGTCGTCTCCAGCGCGACCTTCACCTGATAGGCCGACGACTTGGCGACGAAGCAGATCGCATCCGACTTCGCTTCGAGCAGCGCGTTGAGACCCGGATCGTTGGAGGCCGAGCGGCCCGGCCGCCGCGTCATGCCGAAGGCGGTGAAGGTCGCCTTGTCGAAGCGGTGCGGGGCGGCGAACAGCTCGGTGTCGGTCGGGTTGGCGCCGGGATAGCCGCCCTCGATATAGTCGATGCCGAGCTCGCCGAGCATCTCCGCGATCGCCAGCTTGTCGGCCAGCGTGAAATCGACGCCGTTGGTCTGCGCGCCATCGCGCAGCGTGGTGTCGAACAGATACAAGCGCTCTTTCGTCATCGGACAGCCTCAGAGTACGCCAAACAGATACAGGGCCAGCAGCACGGCGGCGGCCAGCACGACAAACTTCAACACGATGTAATAAGCCCAGTGTTTCGGGAACGGCGTGTCGGGACGCTTCATGCTTTGTCTCCGCCGAGCGGTTTCTGCATGGTGGTGTTGGCGAGCCATTCGCCGCCGCGCTCGACGCTGTTGCGTTGCTGGGCGACATAGCCCCGCTTGATGAAGAAGCCATAGGCGGTGTCGCTCGCGTCGACCTTCAGCGCCGCGACGCCGCGGCTGCCGGCGAGTTTCTCCAGCGCGTCGGCCAGCATCGCGCCGGCGCCCTGCCCGGCCGCCGCCGGATGCACGTAGAGCAGATCGATCGTGTCATTGCCTTCGAGCGACGCGAAGCCGACCACCGCACCGCCAAGCGTGACGACGATGGTAAGGCCGCCGGCAAGGCGCGCGGCGAAGGCTTCGAGATCGTCGAGCACGGAAATCCAGGCTTCCTGCTGCTGCTCGTTGTAGTCGTCGCCGGTCAGTTCCAGCACGCTCTCGCGCAGGATTTCCGCGAGCTGCGGCACGTCGGCCGGCAGCATCGGACGCAGCGCGAACGGCGGGGTAGCCTGCGCGCTCATGTGGCCGCCTTCTCGCTAACCGCATACATCGCTCTAACACGAGCTTCGAGGCGACTGGTCAGATGTCGTCGCAGAACGGTCACATAAAACAGGACAAAAATTCCTAACAACACCAGCAGAGTGATGCTCCATGCGCGACTCTCGGGCAGTCGCCATTGACCCACAAGCTGGAGCGCAAAACCGAATACCAGAAAAATTAGACCTGAGCGGGCATCTGTGGTCTGTTCTGAAATCGCCTTCAACAAGTGCGGGTTAAAGTCCCAATATGTGCCCGCTTGAGCGGCCACTTTTTTCGGCGAATTCAGAAAGATCGCGAATGCTAAAAAAACTGCGCCGACAATATCGTAGATCAGCCCGACCACGCTCCATCCGAATGCGCTAATCATCGCGCGATCTCCCATGTCGTCACCGGCTCGCCGGTGTTGGGGTCCTTGCCGTCTTTCAGCATCACGCCCATCGCGGCGAGTTCGTCGCGGATGCGGTCGGATTCCTTGAAGTCCTTTGCCTTGCGGGCGGCGGCACGGGCGGCGAGTAACCCGCCGACCTTCGCCTCGTCGACGTTGATCCGCTGGGCCGAACGCTTGAAGCCAAGCGCCGCCAGCGTCGCGCCGAGCGCGGCGCCCTCACGCTTTGCATGCAGCGCATGAATCTCCGCGATGGCCTTCGGCGTATTCATGTCGTCGAGCAAGGCATCGAGTACCGCCGGCGCTAAGCCGCCCGTCGCAGCATCGTCGCTCGCGTCGAACCACGAATGCAGGTTCTGCTCGCTCTCCTTCAGGCCGCGAACCGTCCAGTCCATCGGCTGCCGGTAGTGCGTGCGCAGCATGTTGAGCCGCACCACTTCGCCCGGCCAGTCCTTCAGCAGTTCGTTGATCGTGATGAAGTTGCCGAGCGACTTCGACATCTTCTCGCCTTCGACCTGCAGGAAACCGTTGTGCATCCAGTAGTTCGCCATCACGCCGGTGTGGAAGGCGCAGCGCGACTGCGCGATCTCGTTCTCGTGGTGCGGAAAGACGAGATCGATGCCGCCGCCGTGAATGTCGAAGGTCTCGCCGAGATGCTTCCACGACATCGCAGAACACTCGATGTGCCAGCCGGGGCGGCCCGGCGTCGCGATGCCGCAAGGCGACGGCCAGCCCGGCTCGCCCTGCTTCGAGGGCTTCCACAGCACGAAATCCATCGGGTCTTTCTTGTAGGGCGCGACCTCGACGCGGGCGCCGGCCACCATCTCGTCGAGCGAGCGGTTCGACAGCTTGCCGTAGTCCTTCATCGCCGCGACATGGAACAGCACATGGCCTTCCGCCACATAGGCGCAATTGTTGGCGACCAGACGCTCGATCAGCGTCTTCATCTCGCCGATATGCTCGGTGGCGCGCGGCTCGACGGTCGGCGGCAGGCAGCCGAGCGCCGTCACGTCGGCCTTGAAGTTGGCGTAGGTCTCCTCGGTCAACTGACGAATCTCGATGCCGCGTTCGGCGGCGCGCGCGTTGATCTTGTCGTCGACGTCGGTGATGTTGCGGACATAAGTGACGTGGTCCGCCCCGTAGAGATGCCGCAGCAGGCGGAACAGCACGTCGAACACGATGACCGGGCGCGCATTGCCGATATGGGCGTAGTCGTAGACCGTCGGCCCGCAGACATACATCCGTACGCGGCTGGGATCGATCGGCGCAAACGGGCGCTTCCTGCGCGCCAGCGTGTCGTAAAGCTGCAATTCCATCAGGGACGTTCCCGTTGTCCGCGCCGCCGCCCGCCCTGTCGAAAAGGCAAACGAAAACATGCGCCTGCCGCGCCGGCCGGGGCGTCCCTTTGTATCTCGATTCGAGAAAAGACGGCCTCAGCCAGCGTTTGGGCGCTAGCGAATAATCTCCCGGCAAATGCCGAGGACGTGTGAGGTGCCGTTCATGGCCGGCACAATGATAAAGCCGGCTGCCGCCGTCAAGCCTCGCCCCAAGAACGCCATAAATCACCGCTTTCTGCGCGGTCCCGCCCGCCGCGGTTTACGCCGCCTTAAAGAATTTGGCGCAATTTGCCCCCTCCACCGGCATCCCGCCTGTCACAGCATGAGTGATCCGATGCGTGTTGTCTTCGCCACCGCCGTGGCGCTCCTCGTCTGCGCCGGTGTCGCGCAGGCCGAGCACAAGATGTTCATCATCTCCTCGAACGCCGGCGGATACGGTGTCGACCGCTGCCTCGCCAGCGGCGAGAAGTGCGGCGCCCCGGTCGCCAACGCCTATTGCAAGTCGCAGAGCTACGCCCAGGCGGCGTCCTATCAGAAGGTCGACCGCACGGAGATCACCGGCGCGATCCCGACCGGCACGTCCGGTGGCTGCGCGGACTGCGACGTCGTCGCCATCGTCTGCACGCGCTGACCGCGCATCACGGTTTTCCTGAATCAAAACGGCCCTTCTCCGGATGGAGAGGGCCGTTTCTCTTTCGCAGTTGGCGCGTGGCCGATCAGAACTCCTTGCTCATCTTGCCGTCGAGCGAGCACTCGCCGCCGCCGCGCACGAGGAAGACGATCGCGACCAGCAGCAGCAGCAGCGAGAACTCCATGCCGCCCGCGGTCCAGAAGAATCCCTTGGCCGAGGTGAACCACACCGCGTTGATCATGAAGATCGCGATGAACAGCGCGGCGACGCGCGTGAACAGGCCGAGCACCATGCACAACCCGCCGACGACTTCCGTCAGCGCGACGACGAGCACCCAGAACCAGCCGGGCTTGTAACCGATGTTCGTGAAGATCGCGGAGAACTTCTCGAAGCCGAGACCGCCGAACCAGCCGAACAGTTTCTGGCAGCCGTGCGGAATGAGAATAATGCCGAGGCCGACACGCAGCAGCGGCAACGCGTAAGGTCCGAGCGACTCGTAAAGCCCGCCGAGACTCGGAATATAAAGCCTGGACCTGTTCGTCATCGTCTCCCCCTTGCCTTTTGACGGCGCCCTCGTGTGCCGGGGCGCTCCGCCCAGTCTAGCACGGCCGCCGCACCCTATTGCCGAAACGAATGACTGCCATCCACCGGCCCACACGGGCTTGCTCCCAACGCTGCTGCGTTGCACAGTGACCGCTCATTGACCGCAATCATTGCGCAGCCGCCGGGTGATCCCTTGAAGCTCTACAGTTATTTCCGTTCCTCGGCCGCGTACCGCGTCCGCATCGCCCTCAATCTCAAGGGCATTTCCCACGAGATGGCCTTTATCCATCTCACCAAGGACGGCGGGCAGCATCGCAAACCGGACTATGCCTCGGTCAATCCGCAGATGCGGGTGCCCTCGCTCGCGCTCGAGTCCGGACAGGTGTTGATCCAGTCGCTCGCGATGATCGACTATCTCGACGAGATCTATCCGGAGCCTGCGCTGCTGCCGAAGGACGCGCTGGCGCGCGCGCATGTGCGCGCGGTGGCGCAGATCGTCGCCTGCGATATTCATCCGCTGAACAATCTCGCGCCGCTGCGCTATCTCAAGCACACCTTGAAGCACGAGCAGCCGGAGATCGACGCCTGGTATCACCACTGGGTGACGGAAGGTTTCGAGGCGATCGAAGCGCTGATCGACCCCGCTCCCTATTGCTGCGGCGCGCAGGTCACGATCGCCGACATCTGTCTCGTCCCGCAGGTGTTCAATGCGCGGCGCCTGAAGGTCCCGCTTGACCGTTTTCCGAAGATCGTTGCGGCCGAGCAGGCTTGCCTGAAACTTCCGGCGTTCGACAAGGCGCGGCCGGAAAATCAGGCGGATGCCGAGTGACCCGCCGCGCCATCGCTGCTAGACCCTGAACGCGTTCAGCGACTCATTTCCGGAAAGCCCGCAAGTGCAGAGCAACAATCTCGTCCGCGTCGTTCTGTGGATGGTCGGCGCGCTGCTGTCATTCTCGGTGATGGCGGTATCGATCCGCGAGCTTGCCAACGCGCATCTGAGCATCTTCGAGATCCTGACCATCCGCAGCGCCACCGCGCTCGTGATCCTGCTGCTCGTGCTTCTCATCTACCCGGAACTTCGCCTCGCCCTCACACCGCGGCGCTTCAAGCTGCACCTGTTCCGCAACACCGTTCATTTCGGCTCGCAATATTGCTGGGCGACGGCTCTGACGCTGCTGCCGCTCGCCACCGTCTTTGCGCTGGAGTTCACGATGCCGGCCTGGACGATCGTGCTTGCGGTCTGGATCCTGCACGAGCGGCTGACGGTGAGCCGCGTCGGCGTCGTCGTGCTCGGCCTGATCGGCGTGCTGGTGATCCTGCGGCCGGGCATCGCTTCGTTCAATCCGGCGGTGTTTCTCGTCCTGATCGCGGCCTTCGGCTACGCGATCACCATGATCACGACCAAGCAGCTGACCGCGACCGAAAGCACCTTCGGTATCATCTTCTGGATGATGGCGATCCAGCTTCCGATCGCGCTGGCCGGCAGCGACATTGCCTCGTTCGCCCGGCTGGCGCCGATCGATATCCTGCCGGTGCTCGGCGTCGGCATCGCCGGGACCACCTCGCACTACTGCCTTACCAACGCTTTCCGCTCCGGCGACGCCACGGTGGTCGTCCCGATCGATTTCCTGCGGGTGCCGCTGATCGCGGTGGTCGGCTGGATGTTTTACAATGAGACCCCGGACATCTTCGTCCTCCTCGGCACGCTCATTCTTGCGGGCGGCGTGCTATGGAACCTGCGGGCCGAATCCGCCGGACTGCGCCGGGCGGCCGGCTCGCCGCCGCCATAATTCGACGCTAAAGTGCCGACCATGACTGTTTCGCTTGCCCGCCTTGCCATCGCGCTGCCCGCCCTCGCCGTCTCCTGCACCGTGGCGCTGGCGCAATCGCAGAACCCGACCTGTCAGCGGCTCGAGGCGCAACTGGCGTCGCTCGACCGCGGCAATGCGGACCCCGCGCGCGCCGAGCAGATCCGCCGCGCGGAGGATGCCGTCAACCGGCAGCAGTTCGAGGTCGACCGGATGGTCGCGCAGTCACGCCGCATCGGCTGCCAGGGCTCGGGCTTCTTCTCGATCTTCACCAGTCCGCCGGCGCAGTGCGGCGGTCTCGAAAACCAGATCCGTCAGGCGCGCTCGGTTCTCGAAAATGCGCAGAACCAGCTCGAGCAGCTGCACGGCGGCACCACCCAGCGGGCCGGACAGCGGCAGGCTTTGCTGATCGCGCTCTCCGACAACGGCTGCGGTCCGCAGTATCGCAACGCCGCCGCGCAACAGAGCGGCGGCTTCCTCGACCGGCTGTTCGGCAACAACAATCTCTTCAGCGGCAACAGTCAGGCCGCGGGCACGTTCCGCACCATCTGTGTGCGCACCTGCGACGGCTACTATTTCCCGATCTCGTTTGCGACCAATTCGAGCCGCTTCGCCGACGACGAACGCCAGTGCCAGCGCATGTGCCCGGCGCAGAACGTTCAGCTCTTCACCTATCACAACCCCGGCGAGGACGTCGCGCAGGCGGTCTCGCTGAGCGGCCAGCCTTATAGCGCGTTGCCGACGGCGTTCCGCTATCGCCAGGAGTACAACACCGCCTGCAGTTGCCGCCGCGCCGGCCAAAGCTGGTCCGACGCGATGAAGGCGACCGGACCGGACGACACCCTCGCCGCCGGCGACGTCGTCGTGACCGAGCAGCGGGCGAAGAAAATGTCGCAGCCGCGCAAGGATGCGATCGGCAACCTGCTCAAGAATGGGACAGCGCCGCAGAACGACGCCGGCGGACAGACGTCCACCGCGAATCAGAGCGCCGAACCGCCCAAGAGCACGGTTCGCACCGTCGGACCGACGTTCTATCCGGTCCGCTGAGCGGCGGTTTTTCGCCGCATTCTTTATCGATCTTCTTAATTGCGTATTGGCCGGGTCAAAAATCCGGCCTTATCGGGGAACCGCAAGCCTCCGGCTGCGTTTCCTCGATGGATTATTCTGACAAAGTTTCATGAAGGGAGACCGCGATGAAGAAATTGATGATCGTTGCCGCAATGGCGCTGGCGTTGGCCGGTTGTCAGACGGCCCGTCAGGATCGTGTTGCCTCCGGCGCACTGATCGGCGGCGGAACCGGCGCGTTGATCGGCGGTCTCGCGGGACGCAGCGCAGGCGCAGCGGTCGCCGGCGGTGTGATCGGCGCGGCGGCAGGCGCGATCATCGCGGATGCGACGCGCCCCGGCTATTGCTACCGGGTCAACCGTTACGGACACCGCCGCTACTTCCGCTGCTGATGTCGGCGTAGCGTGATTGCGTGATCGAACCCGGCCTCCGCAGCGAGGCCGGGTTTTTCTTTGGCGCGCGTTTTAAAAATCGAAGGCTTCGGTTTTCAGCGGCCGTACGCTGACGAGCGTGGTGTCCGGCTCCGGCAGCGGTTCGCCGGAATCGCGGAACCGGTTGGTGATCGGATAGCGGCGGTCGCGGCCGAAATTCTTCAGCGTCACCTTGACCCCCGGCGCCGCCTGCCGCCGCTTGTATTCGGCGATGTGCAGCAGGTGCTCGACCCGTTTCACCAGATCGCGGTCGAATCCGGCGGCAACGATTGCGGCGATCGGCTCCTCGCGCTCGATCAGGCGCCTGAGAATGTCATCGAGCACCGCATAAGGCGGCAGCGAGTCCTCGTCCTTCTGGTTCTCGCGCAGTTCCGCGGTCGGCGGCCGGGTAATGATGTTCTCCGGGATGACGCGGCCCGCGGGCCCCAGCGCTCCGGCGGGCTTCCATGCGTTGCGCAGCCGCGCCAGCCGGAACACTTCCGTCTTGTAAAGATCCTTGACCGGATTGAATCCGCCATTCATGTCGCCGTAGAGCGTCGCGTAACCGACCGACATTTCCGACTTGTTGCCGGTCGTCACCACCATCAGATTGAACTTGTTGGACAGGCCCATCAGGATCACGCCGCGGGCGCGGGCCTGAATGTTCTCTTCGGTGACGTCGCGCGGCAGCTTCGCGGTCAGCGGCGCGAGCGCCGCCTCGAGCCCCTCCACCGCCGTGGCGATCGGCAGCACGTCATATTGCACGCCGAGCGCGCGAGCGCATGCGGCCGCGTCGTCGAGCGACTCCTGCGCCGTGTATTTGTAAGGCAGCATCACGCAGCGCACGCGCTCCGCGCCGAGCGCATCGACCGCGATGGCCGCGCACAGCGCGGAATCGATGCCGCCGGACAGGCCGAGCACGACGCCCTTGAAGCCGTTCTTGCCGACATAGTCGCGCAGCCCCATCACGCAGGCCGCATAATCGGCCCGGTCACCCTCGGCCGCCGGTGCGCTCGGGCCGCCCTCGCAAATCCAGGTGCCGCCGTCGCGCCGCCACCGCGTCGTCACCACGCATTCGACGAACGCCGGAAGCTGGAAGGCCAGCGAGCAGTCGGCATGCAGGCCAAACGAGGCGCCGTCGAACACCAGCTCGTCCTGCCCGCCGACCTGATTGGCATAGATGAGCGGCAGGCCGGTGTCCTTGACGCGCGGCACCGCGACGTTCAGCCGTTCGTCGTCGACGCCGCGGCGATACGGCGAGCCGTTCAGCACCAGCAGGATTTCGCCGCCGGTCTCGGCGATACATTCGGCCGGCTCCGGCCCCCAGATGTCCTCGCAGACCGGCAGACCGATCCGCACGCCACGGAAGCTGACCGGGCCCGGCATCGGTCCCGCCGCGAACACGCGCTTCTCGTCGAACACGCCGTAGTTCGGCAGGTCGGCCTTGTAGCGGAGCGCGACGATACGCCCGCCTTCAAGCAGCGCCGCTGCGTTGTAGAGCTTGTCGCCGTCCCGCCACGGCGTGCCGACCGCGAGCGCCGGACCGCCCTGCGCGGTCTCGCGGGCAAGTGCTTCGACCGCGGCGCGGCAAGCCGCCTGGAAGGCGGGTTTCAGCACGAGATCTTCCGGCGGATAGCCGGCGATGAAGAGTTCGGGGAAGACGACGATGTCGGCGCCCTGCGCGGCCGCCTCGTCGCGCGCCTTGCGGACTTTCGCGGCGTTGCCGGCGATATCGCCGACAATCGGATTGAGTTGCGCGACGGCGATGGCCAGTCGGTCGGCGGGGCGCGCGTTCATGGCTTAAGCATGTACCGTCTGCCGGTTCGCCCCGCAACGCGTGGCTCCGGAATGGCTGTGCCCCGCCGGGCGGATGCCGCTAGAGGCCCGCAACCGCCGGCATCGCCCGCACCGCGCCGGAACGCTCTTTCTTCAGCAGATCGGCCAGCAGGAACGCCATGTCGATCGCCTGCTCGGCGTTGAGCCGCGGATCGCAGACCGTGTGATAGCGGTCGTTGAGGTCGGCATCGGTGATGGCGCGGGCGCCGCCGGTGCATTCGGTGACGTTCTGCCCCGTCATCTCCAGATGCACGCCGCCAGCATAGGTGCCCTCGGCCGCATGGATCTCGAAGAAGCTGCGGACTTCCTTGAGGATCAGGTCGAACGGCCGCGTCTTGTAGCCGGTCGCCGATGTGATCGTGTTGCCGTGCATCGGATCGCACGACCAGATCACCTCGCGGCCTTCGCGCTTGATGGCGCGAATGAAGGCCGGCAGATGCTCGCCGACCTTCTCGGCGCCGAAGCGGCCGATCAGCGTCAGCCGACCCGGCTCGTTGTCGGGATTGAGGATATCGATCAGCCGCAGCAGGTCGTCGGCCTTCAGCGACGGGCCGCACTTCAGACCGAGCGGGTTTTTCACGCCGCGTGCGTATTCGATATGCGCGTGATCGGGCTGACGGGTGCGGTCGCCGATCCACAGCATGTGGCCGGAGGTCGCGTACCAGTCGCCGGTCGTCGAATCGATGCGCGTCATCGCCTGCTCGTAGCCGAGCAGCAGCGCCTCGTGGCTGGTGTAGAAATCCGTGGTGCCGAGCGCCGAGTCGACCGCGAAATTCAGTCCGCAGGCGCGCATGAATTCGAGCGCGCCGGAGACGCGGTCGGCGAGGTCGGCATAGGCCTTCGACTGCGGCGAGCCGGACACCGACTGCAGCATCCACTGATGCACGTTCTCGACGCTGGCATAGCCGCCCTTGGCGAAGGCACGCAGCAGGTTGAGCGTGGCGGCCGACTGGCGATAGGCCGCGAGCTGGCGGCGCGGATCGGGCCGGCGCGACTCCTCGGTGAAGTCGATGTCGTTGATGATGTCGCCGCGATAGCTCGGCAGCTCCTTGCCGTCGCGCTTCTCGAGCGGCGACGAGCGCGGCTTGGCGAACTGCCCGGCGATACGGCCGACCTTCACCACCGGCGAAGCGCCGGCATAGGTCAGCACCACCGCCATCTGCAGGAACACGCGGAAGAAGTCGCGGATGTTGTTCGCGCCGTGCTCGGCGAAGCTCTCGGCGCAGTCGCCGCCCTGAAGCAGGAACGCCTCGCCCTTTGCGACTCGGGCCAAGGCCTTTTTCAGATTGCGCGCCTCACCCGCAAAAACCAGCGGGGGAAACGTCGCAAGCTGCTTTTCGACATCGGCTAGCGCCTGCGGCTCCGGGTAGTCCGGAACCTGGACGATCGGCTTCTTGCGCCAGCTATCGGGCGACCAACGCTCGGGCATCACACAAAACTCCGTTATCGGCGGCCTTATACACCGGCCCCGTCCGGAAATTCCAGAAAAATGAGAAGTGCCCGTGCCTTAGGCTTATCGGGCCCCTATTCGGCGGCGGCCCGCTTATAGCTGGCGGCTTTTTCGCGCATCGTCACCAGTTCCTCAGCCGCGGTCGGATGCACCGCCATGGTGGCGTCGAAGTCGGCCTTTGTCGCCCCCATCTTCACCGCGATGCCGAGTACCTGGATGATCTCGCCGGCGTCGGGGCCGACGATATGGCAACCGACCACGCGATCCGACGTCCCGTCGACCACCAGTTTCATGAAGACCCGCGTGTCGCGGCCCGACAGCGTCGCTTTCATCGGACGGAAGCTCGTCTTGTAGATGTCGACCTGCGCAAGCTCCTTGCGGGCCTGCGCCTCGGTCAGGCCGATCACGCCGATCTCCGGTTCGGAGAACACCGCGGTCGGCACGAGATTGTGGTCCACCTTCGTCGGCCTGTTGCCGAACACCGTATCGGCGAAGGCGTGGCCCTCGCGGATCGCGACCGGCGTGAGATTGACGCGGTTGGTGACGTCGCCGACCGCGTAAATGTTCGGCACAGCCGTACGCGAATACGCGTCGACTTCGATGCCGCCGTGCTCATGGCACCTCACGCCCAGCTTTTCGAGTCCGATATTCATGCAGTTCGGCCGCCGCCCGATCGCGAACATCGCCTTGTCGACCGTCACGCTGCTGCCATCCGAAAGCTTGACGGAGAATTCATCGCCGGCTTTTCCAACCTCGGTCACGGTGTGGCCGCAGGTGACGACGATGCCGCGCTTGCGCATCTCGTTGCGCAGATGTTCGCGCACGTCGTCGTCGAAGCCGCGCAGGATATTCTCGCCGCGATAAACCAGCGTCACCTCCGAGCCCAGCCCGGCGAAGATGCAGGCGAACTCCACCGCGATGTAGCCGCCGCCCTGGATGAGAATGCGCTTGGGCATTGCGTCGAGATGCAAGGCCTCGTTCGAGGAGATGATATGCTCGAGGCCGGGAATGTTCGGGCCCATATGCGGCCAGCCGCCGGTCGCAACCAGAATGGTCTTGGCGCGGACCGTCTTGTTGTCCTTGACGAGCCGAATGGTGTGCCGATCCTCGATCACGGCGCGGCTGCGCACCATCTCGACCTTGCTGCGCTCGAGCGTCGCGATATAGGCGGCCTCGAGCCGCGCAATCTCGCGATCCTTGTTGGCGATCAGCGTCGGCCAGTCGAAGGTCGGCTCGCCCACCGTCCAGCCATAACCGGCGGCGTCCTCGAACTCGTGCGCAAAGCGCGAGGCATAAACCAGGAGCTTTTTGGGCACGCAGCCGCGGATGACGCAGGTGCCGCCGAAGCGGAACTCCTCCGCCACCATGACACGCGCGCCGTAACCGCCGGCGATCCGCGCGGCGCGCACGCCGCCCGAACCTGCCCCGATGACAAAGAGATCGACGTCGAATTCCGACATGACAAACGCCCGGTGGCCTAAAGGTTATTGTGGCCCTTCTTCTTCATCTCGGCGCGTATCTTGGTGACGACCTCATCGGAAAGCTTCGCGGCAAACTGCTGGGCGACGCCCATGCTTTGCTCCAGCGCCTTGACCTCCTGCTCGATCACCTTCTTGCCGACCGGCGACTTGTAGAACGCCAGGATTTCCTTCAGCTCGGCCTCGGTGAAATGGCTGGCATAGGCGCGCGCGACATCGGTCATCACGTCGTCCTTGCGAGGAGCAAGCTCCGCGCGCAGCTTGGCGGCGACGTCGTCGAGATCCTTCTGCAGCGCCGGGTTCTGCTGCAGGAACATGTTCTTGCTCTGCTCGATAACGCCGGGAATGAGCGGCGAGAAGATGCGGTCGCCGCCCTTGAGCACGACGATTTCGCGCGCCATGTCGACGGACGCCTGCGACGGCGCCGGCTGCGCCTGTCCGGCCGTCGCCACGACCGCCACCAGAGCAAGCGCGGCCGACAGACGCGCGGCAATGGCGCCAAACCGAACGAAACTCATTTCAACGTCTCCATCGTCATTATTTTCTTCTGCATCTCGTATTCTATCGCGCGGCGGCCCCGGACGGGCGTTCGACGACGCGGATGCCCTGCGAACCGGCAAGAATCACGACCTGCGCGAGGCCGACAAACAATCCGTGTTCCATGACCCCGGGAATCTCCGCAAGGTCATGCGCCAATCGGGCCGGATCGGCAATACGTCCGAAAGATGCGTCGATAATCCAGTGTCCGCCATCCGTGACGAAAGCATGGCCGTTGTTCGCCGTGCGCAGGACCGCCTGCCCTTGCGGATTGTCCCGCGCAAGAAGGCGTTCCACCGCGCGGCGGGTCGCTCCGAAGCCGAACGGCAGCACCTCGACAGGCAGCGGAAAGCGCCCAAGCGCCGGCACCCACTTCGAGTCGTCGGCAATCACGATCATGTTACGCGACGCCGCCGCGACGATTTTCTCGCGCAGCAAGGCCCCGCCGCCGCCCTTGATGAGGCTGAGATCTGGCCCCACCTCGTCGGCGCCGTCGACCGTCAGATCGAGTTCCGGCGTCTCGTCCAACGTGGTCAGACGGATGCCGACGTTCTCGGCCTGCGCACGTGTCGCCTCCGAGGTCGGCACGCCGACCACGTCGAAGCCGGCGCGGACACGCTCGCCCAAGAGATCGACGAAATGCCGCGCGGTCGAGCCGGTGCCGAGACCGAGCTTCATGCCGGCAGAGACAAATTCGAGGGCGCGGGCCGCGGCGGCGCGCTTCTGGTCCTCGGCATTCATCGGCACGCGACTCCCTGATCTGCGGTCCCGCCTTGCGGCCACTTCGCCGCCAAACCCGCCGGTTTGCCTCTCTATCGCTTACGCGCCGGCGATGATAGCCGAATTCGGCGGCGGCTTGCGCGAGCGCCGTCCGGGGGCTAGCGATGACGGCACGTCCCTCACTCGAAACAGCCCACCGAGCATGCCCCAGCCGACCATCGTTTTCGACCTCGACGGCACCCTGATCGACACCGCCCCGGATCTGGTCGCGACGCTCAATGTCATTCTGGCGCGCGAGGGGTTGCCGGAAGTCCCCTATGAGACGGCCCGGACCTTCATCGGCGGCGGCGCGCGGCTGATGCTCGAGCGCGGCCTCATCGCCGGCAGCCGCGATCCGGCGCCGCAATTGCTGAACCGGCTGTTCGAGGAATTCCTCGCTTATTACGCCGAGCACATCGCCGATCGCTCGCGGCCGTTTCCCGGTCTCGAACGCGCGCTCGACGATCTCGCGATGCGCGGCTGCCGCCTCGCCGTCTGCACCAACAAGCTTGAAGGATTGTCGGTGACGCTGCTCGACGCGCTCAGGCTCACGTCGCGTTTCGCGACGATCTGCGGCCAGGACACATTCGGCATCCAGAAGCCGGACCCGCTCGTCCTGCACAAGACCGTCGCCGCGGCCGGCGGCACGATGGCGAGCGCGGTGATGATCGGCGACAGCGCGACCGACATTCGCGCCGCGCAGGCCGCCGGTATTCCGGTGATCGCGGTCGATTTCGGCTACACCGACCGCCACGTCAGCGAGTTCTCGCCGAACCGCGTGATCGGACATTTCGACGAGCTGGTCGCCGCAATCGAAGCCGTCGGGGCGTTATCGCCGCGAAATGCCTGACCGGCATGGTTAACGCGGTAAGGTTAACGGCCCGGCAGCATTGCGCCTTTTTCAACGCCTTCCTATTGTCACATTGGGCGGATGGCTTAAGGCAGCCTTCCGGGCGGACGGGATGATTAACATGTATCGCGTGATCGCAGTTCTGGGCGCAGGCATTGCTTTGGCCGGTTGCTCTTCCTCCTCGTCGTCGTGGCTCGACTCGCTCAAGCCCGCGCCGCCGACCGAGAACATCAGCTTCGAATCCGAGCCGGCCGGCGCCGACGTGAAGACGTCGACGGGCCAGGCCTGCAAGACGCCCTGCTCGCTCGCGGTTCCCGCCAACGCGCCGGTGACCGTGACCTTCTCGCTCGACGGCTATCTCGCCGACAGCGAGCAGATCGAACTGGTCGCCCAGGGCGACGGCACCTCCCGGCTGCGTCCGAACCCGGTGATGGTCGAACTGTCGCCGGCTCCGCCCGCGCCGGCGAAGAAGCCCGTGCGCCGACGCGCGACGACCGCAAAGCCGAAGCCGCCGGCGGCTCCCAAGCCCGCCGCCGCGGCTCCCGCGCCAGCCCCGGCAGCGCCCGCGCCTGCCGCGGCTTCGCCGTGGCCCTCCACGCCGCCGGCAAGCCGCTAATCGCCTCCCGCGGCGCGTTATTTCCGTCCGTTTCGGCGTCTCAACGCGCTCGTGGCCCGGCCTTGCTGGACGGTCGCGGCCCTATCGTCCACTATTGGACGCAATCCGGTTGATTTCCCGCCGGCGGAACCTATGTGGTTCTAGAGACATGAATATTCAGAACCGGAACACCGACCTGAGGTCCGAGAGCGAGACGGCACGGCCGTTGCTGATCGACCCCTTTGCGCGCCGCATCGACTATCTGCGGGTGTCGGTGACCGACCGCTGCGATTTCCGCTGCGTCTATTGCATGTCGGAAGACATGGCCTTCCTGCCGAAAGCCAATGTCCTCAGCCTCGAGGAACTCGACCGGCTGTGCAGCGCCTTCGTCGCGCGCGGCGTGACCAAGCTGCGGTTGACCGGCGGCGAACCGCTGGTTCGGCGCGGCATCATGACTCTGGTCGAGTCCCTCTCCCGCCACCTCAAGAGCGGCGCGCTGCGCGAGCTGACGTTGACGACGAACGGCTCGCAGCTCACGAAATATGCCGCCGAGCTGAAGGCCCACGGCGTCGAGCGCATCAACGTCTCGCTCGACACGCTCGATGCCGACAAGTTCCGCGCCATCACGCGCTGGGGCGACTTCGGCAAGGTCATGGCGGGCATCGACGCCGCGCAAGCCGCCGGCCTGCATGTCAAGATCAACGCCGTCGCGCTCAAGGGCGTCAATGAGGACGAAATCCGGCCGATGGTCGAATGGGCGCACGGCCGCGGCATGGACATCACCTTCATCGAGGTAATGCCGCTGGGCGACGTCGGCGAGCAGCGGCTCGACCAGTATCTGCCGCTGTCGATGGTTCGCGCCCGTCTCGCCGAGCGCCTCACGCTCGAGGACGATGCCTATCGCACCGGCGGCCCGGCGCGCTATGTCCGCGCCAGGGAGACCGGCGGGCTGATCGGCTTCATCACGCCGCTCACGCACAATTTCTGCGAAAGCTGCAACCGCGTGCGCATTACCTGCACCGGCACGCTCTACATGTGCCTCGGTCAGGAGGATGCCGCGGACCTGCGCGCGCCGTTGCGCGCCTCCGAAAGCGACGAGCCGCTTTATGAGGCCATCGAGCGCGCGATCGCCCGCAAGCCCAAGGGCCACGACTTCGTCATCGACCGCCGCAAACAGCGCCCCGCGGTACAGCGGCACATGAGCGTGACCGGCGGCTGATATCCCCAAGCGGCGTTTCGAGGCCGCGTCTCGCGGCCCGGCCACTCAAGCCACAATTGCCGACGCCTATCGAGCCAAAAGGGCCGTCAGCCAAAAAGCGGGTTGACGCCCGCCACCTGTCTTGGCTTAGCTGTCGGCAACGGGCCATTGGCCTGTGTGGGGCATAAAGACTGAATAAAAGCGGCCTCCCCGGAGGTCGTTTGCAGTGGGGAAATCACGTGGCCGTCGTCGATTGGCTTATCGGCGCGCTGCTTCCTGCAACGCGCGTTGTCGATTCCATCAACCGCTGGATCGGCCAGAGACTGTCGTGGCTCATTCTTGCCGCGGTCCTCGTCTCGGCCGTCAACGCCATTATCCGCAAGACGTTCGACACATCGTCGAACACCTGGCTCGAGTTGCAATGGATTCTGTTCAGCATCGTCTTCATGCTGTGTTCGCCATGGACGTTGCTGTCGAATGAGCACATCCGCATCGACATCGTGAACAATCTGATGCCGCGCTGGCTGCGCGCGACAATCGATATTGTCGGCCACGCATTCTTCCTGCTGCCGCTCTGCATCATCATGGTCGTGACCGGCCTGCCGTTCTTCCTGAAGTCCTATGCCATCGACGAGCAGTCGTGGAACGCCGGCGGCCTGCCGCAATGGCCCGCCAAGTCGCTCATCGCGATCGGCTTTGCACTTCTTTTCTTCCAGGGGCTTTCGGAACTCATCAAACGTCTCGCGGTCGTCCGCGGGATGATCGACGATCCGTCCGAATCCACCAAAACCGCCATCGAAGCCGAGCTCGAACAGCACGTCGGCGCCATCGACAAGCGTTAGCAGCACAGCACCGTTCCGGGGTCCTTCATGACGGCATTCCTTATCGAGAACATGGCGCCGATTATGTTCGCGGCGCTGGTGGTGTTCTTGCTGCTCGGCTATCCGGCCGCCTTCTCGCTCGGCGCGGTCGGTCTGCTGTTCGGCCTGATCGGCATCGAACTCGGCCTGTTCGCGCCCGACTTTCTGCAGGCACTGCCCGAGCGCGTTCACGGCGTGATGAGCAACGATACGTTGCTCGCGATTCCCTTCTTCACCTTCATGGGACTGATCCTCGAGCGGTCCGGCATGGCCGAGGACCTGCTCGAAACCGTCGGCCAGTTGTTCGGCACCGTGCGCGGCGGCCTCGCCTACGCGGTGGTGTTCGTCGGCGCGCTGCTTGCGGCGACCACCGGCGTCGTCGCGGCCTCCGTCATTTCGATGGGATTGATCTCGCTGCCGATCATGCTGCGTTACGGCTACGATCACCGGCTCGCCTCGGGCGTGATCGCCGCCTCCGGCACGCTCGCGCAGATCATCCCGCCCTCGCTGGTGCTGATCGTGATGGCCGACCAGCTCGGCCGCTCGGTCGGCGACATGTATGAAGGCGCCTTCCTACCCGGCCTCGTCCTGTCGCTGCTCTATGCCGGCTACGTCTTCATCGTCGCGACGTTCTTTCCCAAGGCGGCCCCCGGCCTTCCGGCGGACGCGATCGGTTATCGCGAGGACAATGGCAACCGCGGCCTCACTTCGCTCGCGGTTCTCGCCGTCGTCAGCGCCCTGGTCGCATGGCTGATCATGCGCCAGACGACGAGCCGCGGCGCGGACTTCGTCATCCTGACGATGTTCATCGGCATCCTGTTCGCCTTCGCGGTTTCGATCATCAACTGGGTTAGCGAAAAGCTGACCGGTTTCCGCTTCCTCTCGCGCATCGCGCAGCAGACCACCTTCGTGATGGTGCCGCCGCTGTTCCTGATCTTCCTCGTCCTCGGCACCATCTTCATCGGCGTCGCGACCCCGACCGAGGGCGGCGCGATGGGCGCGAGCGGCGCGCTGCTGCTCGGCTGGTTCAAGCGGCGGCTGAGTTGGGACCTGGTTCGCCAGGCGGTGGAGTCCACCGCGAAGCTGTCGGCCTTCGTCGTCTTCATCCTGCTCGGCGCGCGCGTGTTCTCGCTGACCTTCTACGGCGTCAGCGGCCACGTCTGGGTCGAACACCTGCTGACATCGCTGCCCGGCGGCCAGACCGGCTTCCTGATTTTCGTCAATATATTCGTGTTCGTCCTCGCCTTCTTCCTCGACTTCTTCGAGCTCGCCTTCATCATCATTCCGCTGCTCGGGCCTGCGGCGGAGAAACTCGGGATCGACCTGATCTGGTTCGGCGTCATCCTCGGCGTGAACATGCAGACCTCGTTCATGCACCCGCCGTTCGGCTTCGCGCTGTTTTATCTTCGCTCGGTTGCGCCAAAAGAATCCTTCATCGACCGCATCACCGGGAAACGCATGGCGCCGGTGACGACCGGGGAGATTTACTGGGGAGCGGTGCCCTTTGTCTTCATCCAGGTCGTCATGGTTCTGCTGGTGATCCTGTTCCCGGCGATGGTGATGCACTACAAAGGCGCGGCGTCGAACGTCGATCCGAGCAAGGTCAAGATCGAGATTCCGGGGCTTGATCTGCCGCCGCCGACGCAGCTCGAATTACCGACGTTCAAATAGCGCGGCGCTGCAAGCCGGCGGACAAAAGAAAAACCCCGGAGCTTGCGCTCCGGGGTTTCTGTTTTGCGACGTCCGATCAGCCGCGGCTGACGCGGATCATGAACTGGTCGTAGGTGTTCTCGGCCACCTGGAACCACTGATAGGTGCTCTTGGTGAACGACATCAGCGAGTCGTTGGCCTTCTTGAAGCTGGCGTTTTCCTTGGCCACTTCGGCGTGCAGTTCCATGGTCGCCTTGTACGCGGCTTCCATGATCTGCGGCGAGAAGACGTGGAGCTTGGTGCCGCCGGCGATCAGCTTGCGAAGCGCCTGCGCATTGAGCGCGTCGTATTTCGCCATGCAGACCTGGTTGGAGTAGGCAGCGGCCTGCTCGAGCACATGCTGATAGTGCTTCGGCAGCGCATTCCACTTGTCGAGGTTGACGAAGGCGAGCAGCATCGAGCCACCTTCCCACCAGCCGGGCGCGTAGTAGTGCGGCGCGACCTTGTAGAAGCCGAGCTTCTCGTCGTCATAAGGACCGACCCACTCGCACGCATCGAGCGTACCGCGCTCGAGCGCCGGGTAGATGTCGCCGCCGGCGATCTGCTGGGGCACGCCGCCGAGCTTGGCCAGAATCTTGCCGGCCCAGCCGCCGATGCGCATCTTGAGGCCCTTGAGATCGTCGACCGACTTGATCTCCTTGCGGTACCAACCGCCCATCTGACAGCCGGTATTGCCGGCCAGCAGCGCGTGCGAGTTATACTTCTTGTAGAACTCGTTCATCACCTCCGAACCGCCGCCCTGCGTCCACCAGGCCTGGTTGATGCGGAAGTTGGGACCGAACGGCACCGAGGTGCCGAAGCCGAAGGTCGGGTCCTTGCCGAAATAGTAGTACGACGCGGTATGGCCGATTTCGACGGTGCCGTTCTGCACCGCGTCCACGATCTGGAGGCCGGGGACGATTTCGCCCGCCGCGAACACCTGAATCTGGAACTTGCCGTCGGTCGCTTCGCCGACAGCTTTCGCCATCACGTCGGCGCCGCCGTAGATCGTGTCCAGCGACTTCGGCCAGCTGCACGGCATGCGCCACTTGATCGTCGGCGTGGACTGCGCAATCGCCGGCGCGGCGATCGTGCTGGCGGCAAGGCCGACGCCTGCTGCCTTCAAAAATTGACGACGCTTCATCACGAATTTCCTCCCTTAAGACTTTTCTCTGGCGGCACGATGCCGCCTTAACCCCAGCGGTAGAGACCCGCCCGACCCGCATCCTGTCGATTGGCACCGACAATAGGTCGCACCGGATGACGGCAGTTTGCACTTGTTTTGCGAAAGTTCAATGCACCGAACGGGTGGCTCGCGCGCGAGGCGGGCAGCGGGATGCGCGATGGCGCGCTGGCCGGGCGCATTCGGCGGCGCCTGGACGCCGTGCCCGGGACAGCACCGGATTCGGATAATTATACCAATAAAATCAATATCTTATGTAATCGCCCACTCACGGCGTAACGTCGATATGAAGCTCCATCTTGGGATGGATGCTGCAGGACATGAGGTAGGAGCCGGGCTGCGCAAAGGTCAGATCGACGACTTCGCCCGGCTCCTGCGCGCCGGAATCGAAGTCGAGTTTTTCGTCGAAGATGCGGACGTTGTGGGTGCGGCTGTCGTTGTTGACGATCCACAACCGGCTGCCGCGCTTGACCGTGATGTGACCCGGCTCAAACGACTTGTCGATCTGGGCGACGGTATTGACGGCGACGGCCGGGCTGGTGACCGCCACGGTTTCCGGCTCGACCTTCGCCGCGACCGCTGGCGCCTGTTCGCTCGACAAGGTTTGCAGGAACGCGACGAGATCGGCGCGCTCCTTGCCGGTCAACGCAAGCTTGCGCGGCAGTTCCGGCGGCAGCGTCGGCCGCTGCACCACGCCGGTCTCGTAGTGGCGCACCGCATCCTCGAGCGTCTTGATCGAACCGTCATGCATGTAAGGCGCCGAGCGCGTCAGTTCGCGCAAGCCCGGCGTCTTGAAAGCAAAATTGACGTTCGGCAGCCGCAACACCGCGCCACGCCCGCGATCGCTGCCCGGCAGGCCGATGTCGTAGAAAGCGGAGTCCGTGAAGGCCCAGCCGCTGTGGCAGTTCGCGCATCCGGCCTTGCCGGTGAACAGGTTGAAGCCTCTGACCTCATCGGCCCGCAGCGCCTTGTTGTCGCCGGCGATCCAGCGGTCGAAGCGCGTCGGCGGCGACACGAACGTGCGCTCATAGGTGGCGAGCGCTTTCGCGAGATTGGGTCCGTCGATCTTGGGATTGTCGGGGAAGGCCGCGGAAAACGCCGTGACGTAATCGGGAATGGCGGACAGTTTTCCGATCAACGGATCAAGCGGCTGCGCCATCTCCTCCGGATTCTGGATCGGGAACGACACCTGCTCTTCGAGACTGCGTGCCCGGCCGTCCCAGAACATCGCGCGGCCCCAGGCGAGATTCCACAAGGTCGGCGTATGGCGCGCGAGCATGCGGCCCGGCACGCCCTTTCCTTTCGCCGCGCCGTCCGCAAAACCCTTCGCGACGTCGTGGCAACTGGCGCAGGACATCGCGCCATTGCCGGAAAGCCGCGGGTCGTAGAACAGCTTCTCGCCGAGCGCGCGCTTGGCCTCGGAGAACGGGTCGTCGGCAGGGAACGGCACGCGATCGGGTCTGCGAAACGCCGCCTTGCGGGCGGCAAGCGACGCCGGCTTTGCCTGCGCCGTGGGCTTCGTCGCGCCCCTTGCAGCGCCGGTCGCGATGGCGGGATTTCCGGCGAAGGCCAGCGCCAGCACCGTGCCGGCCAGCGCGCCGGCGGCAAAGGCCGGCGCCGCAAGCCTCGTCAGATTTTTCCGGCTGAGCAACATGACGCCTACGATAAGCCTTGCGTTGGCGCCCCCGCCACGACAATCGGACGGTCAGAGCAGATCGCCGGCCGCCAGTTCGACCCGCGACACGAGCGCCCGCATCGCGCCGGCGTTTTTCACCGGCGTCTTGGGCGGCATCGCCGTCGGGAACACCTTCTTCAGTTCGCCAACATAACCGCGCAGCTTCTTCAGCGCGTCTGCGTTCTTTTTCCCGAGCGGGGCGGCCGCGCCCTCGATCAGCGTTTCCGCATAAAGGATGAAGCCGCGCGCATCCTGATATTCGACCGGCTTGGCGATTTTGCCGCCGACAATCGCGGCCTGATATTCGCCCGCCGCGACCTTCATCGCTTCGAGCGCGGTCTGCAGCGCAAACGGCGCCTCAGCATGTTTCGCCTTGATTCCGGCATCGGCCTTGGCAAGAGCTGCGTCCACCTTGCGCCTGGCCGCCGCATATTGCTTTGCGTTCTTCGCCTCGACCACCTTGGCGAGCGCGTTCAGCTCGTTCAGGAACTGCGGCGTGTTGTAATCGGCGACCTGGTCCTTGATGCCGTCATAAAGCTCCTCGACCGGGTGCATGAAATGCGGAAAGGCGGCGTCCCATTGTTTCTCGGCGACCAGCTGATCGCCGATCAGCAGATGACCGCGGATCAGCGCGATGCTGAGCGCAAATTTCAGATCCGGCGGCAGATTGGCGGCTCCCGCCTCGCCGCCTTCGCCGCCCTCGCCTCCTTCACCGCCCTGCGCCTGCGCGAAACGGATCAGCGGCGCCTTGGCCGCGCTGCCTTTGCGCGACGGCGAGCAGATCGAGTTGCCGAAGTCCGGCGCGGGCGCCGTCACCGCCGGCGTCGACGAAATGGCGGTGTAACCGCCGCCGGTGATGACGAACGCGCCAATCCCGACCCAAACCTTCGTCGACCGCTTCATGCCGGCACTCCATCGTTTCCGCTTTGCGGCAGACCATACTATTGTCGCGCCGAGCGTCCAGCGCTCTAGTTTTGAACGATTCCAGCCGCTCGCACTGGACCACACCGTTTGATGGAAAAGATATGCAGATCGTCATCGGCAACGTCCTGTCCGCCGCCGACCTGAAAGTGATCCGCGCCGCGCTGGCAAAAGCCCGCTTCGTCGACGGCCGCGCGACCGCCGGCTTCGCCGCGCGCCGGGTCAAAAACAACGAACAGGCCGACAGCACCGACCGTTCGCTCGACGGCATCCGCAAGCTCGTCACCGACCGCATCCGCGGCAGCGAGGTGTTCAACATCGCGGTCCGTCCCAAGACGCTGACGCCCGCGATGTTCGCGCGCTACGTCCGCGGCAAGAACTACGGCAGCCATGTCGACGACGCGCTGATGAACGGCATGCGCACCGACGTCTCCTACACCTTGTTTCTCGGCGACCCGAAATCCTATTCGGGCGGCGAGCTGGTGCTGGAGAACCCGTCCGGCGACGAGGGCTTCAAGCTTCCGGCCGGATCGATGATCGTCTATCCGACCACCGCCCTGCATCGTGTCGCCAGGGTGACGCGGGGCGAGCGGCTGGTCTGCGTCGGCTGGGCGCGCAGCTATGTGCGCGACGCCGCGCGGCGCGAGATCCTGTTCGATCTCGACACCGCGCGGCGGCGTATCTTCGCGGCGCAGGGCGCGAGCGGCGACTACAATCTGATCGCCAAGTCCACGGCGAACCTGATGCGGATGTGGGCGGAGGACTAAGCGACATGACGCAGGAATCTGCCGCAAAGCCGGCAACCGCAAAGCTGCTCGCCCTGACGCCGATGCTGCAAGCGAGCGACATCGCGCGCACGATCGCCTGGTATGAAACGGTGCTCGGTTTCCGGTGCACCGGACAGGAGGAAGGCTGGTGCCGGCTGGAGCGCGACAACATCGCGCTGATGTTCATGCGCAACGCGCATCTCGGCGAGCCGCACGCCACCGCAACGCAGTACATTTATCTCGATGACGTCATGGCGTTCTGGAACGCCATCAAGGATCGCGTTACCGCGGAATGGGGACCGGAGCGGATGCCTTACGGCATGCTGGAATTCGCCATCAAGGATCCCGACGGCTATCTCCTGAGCTTCGGCGAGTGCAGCTGACGCTCAGGCCTCGATCACGATCTTCGGCGCCGCGCGTCCCGAACCGCCCTTGAGTTGCTCGTGCACCCGGGCCGCGATCTCGCGATAGATTTTGCTGTGGGCGCTGTCGGGCTCGGTCGCCACCACTGGCTGACCGGAGTCCGAGGTCTCGCGAATGTCCATGTGCAGCGGCACTTCGCCGAGGAACGGCACGCCGAGACGCTGCGCTTCCGCATGCGCGCCGCCGTGGCCGAAAATGTCGGAACGCGTACCGCAGCTCGGACACAGGAAGTAGCTCATGTTCTCGACGATGCCGAGCACCGGTACGTTGACGCGCTTGAACATCGCAATGCCGCGCCGCGCGTCGATCAGGGCGAGGTCCTGCGGCGTCGAGACGATCACCGCGCCCTTGAGCGGGGTCTGCTGCGCCATCGTCAATTGCGCGTCGCCGGTGCCGGGCGGCATGTCGACCACCATGACGTCGAGCGTGCCCCACTCGACCTCGCGCAGCATCTGCGTGATCGCGGACATCACCATCGGCCCGCGCCAGATCATCGGTGTCTCTTCGTCGATCAGGAATCCGATCGACATCACCTTGAGGCCGTAACGCTCGATCGGCTTCAGCCGCTTGCCGTCAATGGTCTGCGGCTTCTCCTTGATGGCGAACAGTTTCGGCAGCGACGGGCCGTAGATGTCGGCGTCGAGCATGCCGACCTTCAACCCGAGATCGCGCAGGCCGAGCGCCAGATTGACCGCGGTGGTGGATTTGCCGACGCCGCCCTTGCCGGACGCGACCGCGATGATCGCCTCGACGCCCGGCACGCCGGAAGGCTGGCGCTCATGCGCGCCGTGGCCGGGCGCGTTCTGTCCATGCTGATGACCATGTTGATGACCCTGCCCGCGCGGCGCGGCGGCCGGACGCGACGCACCGCCGGCCCGCTCGGCCGTCAGCGCGACCAGCGCAGAGACGACGCCCGGCACGGCCTTCACGGCCGCCTCGGCCGCGTTGCGCACCGGTTCCCACGCCTTCACGGCCGCGGCATCGACGCTGATCGAGAAGAAGACCTTGCCGTCGGTGACGACGATGTCGGACAGCGCCCTGGTTTCGGTCAACGCCGTCCCGTCCGGCGCGGAAACCGCCTTCAGCGCCGCCAAGACCTGATCCTTCGATGCCGACATTGTTCGTTCCTGTTGCTTTGCCACGACAACATAAGGACGATGACGGGCGGGTCAATGCAACGACAGTGCAGCCACGCCGGCCATTGCCGGACACGGCAAGGCGGGATAATGAGCGTCAGCCGCCGGTAAAAATGAACGGGAGGACGACAATGGCGAAAGTGGCGTTTCTGGGCCTCGGCGTGATGGGCTATCCGATGGCCGGGCACCTGAAAAACAAGGGCGGCCACGAGGTCACGGTCTACAACCGCACCGCCGCCAAGGCCGAGAAATGGGCCTCCCAATACGGCGGCAAGGCCGCCCCCACCCCGAAGGCCGCCGCGCAGGGGCAGGACTTCGTGATGTGCTGCGTCGGCAACGACGACGACCTGCGCGAAGTCACGCTCGGCAAGGACGGCGCCTTTCAGGCGATGGGCAAAGGCACCACCTTCGTCGACCACACCACCGCCTCGGCTGAAGTCGCGCGCGAATTGTCCGCCGCCGCCAAGGCCGGCGGTTTCATGTTCATCGACGCGCCGGTGTCCGGCGGCCAGGCCGGCGCCGAGAACGGCGTGCTCACCGTGATGTGCGGCGGCGATGAAGCGGTGTTCGCCAAGGCGAAGCCGGTGATCGACTCCTACGCCCGCGCCTGCAACCTGATGGGCCCGGCCGGCTCCGGCCAGCTCGCGAAGATGGTCAACCAGATCTGCATCGCCGGTCTGGTGCAGGGCCTGTCCGAAGGTCTGCACTTCGCCAAGAAAGCCGGGCTCGACATCGAGAAGCTGGTTGCGACGATTTCCAAGGGCGCCGCGCAGTCCTGGCAGATGGAAAACCGCTATAAGACGATGGCCGAGGACAAGTTCGATTTCGGTTTCGCGGTCGACTGGATGCGCAAGGACCTCGGCATCTGCCTCGGCGAAGCGCGCAAGAACGGCGCGAAATTACCGGTCACCGCATTGGTCGACCAATTCTATGCCGAAGTGCAGTCGATGGGCGGCAACCGCTGGGATACGTCGAGCCTGATCGCTCGGCTCGACCGCAAATAGACACCGTTTCTGTCATTCCGGGGCGCGCGCATCAAACGCGTTCACGCGCATTTTTGACGCGCTATCGCGCGAACCCGGAATCCAGAGCAATTCACCGCCTTCGTATTTCCGGATTCCGGATCGCCACCATCGCGCATTAGGCGCGCGATGGTGACGTCCGGAATGACAATCGTGAGTTTCAGAATTCGAGCGTCAGGCCGTCGGCGGCGACCAGCACGCCAGCGGCCTTTGCGTCTTCGGTCTTCGCCAGCATGGTCGGGTTCATGTGGGTGATCATGGTGCGCTTCGCGCCGAGATCGCCGAGACGATCCTTCAAAATCTCCCAGCTCATGTGGCCGCTGAGCTTGCCGGCATAGGCATAGCATTCGCAGATGAACAGGTCGGCGTCCCGCGCAATCGGCAGCAGCGCATCGGTCCATTCGGTGTCGCCGGAATAGGCGAAAGTCTTCTCGCCGTCCGACAGGCGCAGCGCGGTCGAGGGTGCGCCGGACTGATGGATGACCTCGGCGGTGACGAGTGTATGGCCCAGCACATCGGCCTTCACCCCGACGGCGATCTCCTCGACGCGCCAGTCGAAGCTCCATTTCGACGTGCTCGATTTCGGAAAGAACGCCTCCATCGCCGCGGTCAGCCGCCCCCGCGTCCCCGGCGGCCCGGCGATCAACAGCGGCTTGTCGCGCTTGCTGAGAAAGCGCGCGTCGAGCAGGAAAAACGGCAGGCCGCCGAAATGATCGCCGTGCAGATGCGACAGCACGACGCCGTCGATGTCGTTGAGTGGAACGCCCTGCCCCTTCAGCGCCGGCAAGGCCGAAGCGCCGCAGTCGATCAGCAGCGTCGCCTTCGCGGTTTCCAGAAAAAAGCAGGTGTTGGTGCGCCCACCCGAGCCGAAGGCGTTACCGGAGCCAATGACCTTCAACTTCATCACGATAATTCTTTTTTGCGCATGATCTTGTCCGAAAACCGGCACCCACTTTTCGGGATCATGCGCGTGCGCTCGGCCGTGCGGACACCGCCGCGTGCCAGCGCCGCACGTTCTGCAGTTCGTCCGGGACTGCGATCTTCGCGACTTTCAGAAAGTCGTACCCGACCATCGTGGTGATATCCGCCACCGTATAGCGGTCGCCGGCGATGAATTCGCGATCCGCCAGTTCGCGATCGACGATACGGAGGAAGTCGACCGCGCGCGGCTTGTTGGCCTCACCCCATTCCGGGATCTGCGGCACTTCCAGATCCTTCATCACCGGATGCAGGTGACGGAAGGCGTGAGCGACGATGAAGAGGAAATTGAGTTCCGCGCGCCGGTTCCACATTTCCACCATCGCGGCTTCGAGCGCGCCCTGCCCGAACAGCGGCGGCTCCGGCCGCAGCGCCTCGAAATAGCGGCAGATCGCGATCGACTCCGAAATGCAGGTGCCGTCGTCAAGCACCGGCACCCGCTGCAGCGGGTTTTTGGCGGTGAAGTCTGCCGTCTTGTGTTCTTGCGCCATGATGTCGACCTGCTCGGTCGGCACCGTGATGCCCTTCTCGGCGAGAAAAACCCGGGTCCGGCGCGGATTGGGCGCCTTTCCCCCGTCATAGAGCTTCATTCCCAGTCCTCCGACGGCCTCGTCTCGCGGCCGCGCCCGGCGCCAAGCCGACCATGCCGCCCGCGGACGGGTCAAGACGCCCGCGCGCTCGGCCAATGGCCGACGCCGTGCAATCCGGCGGCCACCAGCGGCCACACCGCTGCCATTCGTTAACCAGCGATTTTAGCCCCCGGTTAAGCTTGGCTTTAATGTTTTAGGCGAGTTTGGGGATCGGCCCCCGTGTGAGTATTGCGTCGCGTATGCCGGTTCCCAGCGAAAAATCCGATCTCGCCGTTCCCTCCGACCACTCCCCGGTGCGGCGCAGGCTGGCCGCGCAATATGTGCGCGATGCCCGCGACCGGCTGACCTCGACCACCGGAACGCGGCCGGTGTTCGATCTCGAGCTGTTGCGCAATTACGCGCAGAACCGGCTCTCCGCCTCGCTCGTGATCCTGCTGCTGGTTTGCACCGTCGGCTTCCTGTCGAGCCTGTGGACCGGCGCTGTGATGGCCGGCGCGTGGACCGCCTCGGTGCTGCTGATCCATGCGGTCATCATGCACAAGTGCCGGCAGTTCCTCGCGGAGACGCCGAACGAGCAGGACACGCGCAAATGGCGGATGCGCTTCGTCATTCTCGATCTGTTCCAGGGCCTCGCCTGGATGTTCGTGCTGATCAATCCGGTCGGCCTCGACGAAAGCTCCGGCACCTTCATGCTGTTCGTCATGCTGCTGGTCGTCGCTGTCGCCAGCATGACCTCGTCCAGCCTGCCGATGGCCGTGCTGGTCGCGACGATCCCGGTCACGTTCGCCGTCGCGCTCGACTTCCTGCTGCACGCCTCGCTGCGCAACTACATTCTTGCCGGCATGGCGGTGACCGCGCAGGGCTACTTCTCGCTGCTCGCCTACCGTCTCTACTCGACCACACTCGCGACGCTGATCGCGCGCGCCGAAAAAGATGCGCTGATCGGCGAGTTGGAGCAGGCGAAAGCGATTTCCGACGAGGCGCGCGGCCAGGCGGAGGCGGCGAACATCGCCAAGTCGCGCTTCCTCGCCCAGATGAGCCACGAGCTGCGCACGCCGCTTAACGCCATCCTCGGCTTCTCGGAGGTGATGAAATCGGAAGTGTTCGGTCCGCATGCGGTGCCGGCCTACAAGGAATATTCCTCCGACATTCATAATTCCGGCGTGCATCTGCTCGGCCTGATCAACGAAATCCTCGATCTGTCGCGCATCGAGGCCGGCCGTTACGAACTGAACGAAGGCTCGGTGTCGCTCACCGCCGTGGTCGAGGACTGCCACCACCTCCTGAAGCTGCGCGCCAGCAATCGCGGGATCGCCATTCACGACTCCTTTGAGCCCGATCTGCCGAATCTCTGGGCCGACGAGCGCGCGGTCCGTCAGGTCTGCTTGAACCTGCTGTCGAACGCCATCAAGTTCACGCCGCAGGGCGGCGAGATCTGGCTCAAGGTCGGCTGGACCGCCTCGGGCGGGCAATACATGACCTGCAAGGACTCCGGCGCCGGCATCCCGGAGGAAGAGATCCCGGTCGTGCTGTCGTCGTTCGGCCAGGGCTCCAACTCGATCAAGTCCGCCGAACAGGGCGCCGGCCTCGGCCTGCCGATCGCCAAGAGCCTGATCGAGATGCACGGCGGCACCTTTACGCTGCGCTCGAAGCTGCGCATCGGCACCGAGGTCATCTGCACCTTCCCGCCGGAGCGCGTGGTCGCGGCGATGGCGCCGGTCAACCAGGCGCCGCCGATCCAGCCGCATCAGGACGAGGCGGCCCGCGCCGAGCGCCACAATGTCCTGAAACGCCCGCTGTTCCGGGCCGGCACCTGACGCGACAATCGGCGCAAGCGGCTGCGTTTGCGTTCTTTGCGGCGCACCCTATCTTCGCTCCAGAATCACCATCCCCACGCCGATGACCACGATCGAAACGCCTTGCACCAAGATCTGCACGCTCGACGCCGGACGCAGCCAATGCATCGGCTGCGGCAGGACGGTCGACGAAATCGCCCGCTGGGGCAGCATGACCGCAGCCGAGCGCGCCGACGTGATGGCGAAACTGCCGGCGCGCCGTACAGGCCGCGAAGCGGCTGCGGCCGCCACGGAGTAATCCGGTGAGCCGCCGCCTCCTTTGGTTCCTCGTGCTGGGCGCGGCGTTGTCGCTGGTCATCGTCATTGCCGGCAGCGAGGCCGACCCCATCGCCCACCTGCTGCGGCGCGACTTCGATACGCTGCTGCTCAAGGTCGCGACGGCCGTGTTCGTCGGCGGTCTGCTGCTCGCGACCTACCGAGACAAACTTTCGCGCGCGATCGAGGCCCTGCTGTTCTGGGGCGTCGTCGCTCTCATGCTGGTGGTCGCCTATACCTATCGCGGCGAGTTGCGCGAGGCCGGTGACCGCATCCTTGCAGAGCTGATCCCGGGACGCGCCACCACGCATGGCCATGTCGTCGAGATCTTGCGCGGACAGGCCGGCGACTTTCCCGTTTCGACGCGCATCAACAAGGCCCGAATCGGAATGGTGCTCGATACGGGCGCAAGCTCCGTGGTGCTGACGCATGAAGCGGCAAAAGCCGCGGGACTGCCGCTCGAAGTGCTGAGCTATTCGGTCAATGTCGACACCGCGAATGGCCGCACTTCCGCCGCGCCTGTCGTCATCGACAGCATCGCGGTCGGCGGACTGACCGAACATTCGGTGCCGGCGCTGGTCGCCCGTCCCGGCCAACTCAAAAGCAATCTGCTCGGTATGACCTTTCTGAACCGGCTCGAAAGCTGGGAGGTCCGTGGCAACAAGCTGCTGTTGCGAGGCTATCCGTAGCGGGCGGTCACTCTAGAACAGCGTGACGAGAAAACGCAGCGATACAACCGCGAGAAAGAGACCGAAGGCGATCTCAAGTGTACGGCGCGGCATCCAATGCGCCAGCCGCACGCCGAAACTTGCGGTATAACTCGACACCGGCGCCATCAGCGCAACGCCGATCAACGAGACATAGCCGACCGAGAGCGGCGGAAGTTCGCCCATGTGCGGCCAGCCGGCGATGATGTAGCCGACGGTACCGGCAATGGTAATCGGCACGCCGACGCCTGCCGAGGTCGCGACCGCCTGCTGCATCGGTCGCCCATAAAGCGTAATCACCGCGTTGGAAATCGCGCCGCCGCTAACGCCGACCAGCGACGACACCAATCCGGTCAGGAATCCGAAAAAATTCAGCACGCCACGGCCGGGCAAATCTTGGCCGAGCGACCAGCGGTCGCCGCCCGCCAGCATGCGGATTGCGATGAACGCCGCAAAGATCGCAAAGGTGATCTTGAACACCGCAGACGGCGCGAACGCCGCAGCCAACGCACCCACCGCAACACCGATCAGCGACGGCACCCGCCAGATCCGCACCACGTCCTCGAGCACGGCGCCGCGCGCCTTATGCGCGAGATAAGAGCGGATGGTGGTCGGCACGATGATCGCGAGCGAGGTGCCGATGCAGGCCTGAAAGCGCAGATCGTCCGGCACGCCGAGGACGCGGAACACCTCGAACAGCACCGGAACGATGACGGCTCCGCCCCCGATGCCGAACACGCCCGAAAGCAGGCCGACCAGCGCGCCGCCGCAGACGATGAGCAGCACGAGCCAAGCGACCTCGCTCAGCGGCATTCCCAGCAACATTGGCGCTCCGGGGAAATCAAGGCGTCAGGCAGCGATGTGCGCCATATCGGCGTCGCTGTCCAGCACCATCGCCAGCGCATCGGCGAGAACCCGCGCATCGGCATTGGCCTTCACACCCTCGACGCTGAGGTGACGCCGGAACGCGCGCGCGCCCGGAACGGCGCGGAAAAGGCCGAGCATGTGACGCGTCATTGCGTGAAGTTTCATGCCCTCGGCAAGTTGCCGCTCAATGTAAGGAACGAATGCCAGAGCTGCGTCTTTCGCAGAGCGAAACGGCGCTTCGCCGCCGAACAAGACACGATCGACGGCAAGAAGCCGCCACGGCTCCTGATAGGCGGCACGTCCCATCATCACGCCGTCGACATGGGCGAGATGCTCGCGGGACTGTTCCAGACTGGTGATGCCGCCATTGATGATGATCTCGAAGTCCGGATGCGCGGCCTTGAGCCGATGCACCAGCGCGTAGTCGAGCGGCGGCACGTCGCGGTTCTCGCGCGGCGACAGTCCCTTCAGCCACGCCTTGCGCGCGTGAACGATCAGCGCGTCGGCGCCGGCCGCTTTCACCCGCTCGGCAAATGTAAAAAGCGACCGCTCGGGATCCTGATCGTCGACGCCGATCCGGCATTTCACGGTGACGGGAACGCCTACCGCCCGCCTCATCGCAGCAACGCCCTCGGCGACCAGCGCCGGCTCCAGCATGAGGCAGGCGCCGAAGCGCCCTTCCTGCACGCGGTCCGACGGACAGCCGACGTTGAGATTGATCTCGACGTAGCCGAAGCCCTCGCCGATCCGCGCGGCTTCGGCAAGCTCGCGCGGATCACAACCGCCGAGCTGAAGCGCGACCGGCTGCTCGAACGCATCGAAACCCAGAAGCCGCGCACGGTCGCCGTGCAGCACCGCGCCCGTCGTCAGCATTTCGGTATAGAGCAGCGTGCGCCGCGTCAGAAGCCGATGAAAGAACCGGCAGTGACGGTCGGTCCAGTCCATCATCGGCGCGACGGAAAAGCGCCGCCCGCCCGCCCGATCGATCTGGTGCAACGCTTCAGTCACTTGATCTCGCAACGTCCATTTGTGACGCCGGGCCGGACCGATTTCGGTTCCGCTTCGGCGACGTCATTGGCAAGTCGTCTACCCCGGTGACGGGACCGAAACAATGCCTGCGGCGAGCCGGCGCACCTGTCCCATCAAACGACACCAATTCCAATGTCGCTCGCGGACGGCTGCCGCTGTCATGACCACGCACAGGCAAATCGGCCGCCGCAATACGGAGGGGTATATAAATGACGCGGCGTATCCTATGGTCGCGCCGGGCGAGCGATCGCCACTGGAATCGGGGCTGACATGGCGAAAACTGCACGAAAGAAGCGGCTGACCAGACAGGACTGGATCGATGCCGCGATCGACCGGCTGATCAAGCACGGGGTCGACGCCGTCCGCATCGAGCCGCTCGCCGACAGCATCGCCGTCAGCCGCGGCAGCTTCTACTGGCACTTCAAGAGCCGCCGTGAGCTGCTGACCGCCATTCTGGAGACCTGGCGCCAGCACCAGACCCGCCGGATCGTCGAACGCATCCATCAGAACAAGTCGCTGGCTCCGCTCGAGCGGCTGGTCCGGCTGCGCATGCTGCCGCCACGGACACGAACCTCCAGCGAGGCGGCCGCCTTCGAATTGGCGGTGCGCGCCTGGGCGATGCGCGACAAACTCGCGCGCAAGGCGGTCGACCGGGTCGACGACGAGCGGCTCAAGTTCACCACCAGTCTGCTGCTCGACGCCGGCATGCCGAAGACCGAAGCCTCGCACTGGTCGCTGATGGGTTACGCCTACACGCTCGGCGAGTCGCTGCTGCGCGAAGTCCTGACCGACCAGCAGATCTACGAATGCCGGTCCCGCTTTCTGATGGCGCAGTCCCACCTGTTCGACAAGAAACTCGGCGCGACTGAGGGCGCGCTGCGTCAGCTGGTCCGCGCCGCGGAACCCCGCGAGCGGTAACCCGCCCCAGCTACGACAACTCGCGGCGCCTGATGTGGATGCCGTGAGCCTCGCGGTCCCATATCTCCGCCGCCAGTCCTTCCTCGCGAAGCTCGTGCTTTTTGATCTTTCCGGTCGGCGTCTTGGGCAGGCTCCCGAGCGTGCGCACGAACCGCGGCACCGCGAAATGCGGCAGCCGCTCGACTAGAAACGAGATGAGATCGGCCGGATCGATCTCGGTTCCGGCCGCCGCAGCGACGATCGCAAGAACCTCATCGTCGCCATGCCCGGACGGCACGCCGACCACCGCGACCTCCATGACACCCGGAAACGCGGCGATTTCCAGCTCTACCTCGATGGACGAAACGTTCTCGCCGCGGCGGCGGATCGCGTCCTTCAGGCGGTCGACGAAGTAGAAATTGCCGTCGGCGTCCTGCCGGAACGCATCGCCGGTGTGAAACCAGCCGTTACGCCACGCATGCGCGGTCGCCGCGTCGTCGTTCAGGTAGCCGGCATTCATGGTCCAGGGCAGATCGCTGCGCAGCGCAAGTTCGCCGATCTCGCCGGGCGCAACCTCATTGTCGGCCGCATCGACGACCCGGCATTCGATGCCGCTGCGCGGCCGGCCGCAGCTTCCGAACACCGTGGAGTTGACCGCCGAAATAATCGGCACCGACACTTCCGTCATGCTGTAGGCGGCGAAGTAATCGAAGCCCCTCGCCTTCGCAAAGGCCGCGGTGTCGGCGGTGATCGGCGACATCATCGCGAAATCGAACGGACACGCCTCGCCTTCCGGTGACGTCTTGGCGAGATAACTCGTCATCGAGCTGATAAGGCCGAGAATGCGGTTGCAGCCGGCATCCTTGATGTCCTGCCAGAAGGTACGGGCATGGAAGCTCTCGGCGAGGTGGAAGCAGGCTCCCTTGTTGAGCGTGGCGTAGACGCCCGACATGCCGACCGTGTGGAACAGCGGCGTGAAGATGTAGATGCGGTCGTTCGCCCGCAGATAGCCATGCGCCGCCTGCCCGGCGACCGCGAGCTGTGCGTAAGGCACCAGCACGCCTTTCGACAGGCCGGTCGTGCCCGAGGTATAGAGCACCGCCGCGATGTCGCCCGGTTCGAGATCCGGCAATTCGGCGGCCGGCGGGCCCTGCGTCAATTCTACCTCGGGCAGCAAGGCGACGTTCTTGCTCAGCGCGACATCCTTGCCGCCGCACACGACGACCTGGCGCAGACCCGAGATATCAAGCGACTCGAGCCGCGCGACCAGTTCGTGATGCACGATCAGCGTGGTGGCGCCGGAATTGCGGATGACGTGCTCGAGCATGCCGCCGCGCAACGCGACATTCATCGGCGTGTAGACCGCGCCGAGCGCATTGAGGCCGAACCATGCGCGCATCAGCGACGGACCGTTCGGCAGCCAGACCAGCACGATATCGCCCCTGGCAACGCCCAGCCGCTGAAGCCCGCCGGCGACCGTGCGCGAGATGTTCCACGCCTCGTCATAGGTCCACTGACTGCCGTCATCGAAGCGCACGCAGAGCGCGCCGGGCCGCTCGCGCGACCAGCGTTGCAGGATCGCCGGGACGACCGCGCCCTCCCGCGCGATCGGCCCCGGATCAAACCAGGCAGGATGATGTTGCTGTTCGATCATCGATCGGGACGATTGCGGTGCGCGGGTGGAAAAGCGGGTTGAGCCGGCTCATCTTAGAACTTGAGCGGTTCGAGGCAATACCATACAGTTATGTATGGATAAAGCCCGATCTGCCCCCGCCATGTCCGTATCCCGAACCATCGATGCACTGAAAGCACGCACCCGCATTCCGGTGATCGCGGCGCCGATGTTCCTGATTTCAGGCATCGAGCTGGTCTGCGCCGCCTGCAAGGCCGGTATCATAGGATGCTTTCCCGCCGCCAATGCCCGGACGATCGAGGCGCTCGACGAATGGTGCGCGACCATCGCGGAACGGTGCCGCGACACCGCGCCGTGGTCGATGAACATGATCACCAACCGCGCCTATGCGCGGTTCAGCGACGAACTCGCCATCGTCGCGCGGCACAAGCCGCCGCTGCTGATCACCGCACTCGGCTCGCCTGCGCCGGTGCTCGACACGGTGCACGGCTATGGCGGCCTCGTCTTTGCCGACGTGACGACGCCGACGCTGGCCCGCAAGGCGGTCGAGGCCGGCGCGGACGGCCTCGTGCTCGTTTGCGCGGGCGCCGGCGGGCATACCGGCTCCTACAGCCCCTTCGCTTTCATGGGCGCGGTGCGGGAGTTCTGGGACGGGCCGGTGGTGCTGTCCGGCGGCATCGCCAACGCGGCGAGCGTGCTCGCCGCGCAAGCGCTCGGGGCGGACTTCGCCTATATGGGCACCCGCTTCATCGCTTCGCAGGAAAGCCTCGGCGACGCGGCCCGCAAGGAGATGACAATCGCCGTCACGATGGAAGACATCGTGACCAGCGCCTGCGTGACCGGCGTACCGGCAAACTGGATGTGGCCGAGCCTTGAGGCCGCAGGCTTCAAGCGCGACGACCTCAAATCCGAGCGCAAGATGGATTTCACCACCACCGACAGCGCCAAGCCCTGGAAGAACATCTGGGGCGCCGGTCAGGCGGTCGGTGCTGTCCATGCCGTCGAGCCCGTCGCCGCGATCGTCGACCGTCTGGTGGCCGACTATGAGGCGCTCCGCGCGCGGCGCAGCTGACGCGTCACGCGGCTTTCGAGAAGCGGAATGCCACCGCGCCGAGCGGCCCGTAGTCGACATGAAAAACGTCGCCGGGCGCGGCGGACACGGGCCGGGTAAACGAGCCGGCCAGCACCACCTCTCCCGCTTCCAGCGTCACGCCATGCGGCGCGAGCTTGTTGGCAAGCCAGGCGATGCCGTTGCCCGGGTGGTTGAGGACGGCGGCCGCGACGCCGGACTCCTCGATCTCGGAGTTCTTGTAGCAAAGCGCCGAAACCCAGCAGAGATCGACCTCGCCGGGTTTGACCGGCCGGCCGCCGAGCACGATGCCCGCATTGGCGGCATTGTCGGCGATGGTGTCGAACACCTTGCGCGGCTTCTTCGTCGCCGGGTCGGCCCGATGAATTCGCGCATCGATGATTTCGATGGCCGGCACGACATAGTCGGTCGCCGCCAGCACGTCGGTCAGCGTGCAATCCGGCCCGCGCAGCGGTTTCCCCAGAATGAACGCAAGCTCCACCTCGACGCGCGGCTCGATGAAGCGCTCGAACGGGATTTCGGAACCCGCTGCGAAGAACATGTCGTCGAGCAGCACGCCGTAGTCCGGCTCATCGATCTGCGAGGATATCTGCATCGCCCGCGAGGTCAGCCCGATCTTGTGACCGCGCACGACGCGGCCCTCCGCGAGCTTCAGCGCTACCCAGGATTTCTGGATCGCATAGGCTTCGGCCATCGTGATGGACGGGAATTCGAGCGACAGATGGCCGATCTGACGGCGGCTGCGCTCCGCCGTGTGAAGGCGGCCGGCCGCCGTTTCGATATCCGCTGCGGTCAACATCGCGCCCTCTCCGCCATTCAATTCGCCTTGCGGCGGCCGAGATAGGTATCGATCACCTTCGGATTGCCGGCGAGTTCCTTCGCCGGTCCCTGCAGCGAAATGCTGCCGTTCTCCAGCACATAGGCGTAGTCCGACACTTCGAGCGCGGCGCGCGCGTTCTGCTCGACGACCAGCAGCGACACGCCGCCGTCGCGGAGATGCGAGATGATGCGGAAGATCTCGCGGACGATGAGCGGCGCAAGGCCGAGGCTCGGCTCGTCCAGCAGCAGGAGGCGCGGCCGCGCCATCAGCGCCCGGCCGAGCGCCAGCATCTGTCGCTCGCCGCCGGACAGCGTGCTCGCATGTTTGTCGAGTCGTTCGCGCAGGCGCGGGAAACGGTCGAACACCTCGGCCATCGTCTTCTTCGTATCGCGCTCGCCGCGCACCCAGCGGCTGAAATTGCCAAGCTCGAGATTGTCGGCGACCGACATGTCGCCGAACAGCTCGCGGCGTTCCGGCACGAGACACAGGCCGCGGGCGACCCGGTCCTCGACGCTCACGGTCGCAAGCGGCTCGCCGAAATACGAAATCGCGCCGGTCGAGGGCAGCAGGCCGGTCAGCGCAAGCAGCAGCGTGGTCTTGCCCGCGCCGTTCGGCCCGACCAGAGAGACGATCGAGCCCTCCTTCACCTCGATGCCGATGTCGCGCAGCACCACGGCCTTGCCGTAGCCGACGGTGAGATTGCGCGCTTCGAGGGCGTTCATTCGTTCACTCCGCCGAGATAGGCCTCGATGACGCGCGGATCGGCCTGCACGACCTCCGGGGTGCCCTCGGCGATCTTGACGCCGAAATCCATCACCACCACCCGGTCGGCGAGGTTCATGACGAAATCCATGTCGTGCTCGACGAGCAGCAGCGTCATGCCTTCGGCGCGCAGGTCGCTGCACAGCCGCGCGAGGATGACCTTCTCCTCATAGCGCAGGCCGGCCGCCGGCTCGTCGAGCAGCAGCAGGATCGGATCGCTGGCGAGCGCGCGGGCGATCTCGACGAGCCGCTGCTTGCCGAGCGGCAGGCTGTCGGCGGGCGTGTTGCTCTGGTCGGCCAGGCCGACGCGCTCGAGCTGCACCATCGCCTCGTGGAGCAGCCGGCGCTCCTCCTGACGGTCGAGCCGCAGCGCCGCGCGCACCAGACCGGACGAGCCGCGCGTATGCGCGCCGAGCGCGACGTTCTCCAGCACCGTCATGGTCGGCCGCAGCAGTGCATGCTGGAACGTGCGGGTGATGCCGCGGCGGAGCACGTCGCGCGAATGGAGATGGTCGATCTCCTCGCCGCAGAACGCGATGGCGCCGGAGGTCCGGCGCAACACGCCGGTGATGAGATTGAACATCGTCGTCTTGCCGGCGCCGTTCGGGCCGATCAGCGCGACGATCTCGCCGGCTTTGACCGAGAAAGAGATGTCGTTGACGGCGGCGAGGCCGCCGAAATTCTTGCGGGCCTTCTCGATCTTGAGAATCTCGGCGCCCGCCGCCGGCTGCCTGCGATGCGGCAGCCGCTCGGCCGCTTCCACGGTATGCCGGAAATACGCGCGATGGCCGAACAGCGCCAGCAGCGACGGCCCAAGGCCCTGCCGCGCGTAATGCAGCAGGCCGATGACGATGAGGCCGAAAATAATGACGTCGAATTGCCCCACCCGCCCGGTGATCGCCGGGATCAGCGTCTGCAGCCACTGCTTGCCGATGATGTAGAACCCGGTGCCGATGATCGCGCCGGGGATGCTGGTGACGCCGCCGATCACGGCCATGAAGAAGTATTCGATGCTGACCGTCAGGTTGAACGGGGTCGGGTTCACGAACCGCAGATAATGCGCGTAGAGCCAGCCGGACAAAGCGGCCAGCAGCGCCGCGTAGACGAAAATCGCCATGCCGACGCGCGTGGTATCGACGCCGAGCGCCTCCGCCATCGGCGTCGTGCGCCCGCCGGAGCGGACGGCGCGCCCGAAACGGGAATCGAGGATATTCGAGATCGACACCACGCCCAGGACGACGACCGCCCAGGTCAGATAGAAAAACGTCTCGTTGGTGTTCAGATCGATGCCGAAGATCGACAGCGGCGGAATGTTCGACAAGCCGTCATGCTGGCCGAGCGCCGGGATATTGGCGAAAATATAGTAGAAGCTGACGCCCCAGCCGAGCGTCCCGATCGGCAGGTAATGCCCCGTGAGCCGCAGCGTCATGACGCCGAGCAGCAGCGCGAGCACACCCGTCACCGCCAGCGCAATTGGCAGCGTCAGCCACGGCGACATCCCGTGCGCCAGCGTCAGATAGCCGGTGGTGTAAGCACCGACGCCGACAAAGGCGGCCTGGCCGAAGGACATCAGGCCGCCGGCGCCACCGAGCAGCACCAGACCGAGCACGACGATTGCGGACAGCGCCACGTAGTTCGCCAGCGTGACGTAGAACGCCGGCAGCAGCCACGGCGCGACCGCGAGGAGCAGCAGCGGAACGAGAGCCCAGACCCTCACAGCTCATGCCCTTCTTCGGTCGGCGCCGCACGGAACGACAGCCAGAGCAGCACGGGAATCAGGGCCGAGAACACGATTGCTTCGGTAAAGGCGCTCGCCCAGAACGCACCGAATCCTTCAAGGATGCCGACGCCGATCGAGCCGATGATCGCCATCGGATAGCTCAGCATCGCGCCGCAGATCGCGCCGAGCACCGCCTTGAGGCCGATCAGCAGGCCGGAGTCGTAGTAGATCGTCGTCGAACTGACGATCAGCACGCCCGAAACGCCGCCGATGAATGCGGTCAGCAGGAAGGCGAGCTTGCCGGCGAGATCCGGCTTGATGCCGACGATGCGGGCTCCGACGCGGTTGATCGCGGTGGCACGCAACGCCTTGCCCGGCGTGGTGAACTCGAAGAACGCATAGAGCGCCGTGGTGAACACCGCGAGCGTCGCGATGATCAGGACGACCTGTCCCTTGACGTGGAGCATGCCGACGTCGAAGCCCGCATCGATCATCGGCTCGACGCGGAAGCCCTCGGCCCCGAAAAACAGCAGACCGAAGCCCTGCAGGATGAAATGCAGCGCGATGGCGATCACGAACAACAGGCGAACCGACGCGTTGGACACCGGCTGGAAGGCGATCCGGTACACCAGCGGGCCGAGCACGGTGACGATGGCGACGGACACCGCCGCCTGCACGATCGCCGGCGCCTTGAGCGGCGCCAGCCAGATGGAGACGGCTATCAGCACGAAGGGAACGGCGAGGTAAAGCCCGAGGATCGCCGGGATGCGCCTGAAGTTGCGGACCGAGACGGCATTGAAAAGCTCCACGCCGGTCGCCGCCACCGCGAAGATCCCAAGCAGCCAGACGATCTGGGGAACCGCGCCGATCTGGAAGCTGGCGAAGGTCAGCGCAGCGAATGTGACGAACTCGCCCTGCGCCACGAACAGGATGCGCGTGGTGGTGAAGACGAGAACCATTGTGACGGCCAAAAGCGCGTAAATCGCGCCGTTCGCGATCCCGTCTTCCAGAAGCACGAGAAAGATATTCAGGTCCATCGCATCCACCATGAAACGCCGCCCCGGAGGTCCGGGGCGGCGCACAGTCCAGTCTAGCGGATCGGATGGAAGTTGTTGTCCTTGATGACAACAAGAACCCGCGCGCGATCGTCGAGGCCGTTGTGGTTCGTCTTGGTCATCTTGTAGACCGCGCCGACACCGACAACTTCCTTGCCGCTCTCGATGGCCTCGCGCAGCGCCACGCGGAATTCCTCGGTCCCCGGCTTGCCCTTGGCGAGCGCCGCCGGCAGCGCGGCCTTGACGATCTCGAAGCCGTCCCAGGCATAGGCCGCGAAGGCATTGGCCGAGTCGGCGCCGTGCTTGGCGTCATACGCCTTGATCATCTCCACCGCACCCTTCTTGATCGGGTTGCTGTCGGGCAGTTCCTTGGCGACCGAGAACGGGCCCGCCGTCGCGATCGCGCCCTCGAGCGACTTGCCGCCGACGCGCAGGAACGGACGGTTGATGACGCCATGCAGGAAATAGCTCTGGCCCTTGTAGCCGCGCGACTTCAGCTCGATCTGCGGCAGCGCCGCCGGCGTGCCGGACGCGCTAATGAAGACCGCATCGGGCTTGGCCTGCATCACGCGCAGCACCTGCGCCGTCACGCTGGTATCGTTGCGCGCATAGCGCTCGTTGGTCACGACCTCGATGCCCGCGGGCTTGGCGAATTTCAGAAAGGCCGCGTAATTATGGTCGCCGAGACTGTCGGCGAAACCGAGATAGGCGGCCTTCTTCACCTTGTGCGCCTTCATGTGCGCGACGAGGCCTTCGACCATCAGATCAGCGGTCTGCGGCAGCGAGAAGACGAAATCCTTGGCCGGGATCGGCGCCATCGCGATCTGCGGTGTCTTGGTCTGGTTGGCGACCTCGCCGATAGCGAGCGAATTCGGGATGGTGGTCGAGCCGAGAATGACGTCGGCCTTGTATTCCTCGACGAGCTGGCGCGCGTTGCGCACCGCGCGGCCCGGATCGCCGCCGTCGTCCAGAATGACGTAACGCACCGGCGTATTGCCGATCATCTTCGGCATCAGCTCGATGGCATTCTTCTCCGGAATACCCAGCGACGCCGCCGCGCCGGTCGCGGTCACGGTCGCACCGATCGTCAGTTCCTGAGCAAAGGCCGGACCCGCCAGAACGGCGGCGGCCAATGCCGCACCAAGCATCTTTTTCATGTCAATCCTCCCAGTCGTGTTTGCAGTCGCTTGCGAATGGTTTCGTCAGCTTTCCCGCAGGAATGCGAGGCTGATCTTGTTGAATTCGTCGGGCTTCTCGAACTGCCCCCAATGCTTCACCTGTTTCATCTCCACGGTTCGCGCGCCCGGCACCAGTTCGCGAATGCGCATCGCCGTGTTGTAGAATTCCTCGCGGTCGTCGGGCGCCGCGATCGCCAGCACCCTCGCCTTGATTTTCCGCCAGTCATCGTCGGGGATCAGATTGCGGGGCCGGATCTCGGGGTCCTGCAGGCAGAGAATGTGCTCCATCGCCCGCTTCATCTCCGGCTGGCGATAGGTCGCCTGCCGGATCGCCACCAGGTCGTCGATGCGGTTTTTCTCGTCGTAGATCAAGCTGCTGAAGAGCGACTTGATCGTCGCCCAGGACGGATCGTCGACCGCCTTGGTGCGCGCGCCGCGAATAGAGCCCATCGTCTGCGCGTTCGCGAGCATTCCCGACGACGCCACCAGCACGAGCTTCTCGGCAAGCTCCGGATGGTCGGCCGCCAGCCGCGACGCCACCCATGCGCCGAGCGACACGCCGATGAAGGAGGCCCGCTTCAAGCCGACGGCTTTCATGAAAGCGCGGACGTGATCGACGTAAACCGGAATTTCGTAATCCTTGTCGGGCTTGTCGGAAAAGCCGCTGCCGACCATGTCGATCGCGTAGCAATTAAAATGCTGCGCATGAACGCCGAGATTGGCGGCGAAGCATTCCCACGTCCCGGCGGTGCCATGCAGCATGACGACGGCGGGGCGGTCCGGCGAGCCGGCCTGGGCAAACCGCGTGCGGATGCCGCCGGCGTCCACCCAGTCCTGCCGGAACGGCGTCGTCATCAGGTGGGTCCAGATGCTCCGGTACTCACCGCCGTCGGTCATCGCCATCCCTCATCCGGCGCCATCCCCCACCGCCCCCGGCGGTTTGCTTACATACAGTACTGTATTGTTTGTGTACACTTCTGTATGGTTTTTCGTCGCAGCACGTCTTTCGTTCGGTTGCCTCGTCCGGCGGGCGGTTATCGGATCAATCGGCGCGCGCCGCTACCGGCTCGCAATGCAGCCCATGCCGGTCACCCAGCGCGGGACCGGCTCATAGGACATCGTTCGCACCGGGCCGCCCCAGGCGCCGATCGCCGCAAGCCACGCCCGCACCTCGTGCGAGCCGTTACCGGCGGCCTCCTCCATTTTCTGTGGATCGAGCGCGAGCACCGATTTCAGATCGCCCGCTTCGAGCGCCGCGAGGAACCAGCGGTCCCATTCGGCGTTGACGCGCCCCTGCACGTCTTCCGTCTTGCGCGCCTCGAGGCTCGCGTCGCGCATGGCGCTGTATTCGACGACACGCTCGCGCCCGTTGATGACGTAGTCGCGCATCTCCTCGGGCGTCTGCGGATCGTCCTCCGAGACCGGGCGCACCCAGTGCGACAGACCGCCGGAGCCGAGCACCATCACGCGCTTTGCCTTGTCGGATGCGCGGATCGCCTTCCCGACAGCCTGGCCGAATTCATGGCAGCGGCGCAGCGGCGGCCGCGGCGCGCCGCCGGCGTTCACCATCACCGCGACGACCGGCGTGTCCCGCCCCTGATCGAGCGCCGCGTAAGGCTGGCTGATGCCGTGGTCGACACCCATGTTGAGCGAGAAGGCCGGATCGAAACCCTGCTCGATGACCGAGGCGTAAATCTCGCGGCCGAGCGTCTCGGCCGTAGGGATCGTGCCTTTCGGGCTCTTGTAGTCGCCGAATCCGGTGATCTTTTCCACGCCGATGCAGAACGGCGGCAGCACGTCATAGAAGAAATTGCGGAAATGATCGGGGCCGAAGATCACGAAGGCGTCAGGTTTTTTTTCGGCCACCAGCTCGCGCGCCGCCTTGACGCCGCGCACGAACTCCGCGCCCGCGCCCTCAACGTCGAACGACAAGTCCCAGAACGGCGAATGCGATAAGGCAACGAGTCCGACGATATCGGCCATGTCTTTCTCCCGCGCTCCCCATTTCTATACACATGTGTATGGAAAAAACAACTCCAGTAAAGCCCGAAAGGCATTGACTTATGGGGGTCATTCCCCCTATTCCATACAGTTGTGTATTGTTGTGGATCGCGGCGATGGACCAGAGCTTAACACGGCTGATCGAAACCGACGCGGTGCCGGCAGGCGAAGGACGCCGCGTCCGCATCGACGGACTGGAGCCGATCGCGGTCTTCAACGTCGAGGGGCAATTCTACGTCACCCAGGATACCTGCTCGCATGCCAGCGCCTCGCTGGTGCGCGGCTGGGTCGAGGGCTTCCAGATTTGCTGCCCCGTTCATGACGGACGCTTCGACATGCGCACCGGCGCCGCGCTGTGTTTTCCGGCGACGGACCCGATCAAGACCTTCCCTGCGAGCGTACAGGATGGCGCGGTCTGGGCCGACCTGTCGCAGGCGCGCCCGCGGACCCGGCCGCCGCTGCGCTCGCAGAGCTGATCACAACTCATAGACCCACGATGGGGTGCTGCTATGGCTGTCAATCTCGGTGAAACCCCCGCCCACGTTAAGCCGAAACTAAGCGGCCCGATGACCCTGCCGCCGCGCGACCTCGTCTATGAGGTCGAGCAGTTTCTTTACCGCGAGGTGCGGCTGCTCGAAGACGAGCGCTACGAGGAATGGCTCGGCACCATGACCGAAGACATCCAGTACTGGATGCCCGGCGTGCAGACGCGGTTTCGCAAGGACAAGGCGCCGCGCTACTCGCATACGCGCATGGCGCTGTTCGACGACGACCTGTTCAACCTGCGCCGCCGCGTCACGCGCGCGCTGCACGAAACCGCCTGGGCGGAGGATCCGCCGACCCGCACCTGCTACATGGTGTCGAACGTGCAGGTCGATCCGATCGAGCGCACCGACGAGTATACGGTGCACTCCGTCGTCATGGTCGTGCGCGGCCGCAACGAGGACGAGGAAGACTGGTTCATCGCCCGGCGCAAGGACCGGCTGCGGCGCATCGGCGAAGGTCATCTGCGGCTGTCGCGCCGCGAGATCTACGTGACGCAGTCGGTCATCCTGTCCAAGAACTTCAACATCTTCGTGTAAGGACGCGCGCGTGGGATGGCTCGAGGGATATGTCGCGGCGGTGACGGGCGGTGCGAGCGGCATCGGCCTTGCCGTCGCACGCCGCTATCTGCGCGAAGGCGCCGGCGGCGTTGCGATCCTCGACCGTGATATCGGCGGCCTCTCCTCCCTGGCGGCGGAGTTCCCCGGCCGCCTCATCGCGGTCGCCGGAGACGTTCGCGACGCGGCCGCGCATACCGAACTCGTTACCAGGGCGATCACAAGCTACGGCAAGCTCGACGTGCTGGTCGGCAATGCCGGCATCTTCGATTTTCGCCGGCCGCTCGAAAGCTACGATCCCGAGACGCTCGGCGCCGCGTTCGACGAGATCTTCGCCGTCAATCTCAAGGGCTACATGCTGGCCGCGATGGCGGCGCGCGAGGCTCTCGCGAAAAGCAACGGCAGCATGATCTTCACCGCGTCCGTTGCGAGCCTCTATGCCGGCGGCGGCGGTATTCTCTACAGCACCGTGAAGCACGGCGTGATCGGCTTGATCCGGGAACTGGCCCGCGAACTCGCCCCCGCGGTGCGCGTCAACGGCGTCGGCCCCGGCGGGACGCTGACCAATCTGCGCGGCTCGGAGGCGCTCGGCCAGGCGGAGCGTTCGCTCGCCGACAAGGCCGCCGAGGTCGAGGCACGCATCGCGGCCGCGGTGCCGCTCGGCTTCGCCCAGCGTCCCGAAGATCACACCGGACTTTATGTGCTGCTGGCGAGCCGCGACAACAGCCGCGCCGTCACCGGCGAAGTCTTCATGAGCGACGGCGGCGTTCGTGTGCGGCCACTTTAGTCAAATCGGGATTAGCGGCGGGAATATCGAAATGAGCGATCTTGCGGGTTTTTCAGTGTTCGGCGAGCCGGGCGGCTTCGTCCACCGGAACGGGCCGCTTTACATCCGGAGCGATGGCGACAGGCCTGTGCTGAAAATGCTGCTCGGCCCCGAGCACGTCAACCGCCTCGACATCGCGAGCGGCGGGCTGCTGATGACGGTTCTCGACATCACGCTCGGCACCACCGTCAGCGCGGTGGTCGGCTATGAGGGCATCTGCCCGACCGTGCAGATCAACTGCAATCTCGTGTCCAGCGCGCGCAAGGGCGACTGGCTCTACGGCGAGGCCGAGGTGACGCAGGAAACGCGCTCCCTCGCCTTCGCGACCGGACGGCTGCGCGTCGGCAACCGCACCATCGCCACCGCCAGCGGCGTCTTCAAGATTCCCTCGTCCGTGCGCGAGGCGCAGGAGAAATCCGGCGGACGCGCCAAAACTTCACGTCAATCGTAGCGGAGGACATTCGCCATGACGACGACACCCCATGCGGCCAGCAAGTCGTTGAGCAACGCCACATACGACGTCAAGGAACTCGAAACCCTCGTCGACGTCGAGAACGGACTGATCGACCGCCGCATCTTCTGGGACGACGCGATCTACCGGCTCGAGCTGGAAAAGATCTTCGCGCGCTGCTGGCTGTTCGTCGCCCACGAATCCCAGATCGCGCAGCCGGGCGATTTCCTCACCACCTATATGGGACAGGACGCCGTGATCGTCTGCCGCGGCCGCGACAACAAGGTCGGCGTGTTCCTCAATTCGTGCCCGCATCGCGGCAACCGCGTCTGTTTCGCCGAAGCCGGCAATGCGCGGCGCTTTACCTGCAATTATCACGGCTGGTCGTTCGGCAATGACGGCCGCCTGCTCGGCATGCCGGCGGAAGAGCTTTACGAGGACACCTGCCCGAGCTTCGCATCGCAGAACATCGGCCTGCATCCGGCCCGCGTCGGAACCTACAAGGGGCTGGTCTTTGCGACCTTCGACGAGCAGGCGCCGTCGCTCGAGGATTATCTCGGCGATTTCCGCTGGTATCTCGACATCGTGCTCGACAACGAGGACGGCGGCACCGAATTCCTCGACGGCAATATCCGCTCGCGCATCCAGTGCAACTGGAAGTTCCCGGCCGAGAACTTCATCGGCGACTCCTACCATGCCGCCTGGACGCATAATTCCGGCGCCTACGGCATGCTTGGGCAGTCGGTCGGCAAAATCAATCAGGAGAACTCCTTTCACGCCAACGTCAACGGGCACGGCTGGCAGTTCGGCCTCGACATGGTCGGCAACGCGATGGCGCTCGGCGAGCAGGATATCGTGGACTATCTGCGGTCGCGCGAGGCCGAAGTCGCCGAACGTCTCGGCAAGCTGCGCTCGCGCATGGTCGGCTCCGTCGCCTCCGTGACGACCTTCCCCAACCTGTCGTTCCTGCCGGGCCACAGCACCTTCCGCACCTGGGTGCCCAAAGGACCGCACACGACCGAGATCAACACCTGGATTCTGGTCAACAAGTCGCTGAGCTACGAGCTGAAGGAAAAATACCGCAAGGGCGTGATGCGCACCTTCTCGCCCTCCGGCGTGTTCGAGATGGACGACGGCGAGAACTGGGAGCACGCCACGCAGATCAATGTCGGCGTCGTCACCCGCCGCCAGAAGCTGCATTACGGCCTCGGCCTCAACAGCAAGACCGAGCATCCCGAACTCAAGGGCGAAATCCACCTGCGCAAATACAACGACGCCAACCAGCGGGCGTTCTATCGCCGCTGGCTGGAGCTGATGACGGCGCCGTAACGCACGCGGACCGGAGGCGTCACATGGGTTTACCGCTCGCGGGCCTGCGCGTTCTCGACCTGACCCGCGTGCTGGCCGGCCCGTGGGCCACCCAGTTGCTGGCCGATCTCGGCGCCGAGGTTCTCAAGATCGAGCGTCCCGGCGCGGGCGACGAGACGCGCGCCGCCGGCCCGCCGTTCCTGAAGGACCGCGCGGGAGACGACACCAGCGATTCCGCCTATTTTCTCAGCGCCAACCGCGGCAAGAAGTCCGTCGCCGTCAACATCGCGACGCCGCAGGGTCAGGAGCTGGTCCGGAAGCTCGCGGCGAGTTGCGACGTGCTGGTCGAGAACTACATGGTCGGCAAGCTTGCCGAATACAAACTCGATCACGCCAGCCTGCAGGCGACCAATCCGCGCCTCGTCTATTGCTCGATCACCGGCTTCGGCCAGACCGGACCGTACCGCGAATTGCCGGGCTATGATTTCGTCTTTCAGGCGATGGGCGGGATGATGAGTATCACCGGCGAGCCGGACGGCACGCCGCAAAAGGTCGGCGTCGCCTTCTCCGACCTGATGACGGGCATGTATGCCTCGACCGCGATCCTCGCCGCGCTCCGGCACCGCGACGCCGGCGGGCGCGGTCAGCACATCGACCTGTCGCTGTTCGATACGCAGATCGCGGCGCTCGCCAACATGAACATGAACTATCTGATCGCGAACCGGGTGCCGAAGCGCATGGGCAATGCGCATGCGAACCTCGTGCCCTATCAGGTGTTCCGCTGCAGCGACGGCGACGTGGTGGTGGCCGCCGGCAACGACAATCTGTTCCGCGGGCTGTGCCGGGGTCTCGGTCAGCCTGCCCTGTCCGACGACATACGTTTTGCGACCAACCCGGACCGCGTGCGCAACCGCGACGACCTCATCACGATCCTGTCCGGCCTGTTCCTGACCGGCACCGCCGCGGAGTGGATCGAGCGGCTGCGGGCGCAGTCGGTTCCGGTCGGCCCGATCAACAACCTCCAGCAGGTGTTCGCCGATCCGCACGTTCAGGACCACAAGATGGTGGTGCGGGTCGAGCATCCGGCCGCCGGACCCGTGCCGCTGGTCGCCAATCCGATCCGGTTTTCCGAAACGCCGATCGCCTACGAGAACCCACCGCCACTCCTCGGCCAGCACACCGCCGCAACGCTGAAGAATCTGCTCGGCCTCACCGAAACGCAGATCGCGGACCTCGAGAAGCAACTCGTCGTGCAGACGTCGGGGCGTTAAATCGAGCGTCCGCGCCAGTACACGCCGACCGGCAGGTCGTCGAGCCGCACGGTGCGTCCGCCGACCGGCCGGTCGCGCAGCACGTCGCGATAACCGTCGAGCCGCTCCCGGAACGCGATTTCGAAGGAGTCCGGCCATCGGCGTCCGCCGCCGGTCGCCGCCGCGAAATGATGCCCGACGACGACCAGCAGCCGGTCGCCACGGAATTTGCGGGCGAAGGCCATGCCGGATGCCGGGCCGGGATCGAGCGGAACGCCCGTATAACTGCCCTCGCGGAACAGCGCGGCGTGCCGCCGGCGGAAATCCAGCAATGTCCGGATGAGCGCAAACTTGATGCGGCCGTCCCGCCAGTCGCGCGCGCATCCGGCCCAATCGGCACGATCCGCAAGCAACGAACGCCGCGTCGCGAAATCGACCGGGCGGCGGTTATCGGGATCGACCATCGACAGATCCCACAGCTCGGTCCCCTGAAAGATATCCGGAACTCCCGGCAACGTCAGCTTCAGCGCGGTCTGTGACAGGCTGTTGAGCGCACCGAGCAGCGCGGTGCGCCCGGCGAGTTTCGACAATGACGCAATAAAATCCGCAGACTGCGCCGGGTCGAGAATGGACGCGACGAACTGGGCAACGGCCTGCTCATAGGCCTCGTTCGGATTGGTCCAACTGGTTTGCTCCTTGCCCTCGCGCACCGCCTTGAGAGCAAAAGCCTGGACGCGCTCGACGAAGCCCGCATCGGGCAGCTGCCCCGGCCAGGCGCCGATCAGCGTCTGGTAAAGCATGTATTCATGCGCCGCGGACGGCCAGCGGCCGCCGTTCACCTGATGGGTGAACCGCGCGTTGAGCGATGCCCATCCGGTCACCGCCTCGCGCCAGTCGTCGGGAATCTCCGCCAGCGCGAGGATACGCATGCGGGCGTCTTCGCCGCGCTTGGTGTCGTGCGTGGCGGTTGCCACGAGGCCGTCACGCTGCTCGCGCAGCAGCCGCGTTTGCTCCGCGTGAAACTCCTCGGGCGTCAGCGCCCCGGCGGATGGCTCGCCCCCGACCTCGTTGAGCGCGATGAGACGGTGATAGCGATAGAACGCCGTGTCCTCGAGCGACTTCGCCATCAAGGGCCCGGTGAACTGTTGCAGTTTCGTTGCGAAGGTCCGGATGCGCGGCGCGCTGTAGCCGCGCCCGCGCGCAAGATCGCCGGTGACGCAACCGTGCAAAAACTCGAAAATGCCGGGGTCCGGCCCGCCCCAGGACGCCCGCGTTCGCGCAATTGCTGCATCGATCAGCTTGCGGTCCGCCTCGGCAGTCCGCGTCGCCGTGACATAGGTGCGATAGACCGGAAATTCGAGCACATAGGACCGCAATGCCGCCTGCAGACGTCCGACCGTGTAATCGCGCGTGCTGACGTGCCCGGCGGCGATACGACCCAAGGCCCGCGCCAGAACCGTGAACTCGCTGGCGAGCATGGTATCGAGAACACGCGCCTTTGCTTCGCGCGCAATGTCGTCGAAACGGCGATTGTCATCGCTGAATTCACGCCAGATGCGGTCGAGCGCACCAACGCCCTCACCGTCGAGCAACCCGCGGGAAATCACGTTGAGCCGTTCGTATCCCGTCGTTCCATCGATGTCGCCAAGAGGCGGCAACGACTCGTGCGGTCCGAGTATCTTTTCGACGACGACATAAAATCCGTCGGCCCGCGTCTGCGGGCGCACACGCCGCACCAGTTCACGCAAGCGCCGGACATATTGCGCGGGATCGCGCAAACCGTCGACATGATCGAGCCGTAACCCCTGCAACGCACCGTCGGCGATGAGCCGCGCCACCAGCCGATGCATGGCGGCGAAGGTCGCCGGATGCTCGGGCCGCACGCCGGCAAGGTCGTTGATGTCGAAAAAGCGCCGGTAATTGATGGCCGAAAACGCAACGCGCCAGAAGGCGAGATGATAGGCCTGCCGCTCGAGCAGCCGGTGCAGCATCGCGCGGCCGGACTCGGTCCGCGCATCGTAGGCGGCAAGACCGCGCGCAATGAATGCGGCGCCATCAGCCTGCGCGAGCGCCGCCTTCAGCGCCGGTGTATCGCGACAGGACGGCGCTTGCCGTTCGCGGTAAGGCTCGACGACGGCCAGCAGCCTGCGGCCCTCCCCGGTATCCGCGCCGGCGGCAGCGACAATCGTGCGCACGATTTCGGCGTAACGCTGAGGATTGATCGGCAGCTTGTGCTCGAAATACCAGGCGGCAAACGAGCCGGCCGTCTCGTCGAACCTGAGCGCGATATCGCCGTTCTGAAGCGCCTCGCCGTATGGCCGGCCGAGGATCGGCAACAGCACCCCCGGCTTGTGGCGATACGGCAAGCCCTGCCAGTCGATATCGAAAGACGGCGCGTGCGGCGATTTTTGTCCCCATTCGAGGACGTCGAGCCACCACGCATTGTCGGAATAGCCGACCCCCATGTGGTTCGGCACGAAATCGAGAATGAGGCCGATATCCGCGTCCTTGAGCGCGGCCGACAGTGCTTCAAATCCCGCTTCGCCGCCGAGTTCTTCGCTCAGGCGGTTATGGTCGACGATATCGTAGCCATGCGTCGAGCCCGGCCGCGCGGCGAGAAACGGCGAGGCATACAGATGCGAGACGCCGAGTGACTTGAGATACGGAACAAGCGCCGCCGCCTCGCGAAAGCCGAACCGCTGCGTCAGTTGCAGGCGATAGGTCGCGCAGGGAACGGCATTCGTCATGACATCGGCCCGATGCCGACCGTGACCGACCACGGCAGCGCGTCATCCGGCCGGCGCTCGTCCCATACCTGCGTCTCGCAGGCGACTTCGTCCCGATCGGCTCCGGTGAAGTCGGCAACCATATGCAGCGCGCGGCTCGCCGTCTGCCAGCGTGCCCTGAGCACACCGTCCGTGAAGCTCGCGTCTGAGCGCTCCGGCTCGATCTCGGGCAGCAAGGGAACGATATGCCGCTGGCGGGCCCGCAACAGCGCCGTCACGAGTTGCAAACGCCGGCGGCCCTCTGCGCCGTCCGCCGCGCCCCAGTCGAGCACCGCCGAGCGGAACGTGTGCTGCGCCAGCGGATCGGGCACATCGAGAGCGGGATCGGCATAGGCCTCGGCGAACTCCGCCTTGCGCCCGTTGCGGACCGCGTCCGCGAGATCCCCCGTGAAGTCGCAGAAGAACGGAAACGGACGCCGCGAGCCCCACTCGTCGCCCATGAACAGCATCGGGACCGCCGGCGAGAGCAGCAGCACGATCAGCGCCGCTTCAAGCTGCGACGGTGGCACGCGAGCAGCAAGGCGCTCGCCCAGCGCCCGGTTTCCGATCTGATCGTGGTTCTGCAGGAAATCGACGAAGGCGAGCGGCGGCAGTACCCTGCTCGGCTCGCCGCGCGGCGCGCCGTTGCGGTGTTTCGACGGCTCGCCCTGATAGACGAAGCCTTCCGCGAGCGTCCGCGCGATCAGAGGCTCCGGCGCGGTGTAGTCCTTGTAGTATCCGGTCGACTCGCCGGTCAGCCATACATGCCAGGCGTGGTGATAGTCGTCGTTCCATTGTGCGCGATAACGTCCTCGCGGCGGATTCTCGTCCGGCGCCAGCAGGCGCGCAGCATTGTCGTCGTTCTCGAGAATGAGATGGATATACCGGCCGCTCTCGCGAGCGACGTCGCCGACCATCGCGCTGATCTCGTGCAGAATATCCGGCTCGCCGGGCGTCGCGATGGCGTGAACGGCATCGAGCCGCAACCCGTCGAAACGATAGTCGCGCACCCAGGCAACGGCATTCTCCACCGCGAAGGCACGCGCCTCGGGCAGCGCATAGTCGATGGCGACACCCCACGGCGTCTGCGCTTTGGAAAAGAATTGCGGCGCGATGCGCGGCAGATAATTTCCTTCGGGACCGAAGTGGTTGTAGACGACGTCAAGAAAGACCATCAGCCCGCGCCCGTGCGCGGCATCGATCAGCGCCTTGAGGTCGTCCGGTGTGCCGTAAACGCTGTCCGGCGCGAACCACAGCACGCCGTCATAACCCCAGTTCCAGCGGCCGGGAAAATCGGCCAGCGGCATCAGTTCGATCGCCGTCAGCCCCGTTGCCGCGACATGATCCAGCGTCTCGATCGCCGCGCGGAAGGTGCCGGCTTGCGTGAACGCGCCGACATGCAGTTCGAGAACACTGGCCTCATGCCACGGGCGGCCGCGCCAGCCGGACGAACGCCACCGGTAGGCTTTGTGATCGACAACCTGGCTCGGACCGCTGACGTCATGCGGCTGAAAGCGGGAGGCCGGGTCGGGAATAGTCAGCTCGTCATCGACGCGAAGGCGGTATTTCGTTCCGCCGCCCGCGCCCGGAACGTCCCGCGCAAACCATCCGTGTCCGTCACCCGCCATCGGCATCACCTCATCGCCGATGACGAGGTCCACGATCTTCGCGGCGGGAGCCCACAGGCGAAACTCCACGCCCTCCGCCGTCAGGCGCGGGCCGAACGCCGCCGTCATGACGCGCCTGCAAAAATCACGACGGTCAACGGCCGTGCCTGACGCGTATCGGCCGGCGCGCCGCCGTCGATACGGTCGCCGTCCTCGCCGGTATCGATGACGACATCCCAGCGAGCGACGCCGGGCCACTCCGGCAAGGTGAATTCGACCGGCTGCTGCGCCGCGTTCAGCACCAGAAAGAGCGGCTGTCCGCCGGGCGCGACCGGCGCGAGGACATAGGACAGGAAACGCCCGTCGACGAAGTTCCAGTCCTCCTCCGCCATCTCGCTGCCCGACGGCGTCAGCCATTTGATGTCGTAGCTGCCGTCGTCGCGCTTGCCCTCGAGCCAGCGATACGGCTTGAGCTGGGGATAGTTGCGGCGCAGTTCGGTCAACTCACCGACAAACCGGCTCATGTCGTCGCCGCCGCCAGCCTGGCTCCAGTCCACCCAGCCGGTTTCGTTGTCCTGGCAATAGGCGTTGTTGTTGCCGTGCTGGCTGTTGCCGACCTCGTCGCCGGCCAGCATCAGCGGAACGCCCTGCGCCACGATCAGGCAGGCCAGCTGGTTGCGGCGGACCTGACGCCGTAGTTTCTGAATGGCAGGGTCGTCGCTCGGGCCTTCGGCGCCCCAGTTCGCACTGGCGTTGTCGTCGGAGCCGTCGCGGTTCTCCTCGCCGTTCGCTTCGTTGTGCTTCTGCTCGTACATCGCGGTATCGGCCAGCGTGAAGCCGTCATGGACCGTGACGTGATTGATGCTGGCGCGCGGGCTGCGGCCGTCATGCTGGAATTGCAGCGCCGAACCGGTCATGCAGCCCGCAACATCGCCCAGCAACGCCGGATCGCCGCGCCAGAAGCGGCGCAGCGTCTGGCGATAGACATCATTCCATTCCGACCAGCCGTTGGGAAAACCGCCGACCTGATAGCCGCCGAGGCCGATATCCCACGGCTCGGCGATCAGCTTGACGTCGGCGAGCACCGGATCCTGCCGGATCGCGGCGAAGAACGGCCCGCGGCGGTCGAATTCCGGAATGCGGCCCAGCGTGCTGGCGAGGTCGAAGCGAAATCCGTCGACGTGATAGACCTCCACCCAGCGCCGCAGGCTGTCCATCACCATCTGCAGCACACGCGGATGCGACAGGTTCAGCGCGTTGCCGGTGCCGGTGTAGTTCTCGTAATAGCGGGCGTCGTCCGGCGTGAGCCAGTAATACGATGCGTTGTCGATGCCGCGATAGCAGAACGTCGGCCCGAGGTGATTGCCTTCCGCCGTGTGGTTGTAGACGACGTCGAGAATGACCTCGATACCGGCTTCATGCAGTCCCGCCACCATCGAGCGGAATTCCCGGATGGTATCGCGCACCGCATAGCGGCGCTCCGGCGTGAAAAAATTGACGGTGTTGTAGCCCCAGTAGTTCACGAGGCCCTTGTCGACCAGATAGCGGTCGTCGATGAAGGCATGCACCGGCAACAGCTCGACCGCGGTAACGCCCAGCATGCGCAGATGCTTGATGACGGCCGGATCGGTGAGCGCGCCATAGGTGCCGCGCAACGGCTCGCCGATCTCGGGGTGCTGCCGCGTCAGACCCTTGACGTGAGCCTCATAGATAAACGTGTCCTCCCACGCGGTCTGCGGCCGTGTCTGAGCGCCCCAGCTATGAGCATCGTCGACCACGACGGATTTCAGCATCCAGCGCGCGTTGTCGCGCCGGTCGAACGACAAATCCTCGCTTCTGTGGCCGGTCCGATAGGCAAAATGCGCGTCGGTCCAGGAAAACTCCCCGGACAAATTCTTGGCGTAAGGGTCGAGCAACAGCTTGTGCGGATTGAAGCGATGACCGGCGGCGGGCTCATAGGGGCCGTGAACGCGGTAGCCGTAAAGCTGTCCCGGCACGACATGCGGACAATAGCCATGCCAGACGTCGTCGGTCCGTTCCGGCAGCGCGATGCGCTCCGCCTCGCGCCGGCCGCTGCGGTCGAACAGGCACAGCTCGACCTTGGTGGCATGCGCGGAGAACAGCGCGAAATTCGTGCCCTTGCCGTCCCAGGTCGCGCCCAGCGGGTTCGGCGAACCCGCCCGCGCCGGCCCGTCAGACCTCAGGAACGAGATAGATGGCAGCAAGCGGTGGGATGACAAGTCGAAGCTCCGGGCTGTCCGGGGTTACAACGGTCGACACGCGCCCCGCGTTCCCGACATTGCCGCCGCCATAAGAAGCGGCATCGGAATTGAAGACCTCGCGCCAGGTCCCGGCGAAGGGCACGCGCACGCGATAATCCCGCAGCACCTGCGGCGTGAAGTTGACGATGACGACGCAGCGCGCATCGGCGTCGCGTCCCTTGCGAAGCCAGGCGAAGGTGCTGTTGTCGGCGTCGTCGGTGACCAACCACTCAAAGCCGGCCGGATCGCAATCAAGCTCATGCAGCGCCGGCGTGTCGCGATAGAGCGTGTTGAGATCGCGGACCAGACGCTGAATACCGGCATGCGGTTCCTGCTCGGTCAAATGCCACGGTAGGCTGACATCGTGGTTCCACTCGGTGTCCTGGCCGAATTCGGCGCCCATGAACATCAGCTTCTTGCCGGGGTGGCCGTACATGAAACTGTAATAGGCGCGCAGATTGGCGAACCGCTGCCAGCGGTCGCCGGGCATCCGGCCGAAGATCGAACGCTTTCCGTGCACGACCTCGTCGTGCGACAGCGGCAGGATGAAGTTCTCCGAGAAGGCGTAGTGCAGGCCGAACAGGATATTGCCGTGATGATGGCGGCGATGAATCGGGTCCTTGGAAATGTAATCCAGGGTGTCGTGCATCCACCCCATGTTCCATTTGTAGCCGAAGCCGAGACCGCCGAACTCGACCGGGCGCGACACTTGCGGCCACGCTGTCGACTCCTCGGCAGCCGTGGTCGAATTCGGAAATTCGCCGAACACCGCAGCGTTGGTTCGTCGCAGGAAACCAATCGCTTCGAGGTTTTCGCGGCCGCCGTAGCGGTTCGGGATCCAGCCGCCGCTCGGCCGGCTGTAATCGAGATAGAGCATCGATGCGACCGCATCGACCCGCAACCCGTCAATGCCGTAGCGGTGGAGCCAGAACAGCGCATTCGACAGCAGGAAGTTCGCGACTTCAACGCGGCCGTAATTGTAAATCAGCGTGCCCCAGTCGAGATGACGGCCCTGCGCGGGGTTCGCGTGCTCGTAGAGCGCCGTTCCATCGAACCGTCCAAGGCCGTGCGGATCATCCGGGAAATGACCCGGCACCCAGTCGAGCAGCACGCCGATGCCGCGGCGGTGGAATGCATCGACCAGCAGCGCAAAGTCGGCAGGCGGACCGAACCGGCTGGTCGGCGCGAACAAGCCGGTCGGCTGATAGCCCCAGGAGCCATCGAACGGATGCTCGGAGACCGGCAGCAGTTCCACATGGGTGTAGCCCATCCCGGCGACGTAATCCGGCAGCGTCTCGGCCAACTCGCGATAGGTCAGCCAGCGGCCGCCCTCCTCCGGCTTGCGACGCCACGAGCCCAGATGCACCTCGTAAATCGACATCGGCGCGCTCAGCGCATTGATGCCGTTGCGCGCCGCTGCCGGCTGCGGAATCGCCGCGGCGTCCACGACAACCGAGGCCGTCGACGGACGCATTTCGGCGGCGAAAGCAACCGGATCGGACTTGAGCGGCAGCAATTCGCCGGAGCGCGCGACAATCTCGTATTTATACTTGTCGCCGGCGCGGGCGCCGGGGACGAAAATTTCCCAGTAGCCGTTGCCGCGCACGCGCATCGCGTGGCGACGACCGTCCCATTGATTGAAATCGCCAACCACGCTGACCCGCTGCGCGTTCGGCGCGAGAACGACAAAGCCGACCCCATCGACATCGTCCAGCCGCATCGGGTGCGCGCCGAGCTTGTCGTAAAGCCGCAAGTGATCGCCTTCGTTGAGGAGATGGAGATCGTAATCCGACAGGATCGGCTGGAACCGGTAAGGGTCCTCGAGTTCAACGTCCGCCTCGCCAAACCGCGCCTTCAACCGGTAATGCTGATGGCCGGTGATCGGCCCGGCAAACAGGCCGGCGTCGTCCAGACGATCAAGCACCCGCTCGTCGCCATTTTCCTCGATCACCGCGACCGCGCTAGCGTTCGGCAGGAAAACGCGAACGACGGTGTTGTCGTTCTCATGATGCTGGCCGAGATAGCTGAACGGATCGGCGTGCTGTCCGGCCATGATCTTGCGCGCGGCGGCAGGAAGGCTTGTCATGCGATCACTCCCCGCTGGCGCAGGATGCGCAGCGTCGCTTCGACCGGAATGCCGACCCAGTCGGGCCGGTTGGTCAGTTCGTATTCGACTTCGTAGAACGCCTTTTCCAATAGGAAGAAGTCGAGCAACGACCGGCTCTGCTCCTCGTCCTTCGGCCACAGCCGCCGGTCGGTCAGCGTCTCGCGATAACTGCCCCAATAGGCGTCGATGAGCTGCTGGGTCCACAGCCGCAGGCCCGGCACGAGTCGCGCGCGTTCCTCCGGCGGCAGATCGCCGGCGCGGCCGAGCGCGGCGCTGACCGCGTAGTCGATCGACCGGCAGAAGCCCGCGACGTCACGCGCGGCCGGCGCCTTGCCTCGACGTTCCGCCAGCGACCGGCGCGGCTCGCCCTCGAAATCCAGCAGATAGGCGTCGTCCTTGACCATCAGCACTTGGCCAAGGTGAAAGTCGCCGTGATGGCGAATTTTCACCGCATCCGCGGCGATGGTTCCGCTACCGCCGATAGCCTTGAGAATGGCCTCGCGCGCATTGAGCAGCGTTTCGGCCTGCTGGCCGATCCCCTCGGCTAACGAGCCGCGGTGCCTGTCGAGCAGAGCGAACACGGCATTGGCCCGCATGCGCAACGCCTCGATCCAGCGCTGCATGTCCCCGGCGACGATCGGCTCCGGCGCGAAATCAGCGATGTCGTCGCGGCTGGCGATGGCCTGATGAAAATCCGCGGTTCGCCGGCCGATCTGCCTGATCCGGTTCAGCATCGCTTCGCTTTCCGGGGTGTCGCTGATCGTCTCGACCGGCATCAACTGCTGCTCGTCGATCAGGCGGTCGAGCGATTGCCCGATCACCGTCCAGGCATCGCCCTGGTTCTCGACAAAGCGATGCACCACGGCGAGCGCCGACGGCTGCCCGTCCTCGATCAATTCGACGGAGCCCAACAGCGCCGGCGCGTTGGCGAACGGCGCGTGTTCGGCGAAGAACCGGCCAATCTCGATTTCCGGGTGGATACCCGGCGTCACCTTGCGCAGCACCTTCACCACGTAGTTGCGGTCGGCGATCATGCTGGTGTTCGACTGCTCGACGCCGACCGTCTTTACACTCGTCACCGGCGTCGCCTCCGCCAGGGCCGATGTCGGACGAAATGCGAGTTGGCAGGCGCCATCGCCGACGGTTTCGGCCGCAGCGATCTTGTCGATCAGTGCCGCGATGAATTCCGGCTCGGCGGCCGCATCGAGCAGCGCCCCCTCCCGCGCCAGCCGGCGCACGGCGGCGAGCACCTTGATATGGCCGTTCTCGATATCCGTGTGGGGCTGCCACCGGATCATCATCGGCAGCTGATAGCGGCTCGCCACCCCCTCGCCCGCCGTTTCGAGGACGGCGAGAATGAAACGGTCGTTCCGGTGCGTGACAGGCAAGGCCATCTGCACCCGCACGCCGACACCGCCGCCCTTTTCGCCGAACCACCGGCGCTCGGACAGGAAGCCCGGCAGCACCTCATGTTCCAGGGCGCGGCGATTGCGTTCCGTAACCACCGAGTTGATATCGTCGCCGATCACCAGCGTGGTCACGTCGCGCGGCAGGTCACGCTCCTGCCACTCCGGCGGCTGCGAATGCAGCATGAACCAGTAGAATCCGTAGGGCGGCAGCGTCACCAGATAAGGCAGATCGCCGATCGGGGGAAACCGCGAACGGCCAAGCATTTCCTGGGGAACGCGGCCTTTCCACGCGCCGAGGTCGAGCTCAACCGCCTGCGCGGCGCGCGACAGGTTGGCGACGCACAGGATCGCCTCGTCGCCGAGTTGGCGGACATAGGCGAGCACGCCGCGATTTGCCGGCCGCACCAGCGTCAGCGTCCCGCGCCCGAATACCTTCGTGGACTTGCGGACACCGATCAGCCGCTTGGTCCAGTTCAGCAGCGACGACAATGAGCGCGACTGCGCCTCGACATTGACCGAAGCATAGCCGTAAACCGGGTCCATGATGGGCGGCAGGAAAAGCCGCGCGGGGTCGGCGCGCGAAAACCCGCCGTTGCGATCCGGCGTCCACTGCATCGGCGTGCGCACGCCGTTGCGATCGCCGAGATAGATGTTGTCGCCCATCCCGATCTCGTCTCCGTAGTAGATGATCGGGGTTCCGGGCATCGACATCAGGATCGAGTTCATCAACTCGATCTTGCGCCGGTCGTTCTCCATCAGCGGCGCGAGCCGCCGCCGGATGCCGAGATTGATGCGCGCCCGGTGATCGGAGGCGTAGGTCGACCACAGATAATCCCGTTCCTTGTCGGTCACCATCTCCAGCGTCAGTTCGTCGTGATTGCGCAGGAACATCGCCCACTGGCAGTTCTCGGGGATATCGGGCGTCTGCCGCACGATGTCGGTGATCGGAAAGCGGTCTTCCTGCGCGATCGCCATGTAAATCCGCGGCATCAGCGGGAAATGGTAGGCCATGTGGCATTCGTCGCCGGCGCCGAAATACTGCTGCACGTCCTCCGGCCACATATTCGCCTCGGCCAGCAACACCTTCCCTTCCGCATAAGCGTCGAGTTCCGCGCGCAGCGTCCGGATGACGGCGTGCGTTTCGGGCAGGTTCTCGTTGCCGGTGCCGTCGCGCTCGATGAGATAGGGCACCGCGTCGAGACGAAAGCCGTCGACGCCGGCGTCGAGCCAGCGCTTCATCACCCGCACCACGGCCTGCACGACGCGCGGATTGTCGAAGTTCAGGTCCGGCTGATGGGAAAAGAAGCGGTGCCAATAATAGGCGCCGGCCTCATCGTCCCACGCCCAGTTCGACTTTTCGGTGTCGGTGAAGATGATCCGGGTGCCGGAATACTTCTGGTCGCTGTCGCTCCAGACATACCAATTCCGCGCGCTGGAGCCCGCCGGCGAACGCTTCGCGCGCTTGAACCAGGGATGCTGGTCCGAGGTGTGGTTGACGACCAGTTCGGTGATGACCCGCAGGCCACGGCGCTTCGCTTCCCGCACGAACCGCCGGAAGTCGCGCATCGTGCCGAAGGCCTCGTTGACGTCGCCATAGTCGGCGATGTCGTAGCCGTCGTCGCGGCCCGGGCTCGGATAGAACGGCAGCAGCCAGAGCGCGGTGACGCCGAGATCCTTCAGATAGTCGAGCCGCTCGGTCAGGCCGTTGAAGTCTCCGACGCCGTCGCCGTTACTGTCCGCGAACGCCTTGACATGAAGCTGATAGATAATCGCATCCTTGAACCACAGCGGGTCCCGGACCTCGTCTTCGAGCATGAAATCGGGCGCGACATTCATGCCTCGCCCTCACGTCACGCAGCGGAACAGGAGCGCGGGATCGACCTGCGGATCGATGCGAAGCCGCGTACCGCCCCATTCGAGCCGGCGGAATTCGCCGGTCAGCAGGTTTTCGATCGCCACGACCGGCCGGCCGCCGATCTGGGCGTCGCCGAAGTGAAGCCAGAACTCACGCGCATTCGGTGTGATCGCAATCGCTCCGGCAACACCGTCGGAACCGTCGACGGCCTCTTTGATGAAGCCGATGACGCCGTCGTCCTCGACCTGCAAAAATCGCAAATTGTCGGTCTGGCGCAGCGCGGCGTGCTCGCGCCGCAGCCGGTTGAGCATCGCGAGATACGGTTTGATGTTGCCGGGCTTGTTCCAGTCGCGGGTGCGGATCTCGTATTTGTCGGAGTTGAGATACTCCTCCCGGCCGGGCAAAGGCTCGTGCTCGATCAGCTCGAATCCGTTGTAGATGCCGTAATTCGACGATAGCAGCGCGGCAAGCGCAACGCGCGACTTGAAGAGCCAGGTTTCGCCGGTCTGCAACTGCACCGGGAGAATGTCCGGCGTGGTGACGAAAAAATTGGGGCGGAAATACTCGCGCTCCGGATAGCCGATCAGCTCGGAAAGATACTCCTGCAGTTCCTGCTTCGTGGTGCGCCAAGTAAAGTATGAATACGATTGCGAGAAGCCGAGCTTGGCCAGCGCCTTCATCAGCTTCGGCCGCGTGAAGGCCTCGGACAGGAAGATCACGTTGGCGTTGCGCTGGTGCACCTCGTGGATCACCCACTCCCAGAACGGCAGCGGCTTGGTGTGCGGATTGTCGATGCGGAAGATTTCGACGCCCTGCTCGACCCAGAACAGCAGCACGTCGCGCAGGGCCTGCCACAGCGCGATCCGCTCGGCGGCACTGAAATCCGGGTTGACGATGTCCTCGTATTTCTTCGGTGGGTTCTCGGCGAATTTGATCGAGCCGTCGGGCCGACGCTTGAACCATTCCGGATGCTGCGTGAGCCAGGGATGGTCCGGCGAACACTGGACCGCAATATCGAGCGCGACCTCCATGCCGTGAGTCCGGCAGGCGTCGACCAGCCGGCGGAAATCCGCGAGATTGCCGAGTTGCGGATGCACCGCGTCATGACCGCCGGTGGCGTCGCCGACGGCGTAAAACGAACCCGGATCGCCTGGCTCCGCCGTCAGGCTGTTGTTGCGGCCCTTGCGGTTGGTGCGGCCGATCGGATGGATCGGCGTCAGATAAAGCACGTCGAAGCCGAGCGCGGCGATTTCCGGCACACGGGCGATGCAGTCCTCGAACGTGCCGTGCTGGCCGGGCACACTGCTCTGGCTGCGCGGCACCATCTCGTACCAGGCCGATGCCCGCGCCTTTTCGCGCTCGACCAGCAACGGAATTGTCGCGCTGCGGCTGAGATCGGTTCGTACCTCCGTCTGCGCCATCGCGCCGCCGAGGTCGTCCGACAGCAATGCTTCGGGGTTGCGATTGAAGTTATCGATGGCTGCCGTCACCGCAGCATTCGCCGTCCCGCCGTTCGGCATCAGCGAGCGCGCGAGTGCGAGGCCCTCGCGAAGTTCAAGCGAAATATCCTGACCGGCCTGCTTCTTCAGAAGCGCGCCCTTGCGCCACGATGCGAACCGGTCGGTCCATGCCTCGATCTGAAACAGATAGCGGCCCGGCTCCGGCGGAACGAACGACGCCGTAAAGCGGTCGTTGCTGTGGAGTTGCATGTCCGCGATCTGCCACGCGTTGGCGTTCTCCCGGCGCCAGCGGAGCGCGGCGCGGATCTGGTCGTGGCCGTCGCGGAAAATATCGGCCCAGATCGCGACGGCTTCGCCCGCGATCCGCTTGACCGGATAGCGGCCGCCATCGACGGCAGGAAAAATATTCTCGATCAGAAATCGCGGCCCGGTGGGGTCACTCGGCGACCGATCGAAATTCGAGATTGCCGAATTGGGATGGGTGATGACCGGACCTCCCATGATTTTTTCAAGAATCGATGATTTTTTTCGGTCTGGACCCGAGAAAAACCGTTTGATCGCTCTAATAGTTCCCACCGTGGAACAACTTTTTGTCCTTAATGCGGGTGCGAAAGCCCGAAAGAGATCGGATTGATGGAAAATTGGAGCGATCAGGCGCGATATTGGGGCGTCGCGCCGGGATATCACGACGTTTTCGGACGGTGGCGCGCAGCATCGGACGCTTCGGTCGGCACTGTCGTTGCGGCGCTCGCGGCCGGCGAATCCAGCGCTCACGCTCATCTCTCCCCCGAGTTGCAAAGCAATGCGCGCGCCTTTCAAGGCGACGGCGACAGGGTCTGGGGATTGGCCGTTCAACTTTACGCCGTGCGCTCGTCACACAACTGGGGAATCGGCGACTTCTCCGATCTGCGCGAGGCGATCGCGACGGCAGCGCAGGCCGGCGCGTCGGCCGTCGGTCTCAATCCGCTGCATGCGCTGTTCACCGATCGCCCGGGAGCGGCCAGCCCCTATGGTCCGAGCAGCCGCATCTTTCTCAATCCGCTCTACATCGCGGTCGATGCGTTGCCGGATTTCGAGGACACGGCAGAGCTTGCCGAACGCCGTGCGGCGCTTCGCAGCCGACCGCTGGTCGATTACGCCGGCGTTGCGGCGCTCAAGCTCGCAGCGTTGCGCCGGTGTTACGGCCGCTTCCGCGAGAGCGCCAGTGCGGAGCGCGCGGCGGACTTTGCCGCCTTCCGAGCCGAACGCGGCGAAGCCTTGCTGCGCTTTGCGTGTTTTGAGGTTCTTCGCCTGCGGTTTCAATCGAAACCGTGGCGAGAATGGCCGCAGCCGTGGCGCGATCCCGACCGGCCCGCGATCGACCGCCTGCACCATGAGGAAGCAGAAGCCTGCGGCTTCGTCGAATACCTCCAGTGGGTGGCCGACCGGCAACTCGCCGCGTGCCGCGACGAGGCAAAGCGCCGCAAGCTCGCCGTCGGCCTTTATCTCGATCTGGCGGTCGGTGTCGATCCCGCCGGCGCCGATGCCTGGAGCAATCAACGCGCCATCGTCGCCGGATTGAGCATCGGCGCGCCGCCCGACGAGTTCAATCCGGCCGGACAGAATTGGGGACTGGCCCCCTTCAATCCGCACATGCTGGCCGACAACGATTTTGCAGCGTTGCGCGCCCTCCTCGGCTCCGCCATGCGGTATGCCGGGGCGATCCGGCTCGATCATGTGATCGGCCTGATGCGCCTCTTTCTCGTTCCGAACGGAGCGCCGGCGGCCGACGGCGTCTATGTGTCCTATCCACTTGAGGCGCAGCTGTCGGTCATCGCCCAGGAAAGTCACCGTCACCGCTGCGTCTTCATCGGCGAAGATCTCGGCACCGTCCCGGAGGGGTTTCGCGAAATCGCGCAACGCTGGGGCGTGTGGACCTATCGCGTCATGATGTTCGAGCGGTGGCCGAACGGCGACTATAAATCGCCGTCCGACTATCCCGCCGACGCGCTCGCGGCATTCAACACCCACGATCTGCCGACCTACCGCGGCTGGATCGCCGGACGGGATATCGAGATCAAGCGCAGCATCGGCCTCGATCCTGGCGAGGATGAGGCGGGGCGCGCCCGGGCACGCGGGATGCTACTGCGCCACTTGCAGCCTTATGCGGGACCGAACGAGCTCACGAATTTCGCGGCGACGGCCGGCTACCTTGCCGCCACGCCGTCGCGGCTGGTGATGGTCGCCATCGACGATCTGCTCGACATCGAGCAGCCCATCAATATTCCGGGCACCGTCGACGAATATCCGAACTGGCGCCGCGTGCTTCCGGTTCCGATCGAGCAATGGAGCGCGCAACCGACCTTCCGCGCGGTCAAGGCGGCGTTCGACCATGCCGGCCGCGGCCGTTACGGCCGTTAATCGACCGGCACGCGCCAGATGTCGCGCGCATAGGCGCGCACCGCACGGTCCGACGAGAAAAAGCCCATCCGTGCCGTGTTGCGGATGCTGGACCGCCACCAGCGGGCCGGATCGAGCCAGGCCCGGTCGACCTCGCGCTGCGCATTCCAATAGGCGTCGAAATCGGCGGCAACCATGAAGGGATCAAAGTCCAGCAACGCATCGATCAACGGCTGGAACTGCGCGTCGCCGGCGTCGGAAAACTCGCCACGGCTGAGCGCGTTGACGACCTGCCGCAATCGCGGCGAACGTTCGGCCGCCGCGGCTCCTGTCACCCGCGCCTCGCTGCAGGCCTGAACCTCCGCGGCTGTCATGCCGAACAGGAAGAAATGTTCGGCGCCGGCCTTTTCGCGGATTTCGATGTTGGCGCCGTCGAGCGTGCCGATCGTGAGCGCCCCGTTGAGCGCGAGCTTCATGTTGCCGGTCCCCGACGCTTCCATGCCGGCGGTCGATATCTGCTCCGACAGATCGGCGGCGGGGATCAGCGCCTCGGCCAGGCTGACGCTGTAGTTCGGCACGAACAACAGCTTGAGCCGGCCCCGCGCGCGAGGATCGGCATTGATGACGCGCGCGACATTGTGCGCGAGCTTGATGATGAGCTTGGCCCGCTCGTAGCCCGGCGCCGCCTTCCCCGCGATCAGCTTCACACGCGGCGCCACATCGGCGTTCGGATTGGCGCAAATCTCCTGATAGCAGGCGATCGTTTCGAGAATGTTCAGGAACTGGCGCTTGTACTCGTGGATACGCTTGACCTGAACGTCGAACAGCGCCTCCGGATCGAGATGACGCGCGAGATCGTCCGGCAACAGATCCGCAAGCGCCTGTTTTCTGTCGTAGCGCGCGCGGCGGAACGCCTCGACAAAGCCGGCGTCCTTCCCCAACCGGTCGAGATCGCCGAGACGTTCGGGGTCGTCAAGAAATGCCGGCCCGATGGCCGAACGAATGAGATCGGTCAGACCCACGTTTGCCTTGAACAGCCAGCGCCGGAAGCTGATGCCGTTGGTTTTGTTGACCAGCCGCGTGGCCGAGACCTTGAGCAGATCGCCGAACACCGTCCGTCCCAGCAGATCGGTATGCAGTTCCGACACCCCGTTGACCGCATGCGAACCGACGAAGGCGAGATGCGCCATCCGCACCCGCTTCTGCTCGCCCTCCGACACCAGCGATATCCGCGCGATGAAATCGGGGTCGGTGTGGCCCGCCTCGGTCGCCTCTTTAAGATGCAGCCAGTTGATCAGATAAATGATCTGCAGGTGGCGCGGCAGCAGCCGACCGAACAATTCCGTCGGCCAGCTTTCCAGCGCCTCCGGCAGCAAGGTGTGATTGGTGAAGCTCAGCGTTTCGCGGGTCACACGCCACGCCTCGTCCCAGCCGATGTCGTAATCGTCGATCAGCAGCCGCATCAATTCGGCGACGGCGACGGCGGGGTGCGTGTCGTTGAGCTGAATGGCGGCATGACTGGACAGCGTGCGGACGTCGCCGAACTGCTCGATGTGACGGCGCAAAATGTCGCGTAACGACGCCGCAGTGAAGAAATATTCCTGCCGGAGCCGCAACTCCTGGCCGTGCACCGTCTGATCGTTCGGATAAAGCACGCGGGTGATCGCTTCCGCGCGGTTGCGCGCCCTCATCGCGCCGACATGGTCGCCTTCATTAAAGGCTGCGAGTTGGATCGGATCGGCCGCCCGCGCGCCCCACAGGCGGAGGATGTTGACGTGCCGCCCGCGCCAGCCGGCAATCGGCAGATCGTGCGTCGTCGCGATGACGTATTCGGCGGGGTACCAGATCGCCCGCGCGGTGGCGCCGTCGCCGCCGACATATTCGACCGCGCCGCCGAAGCCGATCGGATATTCCTTCTCCGGCCGCGGCAGTTCCCACGGGTTGCCGTTGCGCAGCCAGGTTTCGGGCCTCTCCTCCTGCCAGCCGTCGCGGATATGCTGCTCGAACAACCCGTGCTCGTAGCGGATGCCGTAGCCGTAGCCCGGCACGCCGACCGCCGCCATGCTGTCGAGATAGCATGCGGCAAGCCGCCCCAACCCGCCATTGCCCAGCGCAGCGTCCGGCTCGACGGCCTTCACGTCGTCGATGTCGATGCCGAACGAATGCAAAGCGTCGCGCGCTTCGTCGAGCAGGCCGAGATTGACGAGCGTGTCGAACAGCAGCCGGCCGATCAGAAATTCAATCGACAGGTAGTAAACGCGCTTTTTCTTGTTGGCGCGGTTGGCGTTGCGCACATCGAGCCAGCGCGCGACGATGCGGTCGCGCACCGCCAGCGCCGTCGCGACATACCAGTCCTCCATCCGGGCTTCCGCCAAGGTGCGGCCGAGGGAGTAAACAAGCCGCGTGCGGATGGCGTGGCGCAGGCTCTCGGGCTCGTCGTGGCGCGACGTCTGGTCGGTCGGAAATGCAAGCGATCGGGCGGCAGTCTTCATTCGTCGATGGCGTCGTCATCTCATCGTGAGGCGTCGGCAACATAACAGAAGAGCCGCGGGCATCGCGGGGCAAAAGTGCGGAATTGCCCAGCTTTGGCCACTTTCCAACAGGCGCCACAGATCGGCCGCGAGCGCGGGACTGAGCCGTTTCGTTGCGCGGCCGGCCAATCGCCCGTCGTGCAAAGGTTCCACGGCAGGGAACCGCGCGATTTTGAGTTGAATTGAAAAGTTCCCGGCCCGAGCGGTATCGCAGGTTTCCAAATGACATATTTGGTCCGGCTCCCGCCTGGCGCGCGATTTACCGGACGGCGCTGCGATACGTCATGCCGATTCGCTTGTCAGCGATTGACGATCATCGTGACGTCGTCGCGTGGCGGCGTCGGCCGCGGCGCGACGCGGTAGCCCTTCAACAGCATCATCAGGGCATGCCAATGGATCGCCGCGATCACCTTCAGCGTCACAAGCGGAAACAAAACCATCGCGCGCGCGAGTGTGGCATCCGTCAGCGGCGCCTGGCGGCCAGCGAGCGCGGCGTCGATCACCACGCCGTCCGCGTCGGAGCCGCGGATCGCGACGGCGACGCTCGCGGCATCGAGCGTCGTGCGAAATCCGTAGGTCAGCCGCATGCCCATGAAGGGCGAGACATAGAACTGCTTGTCGCAGGAATGCTCGAAGGGCTGCGTTTCGCCGCGTGTCGGGACCAGATAGCTGTGGCGTTCGCCGAAGGTGTTGTGCACCTCGTAAAGGATCGCGTCGATGGCTCCCCCGTTGCAGCAGAAATAGATGCTGAGCGGATTGAAGGAATAACCGAAGGTCCGCGGCATGCAGAACAGCAACACCTGGTCGGCGGTCATTCTGGCTGCCGCGAGATGCCGGTCGACCTGTTGCCGCAGCGGCGTGTCGCTGCCGTCGCCGTGATCGGAGTCGTGAAGGCTGAAGACGTTGAAGCGGTTGTGCGAAAACAATCTCAGCCGGTGGCCCAGTCCGTCGAGGTCGTCGAGATCGAGCAGCGCCCAGAAAACATTGTGACGCAGACTGTGCGGCCGCGGCCGGCGGCGGCGGTGCATGACGGAGCCGAAATAGAGCGCGGATCGAAGCGTCATGCGGCAAGCTCGCGGTTTTGCTCCGGCGCCGGCCCGAGACAGATGCGGTCCGATTCAGCGGCCACGGTCCACGGCCGCCGCACGCCACCCAGTGCCTCCGCCACCGCAAGGCCCGCCTGAAGGCCGTCTTCGTGAAAGCCCGCGCCGAAATAAGAGCCGCAGAACCAGACGCGGTTACGCCCCTGCAGGCGGTGCAACTGCCGTTGCGCGGCGATGGCGGCGGCATCGAACAGCGGGTGATCGTAGTTTTCCCGGTGCCAGATATGCCCTGGCTCCCGCTCCGGATTGAGTGTCACGAAATATTGCCGGTCGCCGGGCAGACTTTGAAGCCTGTTCATCCAGTAGGTGACGCCGGGCGATGTCGTGTCGCGCCCGCCCTGCCCCTCGATGTAGTTCCAGCTCGACCACACCGCCCGGCGGCGCGGCATCAGCGCATCGTCGGAATGAAGAAACGCGGCGTTACGGCTGTAACGGAAAGCGCCGAGCAAGGCGCGCTCCTCGGCCGTCGGCTCCGCGAGCAAGGCCAGCGCCTGATCGGCATGCGCCGCAATCACGACATCGTCGAAGCGATCGGTCTGACCGCCGGCGTCGCGGACCAGAACGCCCCTCGTCGTGCGCTCGATCGACACCACCGGCGTGCCGGTGCGCACGTCCGACAAGGCGCAGGTCAGCTTCTCGACATAGGCGCGGCTGCCACCCCGCACCGTTCGCCAGACCGGCCGGTCCCGCAACCGGAGCAAACCGTGATTGTCGTGGAATCGAATAAACGCAGCCGCAGGATAGTCCAGGATCGCGCCGCACGGTGCCGACCAGATCGCCGCTGCCATCGGCAGCAGGTGGTCGTCGCGGAAGGCCGAGCCGAAGCCGCCGGCTTTCAGGTACTCCCGCATGGTGAGCGTGTCGTCGACCGACCGCGCATCCCGCGACGCGCTGCGATAGAACCGGTGCAGATCGCTGAGCATCGACCAGAACCGCGGACGCAACAGATTGCGCTTCTGCGCGAAGAGGCCGGCGAAATTGTTGCCGGCATATTCGAGCCCGCTCAGCAGGGACACGGCGAAGGACATGTCGGTCGGCTGGGTGTCGACCGCGAGATGGGCAAACAGCGCGACGAGATTGGGATAGGTCGCCGCATTATAGACGATGAAGCCGGTGTCGACCGGAAGCGGACCGCCGGGCGCCGCGACCGTCACGGTGTTGGAGTGGCCGCCGGGCCGGCGGTCCTTCTCGTAAAGCGTCACATGATGGCGCCGGCTCAGCATCCACGCCGCGGAGAGGCCGGAGATACCGCTGCCGACGACCGCGATGCGCCTGCAAGCCGATGCGCCCTGCCTCATTAAATCCCCTATCCGTCCGTAGTTTGCTCCCGAAGATACGTGGCCATGTCCGGTTTGGATCAGTGCTGATCCAAACCGGACGGCAAGACGTATTCTGAACATGTCGGCAACCTCGCCATTTCCGGTAAACGCGGTTCGCGCGCTTCCCCCAATGCCGTATTGTCCGGGAAAGAGCCGCCAGCCGGTCAGGATAGCCGTGCGCAAGAACAACGACGACATCGCAGCGAGGCAGCAGGCGGGTCCGGGGGATGCGTCCGGCCTGATCGTGGCGATGGCGACGACGCAGGACCGGGCCGCGTTCGCACAGCTGTTCGAGCTTTACGCGCCACGCATCAAAGCCTGGCTGATGCGCCGCGGCGCGACGGCGGATGCGGCCGAAGAGACGGCGCAGGACGCGCTGCTGCTGATCTGGCGGAAGGCCGCGATGTTCGACCCCGGCCGGGCCACGGCGGCGGCATGGATTTTCACCATCGCCCGCAACCTCCAGATCGACAAACTGCGGCGCGAAGCACGGGAACGCCGCGGCGCGGTCTTTGAGCTTGCAGAACCGGACCGGGCAGAGCGGCCGGACGACGTGTTCGATGTCAGACAAACGGGAGAAAAGGTTCGTGCGGCGCTCGCGACCTTGTCGCCCGAGCAAATAGCGGTGGTGCAACTGTCCTTTTTCGAAGGCGTCGCCCACGGCGAGATCGCCCGGACGCTCAAGATTCCGCTCGGCACGGTGAAGTCGCGCCTGCGGCTTGCGATGCAAAGCTTGCGCGGGCAACTGGATCAATGACAATGACGATCAAACACCATCCCACCGACCAGACGCTTGCGGCTTATGCAGCCGGCACGCTCGACGAAGCGAAAGCGCTTGTCGTCGCGACGCATGTTTCGCTGTGCCCGCAATGCCGTCAGGCGGCCGCCGCTTTCGAAAGCGTTGCCGGCGAGATGCTGCAAGCGTTGCCGCCCGCGCCGATGCACGCCGATGCGCTGACGAAGACGCTCGCACGGCTGGAGGCGGACGCCGCACCGGCGGCGCCCGTCCCGGCCACCGCGCGCGATGACGACGACATCCGGTTGCCTGCGCCGCTTGCAGCCTACGACCGCAAGCCGTGGCGCTGGCTTGGCCGCGGCATCCAGTTCTGCGCGGTCGACGTGCCGGCCGGACCGGACGGTCGCGTATTTCTGCTGAAGGCCGAGCCGGGCATCCGCCTGCCCCATCACAAGCACACCGGGGCGGAATGGACCTGCGTCATCCAGGGTGCGTTCAGCCATGCCGGCGGCCATTTCGGCGCAGGCGATTTCGATGAGGCGGACGAGACGGTCGAGCATCATCCGATCGTCGAGGCCGGCGAGGTTTGCATCTGTCTCGTCGCCCTGCAGGGCAAGGTCATGCTGCAGGGCTGGGCCGGACGCCTGCTGCAACCTCTCCTGCGCTTCTGACCGCTGTGGCGCGCGTGGCTGCCGAGCCCGACATTCACCCGCGGCCCCGGCCGAGCCAGCGCCTGCGCGTCTCGCTCGGTCTTGTCGCTGCCCTGCTTGCCTCGGCCTGTTCGCCGGCTGCACCGCTGAATCTGCTGGCGTCGCGTCAGGGATTGGTGATCGACAGATCGCTGCCGTATGCCGCCGGTCCGCGGCAGACGCTCGATGTCTATCGCCCCGAAGGCGGCAAGAACCTGCCGGTCATCGTGTTCTTCTATGGCGGAAGCTGGCAGAGCGGCAGCAAGGACACCTATCTCTTTGCCGCGACGGCGCTTGCCCATCGCGGCTACGTCGTCGTCGTTCCCGATTACCGGACCTATCCAGAGGTCACCTATCCCGCGTTCCTGAAGGATGGCGCACAGGCGGTCGCGTGGGCGAAACGCAATGCGCGGCGATACGGCGGCAATGCGAGCCGTCTATTCGTGATGGGACATTCGGCCGGCGCCTATATCGCGGCCATGCTGGCGATCGATCCACGATGGCTGGGCGACGCCGGACTGTCGCGGGCGGACGTCGCCGGACTTGTCGGCCTGTCGGGGCCTTACGACTTCCTGCCGCTGCGCGACGAAACGCTCAAGGTGATTTTCGGTGGTGCGGCACGCCCCGACACGCAGCCGATCCATTATGTGACGGGCAGCGAGCCGCCCGCCCTGCTTGCGACCGGCACCGGCGACAGCGTCGTCGACCCCGGCAATTCGCAGCGTCTCGCCGACCGGCTGCGCGCCGCGGGCGACCGGGCCGAGGTCATCACCTATCCGAACAAGGGTCATCTCGAAACGATCGGCGCATTGGCGCCCTCGTTACGGTTTCTCGCTCCCGTGCTGGACGATGTCGATGCGTTCATCCGCAGCGTGCTGTCCGGAAGGAAGGACCGGCCATGAATACGACGGTGTTTCTGGCCGCGCTTGCGGCGGTGTCGGCCGCACTCTCGCTCGTGATGCTGGGCGCGTGGCTGATCTGGCGGGCGACACGCAATGCCGGCTGGATCGACACGACGTGGACCTTCGGCCTCGGCGCGATTGGATGCGCCGGCGCGCTCGCCGCGGTGTCTGCCGGAACGGGCTTTACGACACGCGCCGTCATCGTTGCCGGACTGATCGCCATCTGGGCGATGCGCCTCGGCAGCGGAATCGCCCGCCGCACCGCCGGCATCGCGGACGATCCCCGCTATGCCAGACTGGTCGAGGGCTTTGGCGCCACCGCGACGCGCGGCATGTTCTGGATCGCGCAGAAGCAGGCCTGGGTCAGCATTCCTCTCGCCATGACGATGCTGCTGGCAGTCTGGAACCCGGCGCCTCACCTGCGAGCGCAGGATGTTCTCGGCATCGCCGTTCTGGCGATCGGCATTGCCGGCGAGGCGCTCGCCGATGCGCAACTCAGACGTTTCAAGGCGGATCCCGCCAACAAGGGCGGCATCTGCGACGCCGGTCTGTGGCGCTGGTCGCGCCATCCCAACTATTTCTTCGAGTGGTTCGGCTGGCTGGCCTATCCGCTGATCGCCATCGACCTCGGCGGACATTATCCGTGGGGCTGGTTCGCGCTCATCGGCCCGCTCTGCATGTATTGGGTTCTGGTTCACGTCACGGGCGTGCCCCCGCTCGAGGAACACATGCTGCGAACCCGCGGCCCCGCCTTTCGTGCCTACCAGGCGCGCACATCGGCTTTCTTTCCCGCTCCGTCCCGTACCTCGAAGGTGACGCCATGACCTTTGCCCAGACCGCAGCCTATTACGGCGAACGCCTCCCTCTGCCCGACAGCCTGAGCAAGGCTGCAATCGCTCTTCTGGTCGATCAGACGCGACGCAAGCTCGGCGACACGACAATCGATGCCGACCGCGTCTTCACCCGCGACATGGCGCATTATCCGATCGCGACGCATACTTCGGACGCCAACGCCCAGCACTATGAGATACCCGAGAGCTTCTTTGCGCTTTGCCTCGGACCGCAACGCAAATATTCGTGCTGCCTCTATGACGGCGGCATCGACACGCTGGCGGCTGCGGAGGAGCGCGCGCTGGCGGCGACCGCCGAAAACGCCGGACTGGCCGATGGCCAGCGTATCCTGGAGCTCGGCTGCGGCTGGGGCTCGCTGTCGCTCTGGATGGCGCGCCACTATCCCGCCGCGCGCATTACATCCGTCTCGAATTCACATTCGCAGCGCGCTTATATCCTCGCGCGGGCGCAGGCCGAGGGCCTCGGCAATCTAAAGGTCGTGACCGCCGACATGAACAGCTTCGAGCCCGACGGGCCGTTCGACCGCGTGGTGTCGGTCGAAATGTTCGAGCACATGGCCAACTGGGGTCCGCTGCTGCAACGTATCCGCCGGCATCTCGCCGGCGACGGCCGGTTGTTCATTCACATCTTTACGCACCGCACGACGCCCTATCGCTTTCGCGTCGAGGACAAGGACGACTGGATCGCACAGCATTTTTTCAGCGGCGGCATCATGCCGAGCCATCGGCTGATCCGGCAATTCCCGGAGCTGTTCGCGGTCGAACAGGAATGGCGCTGGAACGGGCTGCACTACCGCAAGACGGCGCAGCACTGGCTCGAGAATTTCGACGCCAACGCCGACGCCATCCGGGCGATCTTACGCGACGTCTACGGCGCCGACGCCGCGCTCTGGCAGCGCCGGTGGCGGCTGTTCTTCCTCGCCACCGGAGGCCTGTTCGGTCACGACGACGGCCGCGAATGGGGCGTCAGCCACTTCCGCCTGCTGCCCGTCTAGGCGTTGAAACTCGCGAGCCACCGCGCCGCGACCACGGCCAGCATCGCGGCCAGGCCCGACGCGACCGCGCCATAAGCGATATCGATCAGCGTGATCTGCACCGGCCAGGTCCGCAGCGTCGCCTGATTGGTCAGATCGTAGGTTGCGTAGGCGACCGCCCCGAACAGCGCTCCATACAGGAACGTGCCGGACATGGTGCCTTCACGAAGCGCCGGCAGGACGACAAACACGACCAGACCCGCCGGATAGACCAGATAAAAGGCGACCGCCGGAGCCATCCGGACGGTCGGCGCCAGCAGATCGCCGAGCAGCGGCCGGTAGATGACATTGCCCATCGTGCTCAGCCAGGCGGCGTCGATGAGCCCGAACACGACCAGCGCGCTAAAATAGGCTGCGAGATAAATCATCGGCCCTCCCTCGATCGAGAATAGGAGCTTTACGCTCGGGGAAGGCCGTTGGATCACCGGCCGGCCGCGGCGGCCGGCACGCAGCATCAATCCGCGACGGCGATGCCCTGAACCTCGATCATGATCTCGGGCTGCGCGAAACCGCTGACCGTGATGGCCGCGCTCGCCGGAAAGTCCTTGCCGAAAATCTCGCTGCGCAACTCGGTCATGCGCGTCGTGTAGCGGCTGTCGATCAGGAACACCGTCATCGTCACGATATCCTTGAGCGAACCCTTCGCCTCGGTCAGCGTCTTTTCTATGTTGCGGAAGGTCTGCCGGCACTGGGCCTCGAAATCGCCGGCGAGCGACTTGCCGGCATCGTCAACCTGGCCGGTATGGCCCGCAATCCAGATCGTGCGCCCTGCCCCCGACGTGATGACGGCCGGCGAGAATGCGCGCTTCTGCTGCCAGGTGCCGCGAACGAAATCCTTTGTCACTTTCAGTCTCTCCTTGTGAATTTTTCGGCAGGCGTCGATCGGACGCGCGGTCAGTCGCGCCCGGCCTCGACGATCTTGACGGCCAGCAGGCCCGGATTGGTGTACATCGCCTCGTGGTCCCCCGGCATTGCAACGAAACGGAAGCGGCCGAGCCGGTTGGAAAACCGCGGATGCCACGACAGGTCCGGCATCGGCACCCGGATGTCCTCGGTCGCCGTCAGATAGCTTTTCGGGATGTCGAGGCTGTAGAACGTCTTCATGTCGAGCTTGTCGCGAAACGGCTGGATCGGTTGCGGCGACCAGTTCGCGTAGTAACGCAACGCCTCCTCCCGGCTCACGGTGTTGAAGAAGACGTCGCGGACATTCTCGAAGGCCGGCAGATAGGTGTCGTCGCCGCTTGCGGCGGCGCCCTTTTCGACGAACTGGACGTTCTGCGGCGTCTCGTCAAGCAGCGACTGGCCGTCGAGCAGCACAAAGGCATTGAAGAAAACCAGCCGCCGCAGCCGCTCCGGCACCGCTTCCGCGACCTTGCCGATGATGGTGCCGCCATAGCTGTGGCCGAGCAGCACCGCGTCGGTGATGTCGCGCTCGCGGATATAGTCGACGATCGAGGCCGTGCAGTCGGCGTGATTGACGCGCCGGTCGGCATTCTTGCCGTTGCCGGCAATGGTCGGCGTGTGGACCTCATGGCCTTCACGCCGCAGCAGCCCCGCCACGGTGTCCCAGCACGAGCCGTCATGCCAGCCGCCGTGGACCAGAACGTAAGTCGACAAGTGCGCACTCCCGCCCGACCGGGGACGATTGCCTGTTGCGAGGATTTCAGGAAGCGGACCAGGCCGGTTCACCCGAACCGGCCTGGCGACGCCGTCGACAGGACTACTTGAACGGCTGCTCCTTATCGAGCCGCGCCTTGGCTTCCTTGGCGATGCTCAGATCGAACAGCTGCTCCTTCGTGACCTTCTTCTCCACATAGGTGAAGTAGTCGGCCCAGTAGTTCTGCATGTCCATGATCGAGTCGACCGGCGGCACGCCATCCTCATTGGTGTAGGACCAGAACGGTGCGATCGCCTTCACCAGCTCGGGTTTGTTGAGGAAGGTGTTCTTGGCGAGGTAGCCGAGGATCTCCGGATTTTTGTCCGGCGCCTTGGCGGCCGCGTCGAATTCCTTGACGCCCTGCAGATAAGCCATGGCGAAGCGGATCAGCACGTCGCGCTTGCCGGTCAGGAAGCTCTTGTTGACGACATAGACGCCGATCGAGCTGCCGGGCGCGACCTCGTCGCCGTTGGCGACGATCGGACCCCATTTGTTGTTCTGGGCGAAGAAGCCGAACTGATAGGCGAGATCGGTCACGTCGACCTGCTTCTGGCCGAGCATTTTCATAAGGTCGGGCTGCGAAGCGCCGGCGACCCACTGCACGTCCTTGCGCGGGTCGAGGCCCGCCTTCTGGAGTGCCTTTGCCGTCGTGTACTGATTGATGCTGCCGACCGCGCCGACGCCGATCCGCTTGCCCTTGAGCTTGGCAAAATCGGAAGCTTTCTTCACGCCGGAATCGTAAAGCTCCTGCGTGACGTTGATCGCGGTATAGCCGTAACCGGGCTTGTTCTGGCCGCGGTCGAGCACGATCACCATCGGCGCGCCCTTGGCGACGCTGTTGAAGAAGCCGGCATTCGCGGTCATGAGCGAGATATCGAGCTCGCCGGCCAGCATCGAGGGAACGGCGAGCGCGCCGTCGTTGAACTTCTTGACCTGAATGTCGAGACCCATCTTCTTGAAGTAACCGCGCTCGTTGGCGACGTAGAAGCCGCCACCGGTAATGAACGGACCCTCGCCGACCCGGACGACGTCGGCGGCGTTCGCGCGCTGCAGCGGCGACAAGGCCACGCAGAGCGCGAAACCGGCGCCGAGGGCAATCTTCAGCGGACTCAAAGTTGACATGCTGTGCTCCTGTTGAGGCTCAATGTTCGTCCCGGGAGGTCATCCACGGCGCGACCTTGCGGTCGATCCACTGCTGGGACTTGATGACCACCGCTCCCACGACCGCAAGCACAACGAGGCTTGCGAACACCTTCTCGGTCTCCATCACCTGACCCGCGGTGATGAGGAGGTTGCCCATGCCGAGGTGCCCGGCTCCGCCGATCATCTCGGCGGCAACCACCAGGATGATCGTCACTCCCATGCCGAGATGAAGGCCGGCAAAAATACTCGGGATCGCCGAGGGAATGACGACCTTCATCTGGATCTGTCTGCGATTGGCGCCAAGATCTTCCGCCGCTTTCATGAGGCCGCGGTCGGCCTGGCGGATACCGGCATAGCTGCTGATCACGATCGGAAAGAACGCCGTGATGGCGCTGATCAGGATCTTGTAGGCTTCGCCGGTGCCGAGCCAGATCACCAGCAACGGGATCAGCGCGATCTTCGGCAGCGGATAAAGCGCGGCGATCCACGGGTCCGCCACCCGCGCCACGATCCGCGACATGCCCATCAGGACGCCGAGCGCGACGCCGGCGACCGCCGCGACGGCGAAGCCGACGAAAATACGCAGCAGCGTCGCGCCGAGATTGAGGCCCAGCGAGCCGTCCATCACCATACGCATGAAATATTTCGCGATCTGGCTCGGCGGCGGCAGGAAGATCGGCGCGATGCCGCGCCAGCGCACGAACAGTTCCCAGCCGATAATGAAGGCGACGATCACGAGCGTCGGCAGCAGGCGCTCGAACAATCCCGGCGCGTTGGTCCGTCTCGCGGTCATTGCTCCTCCAGCGCCTTGGCCTGCTGCGCCATCGAGGTCATCACCTCCTCGCGAATGAGATGGAACGCGCGGTCGAACAGCTCGCCGAACGCCTTGGAACTCACCATTTCGAGCGACCGCGGCCGCGGCAGATCGACCTTGATGACCTCCTTGATGCGGCCGGGCCGCGCAGTCATCACGATCACCTCGTCGCCGAGCAGGATCGCCTCCTCGATGGCGTGGGTGACGAACAGGATCGTCTTCTTGGTCTCGTCGAAGATGCGCAGCAACTCTTCCTGCATGACGATCTTGGTCTGAGCGTCGAGCGCGCCGAACGGCTCGTCCATCAGCATGATCGGGCGTTCGAGAATGAGCGCACGGGCGAGCGCGACGCGCTGGCGCATCCCGCCCGAAAGATGACCAGGCAGATGGTTTTCAAAGCCCCGCAGGCCCACCGAGGCGACCAGCGCCCTGGCGCGCTCGTGGCGCTGCGCCTTGGGCACGCCCTGCATTTCGAGGCCGAAGGCGACGTTGTCGACGACGCTGCGCCAGGGAAACAGATTGAGATGCTGCCATACCATGACCGAATCTGCGCCGAGCGGGCGCATGGCATCCGGCCGCTTCGGATCGACGATGCGCACGGCGCCGCTGGTGGCCTGCTCGAGGCCGCCGACGATCTGCACCAACGTGCTCTTGCCGCAGCCGCTCGGTCCAAGCAGGCAGGAGAACCGGCCCGAAGCGAAACGATGAGAGAAACTGTCGAGCGCAACGACGTCGTCGCCGTGGCGGCCGGGCCAGATCTGCGTCACGTTTTCGGCGATTACATCCATCCCGCGATCCCTGCCACGTCCGCCCCTTAGCCTCATCCTTCAAGCCGCGCGTTCCCGCGCGGCGTCGCTATCGTCCGATATTATGCAAGCGCCATGCCGGTTCGAGGCGGGTCTGCAGGCCCGCATCGTTCAGCATGCGTTTGGCAATCGTCTCGCACTCGTGAACGACCTTGCCGTGGTCCGGCATCTTCACCACGACCCCATCGCGGCAGACGATCTCGCCGTCCACCATGACAAGGCGCGTGTCGCTGCCCTTGCCGGCATAGAGGAAGCTCGAAATCGGCCGATGTTTGACGCCGACATAGGGCTTGTCGATGTCGAACACCGCGATGTCGGCCTTCTTGCCGACCTCCAGCGAGCCGATCTCGTGGTCGAGGCCGAGCGCCTTCGCGGCATTGATGGTCGCCATTTCGATGGTCAGTTCCGCCGGCATGCGCGTCGGATCGAGATGACGCGCATGCTGCATCAGAGTGCAGACCTTCATCTGCTCGACCATGTCCACTGAATAATCGACCATCGGTCCGTCGGTGCCGAGCGCGACATTCACTCCGGCGCGGGCGGCACTGGCGAAGGGGCCGATGCCGCCGCCACGGATCGACTCGCTGCTCGGCGTGTAGACGAAACCGCAGCCGGCGCGCGCCATGTGCTCGATATCGAGCTCGGTCACATGAATGCCGTGGATCATCAGCCATGTCGGATCGAGCAGGCCGAGTTGCATCAGGTAGCGCACATCGGTGCGTCCGGTTTCCCGCAGATATTTCAGGAAGCCCTTTTCCAGCGAGAAGGTGCCGCCGGCGATGTGATCGGTGATCTTGATCTTCAGCTTGCGGGCAAGTTCGTAGCCGCGGCAGATCAGATCCTCGGTGGTCATGCCGGCCGTCACCCAGTGCGCGTTCGACTCGATCACCATCGCGATACGCACGCGGCCGTCACTGGTGCCATCCCATTGGCGGTACTCATCCTCGAAGGCGCCGAGCGCCTCGTCGAGCGTAAAGGGATGGTTCGGATTGCCCGCGGTCTTGCAGCGCAATTCCTTGGCGAAGACCTGCTTGATGCCGAGTTCCGCCTGCGGCTCGATGGTGGCGCGCACCATTTCCGGCGGCGTCGTCGTCACCGAATGATTGAGCGAGCACGTCGTGCCGGTCGAGAGCATCTCCATCGCCGCGAGGTAGCTCGATGCGCGCATGCCCTCTTCCGGCAGGCGGTGCGCCAGCGGAAGCAGGAATCCGGTGACCCAGTCTTCCAGCAGGTAGCCGTCGGCCAATCCCTTGAACAGCGTGTACCAGTGATGCTGGTGCATGTTGATGAGGCCGGGCATCACGATGCAGCCGGCGACGTCGATGACCTGGTCGAAGCCCGCCGCGTCCGGCGTCGCCTTGGCCGACCCGACGGCGGAGATCGTCGCACCGTCAATCGCGACGTAACCGCCGGGATGCACCGCACGGCCGCCATCCACCGTCACGACGTAACCGTTCTTCAGAAGCGTGCGCGACATGACCCACCTTCCCAGATGAAAATCCTCGATGTAAAGTATCTTGATGTCAAGAGACCTTGCCGGGAAAACGCCATTGCAGCGCAGCGATTCCACCCCGCGAAAATCCGCGCGGGCCGGCGGCCTGCCGCCGGACTCGATCGAACTCTTCATGCAGCAATGGCGCAGGGAGCGATCCGATCTCGATCCGAGCCCGTTCGGCATTTTCGGCCGCATCCACCGCATCGCCGGTTATTTCACGCGGCATGCCGATGCCTGGCTCGGCGAACTCGGACTGACCTGGGAAACCTTCAGCCTGATCGTGACATTGCGCCGCGCCGGCAAGCCCTACGCGATGCGGCCGACCGACCTCCTGCGCGAGTCGCTCTTGAGTTCCGGCGCGGTGACGAACCGCATCGACCGCGTCGAAAATCTCGGGCTGGTGCGGCGCGTGGCCGATCCGAACGACCGGCGCGGCGTCGTCGTGCAACTCACGGCACGCGGCCGGACGCTGGCCGACCGCGCCATCGCGCTGCATTTTGCGAGGATGTCCCGCCTGCTGGACGACCTGAGCGGCGACGCCGCGCGCAATATTGCCGCCCTGCTGAGCGAGCTTCTGCTTTCGTTCGAAAACGCGCCGACCGGGAAAGCCGGCGCCAGGACCAACGGCCACAAGACCAACGGCCACAAGCCGCCTCGAAACGGCCGCCGCAACGGACGCTAGCTTTTCGCCGCACCTGCGCAATTGCAACCCAGTTGCAATTGCAGGCAGCCTCCGCGGGCTTTCGGTGAGATTGTCGCCGCCTCCCGCCGCTGTTACATCCTGCGGCGAAGGACGCCGCCGTGCCGAGCAGGAAAGAAAGAGTCGCCATCGTCTCCGTCGTCGCCAGCGGTTCGCTTGCGGCGGCGAAGTTCATTGTCGGCGTCGCCATCGGCAGTCTGGCGCTGATTTCCGATGCGCTGCACAGCCTGATCGATCTCGGCGCCACGCTCGTCACGCTGTACGCGGTGCGCGTCGGCGATCGCCCGCCGGACGAGGAACATCACTACGGCCACGGCAAGGTCGAAAGCGTCGCGGCGCTGGCGGAGGCCGCCATGCTGTTCCTGCTGGCGGGCGGCGTCGCGGTCGAGGCGGTCAGCCGCCTTCAGTCCGGCGGCACGCTGGTCGCATTCTCCGTGATCCCCTTCGTCGTGCTCGGCATCGAGATGGCGGTCAACGGCTGGCGCGCCCGCGCGCTGATGAAAGTGGCGCGCGAAACCAAGAGCCAGGCGCTCGAAGCCGACGCGCTGCATTTCGCGTCGGACCTGTTCGGCTCGATCCCGGTCATCATCGGCCTCATTCTGTCGGCCTATGGTTACGCCTGGGGCGACCCGGTCGCGGCCATCGCGGTCGCGGCGCTCATCTCCGTGCTCGGCTTCCGCATGGCGCGGCGGACGGTCGCCACGCTGGTCGACACCGCGCCGGAAGGCGCCGCGAGCAAAGTCACCGCTATCGTCTCGAAAATCCCCGGCGTGGTCGGTGTCGATCAGGTCCGTGCCCGCGCCGTCGGACAGACGACGTTCGCGGACCTGACCGTCGCGGTGAGCCGCACCCTGCCGCTCGACCGCGTCGGCGCGCTGAAAGACACCATCCTCGCCGCCCTGCGCTCGGCGATACCCGGCATCGAGGCGACCGTGACCATCGACCCCGTCCCGCTCGACAACGAGACGGTGCTCGACCGCATCATGGTGATCGCGCGCAACCGCGGCCTCGCCGTGCATCATGTGACGGCCCACAGCATCCGCGACAAGCTTGCGGTATCGCTCGACCTCGAAGTGGACGGCAAGCTGTCACTGATCGAGGCGCACGATATCGCCGACCGGCTGGAGAAAGCCATCGAGGCCGAAATCGGCGAGAATGTCGAAGTGGAAACCCACATCGAGCCGCTGCAGCAACTCGATATTCTCGGACGAGAGGCGCCGCCCGAGCGCGTCCGCGCGGTCGAGATGGCGCTCGCCGAAATCGCCGCCCGGACCGGCGTGGTCCGCGACGTGCATGACGTGCGCGTCCGCGAGGCCGACGACGGCGAGATCGTCAATTTTCACTGCCGCGTCGACCCTTCCCTCACCGTGGAGACCGTCCACGAAAAGGTCGACGACGTCGAACGGGCGCTGCGGCGGCAGTCGCCGAGCATCAAGCGCGTCATCGGTCACACCGAGCCGATGCGCCAGTAGCGCGACCGCGGCCGAAGCGGTTATCCTTGGACAACACCGCATCAGGTCCGCGATGGCAAAAGTCGAGATCTACACGGCGCGATTCTGCCCCTACTGCACGGCGGCCAAGGCCCTGCTGGCGCGCAAGGGCGTCGCCTTCACCGAGATTGACATCGCCGGCAACTGGGAGCGGCGCGACGAGATGATCGCGCGGGCGAACGGCCGCGTGACGGTGCCGCAGATTTTTATCGGCGGGGCGCATATCGGCGGCCATGACGAATTGCGGGCACTTGAACGCGAAGGCCGGCTCGACGCACTATTGGCCGACGCTGCGTCAGGCTGATTGCCGCGCTTTCGCGCCGGAAAACCGCCCCCGCGCGATATTGTTGCTCTCCTATCCCTTGTTTATGCTGGCTCCAATCCACCGATCGGCGGTCGGACGCGGCGGGACAGAGACGCAGGGATGGCGGGTTTTATCGAGAAGCATGGCCTCTGGTCGAACGACCAGCGCCGCGCAGCCGACGAGATCAAGGCGCGCGTCAAGGCCGACGGGCTGAAGCTGTTCCGCATGGCCTGGGCCGACCCGCACGGCGCCTCGCGTGCCAAGACGGTAACCGTCCCGGCGTTCCTCGGCGCGTTGGAGAACGGCTACAACATCAATGTCGCGACCACGACGCTCGATGCATCCGGCGCCCGCACTTTCGCGTCGTTCACGCGCGGCGGCGGCATGGGCCTCGACGAAATGACCGGCTCGCCGAACCTCATTCTCGTCCCCGATCCGGCGACCTTCCGCGTGCTGCCGTGGGAGCCGCAGGTCGGCTGGATCCTGTGCGACGAATATTTCATATCCGGCGTGCCGTTCCATTTCTCGCCGCGCCGCCTGCTCAAGAACCAGATCGCCGCGCTCGAACAGGCCGGCATGCGCAGCCTGATCGGCCTTGAGGTCGAGTGGTATCTGCTGCGCCTCGCCGAAGAGCATCTGACCGAGGAACATGTCGGCCGCCCCGGCCTCAAGGGCCACGCCATCCGCACTTATCCCGCCGAGCCCGGCTTCTCGTTTCACTCCGAAACCAACATGGACCTGATGCATCCGCTGCTGGCGCAGATCGCGGATGCGCTGGAAAAGCTCGGCCTGCCCCTGCGCTCGATCGAAAACGAGTGGGGACCGGGTCAGGTCGAATGCACCTTTGCGCCGAAAGACGCGCTCACCGCCGCCGACAATCTGGTGCTGTTCCGCACCGCGACGCGGCAGCTTTGCCGCCGCAACGGCTATCTTGCGACCTTCATGCCGCGCCCCGCGCTCAAGGGCTATTACCCGAGCGGCTGGCATCTGCATCAGTCGCTGGTCGACGCCAGGAGCGGCGATAACCTCTTTACACCGAGGAATGGCAGCGCGCTGTCGCCGCTCGGACAGCATTATCTCGGCGGACTGATGCATCACGGCATCGCCGCGACCGTGCTCGCAAGTCCTACGATCAACGGCTACCGCCGCTTCCGCGTCAATTCGCTGGCACCGGACCGCGTCGCCTGGGGCACCGATCACCGCGGCGTCATGCTGCGCGTGCTGGCCGCCGCCGGCGACCCGGCAAGCCGCATCGAGAACCGGATCGGCGAGCCGTCGGCCAATCCTTATCTCTATATTGCCTCACAGCTCGTCACCGGCCGCGACGGCATCGCCAACAAGCGCGATCCCGGCCAGCCGGAAACCGATCCCTACACCTCGCAGCGGCCGATGTTGCCGAAGTCTCTGACCGACGCGCTGCATCACTTCGAGAAGGAGCTGCTGTTCGCCGAGCAATTCGGCAAGGTGTTCGTCGACTACTATGCGAAGATCAAACGCACCGAGCTTGGCCGTTACGAAACTTACCTGAAGGACAACAACATCGATCCTGCCGGCGAGGAACCGACCGCCTGGGAGCAGGACGAGTATTTCGACTTCTTTTAGGGCATGATCCCGAAAAATGGGAACCGGTTTTCGGTCAAGATCATGCTCATAAAATAAGCTGAGTTTGGAAGGACAACCATCATGACGGACCTGGAGCGCGTTCGCACTCCGTCGCGTGTCGCCAACGCCCCGCTCTATGACTGGGACGAACTGGTGCAGGAGGATCGCGTCCATCGCCTGCTCTACACCGATCCGGCGGTGTTCGACGCCGAGATGACACACATTTTCGGCGGCACCTGGGTCTATCTCGCCCACGAGAGCCAGATCCCGAACCCGAACGACTTCATCACCGGCAAGCTCGGCCTGCGTCCGCTCATCATCACCCGCGACAACGATGGCGTGATCCGCGCGCTCTACAACCGCTGCACCCATCGCGGCACCACGCTGTGCCGCTGGGACAAGGGCAACAGCCGGTCGTTTCAGTGCCCCTATCACGGCTGGAACTTCCTCAACACCGGCAAGCTGCGCGGCGTGCCGTGGCCTGACGGCTATGCGTCCAGTCTCGTGCGCGATCCGAAGTTCAATCTGGCGCAAGTGCCGCGCGTCGAATCCTACCGCGGCTTCATCTTCGGCACGCTGAACATGGACGCCGCACCGCTGCCGGAACATCTCGGACCGATCCGCAAGCCGATGGACGAATGGATCGACCGCAATCCCGGCGGCAAGATCACCGTCTGCGAGGCCAATCGCTTCAAGTACAAGGGCAACTGGAAGCTCGCCTACGACAACTCCGGCGACGGCTATCACGTGCTCTATTCGCACCACTCGCTGCTCGAAACGGAGAACCGTTTCAAGGACGAGGAGACCTCCAAGGGCATGTCTTATTACAAGACCAAGCCCGACGAGTTGCCGATGTACATCCAGTACATGGGCAACGGCCATCACTTCAAGGACAAGCGACCGAACCTGCAGGCGCGACCCGGCGGATTGTGGGCGATCGAGTCGCTGCATCCCGGCATGGAGCATGTCGCGGAGCGGCTGCGCACCAAATACGGCGAGCGCGCGGAGTCCATGCTCGACCTCGCCGGCTCCGAGCCGGTCAACATCAACGTGTTTCCGAACCTGTCGCTGCTCGGCAACCACATCCAGGTGTTCCAGCCGGTCGCCTACGACGAAACCGACGCGGTCTGGTACGGCACCCGCATCGAGGACGTCGACGGCTCGCTCGGCGACGACGTCGTGGCCGACATCAACGCGCTGCGCATGCGCACCCAGGAAGGCTTCCCGAATTTCGGCGAGGTCGACGACATCGCCAATTTCGAGCAGATCCAGCGCGGCCTGCAATGCACCGAGGACGAGTGGATCTACATGCACCGCGGCTACGGCATTCCCGATCGCACCGTCACGCTCAAGGACGGCACGCTGAAGGCGCCGGCCACCGACGAGCTGTTCATGCGCGAGTATATCCGCGAGTGGAAGCACCTGATGAAGAACGAGCCCAATATCGCGATCCGGCGGGAGCCGTGACGTCATGAACGTGCAGAACCACGATCCGTCGCGCTTCTCTTATTACGTCACCGACGCCTGGTACGGCGAACTGGTCGCCGACTACACCGACTGGCAGACCGAGGAGCGCGCGATCCACGATGTGAGCGAGCGCGACCTGTTCCGCCGCCTGCTCGAACAGGAAGCGCGCCTGCTCGACCGGCTACTGTTCGAGGACTGGCTCGCGCTATTCGCGCCGGAATGCGGCTATTGGGTGCCGTCAACGCCGGACGCCGGCGATCCGCGCCGCGAGATCGCGGTGATGTTCGACGACCGCCGCCGGCTGGAGGATCGGGTCTACCGGCTGCGCACCGGCTATGCCTGGTCGCAGGCTCCCTCCTCCCGCACCTCGCGCATCGTCTCGAATGTCGAGGTGTTCCGCTGCAAGACGGACGGTCAGCGCATGGTGCGCTCGAACTTCCTCATCAGCGAATTCTGGGACGGCGACATTCGCATGCTGGCCGGCTGGGCGGGCCATCGTTTCCGCAAGCTGGACGGCGCCTGGAAGATTTCCGCCAAGCAGGTGAACCTCATCAACTGCGATCAGTGCATCCGCAATCCGAGCATCATTCTCTAGCGTTGTACCGCGCCGACCAAACGGGAGGCTTCCTTTATGGCCCATGACGCTCCCGCGGCCACCGCCCCCTCCAAACTCGTCATCCGCAATATCGGCCTCGTGCTGTCGGGCGCGCTGGAACATCCGATCCTCGAGGCCGACACCGTCGTCGCCGAGAACGGCCGCGTCACCGCGATCGGCAGGGCGAAGGATGTCGACACAGCGAACGCCACCACGGTGGTCGATGCGCGCGGCACCGTGCTCACGCCCGGTCTGATCGACAGCCATGTCCACCCCGTGGCCGGCGACTGGACCCCGCGACAGAACCAACTGGGCTGGATCGACTCTTCGCTGCATGGCGGCGTCACCACGATGATCTCGGCGGGCGAAGTGCATCATCCGGGCCGGCCGCGGGACATCGTCGGCCTCAAAGCCCACGCGATCGCCGCGCAGCGCAGCTTCCACAATTTCCGCTTCGGCGGCGTGAAGCTCCATGCCGGCGCGCCGGTGCTCGAACCTGGGATGACCGAGCAAGACTTCAAGGATCTCGCCGACGCCGGCGTGAAGCTCCTGGGCGAAGTCGGCCTTGGCGGCGTCAAGGACGGCGCGGGCGCGAAACAGATGGTCGCCTGGGCGCGCAAATACGGCATCCAGTCGACGATCCACACCGGCGGGCCGTCGATCCCCGGCTCCGGGCTTATTGGAGCGGACGTGGTGCTTGAGGCCGACACCGACGTGGTCGGCCACATTAACGGCGGCCACACCGCCCTGCCCGACGCGGAAATCCGCTGCATCTGCGAGGGCTGCCGCCGCGGCCTCGAAATCGTGCACAACGGCAACGAGCGCGCCGCGCTGTTCACGCTGCGGCTCGCCCGCGAGATGAAGCAGCTCGACCGCGTCATCCTCGGCACCGACGGTCCGGCCGGCTCCGGCGTGCAGCCGCTCGGCATCGTGCGCATGGTGGCGATGCTGTCATCGCTCGGCGATGTGCCTGCGGAAATCGCGTTCTGTTTCGCGACCGGCAACACCGCGCGGATGCGCAAGCTCGATTGCGGACTGATCGAGGTCGGCCGCGCCGCGGATTTCGTGCTGATGGACAAGGCGCAGCATTCCGCCGGCGCAAACCTCTTGGAGAGCGTGCGGCTCGGCGACCTGCCCGGCATCGGCATGACGGTCATCGACGGCGTCGTGCGCACCGGCCGCAGCCGCAATACGCCGCCGGCCGAACGCTTGCCCGAGGTCGTCAGTGGATAGGAGCAGCGCCGTGGACGCCAGGATCCGGAAATTCGTCATCATTGTCGATGAAACGCTGACCGAGATGGGCCAGCCGGTAACGCCTCCCGTGCGGCGCGCGGCGGCCATCGCGGTCATCGAAAACCCGTTTGCCGGCCGCTATGTCGAGGACCTCAGCCCCATGATCGAGATGGGCGAGCAGCTTGGGCACATCCTGTCCGAACGCGCCGTCGCCGCGCTCGGCATCGACGGCGGCAAGGTGGAAAGCTACGGCAAAGCGGCGCTGGTCGGCGCCGACGGCGAGATGGAGCACGCGGCCGCGCTGCTGCATCCGAAAATGGGCGCGCCGGTCCGCAAGACGCTGACGAAAGGCGCGGCCCTCATCCCGTCCTCGAAGAAACGCGGCGGGCCCGGCGCGGAACTCGACATCCCGCTCGGCCATAAGGACGCGGCCTTCGTGCGCAGCCACTTCGACGGCATGCAGGTCTCGGTCACCGATGCGCCGCGCGCCGGCGAGATCGTCGTCGCCGTCGCGGTCACGACCGGCGGCCGACCGCTGCCGCGCGTCGGCGGCCTCAAGAAAGAAGACATCAAGGGCGAGGACGGCCTGAGATAGTGGTCTGCGCCAAGCGCAATCGTCCCGCCCTTACAATCGCCCCATCAATTGTCTAAATCTCCCCCATGCGCACAGACACCGGCCAGCCGATCCGCCTTTCCGACTATCGCCCGCCCGACTGGCTCGTTGAGACCGTCGATCTGGATTTTTCGCTGCACCCGACCAGGACGGTGGTGCGCGCCAGCATCGCCTTCAAGGCCAATCCCGCCACCGCGCCCGGGCCGCTGGTGCTCGACGGCGACGGACTAACACTGCGCTCGATCAAGATCGACGGCAAGGCGCTAACGGGCGACAGCTACGCAGCGACGCCGGACAGCCTCACCATCCCGCAGCCGCCCGGCAAGGCCTTCACGCTCGAGATCGAAACGGAAGTCGATCCGACCGCCAACACGCAGCTGTCCGGCCTCTACCGCACCAGCGGCAATTACTGCACGCAATGCGAGGCCGAAGGCTTCCGCCGCATCACCTATTTCCCCGACCGTCCCGACGTGATGGCGGTCTACACGACACGCATCGAGGCCGACAGGAAGGAAGCGCCGGTCCTGCTCGCCAACGGCAACCTGACCGACAGCGGCGAGTTGCCGGACGGCCGGCACTTCGCAGTGTGGCACGACCCGCACAAGAAGCCGTCCTATCTGTTCGCGCTGGTCGGCGGCAATCTAGGCCACGTCTCGGACGACTTCGTCACCATGTCCGGCCGCAAGGTCGCGCTGAAGATCTATGTCGAGCCCGGCAAGGAAAAATACTGCGCCTATGCGATGGACGCGCTGAAGCGGTCGATGCGCTGGGACGAAGACGTGTTCGGCCGCGAATACGATCTCGACATCTTCATGATCGTCGCGGTGTCCGACTTCAACATGGGCGCGATGGAGAACAAGGGCCTCAACGTCTTCAACGACAAATACGTGCTGGCCAGTTCCGAGACCGCGACCGACGGCGATTACAACGGCATCGAGGCCGTGATCGCCCACGAATATTTCCACAACTGGACCGGCAACCGCATCACCTGCCGCGACTGGTTCCAGCTTTGCCTGAAGGAAGGCCTGACGGTTTTCCGCGACCAGGAATTTTCCGCCGACATGCGCTCGCGCGCGGTGGAGCGGATCGGCGACGTTCGGGGTTTGCGCGCCGCGCAGTTCGTCGAGGACGCAGGCCCCCTCGCCCATCCGGTGCGGCCCGAGGTCTACAAGGAGATCAACAACTTCTACACGGCGACGGTCTACGAGAAGGGCGCCGAAGTGGTGCGCATGATCAAGACCGTCGTGGGCGCGGAGACATTCCGCGCCGGCATGGATCTCTATTTCGAGCGGCACGACGGCGAAGCCGCCACCATCGAACAGTTCGTGCAGTGCTTTGCCGACGCGAGCGGCAAGGACTTCACGCCGTTCATGCGCTGGTACAACCAGGCCGGTACGCCCGCGGTTACCGCCAGCGGCCGCTACGATGCCGCGGCGAAAACCTTCATCCTCGATCTCGCGCAGACCGTGCCGCCGACGCCGGGACAGCCTGACAAAAAGCCGATGGTCATTCCGCTCGCGCTAGGCCTCGTCGGCAAGGACGGCCGCGATCTGCCTTTAACGCGCGCCGATGGTGGCAGTATCGCCAACAACGTCGCGCTGCTGACCGAGGGCACGCAGTCGATCGTCTTCGGCGGCATCGGTGAACGCCCGGTCTTGTCGATCAATCGCGGCTTCTCGGCGCCGATCAGGCTGACAACGGACCTCACCGATAACGACCTCGCCTTCCTCGCGGCCCATGACAGCGACCCGTTCAATCGCTGGCAGGCGATCCAGACGCTGGCGACGCAGCAACTGGTGGCCGCGGTCGCCGCCCTGCGCGGCGGCAACCAGCCCCGCTTCGACGACGGACTGATGACCGCGCTGTCGAACCTGACCACCGACAAACGGCTCGAACCCGCCTTCGTCGCGCTGGCGCTGACGCTGCCGAGCGAAGGCGATCTCGCCCGCGAGATCGGCAAGGACATCGACCCGCTGGCGATCCACGACGCGCGGCGCGCGCTCCGCGTCACGGTGGGCGACAGGCTCGGCTCCCGTCTCGCAGCGCTTTACGACGGCATGGCGGGTTCCGGCTCCTATTCGCCCGATGCGGCGAGCGCCGGGCGCCGGGCGTTGCGCAACGCAGCGCTCGATCTGCTGGCCGCGACCGGCACAGCGGAGGCGCTTGCCCGCGCCGAGCGGCAATACGCCGCCGCCGACAACATGACCGACCGCATGGCGGCGCTGGCCACTCTGAGCCAGCACGACACGCCGGCCCGCGACCGCGCGCTGACCGACTTCTACAAGCGTTTCGAAAAGGACTCGCTCGTCATCGACAAATGGTTCGCGCTGCAAGCGGCGATGCCGGGCGACGGCGCGCTAACCCGGGTCAGGGATCTGGTGAAGCATCCCGCCTTCTCGATGAGCAATCCGAATCGGATGCGCGCGCTGATCTCGACCTTCGCCTTCGGCAATCCGGCGCAGTTCAACCGGACCGACGGCGCGGCTTACGACTTCATCGCCGAGGCGGTGCTGGCGCTCGACCCGAAGAACCCGCAGGTCGCGGCAAGGCTCGCCACCGCCTTCCGCACCTGGCGCATGCTCGAGGCAGGCCGCCGCGCGAAGGCGGAAGCCGCGCTTGCGCGCATCAAGGCCGCGCCATCGCTGTCGCGCGATGTCTCCGACATTGTCGAACGCGCGCTGGCGCCGGCCTGAGCGCCTATCACGTCGTGTGAGTCTTTCAGGTCACACCGCACTTCGCTGTGAGCAATTAACCGAAAATTATTGACTGCGACTCTCGACAAAAGAGTCCGCATCGATTCTTATAAACATGTTGATTCGGAGAGATGCGGCACATCCTTCCGGCTCAAGGGTGACAGGGGACTATCCGAGCGGAGGCACTACATGGCGCGCGCCGGGGCGGCGAGTGCGTCTTTGCGTTCTGATTCTATCAGCGGCCTCGCGCAGTCGATCGCCAAACCGGCGTACCGGCGGCTGTTGACGGCCGAACCGGCTCTGCGTCGCGCGGTGCCGATCCTGATCGTCGCCTTCCTCCTGACCATCTGCGTCGGTGCGGGCGTGCAGGTGCTCGACCAGCGCCGTCAGACGCTGGCCGAGACGACCCGCGGCCTTGCGGCGGCGGCGGACGTGCTCGCCGAGCGCTTCCATCGCCCGCTCGCGAAGCCGTCCGATGCGGTCGAGCGCCCCCAACAGTTGCTTGCCGATGCGGTGCCCGACTGGGCGGCGCGCGCCGGCCGCATGTTTCTCCTCGCCAACGCCGACGGCATCATCACCGCCGCGCAGCCGGGCGCGTCCGGTCTGCTCGGGCGCCGCCTGATCGACATCCTCGGTCCCTCGCAACCCCTCACCACCTTTGGCGCCGGCGCGGGCGTGATGGACCTGACGCTTACCAACGACACTGAGGTCATGGCGACGGTGCGCATGCTGCCGGCGCCGTTCGGCCAGCTCGCGGTCGTGCAATCCCGAGGCGATGCGCTCTCCCCCTGGCGCTCGGTCTCGGCGCTGACCATCACCCTCTCCGCCACGACCGGCTTCGTGGTGCTGATCCTCGGCTTCGCCTTCCACTGGCAATCGACCCGGGCGCGGGAGGCCGACCACATCTATGAAACGGTGCGCAGCCGCATCGATACGGCGCTCAACCGCGGCCGCTGCGGGCTGTGGGACTGGGATCTCGCGCGCGGCCGGATTTTCTGGTCGCATTCGATGTTCACCATCCTCGGCCTCGAGGCCAAGGACGGACTTTTGACCTTCGGCGAGGTCAGCGCGCTGGTTCATCCCGACGACGTGCGCCTCTATGAACTGGCCGGCGAACTTGCCGAGGCCGGCAGCGCGGCGATCGACCACGACTTCCGCATGCGACATGCTCACGGCCACTGGGTGTGGCTGCGCGCGCGCTGCGAGCTTGTCCGCAACGCCGGCGAGCCGGGCCACCACCTGATCGGCATCGCCGTCGACATCACCGAGCAGAAGACGCTGATGGAGCAGACCGCGGCCGCCGACATCCGACTGCGCGACGCGATCGAGACGGTGCCGGAAGCCTTCGTGCTGTGGGACGCCGACAACCGCCTCGTGATGTGCAATTCGAATTTCCAGACCCTGCACAACCTGCCCGACGAGGCGATCACCGTCGGCGCGTCCTACGAGTCCGTCGTCGCCGCCGGCAGCAAGCCGGTCGTCCACACCCGCACCGTCTCCGAAGCCGCGACCGAGCCGGGCGCGCGCACCTTCGAGGCGCAGCTCGACGACGGGCGCTGGCTGCACATCAGCGAGCGCCGCACCAAGGACGGCGGCTATGTTTCGGTCGGCACCGACATCACCGCGCTGAAGACCCATGAGGAAAAGCTCATGGACAGCGAGAAGCGGCTGATGGCGACGGTGTCGGACCTGACCTCATCGCGCGAACGGCTTGCCGAGCTCGCCGGGCAATACGCCGCCGAGAAAACCCGCGCTGAGGAAGCCAACCAGGCGAAGTCGAAATTCCTCGCCAATATGAGCCACGAACTGCGCACGCCGCTCAACGCCATCATCGGCTTCTCGGAGATCATGGAGTCAGGCATGTTCGGCCCGCTCGGCGCCGAGAAATACAGCGAATATTGCAGCGATATCCGCCAGAGCGGCCAGTACCTGCTCGACGTCATCAACGACATCCTCGACATGTCGAAGATCGAAGCCGGCCGGTTGCGGCTCGACTTCGAATATGTCGATCTCGACAAGCTGCTCGCGGAAGCGATCCGCGTCGTTGCTGCGCGGGCACAGGACAAGGCGCTTTCCGTCACAACACGCATCGCGCCGGACCTCGCGCTCAAGGCCGACCGCCGCGCGCTCAAGCAGATCGTGCTCAACCTGCTGTCGAACGCGGTGAAGTTCACCCCGGCCGGCGGCAGCGTGACGCTGCGCGGGCGCACCTGCGGCGACTGCGCGGTGTTCAGCATCGCCGATAACGGTATCGGCATCGAGAAGGAAGCGCTGAGCCGGCTCGGGCGCCCGTTCGAACAGGTCGAGAGCCAGCACACCAAGAGCTATCAGGGCTCCGGCCTCGGTCTCGCGATCGCCAAATCGCTGATCGAACTGCACGGCGGTGCGATGCGCATCCGCTCGATGCCCGGCCGCGGCACGCTGGTGACGGTCCGCATGCCGCTCGAGCCGCAATGCCGGCTGCCGCGTATGAGCGCCGCCTAGCGCGCGATCCCGAAAAGTGGGAACCGGTTTTCGGGCAAGATCACGCGCAAAATAACTAAGCCTCTTCCCCCAGCCGCCGCGCCTGCGGCTCATCGCCCAAGATCCGGACAAAGCTTTCGCGGACCTTGTCCTGTGTCTCGGTGAGCGTCGCCTCGAGCGTCGCGAAATCCGGCACGTCGGCGGCGCGCGCGAGCAGCCGCAGCAACCCGCTGCCGGCCTCCTTCTTGTCGAAGGGACCGGCGAGGCACAACCGCAGGATCTGCGTCAGATTGTGATAGAGGCGCACCGCCGGCAGCAGCACTTCGGCATCCTCGGCGGCCAGCAGGCCGAGCCGGCGCGCCTTCTCAAGCACCCGCGCGGTGTTGGTGTCGCAGATGTCGGGGGTCTTCGCCGCGTGCACAAGCTGAAGATATTGCGCGATGAATTCGATGTCGATCAGCCCGCCCCGCACATATTTGAGATCCCAGCGTTCGCTCTCGCCTTTCTCTGCGGCGATCGCGCCGCGCATTTCGACGACGTCGCCGGCGATCTGCGCCGTGTCGCGCGGCAGCCGCAACACGTCGTCGATCACGCCCTCGACCTTCGCGGCGAAGGCCGGCGGCGACGAGACAACACGCGCGCGGGTGAGCGCCATATGCTCCCAGGTCCAGGCATCGTCGTGCTGGTAGCTGTCGAAGCTGCCGAGCTTGGTCGCGACCGGGCCGGAACGGCCTGACGGCCGCAGCCGCATGTCGACCTGATAGAGCGCGCCGTAATTGGTCTGCGCGGTCAGCGCATTGATCAGCCGCTGTGTCAAACGCGCGTAATACTGCACGCCGTGCAGCTTGCGCGAGCCGTCCGATTCCGGCTTTGCGTCGTTGAAATCGTAGACCACGATCAGGTCGAGATCGGACGCCGCCGTCATCTCGTTGCCGCCGAGCTTGCCGAGCGCCAGGACGGCGGACGCCTCGCCCTTCAGGTGTCCGTGCGTCTCCGCAAACATGTCCGCGACGGCGCGATGCACCGCCCGGATCACCGCATCGGCGAGCCGCGCGAAGGCCTCACCGGCCTGAGCCGCCGAGACCGTCCCGGTCAGCACCCGCACGCCGATCAGGAACATCTGTTCGAGGCCGAACATGCGGATACGCTCCAGCAAGTCCTGATCGAAACGCGCTTCCGCAATCGCGGTCTTCAGCCGCGCATTGAGAGCCGCATCGTCCGGCAGCGCGCCGAAGAAGCTCGGCTCGACCAGCGCATCGATCACGTCCGGATAGCGGGCGAGCGTATCGGCGAGCCGCGGCGCGGTGCCGAGGACCATCGCAATCAGCGCGACCAGCGGCGGATTCTGCTTGAGCAAAGACAAGAGCCGGCTGCCGCCGTGAAGATTGGCAAGGAAGCGGTCGAACAGGATCAGCACGGCATCGGGGTTTTCCGCCCGCGACAGATGTTCGAGCAGCACCGGCACCAGCCCGCGCATCTCCTCGCGGGCAAACTCAGACTTCAGCGCGGGATGGCCGCCGGCAAGCCAGCCGCGGATGGTCGCGGAGGCTTCGAGCGCGCCGCGAAACCGCAATTCGTTGAGCCGGTCGAGTGTCCTGCGGTCGTCATGGTCCTCGGGGAAATTGAGCATGAACCGCTCGGCGCCCGGCGTCGCCTCGAACAGCTTGCCGTATTGCCGCTGCACATTTTCCAGATGCACGACCAGCGCCTTGGCGAAGGCATCGCGGTTGCGAAAGCCCATGAAGCGCGCAAAACGCTCCATGCCTTCGGCGTCGTCGGGCAAGGTCTGGGTCTGCTCGTCATTGACCATCTGCAGACGGTGTTCGACCTCGCGCAAAAAGAGATAAGCCGCACTCATTTCGTCGCGCGCATCGGCGTCGATCCAGCGTCCCTCGCACAGTTGAACCAGCGTCGGCAGGGTTTGCCGGTCGCGCAGCGCGGGGTCGCGGCCGCCGGCGATCAGTTGCTGGGTCTGGGCGAAGAATTCGACCTCGCGAATGCCGCCACGTCCGAGCTTGATGTTGTGCCCCTCGACCGCGATTTCGCCATGCCCGCGATAGGCATGAATTTGCTGCTTCATCGACTGCACATCGGCAACCGCCGCGTAGTCGAGATACTTGCGCCAGACGAAGGGCGAGAGTGCGTCGAGCAGCGCGGCGCCGGCCTGCCGGTCGCCGGCGCAGACCCGCGCCTTGATCATCGCCGCGCGCTCCCAGTTGCGACCGTGGCTTTCGTAATAGGACAGCGCCGCCGGGAGCGAGATGGCAATCGGCGTCGAGGCCGGATCGGGCCGGAGCCGCAGATCGGTGCGGAACACGTAGCCGTCGGCGGTGCGTTCGTTCAGCAGCTTCACCAGCCGCTGTGTCATGCGCACATACATCGGACCCGGCTCGATGTCGGGCGCAAGCGCCGGTGCGTCGGGATCGTAGAAAACGATGAGGTCGATGTCGCTCGAATAGTTCAGCTCGAAAGCACCCATCTTGCCCATCGCCAGCACGATGTAGCCGGAGCCCTCCTCCGGCTTCGCTTTGTCCGGCAGTTTCAATCGGCCCGCGCGCGCGACGTCGGCGAGTAGATAGCGCACCGCCGCGGAAACCGCCGCGTCGGCAAGCTCGGTCAGCGCGTGGGCGGCGCGCATCACCGGCCAGGCCCCGCCGATATCGGCAAGCGCGATGGTGAGCGCCGCCTCGCTCTTCATGTGCCGGAGCAGCCGCGCCACGGTTTCATCGTCGCGTGCGGCGGCGGCCGCCTTGGCGGTCGCTTCGAGAAGATCGGGAAAGTTACGGTCGGGATCGCCGCGCAGAATTTTCAGAAGCCGCTCGGGTGACGCGCGCACCAGATCCCAGAGATAGGGGGAGCTTTCCGCCAGACTGTCGATCAGTCCGGCAAGCGCAGCGTTACCGTCCAACAGCCCCCGCAGCGCCTTACGGTCGGCAGCCCTGACATCGTCGTCGAGCCACGCCGCCACCCGCGCTCGGGCCGCCTTGGCGTCCGCCAGCACCGGCGCGGTGACGATCCGCGACAGCAAGGGACCGCTCGACGGCGCTGCCGGCCTTGCGCGGGCAGCGGACGTGGCGGGCGGCTTCGGAGACGATTTCGACGGCGATTTTGCCGCCTTCTTGCCGGCGGCAGTGGCCGGCCGGGCGGAGCGCCGGCTCTTTTTCGCGGTCTTTCTCGTGGCTTTGCGCGTTTTTGCGGATTTTCGTCGGCCGGCAGTCATGCCGTAGTCTGTACCGGGCCTCCGCGCGGCAAGGCAATGATGCTTTTGAGGCCCGGTGAATTGTCCTCAAATGTCAGCTCGCCGCCATGCAGGCGGGCGACCGCCGCGACGAGGCTGAGGCCGAGGCCGGAGCCCGGCTCGGTGCGGCTCGTTTCCAGCCGCACGAAGCGGTCCGTGACGCGGCCACGGTCGCTTTCAGGGATGCCGGGACCGCGATCGGCGACGGTGAGCAGGATCTTGTCGCCCTCGCCCACCGCCCGCACCACGATCTCCGGCGCCGCGCCATTGACGCCGTCCGCCGGCGTGGCCGTCCCGCCGTATTTGATGGCGTTGTCGACCAGATTGGCAAGTGCCTGCGTGACAAGCTCGCGATTGCCCACCATCGGAGCCGGCGTCTCGGCCTCGACCTTGAGCGTGAGACCCTTTTCCTCCGCAAGAGGCTCGTACAGCTCGCCGACACCGCGCGCGATCTCGGCGGCATCGAAATCGGTCAGACTTTCGCTCGACTGCCCGGCTTCGGCGCGCGCAATCATCAGCAGAGCATTGAAGGTGCGGATGAGCCCGTCGGATTCCTCGATGGTCTGATCCAGCGCCTCGCGGTAGGACGCTTCGTCCCTGGCGGTGCGCAACGCCTCCTCGGCATGATTGCGCAGCCGCGTCAGCGGCGTCTTGAGATCGTGCGCGATATTGTCGGAGACTTCCTTCAGGCCATGCATTAGCGCCTCGATGCGCTCCAGCATGGCGTTGAGATTTTCGGCGAGACGATCCAGCTCGTCATTGCTGCCGGTCACCGGCAGCCGCCCCGACAGATCGCCTTCCATGATGGTGCGCGCCTTGTCGGTCATGGCGTCGACGCGGCGCAGCACGCGGCGCGTCACGAACACGCCGCCGATCAGTCCGATCAGCACGACCACGGCGGCCGACCAGCGGCCCGCCGAGGCGATGATGCGCTCCAGCCGTTGCCGCTCGTCGAGATCGCGGCCGACCAGCAGGCGAAAGCCGCCCGGCAACTGGAAGACGCGCACCAGCGCCTCATGGCCGCGGTCGGCGCCGGCTTCGTCGAGCCGGCGATAGCCGGTCTCGCTCCAGCCCGGATTGTCGAGCACGCCGGGATCGAGCGCGCTGATGTTGCCGGCGAGCGTGTCGCCGTTGAAGGTCGTGACGAGATAGAGGCTCGAACCCGGCCGGCGCGACCGCGCTTCGATGATCAGCACCAGCCGGCGGATGCCGCCCTGCCGGTATTGTTCGGACAGGCCGGTGATTTCCGCGTTGACGGTGTCGGTGATCTGCTCGGTGACGAGGCGGCGCGTGTTGAGTGCGAAATAGCCGAGCAGCAGCGCGGCAAACAGCGCAAAAACGATCAGATAGGCAAGCGTGAGCTTGAATGTGGTGGTTCGGAAAAGCTTACCGAGCGCCGTCACGGATCATGTACCCCGCGCCGCGCACCGTTTGCAGGAGCGGCTGGGTGTAACCTTTATCGATTTTCGAGCGCAGACGCGAGATGTGCACGTCGATCACGTTGGTTTGCGGATCGAAATGATAATCCCAGACGTTTTCCAGCAGCATGGTGCGCGTCACCACCTGCCCGGCGTGCTTCATCAGGTATTCGAGCAGGCGGAATTCCCGCGGCTGCAGCAGGATTTCCTCCTTGCCGCGGGTCACCCGGTGCGACAGCCGGTCGAGCTCGAGGTCGCCGACGCGGTAGACCATCTCCTCGCCGCGTCCGCCGCGGCGGCGCGCCAGCACCTCGATGCGGGCGAGCAACTCGGAGAATGAATAGGGCTTGGGGAGATAGTCGTCGCCGCCGGCGCGCAGGCCCTTGACGCGGTCATCGACCTGGCCGAGCGCGGAGAGGATCAGCACCGGGGTCTCGACGCCCTTGTCGCGCAGCGCGCCGATCACCGACAGGCCGTCGCGCTTGGGCAGCATGCGGTCGACGATCAGGACGTCGTAATCGCCGTCCGATGCGAGCGCCAGGCCCTCCTCGCCGTCGGCGGCGTGCTCGGCGACGTGGCCGACCTCGCGGAACGCCTTGACGAGATAGTCGGCGGCATCGCGGTCGTCTTCGATCAGCAGAAGCCGCATCGGCACCCGCCCCGTGGTCGCTTCGGCCGTCAGGTCCGGAAGCTGGCTGTTGTCCTGCGCATAAATGGCCATCGCTCACCTCATGTCCAGCCGTTTGCTGCGCGCCCTCGCCTCCGAAACGGTCTCCAACGATATGCAAAATGCCCAGCCCCCGAGATGCGCGGGCGGGCAGTGGATTTCTCCACCGCCCGCCCGGCGACCCCAGTCCGGCGGGGGCGACGGTTGCCGGATCTGGAGTTCTGGCCGCGGTCGAATGGGACCGCGTATTCTGGCGGGACGGGCTCCTTAACCCGCCCCGCAGGGCTGCCACCGGTCGGGGGGCGACGGTTCGCCGGTGACAGGCCCTGTCTCGATCAGCCGCGCCCGATCGGCAGCGCGACGAAACGCGAAGAGCTTCCCTTCTTGATCCGCATCAGCACGGCGCTCTTGCCGTCCTTGCGGGCGTCGGCGATTTGCTTGCGGACATCGGACGGGCTCGACACCGACTTGCCGGCGACTTCGAGGATGATGTCCCCGGTCGCAAAGCCGCGATCCGCAGCCACGCCCGAGGGATCGACGCCGGTCACCGCGACGCCTTCGCTGCCGCCACCGGCGACGCGCGACGCCGGCGCCAGCGTCAGGCCGAGCTTGCCCACATCGGTGCCGTCGCTGTTATCGTTGCTGCCGGCGTCCGCCCGCAGATCCTTCTGGCCGGGCAGTTCGCCGAGCGTCAGCGACACCGTTTTCTCCGACCCGTCGCGCATGACGGTGAGCTTCACGGAGCTGTTCGGCGCCATCGAACCGATCTTCTTGGCGAGGTCGCGCGCATCCTCGACCTCATTGCCGTTGACGGCGGTGATGACGTCGCCGGCCTTGATACCGGCCTTAGCGGCCGGGCCGTTATCCTGAGGCTCCGCGACCAGCGCGCCTTTCGCCTGTTTCAGGCCGAGGCCGTCGGCGAGGTCCTTGGTGACAGGCTGAATCTGCACGCCGATCCAGCCGCGCGTCACCGAGCCATGCTCCTTGAGTTGCTCGACGACGTTCTTCACCGTCGAGGCGGGAATCGCGAAGGCGATGCCGACCGAGCCGCCGGACGGCGAGAAGATCGCGGTGTTGACGCCGATCACATGACCTTCGGTGTCGAAGGTCGGGCCACCGGAGTTGCCCTTGTTCACCGGCGCGTCGATCTGGATGAAGTCGTCATAGGGGCCGGCGCCGATGTCGCGGCCGCGGGCCGAAACGATGCCGGCCGTCACGGTGCCGCCGAGGCCGAATGGATTGCCGACCGCCAGCACCCAGTCGCCGATCCGCGGGTTGCCGTCGGCAAGCTTCACATAGGGGAACGATCCGCCCTCGACCTTGATCAGCGCCAGGTCGGTACGCGGATCGGTGCCGATCACCTTGGCGGTGTGGATCTTGCCGTCGTCGGTCTGCACTTCGACGCTGTCGGCCTTGTCGACGACGTGGTTGTTGGTCACCGCATAGCCGTCAGCCGAGATGAAGAAGCCCGAGCCCTGGCCGGTGATGTGATCGCGGCCGCGCGGACCGCGGCGTCCGTTCGGCATGTTGTCCGGCATGCCGAAGCGCTTGAAGAATTCCTGCAAGCCGGGCGGCAGATCGTCGGAATTGAAACGCGACGGGTGGACGTTGTCGTTCATCTTCACACGCACCGCCATGACGGCGGGCTTCACCTGCGCCACGATGTCGGCGAAGCCGACCGGCGTCTGGACCTTCTTGGCCTGCTCGGTGAGGTTCTGCGCTGCCGCGGTCGGATAGCCGCCATGCGGCGGCAGCGTCGGCGCCAGCACGAAGGCCGCGCCGCCGATACCGGCAATCGCGGTCGTTACCAGGAAGAAGCGGCGCAAGGCGGATGTGCGCGGCTTGTCGGCGCTGCGCGGGGTGGGAGCATGATCGCTCGGGGTCATCGTCGTGATCTCCATCTCGTCGAATTCGGGGGAGCGCATGTCGCTCCGTTGTTGTCGACAAGATGAAGACCGCCGCCTTACCGCAGGCTGACCGCGAAATTACAAATTGGTAAGGTGTGGAAGATTTTTATCTAGTATTTTCAATATCTTACGAAGTCTTTCCGGGATCGCCGCCGGTCAATTTAGCAATCTTGTCACGTTCCTGCGGTGTGAGCGGAACGTTATGCGCGCCCGGCTGCCGCCGCTTGTGCGAAAAAACATAGAGCGCGACGAGCCCGACGATCACCACGCCCGGCGGCGTCACCCACAATACCAGCGTCCGCCATTCCAGCCGCGGTTTGAGCAACACGAACTCGCCGTAGCGCGCGACCAGGAAGTCCAGCACCTGACGGTCGCTGTCGCCCTTGGTCAGACGCTCACGGACGAGCAGGCGCAAGTCGCGCGCGAGCGGCGCGTCGGAGTCGTCGATCGACTGGTTCTGGCAAACCATGCAGCGCAATTCCCGCGACAGCGCACGGGCGCGGTCTTCGAGCGCGGGATCGCTCAGCACTTCATCCGGCTGCACGGCATGCGCCTGCACCGCCATCACGCTGATGGCGATTGCGGCGGCGGACAGGACGCGCGCGATGAGTCTCATGGCTGTCACTCTGCCGGCGTCATGGCCGGCTTTTCGGCGGGCTTCGCCGCAACCTTGCGCGCCGGCTTGGGCGCGCCGATCCGCAGCCGGCGGTCCGACAGCGACAGCGCGCCGCCGAACGCCATCACCACGGCGCCGAACCAGATCAGCAGCACCAGCGGCTTGTAGTAAAGCCGCACCGCCACCGAGCCGTCGGCGCCGGAATCGCCCAGAGAAAGATAGAGCTGGCTTGCGCCGCGCGTCAGCAAGGCGGCTTCCGTCGTGGTGGTTTGCCGTGACGCAAAGCTGCGCTTGCCCGGCTCCATGACGCCGATATCGACGCCGCCCTTCTTGACGGTAAAGCGCGCAATCTGTTCGCTGTAATTCGGCCCCTGCCGCGGGATCAAGCCGTCGAAGCGCAATTGATAATGTTTGATCGCCACCGTCTCCGACGGCTTGAGCGACACGATGCGCTCGCTGCCCCAGTGGCTGACGCTGACAATACCGAGCGCCGTCAGGCCGATGCCGAAATGCGCAAACGCCGTGCCCCAGATCGAGCGCGGCAAGCCGACGGCCCGGCGCCGCACGCTGGCCAGCGGAAGACGGAACAGACCGGTGCGCTCCACCAGATCGCTCACCGCGCCGACCATGACGTAAACCGCAAGCCCGATCCCGAACGGCGCGAGGCTGACATGCCCACCCTCCGCGACGAAGACGACCACGACACCGACCAACGCAAGGCCGATCGCGGCCATGAGCCGCTGCGCCGCGCCGAGCAGATCGCCGCGCTTCCAGGCGAGCAGCGGCCCGAACGGCATCGCCAGCAGCAGCGGAATGAACAGCGGCCCGAATGTCAGATTGAAAAACGGCGCGCCGACCGAAATCCGCTCGCCGGTCAACGCCTCGAGCACGAGCGGATAGAGCGTGCCGACAAAGACGGTGGCGCAGGCCGCGGTCAGGAACAGGTTGTTGAACACCAGTGCGCCCTCGCGCGAGATCGGCGCAAACAGCCCGCCCTGCTTCAGGAGCGGCGCGCGCCACGAGAAGAGCGTGAGACTGCCGCCGATGAAGAAGACAAGAATACCGAGAATAAACACGCCGCGCGTGGGATCGCTGGCAAAGGTGTGCACGGAGGTAAGCACGCCGGAGCGAACCAGGAAGGTGCCGATCAGAGACAGCGAGAAGGCAAGGATCGCAAGCAGCACGGTCCACACCTTCAGCGCATCGCGTTTTTCCATCACCACCGCGGAATGCAGCAGCGCGGTGCCCGCGATCCACGGCATCAGCGAGGCGTTCTCCACCGGATCCCAGAACCACCAGCCGCCCCAGCCGAGTTCGTAGTAGGCCCAGTACGACCCCATCGCGATACCGAGCGTCAGGAACATCCAGGCCGCAAGCGTCCAGGGCCGCACCCAGCGCGCCCAGGCCGCGTCAATCCGCCCTTCGATCAGCGCGGCGACGGCGAACGAAAACGAGATCGAGAAGCCGACATAGCCGACATAGAGCAACGGCGGATGCACCGCGAGGCCGAAGTCCTGCAGGATCGGATTGAGGTCCCGCCCCTCGAACGGCGCGTCGGCAATCCGCAGGAACGGGTTCGAGGTCAGGAGAATAAAGACGTAGAACGCCGCGGCGATCCAGCTTTGCACGGCGAGCACATTGGCCTTGAGCGTCGCCGGCAAATTGCCGCCGAACACCGCGACCAGCGCGCCCGACAGCGACAGGATCAGCACCCAGAGCAGCATCGAGCCTTCGTGGTTGCCCCAGGTGCTGGTGAATTTGTAGATGACGGGCATCAGCGAGTGCGAGTTCTCGTAGACGTTCGCCACCGAGAAGTCCGAGGTCACATAGGCCGTCGTCAGCGCCGCGAAGGAGAATGCCACGAAGGCAAATTGCACCAGCGCGGTCGAGCCGGCCGTCTGCATCAGCGCATGGTCGCCGCGTCGCGCCCCGATCGCCGGCACCACCGCCTGAATCAGCGCAAGGGCGAGCGCCAGCACCAGCGCATAGTGTCCAAGCTCGGCGATCATTTCGCGGCCCCTTGCGTCTTGCCGCCGTACTGGCCGCCATACTTGCCGCTGTCTTCCTGCCAGTGTCCGGATTTCTTCAAGGCGTCGGCTACCTCGCGCGGCATGTATTTTTCGTCGTGTTTGGCCAGCACGCTGTCGGCGCGGAACGTGCCGCCCGGCTCCAGTCTGCCTTCGACGACGACCCCCTGCCCTTCGCGGAACAGGTCCGGCACGATGCCCTGATAGGCGACGCGAACCTCCTTCGCGCCGTCGGTCACCTCGAAGCTGATGCGCAACTCGTCGCCGCGCTTCACGCTGCCCGGCTTCACCATGCCGCCGAGCCGCAGCCGGGTGCCCGGCGCGACGTTCTTTTCGGCGATATCGGTCGGCGAATTGAAGAAGACGATGGAGTCGCTCATCGCGCTGAGGACCAAACCCACCGCGACGGCGAGCACCGCGAGGCAAGACCCGATCAATACCAGCCGGCGCTGCTTGCGTGTCATGAGCCTTCCAATGTTATCCCTTGATACCGAGCTGCGCGGCGAGATCGTTGATCCGGCGCAACTTGTCGGCATCGGCGCCAAGCGCCTTGCGCGCACCGGCGGTGGCGGTCGCAGCCTTGTCGCTCTCGCCCAGCACCATATAGGCGCGCATCAGGCGCAGCCAGCCTTCGACGTCGGAGCCGTCCTGCGCAAGCCGGTCGGCAAGGCGCGACACCATGCCCTTGATCATGTCGCCGCGTTCCGCGTCCGTCATCGTCGATGCGGCGGCGACATCCGAGGCACTCGGACCGGGCGCGGCGGTGGCGTTCGATCCTTCAGCTTGCGGCGGCGCGTTGCCCGCCGGCGACGCGCCGAGCGCCGCCAGAGCCTGCCGCACCGACGGAATCCACGGCGCATCCTTGGGCGACTCCGCGATCAGGGCTCGCCAGGTTTTCGCGGCCTCGTCCTTGCGGCCGTCCTGCTCCTGCGCCATGCCGATGAAGAAGTGCGCCTTGAACTGCTTGGCGTCGAGCCCGATGGCGCGCTCAAACGCCTGCCGCGCTTCCGCGGTCACGATGCCGTTTGCCGCCATCACCTGCGCCTCGCCGAGATCGGCCTGACGGTCGGCGGTCTCGCCATTGAGAATGAGCGCATTGCGCCGCGCCTTCACGGCGTCGTCGAACCGGCCCATGCGCAGATAGACCGGCGCCAGCACCTCCCAGCCACGGCCGTCGCTCGGATTGCGCTCGACATGCGCTTCCGCCTGCGAAATGAGACTGGCGAGCGACTGATTGGCATGCGGCGATCGCTCCCGCGAGGCGAGCGGCTCACCCGGCAATTGCGGCGAACCGAGTTTGAGATAAACGCCGCTCGCCAGCACCGGCAGCACGATCAGCGCGACGACTGCCGCGCCCCGCCGCCACCACACCGGCGAGCCGGCCGGGATCGCGGTCTCCGCGCTCTCCGCCGCCGCGATCAGCCGCCGCGACACTTCGATGCGCGCCGCCTCCGCTTCAGCGTCGCCGATCAGGCCGGCGGCGCGGTCGCGCGCGACCTCGTCGAGCTGGTCGCGGTAAACCTCGACGTCGCTGCCCTCGCTGCGGCGGACGCTCCGCGACAACGGCCACAGCACGGCGAAAATCGCCGCCGCCGTCATCAGGGCAAAGAAAAGCCAGAGCACCATGTCGAGAACGCCTGCCGCCGCCAGAATCCACGCCGCTCGCGCGCAAGCGGTATATCAGGCGCGATCATGGCTGCAATGCGCCCGGCGTCGCGGGCCAAGAGACTGGGAATATAGCGGTTTTTACCGCCGTCAGCCGCGGGCGCGAACCTGCTCGCCGCCCCGCGCCGCCTCGGCCGAGCGCGAGATCATCGCGGCATATTCGGCGCCGAAGACCTTGCCGCAGAACCGCGCCGCCGCGTCGATCTGCGACTGGCGGAACGGCCGCTCGGCCTCGCCCGCGTTGCGCAGACCGTCGACCAGCGTGCGGGTGGTATTGTCGAGATACTGCTGGAGTTCGGTATAGGCGCGCTGGGTGATTTCGTTGATCGCAAGTTCGCTGGCGAAGTTGCGGCAGGCGCCGGCGAAATCGACCAGCAGTTCGGTCTCCGAGACGTCGTCGGCATTGAGCACGGCGCCGGGCCGGATATCGACGGCGGACCGCGGCCGCAGCAGGCGGCGCACCCGCCCCGGCACGGACTCGATTTCGGACTTCAGCAGGCCCGACACCTGGGCGCGCAACTGGGCAAGCTGCCGTCCCCAATGCGATTCACCGGAGATGTCGAGTTCGGTGCGCAGGCCGCGCGCGGCGTCGTGGATGTTCTTGAGGAGAATGCCGCAGCCCACGCCACGGCCGGACCGCAGCTCACCCTTCAGCTCGCTGACCAGCCGGCTCATCTCCGCGAGAACGATGTTGACCGCGATCGCGTAACTCGACGCGGCAACGCGCGTCGAATGGTCGGTGCCCGCCGCCTTGATGGCAAAGCGGATGATCTGCCACGGCTCCGAGAGCCGCCGCATCACGATGAGAAGGAAGCAGGGAAAGTTCGCCGGCTCCTGCGCGCTCTCGCCGTCGATCATCGCCTTGATCTCGTCGAGCCGGGCGCCGGACAGGTCCGCGATCTGCAACGGCAGCCGCGCCGCAAAATTATCGAACACACCGCGCCAACGCAGCGCGCGGGCGAGCAACATCGTGCTCTCCTCCGAACGCGGCGTGCCGATCTGCGAGCGAAGCCGGCGGCCGGCCTTCTCGTCATTGGCCACCGCAGCGAAGGCGCGCTCGATGACGTCGGCGGCCTTGTCCTGGAGCGGGCCGGCCAGCGCGAGCGCGCGCTTGATGTCACCGGCCAGCAGCGCGTCGCCGGCATCGTCGGCATAGGCCTGCGTATCGTCGGGCAGCAGTTCGCGCGCGATCCAGTTCCAGATCGGCAACAGCGATGCGCGGGCGATGCGGCTCGGATGATTGTGATCGGCGATATCGTCGACCAGGAACGGCTCGATGGGCATGTAGAACACGCGCGTCACGCTGTTCAGGCGCGGCGTCAGACCGCGTGCCTCGCGCACAAGCTGGCGCAGCTCATGCAGAATGAGCTCGCTGCCGGCGACATCGTCGCCGCGCAACACGGCTCGTTCCAGCTCTGCGATCAAGAGCGCCCGTGCTTCCGGCGTCAGCTCACGCAGATACTGGCGCAACCGTTCGACGGTGGTCCCGTCGCTCGCCATGAGCCCTCGTCCAGCCTCGGATCCGTTTCGGCGTTGATAGGCTGGCCGGCTTAAGAAGGCGTTAAGACTCTGCGGCCGCCCCGATCACGCGGGGCGTCACAAGGTCGCCCTTCAGGCGACCGGGGTCACGATGTCGCCTTCAGGCGACGGGGGTCACGAGGTCGCCTTCAGGCGACAGGGGTCCAGGTGCCGTCGGGGTTCCGGCAGGCGGTGCCGCGCGCGGTCTGCGGCCGGCCGTCGACATAAATGGTGTGGGTGAACGAGCGGCAGTTGCGGCCGTCATTCTGATAGGCGGGGCCGGGAACCACGGTGCCGTAGCGGCCCGAGTCCGGATTGCGCCAGGCGACGGGCGCGCCGGAGGGGCCGCGTTCGAGCGCATCCATCTCGGCGGCATAAGCGCGCTTCTTGTCTTCTTCATCGAGAGCGGCGCCGATGCGGTTGCCGATCAGGCCGCCGGCGAGGCCGCCGATCGCAGCGCCCGCAAGACGGTTGCCGGTGCCGTGGCCCGCCACCGCCGCGCCCAGCAATGCGCCGGTGCCGGCGCCGAGCAGCGTTCCGGTATTCTCCTTGGGGCCCGGCCCCATGCCGTCGGGGCTGCCGGCACAGGCCGCCAACGTGGCAGCAAGGCCAAGGCTGGCAATGACGGTTACGACGGATTTGCGCACGGGCATGGAGGCTCCCCCTCGGCATAGCAAAAGTCCGGCCGCAGCCGGATCATTGAGTGTAGCCAGAGGGGACAATTGGGGCAAAACTCTGTCGTCGCCTTATTGCCCCGGCATGGTGCGGCGCGGTCTAACCCGCCGGTAGCACCAGTTCGGCGCGCAACCCGCCAATCGGGGCGGCGGCCAGCGTGAGACTGCCGCCATAGAGGCCGGCAAGCTCCACCACGATCGACAGGCCGAGCCCCGACCCCGGCTTGGTCTCGTCGAGGCGGCGGCCGCGCTTGGCGGCCTGTTCGCGCTCCGCCGGCGTCAGCCCTTTGCCGTCGTCATCGACCACGACGCGCAGCGTCTTGCGGCCGTCGGCGCCCGGCTGGTTCGGCTCAACCGCTATCGCCACCTGCGAAGCCGCCCATTTGCAGGCATTGTCGACCAGATTGCCGATCATCTCTTCAAGGTCCGGCCGCTCGCCGCGAAACTGAATCTTGTTGTCGGCGTGAACGTCGATGGCGATGCCCCGGTCGCGATGAATCTTCTCCATCGTCCGCGCCAAGGCGGTGACGACCGGCGCAACCTCGGTCACCGTGCCGATCACTTTCAACCCGGCGGCAAGCCGTGCCCGCTCGAGGTGTCGCGCGACCTGATCGCGCATGATGTCGGCCTGCTCGAGCACCTTCGCTGCGAGCGTATCGCTGCCGCGCGCGGTCGCCTCATTGACCATGACCGAGAGCGGCGTCTTCAGCGCGTGCGCCAGATTGCCGACATGGGTGCGCGCGCGCTCGACGATTTCCTTGTTGGCGTCGATCAGCGCGTTGGTCTCACGCGCGAGCGGCGCGATCTCATCCGGGAACTCTCCCTCGAGCCGTTCGGCGGCGCCGGAGCGGATCGCGGCGAGACTGTCGGAAATGCGCTTGAGCGGCGCGAGGCCGAACCGCACCTGGAACATCGTGGTCAGCAGCAGCACGATGGCGAGTGCGGCAAATGTCATCGCCAGCGCCTGATCGAAGGCGCGGGTTTCTTCGCTGATCTCGGCGGCGTCGCCGGCGACCGCGACAAGAAACTGCCCGTCCTCGCCCAGATCGATGGTTCGCTCGGTCAGACGCAATCGCTGGTCCTCAGGCCCGGACACATAGCCCTCGCGCGAGCCGGAGGCCGACGCGGTGACACCCTGATCCTGCAGATGCGGCAAACCGCCGTCCCACAGCGAGCGGGACGACCGGATGTCGGCCTTGCTGCCGTCCTTGCCGGCATCCTTGCCCATATCGAGCCGCGTGATCTGCCAGTACCAGCCGGACAGCGGCAGTTCGAACAACGGCTCGCCGAGCGACTGGGGAAATTTCTCCGCCTGCGCGGGATCGTCCGGCGTGGCGAGCTCGGCGACCAGCGTGCGCAGATAGACGTTGAGCCGCCGGTCGAATGCGCGCTCCACCGCCTGGCGGTAAAGCGACGACAGAATGATGCCGGTGATGAGGAGAATGACGACCGCCCAGGCCGTCGCGGAGAGGAAAAGGCGCAGCGCGAGGGAATTGGCGCGCATCATACACCGTCATTCCGGGGCGCGAGCGCAAGCGAGCGAACCCGGAATCCAGCAGCGCAATCCGAGCCCGCCTCTGGATTCCGGGTCCGGCGCCGACGCGCCGTCCCGGAATGACGGTGTGCCTGGGATCTCATACGCCCGCTACAACGCATCCGGCGGCGTCAGCAGATAGCCGAGCCCGCGCACGGTCTGGATGATTTCGACGCCGAGCTTCTTGCGGATGCGGCCGACAAACACCTCGATGGTGTTGCTGTCGCGGTCGAAGTCCTGATCGTAAAGATGCTCGACCAGTTCCGTGCGCGATACCACGCGGCCGGTGTGATGCATCAGATAGGACAGCAGCCGATATTCGTGGCTGGTGAGCTTCACCGGATTGCCGTCGACCGCGACGCGGCCGGTGCGGGTGTCGAGGCGGACCGGTCCGCAGTTGAACTCGCTCTTGGCGTGGCCGGCGGAACGGCGCAGCAGCGCGCGCACACGGGCCAGCACCTCCTCCAGATGAAAGGGCTTCGCCACATAATCGTCGGCGCCGGCGTCGAAGCCCTGCACCTTGTCGCTCCAGCGGTCGCGCGCGGTCAGGATCAATACCGGCATGGCGCGGCCGGCCCGCCGCCAGGCCTCCAACACCGAGATGCCGTCCATCTTCGGCAGGCCGATGTCGAGGATCACCGCGTCGTAGGGCTCGCTCTCGCCGAGGTAATGGCCCTCCTCACCGTCGAAGGCGCGGTCGACCACATAGCCGGCCTCGGTCAAGGCGGCGGCGAGCTGGCGGTTGAGGTCAGGATCGTCCTCGACGACGAGGAGGCGCAAGGGCAAATCTCCGGCTCAGCGGCCGCGGAGCACGGCGCCTGTCGCCGCATCGACGGTCACGCGGGACACTTTGCCATTGCGGGCCAGCACTGTCAGCACGTAGACGAGCCCGTGCTGGCCTGTGCACAGCCGGGCGCTGATGACGTCGCCGCGCACGCCCTTGCGGTTGCCGAGATTGAGGTTATTGCGCACCTGCCCGAGCGGCAAGGCCCGGCGGGCCGCGACCGCGGCGCGCTGCTCCGCCTTGCCGAGACAGGCGCGCGGACTCCGATCGGCCGCAGCCGCTTCGAGCGGGCCGAGCACGATCGTCCCGGCGGCAAGACAGGCCGCGAATGCGGCAGCGATTCGGGCGCGGTTCATGGCCGGGGTTGTAGCAGACGGCGGCCTGAACGGGCGGTGAATGGGGCCGTTACCCCGGCGTAAATCTGTCGCGGCTAGCTGGTAAATCCGGAGAACGTTGCGAAAGTCTCCAGCGGCGCGCGGGGACTGCGCCAGCGATTGATCGGCGCGTCCGGGTCTTCATAGCCGAGCGCCATGCCGGAATAGACCATCAAATTATCGGGAAGTTTGAGGAAAGACCGAACGGTCTTGTGGAAGGACACCCAGGCCTGCTGCGGGCAGGTGTGCAGACCGTGCCCCCGCGCGAGCAGCGCGACGGTTTGCAGATAGCCGCCGATGTCGGCCCACTGCGCAGCGCCGTGGACTTTTTCGCGCACGAAGAACAACGCGACAGGCGCGCCGAAAAATTCGTAGTTGCGGGCATATTGCTTGTAGCGCGCCGGCTTGTCCTCGCGTGGCACGCCAATCGACTGGTAGAGCAGCTCGCCGACCGTGAAGGCGCGTTCCTTGTAAGGCTCGATCATCGGCGGCGGATAGATCGTGTATTCAACGCCCTCGCCTTTCGGCAGCTCGGTCGCCATGCGCGGACGCAACTCCGCTTTCAGCGCCTCGATGCGTTCGCCGGCGACTGCGTGGACATACCACGGCTGCATGTTGCCGGCCGACGGCGCGCGCGCCGCCTGTTCGACGATCTCGCGGACGATCGGTTCGGGGACGGGTTTGGGCAGAAACGCGCGGCAGGAATAGCGCGAGGCGACGGCATCACGAACGTGCATGGAAGAGACTCTCCGGAGAACAGGGAGAGTGTGGCGCGAACTTGAACGATAGCCAAGATGCCAGAGAATAAATCAGGTCGGCTTGAACGTGCCGTCGTCGAGAAAACGCAACGTCATTCCGGCGTCGAGAGCCTGCGGCTGCTCCTGCCGTTCCCTTATTGTTGCCAGAACCTGCCGTGCACGTTCCGGTTCAAGCGCAAGCGTCGCTTTCGCGGCCTTTAGCCGGACCTGCGCATTGGGATGGTCGTACAAAGGCACCAAAGCTCTCCGTCCGTCACCCGGACGAGATTTCAGTTCTGCCTTTATCGTTTCGATCTTGTCGAACAATGCATTGATCAATCCAATATTGCCATTGAGTTCGGCCTTGTCCTGAGCAAGCGCGAACTCGGCAAATTGATGAACCAATTGCTCTGTTGAGACTGAGCGAACTGATTTGTCAGTCATGGCTCGAGGACGCCTTTGTCAATGAGGGCAAATAGCCCAACCCTCCGCCGCTCCGCCCAATCTTTGTCACGCAGATACTCCCGAGGCGATAGCCCACCAAAGTTTTCATTCTTAGCCATGTACCACCCCGTGATCTCCCAATGCTTCAGAGTCGGTATTCGGACAAGATTGTCTCGGCTGTTGATCAGGTCATTCGAAAAGCCAGCTAGAGCCGCCGGTGTCTTCTCGACGATATGATGAATATCATAGCCTCTTTTCTGATCGGACACCGCATCCCGAAGTTCGCCGAGCGTCCTCGGCGCATCGAGATATGATTGAATGTAAGGATAGGACCGATGAAGCCATTCGGCCGCCTCAAGCACATTCAGAAATGTACCGACGATAGCTTCGCGCGACGGGGCGCGCTACGTCCTGCGCGCGAACGACTTCACAAATTCCCCGATCACGCCCGCGCCCGCCTGTCCGCCCGCCGCCGCCCGTTTTTCGCGCGATCGACCCAAGACATAGACGCTGAGCACGTAAACCGCATGCCGTCGGTAGCTTACTCGAGACATCTAAGTCGGCTTGAACACGCCGCGATCGATATTCCACAGCCTCATGCCTGCTTCGCCGGCTTGCGGAAATTCCTTCGAGCGCTGAATTCGTTCAAGCACCTCTCTTGCTTCCACGGGCGCAATCGCCAGCGTTGCCGTCGCGGCCTTGAGGCGAACCTGTGCATTGGAGTGATAATAGAGCGGCATCAAGGCCCTTCGTTGGTCTCCCGCGCGCGATTTTAGCTCAGCTTCAATCTTCTTCAGTCTTGCATATAGACGATTGACTTCCGAAATATCTCCATGAAGCTCCGCTCGATCCTGCCCAAGCGCAGTTTCTACAAATTCTTTGACAAGATCGTTCGTCGAAGAGCTAACGAGCTTCGAGACCGTCATGGCTTCAAGACTCCGTGAATAACAAGTGCTTCTCGTCCAACTCGAACCCGCTCATCCCAGCTCTTGTCACCCAGATATTCACGCGGAGAGCGTCAGCGGTGCGTCGTCGAGCGCCTGCAGCAGCGCGCCGGCAATCGCATGGGCTTGTCTGTGGCCGCCCTGGCGCGACCAGCCGTGCAGCGTGACGGCATGCTCCTCGCCCGGTCCATCGCCGGTCGAATAGTCGGAGATGCGGCTTTCGCCGAGCGTCACATAAGGAAAAGCCGCCGAGGCCGGCGGCTGGTCGTAAATCTTCGCTTCGCCCAGCAGCGAGGTGAGCGGCGCATCGGCGCCGAGCGCGGCGATAATCGCCGCGCGCAGCGCCACCGAAGCGGTGGTCATCGATGTCTCCGAACGTCAGTCGCGCCGCTCGACGGCGTCGATCAGAAGAAACCGCCGGTCGGCGCTCTCACGCAGCGCGGCGACGTGGTAGACGGCACTGCCGTCCTGCAAGCGGTGCCGCGTCGTCACGTCGTTGCGCGCGCGTAGCGTGATGCGATGCGTAACGGTTGTCCCGGCGCGGTCGGCGACGACCTCGCCGCGCGCCGATACCGAGGTCACCTGCGCCCACAGCGTCGTTACGGTCTGATAGGTCACCGTCACGCCGCCGGCGCCGTCGTCGGTATCGACCGGCGCTTCAAGCACCAGCCGCCGGTTGAGATCGCCGGCCGCCGTCACAGCGCCACCTCACGGTAGGGCGCCACCAGCGTCGCCACGCCGGCCGGCAGCATCGCCGTCCGCTCCGCGGCCGCGCGGTTATCGTACCAGTGCGCCACCATCATGCGGATCGCCTGGCGCAGCGGCTCCGGCACGTCGTCCGGGTCGTCGCCATAGCCGCAGGTGAGGTCGAACTCGATGCCGGCGGCGGCGCGGCCCGGCTGGACCGGCGACCACGGCGCAAACACCAGCGCGGCGTTCGCCGTGTCGACGATGAAGCTCTGCAGGTCGAGCACCGCCGCCTCGCCGTCGCCGTCATAAACACGCACCACGTCGAGCGACTGCAGCGGCGACGGCCGCACATCGATCCGCCCGTCCGCCGGCCAGGCGTCGCGGGTAAGCCGCCAGCTCTGCGTGATCAGCGCACGATGGGTTTGCGCCTCGACATGAATGCGCGCCGCCGCAATCAGCGCGGCGATCGCGTCATCGTCGTCGTCATGTTCAACCCGGAGAAAAGCCTTCGCATCCTCCAGCGTCACCGGCTCGAAGGCCGGGGCATTCAGCAAAATCGCGCTCATGTGCTATCCTCCGCGGAATATGCGTCCCGCCCTCGCCGCTCTCGCCTTCACTGCAATGATCTCGTCGCCCGCCGGAGCCATCGTCGGCCCGGCGCCGCCCGCTCATGGCTGGGCCTCGCGCGCCATCGTGATGATCGTCGATCCGCGCGGGGATCTCTGCACCGGCACCGCGTTGACGCGCGAGCTGGTACTCACCGCCGGCCACTGCGTCGGCCGGCCGCTCGCTTACCGCGTGCGCGTCTATCAGAACGGTCAAACGGTCGGCGTGCGCACCATCGCCACACATCCGCGCTTCAGCATGGCGGCCTACACCGCAGCGCGTGCCACAGCGGACGTCGCACTCTTGAAACTAGAAGCGCCGTTGCCCGACAGCGTCGTGCCGGCCACGCTCGCGCCGGCGCGCCGCGTGGCGGTCGGCGAGACGCTGACCGTCGCCGGCTTCGGCGTCACCCAGCCGTTCACGCCGCGCGGTCTCGGCATTCCGCGCGCCGCCGCGCTGACCGTCACCGGCCAGCCCGGCTCGCTGCAAATTCGTCTGGTCGATCCGCAAACGCGCGACAACAGCGCCGGTCTCGGCGCCTGCACCGGCGACAGCGGCGGACCCGCTTTCGAGGCCGGCCGCGCCGCGGTCATCGGCATCATCGCCTGGTCGACCGGCCCGCAAAGCACCGAAGGCTGCGGCGGCCTCACCGGGCTGACGCCGCTCCTGAGCTATCGCCAATGGGTGGTCGACACCGCGGCGAAGCTCGGCGCGCCGCTGCCGGCAACACAGTAATGAAGAGAGCGCGGAACGTCCGCCCCGCGCCCTCGTCGTTCGTGTCGGTCGCTCAGCTCTCGCCGAACTTCAAGAGCTTGATGGCGTCGAAGTCCTGCACGCCGCCGCCGACCCGCTTGGTCGTGTAGAACAGCACATAGGGTTTGGCCGAATACGGGTCGCGCAGCACCGAGACGCCGGCGCGGTCCACCACCAGATAGCCGCGGTTGAAATCGCCGAACGCGACCGAGAACGTATCAGTGCCGGCGTCCGGCATGTCCTCGGACTCGACCACCGGGAACGTCATCAGCGTCGCGCGGCCTCCGGCTTGCGCCGGCGGCTGCCACAGGTAGCCACCGCTCGAGTCCTTGAACTTCCGGATCGCGCTCTGCGTCTTGCGGTTCATGATGAAGGCGCCGTTCTGGCGGTAGCCGGCCTTCAGCGCATAGATCAGATCGACCAGGATGTCAGACGGGTCTTCCGCCGGGAAGTCGCCGTCGACGCCGGTCGCGACGTAGCCGATCTTGTTCCACGCCCAGGACGCGTTCGCGATCGTGGTGTAGCTCAGGAAGCCCTTCGGCTTGTTGGTGCCGTCGCCGGTCACGAAAGCCGTGCCTTCCTGCTCGGCGAAAGCCAACTCGACTTCGCCGGCGATCCATTCGTCGATGTTGACGGCGGCATCCTCGAGCAGCGCGGCGGTCGCCGCCGGCATTGCGTAAAGCTCCATCGCCGGGAACGACAGTTCGTCGAGCACCGGCGCGGTCGTCTCGGTCCGCGCGGCCGTTTCCGCGACCCAGCCGACCGCCGGGCCGGCCGTCATGAACGGCTTCTTGTAGACGTTGGACGAGATCGTGCGCACGCTCGCGAGCGAACGCACCGGCGAGACGGCCGCGAGCCTGCGCCCGATCATGCTCTCGACCTCGCTCGGCACCAGGTAACCGCCGCCGGGGCCGGAACCAATCGTCATCGACTTCGCTTCGAGCGCCCGCAACGCGCCCGCCTCGCCCGAGCGCACATAGGTCTCGAACGCGCTCTTGTGCTCACGTCCGGCGGCCTCACGGGCCGCGCCGTCGCGCGCCATCGCCGGCCGCGACGCCTTCAGCATCAATTCGTCGAGACGCCGCTCGATCCGCGACACCTTGTCCTCGGTCAGAACGTCCGCCGCGCCGCGCTTCTCGATGTCGTCCAGCCGGCGGTCGTTCTCGTTCTTGAAAGCCTCGAACACACGCATGACGTCGTCATGCGTGGCGACGGCATCGGCGCCGCCGCCCGATTTGTGCTCCGGCGCGCGATCGCTGACGCCGGCCGAAAGGTCGATATCCATTGAGATCTCCTTGTTGGACACGAAAAGAAACGGCGCGCGGACGATCCGGGCGCCGGAACAGGCAAATCAGTCAGGCAAGTCAGTCATGAGAGTTTCGCAGGACGACAATTCGCGCCTGGGCAGGCCATTGACCTTTGCGCGCTTCTGCGCCGGAATACCGGGGAGCGCGCAGGCCGCCGGCCCCGCAGCGCCGTTACCTGTAAAGGACAGTCGAGACGATCATGAGCAACCGCGGACCCGCCTTCAAAACCTCACCGAGCAATCCTTCGATCGGCGAAATCCAGACCAATCCCGCGCGGCGCCCTGACATGCCCTACGCGCCCGCGATCCGCATCGAGGCGCCGGGCGATCTCCTGTTCATCTCCGGCGCGACGCCCTCGCCGCTTTATCACAAGCATCCGCACGATCTGTCCGAGCACAACCACCCGGTCGGCATCGCCGACCAGACGAAGCTCGCGATGGAGAACATCAAGGGCATTCTCGATCACCAGGGCCTGACCTGGACCGACGTCATCAAGGTGACGAAGTATCTCACCGACATGCGCGACATGGACGACATGTCGAAGACGATGGCCGGTTATTTCGGCGACTGGACGCCGGCCTCGACCACCGTCTGCGTCAACCAGCTGTCGACGCAGGGCGCGCGTGTCGAGATCGACATGATCGCGGTGTTCCCGAAAGCGAAATAGCCGTTAGGCGAGCTACGCGGCGATGGCGGGATCGACCCGCCGCAACGCACGCCTGATGGCGCCGAGACAGACCGGGTCGAGCGCCGTGCCTGCCATGTCGCTCATGATCGCAAGAGCCTTATCGACCGGCATCGCCGGGCGATAAGGCCGGTCTGCCGTCAGCGCGTCGAAAATATCGGCGGTCGTCACGATCCGAACCTCGAGCGGAATGTCGTCTCCCTTGAGGCCGCGCGGATAGCCTTTGCCATCGAGCCGCTCGTGATGCGCGCCGGCAATCGTCGCCAGCCCCTCGAAGGCCGCGATCTTCGACAGGATCTGCTCGCCGAGTTCGGCGTGCCGCTTCATCGCCTGCCACTCCTCGTCGTCGAGCTTGTCCGGCTTGTCGAGAATGGTGTTGCTGACGCCAAGCTTGCCGATATCGTGCAGCAGCGCAGCACGCCGCAGCCGGCGCCGCGCCTCGGCTTCGATGCCGAGTTCTTCCGCGATCAAATCGGAAAACAACGTCACGCGCTCGCTGTGTCCGCTGGTATAGGGGCTCTTCGAGTCGATCACCTGCGCGAACGCAGCCGCGATGTCGTCGAGATAATCTTCATCGACCAGCGAACGCTGCTGCGCCGGTTCGAGATCGAAGATCGACGTCTGCAATTCCTCGGAACGCAACGCCTGCCAGAACGCCTCGTCCTGCGCGACGCGCTCGAACGCCTCAGCGACGCGCGGTTCGAACCAGGTGCCCGTCCGGTTGCGGATTTCCTGCCGCGCCGCTTCGATGCCGTGCGCGACCTGAAACACGTCGGCGATCTGAGCGACCAGCGAGATACGCGAATAGATCGGGATGTTCTCGCCTTTGAGCCGGGCCGGCATGCCGCCGCCATCCCAGTGCTCGTCGAAACTGCGGATCGCCGCGATGACGTTCTCCGAGAATCGCATCTTGCGTGCAATCTCCGCACCGCGGTCGCATCGCGTCTCCATCAACTCTTGAGCGATCTGGCCGCCGTTCTGGAATACGTTGACCAGGGCGCGAAATCGGTCGGCAAGCCCTGCATTCATTCCCGTATGCGACAGCACGAAACGCAGCACCTGCGGCAGGCTGCCGTTGACGGTCATCAGATCGCGTTTGAACGCGATGTCGTCGATCATATAGATCTGGCAGATGCGCGCCGCGTTGCTCGAGCAGCCGACATCCTTCACCAGCAGCGTGTAGTACAGCTCGGACAACTGCCGTTCGGACAACCCAAGCTCGCGGCCGACATGAATGCCGATCCAGCAGCAGCGGACGCAGTGCCCCGCCGGCTGGCCTTCCACCATGTCGAGCGCGTGGCTCAACGCGCCGAGAATTTCAGCGAGCCGGATATTCGAGCCTTCTCTGCCTGTCATGCATCCCCGCCTGCCGTTCCGCCGGTCCGCCATCTAACCATGCTCGCCTTAATGGACCGTCGCCGCCGGCGCTTACCGCGCGTTAAGGCTGTCGCACCGGCCCGAACCTTTCGGCCCGCCAGCTGCGCGTCCGCGCGGCAGGGCGAGGCCGGGAGGGGAGCCGGTCGCCCTTGACCGCACGGACGCGCGCTCCCGGGAGCAGCGGAAACGTCACGATCGAAATTTCCCAAAGCTCGACCTGTTCCAGCCGGCGCACCCGCGCCTTGGGATCGAACCGCCCCCGCACCGTCTTGAAGCCGATCGACAGCCCGTCGATCGCGCCTTCGCGCAGCAGAGACAACAGCTCGCGGCCGCGGGCGACGTCGGGGATAAGCCGCCCGCGCGCATAGAGCCCTCGCAGGTCTTCGTGCAAATCGAGCCAGATACCGACGGGCTCGGACGGATCGTGCTGAAACAGCATCGGGATCCGCCGCAGCCCGCGCTGCTTCAGCGTGTTGAGAAACGCGCCGGGCATCACCATGTCGCGCGCCTGGTCGATTTCGCCGAACAGCGAGGCATAGCCTTCCACCGTGCCGTCGGCCTCGATCGCCGCGCGCGGCAAGGTAAAATTGGTGTTGGGTGCGAGCATGGGATCGTTACTCTGTTGTCGTCCCGGCCAAGCGCGGCACGCGCGCGAGCCGGGACCCATAACCGCCTGCGCCGGAGATTTCGCTTCCGCGCGGTGGCTATGGGTCCCCGCCTTCGCGGGGACGACGCCTGGTGGTTTGGATCGGCTTGCGGTCAGCCGCTGCGCGGTCTGCGCGCCCTTCCCTTTCCGCGCGCGGCCTTGGTCGTGCGCGGCGGCGACCGGCGCTTGGCGGCGCGGTCGAGGTGATCGAGAAACTCGCGGAAGACGTCGAGATGATCGCGCTGCGGCTTCACGTCGCCGCGGATCGAGCGCAAGACGGTATGCAATGTATCCATTCACAATCCTCCGGACCGGTTCTGAAATCGCTCGTTGAAGCGCGCGAGCTCACGCACGAAATCGTCGAAGCGGCGGCTCGCCGCGGCCAATTCGCGCAACGCGAACCAGGTGAGAGCGGTGGCGCTGGTCGCCCACAAAAACAGCGCAAGATGCGCGAGATCGCCGCGCATCGCGAATTCGTTGATCAGGTCTGGCATTGAACCCTCCGGCGCACATTGCGGGCGCGTCCGTTTGGCGTTAGATCAAAATGCAAGGGCGACATCGTCGAGCGGCGAACGGCCGGGAGAACGCGATGTCATGTCGTAAAGCAGCTTCGATCCTGTGTGCGACGTTGTCGGTCTGCCTGGGCGCGACCGGCATGGCCGCGGCGGAAATCCGCATCAATGTGTCGCGCTACGAGGACGGCACCCTGACCGTTGCCGGCTCGACCACGCCCAATCGTGCGGTCACGCTCGACGGACGCGTCAGCGTCAAAAGCGACGCCGAGGGCCATTTCGTGTTCCAGGAACACTACAAGCCGGAAACCTGCATGAGCGATATTACGTCCGGCAACGATGTCTATTCCGCCGTCATCGCCGGCTGCTATGGCGAGTTCGCCATCGAGCGCCTGCAACCCGGCTGGAAAGACAAATAATCGCCGAACAATCGCCGGAGTTTTCGCGTTTCATGCCGGCAAGGGCATGAAGGAAGACACCATGCGATTGCACATGATGACCATTGCCGCCACGGCGACGACATTGCTGGTCTCGAGCGCGGCCTTCGCCGCGATGACCATCGACGAAACCCATTACGAAGCCGGCGTTCTGGTCGTGCGCGGAAAGACCGCACCCGGCACGGAAGTCGCCGTCGACGGCCGCTACAAGAAGAAAGCCGAAGACGACGGCACCTTCATTTTCCGCCTCAACTACAAGCCGAACAAATGCCGGGTGCTGATCACCGCGGGCGAGAACAACGAGACGCGCGACGTCACGAATTGCACCGATCCGTCCGACAAGAAAGTCGACCCGAAGCCCGGCACGCCGGCTACGCCGCAGCCGAAGTAGCGCGGCTAGAGCGTTTTCGAGCGAAGCGGGAACCGGTTCGCGTGAAACGCGATAAAATAAGAGTCGAAAGCCTTGATTCCATCAAAGCCGGAAAGGCTTTAGAAGACGTCGCCGCCCTCCACCGCGCCATAGCCGGTCGCTGCGCGCTTCTCGTTCGCCGTCAGGAACGGCGCTTTGGTCACGCGATCCCACAGCGCGGCGCGGTCGGCACTGAGCGCATCGATGCGGTCGGTGTCGGGCGCGAGCCGCAGATTGCCGCCGAAGGCCGGCGCCAACCATTGCGTCAGTCCGGTGAGGATCCGGTTCACCAGCGGCAGCACGCTGCTGCGCCAGAACACCCGGTTCGCCTCCTGGTAGTTGGCAAAGGTATTGTCGCCGGGAATGGCGAGCAGCATTGGCGGCACACCAAACGCAAGAGCGATCTCGCGCGCGGCGGCGTGCTTCGCCTCCATGAAGTCCATGTCCTTCGGCGACAGCGACATCGCCTTCCAGTCGAGCCCGCCTTCGAGCAGCAAGGGCCGCCCCGCATTCGCTGCGCCCTGATAGGTGTCGGCAAGTTCCTTCTTCAGCCGGTCGAACTGCGCGTCGGTCAGCACGGACCCCTCGGGGCCGGCATAGACCAGCGCGCCGGACGGCCGCGCCGCGTTGTCGAGCAGCGCCTTATTCCATTTCGCGGCAGCGTTGTGGGTATCGACCGCGACGGCGGCGGCCTCGAGCGGCGCGAGGCCGTAGTGATCGTCGAGCGGATTGAACAGCGTGAGCTGGAGGATCGGCGGCAGCGCGCCGTCCTGCGCAAAGCGCACCGTGCGCCCGCCCGCGCTGTAGTCGTAGGCATCGGGCCAGCCGTCCGCGCCCGGCACCACCTTCATGCGGTCGGGCCGCAGCGCGTAAAGCTCGCGCACGTCGGGCGCGCCGCTTTCGCCGGCGAGCGTCACCGCTTCGATATAGGCGTTGCCGGACAACAGGAGATGCGCGGTGACGGATTCGAGAAATCCCGCGCCGTCCTGGCGCGGGTTCGGCCGCGCGATCAGGGTCAGGAACGGATGCGCGGTGTGCTCGACCTCGCCTTCATAGAGCAGCAGCGACAGCGAGCCGACGCTTTCGGCGACGAGCCGCACGCAGCGATGCACAATCGCGTTTTTAATGTAGCCCTCGCGCGCCAGCGCCGCGTAGTCGCGCGGCGTCCACCGCGCGCGGCCGCCGCTCTCGAACGCGATCAGTTGCGCCGTTTTCGAGGCTTTCGCCTCCGGCGGCGCGAAGAAGGATTTCAGGGTTGTGAGCATGATTGGTTCCCGGCCACGCACGAGCGTGACGACATTTTCGATTGACTAAAGAGACCGCATCCTGGGTCCCCGCCCCGCCCCGAAGCTCAAGGCGCTCACCGCCCAGACCAGCGCATCGAGCCGGTCCGGCGAGCGGCCGGACGACAGCCCCTCCGGTCCGAAGTCGCACATCTCGTCCTCCAGCGCCGGGAAAGCCCCGGCGTGTTTCACCCGGCCCTGCTCGTAAAGCTGCGCCACCGGCTCGGCCCGCAGGTACTTGCCCCGATGGGCGCGCACCGCCGTCACCGGCACGCCGGCGTCGACCTCCGCGATCACCGCCTTGACCATCTCGCCGCCCTGGTTGACCTCGACGACCAGCGCGTCGGCCGCGAGCCGCCGCCACAGCGCCACCGCCTTGTTGGCCCAGCCCTGCGGCGAAAGGCCTGACGCCGTCTCGTCGGCCAGCACGTAGAGCGTGCCGTCCCCGGCGCGGCCGGCCGCCACCAGCCCGCAGGCGTCGGCGCGTCTGCCGGACGAGGCCGGCGGATCGACCGCGACCACGATGCGCGCGAGCGCGGGTGCGGCTTCGACCCGCGCCTGCTCGATCAGTCCGCGAGACCACAGCGCGTCAGGACGCTCTTCCACCACCCCGCCGTCGATTTCCTGACGGCCGAGGCGCGTGCCGCGATAACGCGCCAGCACGGTGTCGAGAAAAGCCGGCGCAAGATTGTAGGCATTGGCGATGGTTCCTGCGTGCGTGACAGCGGTCGAGGGGTCGGCGATCAATCGCTTGATCAGCGCGGTCGGCCGCGGCGTCGTGGTGATGACCTGCCGCGGGCGGCGCCCGAGCCGCAGGCCGAATTGCAGCATGTCGAAGGCGTCGTCGGCGCGCCGCCACTTCGCCAGCTCGTCGAGCCAGGCTGCGTGGAACTGCGGGCCGCGCAGCGCTTCGAAATTGTCGGCGGAGAACGCCTGCGCTACCGCACCGTTCGTCCATTCAAGACGGCGACGCGACGGCAGCCATTGCGGCCGCTCATCCTCGGCGTGAACCGAGAGCAGGCCGGACACGCCCTCGATCATTACCTCGCGCACGTCGTGCTCGGTCTCTCCGATCAGCGCGATGCGCGGCGGATCGTTGGCGTCGCAGCCGAGCGCCAGCGCGCGCACCCATTCGGCGCCGGCGCGCGTCTTGCCCGCGCCGCGGCCGCCGAGTAGCAGCCAGCTCGTCCATTCACGACCATCGTTGCCCGTATCGGGCGGGTGCTGATGCGGATGGCAGAAGCAGGCCCAGTCACGCGCCAGCGCCGCGATCTCGCTGCGCGGCAGCGCCGTCAGGAAGTCCGCCGCCAGTCCGGTCTTCGACAAAAGCGTTAATGCGGCGCGCAAGTTCGCGACGAAATTCGTCGAGGTCGCGGGGCACGGGATCGTCATCGTGGTCTGTCGCGGCCTCCGGTCCCTCGCCTGTGGAAACGTCCCCTGCGCGGTTCATCAACGACAGCTCGCGCAGCGTGCGCGCGATGCTGGCGAGCGTGCGCGCGGCCCGCTCGGCGTCGCTCGGTCCCTCGGGCGCCAGCACATCGAGCACGCGCTCGACCGCGTCGAGCTCGCGCGCGACCATGGTTTGCACGCGGTCCGCCATCGTGTCGCAAGAAAGGGTGTCACGCGAAACGGTGTCACGCGGCGCGGCTATGGCATCGGCCGCGGGCTCGCGCCCTGCGTCAACGCGCACGCGCCTTGTCTTTGTCACGCGGCGCGTTGCCTTGCGCGACGCAGGAGATGAGCGCGCGGTCGCCATGAAGCGTCCCCCGTCCGTCTGATGCAATTGTGGAGCGTGTCTGATTTGTACCGGGGCAGCGTTCCGCTGTCAAGGACTAATTTCCCAAATACGTAGTTGACACCACAAATCTCAAGGTGTAGTGTTCTGACCATCGGGAGACGGTCATGGGCAAAAACACCTTCAAAAACAAACACTTTCACGACGAGGAAGCCGCGCGGGCTTGGTTTGAAGCCGCCCGCTGGCCGGAAGGCCCCGTCTGCCCGCACTGCGGTTCGCTCAAGCACTACGCGACCAAGAAGGCCGGTCGTTATCGCTGCGGCGAAAAGGAATGCCGCAAGGACTTCACCGTGACGACCAAGAGCGTCATGGAACGCTCGCACGTTCCGCTCACGTCATGGGCGCAGGCGTTCCACCTGTATGCGTCGTCCAAAAAGGGCTTCACGGCCTCTCAGCTCGAACGCATCCTTGGCTGCGAATACAACACCGCTTGGTTCATTCACCATCGCATTATGGAAGCAATGCGGCGTGGCGGCCTTGATCTGCCGCCGATGGGCGGTCCCGGTCGTCCTGTCGAGGTTGACGAAGCTTATCACGGCAAGGTCGAAGTGCCGCGCCGCCGTTCGCGCGGTCGTATTCCGAAGCCGACCAAAGGCGGCAAGTCAGGCCCCGCCGACAAACGCGCTATCGTGTCGCTGATCGACCGCGAAGCCGGTCAGGTTCGCTCGTTCCATGTTCCCGCTGCCGATGCGGAGACGGTCGCTAAGATCGTGCGCGAGAACGTCCACAAGGAAAGCCGCCTGCACACTGACGAGTCGCGGCTTTACACCGTTGTCGGCAAGGAATTTGCCGCTCACGAAACGGTCCATCACGCCGCGAAGGAATACGCGCGCGGTGACGTGACGACCAACACCGTTGAAGGTTACTTCGGCATCTTCAAGCGCGGCATGCGCGGCAACTATCAGCACTGCGCTGAAAAGAACCTGCACCGCTACTTGGCCGAATATGATTTCCGCTACAACACCCGCAACCTTACGGATGGGGAACGGGCGGCCCTTGCTGTTGTGTCTGGCATCGGCAAGAGGCTGACGTATCGGCAACCTCATTGAGCCGAATTTCAGCTTTCACGCCGCGCGTTTCGTGCGGTGGCGAAAGAAGCTGGGAAAGTCTAGGAAGCCGAAAGCCCCTTTGATTTTGATCGCGAAGCGGTGGAGCGAGACTTAGCCCTTTGCTTCCGCTTCGCGCGGGACTCCCCGTCCTTTTTTGGAATATCCTTGAGCGGGGTTGGAGAGCCAGCGAACGCCCCCCGCAGTATTTTTTTAAGTCGGTCGCTATTGTTAGGACTTGCCATGACCTCGCCTCAAGATAACCCAGGCGCTTATGCAACAATCAAATTCACTAAGGAAGAAGGCGATGCTTTCTTTGCACTCGTCGGGCGCATAATTTTCGAATGGGCATCTATCGACCGAGATATGTTTGACCTCTTCCATCTACTTCTCGGCGGCGATGAAAAGGTAGCTTCGGTGGTCTATTACCGACACAAGACAATCGGGAATAAGAGAGACTTAGCTAAAGACGTTGCCGAAGTGAAGCTACCAGACGACGACAAAGCCAGACTGAAGCCAATCTGGGATAGGATCGAGAGCAATCTTTGGGTGCGAAATGCCGTGGCCCATTATCCTACTCAGGTGCAATTCGAAGTAATTTGGGACCTTCACGCTGACGGAGGTCCAAAAGTCATCAAGAACGATGCGCAAATTCAAGCAATAACGGAACCGAAAGATGTTTTGAGCGGCGCAAAGGAAAAAACATTAAAGACGCAAGACCTCATCGACCATTTAGAGGTCGCAAAGGCCATACACAAAGACTTCTCAGACGCCGTTAAAATTTTCCAACACAACTCTTCTCAATGGCTGACCAAATTCGCTCAGCCAACTGCCGGGGGCTCTCGACAGACTCCTCCTGCTCAAGAACCCAACGAATCCGGTCCAAGATAGTTTCGGGCGCGCCAATCCGCTCCGCCGGGGCGGCCTCGGATGCGCTTTTATCTAGATTTAGTCCCATGTGGTGTCAACTACGTATTTGGGACTAATTTCCTAGTTGTTCAAAACAAACGAGCGCCCCTTCAGCGCGCCGTCTGTTTCTCCCAGGACTTCCGCTGTTTCGGCGGGCCGGCCTGCGGCAACGGAGAAAAATTCGTCTCCATCCAGCAGCGGTCGACACCGACCGCGCGGCGGATCGCCTCGACCTCGCCGGCGGTGATGAATGCGGCGAAATAGGCGATGCGCCCGTTCTCGATCGTCTGCAGGCAGACCGCGTAATCGCCCGGTTGCGGCGCGCGCGCGGTGCGCAACAGGCCGGCCTGAAACGCGGACATCGACGCCTTGCTGTTCTTGAAAGCCTCGGCGGCCGCATCGGCGAGCTTTTGCCGGTAAGGCCCCAGTTCCCCCATCTCGCCGCGCGTGGCGACCTGCATCGGCGGCTTCGCTTGCCGGTTGGCTTGCGGATCGGTCTGCGCGATGCCGCACGCCGGCGCGAGCGCCGCGAGCGACAGCCCTGCTGTCAGCACGCAAACCGCCGGATGGCGCAAGAATGAAAAACCGCGAGACATGATCGAAAGCTACGCTGAACCTCGTTGAACGCGCCCGGCGTTTTGCTTGCAACGTTATGCTTGCGAAACGATGCTTTGCAAAACGCGAACGACGGAGCGCCGCGTCGTCTCAGTTCACCGGCGCATCGCTGCGGCACGCCTTCGGCTTGGCGGTCCAGTCATCCCAGATCCAGCCGCATTTGGTGCAGCCGGCCAGCACCACGCCGAGCATGACAACGGCGATGACCTTGGCAAAGCGCGTCCCCATGCCCGCGACTCTATCCCAACGCGCCTCATACGGCGAGGCACCGCGGCGTAAACACGTGAGTTTGGTTTATGGGGGCGGGTTTACCCACGCCACGGCGTGAGGCCCCCGAATTCCGGCCCCGCATATTTCAGGATTGTCACCAGGGCAGCCAGACGGCGGGCCCGCGTCTCGAACTCCCGCAACACGGCCTCGCGAGCCGCCTGCGCCTCATGATCGGCCAGTGTTCGGGCGGCGGCACGATTGGCAATGGTGCCCGCTTCGACGCAGGCGGTTTCCGCCGCCGCCGATGCCAGAGGATCGAGCGCTTTCAGGCCGCCCGCCGTTGCCTTTCCGGCTTCCCCCTGCGGGATGAAGCGCCCTCCGGCGCCCTTGTGCAAGGCGCGCCGCGCGTAGCGCTTTCGCCAGCGCCCGCGCGCGGCATATTTGTAAAGCGTGCGCTCGGTGACGCCGCAAAGCCGCGCGATCTCGCGCACCGGCACCAAGCCGTCCTCATAGAGCGCGCGCACGCGGGCGGCGAGACTCTGCTCCCGCTGCCTCGCGTCGTTTTCTCCCATCCCGCTGGAAACATCGTGTTCCCTCCCCCTGGAAGGGGGAGGGTCAGGGAGGGAGTCACCAGCAAGAAAGGTCGGCTCTTTGTGCAAATGTGCCAACGGATCGCTCGCCAGCCCCGCCCTCACTTGTGCCTCGAGTTGCTGCAGTTTCGTCGGGGCATGCGGCAACGCGCCTGCCGCATTCGCCGCAGCCCGCTTCATCAGCCCGCGCTTCTTCGCCCGCGCGACGAAGCGCACCTGCGCCGCGCGCGTCAGCGATCGCGGCTTGCGCTGTTTCGACTCGCTTCGGGCATTTCGGAGATCGGCGGCCGTGACAGCGCGTCGCTGTCGTCTGACGGACCTCTTGACCATGCGCCTGTGTAGTCGGAGCAGCGGCACGGTGTCAAGGATTATTTTCCTGATCCAGCAACCGCGCGACCAACTGGTCGATCTGCGGCGCAATACCGGATTCCGTCAGTGCATCGCGGATCAGTTTGCGGGCGCGTTGGAACTTGACGGATTCCGGAAGTTCGAACGCCATCGCAACGCGCTCCGCTTCGGCTGCCGCAGCGGCGAGGTCGTTGTGAAGCGAATCCGATGTATCGAAGCGCGGAATCGGCAGCGTAAAGATGACTTTGTCGAAGTCGCGCGCTCCCCATTGGCCGCGCGATTGCAGCGAAGAGATGCGAGAGCGCGACACTTCAGAATTGAAGATAGCTGTTAAATACGCCGCCTCGCCTTCGCTCGTCGGTGTTCCCCAATACAGTTTGTGTTCGATAGCTGCATCCGAATTTCGAAGAACGCATGCGGCTGGATTAGTTCCCGACGCAGCATAGACAACACGAAGCCTTGGAATTGGAAACTGCGCACCAAGCTCATTGTGATAATTCCAACGTTCGACCAGCGTCATCGACCCGCTTTCGGAATTGTCATTCCAAATCCGCTCCGCAGCCGTCATCCAGCCATGCAATCCTGAATAACCTCGATTGCCCGCCGCTTCGGCGTCCAGCACCGCTCCTTCCCGCGTCACCGGCACTACGCCTTCAAAGGGACGCCAAACCCGGTATGGCAAAATGCTCTCGCCGAGCAGCACAGGATGCAGGAATTCGACCTCGACGCGGTGCTCGATGCCGGGCAGCGACTTCCACGGCTGCTTTTCCTGATTATTGCGGCGGCTGACCACAAACGGTGCGGTGGGGTCTGGTACGTCGCGACCAGTTCGCGAACGCCGGCGGTTTCTTCCTCCGTCATGCCGCGCATGTAGTGCTGCTCGATCTCGCGATTGAACGCCTGCTCGACCTGCCGCGCCGCCAGCTTCTGCTCCGAACCCTGCCGCATGCGCGCGACCAGCTTGTCGAACAGGTGAATCTCCTTGCAGAAAATCTCGGGGAATTTGAGTTCGGTGCTCTCCGGCGGCGGTGGCACGCGAATGACCAACTCCTTCAGGTGCATGTTCGTCGCCGTCGATAGTTGCATCGCATCGCCGAGATAGACCGGGATCGACAGCGAGCCGGCGCGCTTGGCGATCACGGGCGCAAGCGCCAACAGATACGTCACACGCGCGATAATGACGGCGACGGGATGAATATCCATGCCGGCGACATGATTGGTGGCTTCCTCAGCACGCAGCTTTTCTTCAAGGCCCGACTCCTCGGCCTCCTTGATGAAGTTGCGAACCGCGTGAAAGAGAAAAGTGCCGGAGCCGCAGGCCGGATCGAGCACCTTCTGTTCGAGCGGCCGTTCGACCGCATGCCTCGCAACCTTCGCCGCCAGCCAGTCCGGCGTGTAGTATTCGCCGAGTCCGTGGCGTTCCTCGCGGTCGATCAGGGACTCGTAGAGAATTTTCAGAACGTCGCTTTCGACCTGATCGAGCCGGAATCGGCGGACATGAGCGAGAATGCGCCGGACCAGCGCCTCGCCTTCCGGCTCGGCCACGACCCAGTCGAAAAAATCGCTCTCGGCAGCGCCGAAGATACCGGCCGCCTCGAAGGCCGCTCCCGACAGCACATGCTTGGGATCGTCGTCGCGCAGGCCGAGTACCGCCAGCGCGATCGCCTTGGCCACGATCACCAGAAACGTGTGCTGGAAGAACAGCGAGTCTGCCTCGACTTCGCGCCCGTAGACCAACTTAAGAAGCTGAGCCCACAACTGCCTCTTGAGCGCGATCGCGGGATCGTCCTTCAGCCTGTCCCAAAGGCTGCGAAGACTCTCATTCGCGCGCCGGAACGCGACCGAGTCCTGGCCGAGCTCAATCCTGATTGTCGTCGGATCGGGGGGAAGCGCGCTCTTGAGCGCGACCGCCCCGTCGAGCCACGCCAGAAAGGCGTCCGGCTTGTCGGGATCGAGCGTGGTGTCCTTGAGTTTTTCAAGCTGGTTGCCATTGCGTTCGAACACCACCCACTTGAGGCCGTCCGACGCGATCCCGACGAAGCGTTCGCCTTCTTCGCGTTCGCGGTCGGCGAGATAGTCCGGCATCCGCCGGACCACGTCGTCCCATTCCTGATCGAGATTGCGCTTGGCCTCGAATACCGTCCGGCCGATCAGCGCATCGAGACGCCCCTGCACCTCCGGCACCCGCCGCTCGAAGTCGAGGGCGCCAAGTTCGACGCCGAATTCCTCGACCAGAAGCTGCCGGAAATCGGACTTTACCTCGTCATGCCCCGGGCGGGTCGCGAGGTGGCGCAAGAGGTCAAGGGTGCTCGGGTTGTCGGTCAAATCTTGCTCGGCCTGTGGATGATCTGTGGGGGACGCCGCCGGAAATCCAATTCTGGTTGATAACAGGGCCGGAGGCGAGACTCATGTTATCCGGTAGGTCTATTGACCAAATCCAACGGTTGAAATCTTCGCAGACCATGGCCCGTCCGACCCAGCAAGACCTTTTTGGCGAGGAATCGCAGCCCGAACTGTTCAAGCCCGACGAGGCTCCGCCAGCCTATCGGCCCGATCTCGACCAGGTCCGCGCCCGGCTCAATGCCATACTGACTGAAGCCCGCGGCGCGCAAAAGCTGCCGTGGGATGCGGACCGGACACTCCTTTATCAGACGATCTTTCCCCATATGACGGGCTGGCTGCCCGAAGACGAAGGCGCGCAGTTACGCTTTGAGTTCGAGACGGAAATGGATCGTTTGAAAGCCGCCTGATTCACTTCGCTTTGGCCTTCCCACCCCTCGGCACCCGCCCCGGCCACGCGACGATGTGATTCTCGAGCTCCTCGTCAAGCACCTGCGTCTCATCGAGCGTGACGCGGCCGCGCACCGAGGCGCCGGAGATATGCACCGTCTCCGGGTCGCCCGACACCAACGGGTGCCACCAGTACAAGTCCTTGCCCTCGGCGACGAGCTTGTAGGCGCAGGTCGGCGGCAGCCAGACGATGCGGCGCACCCCGCGCGGCGTCAGCTTCACGCAGTCCGGCACCTTGCGCTGGCGGTTCTTGTAGTCGACGCAGCGGCAGGCCTGCGTGTCGAGCAGCTTGCAGCCGACATCGGTGAAATGCGTCTCGCCGGTGTCGATGTCTTCCAGCTTGTTGAGGCAGCAGCGGCCGCAGCCGTCGCACAGGCTCTCCCACTCCCGCTGGCTCATCTGCTCGAGCGTCTTGGTCTTCCAGAACGGGGCGTCGCCCTTGCCCGGCGCAGCCGGCCGCGCCGAGGCGCCCCGGCCGGCGGTTGTCCGCGAGGCAGGCTTTTTGGCGGTTTTCTTCGAATCGGCGGCGTCCATCGGCGGCCTTTTACCGTAATTTCGCCCCGGATTCTGTTCACCTTGGGGACGAAAGCCACAATCCCCGCGTGGCCGGAATCCTGCGGATCGGCTAAAAATCAGACGGTTCGCCACCCTTTTCCGTGAAGGCCTGCGCCCTTGCCCGACCAGAAGCCCAATAGCTGGAAGCCCGCGATCCGCAGGGTGATGCTGGCGTTCGACGCCTGGGTCGATTCCAGCCTGTTCTCCTCGGGTCGTGGCGTGCGCGAACTCTACGAACGCTACGCCACCTTCATGGACCGGTTCCACACCGCCGGCTGGCGTCGCTGGGCGAACGAACTCGTCTCCGAAGGCGCCAATCTCGGCACCGTCGGCGTCATGCTGATGCTGGCGCTGGCGATGCCCGCGTTCCAGCTCACCTCGGACGACGACTGGCTGCGCAAGTCGGATCTCGCCGTCACCTTCCTCGACCGCTACGGCAACGAGGTCGGCACCCGCGGCATCCGTCATAACGACTCGGTGCCGCTCGACCAGTTCCCCGATCATCTCATCAAGGCGGTGCTCGCGACGGAAGACCGCCGCTTCTACGATCACTTCGGCATCGACATTTCCGGCACGCTGCGCGCGCTCGCGACCAACGCGCGCGCCGGCGGCGTCGTGCAGGGCGGCTCCTCGCTGTCGCAGCAGCTCGCCAAGAACCTGTTCCTGTCGAACGAACGCACGCTCGACCGCAAGATCAAGGAAGCCTTCCTCGCACTGTGGCTCGAGGCGCATCTGACCAAGAACGAGATCCTGAAGCTTTATCTCGACCGCGCCTATATGGGCGGCGGCGCTTTCGGCGTCGATGCGGCCTCACAGTATTACTTCAACAAGTCGGCGCGCGACGTGAACCTGTCGGAAGCCGCGATGCTCGCCGGCCTGTTCAAGGCGCCGACCAAATTCGCGCCGCACGTCAATCTGCCCGCCGCGCGCGCGCGCGCCAACGTCGTGCTCGACAATCTGGTCGAAGCCGGCTTCATGACGGAAGGCCAGGTGTTCGGCGCTCGCCGCAACCCCGCTGTCCCGGTCGACCGCCGCGACGAACGCGCGCCGAACTATTATCTCGACTACGCCTTCGACGAGATGAAGAAGATCGTCGACACGCTGCCGAAGTCGATGACCGAGCGTGTCTTCGTCGTGCGCACCGCGCTCGACGTCAATCTCCAGCACGAGGCCGAGAACGCCGTCGAAAACTCGCTGCGCCAGTTCGGCCAGTCCTACAACGCCCATCAGGCCGCCGCGGTGCTGATGGATGTCGACGGCTCGGTGCGCGCGATGGTCGGCGGCCGCGACTACGGCGCGAGCCAGTTCAATCGCGCGACCGACTCGATGCGCCAGCCCGGCTCCTCGTTCAAGCCTTACGTCTACGCCACCGCGCTCCAGCACGGCCTGAAGCCCTCCTCCATCGTGGTCGACGGGCCGATCTGCATCGGCAACTGGTGCCCGCACAACTATTCGGGCGGCTATTCCGGCTCGGTGACGCTGCTCAACGCGCTCACCCGCTCGCTCAACACGGTCGCGGTGCGGCTGTCGGTCATCATCGGCAACGGCAACGCCAAGGCCGGCCGCAACATGATCGTCGCCAATGCGCACAAGATGGGCATCAAGGCGCCGCTGCCCGACACGCCGTCGCTGCCGATCGGCGCCGACGTCGTCAAGATGATCGAGCATGTCGGCGCCTACACCACCTTCCCCAATCTCGGCGTGCCGGCCGCGCCGCACCCGATCCTCGAGGTGCGCACCGGCGACGGCCAGCTGGTCTGGCGGTTCGACCGCGACGGACCGAAGCCCGAGCGGGTGTTCAAGCCGCAGGTCGCGCAGGACATGATCACGATGATGAACAACGTGGTCGAGAACGGCACCGCGCGGCGCGCCCGGCTCGACGGCGTCGCTGCGGCCGGCAAGACCGGCACGACCAACGCATATCGCGACGCTTGGTTCGTCGGCTACACCGGCAACTTCGTCTGCGGCGTCTGGTTCGGCAACGACGACTATCAGTCGACCAACCGCATGACCGGCGGCGCGCTGCCGGCGATGACCTGGCAGCAGATCATGGCCTATGCGCACCAAGGCATCGAGATCAAACAGCTGCCGGGCGTTCCGGTGCCGCCGTCGCGCCAGCAGCCGGCCGTCGCCAGCGCCCGCGGCAAGACCGCCGAGCCGCCGCCGACCCGTCCGGCGATCCTGACCAAGCGCGGCGCCGATATTCTGGTCCGCATCGAAAAGCAGATGGACGACGCCGCGCGCGCCCTGCCGGAAACCAGCTCGCTCACCCCGGTCGAATTGCGCCGCGGCGCTGCCGCTGCGCCCGAGGCGGCGCTCGCCTCCTCGCTCGAAAATCTGCCGATGGCCCGGCCCGCCCGAAACTGATACTGCTTCGCCGCGACGGGCTGAAACGACGGCCCGCGCCGGTTTCATAACGCCTCGGTTCCTCTGTGCGGCTGCTCACCGGATCACTGCTGGCCTTTCTGATCGCCACGCTTGTCGGCCTTGGCGCGACCTATCTCGCGCTCACGCGCGGCGCGGCCTTCGGCGCGCTGACGATCGGAAGCTGGACCGCGTTCCCCAAGACCGGCACCATCGACGCCGATCCTTACGCCCGCGCCGCGATCGCGCGCACCGGCCGGCTCGTCACCGGCGTCGGCGACGGCGTGTCCTTCACCGCCGATCACGATGACAAGGGCAAGCCGCTCGACGGCCGCTGCGACGTCACGGTGTCCGGCATCACGCCGCAGGCGCGGTTCTGGACGCTGACGCTCTACAGCACGAGTGGCAGCCTCGCCGCCAATTCGCTCAACCGGCCCGGCTTCACCAGCCAGGAAATCGTGCGCCACGCCGACGGCACCTTCGAAATCGCGGTGACGCCGCGCGCCCATGCCGGCAACTGGCTGCCGACCGGCGGCATCGAGCGCTATGTGCTCGTGCTGCAGCTTTACGACACGCCCGTCGGCGTATCGACCAAGGCCGGCCGCGAAGTGCCGATGCCCGCGATCGCGACCGGGGATTGCCGATGATCCGCTGGCTGATGATCCTGCTGGTCGGCCTGGTGCTCGGCGCCATCGTGCATCTGTCGACGATCATCCTGCTGCCGCTGACCGCGACGCGCGACGCCTATGCGCGGCTGACGCCGCTTGCGCCGGTCAACACCATGACGGTGTTGCCGGAGAACGCAGCCAGCGAAGCCCTGATGCCGTTCATGGACCCGGCCTTCGCAAGCGCCGTGTGCCGTTACGATCTGTCGAACGGACCGCTGAAGTTCGTCGCCCCGGTCAGCCTCGCCTATACCTCGGTGACGTTCTACACGCGCCGCGACATCGCCTATTACGCGATCAACGACCGCGCCGCCGGCCGCCGCACCATCGAACTCGAATTGATGACGACCGACCAGCGCGCCGAATTGCCGGAGGACGAGGACATCACATCGGCCGACCGGCTGATCGTGGAATCTCCGACCACCACAGGCCTGATCGCGCTGCGCGCGCTCGCGCCCGAGCCGGGCCTGATGCCGGCGGTGCGCGCCACGGTCGGAACCGCGCGCTGCGCGCCGGAGCCGCGGACGCAGCCCTCGCGCTGATTTAGCCTTCGGGATTTACCGGATGGCCGCGACGCGCTCGGTCTTCGAGACCGGCGGCGGACCGATGCGATAGCGGCCGACCTCGACCTCGCATTGTCCGATCAGGCGGTCGGCTTCGGCGGCCTGCGGCGATGGCGTTGCGATCACCAGACGACCCAGCGTGAAGCGGTAAGCGGCGCAGCGCTGCACCAGCGAGGTTTGCGTCCATCGCACGATCGCCGCGTTTTCCCGGATTCGCCGCAGCGCGTTGCCGCGCTCCGCCGGTGACAGGCCCTGCACATAGGCCATCGCCTGCTGCCGTTTGATGTCGATGCTGAGCACCCGGCCCGCGACGTCGAAGAACGGCGGCATCCTCGTGATGTCGTTGCGCACGTCCTCGATCAACTTGCCGTAACGGCCCGCCGGCGAGCGATAGCGCGGCGACAGGATGCTGTTGGCATACTGCACCGGCGTCATGCCGACGCGATAGGCGGCGGCGTTGTGGCCGTATTCGTTGAGCACGCTGTACCACTGCTTGCGGTCGTAAGGCGGCTCGATCAGCGGGTAGCCGAGATCGCGCAGCAGGCGCTCGTCGTCGGTTAGTTCGAATTGCGAGGCCGGCTTGCCGGTTGCGGCCGGCGACATCCAGTCATGGATGCCGTCGCTCACCAGCATCGGCCGCACCTCGCCGAAATCGCCCTGCGTGCTGCAAGCGCCGAGAAGGCCGGCAAACAACATCGCCGCCGCGATAGCGGCGACGCGATTGGCCCGACGCAGGCGGCGACCGCTCGGGCGACAATCCGTCATGGAATTCCGTTCAGCGCGAAGCGCGGCGGCGGCGGCGTTTGCCGTTGCGCTGTTGCGGCTTCTGTTCGCCGGTGTCGCCCGCACCACGCTCGATGCGGATCACCGGAAGGATGATCACGGTCGCCGGTTCACTGCTCGCGTCGATGTATCGGCCGCGCGCCGAACCCGCGTCTTCGGGAAAGCGAATCACTTCACCCATATGCAGTCCCCCTCGATCCGGCCTGACGCAGGACACCCTTGTCGATCGGCCGAACCGTAGCCTCGGGACGATTAAAGCGTTCGCAAGGTTAACGGCCTGTTAAAGCGAAACGTCTAATATTGAGGGTGAAAGGTTCCGCGTATGAGCGTCCCCAAACTCCCCGCCTCCGTCTGTCTCGACAACCTCGTCGATCTTGCTTCGCGCACCGGCATCGATGTGCGCCAGACGCTGCTGCGCGTCCTGACCGACCTCTACATCCAGAAACCGACCCATTCGCCGGCCGAGGCCGCGCAGTTCGTCGAGCTGGCGAGCCACCTGATCGAGGTGGTCGATCCCTCGACCCGCAGCCTGGTCGCCGCGCGGCTTGCCGCCTATCCGGCCGCGCCTGCCGTCCTGCTACAGCGGCTCGTCGATTTCGGCGCGCTGCCGCACCTGCCGGAGCTCTCCGGTCCGGTCATGCCCGCCGCCGCCCGACCGGCCGTGGAAGCCGCCGTCGCGCCGGCGGTCCAGGCAAAGCCCGCGCCGGCCGCCAATGAACTCGCGGTGATGTTCTTCAAGGCCGCGCCGGACGAGCGCCGCTCGATCCTGCTCCATCTCGGCGAGCGCAAGGCGGCCGCCGCCTTCGTCGCGCGGCCCGATGCCGGCGACGTCGCACGCCGGCTCGAAGCCGCCGCGCTTCAGCGCAACGCCCGCGAGTTCGCGAGCGTCATCGAGCGCGGATTGTCGATCGGCGTCTCGGTTGCCGAAATGATCACCAACGACGCGACCGGCGAGCCGATCGTCGTCGTGGCCAAGGCGCTCGGCATGCGCAGCGAGACGCTGCAGCGCGTCCTGATGTTCCTCAATCCCAAGATCGGCCAGTCGGCGGAAACCGTGTACCGGCTCAACACGCTGTTCCACGACATCGGCGCCGGCGCTTGCGCGCATCTCGTGGACAGCTTCCGCGATGCCGGCCAGCGCCGCGCCGCCGCGCACCAGCCGCAATACTACGACGACGAAACCTCGTCGGCACGCACCAGCGCCACACCCGGCCAGCGTCAGGCTCCGGTCCGCCGTGGTGCGCCGCTCACCGAGCGGTTTCGCGGCACGGGGCGCTGAGCCAACATCAAACTCCGCTCATTCCCGCGAAAGCGAGAATCCATGCCAAAATTTCGGACTTCGATCTGTTGCATGGATCCCCGCTTTCGCGGGGATGAACGGAACAAAAGTTACCCCGTCACCAAGTCCAAGAAGTTCCGCCCTGCGCGGTCCTCGGTCTCGATAATCCAGACGTCGGGATCGAATTTCATTTCCTTGACGAGATAGGCCTCGCAGTCGGCCTCCGGCGCGGGCGCGTCACGCCCGACGCAGACGATGAAGGCGCGGTCGCCGGGCCGGTCGTCGTCGAACGCGGTCTGAGGCGCTGGACCGTACAGCGTCGCGGTGCCGTCGAGACGGCTGACCTTGATGAAGATCGCGCCCGCTTCCTCCGCGCCTCGGCGGCGCACCGCTGCGAACACGCCCTCGATGTTGCAGCGGCGCACATAGGCGGAGACCCAGATCGCTGACTTCAGACGCATCGTCTCATCCGCTCCCGAACAAGCAAAAGGCCGCGTAACCGACGCGGCCTTTATCATATTTGCGGTTGCCGATGAACGCTCAGTTCAGCGAGGCCCCGGTCATGGTGGCGAGCGCCTTGACCAGCCGGTCGGACACCTGACCGGTCACCGGCATTTTCTGCTGGCGCTCGAAGCGCATGATGGCGTCGCGCGTTTCCGGGCCGTAAAGCCCGTCGGGCCGGATCTGGCCATAGCCGAAATCCGACAGCGCACGCTGGATCGCCATCAGCTGTTTCGACGGCGCGATCAGCGCCGCGATCGGATCGTTGCGCGACGGCGGCAGCGCGACCGGCACGATGCCGCCAGCGGGCATCGCGGCCGGTGGCGCGACGATGGCTGCACCCTTGCGCGTCGAGAACAGCGGCGCGGGGTGCGGCCCCGCCTGCATGAACAGCGCATTGACGAGAATCCAGAGCGTCGCGCCGCTTGCGACCAGCAACGCGACGCTCTCGCGCGGATTGCGCGCGATGAACCCGGATTCGCGGCTGCCGTCAATGGCAATCGCGCGTGACTTCTGTTGACGCCTAAGCACTTTTCTTCACCTGTTCGGTCGTTTCGGGCCGGTCGATTGCCGCCGGCGTTTCTGTGACGGCGGTTCGCCGCGCAAAATGGATCGGGCTCGCGGCAGCCTGCCGGCCCTCGGCGACCAGCGGCAGCCGGACCGAGACGCTGGTGCCCTCGCCGAGCTTGCTCTTGATCTCCATGCGGCCACCGTGCAGCCGCACCAAGCCCTTCACAATGGACAGGCCGAGGCCGGTGCCGTCGTGGCGGCGGTCGTAGGACGCGCGCGCCTGGAAGAACGCCTCGCCGAGCCGCGGCAGGTCGTCCTCGCCGATGCCGACGCCGGTGTCCGTCACCATGATCAGCAGGTCGTGACCGTCGCGGCGCGCGCTGACCGTCACCGCGCCGCCGCGTTCGGTGAACTTGACGGCGTTGGAGATGAGATTGATGAGGATCTGGTTGAGCGCGCGGCGGTCGGCCTGCAGTTCGGGCAGGTCGCTGGCGAGCGCGGTGCGGAGCGCGATGCCGGCCTCCTGCGCCTTCAGCGCGAGAATGTCGCAGCAGCTCACGATGGCCGGCCCCGGCGCAAACGGCTCCGGCGTGATCTCGAAGGAGCCGGCTTCCATCTTCGACATGTCGAGGATGCCGTTGACGACCGACAAAAGATGCCGGCCGGATTCGTTGATGAGCCGCGCATATTCGTGGCGGCGTTCCGGCTCGAGCACGATCGCGCTGTCGGTCATCATTTCGGAGAAGCCGATGATGGCGTTGAGCGGCGTGCGCAATTCGTGGCTCATGGTGGCGAGGAAGCGGCTCTTGCCGGCATGAGCCCGTTCGGCCTCAGTGCGCGCCTCCTCGAGCGCGGCCTCCTGCGCCTTGCGCTCGCTGACGTCGCGCAGCACCGCGACGACCTCGCGCTGCTCGTGGTCCGCCGCGGCGCCGGCCGCATCGAGCGGACGGCAGCGCATTTCCAGCCACATGTAATCGGCGCCGCCGTCACGGCGCACGCGGAATTCGACCGAGGAGGATTCGCCGTTCGCCGCCGCGGCCGACAGCGCGGACAGATAAGCCGGCCGGTCGGCGACGTGAACGCGGTCGAACAGGCCGTGGCCGGCGAGATCGTCGGGGCTCGCGCCGAACAGCGTTTCCGCCGCCGGCGAGGCAAACAGCACGACGCCGCCGCGGCCATGCCGCGTGATCACGTCGGTCATGTTGCGCGCGAGCAGGCGGTAGCGGTCTTCCTCCGCATAGAGCAGCCAGAAACTGGTGCGCGCGAGCGATTCAGCGCCGAGCGCGAGGCCGGTCGCGTAGAGCGCGGCCGAGGTGATGCCGAGCGCGGCGAGCGCGCCGGCTTCGCTGGCCTCCGCTGCCGGCGGCGGCAGCAGGCTTGTCGCGCTCAGGACCAGCAGCAGGCCGGCGGCGACCAGCGCGATCGTCGAAGCGAGCGCCACCACGCGGCGCGAGGCCGACAACGCGGCTTCGAGCGGCACCACCACCAGCCAGATCGCCGCGAACGAGGCGATGCCGCCGGTCTGCCAGGCGACCACCGTGACGAGGCCGGTCAGCGCCAGCGCCGAGAGAACATGCGCGCGCTCATACCGGCCGGTGCGCGACAGGAAATAGGAGATGGTGATCGGCGCGACCAGCCAGGCGAACACGCCGACCTCGAGCGCGCTCGGCATGCCGCGGAAGAACAGATAGATCGGGAAGGTCGCGAGCGCCGCGAAGCTGCCGAGCAGACGCGGCGCGATGAAGGCGCGGTGACGGGCGGCGGTCAGCGCGTCGCGCTGCGCGCTCGGATGCACGAGCCCGTCGACGTAAGACCACACCGGCGTGAATACGCTCACCGTCCCTGTCCGCGCCCGGTTTGAAACACCCGGCGCGCCCCTTCTTTGTGGGCGGCACTCTAGGTTCGCCCGCTTAAAGGAAAACTGAATCGCGCCGCCTGCGCGCCCCAGTTGCGCCGATTCTGCGGGCTTTACGGCCGCCATTCATCGGGGATGGTGAAGTTTGTGTTGCGCCCACATGGTGAACGCTTGGTTGCCGCGCCCGCGCAGCGCCGCGGAAAACCGCGCGGTCTCACGGCTTCCGCGAGATCGTTCAAATTTTAGACAAATGCCGATGTTTCAAACTTTACGAAAATTCGCCGCGCATTTTCGGCAAATCCTCGCGTGGCCCACAACGACGCCTTCAGGCGCATCTGCTAGTTTTGTTTCAAAGGCGGCGCAAAGCTGCCGGGGACAAGATGGGTAGGGTCATGTTTTTCTTGCTGCGAATGGCGTTCTGGCTGTGCGTCGTTTGCGTCCTGCTGCCGGGCAGCGGGCCGAAGACCACCGAGGCCAGGATCGACCCGGCGACTGCGGTCACCGCCGCGAGCGCCGCCGTCACCGACATGCGCGGGTTCTGCGACCGCCAACCGGACGCCTGCGTCGCCGGTGGCAAGATCGCCGTCGCGCTCGGCCACAAGGCGGAAGCCGGCGCCCGCACCATCATCGAATTCGTCACCAACCGCATGAGCGATGGCGCGGAGCCCGCGAGCGTGCCGGGTGCGCCGGCGACCGTTCCGGCCGACCGCTCGCTGACCACGGCCTCGACCTCGGCACGGCCAGCGCGCGCCATGAAGCCGGTGCCGGTCGCCGAGCGCGGCACGCTGACGGCGAGCGACCTGAGCGCGCCGTGGCACGGGCCGGCGCAGGCACATGTCCCGCTGCCGCCGCGCCGCGCCGCGCGCCCGTCGGTCTGATCCACCTTCAGACGTCATTGCGGGGCCGACCGACAGGTCGGAACCCGGATTCCAGCAACACGCATCGGGATTACATCTGGATTCCGGGCCGCCCTGCGGACCGTCCCGGAACGACCATCAGCAGCTTAAGCAAAGTCTGTGGCGCCGCCGCGCGAAGTGCCTATATTGCCGGCGATGACGAGTTTCGAAGACATCGCCGCCAATTTCGAGCTGCTCGACGAGTGGGACGACCGCTACCGCTACGTCATCGAGCTTGGCCGCATGCTGCCGGACTTTCCGGACAGCCAGCGCAACGAAGCCAATAAAGTGCGCGGCTGCGCCAGCCAGGTCTGGCTCGTCACGCATGTCGCGCCGGACGGCGCGGCGGGGCCGTCGCTGTCCTTCGAGGGCGACAGCGACGCGCATATCGTGCGCGGGCTGATCGCCATCCTGTTTGCGCTTTACTCCGGCAAGCCGGCGAAACAGATCCTCGATACCGACGCGCTCGCGGCGTTCGACCGCATGGGCCTGCGCGAAAACCTGACGCCGCAGCGCTCGAACGGGCTGCGCTCGATGGTCGAGCGCATCCAGGCCGACGCCCGCGCGGCGCTGCAGCCGGCCGCCTAGCTACACCGAATCCACGGAAAGTTCCGCGCCCGGCGCGAGCCAGGTGCGCACCTCGGCGTGCGCCGCGCCACGCGCGACGGACAGAAAGCCGTAATGCCGCGCGAGACGGTCGAGCGCCAGTTGCAGCACGATTTTGGCGGAGCGCGCCGGCCATCCGCGCTCGCGCTCGATGTCCTCGAGACCTTTCAGAAAACAGCAGACGTCGACCAGCAGCCCGGCGAATTCCGGCCCGGCGGCGTCGAGCGCCTGGCGCACGCGCTGGCGCGCCGCGATCATCACGTCGGTGAAGTGGCCCGCGCCAGCGCCGCCACGGCCGTTCGCCACCGGGTTCGTCCAGTTCGAGGTGGTGCGCGGCATCATGTGGGCGCGGGTGAAATCGGCGCGCAGCCGTTCGCCGGCCTGCAACTGATGCGTCTCGATCAGCGCGCGGCCGTCGCGGCCGCGGCGGCGCGCCAGCCAGGCCAGCGGGCTTTCGGCCTCGTCGACCGTCACGGTGGCGCGGCCGAATTCGGTATCGATCACGCGCTCGGCGGCGCGCAGATGCCGCGCGCGCTGCGGGTTGATCTCCGGGCGCGGCGGCAGTGGCAACGCAGCGGATTTGTTCGACCGTTCCGACGCCGCTTTCGGCATCAGCATTCCCGGCGCAACGCGCCTCTCCACACCCGACATCGGCAACCTCCTTGCGAATTAGGATTATTTACCTAATTCGAAGGCCGATTGCTAGCCGCCCGTCATCGCGCAGGATGCACCCGCTAGCCTATTGCCAAAACTAATGAAATTGTCGCGGGACTACTTCTGGTACGCGCAGTTGTCCACAAGAATAGGACTATTATCCGAAATCACCCTCGGGGCAGGGCCGCACTTTGATTTTGGAATATGTCGCCGGACCGCGATCCGTAAGCCGCAGCTTCGGCAAGTTCGCTGCTCAACTGAAAGAACGTCAATTGGCAAGGCATGTCGAGAAGTGGCGTGAGTTCGATTTTTAAAGGCCCGCTGTTTCTAATCTCAAGCGTGATCTGACCATTCCATCCAGGCTGAATCCATGGGGCAGTCTGATGCATAGACAATCCAACGCGCGCGTAAGTGCTGCGCCCCTCGACCATTGCGATGAGATTGCGTGGCATCCAAATTCGTTCGTAAGTCAGCGCAAGAATAAACTCATTCGGCTCTAAAACAAATGTCTCTCGCTTACCGAAGGTATCCTGAGTATTAAGCGTCCTTTGCTGCCAAAGGCCTGATTCTGCGATTGTCCCTATTCCCTGCGCCATCGAAACGGTTAAGCCGTCAGCTTTTTTCAGCTTGGTAAAATCAAGACCAAGACGAAGGTCTACGGACGCTTCGCCCCACTGACGATCTTCAAGCGGCGGATCAAACTTTACTTCGCCGCGATCAACAGCCGCTTGTATTTCGGGCCGAGAAAGTATCATTCCCCATTTGGCTAAGCTGCCATCGCCAAACGCTTTGGCACGCTGGCCACCCCATTCGTTGTGAAAAACGATCCCTGAATAAGCACTTCCAATTCTTCGCCGCGAACAGCGCGCACCTCCGCACGTACCATCCACTCGCCTCGCTTGGCCTCTTTAAGTTCAGATTCACGAACAAACCCAGAAATCAACCCATGAACTGTTTCGATCGTGACAACACGCTCTTCTGAAAAGGGACCAGGCTGCACTTGGCACCCAACACCAATGATGTCGCCAACATCTATCGCCATTGAAATATCCCCAAATTCAGCCGAATTTCCGATTCGGAACCTATCAACAGTGGTGCGACCCGCATGGTTAACGCGAGGTTTAAGAATATGAACATACAGGGAACAATATGGAGATGTCACGGCTTGAACAAGCGCGTTTTTGTTATGGCAGCCTCAATCAAATGGCAGGGTGCCAACCGGCTGCACTTCAACTTTCTCGCCTACTTCCCGCCCCGCCTTCTGCGCTGCTGGCCCAGCCCCATCTGCTTGGCGAGTTCCGAGCGCGCCGCCGCGTAGTTCGGCGCCACCATCGGATAGTCGGCCGGCAGGTTCCATTTCTCGCGGTACTGCTCCGGCGTCATGTTGTACTGCGTGCGCAGGTGACGCTTGAGCGACTTGAACTTCTTCCCGTCCTCGAGACAGACGATGTATTCCGGCGTGATCGACTTCTTCACCGATACCGCGGGCTTCAGCGTCTCGTTGCCGGTTTCGACGCCGCCGGCGTTCACGCGCGTCAGCGCCGCGTGCACCTGATTGATCAGCGCCGGGATGTCGGTGGCCGACACCGTGTTGTTGCTGACATAGGCCGAGACGATCTCGGCGGTCAGCTCGATGAAATTGCTGGTCGCGGTCGTGTCGCTCATGGGTCGGTTCGCCGGTGTCCGGTCCTCTGAAGGCCTGCTGAGAGACGAAAGCAACGCGATATTGAAAGCTCTAGACGCCGGGATTTTTACTGGCCGATTCGTATTCTGCAAGAATAATTGACGATTTGGGGGCCGCCAATTCTGTAAAAGGACGTCCTTTTTCTTGGCCGGCCGCAATAGCCGATCTGCCGGCTAAATGCGCGCACCAAGCAAAACGGCCGCCCGGAGAGCCGGACGGCCGTCAGCCTCGAGAGCGTGATCCGCGGCTAACCGCCGCTCTTTTCCAGGTGCTCGCGCAGCGCGTTGATCGAGGCAAAGCGCAGCGTGCCGTCCGGCAATTCGGCTTCGATCGAGCCGTCGACATAAAGCGTATAGGCCATGCCATCGACCACGCCGGACTTCAGCACCGCGGCGGCATGCATTTCCTCACCGGCGGGCTTGGCCGGTTCGGGCAGCGGCGGCGGAGCGGCCTTTGGCGGTTCGAATTTGGGCGGTTCGAACTTGGGTGGCTCGAACTTGGGCGGCTCGAATTTCGGCGCTTCGGATTTCGACGGCGCCATCGGCGGCGGCGGCACATCGGCCGGCGCCTCGAACCGCGGCACCGGACGGAACTCGGACGTCTCGTCGTCGCCCTCGGGCGCCGCGCCCGGTTTGGCGTCGCCGCCCCAGACGGTGTCGAAATAGTTCGGCTGCGGCGGCCGCATCGCCGGCGCGGGGCGCGGCGGCGGTGGCGGCGGCATCTGCGGCGCGGCCGGCTTCGCAAAGGTCGAGGGCAGCGGCGGCGGCGGCGGCAGGTTCATCTCCGGCGCCGGCGCGGCACGCTCGGAGGCAGGCTTCACCGCGGGCTTGCGGGCCGGCGGCTCGTCGCGTCCGTCGAGGCCGAGATCCGGATTGCGCAGCGACGGCGCGAGGCTCGGCGAGAGCGAGGTGTCGGAGGCGTGCTCGTCCGCCGGGATCGACGCCGGCATTGTCGGCAACGGCGGCGGCGCGACCGGCGCGCGCACTTCGGCAACCGGCGGCACGTTGGCTTTCGGCCGGCTCGGAAACGGAATACGCCCCTCGCCGCCAGCCGGCGCGGCTGACGCCGGGCGTTCGAACGCATCGGCGCCGCGCGCATCGCGCACGGGCCCGCGCGCCGCCATCAGGTCGGTCAGGCGCGTCAGGCGCGCCACCGCGGCGGCAAGACCGAACAGCACGAGCCCCACGGAGAACACCACGCTGCCGGACATGATCAGCGTGTTGCCGATGCCGAATTCCTTGATCGGAATCCCGAAGCCGACCAGCGCTGCGCCAACCATGACGGCGAGGCCGCCCAACACATACAAAACCACCGACATCAAACGTCCCCAGTTGCGGGCCGCTGTCCGGCTAGCCCCTTGACCTTGCGGGAATTTCTACCGGAGCCACTCTCGCCTGCAAGAATTAATATTTGATTTGTCATATTCTCGGCACCTTGCGCGCCGACAGTTGCCTTCCGCCGAACCCGTTCCGGAACCAAGAGAATTTGCCGCACCGGGGCGCGGCCTGCGGTCCGCGAGGTTCCCCGCGGCAAGGCCGGCAACGCGCCGGATGGCGCAAAAACGACGCATCTGCCGGACGGCGCGAAACGATATGCGCCGGATGGCGCGGAAGTCATTGCCGAGGCGCAGCCACCGGCCTAATGAAATGCATTCATTGCGGTTTTCCGGCGCAGACCGGACGCCGCCCGGAGTTTCATAACGTGCGCGAGGAGAACGTCATGTCGTTCAAGCTGCCCGATCTGCCTTATTCCCACGATGCGCTGGCGCCCTACATGTCGCGCGAGACGCTCGAATATCACCACGACAAGCATCACCTCGCCTACGTCAACAACGGCAACAACGCCCTCAAGGGCACCGAGTGGGAAGGCAAGTCGCTGGAAGAGATCGTCAAGGGCTCGTTCGGCAAGAACCCGGCCGTCTTCAACAATGCCGGTCAGCACTACAACCACCTGCATTTCTGGAACTGGATGAAGCCGAACGGCGGCGGCGACAAGCTGCCGGGCGCGCTCGAAAAGGCGATCGCCTCGGATCTCGGCTCGGTCGCCAAGATGAAGGAAGACTTCGCCCAGGCCGGCGCAACCCAGTTCGGTTCTGGCTGGTGCTGGCTCGCGGTCAAGGGCGGCAAGATCGTCGTCGACAAGACGCCGAACGGCGAGAGCCCGCTGGTCAAGGGCGCGACCCCGATCCTCGGCTGCGACGTGTGGGAGCACTCCTACTACATCGACTATCGCAACCGCCGTCCCGACTACCTGAAGGCCTTCCTCGACCATCTGGTCAACTGGGACTACGTCGCCGAACTCTACGCCGCCGCGACCAAGTAACCGGTCCGGCAAGCGATCAAGGACGACAGCGCGATGCGATCGGCAGCAACCCTCGCCGATCGCGTCGCGCTCGCCGTTTTGGCGGGCTTCGCGGCGATCGCGCTCGCAACCTTTCGCGACTACGGGCTTGGCTGGGACGACTACACCCACTCGCAATACGGCGCGCTGCTGCTCGCGCTCTATGACTCGAGCTTCGTCGACACCCGCGCGCTGCACTTCGTCAATCTCTACATGTATGGCGGCGGCTTCGACATGGCGGCCGCGCTCGCCGCCAAGGTGCTGCCCTTCACGCTGTTCGAGACGCGGCGGCTCGCCGGCGCACTGGTCGGCCTCGTCGGCTTCATCCTGATCTGGCGCACCGGCCGCAGGCTCGGCGGACCGGTCGCCGGACCTCTCACGGGACTTGCCGCCCTCGTCGCGCTGCTCCTCACGCCGCATTATTACGGCCACGTCTTCATCAACGCGAAGGACGCGCCCTTCGCGGTCGCCTCGCTGGCGCTGCTCTACGCCTTCGTGCGCGCCATCGACGAATTCCCCAGACCGTCATGGCCCACCGTGGCGATTTTCGGCGTCGGCCTCGGCGTCGCCTTCGGCACGCGTATCCTCGCCGTCGTCAGCGCTGCTCCTTTCGTCGTCGCGGTCGCGTTCCTGTTCGCGAGCGACGCACGGCGGGAAAGCCTCAAGACCGCGTGGCGGAATTTTCTTGCGTTCTTCCTCCGGCTGCTGCCGGCGCTTCCGCTCGGCATCGTCGTCATGGGGCTGCTATGGCCGTGGTCGGTGCTGAGCCCGCTCCATGTGATCGAGGCCGTCGAATACTTCTCCAGTTTTTTCGAGAAACCGTGGGAAGAGCTTTACGAAGGCCGGCTGATTTCGGTACCCGACATGCCGGCAAGCTATGTGCCGCACCTGTTCGCGCTGAAGCTGCCGGAAGGGCTGCTGATCTTCGTCGCCATCGGTACGGCGCTCGCGCTGTGGCGCATCGCGGGGAAGACCGAAACCGACGGCAAGACGACGCGGGCCAACCTGCTGATCGTGCTCGTCGCCGCCGTGCTGCCGATCGCGATTGCCGTCATCACCCGGCCCGCCGGCTACAACGGGATCCGCCATTTCCTGTTCGCGGTGCCGCCGCTTGCGCTGCTCGCCGGCCTCGCCGTGCCGTGGCTGCTCGACCGGGCGCGCCGACACAGCCGCCACGCGGTCATCGTGGTCGCACTTCTGTTTGCGGCCGCGATCCTCGATCCGCTTGCCGCGATGATCCGGCTGCATCCGTACGAATACACCTACTTCAACCTGCTGGCCGGCAGCGAGCGCGGCGCGCGCAAGAATTACATGATCGACTATTGGGGCCTGTCGCTGAAGCAGGCCGCCGACGCGCTGCGCGGCAGGCTCGCGGCAACCGGCGAAGCGCCGCCGCAGGGACGGCGATGGACAGTCGCGGTGTGCGGCCCGCATCCGACGGCGCGGGTCGCGCTCGGCGACGGCTACGATCTGACCTGGGATCCGAAGGGCGCCGACTTCGCGCTGATGCTCGGCGAGTTCTACTGCGCCAAACTCGACGCGCCGGAGATCGCCACGGTCGAACGCGCCGGCGTCACCTATGCGCGCGTCTACGACATTCGCGGCCGCGAGGTGAAGACCATCCTCACCCAGCCGCCGCCGTAAAGCCTTCGTCATACCCTCCGTTCATCCCCGCGAAAGCGGGGATCCAGCCAAAAAATGGATTCCCGCTTGCGCGGGAATGAGCGGAGAAAAATAAACTGCTACGAATGCGCGAAATCCCAGTAAAGCTCGCGCGCCTTGCGGAACAGCGGCCCCGGCTGCAATGAGCGCTCGCCGATCCGGTTGACGGTGACGACCTTCGAGGCATTGCCGCTTGCGAAGATTTCGTCGGCCTCCTCGAAGTCCTTGTATTTCAGCACCGTCTCGACGACCTCGATGCCGGCCGAGCGCATCAGCTTGATGGTGCGCTGGCGGGTGATGCCGTTGAGGAACGTGCCGTTCGGGATCGGGGTGAACACCACGCCGTCCTTCGCCATGAAGACGTTGGAGTTCGCCAGCTCCGCGACATTGCCGACCGCGTCGCAGACGATGCAGTTGTCGAAGCCGCGTGAGCGCGCCTCCATCATCGCCCGCGCGTTGTTCGGATAAAGGCAGCCGGCCTTGGCGTCGACCGGCGCGGTCTCCGGCAGCGGCCGCTTGAACGGTGACAGCGTCAGCGAAAAGCCTTCCGGCTTTTTCATCGGCACCTCGTAGAGCGACAGACACCAGCGGGTCGACTCCGCGTCCGGCGGCAGCGACATCGGACTTGCCCGCTCGGCCCAGTACATCGGCCGGATATAGAGCGGCGTGTCCTTGGGGAAACGCTTGATGCCGTCGCGCACGAGGCCGATCCATTCCTCAGGTGCGACGACGGGCTTCAGGAACATCGTCTTCGCCGAGGCGTTGACCCGCGCGCAATGCAGGTCGAGGTCCGGCGTCACGCCCTCGAAGGCGCGCGCGCCGTCGAACACCGAGGAGCCGAGCCAGATCGCATGGGTGCGCACGCCCCACAGCGGCAGGTTTCCCTCGTGCCAGTCCCCGTCATAAAAAGTCCATGTGGTTGACCAGTTCTGCGCATTCGCCATACCGCACTCCACGTCCACGCTTTGCACGGCCTGACGTCATCTGCGAGACTGCCGCGACTTCTCGAGGGAGCCTATCACAATGCCCGCCGCGATTTACGTCTTCGACGCCTATGGCACGCTGTTCGATGTCCATTCCGCCATCGGCAAGCATCGCGACAAGGTGGGGCCGGACGCCGACCGCATGTCGGAGGTCTGGCGCACCAAGCAGCTCGAATATTCCTGGACGCTGACGCTGTCCGGCCAATACCAGGATTTCTGGGCGCTGACCGGCCAGGCGCTCGACTTCGCGCTGGCGCGTTTTCCCTCGGTGGACAAGGGGCTGAAGCCGCAGCTGATGGACGCCTACTACAAGCTCGGCGCCTTCCCGGACGCCAAGGACACGCTGCGCCGCCTGCGCGACAAGGGCTGCCGCACCGGCATCCTGTCGAACGGATCTCCCGCGATGCTCAAGGGCGCGGTCGAAGCCGCCGGCCTCGGCGATCTGCTCGACGCCGTGCTGTCGATCGACTCCCTGAAAATGTTCAAGCCGCGCCCGGAGGTCTACGACCTCGTCATCAATTTCTTCCGGTGCCGCCACGACGAGGTCGCCTTTATCTCGTCGAACCGCTGGGACGTGATGGGCGCGGCCAATGTCGGCTTCAAGCCGGTCTGGATCAACCGCGCCGGCAATCCGGACGAATACGGCAAGGCCGAACGCGTGGTGACCAGTCTCTCCGCGCTGCCGGACCTTGCGGTTTAGCGCCTCCTAATCTGGCCACTTTTTCCGGGATATTCGCCGGACCCGGCTGGCGGGCCGCGCCTCGCCCGCCTATATGCCTCTGGCTTCCTCGGACCCTGCCAGCATTCATTCATGCCGACGATCATTTCCATCGACAACCTGTCGAAGACCTACGCCACCGGCTTCCAGGCGCTGAAGACCATCAACCTCGACATCTATGCCGGGGAAATCTTCGCGTTGCTCGGCCCCAACGGCGCCGGCAAGACGACGCTGATCGGCATCATCTGCGGCATCCTCAAGCCCTCGACCGGCACCATCTCCGTCGGAGGCCATGACATCATCTCCGACTATCGCGCAGCACGCTCGTTGATCGGCCTCGTGCCGCAGGAACTGCACACCGACGCCTTCGAGTCGGTCTGGAACACCACCACCTTCAGCCGCGGCCTGTTCGGCCTGCCGGCAAACCCGGCGCATATCGAGAAGACGCTTCGGGCGCTGTCGCTCTGGGACAAGAAGGACGACAAGATCATGACGCTGTCGGGCGGCATGAAGCGCCGCGTCATGATCGCCAAGGCGCTCGCGCACGAGCCGCAGATCCTGTTCCTCGACGAGCCGACCGCCGGCGTCGATGTCGAACTGCGCAAGGACATGTGGCAGGTGATCCGGGAACTCAAGGAGTCCGGCTGCACCATCATCCTCACCACGCATTACATCGAGGAAGCCGAGGACATGGCCGACCGTGTCGGCGTCATCAACAAGGGCGACATCATGCTGGTCGAGCAGAAGGCCGAATTGATGCGCAAGCTCGGCCGCAAGCGCCTCACCCTGCAGATGCAGCAGAAGCTCGACGCCATCCCCGACGGCATCGCAACGCCCGGCCTGTCGCTCTCCGCCGACGGCCACGAACTCGTCTACGACTACGACACCAAAAGCGAGCGCACCGGAATCGGCACCCTGCTCGGTGAACTGTCGCGCGCCGGCATCCGCGTACGCGACCTGCAGACCGAGCAAAGCTCGCTCGAGGATATTTTCGTCAATCTGGTGAGCGACCGGCGATGAACCACCGCGCGATCTGGGCCATCTACAAGTTCGAAATGGCGCGCACCGGCCGCACGCTGCTACAAAGCGTGGTGTCGCCGGTCGTCTCGACCTCGCTCTATTTCGTGGTGTTCGGCGCCGCGATCGGCTCCCGCATCACCGAGATCAATGGCATCGCCTACGGCGCCTTCATCGTGCCGGGCCTCATCATGCTCACGCTCTTGACGCAGAGCACCATGAACGCCTCGTTCGGCATCTATTTCCCGCGCTTCATCGGCACGATCTACGAGCTTCTGTCCGCGCCGGTGTCGTTCCTCGAGATCGTCACCGGCTATGTCGGCGCGGCCGCCACCAAGTCGATCATCCTCGGCCTCATTATTCTCGCGACGTCATGGCTGTTCGTGCCGATGCAGATCGCGCATCCGTTCTGGATGCTCGCCTTCCTGGTGCTCACCGCGGTGAATTTCAGCCTGCTTGGCTTCATCATCGGCATCTGGGCCGACAGCTTCGAGAAACTGCAGACGGTGCCGCTGCTCATCATCACGCCGTTGACGTTTCTCGGCGGCACCTTCTACTCGATCGATCTGCTGCCCGGCATCTGGCAGAAAATCGCGCTGCTGAACCCCATCGTCTATTTGGTGTCGGGTTTCCGCTGGAGCTTCTTCGAAGTGGCGGACGTGCATATCGGCATCAGCGCGGCGGCGGCCCTCTTCTTCATGGGCCTGTGCCTTGCCATCACCTGGTGGATCTTCAAGACCGGCTACCGGCTGAAGAACTGAACACGGGCCGGCGTCAGCCGCTGTTGCGCAGGCCCGCCGAAATGCCGTTGATCGTCAGCAGCAGGCCGCGCAGCACCTTCTCGTTGTCGTTGTTTTCGCGGTGCGCCCGCAGCAGCTCGACCTGCAAGTGGTTCAGCGGATCGATATAGGGAAACCGGTTCTCGATCGAACGGGCGAGCAAGGGATTGCCGGCGAGCAGCCGGTCGGTCCCGGTGATCTCGTAGATCGCGGCGATGGTCTGCCGCCGTTCCGCGCGCAGCCGCGAGAAGATCGCCTTGCGCAAATCCCCGTCCGGGACGAGATCGGCATAGCGCGAGGCGATGGCCATGCTCGATTTCGCCAGCACCATGTCCATGTTGGACAGTAGCGTCGTGAAGAACGGCCACTCGCGATACATGCGGCACAGCAGATCGATGCCGTTCGCCTTGTCCTTGCGCCACGCCGCGACCGCCGCCCCGAAGCCGTACCAGCCCGGCAGCATCACGCGGCATTGCGACCAGGAGAACACCCAAGGGATCGCGCGCAGGTCTGCGATGGCGCCGGTCGCCTTGCGCGAGGCCGGACGCGATCCGATGTTCAGCGTCGCGATTTCGTCGATCACGGTCGAGGCGCGGAAGTAATCGTTGAAGCGCGGCGTCTCGAACACGAGATCCCGATAGGCCGCAAAGGCATGGCCGGAGAGCTGCTCCATCGCCGCGATGAAGTCCTCCGGCACCGCCGCCTGCTGCGGATGCAGCAATGAGGCTTCGAGCGTCGCCGCGACATGGATTTCCAGATTGCGCTGGCCGACATCCGGGTTGGTGTATTTGCTGGAGATGATCTCGCCCTGCTCGGTCAGCCGGATCTGGCCGCCGACCACGCCCGCCGGCTGCGCGAGGATCGCATCGAAGCTCGGCCCGCCGCCGCGCCCCACCGTGCCGCCCCGGCCGTGGAACAACCGCAGCCGCACGCCGTGGCGGCGGAACAGCTCCATCAATCCCACCTCGGCCTTGTAGATCTCCCAGCCCGACGTGACGTAGCCGCCGTCCTTGTTGCTGTCGGAATAGCCGAGCATCACCTCCTGCAATCCGCCGCGCGCCTCCACGATGCGCCGGTATTCCGGCGTCGACAGCAGCGCGTCCATGATCGGCACCGAGCGGCGCAGGTCGTCGATCGTCTCGAACAGCGGCACCAGATTGATCGCGCCCGCGCCGTCGTCGCCGATTAGCCCCGTATTCTTCATCAGCACCGCAAGGCCGAGCAGGTCGGAGGCGTCGCGCGTGTTGGAGATGATCGCGGTCTGGATCGCCTCCGGTCCGTAACTCGACAGGCCGTCACGGGCCGCGCGGAACACCGCAAGCTCGCGCGTCGTCGTATCCGAATAGCCGTGCTGCGGGCGGATCAACGGCCGCCGCGAACGCAATTCGTCGCACAGCAGCGCGCGGCGTGCTTGCTCGCCGAGGCCGCCGTAACCGGTGCCCGGCGCGACCGCCTCGAACAGTTCGGCGAGCGTTTCAACGTGAACGTCCGAGCCCTGCCGCAGATCGAGGCTCGCGAGGTGAAAGCCGAAACAATCGACCGCGCGCCGCAGGCTGCGCAGCCGGCCGCGCGTCAGCGCCGCCGTCCCGTTCTCGACCAGCGAGTCATGCACGACGCGAAGATCGTCCGCGAACGCGCCGGCGCTCTCGTAAGGCTCGGCGGTCCCGACCGGCTCGCGCGGCGGCGTCACGCCGTTGAGCCGCTGCTGGGTCGCCGCCAGCCGCGCGTAGAATCCGGCGAGCGCCCGGCGATAGGACTCCGCCTCGCGATGCGGCGACGTATCGGGCGAGCGCGCCGCGAGGTCCGCCAGCGCCGCCGACACCGGAACGAGCAGCGAGGACGTCGGCAACTCGTCGCCGAGCGCGTGGACCTCGTCGAGATAGAAATTCAGCACCTGGATGCTCTGCCGCCGCAGCGTCGCGCGCAGCGTCTCCGCCGTCACGAACGGATTGCCGTCGCGGTCGCCGCCGATCCAGCTTCCGATCGTCAGAAACGAATGCAGCGGCGATCCCGGCGTCCCGCCCGCCGCGGCGAGCTGGTCCTCGATCCCGGCATAAAGCCGCGGCAGTTCGCGGAAGAACGTGTAATCGAAATAGGACAGCCCGTTGGTGACCTCGTCGAGAACGTCGAGCCGGGTGCGGCGCAACAGGTTGGTTTGCCACAGCGTCAGCACCACCCGGCTCAGTTGCTCATCGGTCTCGGCCTTCTCGTCCGGCGTCAGATCGGCGCGCTCGCGCTGCGCCAGCAGCTCGGCCACCGCGATCTCGAGCCGCATGGTGCTGCGGCGGCGCACCTCGGTCGGATGCGCGGTCAGCACCGGGCTGATCCGCGCGCCGTTGAAAAAGGCGTTCACCGCATCGGGCGGCAGGCCGGCGGCAAAGGCGCGGGCGAGCGCATCGGCGACCGAACCGCGGCGCGGCGGCGAGCCGGCGATGGCGTGGCTGCGGTTGCGCCGGACGTGATGATGGTCTTCGGCGATATTGGCGAGATGAGAGAAATAGCTGAAGGCGCGGATCACCTCGACCGCCTGCGCGGGATCGAGCCGGTGCAGGATGTCCTCCAGCGCCCGCTTCGCGGTCACGTCCTCGTCGCGGTGAAACTGAACGGAGGTGCGCCGGATTCGCTCGATCAGGTCAAAGACCGCCTGGCCCTGCTGCGCGCGCACGGTGTCGCCGAGCAGCCGACCGAGCCAGCGGATATCCTCCTGCAGCGGCCGGTCCTTGTCGGCCGCTCCGGGCGGCGCGCCGTCCCTGTCCTTGTGCTGCACGGCCGTCGTCGTCAGCCCTGCGCCAGCGCATCGAGGATGCGCGCCCAGGAGCGGATGCCCTTGTGGTAGCACTTGAGATCGAACTTCTCGTTCGGCGAATGCACCCGGTCGTCGTCGAGCGCGAAGCCGACCAGCAGCGAGTCCATCCCCAGCACCTGCTTGAAGTCCGCGACGATCGGGATCGAGCCGCCGGCGCCGACGGTCACCGCCTTGGTGCCCCACTCATTGGCCAGCGCCGTCCGCGCCTTGACCAGCGCCGGCATGTCGTAATTCAGCTGCACCGGCGGCGCGAGGCCGAAATTGCCGAACTCCACCTTGCAGTCGGCCGGGATGCGCTCGCGCACGAAGGCGCGGAACGCGTCGCGCACCTTCTGCGGGTCCTGCGTGCCGACGAGGCGGAACGACACTTTCGCCAGCGCCTCGCCGGGGATCACGGTCTTGGCGCCCTCGCCGGTATAGCCGCCGATGATGCCGTTGATCTCGGCGGTCGGCCGCGTGGTGATCTGCTCGATCAGCATGCGGTCGCTCTCGCCGGAGGACTTTTTCAGCCCGATCGGCCCAAGGAAGGTGTCGGCCGTCAGGTCGAGCGCCTTCAGGTCGGCCTTGATGTCGGCCGGCAGGTCTTTCACGCCGTCATAGAAGCCGGGGATCGTCACCCGTCCCTTGTCGTCATGCATCTGGCCGAGCACATGCGCGAGGATGCGCAGCGGATTTTGCGCCGCACCGCCGAACACGCCGGAATGCAGGTCGCGGTCGGCCGCCGTCACCTTGACGTCCTCGTAGACGAGGCCGCGCAGCGAGGTGGTGATGGCCGGCGTGTTGGCGTTCCACATCGCGGTGTCGCAGACCAGCGCAAGGTCGAGCGTGAGGTCCTTGGCATTATCTTTCACGAAGCCCGGCAGGTGCTTGGAGCCGCATTCCTCCTCGCCCTCGATCATGACGGTGACCGGCAGCGGCAGCGTGCCGTTGACCGCCTTGAAAGCGCGGCAGGCCTCCACAAAGGTCATGAACTGCCCTTTGTCGTCGCAGGCGCCGCGCGCGACGATGATCTTGCGGCCGTCCGGCAGCGTTTCGATCCGCGGCTCGAACGGCGGCGACTTCCACAGGTCGAGCGGGTCGACCGGCTGCACGTCATAGTGGCCATAAAAAAGGACACTGGGACCGCCAGCTTTCGCCTGCCCGTTCATGGCCTTGGCCAGCACGACCGGATGCCCGCCGGTCGGCTTCACCTCGGCCGTAAAGCCGATGCCGCGCAGGTCGGCGGCGACATGCTCGGCCGCCTCCTTGCAGTGGTTGGCGAAGGCGGGGTCGGTCGAGACCGAAGGAATCCGCAGCAGCGTGAACAGCCGCTCGACGCTGGCATCCATGTCCTGATCGATGCGTTGCAACACCGCGTCGAGACCGCTCATGAGATTAGAGTCCTTCTGAAAAGCGTTTCGGCCGCCAAACTAACAACCCCATACCGCGCTGCAAAGTCGCAGCCCATCAGAAATGGGCGCAAATTTCCCGTCGAATTTTATCAAAGGCTTGGACCAATCCCTGAACCAAGCCTCGAACGCAAGTTTTGAGCGACGTCGGAACCGGCCGGCGGAGCGAGTATGATCCGCGCCGCCTTTCACTCCGCCTTTCAAGATCGGGATGACCGATTGCCGAAATTTATCGCAAGACCCGCACGCCGCTCACCCGTTTTCGTGCAAGACGCACTGCACAGTGACAACCGCGCAACGCTCATCGCCTCATCGCATTGCTTGCGACGACAATTATCTTGACTTGCAAGCGACGATGCATCTTCAAAGCGGCCTCGCGCGCAAGCGGAAATCGTTTTCGCCGCTTGTCATCGGCGCGGGTGCAGTTCAATATTGTTTCATCGGCCTGATCGTTAGGTCGATGTGGCGAACGCAGCGTTGCATGAGGGGGACATGGACGAACTGATCGATCGCCTCACCGCCAGCACCGGTATCGACAGAGATGTCGCCGCCAAGGCCGTCGGCATCATTCTCGACTTCCTCAAGAAGGAAGGCCCGGCCGACAAGGTGCAGGCCCTGATCGACAAGATCCCCGGCGGCGAAGCTGCGGCGCAGGCCGCCGGCGGCGGTTTCAGCCTGATGGGTGGCGTCATGGGCGCCGGCACCAAGCTGATGGCGGCCGGCCTCAGCATGGGCCAGGTCCAGGCCGTGACCAAGGAAATCATCGCCTACGGACGGGAAAAGGTCGGCGACGAGGCGATCGGCGAGATCGTCGGCGCCATTCCCGGCCTCAGCCAGTTTACCTGACGCCTCCCCTCCCGGATGCGCCACTCGACATTTGTATTTGTTTTGGAAGCTTGCACGTTGCCATGACCTATCCGCTGACCGACATCGATGGCATCGACGGTGAGGTTGTCGCCCTTCTGAAGAAGGCGGGTATTCGCTCGTCCGCGCGCCTGCTCGAAAAGGCGAGCACGCTGCGCGGCCGCAAGGAACTCGCCATCAGGACCGGCATCGCCGAGCGGCAGCTGCTGCGCTGGGCCAATATGGCCGACCGCATGCGCATCAAGGGTGTCCACCGCGAATATGCCGAGTTGCTGTGCGCGGCCGGCGTCGACACCCTTCGCGAACTGGCTTACCGCAATCCGCAGAAACTCGCGCAGGCGATGGCCAAAGCGAACGAAAAGCGCAAGCTGGTTCGCCTGCTGCCGTCCGAAAAGGCCGTGACGCGCTGGATCGATCACGCCAAGAAACTGCCGATCAAGATATCGTACTGACGCGAAAGCCCTGGTTTCCGCCGCGGCAGGCCTTCGGCTTGACAGCCGGACCCGGCCGCGCGACCGATTGGGCCATGAACGCCACCCTGGTGGATGCTGCTGTGACCGGAGCCGCGACCACGACGCCGCTGCGCCTCGCCGCCCTGCTCGGCAAGCGCCCGGCCGTCCCGCTGGTCATGGGCATCCTCAACGTGACGCCGGATTCCTTCTCCGACGGCGGACAATTCTTTGAAAGCGACGCCGCAATCGCCCAAGCCCGCCGCATGGCCGAGGACGGCGCCGACATTCTCGACATCGGCGCGGAATCGACCCGTCCCTATGGCGGGCAGAAGCCGGTCACCGCCGAGGACGAGATGGAGCGGCTGAGGACGGTGCTGCCGGCCGTGATCGCGCTCGGCCGCGAGCGCGGCATCCCCATCTCGATCGACACCATCAAGGCCAAGACCTGCGCCTGGGCTTTGGAACAGGGCGCAGCCATCGCCAATGACGTCTGGGGTCTCCAGCAAGACCCCGACATGGCCCGCGTCGTCGCCGAGCACAGCGTGCCGGTCATTATCATGCATAACCGCGACAAGGCGGATGCCGGCATCGATATCGTCGCCGACATCAACGCCTTCTTCGCCCGCTCGCTCGACATCGCCGCGAAAGCCGGCATCGCCCGCGAGCAGATCGCGCTCGATCCCGGCATCGGCTTCGGCAAGACGCCGGAGCAGAGCGTCGAGACCTTGCGCCGCTATGACGAGATCGACTTTGCCGGCCTGCCCGTGCTGGTCGGCGCCTCGCGCAAGCGCTTCATCGCCAGCGTGGTGCCTTCGACGCCCGACAAGCGGATCGGCGGCTCGCTCGCGGCTCATCTGCATGCCGCGCAGAAAGGCGCCGCCATCATCCGCGCGCATGACGTTGCCGAAACCGTTCAGGCGCTGCGCATCGCGGCAGCGATCGGCGCGCAATCCGGCGGAGTGGGAACCGGTTTGCCGCAAGATTGCGCGCCAGCCAAAAATGAGGGCGTCTGAATGTCCGACCGCATTTCCATCCGCGGCCTGTCGCTGCACGCCTATCACGGCGTCATGCCGCATGAGGGCAAGGTCGGGCAGAGTTTCACCATCGACATGGTGCTCGACATCGACCTCAAACGCGCGGCGGCAAGCGACAAGGTCGCCGACACCGTGTCCTACGACCAGGTCGTGAAGGCGGCGAGCGACGCCTTCTGCGGCGCCCGCTTCAAGCTGATCGAAACCGCCGCCGGCAAGGTGGCGGACGCCGTGCTCGCCCGTTTTCCCAAGGTGCGCGGCATCGAGGTGACGATCCACAAGCCGCACGCGCCGATTGCCGCTACATTCGACGACGTCGCCGTTACGCTGGTGCGCAAGCGTAATGGCTGACACGGCGCGCGCCTGGCTCGCCTTCGGCAGCAATCTCGGCGACAGCCGGGCACTGGTCGCCCGCGCCATCGCCATGCTGACCGAGACGCCGGATATCCGCCTCGTGGCACGCTCGTCGGACTACCGCACCGCGCCGTGGGGCGTGACCGACCAGCCTGCCTTCATCAATGCCTGCGCCGCGGTCGACACCACGCTCGATCCCCATGCCCTGCTCGGCCGCGCCCATGCGGTGGAGCGCGCGCTCGGCCGCGACCGCGCGCGGGAGACACGCTGGGGACCGCGCACCGCCGACATCGACATCATTGCCATCGAGGGCGTCACCCTCAGCGCACCGGACCTGACGCTGCCGCATCCGCGGCTGTTCGAGCGCGCCTTCGTTCTCAAGCCGCTCGCGGAGATCGCCGGCGGCCTCGTCGTCGCCGGCCACAGCGTCCGCGACGCCGCGGCCAAGATCGACGCCACCGGGGTCGAGAAACTGCCGCTCGCCTAATTTAGCCTTTGGTCGCAGGCGCATGACTGGCCCGCCGCCGGCCGATTGGCGGCCCACGCGGTCTGTGGCATTGAAATCCGCATGAGCAACGACCCCGAGAGCGACCAGACCCAGAGCGAGCGAGCCTTGCATCTGGCCGCCGAGTTCCCGACCGCCACCGAGACCGAATGGCGCAAGCTGGTCGATGCCGCGCTGAAGGGCGCCGACTTCGACAAGCGCCTCGTCAGCCGCACCTATGACGGCCTGAAGGTTTCCCCGCTCTATCCGCGCAGCCACGCCGCCCCGGTCGCCGGCCGCGCGGCCGCGCCGTGGCAGGTGATGGCACGGGTCGATCATCCCGATCCGGTGGAAGCGAACAAGCAGGCGCTGACCGATCTCGAAAACGGCGCGACCGGACTGACGCTGGTCTACGGCGGCGCGGCGGGAGCCTATGGCTTTGGCATCGACGGCAGGCCCGACACCATCGCCCGCGTGCTGGACGGCGTCTTTCTCGATGCCGTGTCAATCGAGCTCGACCTTTCGACCGCGCACCGCGACGCCGGCGCGAGCCTCGCCGCTTATGTGAAACAGCGCGGCATCGAACCCAAGGCGGCGACTATCCGCTTCGGCCTCGATCCGCTCGGCAATCGCATCCGCGCCGGCTCGCTTCCCGCGCCGGGCGCGGAGATCGACAGACTGTTCGCCCGGATGATCGGTGAGCTGACCGCGCAGGGCTTCAAGGGTCCGTTCGCGGTGGCCGACGGCCGCTGCATCCATGCCGCCGGCGGCTCGGAGGCGCAGGAACTCGCCTTCGCCGTCGCCAGCGCGGTGCATTACCTGCGCGCGCTCGAGGCTGCCGGCATCGCGCCCGATGCCGGACGGCGCATGATCGCGTTCCGTCTCGCCGCCGACGCCGACGAATTCCTCACCATCGCCAAGTTCCGCGCGTTGCGGAAACTGTGGGCGCGCGTCGAGCAGGCGATGGAACTTGCGCCCGAACCCGCCTTCGTCTCGGCGGAAACCGCATGGCGGATGATGACGCAGCGCGACCCTTACGTGAACATGCTGCGCACCACGATTGCCGTCACCGCCGCCGGCGTCGGCGGCGCGGATGCGATCGCGGCGCTGCCCTTCACGCAGGCGCTCGGCCTGCCCGACGCCTTCGCGCGCCGCGTCGCGCGCAACATGCAGCTCATTCTGCTCGAGGAGTCGAACCTGTATCGCGTGGCCGATCCCGCCGCCGGGTCCGGCGGCATCGAGGCGCTGACGGCGGAGATCGCGCAAAGCGCGTGGACGCTGTTCCAGGAGATCGAGCAGGCGGGCGGCGCGGCTGCCGCCATCGAGCAAAGCCTGATCCAGAAAAAAGTCGCTGGGACGCGCGCCGCGCGCGAAGCCGCGATTGCGAAACGCAAAGACCCGCTGACCGGCGCGAGCGACTATCCGCTGCTGTCGGAGACCTCCGTCGCCGTGCTGCCGGTCAAGCCGGTCGCCGTCGCATCCGCGCCCGCCGTCGTCACCTTCGACGCGCTGCCGGCCATGCGCCTCGCCGCGCCGTTCGAGGCGCTGCGCGACCGCGCCGACAAGCAGCACAAGACCACCGGCCTGCGCCCGAAAGTGTTTCTCGCCAATCTCGGCAAGGTATCCGACTTCACCGCGCGTGCGACTTTCGCGAAAAACTTCTACGAGGCCGGCGGCATCGAGGCGGTCGCCAATGACGGCTTCGCCTCGCGCGAGGACACGATCGCAGCCTTCAAGAAGAGCGGCGCGGCGCTCGCCTGCCTGTGCTCGTCCGACAAGGTCTATGAGACGGAGGCCGCCGGCGCGGCCAAGGCGCTCGCGGATGCCGGCGCGCTGGTGCACCTCGCCGGCCGGCCCGGCGAGCAGGAGGCCGCGCTGAAGACCGCCGGCGTGTCCGCCTTCATTTACGCCGGCTGCGACGTGCTTTCGACGCTTCGCGCGACCCATGATAGTCTGGGGCTGACATGAGCCGGATTCCGAATTTCGCCTCCGTCGCCTTCGCCGATGCCGCGCCCGCGCCGTCCGCCGCCGGCGAGCCGTGGCTGACGCCGGAGGGCATCCCCGTCAAGCCGAGCTATACGCGATCCGACGTCGAAGGCCTCGACTTCCTCGACACCTTCCCCGGCAAGCCGCCGTTCCTGCGCGGCCCCTATCCCGCGATGTATGCGGCGCAGCCGTGGACGATCCGGCAATATGCCGGCTTCTCGACGGCGGAGGATTCCAACGCCTTCTATCGGCGCAACCTCGCCGCCGGCCAGAAGGGCCTCTCGATCGCCTTCGATCTCGCCACCCACCGCGGCTATGACTCGGACCATCCCCGCGTCGCCGGCGATGTCGGCATGGCCGGCGTCGCGATCGACTCGATCTACGACATGCACACGCTGTTCTCCGGCATCCCGCTCGACCAGATGAGCGTGTCGATGACGATGAACGGCGCGGTGCTGCCGGTGCTCGCGCTCTACATCGTCGCCGCCGAGGAACAGGGCGTGCCGCACGCCAAGCTGTCGGGCACGATCCAGAACGACATCCTCAAAGAATTCATGGTGCGCAACACCTACATCTATCCGCCGGGTCCGAGCCTGCGCATCATCTCGGACATCTTCGCCTACACCTCCGCCGAGATGCCGAAGTTCAATTCGATTTCGGTCAGCGGCTATCACATGCAGGAAGCCGGGGCGACGCAGGATCTCGAGCTCGCCTACACGCTGGCCGACGGCCTCGAATATGTCCGCGCCGGCATCAAGGCCGGACTGACCATCGACCAGTTCGCGCCGCGCATCTCGTTCTTCTGGGCGATCGGCATGAATTATTTCATGGAGATCGCCAAGATGCGCGCCGCCCGCATGCTGTGGGCGAAGATGCTCAAGCCCTTCAAGCCCGAGGACGCGCGCGCGCTGTCGCTGCGCACCCATTGCCAGACCTCCGGCTGGTCGCTCGCCGCGCAGGACGTCTTCAACAATGTCGCGCGTACCATGATCGAGGCGATGGCGGCGACGCAGGGGCAGACCCAGTCGCTGCACACCAATTCGCTCGACGAGGCGCTCGCCCTGCCGACCGACTTCTCGGCGCGCATCGCCCGCAACACCCAGATCGTGCTGCAGCAGGAAGCGGGCGCGACCCGCATGGTCGATCCCTGGGGCGGCTCCTATTACGTCGAACGCCTGACCTACGAACTGGCGAAGAAAGCCTGGGCGCATATCGAGGAAGTCGAGGCGCTCGGCGGCATGGCGAAGGCCATCGAGGCCGGCATCCCCAAGCTCAAGATCGAGGAAGCCGCCGCCCGCACCCAGGCGCGCATCGACTCAGGCCACCAGTCGGTGATCGGCGTCAACAAATTCCAGCCGGTCGACGACCGCGCGGTGGACGTGCTGAAGGTCGATAACTCCAAGGTCCGCTCGCAGCAGATCGCCAAGCTGCGCAAGCTCAAGGCCGAACGCGACCCGGCCAGGCTGCAGGAGGCGCTCGACGCGCTCACCCGCGCCGCCACCGGCAACGGCAACCTGCTCGAACTCGCGGTCGAGGCCGCGCGCGCGAAAGCCACCGTCGGCGAAATCTCCTCCGCGCTCGAAAAGGCGTTCGGCCGCCACGTCGCCACCATCAAGGCGATCACCGGCGTCTACAAACGGGAGGTCGGCATGACCGGCGCGGTCGAGCGCGTGCGCAACGCCGTCGAAGCCTTCGAGCAGGCCGAGGGCCGCCGCCCGCGCCTCCTCGTCGCCAAGATCGGGCAGGACGGCCACGACCGCGGCCAGAAGGTCATCGCCTCGGCCTTTGCCGATCTCGGCTTCGACGTCGATATCGGCCCGCTGTTCGCGACGCCGTCCGAGGCCGCGCGCCAGGCGGTCGAGAACGACGTCCATGTGCTCGGCGTCTCCTCGCTCGCCGCCGCTCACCTGACGCTGGTGCCGGAACTGAAGAAGGAACTCGCGCAACAGGGCCGCGACGACATCATGATCGTGGTCGGCGGCGTGGTGCCGCCGCAGGATTACGATGCGCTCCTGAAAGCCGGCGCCGAGGCGATCTTCCCGCCCGGCACCGTCATCGCCGACGCCGCCGAGAAGCTTCTGAAAACGCTGCGCCACCGTCTCGGCCACGACCAGCGCGCGGCCGAGTAGATCGGCTACCCTTTACATCTCCGGGAGGAATGAATGTTGAACGCGCCGACCAAAGTCGCCGCGGCGCTCGCGTTGTCGCTCGCCGCCGCAGCGCCGTCGCCGAGCTTCGCGCAAAGCGACCTCGCCCGCGCTTACCGCACCATCGCCGGCAAGCAGTTCGTCGACCTCACCCACGCGTTCTCGCCGAACTCGCCGGTCTGGTCCGGCTTCGGCCAGGCGAAGTTTTCGCCGGCCGGCGACCCGAAGACGAAGAAGGCCTACACCATCAAGGACGACGGCTTTCGCACGACCTATTACGAGATGGTCGGACAATACGGCACGCATGTCGATCCGCCGGCCCATTTCGCCGAAGGCGGCATCACGATGGACAAGATCCCGCTCAAGCAGATGATCCTGCGGCTGATCGTGCTCGACAATACGCGCTATCAGGCGAAGGACGCCAATCACGCCTTTTCGGTCGCCGACCTGAAGGCCTGGGAAAAGCGCCACGGCCGCGTGCCGAAGGGCGCCTTTGTGGCGCTGCGCACCGACATGGCGAAGGACTTCGACGGCAACCCCGAGCATTTCAAGCGCGCGCCGTTTCCCGCCTGGTCGTTCGAAACCGTGAAGTTCCTGTTCGAGCAGCGCGGCGTCACCGCCATCGGCCACGAGTCGCTCGACACCGACACCACCGACAAGATGCTGTCGGAGACTTATCTCTTGCAGAAAGGCCACTATCAGATCGAGGTGATGGCCAATCTCGACAAGGTGCCGGCGAAAGGCGCGCTGATCGTCGTGAGCTGGCCGAAGGTGAAGGACGGTCTCGGCTTCCCGGCGCGCGCCTTCGCCATTCTGCCCTGACGCGCCAAAGCAAACCGGCCCGGATCGCTCCGGGCCGGTCGTTATTCCGCGACGGCTGGCGTTACGCAGCCTTCTGCGTCTTCAGCCAGTTGTCGATGTCCTTCTGGGCCTGCTCTTTCTCGATGCCGTAGCGCTCCTGCACCACGCCGACAAGCTCCTCGCGCTTGCCGTTGATGCGGCCGAGGTCGTCGTCGGTCAGCTTCGACCACTGCTGCTGGGCCTTGCCCTTGAACTGCTTCCAGTTGCCTTCGACCTGATCCCAATTCATGCGGAAACTCCCTTAAGTTTGTCGGATACAGAACACTCGCGCACGCCGCCGGTCGGCGCATGCCGTGTTTCTAAGAACGCGGAAGATGACAGATCGTTCCGGCCGAATTGCCCTGCGGGCAAGACGATTTCATGCCGATTTCCTTTCACCCGCCTGCGTTCTATAGAGTTGCCAAAATTGCGCCTTCCGGAGTTCACATTGTCGCGCGACAAAATCGCCATCGACATCGACGCAACGGCGCGCGGCATCCGGGCCGGCGAGCGTGCCGTGCTGGCGCGCGCGATCACGCTGGTCGAAAGCACGCGCGCCGATCATCGCGCCGCCGCGCATGCGCTCGTGCAGGACCTGCTGCCGGCGGCCGGAAACGCCGTGCGGCTCGGCATCACCGGCGCACCCGGCGCCGGCAAATCCACCACCATCGACGCGCTCGGCAGCTATCTCACCGGCGAAGGCCGCAAGGTCGCGGTGCTGGCGGTCGATCCGTCCTCGTCGCGCACCGGCGGCTCGATCCTCGGCGACAAGACGCGCATGGCGCGGCTGTCGATGGACCCGCACGCCTTCATCCGCCCCTCGCCTTCGTCCGGCACGCTCGGCGGCGTCGCGGCAAAGACGCGCGAGACCATGCTGCTGTGCGAGGCCGCCGGCTACGACGTCGTCATCGTCGAGACGGTCGGCGTCGGCCAGTCGGAAACCGCCGTCGCCGACATGACCGACTTTTTCCTCGTGCTGATGGTGGCCGGCGCCGGCGACGAATTGCAGGGCCTCAAGAAAGGCATCGTCGAACTCGCCGACATGATCGCAGTCAACAAGGCCGACGGCGACAATGTCGAACGCGCGAAGATCGCAGCCGGCGAATACCGCGCCGCGCTCAACATCCTCAAACCCCAGTCCGAGCACTGGTCGCCGCCGGTCTCGACCTATTCGGCGCTGACCGGCAGCGGCGTGCCGGACCTCTGGCGCGCGGTCGAGCGGCACCGCGCCGCGCTGACACAATCCGGCGAGCACGCCGCCCGCCGCAGCGCGCAGCAGATCAAATGGATGTGGACGATGCTGGAAGACCGCCTGATGGCCCGGCTGCGCAGCGATCCGGCGATCAGGGGCGAGGTGCGCAAGCTCGAAGGCGCCGTCGCGGCCGGCCGGCTGACGCCGACGCTCGCGGTCGAGCAGATCGCCCGGATGCTGGGACTGCCGTGAAAACAATCCTCGTCACCGGCTTTGGCCCCTATCCCGGCGCGCCGTATAATCCAACCGCCGCGCTGGTGAGCGTTCTCACGCGCCATACGCAGCGCGGCAGCGCGCGCATCGTCGGCCATGTTTTCACGACAAGCTATGCCGCCGTCGACCGCGACCTGCCGAAGCTCATCAAGGCACACAAGCCGGACGCCCTGCTGATGTTTGGCCTCGCGCCCCGCACCCGCTTTATTCGCATCGAGACGCGCGCCCGCAACGGTGTGGCGATGACGCCCGACGCCACGCGCGGGAACCATCGCCGGCTGATCGAGGCCGGCGCGCCGTTCACGCGGCCGCTGCCCGCTCCCGCTGCGCGGCTTGCCGCCGCGCTGCGCCGGCTGCCCGTTCCGGCGCGGCTGTCGCACGATGCCGGGCGCTATCTGTGCAACTATGCGAGCTGGCGCGCGGCGGAAGCCGCCGGCAAAAGCGGCCCACGCATCGCCGCCTTCGTCCATGTGCCGCTGGTGCGCCGCGACGCGCCGCCGACCTCCCGTCGCGCCCCATTCAGCCGCGCCCGGCTGGAACGCGCCGGAAAGGCGCTGCTGGCGGACTTTATTGCTCTCGCAAATCGCCATTAACCCCTGCCCGCCATGATGGCGGCATGCGTTTCACCCGCCGCCACCTCCTGCTCGGCTCGCTCGCCACCGCTTCGTTCGGCGCGCAGGTCCATGCCGCCGAGGACAGGTCGCAGGAATTGCAGTCGCTCATCGACCGCGCCGCGCGCGGCAACACGCTGCTGACGCTGCCGCCCGGCACATGGCGCGCCCACGACCTCGCGCTGCCCTCCGGCGCGCGGATCGCCGCCAAACCTGGAACCAAGCCCGGCGCGACCCGCATCGTGTTCGGCGGCGGCGATGCCCTGCTCACCGCGCGCGACGCCACCGGCGTCTCGCTGTCCGGCCTCACGCTCGACGGCGGCGGCCTGGCCATCGCCGGCAATGGCGGGCTTGTGCAGGTGACGCAGGCGCAGCGCCTGCTCGTCTCCGGCTGCACCGTAACAAACGTGAACGGCAATGCGCTGTCGCTCACTCTATGCGGCGGCATCGTCGGCGATAACACGATTGCCGACGCAGGCGATACCGCGCTGTTCTGCCTCGACAGCAAGCTGCTCATTCGCGGCAACGCCATCGCGCGTTCCGGCAATGGTGGCATCCGTGTCTGGCGCTCCGTAAAGCAGAGCGACGGCAGCACGATCGAGGACAACACCATCGAGGATACGCAGGCGCGCGGCGGCGGCGACGGACAGAACGGCAACGCCATCAACGTGTTTCGCGCCGCCGACGTCATCGTGCGCAACAACACGATCCGCAAGGCCGCCTTTACCGCCGTGCGCGGCAACGCCGCCTCGCGCATCAAAATTATCGGCAACAAATGCTACGCGCTCGGCGAGGTCGCGATCTATTCCGAATTCGAGTTCGAGGACGCGACCATCGAGGGCAACCTGATCGACGTCGCCGCGGTCGGCATCGCCGTCACTAACATGGACAAGGGCGGCCACGGCGCGGTGGTGCGCAACAACACCATCCGCAACATGGTCAACAAGCGGCCGCAGGGCGGACCGGATTCCCATGGCGTCGGCATCGGCGTCGAGGCCGACACCGAGGTCACCGGCAACACCATCGAGAATGCGCCGGTAATGGGCATCGAGGTCGGCTCCGGCAAGTATCTCCGCAATGTCACCGTCAGCCGCAACACGCTGCGCAAGACCGGCATCGGCATCGGCGTCACGGTGGTCGAGGGCGCAGGCAAGGCCACCATCACCGGCAACGTGATTGCGGACGCCAAGGACGGCGCGGTGGTTGGCATGCGCTGGGACAAGCCGGCGACCGGCGACCTGACGAAAGACGGCGCGACGGCCTTCGCGCATCTGCGCATCGCCGGCAACACGGTCAGCCGCTAAAGACCACCTCACGAAGATTTCATTCTCCGTTCGTCCCCGCGAAAGCGGGGACCCATGCTGACTTTCCTGAAATTTCGCAAGAGAGAAGCTGGATTCCCGCTTTCGCGGGAATGAGCGAAGCAAAAACCTCGCCTTTGTTCCGCCGGACTCCAGCCCATATAACCAGCGAATGACCCCACCCCGCCGCCTGCGCCGTCCCCTCATGCTTGCCATCCTGATCGTCTTCCTGTTGCCGCTGGTCGCGCGCGCCGCGCTTTACGTCGCCGGCGACACGCCGCGCAGCTGGCGCGACGCCGACTGGTCGAGCACCAAAACGCTGCCCCCGGCCAGCGAGGAGCCCGGCGCCCGCCTCGTCGTCTTCACCGGCACCACCGGCGCGTGGAAGGGCATCTTCGCCGTCCATAGCTGGATCGTGTTCAAGCCGGCCGGCGCCAAGGACTGGACGCGCTACGACGTGGTCGGCTGGGGCCGCCCGGTCCGCATGAACAACTGGGCGGCGGACGGCCGCTGGTACGGCAACATGCCGGTCGCCATCGCCGACCTGCACGGCGCGGACGCCGAACGCGTCATCCCGAAAGTCGAGCAGGCGATCGCCGCCTACCCGTTCAACGACTACGGCGACTACCGCATCTGGCCCGGCCCCAACAGCAACAGCTTCGTCGCCGCCGTGCTGCGCGCGGTGCCGGAACTGCAGGTCAGCCTGCCCTCGAACGCGATGGGGCGCGACTTCCGCCCCGGCTTCTATGCCGGGCCGACCGACAGCCGCACCGGCGTCGAGCTGAACCTCTGGGGCCTCGCCGGCATCAAGCTCGCCTGGGTCGAGGGCATCGAGGTCAACCTGCTCGGCCTCGTCGCCGGCATCGACCTGCGCCATCCCGGTATCAAGCTGCCGGGCTACGGCCGCATCGGCTTCGGCCCCGGCGAAGCGGTCGCGCTCGCGCGCTGATCCCCCGCACGAAGGCGGCTCACACCGCCCTCACGGTCATGTGTCTCGCATGCGCTGAAACGGGGTGCCGCCGCTGCGCGCCGCGTGGCACACTCGCCGCGGACTCACCCGGAATTGCGACTGGATTTGCGACATGCGCGATACGCTGGCCTTGCTCGACAGGATCGACTTTCCCGCCATCGCGCGCGGGCGGCTCGACACCCTGCAGGTCAATGTCGGCTACCGCTGCAACCAGTCCTGCTTCCACTGCCATGTCGGCGCCAGCCCGAAGCGCACCGAGGAGATGGACGGCGAAACGATCGATCTCGTGCTCGATTTCATCGAACGCCGCCACATCACAACGCTCGACATCACCGGCGGCGCACCGGAATTGAACCCGCATTTCCGCCGCCTCGCCGCCGGCGCACGCGCGCGCGGCGCCAAGGTGATGGACCGTTGCAACCTCACCATTCTCGAGGTCGAGGGCCATGAGGATCTCGGCGCGTTTCTCGCCAGCAACGGCATCGAAATCGTCGCCTCGATGCCGTGCTATCTGGAAAGCAATGTCGATGCCCAGCGCGGCAAGGGCGTGTTCGACGGCTCGATCCGCGGCCTTCAAGCGCTCAACGCGCTCGGCTACGGCCGCGATCCGGCCCTCGTCCTCAACCTCGTCTACAATCCGCAAGGCCCGTCGCTGCCGCCGCCACAGGCCGCGCTCGAGGCCGACTACAAGCGCATCCTCGCCGAGCGCTACGGCATCGTTTTCAACAACCTGTTCGTGCTCGCCAACATGCCGATCCAGCGCTTCGGCTCGGCGCTCGTCACCAAAGGCGAGTTCGACGGTTATCTCGACCTGCTGCAGCACGCCCATCTCGACGCCAATCTCGACGGCGTGATGTGCCGCCACCTGATCTCGGTGGACTGGCAGGGCTATGTCTACGACTGCGACTTCAACCAGATGCTCGGCCTCGCCATGCCGCACGACAAGGCCCGCCCGTATCTGCGCGACATTCTCGATACGCCGCTCGACGGCCGGCCGATCCGCGTCGCCGGCCACTGCTATGGCTGCACCGCCGGGCAAGGTTCGAGCTGCGGCGGCGCGCTGAAGGACGCCGCGGAATGACGCTGCACGCTCCCGCCGCGCCGATGGATGCCGGCCGCGTCTGCCCGACCGACTACACCTATTCGCCGGCGGTTCTGAACCGCGCGGCGGACTTCGCCGCCGACACGCTCTATGTCGTCGGCGGGCTCTACGGCAACACGCAGGCGCTGCGCGAGATCGCGCGCATGGCGGCGGCCGATAGCGCCACCCTCGTTTTCAACGGCGACTTCCACTGGTTCGACGCCGCGCCGGACTGGTTCGCGGACATCGAAGCCGGTGTTGCGCCGCATCGCGCGCTGCGCGGCAATGTCGAAAGCGAGATCGCCCGCGCGGGCGATGTCGGCGCCGGCTGCGGCTGCGCCTACCCGCCCTCGGTCGATCAGGGCGTGGTGACGCGCTCGAACGAGATCCTCAGCGCGTTGCGCGCCAACGCCGATTCCGCCCAGCGCTGGCGGCTCGCCGCGCTGCCGATGCATCTCGTCGCGCAGGTCGGTCCGCTTCGTGTCGGCATCGTGCACGGCGACGCCGGCGCGCTCGCCGGCTGGCGCTTCGCGAACGATGCGCTCGACGATCCCGCAGGCGCGAACTGGCGCAACGAGGTGCGCCGTCTCTCGGTCATCGACCTGTTCGCCTGCACCCATAGCTGCCTCGCCGCGCTACGCGATTTTGTGCTGCCGTCGGGCCGCATGACCGTCGCCAACAACGGCGCGTCCGGCATGCCGAACTTCACCGGCACGACTTATGGCGCGCTGACACGCATCTCGATGCGTCCCTCGCCGCACGCGCCGCTCTACGGGATGGCACGCGACGGGGTGTTCATCGACGCGCTGCCGGTCGCCTACGACACGCAAGCCTTCATGGCGCGGTTCCTGGCGCGCTGGCCGGAAGGCTCGCCGGCGCATGTCTCCTATCATGCGCGCATCGCCTCCGGTCCGGCTTACGACATCGCCCGCGCCCGCCTGCGCGTTTGATCCATGCGCCTGTCCATCGTCATTCCCGTGCTGAACGAGGCGGCCGGGATCGCGCCCGCGCTGGAGCGCCTTGCTCCGCTGCGCCGCGGCGGCGCGGAGGTGATCGTCGCCGACGGCGGCAGCACCGACGCGACCGCCTCGCTCGCCGCTCCGCATTGTGATCGCGTCATCGTTGCGCCGCGCGGCCGCGCCGCGCAGATGAACGCCGGAGCCGCCGCCGCAAGCGGCGACGCGATTCTCTTTCTTCACGCCGACACGCAGCTTCCCGCCGGCGCGGATCGCCTGATCCGCGACGGACTCGCGGACGGCGCGCATGTCTGGGGGCGCTTCGACGTGACGATCGACGGCCCGCCGGCGCTCGCCATCGTCGGCCGCATGATGAACCTTCGCTCGCGCGCGACCGGCATCGCCACCGGCGATCAGGCGATCTTCGTCATCCGCGACGCTTTCGAGCGCGCCGGCCGCTTCCCGGAGATCGCGCTGATGGAGGACATCGCGCTGTCGGCGCGGCTGAAAAACCTGTCGCGCCCGCTCTGCCTTTCGGCACGCGCCGTCACCTCGGGCCGCCGCTGGCAGCGTCATGGCGTCTTGCGTACCATCCTGCTGATGTGGCGGCTGCGTTTCGACTACTGGCGCGGCGCCGACCCGCAGGATCTCGCCCGCCGCTATGCCGACCGCTGACATTCGCATCGCCATCATGGCCAAGGCGCCGGTCGCCGGCCTCGCCAAGACGCGGCTCATTCCCGAACTCGGCGCGCATGGCGCGGCGGTGCTGGCCGAACGCCTGCTGGAGCGCGCCGCCGAGACGGCGGCGGCAGCGGCTATCGGCCCGGTTACATTATGGACCACGCCCGATCCCCGCCATCCGGCGTTTCGCGCATTGGCGGCCCGCCACGCCATCGCGCTTGAAACGCAACCGTCCGGCGATCTCGGCGCGCGGATGCTGGCCGCGATGACCGCCGCGCGCGGCCCGGTCATCGTCATCGGCACCGACTGTCCGGCGCTGACCGGCGATCGTCTCCGGCACGCGGGACGCGCCTTGCAGGACGGCAACGATGTGGTGCTCACGCCCGCTGAGGACGGCGGCTATGTGCTGATCGGCGCCGCCCGGCCGCAGCCGGACCTGATGACCGGCATGACATGGAGCACGCCGCAGGTGATGGCGGACACCCGCGCTCGCATCGCGCGGCTCGCCTTGCGCGCGCTTGAGCTGCCGATGCTATGGGACGTCGATGAACCCGCCGATCTCGCCCGGCTCGAACGCGAGTTTCCTGAGTTCGCTCTCTGATCTTCAGCAGACTCCGCTCATTCCCGCGCAAGCGGGAATCCAGCTTGGACCCCCGCTTTCGCGGGGGTGAGCGGGGAATGCTAATGATACCGGATCACGACCAGTCCCGCGACGATCAGCACCGCCGCGACGATACGCGCCGGCCGCAGCGGTTCGCGCAGGAAAACCACAGCAATCGCCGCGCCGAACAGCACGCTGGTCTCGCGCAGCGCGGCGACCAAAGCGATCGGCGCCTGCGTCATCGCCCAGAGCACGATCGAGTAGGACAGCAGTTGCATCGCGCCGGCGGCAAGCCCGCGCTTCCAGAACCGCGCCATGTCGGCGATGACGCCGCGGCCGAGCCACCATACCGTCAGCGCTATCAGCGCGAAGCCATTGAGAAAGAACATCCAGCTCGAATAGGCGTTCGGAACGCCGGCGAGCCGCGCGCCGATCCCATCCACCAGCGTATAGGCGCAGATCGTCACCGCGGTGAACAGCGCGAAGCCGACGGCGCGGCGATCGAAGCCCGCGACCTGACGGCCGCCACGGAACGACAGCAGCACCACGCCGGTCGTGAGCAGCGTGACGCCCGCCCAGGCGATGAGGCCGAGCCACTCGCCGACGAACAGCGGGCTTAACGCCGCAGTCATCAAAGGCGCCGCGCCGCGCGCCAGCGGATAGACCTGGCCGAGATCGCCGGTGCGATAGGCTTCCGACAGTCCGACGAAATAAAACAGATGGATGACGACCGACGCCACCGCCCAGGGCCACGAGGCCGCATCCGGCACGCCGAACACGAACAGCAGCGGCGCGGCGACCGCCGCCGAGCCGGCCGAGATCAGCGTCGTCGCGGCCAGCGGCTCGAGGCCGATCTTGATGACGGCGTTCCAGCCGGCGTGACAGACGGCCGCGAACAGAACGGCGGCGAAGACGAAGGGTGTCATGCCGGCCGCGTCAGCTCGATGCCGCCGGCGCCCAGAGCTGCGGCCCGGCGCGCAGATATTGCGGCGGCCGCGCTACGTCCGCCTTCAGCGCCTTGGCGGCATGCCAGCCCCAGTGCGGGTCGTCGAGCAGCGCGCGGCCGAGCGCCACCATGTCGGCCTTGCCCGACGCGACGATCGCCTCGGCCTGTTGCGGCTCGAGGATGAGGCCGACCACGCGGGTCGGGATCGCCGCCTCGCGCGTCACCCGCTCGGCGATCGCGACGTTGTAGCCCGGCTCGTTCGGATTGCGGATGTCGGCATAAAGTCCGCCGGACGACACACAGAGAAAATCGAGCCCCGCGCCCTTGAGCGCCTTGGCAATCCGCACGGCGTCGTCGGGCGTCAACCCGCCCTCGCGCCAGTCGCTGCCAGTGATGCGCGCGCCGAGCGGTACGTCCTTCGGCACCACGGCGCGCACCGCGCGCGCGACCTCCAGCGGAAACCGCATGCGGTTCTCGAACGAGCCGCCATAGTCGTCGGTGCGCCGGTTCGACAGCGGCGACATCAGGCTGTGGAACAGATAGCCGTGCGCCATGTGCAGCTCGATGGCATCGAAGCCGATCCGCAGCGCGCGCTTCGCGGACGCGACGAAGGCGTCGCGGATGCGCGCGAAGTCGGCCGGCGTTGCCGCGCGCGGCGCGGGCCAGCCGTCGCCGAACGGGATTGCGGACGGGGCAAGCGTCGGCCAGGGGTCGGCCTCCGGGGCAAGCGCCTTGCCGCCATCCCACGGCACGGCCGCCGAAGCCTTGCGCGCCGCATGGGCGAGCTGGATGCCGAACTTCGCGGTGCCGAGCCGGCGGCATTGCCGCACGACACGCGCCAGCGCCATCTCGTTGTCGTCGGAGTAAAGCCCGACGCAGCCGTGAGTGATGCGGCCGATCCGCTCCACCGCGGTCGCCTCCACCACCACCAGCGCGGCGCCGGAATTCGCCAGCATGCCGAGATGCATCATGTGCCAGTCGGTCGCGCAGCCGTCATTGGCGCTGTACTGGCACATCGGCGACACGACGATGCGGTTGGCGAGTTCGGTCCCGGCAAGCCGGACCGGCGAGAACAGAATGCTCATGGAATGATGGCGCTCGTTGCGGGCGGAAAGGCGGGCGTTGCGGCGGCGGCGCGGTCAGCGCTGCTGGATCGACTTCAGATAGGCGATGATGGCACCGACATCGTCCGCCTCAAACCGGAATTCCGGCATATCGGGGTGGCCCGAGACGAGGCCCTCGCCCAGCGCCTCCTCCAGCGACTCGACGGGATATTTTTGTCCGAGCATGCGAAAAGCCGGCGCTCCGGCCCGCGGGCTGTCGCCGGTCGGCCCGATCGCATGGCACATCGCGCAATTCTTGTTGAGCAGCGCCTCGCCGCGTTTGAGCGTCTCGGGATCGGGTGTTGCGGCCTGCGCCGCGACCGTCACGGCTGCGAGCGCGGCCGCCGCCGCGAGTCGCGCGATCAACCCGCCAGCCTGTCGGTCAGCGTGGTCTTGCTTGCGATCCTGTCCCATTCGGTCGCCGCCCTTTTCACGTCGCGAATGCGGGCGAGAAACTGCCGCTCGTCGAAATAGTGGCGCCAGCGCCCGCTCTCATAGAGCGATATGTAGTAAGCGAGCCGCCGGTCCGCGAGGTTGCTCCATCGCAAGGCGACGTCGTTCAAAGGCGAAGCCGCGGCGGTGTCGAGCGGCGAGGCAGACTGGCGCGAAGCCATCAGCGATCCTTGCGTGATCTTGCCGAACGCGGGACATCACGAGGCCGCTCCCGGCAGGAGAGACCGCAACCCGACTGACAAACCGACAACGACGCAGGTGCTGTGGAAAACTCGGGCGTTGATAGCTGATTCGCCAATGTTTTGAATAGACTAGCCGGCCGTTATTTTTGCCCGAAAAGTCCGCCGCGGCTCACGACAGCGACGCGATGGCGTCCTTGAGGTGCTCCGGCACCTTCGACGACGCCGAGCCTTTCACATCAGGGGTGCCATATTCGATGAAGCTGTCCGGCAGCGTCGCGCCCCAATAGGTGCCGGTGCCGCGCTCCTCCTCATTCCAGGTCACCGGTTCCCAGTCCGGTGCGGTGACGAGATAGCTGCCGGAATAGACCTCGACGCGGTTGCCGCCCGGCTCGTAGCTATAGAGGTAGAAGCCCTGCGAGTTGTTGTGCTTGGACGGGCCGGCCTCGATAAAGATGCCGTTCTCGGTGAGAATGTCGGCCGCGCGCAGCACGTCGTCGCGGTTGTCGACCCACATCGAGAAATGATGCAGCCGCCCGCGCCCGCCCTTCACGTCCATCACATAAGCGAGCTGATGATGGATCGCGGTTGGGCTCATCCATGAGCCGATTTCCTTGGTGCCCCGATCGTAACGCACCTGCTCGCGCAGCTGGAACCCGAGCAGCTCGGTGGCGAACTTGCGGTTCGGCTCCACATCGTTGGCGAGCAGCGCCAGATGATCGACCCGGCGTACGCCGACGCCGCGGCCGGTATATTTCTGCGGCAGGTTTTTCAAATTCGAGTGCAGCTCCGGCGGCGCGACGAATTTCTGCTCCTCGTAATAGACCTCCATCACATGGCCGTCGGGATCGCGAAAACGGAACGACCGCCCGCGCCCGTAATCGCCATTGGTCCAGCCGATGGCCAGACCCGCCGCCGTGATCGCGGCCGCGCGCCGCTCGAGCGCTTCCGGGCTCGCCGCGCGCCACGAGATGACGCCGACGCCGGCATCCTGCGCGGTCGTCAGCTTGAGCGTCGAGGTCGCGTAATCGCCGTAGCCGCGCAAGTAGACCGAGAGTCCGCTTTCATGCACCGGCTCCATCCCGAGCAGATCGCGGAAATACCACAGACTGCGCTCCGGCTTCGGCGTGTAAAGCTCGACACTGCCCAGATGAGCGACGTCGTGCAGCGGCGCATTGCCTCGCATGAGGGGTTCTCCCTGAGCCCGCAGCCCCTGAACGGTCGTGAGCCGCCGAGAGCCGCGATGGCATCAAAATCCCTCATCAAAGGATCAAGAGCTTTGATCTGGGACAAGGTTCCCGCGCGCTAGGAAAACCCCGGCAAACATGGGATAGATACCCGCCAAGACCGGGATCATGACATTGCCTGACGCTTCCTCCGCGAGCCTGGCCGCCGACGGCCCGGATTCCGCAACCGCCTGGCGGCGGCTCGTCGTCGCCACGCTGATCGGCACCATCGGCGGCGTCGGCATGTGGTCGGTGCCGGTGACGCTGCCGGCCGTGCAGGCGGAATTCGCCATCGACCGCGCCGCCGCCTCGCTCCCCTACACGCTGTGCATGCTCGGCTTCGCCGCCGGCGGCGTGCTGCTCGGCAAGCTGACCGACCGTATCGGCGTCATGGTGCCGGTGATCGGCAGCGCGATCCTGATGGGGCTCGGCTATGTGCTCGCCTCGCAGGCGCACAGCCTGTGGATTTTCGCGCTCGGGCAAGGCGTCGTCGCCGGCCTCGGCACCGCGGTGTTCTTCGGGCCGCTGATGGCCGACATCTCGCACTGGTTCGATCGCCGCCGCGGCATCGCGGTGGCGATCGCCGCGTCCGGCAACTACATCGCCGGCGCGATCTGGCCGGTCGCGATCCAGCACGGCATCGACCGTTTCGGCTGGCGGGTCACGATCCTGGTCGTCGCCGCCGTTTGCGTCGCGGCGATCGTGCCGCTCGCGCTGCTGTTGCGCCGGCCGCCGCCGCGCCACGACGCGCCCTCGGCGACCGGCTTCGTGCGCCGCGCGCCGCCCGACCTCGGAATGTCGCCCGGCGCGCTGCAACTCATCCTCGGCATCGCCGGCGTCGCCTGCTGCGTCGCGATGGCGATGCCGCAGGTGCATATCGTCGCCTATTGCGGCGATCTCGGTTACGGCGTCGCGCGCGGCGCCGAGATGCTGTCGCTGATGCTCGGCTTCGGCATCATCAGCCGCGTCGCCTCCGGCTTCATCGCCGACCGCATCGGCGGCGTGCGCACGCTGCTCTTGAGCTCGGCGCTGCAGGGCGTCGCGCTGGTGCTGTATTTCCTGTTCGACGGGCTGACGTCGCTCTACGTGATCTCGATCCTGTTCGGCCTGTTCCAGGGCGGCATCGTGCCGAGCTACGCCATCATCGTGCGCGAGTATTTCGCGCCGCAGGAGGCCGGCAGCCGCATCGGCTTCGTCATCATGGCGACGATCCTCGGCATGGCGCTCGGCGGCTGGATGTCCGGCGTGATCTTCGACATGACCGGCTCCTACCGCATCGCCTTCGCGAACGGCATCGCCTGGAACCTGCTCAACCTGTCGATCGCGACGTGGCTGCTGATGCGCTCGCGCGGCGCGCGGCCGCGCCTTGCCGCCGCGTGATCAACTCTTGAAACGCTTGGCGAGCGCCTCGGCGTTCTTCGACAGCAGGCCGACGTCGGCGCCGACCGCGACGAACAGATAGCCCCATTCGATATAGCGCCGCGCTTCCTCTTCGTTGGCGGTGAGGATGCCGGCCGGCTTGCCGACTTTCCTGAGCCGCGTCACCGCGTCCTTCAGCGCCGCCTGCACGTCGGCGTGCTGCGGATTACCGATATGGCCGAGCGAGGCGGCAAGGTCCGCCGGCCCGATGAACACGCCATCGACGCCCGGCACGGCCGCGATCGCCTCGAGCTCGTTGAGCGCCACGCGCGTCTCCGCCTGCACCAGCACGCAGATCTCGCTGTTCGCCTTCTGCAGATAGCCGGGGATGCGGCCGTAGCGGCTCGCGCGCGACGAGGTGGCGACGCCGCGCACGCCGTCCGGCGGATAGCGGGTCGCGGCGACCGCCGCCTTCGCTTCGTTGGCGTTCTGCACATAAGGCAGCAGCAGCGACTGCGCGCCGATGTCGAGGCAGCGCTTCACCAGCACCATGTCGTTCCAGGCCGGCCGCACCACCGCCGTCGCGGTGCCCTTCTGGGAAGCCTGCAACTGCGCGAGTAGGTCCGGCACCTCGTTCGGCGAATGCTCGGTGTCGAACAGGATCCAGTCGAAGCCGCAATCGCCGACGATCTCGGCGCCGACAGCGCTGCCGAGGCTCGACCACAGGCCGATCTGCAATTTGCCGGCGGCGAGCGCGGCCTTGAAGGCGTTACGCGGGAAATCCATGTCGATGTCCTCTCCTGCGTCATCATCCGCGAAGGCGGATGATCCAGTAAACACAAGCGCCGCGGTTAGACCTCAAGCTTCGTGTTTACTGGATGCCCCGCCGGAGCCTGTCATCGGACCGCGCTTGCGCGGGTCCGTTGGCAGGGCATGACAGTGAAGTGTTAAATAAACTGAATCGCGATGCCGCCGAGCGGCCCGAAATCCGCGTGCAGCGTGTCGCCCTTCTGCGCGAACACCACCCGCGTGAACGAACCGGCGAGCACGATATGCCCCGGCTCCATCGCGTGGCCGTACTGGCAGATCTTGTTGGCGAGCCAGGCGACGCCCATCGCCGGATGGCCGAGCACGCCGGCGGCAAGCCCGGTCTCCTCGATCTCGGAATTGCGGTACATGATGCCGCCGACGAAGCGCAGGTCGACGTCGAGCGGCCCGACCGGCCTTCCTCCCAATGCAATGCCCGCCGCCGCGCCGTTGTCGGCCACGGTGTCGGTGATCTTGCGCGGGTCCTGGATGCGCGCATCGACGATCTCGATCGCCGGGATGACGTACTCCGTCGCGCGCAGCACGTCGGCAAGGCCGACGCCCGGCCCTTCGAGCCGCTTGCCGATCACGAAGGCGAGTTCCACCTCGACGCGCGGCTTGCAGTAGTCGGCATGTTTGATCTTGGCGCCGTCGCCGATCATCTGGTCGTCGAGGATATAGCCGTAGTCCGGCTCGTCGATCATCGAGGAGCGCTGCATCGCCTTGGAGGTCAGCCCCACCTTGTGGCCGATCAGCTTGCGCCCGGCCGCGACCCTGCGCTGCATCACGTCGGCGGAGATGGCGTAGCTGTCCTCGATCTCGATATGCGGAAAGGTGACCGACAGCGGTGGCGCCTGTTTGCGGTCCTTCTGCGCCTGCATCAGGATCTCGACGGCTTTCTTGCGCTCGGCTTCGGTCAGCATGGAGGGCGTCCTTGGAACGGGTGTTACCCGCTCCATGCAGCAAAATCCGGCTGCCGGATCAAGCCCTTCCCCGGCATGCGGGCTTCGCTCAATCGCGCAGCTTGCGGTTGATCCAGGCGAACAGCCGCGCCATCGGTGGCCGCAGGAACGGCACGTCCTCCGCCATCAGCGCGAGGCCGAGCGGCGCCATCCACAACCCCAGCACCGGCAGGAAGCCGAGCGCCCCGCCGGCGATCAGCAGCACGGCGATCGGCAGGCGCACCCAAGCGGACGAAGTGTGCGCCCAGTGCAGCACCCGCCCCGCCCAGCGCGGCAGCCGCCGCTCGAGCTTGTGCACCTCGGTGTCGAAATCGGGAGCGGCCGTCATGCCGCGATAACGGAGAAACGGCGCGCGGGGTTCCCGCCCGCTCGCGCTAGACCGGGTGGCGTTGCGCCGTGGCGGACGCGCGCATATGCGCCTGACGCAATTCGCCGAGCGACCGAATTTTCACTGAAATCGATCCAATTTTCGCATTCTCGCGGCCCGGCGACAGAACGCCCTCTTAATCATCGTCCATCAGACTGTTGCCGCAGACGCGGCCGCTGCGCCGCCCGATCTTGCGAGCGTACGAGCGAGCGACATGACAACCCGTGTGCGATCCAGACAGCGATACTGGCGCGACGTGCCGATGGCCGTCATGCTGTTCGTCTGGTTCGGGTTCGCCGCCAGCGCGATTTTCTATTTCGTCGACTGGACACCGGTGTGGCAACAGCTGGCGCTAGAGTGGCGCGCGCCATTGAACGGCCGGAACGCGGGCAGCCAAAGCGGCGACAAGGCCGGCCATCAGGGCGGCAACCTTATGGAGCAAGCCGGGATCGGCGACCGGATTTACACCGGTTCGATCCTGGTCCCCGAGCACCGCAATCTCTGCTCGCAATATGGCTTCGACAACCGCAACGGCGCGACGTGGCACATCGGTTCGGTCGATTGCGTCAAGGCCCGCCTGCAATACCGTGCGCAGGAAAAGGCGAAACGAGGCGGCGACGAGCGCCTGCTGGCGATCAAGCGATCGTTCCGCAACGCCGGCAACTGAGCCGATCCGGCATTGTTCCGATTGTCTCCTGCATCCTTGCGCGATGGCGCCGCGGGCCGACGCGACGTCATAGGATTTATTTCCTTGACACCTTTTCACGCGTTCCCTACCCTCATTCCATCCCGCCCCGTCTGAACGGGGGCGTCGGCCAGCGTCGCTGAACGTTGGGGCGGGTCCGGACCAGCGCGGCCGGAGATCAGGCCGCGCACCGGAGCCGGTGTCGGGAGTGTTTCCCCTTACCGGTCCGCGGTGGCCGCCTGGCGCGTTGACGCAACGCGCGAGACGGCAGACGGAAGCCGCGCGATCCCCATCCGGCGGGCGGCCGGAACAGCGGCGCGTAGAACGGACCCGCGCCGGGGCTTGCATGGCGACGTCTTCCAACACTGCGCGCGGAACGCCGGATGCTTTCCGGCGGCTGCGGTGACTTGCTCGTGTGCTCTTAGCCAATGCACACGGGGCCGTGGACGCGGTGAAACGTCCGGCGTTCCGCGCGCCCCGTTCAAAATGGGGCATTCAAGCGGAAGATGGACGACGGCGTACCCGGCGCCGACCAAAGAATGCGGGCAATGGCGCATGTCCCTCACGCTGTCGTCCCCGCGAAGGCGGGGACCCATAACCGCAATCGCCGATCGTGGACCGCAAAGTCGGAGGCTATGGATCCCGGGCCTCGCTCGTTTCACTCGCTCGCCCGGGACGACGACGGCGCAAAACAAAAACGCGCGCCGCCTTTCAGCGACGCGCGTTTGTTGCGAAAGGAGAATCGAAACTCAGTGCTTCAGCTTTGCATCGACCTTGAAGGTGGCCTGCGTCTTGCTCTTGATCTCGTCGAGCGAGACATCCGGCGCAAGCTCGATCAGCGTCATGCCGCCGTCGCCCTTCTTGTCGATGGTGAACACGCCCAAGTCCGTGATCACCATGTCGACGACGCGCGAGCCGGTCAGCGGCAGGTCGCACTTGTGCAGCAGTTTCGGCGCATCCTTCGCCGTGTGCTCCATGATGACGACCACTTTCTTGACGCCGGCGACGAGATCCATCGCGCCGCCCATGCCCTTCACCATCTTGCCGGGGATCATCCAGTTGGCGAGGTCGCCGTTCTCCGCCACCTGCATGGCGCCCAACAGCGCGAGGTCGATATGGCCGCCGCGGATCATACCGAACGAGTCGGCCGACGAGAAAAAGCTCGTGGTCGGCAGTTCGGTGATGGTCTGCTTGCCGGCGTTGATCAGGTCGGGGTCCTCGTCGCCCTCGTAAGGGAACGGGCCGAAGCCGAGCATGCCGTTCTCGCTTTGCAGCTGCACGGTCATGCCGTTCGGGATGTAGTTCGACACCAGCGTCGGAATGCCGATGCCGAGGTTCACATAGAAGCCGTCGCGCAGTTCCTTGGCGGCGCGTTCGGCCATCTGGTCGCGGGTCCAGGCCATTGTGGTCTCCTGTTCGATTTATCGCCAGTCATTCCGGACGCCGTGAAACGGCGATCCGGAATCCAGACAAACAGTCAGCGCCTGTCTCTGGATTCCGGGTTCGCGCATCCTGCGCGCCCCGGAATGACGGTGAGAATGAAAGTTCATGGCTCAAGCGATGACGCGCTTGCGCGTGGTGCGCACTTCGATGCGCTTCTCGGCATTGGTCTTGATGATGCGCTGAACGAACACGCCCGGCGTGTGGATCATGTCGCCGTCCAGTTCGCCCGGCTCGACGAGATGCTCGACCTCGGCGACGGTGATGCGGCCGGCGGTTGCCATCATCGGGTTGAAGTTGCGCGCGGTCTTCCGGTAGACGAGGTTGCCTTCGGTGTCGCCTTTCCAGGCGTGCACGAGCGCGAGATCGGCGACGAGGCCGGTTTCCAGGATGTAGCGCTCGCCGTTGAAAACCTTCTCTTCCTTGCCCTTGGCGATGTCGGTGCCGACGCCGGTCTTGGTGTAGAAGCCGGCGATGCCTGCCCCGCCCGCGCGCATGCGCTCGGCCAGTGTGCCCTGAGGGTTGAACTCGATCTCGAGTTCGCCGGCCAGGAACTGCTGCGCGAACAGCTTGTTCTCGCCGACATAGGAGGCGATCATTTTCTTGATCTGCCGCGTCTCGAGCAGCAGGCCGAGGCCCGCGCCGTCGATGCCGGCGTTATTGGACACGCATGTGAGGTTCTTCACCCCGCTGTCGCGCAGCGCCTCGATCAGCGTCGAAGGCATGCCGCAGAGACCGAAACCGCCGGCCATCACCATCATGCCGTCCTTGACGATGCCGGCGAGCGCCGACTTCGCATCGGGATAAACTTTCTTCATTGGCTCCCACCCGTGACGGGGACGGAGCCGGGCTTTGCGGCCGGTCCGATCCCTTGTTTTTCACCCAAACTGCCCATTGGCATAGCGGGGCGCCGGCAAAGGTTCAACCCGGCAGCACGGCCCGCAAGCCCCCGTAAAACCGGGGGATTTTCGCCCGGCGGAACAGGCGGATTTTGGCGTCCGGCGCGGGCGCGGCTAACCTTGGCCCGCCATCAATGGAATGGGGGACGTCATGCCGGACATCACGATCTACAACCCCGAAGGGCTCGCCAGGCCGCTCGGCCAATATTCCCATGTGACGCGGGTGAAGGCGTCGGAATACCTGTTCATTGCCGGCCAGCTCGCGGCCGACAAGAACGGCCAGGTGGTCGGTGCAGACGACTTCGACGCCCAATGCCGGCAGGTCTTCGCCAATATCGAGGTGGCTCTGAAGTCGGCCGGCGCCGGCTGGGGCAATGTCGTGCAGTTCACCACCTACATGGTGCACTCGCAGGACATCCCGAAATTCATGGCGTTCCGGCTGCGCGAATTCCCGAAGATGTTTTCAAACGGCATCTATCCGCCGAACACGCTCTTGATGATCGACCGGCTGGTGCAGGAGCCGTTTCTGGTCGAGGTGCAGACGGTCGCCGCGATTTAGCTTCTCTTGCGGAACAGGCTCTGGAACACCGAGCGGATCCACTTGTTGCCCGGCTCGCGGTGGAAGCGGTCGTGCCAGTACTGGAAGATCTCGATCTTCGGCAGCTTGAGCGGCGTGCGGATCACTTCGAGATTGAGATCGGCGGCGAGCGTGTTGGCGATCGACAGCGGAATGGTCGCCACCGCGTCGGTGTGCTTGGCGACGACCGCCGCGGCGATGAAGATCGGCACCCGGCAGATGATGTTGTCAGGCGGGATGGCCTGTTCGAGCGAACGTTCCACCTGCAGATGCGCGTGGCCGACGCCGAGCGTCGACACCAGCACATGGCGCTCGGCGGCGAACTCCTTCAGCGTCGGCGTCGCGGTCAGCCGCGGGTGGCCGCGATTGACGACGCTGACATACTCCTCCATCCACAGCGGCTGTCGGCGCACGCCCTTCACCAGCGACGGGAACGAACCCATCGCGAAATCGACGGTGCCGGATTCGAGCCACGGTTCGAGATGCTGGCCGTCGAGCTGCATCACGTTGAGGCGTACGCGCGGCGCTTCGTTCAGCACGCGCTCGACCAGCGGCGGCAACAGCTTGATGAGGCCGGCATCGACCACGCAGAAATTGAACGTGCGCGCCGACAGTTTCGGATCGAACGGCACATGCTCGGTGCGCAGCGTGCGCATCTTTTCGAGAATGCCGGCGACCGGCGCCGCAAGCTCGAGCGCCTTCGGCGTCGGCTCCATGCGATGCGACACGCGCACGAACAACGGATCGTCGAAATAGCGCCGCAGCCGCGCCAGCGTCTTGCTCAGCGCCGGCTGCGTGACATGCAGCACCTGCGCCGCGCGCGTCAGGCTGTGCTCGCGCAGCAGCACGTCGAGCACCCGGAGATGGTGCAGTTCCAGAACAGTACTATTCCCGTCCGGCATGGTCCTAATTTCCTCCGCCTTATAGTTTAGGCGAAGCAATCGGCGCTAGGCTAGCCCTGCGAGTGACGGAAATCGGTCGAACGAACGAACCGTTTCCGCACCGCAGGAAAAAGGGCGAGGCTCCGATGACGGCATCACTTCAAGCGATGTCTGCGCCGATGATGGCAGCCGGTACTTATCCCACCGAGATGGGCTGCGCGGTTTCGGCCCAACAGTTTCGCGACGCCATGTCGCAGATCACCACACCGGTGTCGATCATCACCACCGACGGTCTGGCCGGCCGCTCCGGCATGACCTGCTCGGCGGTCTGCGCGGCGAGCGATACGCCGCCGATGATCATCGCCTGCGTCCACGGCGCGAGCGCCGCGAACCGCATCTTCAAGGCGAACGGCGTGCTGTGCGTCAACAGCCTCAGCGCGGCGCAAAGCAGCCTGTCGCAGATGTTTGCAAGTTCGCGCGGCGTCCCGATGGACGAGCGTTTTCCCGCCGAGGACTGGGGCACGCTCGCGACCGGCTCGCCCTGCCACCGCAACGCGCTGACGGCGCTCGACTGCGAAGTGCTCGATATCCGCGAGGCCGGCACCCACAGCGTCTTCTTCGCCAAGGTGCTGGCGACCGGCATCGGCCAGCCGCTCGAACCCCTCGTCTATCACCGGCGCGCCTACGCGACGACGCGATCGCTTTAACGAACAACCGCGATCCGGCAGCGGATCGCCACAAAAGCTCCAGGAGGAACATGATGCTTCGGACCGGCAAGCAGTATCTCGAGGCGCTGAATGACGGCCGGGATGTCTGGGTCGGCGATACCAAGGTCGACAACGTCGCGACGCATCCGCTGACGCGCGATTACGCCCAGCGCACCGCCGAGTTCTTCGACCTGCACCGGCAGCCCGAGCTGCAGGACCAGCTCACCTTCGTCGACGAGAAGGGCGTGCGCCGCTCGATGATGTGGTTCCTGCACCGTAGCAAGGACGACCTCGTCCGCAAGCGGAAATATCTCGAACACATCATGAAGCATTTCGTCGCCGCATCGATGCCGCGTTCGCCGGATGCCCAGAACTACATGCTGGTGACCTACATCGACGATCCGGAGCCGTGGGAGAAAGCCTCGATCGGCGCCGACGGCCGCGGGCTCGCGGACAACATCCGCAACTTCTGGCAGTTCGCGATGGACAACGACCTCGTGGTCGCGCCGCATTTCGTCGACCCGCAGGCCGACCGCTCCGACCCGAACGCGCACGCCACCTCCCCCGCTCTGCGCATCGTCAAGACCACCGATGAGGGCATCGTCGTCAACGGCGTCAAGGCGATCGGCACCGCCTCGGCCTTCGCGGATTATCTGCACCTCGGCGTGTTCTTCCGCCCCGGTGCCAAGGGCGACCAGATCATCTATGGCGTCTGCCCTGCCAATCTGAAGGGCATCACCATCGTCTGCCGTGGCAGCGTGGTGTCGGACGACCCGGTCGAGCATCCGCTTGCCTCACAGGGTGACGAGCTCGACTCCACCCTGATCTTCGAGAACGTGCTGATCCCGTGGAAATATGTGTTCCACATCGGCAACCCCGACCACGCGAAGCTTTATCCGCAGCGCGTGTTCGACTGGGGCCACTACTACGCGCTGGTGCGCCAGGCGGTCCGCGCCGAACTGCTCGCCGGCCTCGCCATCCTGATGTGCGAGCATCTCGGCACCTTCAAGATCGACGCGGTGCAGTCACGCATCGCCAAGCTGATCGCCTTCCAGCAGTCGACCTACGCGCATGTGCTGGCCTCCGAGGACCAGGGCTTCCACACGCCGGGCGGCCTCTACAAGCCTGACATCCAGCTGTTCAACTGGGGCCGCGTCTACTTCCTTTCGCACATGGGCGCGATGATCGACGAACTGCTCGACCTCTGCGGCCGCAGCGCGATCATGTTCCCGACCGAGAAGCAGTGGCAGAATCCGCAGATGCGCCCTTGGCTCGAGAAGCTCAACAAGGGCGCGTTCGGCGAGCCTTACGACCGCATCAAGATCGCCCGCGTCATCCGCGACCTCTACCTGACCGACTGGGGCGGCCGCATCTCGATGTTCGAGAACTTCAACGGCACGCCGCTCGCCACCCTGCTGTCGCTGACGATGAAGCGCGCCGAGTTCACCGGCAACGGCCCCTACGCCGAGTTTGCCCGCAAGGTGTGCGGCATCGATATCCGCCGCGACGAGGCGTCCGAATACAACGCGACCGCCGACTACGCGAAGGCGCAGGACACCGGCCGCGCGGCGCGGCCGCCCGTGCAGGCGGCGGAATAGAGGAACCGAACAAGGACGATGTAATGCGACGTCCGGCTCCAATCCTCGCGGCACACACCGCGGCCCTGCCTTCCGTTCCGCATGGAACGGGAGGCTTTCGGCCATTTGCGATCGAGATGGAGGATGCCCGAGGCGGCTGACCGACCGCATCCAACGCAATCGAACACGCAGCCAATGCGTGACGACAAGATCGGAAAGATCATCAAAGGGAGGGATACATGACAACAACCTGGAAACGGCCGCCGACCGTTATGACAGCGGCCTCGATATTGACGGCGCTGCTCGTCGCATCGCCGATCGCTTTTGGCTCCGCTGCCGCCAAGGAGCTGACGGTCGCGACATTCCTGCCGCCGACCCATCCGACCACCAAGCTGTACGAGCAGATCGGCAAGGAAATCGCCGAAGACAGCAAGGGCGACCTGACGTTCAAGGTCTATGCCGGCGGTACGCTCGGCGCCGGGCCATTTCAGCAGTATCAGCGCGCGGTGGAAGGCGTCGCCGACATCGTCGATATCTGCCACGCCTTCCACGCCAAGGTGTTCAGCCGCACGATGCTGATCGTGCTGCCCGGCTCGTCCACCAGCGCGGTCGACGCGACGACGCGACTCTGGGACAACGAGAAACTGCTGGAACCGGACTACAAGCAGGTCAAGAACCTCTTCATGTATTCGGTGACGCAGGCGGTCCTGACATCGCGTGAGTCCCCGGTGAAGACCATGGCCGACCTCAAGGGCAAGAAGGTCTTCATTCCCGGCGCGGCCTTCGCGCCGACGATCTCGGCCTGGGGCGGCACGCCGGTGCCGATGGCGCTCGAGGAAATGTACAATGCGCTCTCCACCGGCGTCGTCGACGTCGTGGCGCTGCCCGCGGTGTCGCTTGGGCCGCCATTCCGCCTCGGCGAAGTCGCGAAATATTCGAGTGTCGGCGTCTCAGGTCTGTTCAATCCCTGCGGCGCGATCATGAACAAGAAGAGCTACGCTTCGCTGACGCCCTCGCAGAAGGCAATCCTCGACAAGCACACCGGCCGGGCGATGAGCCTGCGTGCCGCCAAGATCTTCGACGGCTGGGCGGCTGCATCGATGAAGGGGGCACAGGAAAAGAACGGCCTGCAGCGCATCGACCTGACGCCGGAGGTCCGCAACAGCTTGCGCGAGGCCGCCAAGCCCGTCGTCGACAAGACGATTGCCAGCCTCGAACAGGCAGGCGTCAAGGACGCGCGCGCGGTCTACGATGCGATGAATAAATAGCGCGACCGGCTAGACTGGCCGCGCTGACGGCCCGGCCTCGGGGACGGCCGCTCCGCCCCCGGGGATCCTTTCTTCGTTCAGGGGTTTTCGATGCTCGACTGGATCGACCGGATCGTCCACGCATTCGCCCTATGGTTCGGTGGGCTTGTCCTGTTCGCCATGCTGGGCTTGACGGTCTTCGACGTCGGCGGCCGCTACTTCCTCAACTGGCCGGTCTATGGCTCGCTCGACCTTTATGGCGTGCTGCTGGCATCGGTCGTCGCGGTCTGCCTTCCCTACGGTCAGCGAACCGGCGCGCATGTATCCGCTGACCTGTTCGCGGCGCTCGCAAGCCCCGGGGTCGACCGGGCGATCACCGTTGTCGTGCGCACGCTGTGTGCGATGATCGCCGGGCTGTGGGCCTGTTACCTTTATTTCGCGGGCAACACCGCGGCGCTTCTGGAAGAGTCCACACAGCTTCTCGCGATTCCATTTCAGCCGGTCTACTACATCCTCGCCGTCGGCATCGGCATCTATGCGATCGCCCTGTTGGCCGAGGCCGTCACATTGGCGACGACCGACGCCATCCCTTTGATCAACGACAAAAGCAGCGCAACCATGGCGTCGTCCGATGAGTAACGTTTCCATTGGCCTTGTTGGCCTCGCTGGTCTGTTCGCGCTGTTCGCGGTTCGCGTTCCGGTCGGCATGTCAATGCTGATAACCGGCGTCGCGGGAACATTGGCGATTCACGGCTGGAAGCCGGCGATGTCCTCGCTGACCAGCGAGACCTTCGCGATCTCGAACTTCTCGCAGCTCATTGTGCTGCCGATGTTCGTGCTGATGGGCAATCTCGCCGGCGCCACCGGAATGGGACGCGATCTCTACAGCGCGGCCTATACCTGGATCGGGCAGGTCCGCGGCGGGCTCGCTTCCGCAACGATCGTCGCCTCGGCCTGCTTTGCCGCGATGAGCGGCTCTTCGGCCGCTTCCGCGGTCACGATGGGCCGCGTCGCGCTGCCGGAAATGCGTCGCTTCCGCTATGACGACAGCCTGGCGACCGGCACGGTGGCCGCCGGCGGCACGCTCGGCTTTCTGATCCCGCCCAGCGCCGGCTTCATCATCTATGCCATTCTCACCGACCAGTCGATCGGGCGGCTGTTTCTGGCAGGCGTCATTCCGGGCCTCATCCTGACCGCGCTGTTCGTGATCGCCATCACGATCATGACCTACATCTACAAGGACATCGGCCCGGCTGGACCGAAGACGACGTTCGCCGCCAAGATAGCGGCGACCCGCAAGTCGCTCGGCATCGTCTGCGTCGTCTTGCTGGTGATCGGCGGCATGTACTTCGGTATCTTTACGCCCGTCGAAGCCTCCGGCATCGGCGCTTTTCTCACCTTCGTCGTTGCCGCACTCCGGCGCCGGCTGACCCTGCCGATCATCAATCTTGTCGTCATCCAGACGATCCGCACCTGCGGCACGATTTTCCTCATTCTGATCGGCGCCTATGTCTTCATTCCCTTCATGGCGCTGTCACAGGTGCCGAGCATGATCGTCGGCTACCTGCTCAGCTTCGATCTCGGCCCCACCGGCCTGCTGCTCATCATCATCGGCACCTACATCGTGCTTGGCTGCTTCATGGAGGGTTTTTCCATGATGGTGCTGACGCTGCCGATCGTGCTCCCGCTGCTGGCGCACATGCAGGTCGATCTGATCTGGTTCGGTGTGGTCGCCATCATCGTCATCGAAATGGGGCTGATCAGCCCGCCGGTCGGACTTAACGTTTTCATCGTCAAAGGCATCGCCACCGACGTGCCGATGTCCACGATCTTTCGTGGCATCTGGCCGTTCTGGATCGCCATGGCGGCCTGCATCGCGATCCTGATGGTCTTTCCTGAACTTGCGCTCTATTTGCCTCGCAGAATGTTCCACTAGCCCGGATAAAACACGGCCACGCGCCGGCACCCTGAACGGAGGAAATCCATGCAAGCTCTCTACCCCAACGATGCTTCGATGATCGACAGCATCGGCCGCATCCTGATCGTCCTGTCATTCGTGATCGTCGGCCTGCGCAACCTGCAAGCGTTTCATGTCGAGGATCACGTCAAGCGGCTCGGATTTTTCAAATGCCCGATGCCGCGCGCCGCATTCTGGGTCGGCATCGCCATCGAGTTTGTCGGCTGCGCGCTGGTGCTCGCCAACTGGCACGCCGCAATCGGCGTTATCCTGCTGATTATCTTCACCGTCGTCGCCTCGCTGCTCCTGCTGCGGTTCTGGGAGATGGACGACCCGATGAAGCGCATCGGCATGCAGAACGGCTTTTGCGCCAATATCGCGGTGACCGGCGGTCTGCTGCTGCTGCTGCAAAACGTTCTCTAACCGGCGAAGGCCAGGCTCAATGACCCAGACGACGAAAGCTTCGGCGCGGCTCGATCCGCTGCCGCCGGAAACGACGCCGGAGATGAAGGACGAATTCGACTCGTTCTTCAAGACGCTCGGCTTCGTGCCGAACAGCGTGCTGACCATGCAGCGCAAGCCGAAGATCGCCAAGGCTTTCGTGCAAATCCAGCGCGCGATCTGGGATCCGGAGAGCAAGGTCGACCGCGGCTTCAAGCGGCTCGCGGCCTATGTCGCGAGCCGCAACGCCGCCGACGTCTACAGCATGGCGCACACCGCGAGCGGCGCGCTGCATTTCGGTATCGCCGAAGAGAAACTGCTGGCGGCACGCGACTACCGCAACAGCCCGCTGTTCACGACTGCCGAAAAAGCGGCGCTCGATCTCGCGGTCGCCGCCAGCTCCTCGCCGATTGCGGTTACCGACGCTCTCTTCGTTGAATTGCGCAAGCACTGGAGCGAGGAACAGATCGTCGAACTGATGGGCGTCATCGCGGTGGCGGGCTTCCTCGCCCGTTGGAATGTCTCGATGGCGACGCCGATCGAGCCCGAGCCGCTCGAGGTCGGCGAGCGCGTTCTGAGCCCCCAAGGCTGGTCGCCCGGCGCGCATCGGCGCTGATTCTCCGGCTCACGCCAAGACGCTAGCCAAACGACGGCTGACGAAGCATGATGCGCTCCGATCCAATCGGAGCGCATTTCTTGTCCTTCGTCACCAACCGCATGAAACTGGCCATCGAGTGGGCGCATTGCGACCCGGCCGGCATCGTGTTCAACCCGCGTTTTTTCGAATTCTTCGACACCGGCACCTGGCACCTGTTCGAGACCGCGCTCGGCGTGCCGAAGCAGCAGCTGACCAAGACCTACAAGATCTGGGGCATTCCGCTGGTCGATGCCGGCGCGGACTTCCGGATTCCCCTCGCCTTCGGTGAAGACGCCGAGATGGAGTCGACCGTCAGCGAATTCCGCCGCTCAAGTTTCGATGTCGTCCATCGCATTCTCAAGGGCGACAAGGTCGCGATCGAAGGCAAGGAAACGCGGGTCTGGACCGGCAAGGATCCGGCCAATCCCGAACGCATCCGGGCAACGCCGATTCCCGACGAGGTGATCGCGAAATTCAAAAGGGCGTGACGCTCGGGCGCCACGCCCTGTTTTATTGAGCGGCCTCGAACGCTCCGCCGTCAGGCGAGCTTCACATATTCAAAGTCGCCCGGCTTGTTGTCGATGCCAACCTTCGGCGGCGCGATCCACGAGGCGAATTGGCCCGGCCGGATTTCCGGCTGCATCAGGCCTTCGATGAAGTCCTTGTCGCCGCTGGACGGCAGGAATTCGCCCTTCTGCTTCTCCCATGCGTCGGCGGACAGAACACTGCCCGACGGGTCGGCGTGGACGGTCGAGAATTCGCCGATCTGGCGATGGAACGACTGGTGCGGCAGTTTCATCTGGAACGGAATGCCGGCAGCCTCGATCACCTTGTTCCAGCGGCCGACGCCGAGCCCGCAATCGGTCAGGTAGTCGTCGCGCAGCCGCATGTTGAGCGCGGACAGCGCCGGCGCATCCTCGGTGACGAACTTGCCCTCCTTCAGGCGCAGGACCGGATAGGTGTCCTTCTCGAGCTGGTGATCGTCCTTGAGCCGGTCCTCGCGGAACCGGCCCTTGATGCCGGCGTGGAAAGAGTTCGCCGCATTGGTCGAAATCTCGTTGCCGAACAGATCGAGCGACAGCGAGCAATGCAAGTTGAGCTTCTTCTGGATGGTCGGCAGATCAATGACGCCGAGCTTGCGCACGGCAGCGATGTCATTCGGGTCTTCGATCCCCGCCTCTTTCATCGCGTCGCAGGTGCGCTGGATGACGCGCGTCACGCCCGTCTCGCCGACGAACATGTGGTGCGCTTCTTCCGTGAGCATGAAGCGGCAGGTGCGCGACAGCGGATCGAAGCCGGACTGCGCCTGAGCCTCGAGCTGCATCTTGCCGTCGCGATCGGTGAAATAGGTGAACATGAAGAACGACAGCCAGTCCGGCGTCTTCTCGTTGAAGGCGCCGAGCATGCGCGGCGTGTCGGCGTCGCCGGAGCGGCGTTCCAGGAGCGCGTCGGCCTCGTCGCGCCCCTCGGTGCCGAAATATTTGTGCAACAGATAGACCATCGCCCAGAGGTGACGGCCCTCCTCGACATTGACCTGGAACAGGTTGCGCATGTCGTAGAGCGATGGCGCGGTCTTGCCGAGATGGCGCTGCTGCTCGACCGAGGCCGGCTCGGTGTCGCCCTGGATGACAATCAGGCGGCGCAGCATGGCTCGGTATTCGCCCGGCACTTCCTGCCAGGCCGGCTGGCCCTTGTGGCTGCCGAACGGCACGGTGCGGCCTTCGACCTGTGGCGCAAGCAGAATGCCCCAGCGATAGTCCGGCATGCGGACGTAATCGAACTTCGCCCAGCCTTTCGGATCGACGCTGACCGCAGTGCGCAGATAGACCAGTGACTGCTGGAAGCCGTCCGGCCCCATGTCGTTCCACCAGTTGATGTAGCCGGGGTGCCACTTCTCCAGCGCGCGTTTGACACGCGCGTCGCTGTTGAGCCCCACATTGTTCGGGATAAGGCCGTCGTAATCGACCTGCTGGATATGCATGGCTACACCCTTTCGCGCTTGAAGGTTGGGGACACGCCGGTGCCGTACAGCGTCAGCGCGCCCTGCTCGCCGATGGCGTTCGGCCGCTGGAAGATCCAGTTCTGCCAGGCGGTCAAACGGCCGAAAATCTTGGTTTCCATCGTTTCAGGACCGGCGAAGCGGAGGTTCGCTTCCATGCCGGTCATGGCGTCGGGCGAGAAGCTCGCGCGTTCTTCCGTCATCACGCGCAGTTCGTCGTCCCAGTCGAAATCCTCATAGGCGACCGTGATGAGGCCAAGCTCGGCGGCCTCCTCGCCCTCGACCGGCGCGCCGATCTTGCCCTCGAGGTTCTTCAATGTGTCCGGCTCGCCGAGGAAGCGGGTCTGCAGCCGCGTCAGGCCGTTGCCCATCGGATAGCCGCCGAAATTGGCACGGCCAAGGACAATCGACGCCGGTGCGCGGTTATCGCCCTCGCGCGTGCCGATCAGCATCGCTGAGCGGTCGGCAGCGAAAGCGAGTTCAGCCAGCGTGCCGGCGAAGCAAGAGCCCGGCTCAATTGTCGCGATCAGGCTCTTGGCAGTGACGTCGACGCGTTTCAACACGCGCTTGAGGTAATGACGGATCTCGCGCATCAGCCAGTCTTTCCCCGCCGACAGCAGGAAATCGTCGTAAGCGAGCACGGAAGCCGCCTCACCTTCGGTGCGGAACAGCACGAGGTTGATCTCTGGTTCGTTCATCCGCAGGTGCAGGATCGCGTTTTCAAGCTCGCGCGCAACCGCAAGCGGCCAGAACGCCGCGCCGAGGGCATGTGCTGCTTCGACCGACGCCGGAACCGGCGCGGACGGTCCGCGCACAGTGAGAGTCGCAATCAGCTTGGCGCGATCAAGCTCGACCGCGACATGGGTGTAGTCGACACGGCTCTCCGTCATCTTCGGTTCGAGGCGGGGCAAGGTGATGCCCTTGGCATCTTTCGGGCGGTCGGACCGCGCGGCGATCTCCCTGGCGCGTGCCTTGACGGCATCATCCCACTTCGACGGCGGCACCACTTCATCGACCAACCGCCAGTCGACCGCGCGCTTGCCGCGCACGCCTTCTTCGGTGGCGCAGAACACGTCGGCGCGATCGCGGCGAACCTTGCGCTTGTCGGTGACTCGCGTGAGCCCACCGGTGCCGGGCAGCACGGCGAGCAGCGGCGCTTCCGGCAGCGACACGGCCGAGCGGCGGTCATCGACCAGCATGATGTGTTCGGTCGACAGCGCGAGTTCGTAGCCGCCGCCGGCACAGCTGCCGTTCACGGCCGTCATGTAGGTCTGGCCGGAATTCTCGCTGGCGTCTTCCATCGCAAGCCGCGTCTCGTTGGTGAACTTGCAGAAGTTCACCTTGTGGCCATGCGTCGCCTTGCCGAGCATGCGGATATTGGCGCCGGCGCAGAACACATTGTCCTTGCCGGATTTCAGGATGACGGTCCGCACTTCCGGATGCTCGAAGCGGAGCCGCTGGATCGCGTCGTTCAATTCGATATCGACGCCGAGGTCGTAGGAATTCAGCTTCAACTCGTAGTAATCGAACAGCCCGCTCTTCGGATCGACATCCATGATGAGGCTGGCGACGTCGCCGTCGAACTCGAAGCGCCAGTGGCGGTAGCGGGAAGGTTCGGTCTGGAATTCGATGGTCATCGTCCTGCGGCGCGAAGCCAGCCTTGCGGCGTCGCCGCGCCTCCCTGAACTTGCATTATTTTGCAGAACAATATCAGCGGCATTCCAGACTGGCAAGCTGGGATTCCGGATCGTGAACAGCTCACATGCCCTGACATCCATTTTCGTCTGCTATGATTGCGTATTCGCATAGTCCAATGTGATTTTCGGTTGCCTTATAAGTCGAAATTGGTCATAGTCGCATAGCATTATATTGCAGATCGGCTGAATGCGATGACGACGACCGCAAAACAGGCCCGCCCGCCCGTCAAGCTGCTCCGCTCGGGCGGCGACGTCCGGCAGTATCTCACCCGCCTCGGCGAGCGCGTGCGCCGGTTGCGCCACCAGCGCGGCATGACGCGCAAGACGCTCGCCCAGCACGCCGACGTGTCCGAGCGTTATCTCGCGCAGCTTGAAAGCGGCGAAGGCAATTGCTCCATCGTGCTGCTGCGGCGCATCGCCGGCGCGATGAACGTGCCGGTGACGCAACTCGTCACCGAGGGCGTCGATCCCCCGGTCGATGCCGTGCTGCTCTCGCAGTTCCTCGAACGCCTCCCCCCTCAGGCCGCCAAGGAAGCGCGCGAGCTTGTTCTGAAACATTTTGGCGATACCTACGGCGCCGGACGCCGCTCGCGCATCGCGCTGGTTGGCCTGCGCGGTGGCGGCAAGTCGACCATCGGCGCGACGCTCGCCGAACGGCTCGGCTATCCGTTCATCGAGCTCGACCGCGAAGTCGAGCGATTCGCCGGAACGTCGCTCGGCAAGATCTTCGAGATGTTCGGCCAGGACACCTTCCGCCGCGCCGAGCGCGATGCGCTCGACGATATCCTGCGCCGCTATCCTGAATTCGTGCTGGCGACCAGCGGCTCGATCGTCACCGAACCCGCGACCTACGAGCAGCTGTTGTCGTCGTGCCTCACGATCTGGGTGCGCGCGGAACCGTCCGAGCACATGAACCGCGTGATCGCACAGGGCGACATGCGGCCGATGGCGAGCAACCCGCGGGCGATGGACGATCTGGTCGCCATCCTGCAGAGCCGTGAGACGCTTTACGCCAAGGCCGACACGATGCTCGACACCACCGGCAAGACGCCGAACCAGAGCCTCAACGACATCCTCGCCTATATCGGTGATCCCGCCTGAGTGGCGGCCAATCGCCCTAACGAAACAAACACAGGATACGGAAGCGTCCCGATGCCCAAGATCACTTTTATCGAGCACAATGGCGCGGAACACACGGTCGACGCCGAGGTCGGCACCAGCGTGATGGAAACCGCGATGCGCAACGATGTCGCGGGCATTGTCGCGGAATGCGGCGGCGGCTGCACCTGCGCGACCTGTCTCGTGCATGTGGACGACAAATGGTACCCGGTCGTCGGCCAGCCCTCCGACGACGAGGCTTATATGATCGACGGCGCCTTCGAGATCACCTCGACCTCGCGCCTCGCCTGCCAGATCACCGTGACCGACGAGCTCGACGGGCTGGTGGTGCGCACTCCCGCCTATCAGGGCCGCTGACCCCGAACCGCAAAGCTAGTAGACGCCAAGGTGCTGATGCAGCTCGGCGCTTCGCGTGCGCAGCTCCGCCGCCTTCCCCGCCATCGCAACGTGTCCGCTGTTCAGGATCACGATGTCGTCGGCGATATCGAACACCAGTTTGGCGTTCTGCTCGACCAGCACGATCGACAGCCCTTCTTCCTTGAGACGGCGGATGGTCGCCATCACTTCGGCCACGATCTGCGGTGCAAGGCCTTCGGACGGCTCATCCATCAGCAGCACGCGCGGATTGGCCATCAGTGCGCGTCCGATCGCGAGCATCTGCTGCTCGCCACCCGATAAGAGACCTGCGATCTGATGCTGCCGCTCGTGCAGGCGGGGAAACGCCTGGTAGATGCGGTCAAAGTTCCACTCGGCCTTGGCCGATTTGTCCTGCGACGGCCGCGCGGCGACCAGCAGGTTCTCCCGCACGCTGAGGCTCTTGAAGATGCGCCGCCCCTGCGGCACCAGCGCGACGCCCGCGGCCGCAACCGCCTCCGGCGGATGTCCGGTCATGTCCGCGCCCGCGACGCGCACGTTACCGTGGCGCGGCGCAAGCACGCCCATCGCGACGTTCATGCAGGTCGACTTGCCCGCACCGTTGCGCCCGAGCAGCCCCAGAAGCCTTGCCTCGCCGAGCGCAAAGGTCACGCCGTGCAGCACGTGACTGTCGCCGTAATAGGCGTCGATCGCGTCGAGGACCAGCACCTCATTCGCCAAGGTACACCTCCCTGGTCCGAGGATTGGCCACGACTTCGGCGCGCGTGCCTTCGACGATCACCTCGCCGAAGTGCAGCACGCTGATGCGCTCGGCAAAATCGAGCGCGACGTCCATGTTGTGCTCGATCATCACAATGGTGACGTCGCGCGGGATGCCGGCGATCAGCTTCTGGATGTCGCTGCGTTCGTCGATCGACAGGCCGGCATAGGGCTCGTCGAGCAGCAGCACTTTGGGATTCTGCGCCAATGCCATCGCGATCTCGACGCGGCGGCGCTCGCCGTAAGAGGTTTCGGACAGCGGCCGCGACGCAAGATGCGCAAGTCCCACCTTGTCGAGCGCCTCGCGCGCCTTATCCACGAAATGATGCTGGGCGTCGAAACGCGCGAGCGGATTCCAGCGCAACGGATGCAGGCCGAGCAGCGAGAGCATGACGTTGCGCAGCAACGTATCGCGCGGGAACAGCGTGATGATCTGATAGGTCCGCGACAGTCCGAGATGGGTGCGCTTACGACTCGCCATCGATTTCATCTCGGTGCCGAACAACGAGATGGACCCGTCGTCCGGCGTCAGCTCGCCGGTAATGAGGTTGAACAAGGTGGTCTTGCCGGCGCCGTTTGGGCCGATGATGAGCCGCCGCTCGCCGGGCGCGATCTCCAGCGTCACGTTGTTGGTGACGCGCAAGCCGCCGAACGCCTTCTGGAGATTGCGGATCGACAGGGCGGTCACGGCTTGCCCTCCGCTTTTCCGGCCGGCCTCGCCTGCCCGGAGCGGCGCGCGCGAATCCAGCCGACGAAACGCCGGCTGCCGGGCACGATGCCATCCGGCATGAAGACCACGATGGCCACGAAGATCGCGCCCAGCAGGAAGTTCCAGCGCGCAATATAGGCACTGGCGACGTTTTTCATGATGACGACCAGCGCCGCTCCGACGATCGGCCCAAGGAACGTCGCCGCCCCGCCCGAAATAACCATCAGCACGACTTCCGCCGAGGCGGTCAGCGCCAGCGCCTGCGGACTGATGAACTGGTTGTAGTAGACGAACAGCACGCCAGCGACGCCGGCCAGCAGCCCGGAGAACAGACAGGCGTAAAAGCGTGTCATCCACACATTGAAGCCGAGCGCGTTCATCCGGCGCGGCTGGTCGCGGGTGCCGGCGAGCGCTGCGCCGAACGGCGAACGCACGAACACCACGACCAAGGCGAACACCACCAGAAAAGTCACGAGCGTCGCGTAATAGAATCCCTCCGGTGACAACAGCAGCGTGCCGAACGGCCGTCCCTTGACGGTCAAACCATTGTCGCCGTTGGTCACGCTGATCCAGCGGTAGGCGAGCCCCCACAGGATTTGCCCGATCGCAAGCGTGATCATCAGGAAGCCGATGCCGGTGGTGCGCAGCGAGACGAGAGCGAATACCGCGGTCGACGCGACCGTCACGATCAGCGCCATGACGATCGCCGCGCCATGGCTCCAGCCCGCCATCAGCGCCACCGCGACCGTGTAGCAACTGATGCCGAACAGCCCGGCGTGGCCGAGCGAGACCAGGCCGCCATAGCCGAGCAGAATATCGATCGACAACGCAAAGATCGCGTAGAACAGGATCTGGCTGGCGATGTTGGTGTAATAGGTGCCGGGCAGCCAGAGCGGCAGCGACGCGGCGACGATGAGCGCGACGACGGCGCCGATGACGCGATTGGTGGCCGGGCTTGCGGTCATGGCGCGAACCTGCCGAACAGGCCTTGCGGCCGCAGCAGCATGACGAGCACCATCGGCAGGAACAGCACGAAATAGGCGAGTTCCGGATAGAGCGCCTGCCCGTAGTTATAGAGGAATCCGATCACGAAACTGCCGACGAAGGAGCCGATCAGGCTGCCGGTGCCGCCCAGCATGACTACGACCAGCGCCAGCGGCAGCATGTCGAAATCGAGACCGGGATAGATCGACAGGATCGGGATGCCGATGACGCCGGCGAAACCGGCGAGCGCCGCGCCGAGGCAGAATACAATTGTGAAAAGTCTGGAGACGCGGATACCGACGATCCGCGCCATGCCGGGATCGTCGACGCTGGCGCGGATCATCGCGCCGAGCCTTGTTCGCTCCAGCAGCAACCACAACGCAACGGTTGCGATGCAGGCGACGACGATAATGGCGAGGCGATAGATAGGGAATATCAACCCACCCGCCCGCGCCACGCCGGTCAGCGGCGCCGGCGTCGGCAGCGTCACCGGATCACCGGTCCACACCATCAGACAGAAATCGGCAACCATGAAGGCGATGCCGAGCGTTACCAGCACCTGCGCAAGGTTGTTGCCGGCGAGCTTGCGCAACAGGAACCGCTCGACGAGACCGCCAAACACCGCAACCGCGGCGGCGCCGACGATCGCACCGACCCAGAAATTGAATCCGAACCAGATCACGCAACTGGCGCCGACATAGGCGCCGAGCATGAACAGAGAGCCGTGCATCAGGTTCGGAATCCGCATCAGGCCGAAGATCAGGGAGAACCCCGACGACAGCAGGAACAGCAGCCCGCCAAACGTGATGCTGTTGATCGCCAAAATAAGCATCTGGCTCACGGTCGCAGCTCTCCGGGCGTGCGGAAGGTGAGGTAATCCGGGCCGGCACACGCAGACAAGCTTACGAAGTCTGCGCAGACATTGGATGCCGGCCCGGCGACGATGGAGGGATTATGGAGTGCGCCCGGGCGGACGCACTGTCCCCGGTCCATGCCGTTCAGGTCTTGAGCGGCGGATAATCGCGGGAATAGACGGGGTTCGCCAGGAACTTCTTCGGATCGTAAGTCCAGAACTGGCTCGTGTTCGGATATGTCTTGACGATCTTATTGACGATCTTGCCGCCCACCTTCTCCGCCTTGCGGACATAGTTGGTGAAGGTGATGTTGCCGTACTCGTCGAAGCTGATCGGCCCGCGCGGCGTCTTTTCGAGCTTCACGGCCTTCACATCCTTGATGAACTGATCCGGATTGTCGAGCTTGCCGCCGGACTTCTGCAGCGCGGCCTCGAGGATCATGCCGTTGACGTAGAACGCCGCGGAATAAAGACCGACCGCGACGTCGTTGCCGTAATATTTGCGGATCGACGCAAGAAACGCCTTATTCTCGGGCGTGTCGATGTCGAGGGAGTACGGGATCGAGCTGATCATGCCGACCGCCTCGTCGCCGAAACCCTTCATGATGGTATCGTCGGCGATGGTCGAGCCGCCGACGATCGGCTGACTGAAGCCAAGCTCCCGGAACTGCTTGACGAAGCGGATCGGGTTCGCACCGGTAAGGCCAAGCGCCAGCACGTCGCAATCCTGAACCTGCGAGATGAACGGCGTGTAATCCGGCGTATTACCCGGCGACCACAGCTTCTTGACGACACGGCCGCCGAGATCCTCGAACAGGCGCTGGAAGCCACCGACCTGCTCGTAGCCGAAGGCGAAATCGTCCGCGAGCGCCACTGCCCGCTTCTTTCCCATCTCCTTGAAGGCGTAATCGGCGGCCGGATACATGCATTGCGCGGCAGAGTTCGAGGTGCGCACCACGTAAGGATTGGCCTTGCGCTGCGTCACGTCTTCCGCGCCGGCATAGCCGAAGGTCGGAATCTTGTGCTGGGCGAGATAATCGACGATAGCGAGATGCTCGAAGGCCGCAAACGGCCCCATGATCATGCTCACCTTCTCGCGCTCGACGAGTTCCACCGCCTTGGTCTTGGCGCCGGCCGGGTTGCCGCCGGAGTCCGCGACCACCATTTCGATCTTTCGGCCGGCGAGCGTGTAATTCCTGTCGCGCAGGAAGGTGGTGATGCCTTCCTCGCAGTGAATGCCACCGGCGGCGAGGAAGCCGGTCTTCACCGTCAGCACACCGATCTTCAGCGGCGCATTCTGTGCGATCGCCGGTATCGGCAATGCCGATGCGCCTGCAAGCGCCGTAGTCCCCGCCAGGAATTTTCGCCGATCAATCCGACTTGCCGTCCGACTTGCCATGACGTCCTCCCCTTGATGACTGATTTTTTATGCGGCACGAAGCCGTTTACTTGATGAAAGTATCCGGCTGAATCCGGTGGAGAATCAATAGCAGCGGCGTTAATCGGCCAGGGCGCGACAGTAATAGTGCTGCCCACCGCAGCCCACAGGGGCAAACGCATCTCGTTCGCCCGCTTATCGCCTTACCTTTGTTTGAACGCGAATGCCCGGTGCATCACGACATTCACATTGCGAAAGCCGTCGGCCGCCGCTCCGCTACTTACGGACACCTCTGGGCCATGACGGCCACAGCGCGCCGGCGCCGGCGCCGAGCATCGCCTGCGCGACGCACAGCACGACGAGATAGAGCGGAAACTCCCAGCCGCCGTGTTGCGCTTCGAACAGCCAGCCGTTGCCGGAATGCACCCACAACGCGCCAAGCACGACCGGCAGAAGCGCGAGCGCGACCCATCGCGTCTGGATGCCGAGGACGAGCATGACGCCGCCGATCGTCTCGGCCGCGGTTGTCGGATAGGCGAGCCAGCCGGGGAACCCGAGCGCAGCGAAGAAGCGCGCCGACCCGTCCATGCCGATCGTCCAGAACTTCAGGACGAAACCGTGCGCGAAGAACATCACGCCAAGCGCGACACGCAGGAGAAGGACACCGTACTGCTGAAGATCGTGAGCCGGCGGCATCTCCTTCTCCCTTCCTATCCGTCAGCCGCCGCGCGATGCGCGGCTCGCCATGCCTGCTTCGCCGTGGTCCCACAGCATTCGGTTAGCGAATTCGGCGACCGCCGCAAGGGTTCGCTCCGGCTGTGAACGGTGCGGCACATGCCCCGCGTTCGGAATCAGAACGGCATCGACCGGGCAATAACATTCGGTCTCCGCGATCCGCACCTGTTCCATTGTGCTGTAGGGATCGTCCTCGCTTTTGACGAACAGGATCGGAACACGGATGTGGCTGAGTTCACCGGCCAGGTCGAATGCGCGGAAGCGCGGGTCGAGCCACATGCCGCTCCAGCCGTCGAACATGGCGTCGACATCGGCGTGGTGGCGCGCGAGCTTGTCGCGCAGATCGGTCGTCCGGAACGTGCGGGTGATCTCCCGAATGGCGGCGATGTTCTTGTCTTCGACGTTGAAGTGCGGCTCGATCAGGACAAGTCCGCGCACACGATGGTCCTGAACGCTGCCGGCATAGATTGCCGCGATCGAGCCACCGTCGCTGTGGCCAAGCAGCAGGCCCCGCCGGAAACCGATGGCATCGAGCAGCTTCGGCAGCACGTGATGTGCCTCGCGATGCATGTCGTCGACCGGCTTCGGTTGCGGCGCGGGCGAAGACCGGCCGTGCCCCGCGCGCGAGTAAGCGAACAAGCCTGCGCCGGTCGCATCCGCGATCCTCTCGGGGAAATCACGCCAGATGCTGACGCTGCCGAGCCCTTCGTGCAGCATGACAATGGTCGGCGCTTGCGCCGCAGGCGGTCCCCACCACCGCCCTTCAAGCGAAACGCCATCGATATCGACATTCATCTGGACTGTCTCCGGCCGAGCATTATCGCGCTCAGACGCGTCGCCGCAAGCCGTTGCATTATGGTGCAGCAGCGGCGACTACCCGCCGCGCGATTGCGCCGCCTGCAATAGCTGCTCGCGCACCGTCACGATGTCACCGACGACGAAGATTATCGGCGTCGGAATATCGGCGGCATGCAGATCCGCCTCGGCGCGGGCGAGCGTCGAGATTAGAATCTGCTGATCGGCCATCGTGGCGGAGCCGATCGCCGCCACCGGCGTCTCCGCCGCCAGCCCGCCCTTCATCAGTTCCGCGGCGATCGCACCGAGATTTTGCACCGCCATATAGAGCACAATCGGCGCGCCGGTTTTTGCGAGCGCCGCCCAGTCGTGACCGGCGACATGATCGGCGCCGTAACCGGCCGCGAATACCAGCGCGCGATTGACGCCGCGCATGGTCGCCGGAATGAGCGCCGCCGCCATCGCACCCAGCGCCGAGGTGATACCCGGAACGATTCGAAACGGAACGCCAGCCTGCGCGAGGGCTATCGCCTCCTCACCGCCGCGGCCGAATACGAGCGGGTCGCCGCCTTTCAGCCGGAGCACGCGCCGCCCCTCACGAGCGAGTTCGATAAGACGTTTTGAGATGTCGGCCTGCGCCGACGACGGCTTGCCCGCGCGCTTGCCGGCGAATTCAAGCCGCGTTTGGGGACCGGCCATCGCCAGCACGCGCGGATCGATCAATGCGTCATGCACGACGACGTCGGCCTGCGCGAGGCCGGCAAGACAATCGAGTGTCAACAGGCCCGGATCGCCCGGCCCCGCACCGGCGAGCCAGACATGACCCGGCTCCAGCACTGGCGCACCTGGCCGCATCATGGCGAAATTCGTGCTTTCGTTCATCGGATATTGTTCGAACCTGCCGGGCCGACTGCCCGCCGAATCTATCCTTACCCGATGTTGCCACGGCCGGTCTTGTCTGTTCTTTCGCGGGCTCGAAACATCCTGCCCGCAAATCGTCTATCGTCCGGCGAAGGCCAGGTCGCAACGGCAGACAAAGAATGGACAATCCTGACTTTCTGATCGTCGGTGGCGGCAGCGCCGGCGCGGTGCTGGCGTCCCGCCTGTCGGAGGACCCGCAAACGCGCGTGCTGCTTGTCGAGGCCGGCCGCGATACGCCGCCGGATGCAACGCCCGACGACATCACCGACACCTTTCCACGTTCCTCGCTTAACCCGGCCTATTTCTGGCCGGACCTCCAAGCCAGACGATGGCGCGACGAGCCGCAGCGTCCGTTTCCGCAGGCGCGCATCCTCGGCGGCGGCTCGTCCGTCATGGGACAATGGGCGCTGCGCGGCGTTCCCGCCGACTACGACGCATGGGCCGAGGCCGGCGTGTCCGGCTGGAGCTGGCGCGATGTGCTGCCCGCCTTCCGCCGGCTCGAAGACGACGCCGACCGCGACCGCAGCCAGAGCGAGCCCGGGTGCTACCCGATCCGCCGCGCGCCGCGCGAGGAATGGCCCGCTTTCGTCCGCACGATCGAGGGCGCTGCGCGGCGGTCGGGCCTGCGCGAGATCGCTGATATCAATGAGCAGCCGGGCGACGGCTTCTTTCCGATGCCGGTCAGCCAGAGCCTCACCGCTCGCTCTTCGAGCGCAAGCTGCTACCTTACCGCCGAAGTACGCCGCCGCCCGAACCTCGCCGTGATGTGCGAGGCGCAGGCGCTCAAACTCGTTTGCGACAGCGGACGGATCGCCGGCGTCGTCGTGCGCCGGGGCGCCGAAACCCGAACGATCGCCGCCCGCGAGGTGATCGTCAGCGCCGGAGCGATCCATTCGCCGGTGCTGCTGATGCGCTCGGGCATCGGCCCCGCCGGCGATCTCACGCGCGCCGGCGTCGCCACGGTTCTGGACCGGCCCGGCGTCGGCCAGCGGCTGCAAAACCACCCTTATCTTCATTTCGCGGTCACGCTGCCGCCGCGCGTACGGCTCGCCGCGCGCCTCCGGCACTTCGCCATCGCCGGCATGCGACTGTCGTCGAACGAGCCCGGCGCGCCGTCGAGCGACCTTTTGCTGTTCACCACCGGTCGGGTCAGCGCCTATGCATTCGGGCCTGACGTCGCGCTGGTCGGCGCGGCGCTCTACGCGCCGTTCTCGCGCGGCGCGGTGACACTGACGAGCGCCGACCCCGACACGCCGCCGCGGATCGACTTTCGCCTGCTGGAAGATCCGCGCGATGCGCCGCGGTTGTTGAAGGCCGCACGTTTCGCTGAGCGACTGCTGACGGATTCAGCGGTCGCCGGCGATTACAGCGACGCCTTTCTGCTGCCGCCGGCAATGGCTCTCAACCAGTTCAACAAGCCGGGTCTCATCGGCATGACTCTGGCGACGGCGGCAAAGCTCGCGCTCAACGCACCGGGACCGATCACGCGAACCATCATCAACAGCATGATCCGGCCCGGACGCTGGTTCGCCAACCGCAGGCGTCAGACGGCGCTAACCGATGCCGAAATCCTCAACGCCGCGGTGCCGATGGCGCATCCGGTCAGCACCTGCGCGATGGGCCATGCCGACGATCCGATGGCAGTCGTTGATGCGCAATGCCGCGTCACCGGTTTCGCCAATCTGCGCGTCGTCGACGCCTCGGTAATGCCGCGCGTGCCGAGCGCCAATACCAACCTACCGACCATCATGGTGGCGGAACGCGCCGCTGCTATGATCCGCGCGCGACGCACCTGACGCTGCCTTTTGTTCGAGGCCATGCACCGAAGATGACCGAAGCCGCACGCCATGCTCCGCTTCCGCCGACCGCCGATGTCGTCATCGTCGGCGCCGGCAACGCCGCCTTCTGCGCCGCGCATGCCGCCGCCGAGCGCGGTATTTCCGTCCTCATGGTCGAATGCGCGCCGGAAGAAGAAGCCGGCGGCAACAGCCGCTTCACCGCCGGCGTGTTTCGCTGCGTCTATGACGGCGTCGATGACCTGCGCGCCATCATCCCGGACCTCACCGACGCCGAGATCGCCAATACCGATTTCGGCGTCTACACGCAGGACGCCTATTTCGACGACATGGGCCGCGTCACCGAATACCGCACCGACCCCGATCTCTGCGAGGCGCTGGTGACGCGCAGCAAGAACACCATGATCTGGATGCGGCGCAAGGGCATCCGCTTCGTGCCGATCTGGGGCCGCCAAAGCTACAAGGTCGGCGATCGGCAGAAATTCTGGGGCGGCCTCGTCGCCGAAGCCTGGGGCGGCGGACCCGGCCTCGTCGAAACGCACACCGCCATCGCCAAAAGATCCGGCATTGCGATCGCTTACAGCGCCCGCGCATTGTCGCTGATCGCCGACGACGACGGCATCAGGGGCCTGCGCGTGCGCCACAACGGCCGCACCGTCGAGATCAGGACCGGCTGCGTCGTGCTCGCGGCCGGCGGTTTCCAGGCCAATGCGGAAATGCGCACGCGCTATCTCGGCCCCGGCTGGGATCTCGCCAAGGTGCGCGGCACCCGCTTCAACACCGGCGACGGAATCAAGATGGCGCTCGACATCCGCGCCATGCCGGCCGGCAACTGGTCGGGCGTCCACGCGGTCGGCTGGGACCGCAACGCGCCGGAATTCGGCGATCTCGCAGTCGGTGATGGCTTCCAGAAGCATTCCTATCCGTTGAGCATCATGCTCAATGCCCGCGGGGAACGCTTCGTCGACGAAGGCGCGGACCTTCGCAATTATACCTATGCCAAATACGGCCGGGTGATCCTGATGCAGCCGGGCCAGTTCGCCTGGCAGGTGTTCGACGCCAGGACCATTCCGCTGCTGCGCGACGAATACCGCATCAAGCAGGTCAGCAAGGTGCGCGCCGACACGCTGGAGGAATTGTGTGCGAAGCTTGACGATGTCGACGCCGCTCGCGCACTCGACACCATCAAGGCCTATAACAAAGCCGTGCGCACCGACATTCCGTTCAACGCCAGCATCAAGGACGGCCGGCGCACGCAAGGCCTCGCGATCGACAAGTCGAACTGGGCGAACCTCATCGATCAGCCGCCATTTGAGGCCTATGCGGTGACCTGCGGCATCACCTTCACCTTTGGCGGCTTGAAGATCGATGCCGCGGGCCGCGTGCTCGACACCGACGGGCAGCCCATTGCCGGTCTTCACGCGGCGGGCGAACTGGTCGGCGGACTGTTCTACTTCAATTATCCGAGCGGCACCGGGCTGATGGCAGGTTCGGTGTTCGGGCGCATTGCGGGCATGACGGCGGCCGATCGCGCAGTCACCTTGAAATCCACTTAATGGAAGTTCCGCCCCTTCGGCATCACGGCGACGACCTCGCCGGCCGCTTCCGCAGGCACAGGGTCTTCCGACAGGCGGCGCAGCATTGGCGTCAGGTCTTCGATGTTGTCCGCCACGACATGAATGACGCCCTGCTCGTTCTGCAATGCGCCGGTCACGCTGACGAGCCGCGCGCCCAGCACCTGCGGCCGGAACGTCTCGAAGACACGCGGCCAGATGATGATGTTGGCGATGCCGGTCTCGTCCTCCATCGTCATGAAGGTGACGTTCTTCGCCGTGCCGGGCCGCTGGCGCACCAGCACGACGCCGCCGACCGTGACCCGTTGCCCGGACCGCGTGTGCGGCAGCCGCTCGTGGCGAAGAATGCCGCGCCGGTCGAACTCCGCGCGCAGGAACGACACCGGATGCGCCTTCAGCGATAAATGCAAGTGCCGGTAATCCTCGACGACCTGCTGGCCCGGCGGCATCGGCGGCAGGTCGGCGTCGGGCTCCAGCTCCGGCATCGCGACACGGGCGAACAGCGGCAGGTCGTCCTTGTCGCCGGCCCGGCGCAGCGCCCGCACCGCCCAGAGCGCATCGCGCCGGTCGAGACCGAGTGAGCGGAAGGCGTCCGCCGCGGCGAGCCGCTCCAGCGCCGCTGGCGGCAGGCCGGTGCGCAGCCACAGATCGCGCACGGAATCGAACCCGCCGCCACGCGCCTGCGCGATCGTCTCGCCATGCGCTTGCGAGAATCCCGCGACCTGCCGGAAGCCGAGACGCAGTGCGTGGCTGGCGCGGATCGCATCCTTCATCGAAGCATGGCGCGGGTGCAGGCGCTGCCCCGCCTCGGAACCGGTTTCCAGCGTGCAGTCCCAGTGCGAGGCATTGATGTCGACATCGCGCACCTCGACGCCGTGGTCCTGCGCGTCCCGCACAATCTGCGCCGGCGCATAAAAGCCCATCGGCTGGCTGTTGAGCAGCGCCGCCGCGAATACATCCGGGTAGCGGCACTTCAACCATGAGGAGACATAAACAAGATTGGCGAAACTCGCCGCATGGCTTTCCGGAAAACCGTATTCGCCGAAACCCTGGATTTGCCTGAAGCAGCTTTCCGCGAAGGCAAGCGCGTAGCCGCGTTTCGTCATCCCTTCGATGAACTTCTTCTCGAAAGAATGAATGGTACCGACCCGCTTAAAGGTCGCCATGGCGCGGCGGAGCCTGTCGGCCTCGCCCGGCTCGAACTTCGCCGCGACGATGGCGATGCGCATCGCCTGCTCCTGAAACAATGGCACACCCAGCGTCCGGTGAAGCACGTCCCTCAGCTCGTTCGGATCGCCGTAGTCCGGCGACGGCGACGGGTAGCTGACGAGACCCGGATTGGCGCGGCGTTTCAGATAAGGATGCACCATCTTCCCCTGGATCGGCCCCGGCCGGACGATCGCGACCTCGATGACGAGATCGTAGAACTTTTCCGGTCGCAGCCGCGGCAGCATCGACATCTGCGCCCGGCTTTCGATCTGGAACACGCCGAGCGTGTCGGCGCGCTGGATCATCCTGTAGACGTCCGGGTCTTCGTCCTGGATCGAAAGATCGCGCGCGACGCCATAATGATCCCGCAACAGCGCGAAGCTTCGCCGCAGGCAGGACAGCATGCCAAGGCCGAGCACATCGACCTTCAGCAGCCCCAGCGTTTCGAGGTCGTTCTTGTCCCATTCGATGACGGTGCGGTCTTCCATCGCCGCGTTCTCGATCGGCACCACCTCGTCGAGCCGCGACCGGGTGATGACGAAGCCCCCGACATGCTGCGACAGATGCCGCGGCGCGCCGATCAGCTCTTTCGCAAGCGTCAGTACCCTTTCCAGCCGCGGATCGGAGGTGTCGAAGCCCGCACGCCTTGCCTCGTCATGGCCGACGCCCTTGATCGACCAGCCCCACAGTGTGCCGGCAAGCTTGCCGATCATGTCGTCCGACAGCCCGAACACTTTGCCGACATCGCGGATGGCGCTGCGGCCGCGATAGCAGATCACCGTGGCGGCAAGCCCGGCGCGCTCGCGCGTATAGGTTTCATAGATGTACTGGATCACCTCCTCGCGCCGCTCGTGCTCGAAATCGACGTCGATATCGGGCGGCTCGCGGCGCTCCGCCGAGACGAAACGCTCGAACAGCAGGTCGGCCGTGTCCGGATTCACCTCGGTGACGCCGAGGCAATAGCAGATCACGGAATTCGCCGCCGATCCGCGCCCCTGACACAGGATATTGACGCCATCGCTGCGCGCGAAGTTGACGATGTCATGCACGGTCAGGAAGAACGGCGCATATTCCAGCTCGCCGATGATCCGCAATTCCTCGTTCAGAGCGTGGCGCACCTTGGGCGACATGCCGTTGGGAAAGCGCCGCCGCGCGCCCTCCTCGGCGAAGGCAACCAGCGCTTCCTGCGGCGTCGCATAACCTTTCCGGGTTTCCTCCGGATATTCCGTCTTGCGCAGTTCATCGAGCGAGAAACGGCATCGGTCGAGGAACCGCGCCGTCTGCGCGACGGCGTCGGGATATTTGCGAAACAGCCGCGTCATTTCCTGAGACGGCTTCAGATGCCGTTCGGCATTGGCCGCCAGGCGCTTGCCGGCTATGTCGATGGTGACGTGCTCGCGGATGCAGGTGACCACGTCCTGCAATTCGCGGCGTTCCGGCGCATGATAAAGCGCATCATTGACCGCGATCAGCGGCACAACATGATCGCGCGCGATTTCGGCGAGCTGCGCCAGCCGCCGCGCATCGTCGCCATTGTAGAGGATGCTGCCGCCGAGCCAGAGCGCGCCGGGCGAGGCCGCCTTGCCGAGACGGGTCAATAACTGGCCGAGTGCGACAGCATCGATCCGATCCGGCAGCACGATGAGATTGAGACCCGCGATGAAGTCGAGCAGGTCGGGCAGGCTGAGGCTGCATTCGCCCTTTTCCGCCCTCAGCTTGCCGCGCGACAACAGCCGCATCAGACAGCCCCAGGCCGCGCGATCTTGTGGGTAAGCGAGGATGTCCGGCGTTTCGTCGTTGAATACCAGCCGCGCGCCGACAACCACCTTGAATGGTGAAGATGGCCGCCCCTCCTCCTTGTCCTCCGCCTGCCATTCACGCTGCGCGGCATGCGCGCGCACCACGCCGGCGACGCTGTTGCGGTCGGCGATGCCGATCCCGGCCAGACCAAGTTCCTTCGCCTTCAACACCAGTTCTTCCGGGTCTGACGCCCCGCGCAGGAAGGAGAAATTGCTGGTGACGGCAAGTTCTGCATAACCGGGCATGGCAAACCTCACGCAAACAGGCCGTGTAGGAACCAGCGCGGCTGCGGCGTCTCGCGGCCGTATAGCCCTTCGCGGTAGAGCCATACGCGCAATCCGTCGCGGCTTTCGATGCGGAAGTAATCGCGCGTGAGCGCACGTCCCTCCCCGTCGCGCCACCATTCCATCGCAATGCGTTCCGGCCCTTCAGAGACGGCAACTTCATGCAGCACGCGGCGCCAACGGAAGCGCACTGGCGGTCCGTCCGGCACTTCAGCCACCGCTTCAACCGGCTCCGGCCGCTCGAACAGCCGCAACGGCCGCACTGGCGCGAGGCTGTCCTGACGCACCGACGCGGCAGCATAAGCACCGCGCAGGCGCTGTGCCGGCACGGCGGCGGTGGCGAGTTCCGGAATATGGGTGTCGCGCGGCACCGGCCGCGTCAGCCGCTCCGCGCCGAACCGCGCGCTGAGACGATCGACAAGATGCGCGAACTCGGTCTCGTGATCGGCCCCGCCGAATCCACTTTGCGTCGGATCGAGCCGCTCGGACGCGAGCGCCGACAGGCGGATGACGTCATATCCGAATCCCGGATCGCATTCGTCGCCGATCGCATTGAGCCGTTCGACGAACAGGCGACGGATACGCTCCGGATCGCGCAACGGCTCGCTGGTGCCCGCCGCGATCCGGTGAACCTTGCCGTCGGCGCGGAACAGCGTCACGAGCAGCCGCCGCGCGCCCTCACCGTGACGCTCAAGCACAAAGCCAAGCTCATGGGCGAGTTGCGCGATGGTCGCAAGCACATCGGATTGCAGCGCGATCGGATCGGGAAACCGCCGCTCTACGACACAGGACGGCAGCGGCAACCGTGGCCTGATCGGCTCTTCTTCATGGCCGAACGCCTGGTCGAGCCGGCGCAGGAAGTGCTGGCCGAACCGCGCCGCCAGCGAGGCCCGCGGACGGGCCGCCACATCGGCGATGCGCTTGAGGCCGACTTGCGCCAGCGCATCGACCGTATCGCTGTCGATGCGCAAGGCGGAAAGCGGCAACGGCAGCAGCGCATCGCGCGTATCCTGCCCTCCAACCAGCCGCCTTTCGCCACAGCGCGCCACCGCCCAGGCACAGCCGACGGTGCTGGCGACACCGGTGCGAGTCTTAAAACCCTGACGCGCGAGCCGCACGACGATATCGCGCATCATCTCCTTCTCGCCGCCGAACAGATGCGCGCAACCGGTGATGTCGAGCAACAGGCCGTCCGGCGCGTCGAGACCGACCAGCGGCGTATAGCGGTCGCACCAGTCGGCAACCGCTTCGAGGAAGGCAAGGTCGGCTTGCGGATCGTCCTGCTCAACCTCGATCGCCGGATGCATCGCGCGCGCATCCGCAAGCGACTGGCCTGCTTTCAGGCCGAGCGCCGAGGCAGCGTCGTTCATCGCGCAGAGACGCAAGGCGGACTTCACCAGCGTGACGACGACGCGCGGCGCGTCATCCAGCGCGGGCGAGCGGCGCGCGAGCCGGTCGGTCGGCAGCCGGGGCAGCCAGAGCGCCAGATAGCGCCGAGAAGGAACGATCATGGTGATTCCACGCGACAATCCAGCGGCCGAGCGGGCCGCGGCGGTTCTTGGTGAGCGAGAGCGAGAAAGCGGATTGTCCGAGCCCGCCGAAACGATCGGGCCGGCTTGCCGCGCCCGCGACCTCCCAGCGTGTTTCCGCCGCGCTGGTGAGCGCCGATGCGCGGTAACGCAGCAGGAATCCGAAACCGCCACCCTCGCGCGCAGCGAGCATCAGCCGCCGCGTCGCGGTGAGATCGGCGGCCGGTCCGTCATTCGGCAGTTCGGCGATGACACAGCCAAGCGCTGGGCAGCGCAGCGCCTCCTCCATCGCCCAGAACGCATCGCGCGCCTGCGCGACCCGCAGCATCAGCACCCGATCGAGTGGCAGGCCGAACGCGGTCAGCCCGTGGCCGTAAAGGCCACCGGCCTCGCCATCGACATAGCCGGACCCGATCCAGAGCGTCCGCTTGTTTGCGTTCATCTTTGCCGCGAGCGCGAGCACAAAGCCGGCCGCCGCGCCCACATGCAGCGGCGCAGCCGGCGCAATCTCATGCAGCGCACCGGCGTTCAGTCCGCCGTCCAACACGGCGTCGATGCCGTGGCAGGACAAGATGAGCGGCTTCGCCCCGCCGCCCAGTGGACAGACATGGTTTGCTTCGATCGCGGCGACGTCGCGCCGGAGACGGTGAAGCGTGGCAGTTGCGTTCGCAGCCACCGCTCGATCCTTCCAGTTTTATGTTCATGTTTTGTTCTTATCGATTCCAGACCCCTGCCGGACTGTCAACCGGGCTGAAAATCCCTTTTTTGCCAGAGGCTTGATTAGGTGGCGGTCAGAGCGACATCACCAGTTCGACGCCCGGAATACGCGGCATGATGGTGCCCCGTTTCATCGCGTCGATATTGGCGCGCTTGTTGCGCCCGCTCGCCAGCGCGTGCTCGCGCATCCGCGCCGCCGCCCGCTCGCCCTGCCGATTCAGGATCGCGTCGAGAATGGCGTGGTGGTCGTCGTGCGAGAGCTTGATCTGGCCCTTGCTGCGGTCGGGATCGGTCTGGTCGAACACGATGGCGACCGACGACACCAGCGGCCGGCGAGACAGCTGCGCCACCGTTTCGGCGATGGTCGCATTGCCGGACGCCTCGATCAGCTCGCGATGGAACATGCCGTTCAATTCGATCCAGCGGACGCGCGCCTCCAGCGCCTCGAAGCCGCGCGTCAGGATGCCGTCCATTTCCGCGACGGCCTCGTGAAGCACCGCGGCGGCGGTGCCATCGAGCCCGCGTTCGGCGGCAAGCCGTACCGCCATCGCCTCCACCTCGCCGCGCACCGCGATCGCGTCCGTCACTTCGTCGAGCGAGATACCACGCACCCGAAAGCCGCGATTGGGTTCGCGCCGCACAAGGCTTTCCTGCTCCAGCACGCCGAGCGCGAGGCGGATCAGCGTGCGCGAGCCGCCGAACTGCTCGGCGAGCGACACCTCGGGCAGCCGCTCGTTGAAGGCGAAAGCGCCGGACAGGATGCGCTCGCGCAGTGCGTGGGTGATCTGGTCGAGTTGCGTCGTCATCGGAATTGTCCACCTATCGCAGTATATTGCATGCAATAGGCCACTTATATCCCTCATTTACTGCTACTTCGGGGTTGATAACCACAAACTTGCATGCAATCAAGGGATCGAAGTTCAAGACCGCCATGAAGGCGGCCGGACGAAAGGGAGACGCACCATGCTCGACCGTACCGGCAAACCCCGGATCATTCCCGGCCACCCGCGTTTCGCGACGCCGCCGCTGGCGGCGAGCCGGCCGCCACGCTGCCCGCCTTTCGTCGAGGTAACGAACTCCGACCAGTTGCTCCCCTATCTCGAGCATGTCGCGAAGCGGCCTTACAACCACGGCCTCAATGCCTGCTGGGATCTGAAGGAAGGCGAGCGCGTCCTCCTGCGCGTCGACAACTGGCACAGCGATCTCACCATCGAGGCCTGCAAGAAGATCCTCGAGAAGTACAAGGTCAAATACGAGATCAAGAAGATCGACCGCGGTCCGGTGCCGCAATGGGTCGGCTCCGACGAAGTCGATTACTACCTGTTCCGCACCAAGGAACTCGCCGAGTGGATGGACTGGTGGGAAGAGGAAGAGAAGAAGCAGCAATACGACAAGATTCTGATGGGATACGGCGGGCCGGTGCTCGCCGAGCGCTACATCAAGATCCAGCGCATGCCCTTCATCACGCCGGAAATTCTCGCCTCGCCGGCGCATGCGATGCCGATCGAGGTGCTCAACGCCATCGACCGCTGGACCTGGGATCGCGTGCGCACGGCCAAGCGCGCCCGCATCGTCGATCCCGAAGGCACCGACATCGAGTTCACCAACCACCCGGAATATTGGGACAGCAAGCGCGAGTTCTATGATGCGGGCCTCACCAGCGCGACCTGGACCGGCAACGAGCACTTCGGCAAGCAGTACCTGCCCGGTCACGTCACCGGCCGGCCGTGGATGTTCCATCCGACCAAGGAAGACGGCAACGGCGTGATCGCCGGCACGACCAACCACATCGCGCCGGTCGACTGGACGCAGCTCGTCGTCGAGAACTCCAAGATCGTGCAGATCAACGAGGGCGGCGAGTTCGGCCGCAAGCTGCGCGACGTGATGGAGCAGACCAAGGACCTGCAATACCCGGGCTTCCCCGGCAAAGGCATCATGTACTGGTGGGAAGCCTCGATCGGCACCAACCCGCACATCCACCGCCCGCGCAAGGATTTCCCGTCGGGCTTCGTCAACTGCCTCTACGAGCGCGTCCGCTCGGGCGTCATCCACATGGGCTTCGGCACCATCATTTCCTCGATGGCCGAACGGAAGGCCGCGCGCATGGGCCACCTCGTCGGCCACTGGCACGTCCATCTCTACTTCCCGACCTACACGCTGGAGCGCGAGGGTGACAACGAGACGCTGATTGAGAACGGCCGCCTCAAGGCGCTCGACGATCCGAAAATCCGCCAGCTCTGCGCGAAATACGGCGACGTCGATCTCTGGCTCGACGAGTCGTGGAACCCGGCAGTGCCCGGCATCAACATGCCCGGCGACTACTGGGATCATTACGCCAGGAACCCGTTGCACTGGGTGAAGACGGAACTCGAAGTCTGCCGCAACTACCATCCGATGTTCATGAAGATGGTCGGCGCCGACGGAAAATACTGCCACGGTGCCGGCGCCGAATGGTGGAAGGGCGGCTGCTGCTCGCACAGCGGTCACTCGGCCTCCGCGCTGCCCGGCAACTGCTGCGGACACGATCACTGATGTAATTGAACGAGCGAAACACGGCCGTCCACACAACAGAACAACGGGCGGCCGCGATAAAACGGGAGGAGGATCAATGAAATTTGTCCGTGTCGCCGCCTGCGCAGCGGCCATAGCGATGTCGTCGGCTGTTGCCGGCAGCGCCTGCGCCAAGACATTGCGGTTTGCCGAGTTCGGTCCCAATCGCGGCGACCGCGCCGCTGCCGTCCAATGGCTCGCCGACGAGATCAAGAAGCGCTCCGGCGGCTCGCTCGAGATCGAATTTCACTGGGGTGGCGCGCTCTTGAGCACCAAGGCCATCCTGAAAGGCGTTTCGGATGGCGTCGCCGACATGGGATCGATCGTCGGCTTCCTGACGCCGAAGGAATTGCGCGTCTACAATCTGGGAGACCTGCCGGTCGATAATTCGGACGAGTGGGTCGGCCTGCGCGCGATGTACAAGCTTTCGACCGAGAACGCCGCTTTCAAAAAGGAGTTCGACAAGGCCGGCGTCGTCTATGTGACGAACTTCACCACCGGGCCGATCCAGCTGATCTGCAAGAAAGAGATCAAATCGCTCGCCGACCTGAAAGGTCTCAAGGTCCGCGGCTCCGGTCCCTACGGCAAGGCGATGAGCGACCTCGGCGCCGCCGTGCAGGGCATGGGCCAGCCCAAAGTATTCGAAGCGCTCGACTCCGGGTTGATCGAGTGCAACCAGAACTACTATTACGCCATCAAGGCCTACAAGCAGTACGAGGTCGCGCCCTACGTCACCGAGTTGAACTGGGGCGCCAACATGTCGTTCGGCATCGTGATGAACAAGGCGACGTTTGCGAGCCTGACCCCGGCCGAGCAGAAGGCGATCACCGAGGCCGGCTCCGCCTTCATCGACCACTTCGCCAAGGTGATGATCGAAGGCAAGGAGAAGGACAAGGCGGCAATGATCGCCGGGATCGGCGGCAAATCGATCAAGCTCGTCGATTTCCCGGCCGCCGACCGCACCAAGATCCTCGACGCCGGCAAGAAATACGTCAACGAATGGGCGGCATCCGCAAGCAAGGAAGGCCTTGACGGAAAAGGTATTCTTGCCGCCTACGAGGCGAATATCGCGGAATTCGCGAAGATCAAGGCCTCCAAAGGCTATCCCTGGGGCAAGTAGCAGGGACGCATGAGCCTCCACGCCGGCGCCGACAGCGACGACGAAGCTCCGCCGCGCCCGATCAGCGCGGCGGAACGGGCGCTGCTTGCTGTCGCTCTGGCCGCGCTTGCGCTGATCTGCCTCGTCGTCACCTACACCGTCATTGCGCGGGTGATTCATGCGCCGCTGATCCCTGACGACGTTCAGATCGTTCGGCAGCTTCTCGTCGTGGTCATCATTTTCCCGATGGCTGCGGTCACTGCGCTGCGCATGCATATCGCGGTGACGATCTTCACCGAAAAACTCAAGCGCGGCGCAAAGGGTCGGCTCGTCGTATTTGGCGACCTGCTCGGCCTTGCACTGTTCACGGTGCTGCTGGCCGGCGCGGTGGAACTGTTTACCGCCTCGTTCTCGTCCGGCGAGTATTTCGACGGCGACATCGATATCCCCTACTGGATGGTGCACGGCGCCTACATGGTCGCCATCGCGGTCTTATGGCTGCGGACGGCTGCGATGACTTGGGCCGATGTCGCAGTCCTGCGCACGATGCCTGTCAGATAGCCGCTGTCATGGATCCGGTCGCCCTCGCCTGCTTGATCCTGGGACTCGTCCTCGCGCTGATCGTCTTGCGCGTGCCGGTCGGCTTCGCGCTTGGCGTCGCCGCCTCGATCGGACTTTTGCTGTTCTTTTCATGGCGGCCCGGTTCTGCCTTCGATCTTGCGCGCGGGCTGCGCCCGACGCTGTCGATCCTGACCAGCACGCCGTTCGAGTTCATCAGCAATTACGAACTCAGCATGATCCCGCTGTTCATCGCGCTCGGTCACGTCGCCTATGCCGCGGGTATCACCACCGACCTCTACAGCGCGCTGCGGATCTGGCTCGCGCGCATCCCCGGCGGGCTCGCGCTCGCTTCGGTGGTCGGCTGCGCGGGCTTTTCGGCGATCACCGGATCGAGCGTCGCCTGCGCCTCCGCGATGGGAAAAATCGCGGTGCCGGAGATGCTGAAATACCGCTACGACGCCAGGCTCGCGACCGGCGCGGTCGCGGCCGGCGGGACGCTCGGCTCCCTCATCCCGCCGAGTCTGTTGTTTGTCATCTATGCGATCTTCACCGAGCAGTCGGTCAAGAACCTGTTTCTGGCCGGCATCGTGCCTGGCATTCTGTCGCTCGCCGGGTACATGATCACAATCTGGGTGTGGAGCAAGCTGCGGCCATCGCACGCGCCGGCGCCCGAAGAGCTGACCTTCGCACCTGACGTGCGGCGGCGGGCGCTTGTCAACACCTGGCCGGTCATCGTGCTGCTCGCGGTCATCATCGTCGGCATCTATGGCGGCTTCTTCACCCCGACTGAGGCCGCAGCGGTCAGCCTTTCACTCGCCGTCGTCATCGGCTTTCTTCGCCGTCACTTGACGGTGGCGAGCCTGATCGAGGCGCTGCGCGAAACGCTGCTGCAGACCTCGATGATCTTCCTGATTGCGATCGGCGCAAAGCTGTTCGTGTCGTTCGTCTCGCTGACGCGAGTCTCACCGACTTTCCTCGACTGGCTGCAAGGCACGCATGCGCCGCTCATTCTCATCGTCGCGGCGATCGTGCTGCTCTATCTCGTGCTCGGGATGTTTCTCGACTCCATCGGGATCCTGGTGCTGACGTTGCCATTCACCGTGCCGCTGATCGAGGGCTATCACCTCGATCTGGTCTGGTTCGGCGTCGTGGTCGTCAAGCTTCTGGAGATCGGGCTGATGACGCCGCCGATCGGCCTCAACGTCTTCGTCATCAAATCGGTATCGCCGCCCGGCGTAACACTCGAGGCGATCTTCAAGGGCGTGAGCTGGTTCCTGCTGCTCGACATCGTCGTGCTGCTGCTGATCCTGCTCTTTCCCTCGCTGTCGCTGTTCGTTCCGGCGACGGCTTACTGACGCCCGCGTTCTACATCACCGCCGCGGGAAGCCACGTTGCGATGGCCGGGAATAGCAGGATCGCGCCGAGCAACAGCAGGCTCATGATGATGTACGGCGTCACCGCCTTGAAGATGTGCATCATCGTCACTTCCGGCGGGGCGACGCCCTTCATGGTCATCAGCAGCAGGCCGTGCGGCGGCAGCAGCAGCCCGAGCTGCATGCAGATGAGGTAGAGAACGCCGAACCAGATCAGGTCGACATTGAGCCGCTCCACGATCGGCATGAAGACCGGCAGCGTGATCAGCATCATGCTGACCTGATCGACGAAGACGCCGAGGAAAATCAGCAACAGCAGCATGCCGGCGATGATCGCCGCAGGCGACAAGTCGTGGCTGAAAATCGTCGAGACGATGCCGGAGGTCGCGCCGGAAAAGCTCAGGATTTGCGAGAACGTCGTCGCCCCGAGGATGATAAAGAGGATCATCGCCGAAATACCGACAGTGCCCTTCAGCGATTGCATCAGTGCATTGAACGACAGCGAGCGGTACAGCACCGCGAGGCCGATCGTGGCGATGGCGCCGAGCGCGGCGGATTCGGTTGGTGTCGCGAATCCTCCCGACATCGCGCCGACGACGACGACAAAGATCGAGATCAGCGGGATGACGTAAAGCACCAGCAGCCGGTATTTCTGCCAGCCGGTACGCGGTTCAAGCTCGGTTGCCGGCGCGAGTTGCGGGTTCAACAGCACCCGAGTCACAATATAGCCGACGAAGGCCGCGCTCAGGATGAAGCCGGGCACCACGCCGCCGATCAGCAGCTTTGAGATCGAAATTCCCGACAGGCTGCCGAGCAGAACGGTCAGCGCCGACGGCGGGATCAGCATATCGACCGCGCCGATCGCCATGATCGGCCCCGTCGCCATCACCGGGTTGTAACCCCGCGACAGCATGACCGGCAGCATCAGCGAACCGAGCATCGCGGTGGTGGCGATGGTCGAGCCCGAGATCGCAGAAAACACCGTGCCGGCAACCACCGCAACCACCGCGAGGCGGCCCGGTACCTGCTTGATCAGGCGCTCGATGCCCTCGATCACCTTCAACGCAAGGCCGGTGTGAAAGAGTACCTCGCCCATCAGCACGAACAGCGGGATCGGCGTCAGCGCGAAGTTCGAAACGGCGATGACGCTGTTGCGCACGATCTGCTCCAACCCGACCGAACCGCCGAGATAAAGGATCGCGCCGACGATATTGACGGCAATGAAGGTGAAGGCGACCGGAATGCCGAGGAACAGGAGAACGGTCGAACCGCCGAGCAGCAGGAGAGCGGAGAGTTGCCAGGTCATCGTGTTGTCATCGGGTGGCTGCGATGCCTGCCGCTCAGGATGCCGAAACCGCATCGGAACGCGGCACGCGTTCCGACAAGGCGAGTTGCCGCATCCGGAAGATGAACTCTACCGCCACCATCAGAAAACAGACCGGCAGCGGCGCAAAGATCCACCACTCCGGAAAGACGATGGTCTTGATCGAATAGGAGCCCGCCGCATAACTCATCATAGTGACGCGAACGCCGTACCAGATGAAGAAAAGGCAGCAGATGATGCCGGTGACGTCACCGATCCACTCGATTGCCCAGGCGATGCGCGGCGGAATGGCGCGCAGGATGATGTCGACGCGGATATGCTGACCGCGCCGGAGCAAGCCCGGCGCGGCCAGAATGGTCGTCAGATAAAGCCCGTACTCCGAAAGCTCGTTGCTCGGCGGAATGCCGCCGGCTCCGATATTGCGCAGCACAACATCGAAGCCGATCATGAACGTGATCACGAGCAGGATGATCGCGGCCAGCACGATCATCCCGTCGAGGACACGTCCATAAAGCTGCGACAACCGCTCCATCGCGGATTTGGCTCCCGGATGCGCGTTGCCGTTACTTCGAGAAGAAGCCTTTCAGCTTCGGCCCGTGCTCGGGGCTCTGGCGGATCACGCCTTCCCAGCCCGCGGCATAAGCCTCGTCGTAGAACTTCTTGGATCCAGCGGCGTCGAACTTGATGACCTGGATGCCCGCCTTGGCCTGACGCTCGGTGTCGGTGGCGTTGAGCTTGGTGAAGTCCGCCACCGCCGCCGCCTCGGCGTCCTGCGCCGCCTTGGTGATAACGGCCTTCTGCTTGTCGTTGAGCTTGTCCCAGGTCGTCTTGTTGATCAGCACCGACACCTCGGCCGAGTAGAACCCGGGATCGACACGATACTTGGTGCGCTCGTGCCAACCGAGATCGAAGATGCCGGTGATCGGCCAGCCATAGCCATCGACCACGCTGCGCTCGAGCGCCGTATAGACCTCGCCCGGAGCGGTCTGCACCACCGTCGCGCCGAGCTTCTGGAAGAAGTCGCGATAGACCGGCGTGATGCGCAGCTTGAGGCCGGTCAGGTCCGGCTTGTCGATCTTCTTGTTGAGGTAGAGATGGAACGGGTTGTTATCGACCAGCCGTGCGAGAAAGACTGCGTTGAGCTTCTGCGCATAGAGCTTCTGCATATAGTCGAAGCCGCCGTTCTTGCGCAGTTCCGCCATCGGCCGCTGTGTCAGCTTCCAGGCGTCGGCTTCCGGCATCAGGTTGGTGTAGAAGGCGCCGGTGACGTTGGCGATGTCGACCACGCCGTTCTTGAGAGCGTTACCGACCTCGAATGGCGGCATCGCCTTCGGCCCGCCGATATAATTGATCCGGATGACGCCCTTGCCGTCCGTGTTGACGCGCTCGACGAAGTGTTCGAACCCGCGCGAATAGGTCGTCTTCTCGGCGAAGGACGAAACGGCCCGAAGCGTGACCTCTTGCGCCGCCGCCTGCGCCGACACCCCGAGCGTCAGCATGGCCGCTGCCACGAAAATCCTACGCATGGTTCCTCTCCTCTTTTTGTCCCTTTGTTTGGCTCAGTTGCGATGAGCATGCCGGCAAAACGGAGCGTGCGGGAGGGACGACGCTGGGCCTTTCCTGCGGCCCTCGGGGCCGCGGCAACCCGGCCAGAGTGGCGAAGCGCGGCCACCAGCCCCATATTTCCCCCTTACCCCTTCGTATCGACAGCCCAATCATTTTATGTTTGAAATATTGATACCGTAGCCCCGCGCTGAATGGAAGCCAGAGCCCGTTCGGGCGCACAACGACGTGGACTTTTTCGATGGCCGAAAGGTCGTTCGCCAGCGAAGTGCACAAGCTGACACTCGGTGAAGGTCAGGAATTTCGGGGCGAAGGAATCCTGGCCATTACCAAGGCGCTGCTGCAATCCGGCGTCGGCTATGTCGGCGGGTACCAGGGTGCCCCGATCTCGCACCTGATGGACGTGCTCGCGGACGCCCAGGAGCTTCTGGCCAAGCTCGGCGTGCAGTTTTCCGCCTCCGCCTCCGAGGCCGCCGCCGCCGCCTCGCTCGCCGCCTCGATGATGTATCCGATCCGCGGCGCGGTCACCTTCAAGGCGACGGTGGGCACCAATGTCGCCTCCGATGCGCTGGCCAATCTCGCTTCCAGCGGCGTGACCGGCGGCGCGCTCATCATCGTCGGCGAGGATTACGGCGAAGGCTCCTCGATCATGCAGGAGCGGTCGCACGCCTTCGCGATGAAATCGCAGATCTGGCTGCTGGACCCGCGGCCGAACCTGCCCTCGATCGTCAAGGCGGTGGAAGACGGTTTTGAATTGTCGGAAGCCTCCAACACGCCGGTGATGCTCGAGGTGCGCATCCGCGCTTGCCACCTGACCGGCGCCTTCACCGCCAAGGACAACAAGCCTCCGGCCTTCACGCTGAGGCAAGCGCTGGAAAATCCGGTGCGCGACGTCAGCCGCATCGTGCTGCCGCCCGCCTCCTACCAGCAGGAACGCGAGAAGATCGCGCGGCGGCTGCCGGCGGCAATCGACTTCATCAAGTCGCGCAAGCTCAACGAAGTGTTCGACGGCGACGCCAGCGAGGTCGGCATTATCGTCCAGGGCGGCATGTACAACGGCGTGATGCGGGCGCTGCAGCGGCTCGGCCTCGCCGATCTCTGGGGCACGTCGCGGGTGCCGCTCTATGTCATGAACGTCACCTACCCGCTGATCGACGACGAGATCGTGGAGTTCAGCGCCGGCAAGAAAGCCGTGCTGGTCGTCGAGGAAGGCCAGCCGGATTACATCGAACAGGCGATCGGCAGCATCCTGCGCAAGCGCGACGTCAACGCCAAGCTGTCCGGCAAGGACGTGCTGCCGATGGCGGGCGAATATACCGCCGAGGTGATGCTCGCCGGCGTGCGCGGCTTCCTGCAAAGCGCGGCGCCGGACCTGCTGGCCGATCAGGCGCGCGCGCCGAACCTGCCCGTCGCCGCCGATGACCCGAAGGTGAAAGTGCTGGCGGAAACCGTACCGCCGCGCGGCCCCGGCTTCTGCACCGGCTGCCCGGAGCGTCCGATTTTCGCGGCGATGAAGCTGGTCGAAAAGGAACTCGGCCAGCACCATGTCGCCGCCGACATCGGCTGTCATCTGTTCTCGATCTTGCCGCCGTTCAACATCGGCGCGACGACGATGGGCTACGGGCTCGGCCCCGCCTCGGCCGCCGCCTTCAACGTGCAGGCCGACAAGAAATCGATCTCGATCATCGGGGACGGCGGCTTCTGGCACAACGGCCTCACCACCAGCATCGGCAATGCCGTCTACAACAAGCATGACGGCGTTATCGTCGTGGTCGACAACTATTACGCCTCCGCGACCGGCGGTCAGGACGTGCTGTCGTCCCGCGCCGACAACGCGACGCGCTCGACCAAGCATCCGATCACCAAGGCGGTCGAGGGTGTCGGCGCGCAATGGGTGCGTCAGGTCGACCGCACCTATGACGTCGCCAAAATGCGCGACACGCTGAAAGAAGCGTTGTCGAGCGACGAGCCGGGACCCAAGGTCATCGTCGCCTCCTCCGAATGCATGCTGAACCGGCAGCGCCGCGAGAAGCCGATCTTCAACAAGGCGGTAAAGGGCGGCGAACGCATGGTGCGGCCGCGCTTCGGCGTCGACGAGGATGTCTGCACTGGCGACCATGCGTGCATTCGCCTGTCGGGCTGCCCGTCGCTCTCGGTCAAGAAAACCGATGACCCGCTGAAGGACGATCCGGTCGCGGCGATCGACAACAGCTGCGTCGGCTGCGGCAATTGCGGCGAGGTCGCGGAAGCCGCCGTGCTGTGTCCATCGTTCTATCAAGCCGACATCGTCTACAACCCGACCGGCTTCGAGCGGCTGCGCGCACGGCTGCGCAACGCCGTCATCGGCTTCCTGCAACGCCGGCGCGCGCGCCGGCATCCGATGCGTCCGGCCACGGCATGAACACCCCTACCGGCCGAACCCCGCTCGACTCCACGCGGCCGCTCACCATCGCCGTGATGGCGATGGGCGGCCAGGGCGGCGGCGTGCTGGTCGACTGGATCGTCGAACTCTGCGAGGGCAATGGCTGGGTGGCGCAGGCAAGCTCGGTGCCCGGCGTCGCGCAGCGCACCGGCGCGACCGTCTACTACATCGAAGCGCTCGCCATTCCACCGTCCGCCAAGGGCAAGGTGCAGCCGGTCCTCGGCCTGATGGCTGCCTCCGGCGAGATCGACATCGTGATCGGCGCCGAATGGATGGAGGCTGGCCGCGCCATCCTGCGCGGCCTCGTCACAGCGGACCGCACCACGCTAATCGCCTCGACCCACCGGGCCTACGCCGTGGTCGAAAAGCAGACGCCCGGCGACGGCATCGCCGATCCCGCCGTAGTGTTCTACTCCGCCAAGACGAACGCCAAGCGGCTGATCGCCTTCGACATGGCCGCGGTCGGCGAGCAGACCGGCAGCGCGATTTCGGCGGTGCTGTTCGGCGCGCTGGCGGGCGCGAAAGTGCTGCCCTTCCCGCGTGAGGCCTATGAGGCGACGATCCGCCATGCCGGCATCGGCGTCGAGGCGAGCCTGCGCGGCTTCGCGCGCGGTTACGATCTCGCCGGCGCGGAACAGCCTGAAAGCTGGCAGGCCGGCAAACCGAAACAACAGCCCGGCCTGACGCCCGTGGGCAACGCTGCGTTCGATGCGCTGGTGGCGCGCGCCAGCACCGAATTCCCCGCGCCCTGCCACGACATGATCGCGGCGGGCCTTGCCCGCACCGTCGACTTCCAGGACATCGCCTATGGCCGCGAATATCTCGACGTGCTCGGCAGCTTGCTGGCCCTCGACCGCTCCTGCGGCGGCGAGGCGCGCGGCTTTGCGCTGACGCGCACCGCGGCGAAATATCTCGCGGTCGCCATGGCCTATGACGACGTCTACCGCATCGCCGACCTCAAGACGCGCGGCACTCGGTTCGACCGCGTGCGCCGCGAGGTCGCCGCCGCGCCGGACCAGCTCGTCGACACCACTGAATACATGCACCCGCGCATAGAGGAAGTGGCCGGCTCGATGCCCGCCCCGCTCGGCCGCTTCATCGAGAGCCGCCCTGCGCTGTTCCGCGCGCTCGACCGCATCGTCAATCGCGGCCGCCGCGTGCGCACCACGCGGCTGGGCGGCTTCCTGATGCTCTATATTCTGTCGGCCGGCCGGCGATTCCGTCGCGGGACGCTCCGTCACAAGACCGAAGTCGCGCATCGCGATGCCTGGCTCGCACGCGTGCGCGAGGCCCCGCCGAAAAACTACGATCTCGCCATCGAACTGCTGACCAACCGCCGTCTGGTAAAAGGCTATTCCGACACCCACAGCCGAGGCCTGTCGAAGTTCGACCGCGTCATGACGGCGGCGAAGCGCCTCGAGGGCCGCGACGACGCCGCGCTCTGGGTGCGCCGGCTGCGCGAAGCAGCGCTCAAGGACGAGGAAGGCGCGGCGCTCGACGGCGCGCTGAAGACGGTCGAGAGTTTTTTGTAGAGCGCCGCCTTTATTCCACTCACCCCCGCGAAAGCGGGGGTCCAGGAGCCAAGCTGTCAGCGTTTTATGTAATCTTGGATTCCCGCTTTCGCGGGAATGAGCGGAGTTTAGTTCGAACCGAACCGGTCTGGCTCAAATCACCAGCGTGCCGACGCTCGCGCCGCCGCAGACAAACAGCGTCTGCCCGGTGATGAAGCTGTTGCGGCGATTCGCGAAAAACAGCACCGCGCGGGCGACATCGTCGCTGCGGCCGAGCCGCTTGACGGGGATCGATTGCGCGAGGTTTTTCTCGCGGGGATCGCCTTCGGGGACCACGCTGCGGAACATGTCGGTGTCACCGATCGGACCCGGCGCGACGACATTCACCGTGATGCCGGTTGGCGCGAGTTCGAGCGCCCAGCTTCGCGCCATGCCGATCACGCCCGCCTTGGTCGCGCCATAGGCGGTGCGCGAGGCAAGACCCAGCGCGCCGCGCGTCGACATCAAGACGATCCGGCCGAAGCCGCGCTGCTTCATGCCCGGCAGCACGGCTTGCACGACCTGCAGGGCTGCGCCGACATGAAGCTGTGTCAGCGCGTCGAGGTCATCGAGCCTGGTATCTTCAATCGTCGCCGGGCGGATGATGCCGGCATTGTGGACGACATGGGTGATCGCGAACTTGCCCGCGACCTCGGCGGCCGCCCGCTTCACCGCCGCCTGATCGAGCAGATCGACGGTCACGGCGTGGAGCTTCGCGTGCGACTGCTTCGGCTTGTCGCGGTCGAGCACGACAACTTCGTAGCCGGCTTCGAGCATCTGCCGCGCGATCTCCGCGCCGATGCCGCCCGCGCCGCCGGTGACGACCGCGATGTTGGCGTCGCCGCTCATGCCGCGCCCTCGACCAGCGCCAGCACCCGCAGCGGGCTGCCGGAGCCGTTCTTGATCTTCAGGGGCGCCGCGAACACCACCGCGCCCTTGGCCGGCAGCTGGTCGAGATTGGTCAGGCATTGCAGGCCGTAGCGCCCCTTGCCGTGCATGTAGAAGTGCGCCGGATAAGGCGGATTGAAGTGCTGCGCCTGGCCGTAATCGGTGCCGATCGTCTCGGTGCCGAAGCCGTGGACGTCGCGCTCCTCGACCAGCCATTTGACCACTGCCGGCTCCGGGCCAGGCGTATGGGCGCCGTCGTCGCCGAGACCAGCATATTCGACGTAAGGCTTCTTTGCCCAGTCGGTGCGCAGCAGCACCCAGTCGCCCGGCGCGATGCGGCCGTGCTTCTTCTCCCATGCCTCGACAAACGGCACCGTCAGCGCGAAATCGGGATCGCTGGCGCATTCCTGCGAACAGTCGATCACCGAGGCCGGCGCGATGAACTTCGCCGGGTCGATGGTGTCGACCGCGTTGTTCGGCAGATCCTTGCCGGAGATCCAGTGGATCGGCGCGTCGAAATGCGTGCCGCAGTGCTCGCCAACCGTGATGTTGTTCCAGTACCAGGCCGGCCCGCGCTCGTCGTAGCGCGACACCTCCTCGATACGGAACGGCGCGCACTGGCCGAACTCCGGCGGCAGCGTGATGATCGGGAATTCCTGCGTCAGCGTCTGCGTCAGGTCGACCACCTTGATCGCACCCGTGGCAACGCGCTGGGCAAGCTTGAGAAGATCGTCGGCCATTCGTCTTCTCTCCTTAGCTCGACATTTCGCGCTCGAGCGCTTTGGGATTGACCGCAAGCCGCGCCCGCACGTCCTCGGCGATGTCGCCGACGAAAATATCCTCGAGGCCCCGCTGCAATGCCTGCACCACCGCTTTCGCAAGCGCCGACGGCGCGACCTTGGGTGGCGGCACGGTCTGGAACCACTCTGTCTCCAGCGGGCCGAAGAAGGCGTTGAGCACCTTGACGCCGCCGGGCCGCAACTCGGCGCGCAGGCATTGCGCGGCGGACAGGCACGCGGCTTCGGCGGCGGAGTAAGCGCCGAACTGCGGCCAGTTCATCAGCGCGTGAACCGACAGCAGGTTGACGAAGGCGGCGGCGGAATTGACGCCGTCGGTGCCGCGCGAGCGCATTGCCGGGCCGAAGGCCTGCGCGAGCCGCATCAGCGCGAAATATCGGATGTCCATTTCCTCGCGCGCAATGGTGAGGCCATGACGCCCGAGAATGCCACCCGGCCGCACATGCTCGGCGGTGTTGACGACGATATCGATGCGGCCGCCGTTCTGCTCGGCAAGCTCGGTGACGGACTCGGTGTCGGTCACGTCGAGCGGCACGATCTCGACCTTGTCGATTTTGCGCAGCGCGGCCTCGCCCGGAAACGGCTTCCACGGATCGGCGATGCCGACGAACACGATGTTGCAGCCGGCGTCCGAAAAGGCTTTCGCCATCGCCTGCCCGACCGCGGTGCGCCCGTCGGTGATCAGCACGCGGCGGAATTTCGGGTCGCAGGTCATCTCTCGCAGTTGCGGATCGTCGGCCATGTGCGGCGTATCCTTCCCGGGCAGCGCGATGAACACCGGCGCGCCGCCCTTGTCGAGCTTGAGGTCGAGGCGGACGCGGTCGCCCTCCTTCACGTCGCCGTGCAGATGCGTCAGCACCACCGGCCCGCAGTCGAGCTTGGTCAGCCCGGCGCGCCACGGCGTGCGTTCGCGGAAATAAGGATCGGTCGAGGTGCGGATCGTGGTCTCAACGGTGAGCACGCCGCGATTGTCGACCGGCACGAAGGGCACCCGCGCCGACAGGCATGTCGGGCAGGCGTCGCGCGGCGGGTAGAAGATCGTCTCGCATTCGGCGCATTTTTGCAGTTCGAAACGCCCTTGCGCGGCGGCGGCGGTCAGCCCCTGTGCAGTGCGGCTGCGGATCGCCTGCGGGTAAAGCGGCTGGCGCGTCCGCTTCAGCGGGTTTTTGCGTTTCGGGCGGGCAAGCGGTTCAGTCACGAGGCCCTCGCGAGCACGGCGGCGCCGGACGACAGGCCGCGGTCGTAGTTGATCATACCGAAGCCGGATACGATGGCGAGGTCGGCATCCTGCACGCGGTGGCCGATCGGCGTATCGGTCAGCTGTCGCATCGCCTCGGTAATGCCGAGATGGCCGCCGGCCGCGCCCGCCTGCCCGGTCGAAAGCTGCCCGCCGGAGGTGTTGTGCGGGAAGCTGCCGTCCGCCGTGAACGTGTGGCTGCGCACGAAATCCGGCCCCTCGCCCTTCTTGCAGAAGCCCAAGTCCTCGAACTGCATCATGACGATGACCGGATAGTCGTCATAGGTCTGCACGAGGTCGATTTTGTCCGGCGTGACGCCGGCCATCTGCCATAGTTCATCGATATCCATCGCCCAGCCGCCGCGCTCCTGCACGGTATCCTCGGCAAAGGCGTTGTGACGCTCGATGGTCGCGAGCAGCCGCACCGGCCTGAGGCCGAGCGCCTTGGCGTCGCTTTCCCGGCAGACGAGAAACGCTTCCGCACCGGCGCAGGGCATCACGCAGTCGAACAGATGCAGCGGGTCGGCGATCGGCCGCGCCGACATGTATTCATCGAGCGTCAGCGGCTTCTTCATCATCGCGAAGGGAATGGCGAGCGCATTGTGACGCTGTGCGACACAGATCTTGCCGAAATCCTCGCGCGTCGCGCCGTACTTGTTCATGTAGTTCTTGGTGATCAGCGCGAACGAGCCGTTGGCGCCGCCGGAGCCGTAGGGATAGACGGCGTCCTGCGCAAACCGCGAGAAAGTCGACAGTGTTCTGCGGAACGAGTCGACATGGTTGGTGTCGGCGGCAACGCAGGCGACGAAGCGCGCGTCGCCCGCCTGCACGGCGCGCGCGGCGCGGCGCAGCCCCACCACCCCGCTCGCGCCGCCGAGCGGCACATGATCGAGCCAGCGCGGCGACAATCCGAGATGCTGGGTGACGCCGACGGCGCTGTCGGCACCGAGCGTGAAGCTCGACAAGATCAGCCCATCGATCTCGGCCGGCTTGAGGCCGGCGGCGCGCGTCAGGTCATGCAGTGCCCGGCCGATCCACCAATGCGCGGTATTGATCGAAAAACGGCGATACGGAACCGTGGTCGGCACACAGGCCACGACGCCGTCATAAGCCGCGCGAACGGGTGCGCCGGTCATGCGCGCACCGTGATACTGGGACGTGCCGGACCGCGCATCGTCACATGAACAACTGGATGTTACCGAACGCCGCCTCGCTGTTCACGAGGTCGACACGCTTCAGCTTAATTTTCAGAGCGCCATCCTGCATCACCAGCGTATGCGTCGCCCAGGCCGCGTAAAGCTGCTGGTCGTCGTAGCGCGTTTCGACATAATGCATCGGCGTCCAGGTGACATATTCATTCGCTGCCTCGTCGCGGCGGTCGACCTGCGGCGTCTGCAGCACATGGTGGCAGCGGCTTTTCGGCTTCTGCGAGAAGGTGCGGTTGCCTTTGAGCCGCTCGACGCGGATTTTCAGGAGCAGCTTGTCCTCGTACATCAGCGACGCCACCAGCTTCGGGTCGGTCTGCCCCCACTCCAGCGGCATCCAGTAATAGGCGTCCTCGGTGAACAGATCGAGCCACTCCTCGAACCGGTGCTGGTCGATGAGACGCGCCTCGCGGACGACGAAATCGATCAGTTGCTGATCGGTCGGGGCTGACATTCCGCGCGCCTCACATCGACATCGTCATGAATTTGGACCAAGCGTGGAACTGGTTGCGCATCTGCCATTCGGTCGTGCCGTTGGTCTCGGCGGTCACGTCCGGCTGTTCGTTCTTCGAATAGAGCCGCTGCACGTTGACCCACTGGTTGGCGTCGACATGCAGGCCCTCCTGCGCGCGCTCGTACATTTCGAGGTCGTCATGGCCGACCACCGAGGTTGGCGCATTGATGAGCCGGTTGTACATCAGGGTCCGCTCGAGCAGCATGTCGGGCGCATCGACGAGGCGGAACGTCCAGGATTCAACCAGCGTCTTGTTCGCGGCTAGCGGCTTGAACAGGCGGATCAGCTGGATCGGCCCCTTGATCATGAGATTGGGGAAATAGACGGTGTTGTGGCGGTTTTCGCCGAGGATCTTCTTCGCCCGCTCTTCGCCATAGGCCGCAACCATCTTCTCGAAATAGCCGGGAATCGCGGAATAGTCGGAGTGAATCGAGTGATGCACACCGGTGTGACCGTGGCCGTTCGGCCAGACCCGGATGCCCATCTCCTCGAAGAACTCGTATGGCGCCATGAACGGCGCGTAGATCTCGACCGCCATCGGCTTCTTGGTGCCGGGCGGCGCTTTCTTGAAGACGTCGATCGCGGTGCCCGCCGACGACTCGTGCGCAACCATCGGATGGCAGGTGTCGGTCTGGTTCTCGACCAGCATCTTCCAGTTGCAGTTGTGCATGTAGCGCAGCACGCCGCCGGCCACCTCGAGCTTCCCGACCGGCGAACGGTCCACCATGTTGTCGAAGCTCGACAGGCTATCGCCGAAGAACTCCTCGAAGCCGGGACCGGTGTCGTTGAGCTTCGCAAAGATGAAGCCGCGGTAATTGTGAACGTGGCGGACCGGCGCCATGCCCTTGCCGGCGTGGCTCTCCTCAAGGCCGGTGTTCTCGTAGCCTTTCTTCAGCGGGATCGCGAGCAGCGAGCCGTCGGTCTTGAAGCTCCAGGCGTGATAGGGGCAGCGGAAGAACTTGCCGGTGTTGCCGCAGGTCTCGGTGGTGATGCGCGTACCCTTGTGCGGGCAGCGGTTGTAGAGAACCTTCACCGTGTTGTCGGTGTGGCGCACCATCAGAATCGGCTGCAGGCCGATGGTGGTGCCGAAATAATCGCCGGGCTTCGCCACCTGGCTCTCGTGGCCGACATAGACCCAGGTATTGGCGAACAGGTGTTCCATCTCGAGGTGGAACACCTCGTCGTCGATATAGACGTCGCGATGGACCTCCGTCGGCCGCACCAGATCCGCGACCGCTTCACGGTTGTTGCGATATCTCGACATCGCCGGTCTCCTCATTCCTAAAGATCGATGACCAGTCTCGGCGTCTTGGAACGCGACACGCAAATCTGCATCATCTTGCCTTCCGCCTTCTCCGCGTCGGACAGGATGTAATCCCGGTGGTCCGGCACGCCTTCCAGCACCGTGACCTGGCAAATCCCGCAATCGCCGCGCTTGCAGTCGTAAAGCGGATCCTTGCCGGCCTCGATCAACACATCAAGAATGCTCTTGTCCGAGGGGATTTGGAAGCTTTCGCCGGTGCTTTTCAAGACCACCTCGAAGCTCGCATCGTCGGCGCGGGGTGCGGCGGCGGCAAACAGTTCGAACCGCAACCGCTCCTGCTCCCAGCCAAGCTCCTTCGCCGCGGCAATCGCCGTCTCGATCATCGGCAGCGGCCCGCAGCAATAAAGACGCTCGCCGCCCTTAAGCGAGCCCATCAGCGCCTTGATATCGAAGAACCCGCCGACTTCGTCGTCGGCGTGGATGGTGAGCTTGTCGGCGCAAAGCGCGTTGATCTCGGTCAAGAAGGCCAGTTCCTGCCGTTTGCGGCCGGCGTAATAAAAGCGGAACGGCCGCTGCTCGGCGGAAAGCGCTCCCGCCATCGATACGATCGGCGTGACACCAATGCCGCCGGCGACAAGAACCACGGGGCGATGGTCGGGTTCGAGCGGGAAATTGTTCGACGGCGGCGTGATCTGCACGGTGTCGCCCCGCTTCAGGCCGTGCATGAAGCGCGAGCCGCCGGTACTCGGGTCTTCGAGCCGCACACCAAGCCGGTAGGCAGCCGGCCGCGTCCCGGCGTCCGGGTCGCTCTTCAGATTGATGAGCGAATAGGAGCGCTCGCCACCGCCGGGCAATTGAATGTCGATATGCGCGCCCGGTTGCCATGACGGCAATGGCGCACCATGCGGCCGCGCAAGCACCAGCGAGCGGATCAGCGGCGTCTCGGCGCGGACCTCGGTTACGACAAGTTGCAGCCCTTGACTATTCGCCATCACCCGTCCGATGCACTTTCCTTGCCGCCTCTCGCCGACGCGGCCCGATCACAATCCTTTGGGATGCGTCATGAACTCGTGGATGATCTCCGGCGGCGCCAGCGTGTATTCGCCCGACCGGCTGACGCCGAGACCGGTGAGCTTGCGCAGCTTCACCGCCATTTCCGCCATCTTTACGGCGATCGGAATTCCGTTGATCACCGGCGCGCCATCGACGACGTGCTCGTGAAGCGCGGCGAACAGCAGCATCGGAATGCCGCCGCCGGGAATAAGCACCTCGCAGCCGCCGGCGACCAGGGGCTTCGCTTGCGTGTCGAACAGAACGCGCACCTCATCGGCAAGCTTCTGCGATTCATAGGCCTTGAGAATCTGCCCCGGCTCGAACTGCATCGCGTGAACGCCGGTGACACGGTCGCGCAATCCGTATTTCCGGATCTGGTGATGGAACCACGGAATATAGCGCGTGTTGATCGTGACGATGCCGACGCGCTGACCGAGCTGACAGCTGTAGAGCATCGAGGCCTCGCCCAAGGCGACGACCGGAATTTTCACCACCGAACGCGCCTCATAAAGCCCGGCGTCCTGAAAGTGTCCGATCACGAAGGCATCGTATCCCTCGCGCTCCGCGCGCACCGCGTTGCAGATCACCTCGCGCGCGCAGCGCATCTCGACAATCGGATGCGCGTAGGAGTCGTGCGGGGTGATGCCGTGAACGTCGACGGTCGTTCCCTCGTCAACGATTGAGGCAAGGTGGGCACGCAACCGGTCCCAGTAGATCTTGCCGTGCTCGTAGTCGACGTAGCTCTGATACCAGATACGAATGTCGGCCTCCCATCGCTGCTTCGTCGGCGCGTCGTGTCGGCGCGGGCCGGGAGCTTTCGGCTTGTCTTTCCCCCCATATACTTTAAGGTTAAAGTAATTGTCCAGAATGACCGACACGCCCCACCAGCATGAGCCCCGTCCGCTCACGGCGCTGTTTGCGCCTCACGAGCGCATCGTTCCCGTCATGCTGGCACGGCAGGCCGAAAGCCACGGCGACAAGCTGCTGGTCTCGAGCGGCGGGGTTAGCTGGACGTTCCATCAGGCCCGCGAGGCGGCGAGCCGCTTCGCCGGCGTGCTGCGCGAGGCCGGCATCAGGACCGGCGACCGGGTCGCCCTGATCTGCTCGAACCGCATCGAATTTCTGCAAGCCTTTCTCGGCTGCGCCTGGCTCGGCGCCGTCGCGGTGCCGGTCAACACCGCCTCGCGCGGCCATCAGTTGCAGCACATCCTGTCGAATTCCGGCGCCCGGCTGCTGATCATCGAGGACGCCTTCCGCACCAATCTCGATCAGATCGACGTCGCGGCACTGCCGCTCGAGGCGATCTGGACGGTCGACGGCGACACGCCGATCAAGGCCGGCGCCATCGTCTCGACACCCCTGCCCGCGCCCGGCGCGCCGATCGAGCCGGCCGCGCTGAAGCCCGACGACATGCTGACGATCCTTTATACGTCGGGCACCACCGGCCCCTCGAAAGGCGTCTGCTGCCCGCACGCGCAGTATTTCTGGTGGAGCCTGAACACCGCCGAACTGCTCGAACTGCAATCCGACGACGTGCTCTGCACCACGCTGCCGCTGTTCCACACCAATGCGCTCAACACCTTCTTTCAGGCGCTGCTGATCGGCATTCCGGTCACCTTCGAGCGGCGGTTCTCGGCGTCGGATTTCTACGCGGCGCTGACGCGCTCCAAGGCGACCGTGACTTATGTCCTCGGCGCCATGGTGCCGATCCTGCTCTCCCGGCCGAAAGGCCCGGAGGAGACGGCACACCGCGCAAGACGGGTGCTCGCGCCCGGTGTCCCGGCGCGCTTCCATGCCGAATTCATCGAACGGACCGGCATCAAGCTGATCGACGGCTGGGGTTCGACCGAGACCAACTTTGCCATCGGCACCACCGCAAACCGGCAGCGGCCGGGCATGATGGGCACGGTCTATCGCGGCTTTCACGCCCGCGTTGTCGACGGCGAGAGCAATGATGTGCCGGACGGGACGCCGGGCGAGATGCTGGTGCGCGCCGACGAATCGCTCGCCTTTGCGACCGGTTACTTCGCGGCGCCGGAGAAGACCGCCGAGGCGTGGCGCAACGGCTGGTTCCATACCGGCGACCGCGTGGTGCGCGAAGCGGACGGCTATTTCCGCTTCATCGACCGCATCAAGGACGCGATCCGCCGCCGCGGCGAGAACATATCGTCGTTCGAGGTCGAGCAGGTTCTGCTCAGTCATCCGGCCGTCGCCATCGCGGCCGCCTTCCCGGTCCGCTCCTCGCTCGCCGAGGATGAGGTGATGGCGGCGGTGGTCCTGCATCCCGACCAGACACTGTCGCATGTCGACATGATCGCGTTCTGCGAGCCGCGCCTGCCCTATTTCGCGGTTCCCCGCTATCTCGAATTCGTCGCCACGCTGCCGACCACCGAGAATGGCAAGGTGCAGAAATACAAGCTCACCGAGCGCGGCGTCACCGAAGCGACATGGGACCGCGAGGCGGCGGGCTATCGCCTCAAGCGCTGACCTGTCTGCCGATCTCGCCACGCGGGGCGGGCCTCCCTGCGGCATCCGCGCGCGGGCGGCGGCATCCCGCCGACATGCTAAAAGTGGCGGGAAAAACAGGCGAAACCGGCCCGCGGCGCGGTTGACAAGGCCGAGCCAATAATTTTAAGCTTAAAGTAATTTGGTGGCCGGCACCGAACCAGATCGCGACACACCTGTCATCGGGTGCAACAAGGTCGCGCATTCGGCCACGGGGAACGCGATGGGGAACGAGGCGTTATCGGGTTGCGTGACCGCTCCGCGCGAAGCTGCGGACACCGCCGCACGCGCTGCCTTGCCTCCGATCCCTTCAAACACATCCGCAACACGCTCGAAATTATCCGGCCGTCGGCGCATCCGCGTCGAACGTCCATCGACTGAACACACGTTAAGCCAAATACGGAGAGTACGATGAAAAAACTCGCTTTCGCCTTGGCTACGCTGGCCGGAGTTTCGATTGCAACGTCGGTCCAGGCACAGGACATCACCGTCGGCTTCGTCACCTCGCTGAGCGGCAAGGCGTCGTCGATCGGCCTCAACTACGAGAAGGGCTTCAACGCCGCCGTCGCTTACAAAAGCGAAGTGAACGGCCACAAGATCAAGGTCATCCGGCTCGACGACGTGTCCGACCCGTCGGCGGCGACGCAGGCCGCGCGCAAGCTGGTCGAGCAGGAAAAGGTCGACATCATGGTCGGCACCTCGAGCGCGCCGGGCGCGACGGCGATGATGGGCATCGCCAACGAACTGAAAGTTCCGCTGATCGCGATCTCGCCGGTGCTGCTGAAGGTGCCCGCCGAGGGCCATCCGTGGGGCATCGCCATTCCGCAGACGCCGAGCCTGATGGTGAAGGTCATCGCCGACCGCATGAAGCGCGACGGCGTCAAGACCGCGGGCTTCATCGGCTTCAACGACTCGTGGGGCGACCTCGTCTACAACGGCGCCAAGACGGCGGAAGCCGCCGGCGGCCCGAAGGTCACCAGCAACGAGCGCTATGCCCGCACCGACACCACCGTCACCGCGCAGGCGCTGAAGGTTCTCGCCACCAAGCCGGACGGTCTCTATGACGGCGGCTCGGCGACCCAGGGCGCGCTGCCGCTGATCGAGTTGCGCAAGCTCGGCTACAAGGGCGGCTTCTTCGGCACCCCGTCGCTCCTCAACCGCGACTTCGTCCGCGTCGGCGGCAAGGCGGTGGAAGGCGTGCAGGTCTCGGCCGGCCCGGTGATCGTCACCTCGCAGCTTCCGGACTCGCACTACTCGAAGAAGATCGGCACCACCTTCCACGAGATCTTCAAGAAGGCAAACAACACCGAGGCCGATGACGGCTTCTCCGGCTATGCCTTCGACGGCTGGCTGGTGTTCCTGAAGGCCGCCGAGGTCGCACTGGCCAAGGCGAAGCCCGGCACGCAGGAGTTCCGCGAGGCTCTGATGAACGCCATCTACTCCAACAAGGATGTGACCGGCGTTCACGCCATCTACAACTTCAATCCGAAGTCGTACTACGGCGTCGACGAGCGCAGCCTGGTGGTCGTGAAGCTTGCCAACGGCAAGTGGATGTATCAGCCCTGATGCGACGTCGCACGAAACCGCGGCATTCGGCGACATAAGCGATGAACGCACAAATTGCCGCGATACTCACCATGGATGGCGTCGCCACCGGCGCCATCTATGTTTTGATGGCGCTCGGCTTCGTCCTGATCTTTTCGGTGACGCGGATCGTTTTCGTGCCGTTCGGCGATATCGCCGCCTTTACGGCGCTGACGCTCGCGGCGCTCGAGACGAAGCAGTTTCCGGGGACCGTCGGCCTGGTGGCGGTGCTCGCCAGCGCCGCCACCGTCATGGAGCTGTTCAGCATCTGGCGGGCCGGCGCCTACCGGCGGATTCCGCGGGCGATCTTTTTCTATCTGATCCTGCCGATGCTGCCGGCCGTCGCCGTCTGGCTGGCGAGCGACATCGCGCTGAACGCGCCGCTGCGCATCCTGCTCACCATCGCGCTGATCCTGCCGATCGCGCCGCTGCTCGACCGCATCATCTTCCGGCCGATCGCCGACGCCTCGGTTCTGCTGCTGCTGATCGTGGCGGTCGCCCTGCACTTCGCCCTCTCCGGCATGGGGCTGATCTTCTTCGGGCCCGAGGGCGTGCGCACACAGAGCCTGACCGACTTCTCGCTGATGTTCGCCGGCGTTCCGATTTCCGGCGAGACCATCCTGATCGTCGTCGCCGCCGGCATCTTCTGCCTGATGCTTTATCTGTTCTTCGAGTTCACCATCCAGGGCAAGGCGCTACAGGCGACCGCGATGAACCGCACCGGCGCGCGCCTGATGGGCATCCGCCCAGCGCATGCCGGCACGGTCGCCTTCCTGCTCGGTTCGGTGATGGCCGCGATTTCCGGCGTGCTGATCGCGCCGGTGAACACGATCTTCTACGACTCCGGCTTCATCATCGGTCTGAAAGCCTTTGTCGGCGCCATCATCGGCGGTCTCGTCAGCTTCCCGGTCACCGCAATCGGCTCGCTGTTCGTCGGCGTTCTTGAAAGCTTCGCGGCCTTCCAGAGCAGCCCCTTCAAGGAAGTCACCGTGTTCTCGCTCCTCATCCCCGTTTTGCTGTGGCGCTCCTACACGCTGCTGCAGACCGAAGAGGACAACGAGGAATGAGCGCGGCGCAGAAGGGGATACTTATCGCGGTCGCTATCCTGGCGCTCGCCGGCGCGCCGTATTACCTCGGCGCCTTCACGATCACTTTGTTCAACTACATCGGCGTCTACGCGCTCGTCGCGCTCGGCCTCGTCCTGCTGACCGGCATCGGCGGCATGGTGTCGTTCGGTCAGGCGTCCTTCGTCGGCATCGCCGCCTATTCGACGGCCTGGGCGAGCGCCCTGATGGGTTACTCGCCGTGGCTGGGCCTTATTCTGGCGCTGGTGATGACCGGGCTCGTCGCCGCGATCCTCGGCGGCGTCACGCTCAAGCTCGGCGGCCACTTTCTCTCATTGAGCACGATCGCCTGGGGCCTCGCGATCTACTACAGCTTCGGCAATATCGAAGGTCTCGGCAACTATAACGGCATTGCCTCGATCCCGCCGATCTCGATCGGCCCCTACGCACTGTCCGCCAGCGACGAGATTTTCTACCTGATCTGGGCGGTTCTGCTGGTTGCCATGCTGGCGACCCACAACATGCTCAACTCCCGCGTCGGCCGCGCGATGCGGACGCTGCGTGGCGGCAACGCGCTGGTTGAATCGCTCGGCATCAACGCCTTTCAGGTCCGCCTGATCACCTTCGTGATCGCGGCGCTCATGGCGGCCGTTGCCGGCTGGCTCTACGCGCACATGACGCGCTTCATCAGCCCGACGCCGTTCGACGTCAATGTCAGCATCGAATACCTGATGATGGCGCTGGTCGGCGGCTCCGGCTATCTGCTCGGCGCAGTGGTCGGCGCCGCGCTGATCATGTTGCTGAAGAACAGCATCCAGGACTGGCTGCCGCACCTGAAGGACATCAATACCGATTTCCTGGCCGGCCTGTCGCCGTCCACCCTCGGCCGCCTCGAGACTGTGATCTTCGCGCTGCTGTTCATCCTGTTCCTGCAGCGCGCCCGCGACGGCATCGTCCCCTATATCGCCCAGTGGCTGCCGGAGCCCAGGCACGAGCGCCCCGCCGAGGCAGAGCCGCTGCCGCGCCGCGAGCAACCGGCCAAGGGAACGCCTCTGCTTCAGGTGGATGCGGCCGTGCGCCGGTTCGGCGGCCTGATCGCCGTCAACGACGTCAGCTTCGAGGTGCGCGCCGGCGAAATCCTCGGCCTGATCGGCCCCAACGGTGCGGGCAAGAGCACGATGTTCAACCTGATCACCGGCGCCCTGCCGGCGAGCGGCGGGAAGATCGTATTCGCCGGCAAAGACATTACCCGTTCTCCGCAGCGCGCCATCGCGCGCGCCGGCATCGCCCGCACCTTCCAGCACGTCAAGCTGCGCCCGAAAATGTCGCTGCTCGACAACGTGCTGCTCGGCCTCTATCCGCGCACCAAGGCCGGCTATATCGGCAGCGCGCTCGGCCTTGACCGCGCCGAGGAACGCCGCGCCCGCCATGAGGCGATGAAGCAGCTCGAGCGCGTCGGGCTAGGTGCGCGGCCCTTCGAACTCGCCGGCAATCTGCCGCTCGGCAACCAGCGCGTGCTCGAAATCGCGCGGGCGCTCGCCGCCGATCCCGTGCTGCTGGTGCTCGACGAGCCGGCCGCAGGACTGCGCAAGCAGGAAAAGCTCGCGCTTGCCGACCTCTTGCGCGCCTTGCGCGCCGAGGGCCTGACCATCCTGCTGGTCGAACACGACATGGATTTCGTGATGAATCTGGTCGACCGCATCGTCGTCATGGATTTCGGCTGCAAGATCAGCGAAGGCAATCCGCAGACGGTGCGCAACGATCCGCGCGTTCAGGAAGCCTATCTCGGAGGCGTCGCCTGATGACCGCCCTCCTGACCATTGACAATGTGAGCGTGTCCTACGGCAAGGCCGAAGCCGTCCGCAATGTCTCGATCGCGGTCGAGGCCGGTCAGGTCGTCACCGTGATCGGGCCGAACGGCGCTGGCAAGACGACGCTCTTGAACACCGCGATTGGCCTCCTGCCCTGCCAGGGCCGCATCCTGTTCAACGGCGAGGACGTCACGCGCCTCGAAACCGAAAGCCGCATCGAAATGGGCTTCGGGCTGGTGCCGGAGCGACGCGAACTCTTTGCCGAAATGTCGGTCTACGACAATCTCCTGCTCGGCGCCTATAGCCGCAAGGACGGCACCGCCGCGGCGAAACGCTCGATCGATGACGTGTTCGACCGTTTCCCGAAGCTGAAAGAGCGCCGCGCGCAGCATGCCGGCACGCTGTCCGGGGGCGAGCGGCAGATGCTGGCGCTCGGACGCGCCCTGATGAGCAAGCCGACGCTGTTGATGCTCGACGAACCGAGCCTCGGCCTCGCGCCGCTGATCGTGAAGGAGATCTTCCGCATCATTCCCTCGCTGCGCGATCTCGGCGTCTCAATCCTGCTGATCGAGCAGAACGCCCGCTCCGCGCTGGAGACGGCGAACTACGGCTACGTCATGGAGACCGGCGAGATCGTCCGTCAAGGACCGGCCGGCGAGTTGATCCACGATCCGCAACTGATCGCGACTTACCTGGGCGGCCACGGCGACGCGCACAATTGAGCGTTTTCGAGCGAAGTGGGTACCGGTTCGCGTGAAGAAAACGCGATAACAAAAAAGCCGCAGGCCGGCGGCGTCACACGAGAAGCAGATTTTAACGCAAGTCTCAGAGGCCAGTCATGAAGATCGCTGTATTGGGTGGCGGCAACGGGTCCTATGCCGCGGCGGCCGACCTGTCCGAAGCAGGCCGTGAGGTCCGCTTCTGGCGACGCGACGCCGACGCCTTCAAGCCGTTGCTGGACGGCAAGACGATCCGGGTCCGCGACTTCAAGGGCGTGCGCGACGTTGCCATCGCCAAGCCGACCACCGACATCGGCGAAGCGGTGCGCGGCGCCGAGCTGATCGTCGCGCCGACGCCCGCCTTCGCGCAGGCCGACCTTGCGGCCACGCTCGCGCCGCACCTGACCGACGGACAGGTGATCTTCCTGCCGCCCGGCACCTTCGGCTCCTACCTGATGATGAAAGTGCTACGCGACAAGGGCTGCCGCGCGCAGGTAACGATTGCCGAGACCGGCACGCTCCCGTGGCTCGTTCGCAAGCGCGGACCGGCCGAGATCGCCATCACCACGCGGGCGACACGGCTGCCGACCGGCGCATTTCCCGCCAAGCGCTCGGACGCGGCGCTGAAGGTGATCTCGCAGGCTTTCCCCGGCGCCATCGAGCCGGTGGAGGACGCGCTGTCCGGCGCGCTGATGAACGCGGGGCCGATCATCCACCCGCCGCTCATCATCATGAATGCCGGACCGATTGAGCATTTCGACCGCTGGGACATCCACAAGGAAGGCACTCAGGTCTCGATCCGCCGCGTCCACGATGCGCTCGACGCAGAGCGGATCGCGGTGCGCGAAGCGCTCGGCTACGGCGCGCCGCACTTTCCGCTCGCCGACCATTACAAGAGCGCGAACTGGATGTATGGCCAGCTCGCCCATGACAAGCTGGTCGACTCTGGCGACTGGCACGAGAAACTCGATTTCAAGTCGCACCGCTACCTGACGGAAGACGTCGGCCTCGGCCTCGCCTTCCTCGTCTCGGTCGGCGAATGGCTTGGCGTGCCGGTGCCGGTCGCGGCAGGCCTGCTGGCGGTCGCCGGCGCTGCGAGCGGCAACGACTTCCGCAAGAGCGGCCGCAGTTTGCAATCGCTCGGCTTGGCCGGCGAGAGCAAGGATGGCATGCGCAAGCTCTTGAACGAAGGCATCTGACGGTGGCGAAGCAATATCCAGCAGTTGCCTGCATCGGTGCCGGCCGGATGGGCCGCGGCATCGCGCATTCCTTCGCCTATGCGGGCCATGAGGTCCGGCTGATCGACGCCAAGCCGCGCCCGGAAGCCGACCAGAAGCGCCTTGCCGACGAGACGCTCGCCGAGGTCCGCGGTTCGCTGCAGCTGATGGCCGGGCTAGGCGCATTCGACGCCAGCGCCATCGACGCCATCATGGCGCGCGTCTCGGTGCACCCGAGCGACCAGACCGCGGAGGCCCTTGCCGGCGTTCGTTATGTCTTCGAGGCCGTGCCGGAAACCGAGGAGGCCAAGCGCGCCGCGCTGGCGCTGATCGACAAAGCGGCGGCGAAGGACGCCATCGTCGCCTCGACCACCTCGACCTTCCTGTCGACGCAACTGTCCGCCTACAGCGGCCGTCCGGGCCGCTTCCTCAATGCGCACTGGCTCAATCCGGCCTTCATCGTACCGCTGATCGAACTGAGCCCGACGCCCGACACCGACCGCGCGGTGGTGGAGGAATTCAGCGCGTTGCTCACCTCGGTCGGTAAGGTGCCGGTCGAATGTGCCGCCTCGCCCGGCTACATCGTGCCCCGCATCCAGACGCTGGCGATGAACGAGGCGGCGCGGATGGTCGAAGAAGGCGTTGCGACGGCCGAGGACATCGACAAGGCGGTGAAATACGGCTTCGGCTTCCGCTTCGCCGTGCTCGGTCTCCTGGAATTTATCGACTGGGGCGGCGGCGACATTCTGTTCTACGCCAGCCGCTATCTCTCGGGCGCCATGAACGATCCGCGCTTCGAGGCGCCGGAGATCGTCAACAAGAACATGGCGGAAGGCCGCAACGGCCTGCGCGACGGCAAGGGCTTCTACGACTTCACCGCGATGGACGTCCCGGCCTACCGCCAGCAGCGGCTGTCGGAGTTCCTGAAAATGCTCGACCAGACCGGACTGTCGCGGCCGCCGGTCGTCTGATGAGCCGAGCCGCTAGGCTGCGGCCGGCCCCACCGCGATGCGCAGGGCGCCGAGGCCGTCGATCACGCACTCGATCTTGTCGCCGGGCACCACCGGGCCGACACCCGCCGGCGTGCCGGTATAGATCAGGTCACCCGGCTCGAGTCTGTACTGCTTCGACAGGTTGGCAATGATCTCGGCGACGTTCCAGATCATCTGGCCGATATCGCCCTTCTGCTTCTGCACGCCGTTTACGCTGAGGGAAATCGCGCCCCCGGTGATCTCACCGGTGCCGGCGATAGGGTGGATCGGGCCGCAGGGCGCGGACTGATCGAACGACTTTCCCATCTCCCACGGCCAGGCGCGATCCCTCGCCTCGCGCTGCAGGTCGCGCCGCGTGAAGTCGATGCCGATGGCATAGCCGAAGATGTGCTTCGCAGCCGCGTCGACCGCGATGTTGCGGCCCGCCTTGCCGACCGCGACGACAAGCTCCACCTCGAACTGGAAGTCCTTGGTCGCGGCGGGATAGTCCACCGTCGCCCCGTCGGCGACCAGCGAGTCCGTCGGCTTCTGGAAGAAGAACGGCGGATCGCGCTCGTCGGCTTCCTTCATTTCGCGGATGTGGTCGAGATAATTCCGGCCGACGCAATAGATGCGGCGGACCTCGAACCCGTTCTGGCTGCCTTTGACGGCCGCAATCACCGGCATGCTGATAATCCCCTGTCAGGCGCCGAAGGCGACGCCGTCCGAGCCACGGGTCGCCCAGCCGGTCATCCGCTGCTCGATGTAGACACAGACGACATACATGCCGACGCCCATGATGCCGGTGACGACGAGGCCGGCGAAGGCGAGCGGCACCTCGAAGCGCGACGACGCGACCAGCATCAGGTGGCCGATGCCGGCATTGGCGGCGACGGTTTCCGCCACGATCGAGCCAACGAAGGCGACCGTCATGGCGATCTTGAGCGAGGCGAAGAAATACGGCATCGCCCGCGGCAGCCCGACCTTCATGATGACCTGCCGTTTCGATGCGCCGAGCGCACGCAAGACGTCGCGCAGCTCCGGCTCGACGGTCGCAATGCCGGTCGCGACGTTCACGAGGATCGGGAAGAATGATAGCAAGAAGGCCGTGATGATCGCGGGCACAGTGCCGATGCCGAACCAGATGACCAGCACCGGAATGACGGCCACCTTCGGCACCGAGTTGAAGGCGATCAGCGCCGGATAGAAGCCGTCATAGATGACGGCCGACGAGCCGAGCGCGACGCCGCCGAGCGCGCCGAACACGATGGCGATGCCGAAGCCGACCAGCGTCGTCATCAACGTCTGCCAGGAGTTTTCGAGGATCGGGACTCGCCAATGCCACATCTGCTGGAAGATCACCGACGGCGCCGGCAGCACGAATTCCTGGATCTGGAAGGCGCGAACCGCAAGCTCCCAGATCACGAACATGCCGACGATGACGACCCAGGGCAGCGCCCTGCGGACCGGCTTGCGGTCGAGAAAGCGGATATCGCGGCGGAACGTCACCGCCTGATAATCCGCCTCGGTCGGCGCGGTCACGGCGGCGTCAGGCTGCTTTGGCGCGTGCTGCACTGATGTGCTCCCGCAATTCGTGGACCAGTTCGACGGTGGCCGGCTCGTAGGTGCTGTCGAGTTTGCGCGGCCGCGCCGTCGACACCTTGCGGTCGAGTATGATACGGCCGGGCCGCGCGCTCATGACCAGCACGCGATCGGCGAGAAACGCCGCTTCGCGAAGGTCGTGCGTCACCAGAATGACGGTCGGCCGGCGCGCCAGCCAGAGATCCTGCAGGGCGAGCCACAGCTCCTCGCGCGTGAACATGTCGAGCGCGCCGAACGGCTCGTCCAGCATCAACAGCGACGGCTCGTGAATCAGCGCGCGGCAGATCTGCGTGCGCTGCTGCATGCCGCCCGACAACTGCCAGGGATACTTGTCCTCGTAGCCCTTGAGACCGACGAGTTCGAGAAGATCGCGCGCCTTGGCTTCGAACTGCTCGCGATCCTTCGACAGACGGCTGGCATAGGGCTGGACGATTTCGAGCGGCAGCATGACGTTGCTCAGGATCGTGCGCCACGGCAGCAGCGACGAACTCTGGAACGCCATGCCGACGATGCTGAGTGGCCCCTTCACCGGCTTGCCGCCGACGATCACGTTGCCGGCGGTCGGCGGCCAGAGGCCCGTAACCACTTTCATCAGCGTGGATTTACCGCACCCCGAAGGGCCGACCACCGCGATGAATTCGCCCTGCTCGACGCTGAACGACGTCTGATAGAGCGCAAGCGCGCTGTCCTCTTCATTGTAGCGAAGCGAAACCCGGTCGAGCTCAACAAAACCTGCCATTCAAGAACTCCTGCGACAATGGCCCGGCCGGCAAAGTCTATGTTACTTCTTCAGGATCGTTTTCGGCAACATCGCGTGCACGCCCTTGACGTTGTTGACCGTCTGCGTGACATGCAAGTCGCACGCGAAGCTGCACAATGCATAAGCCTCGTCCTGGTGGACGCCGGTCATGCTGACGATCCAGGCGATCATTTCCTTGAGCGCCTGCCGCGCCGCATCGTCAAGATCGGCATCGAGGCCGAACGCGATGTAGTGCGTCTTCGTTTCGGCGCGCGGCATTTTCCAGCCGAGATCTTTTCGCACCTTGAACTCGAACGTGCCGGCGAGCGCGGTTTCAATGGCGGTGCCGTCGACTTCGCCGTCGCCCTGCGCGGCATGGCCGTCGCCGGTGGAGAATAGCGCGCCGTCGTTCCAGACCGGCAGATAGATCGTGCTGCCAGCCGTCAGTTCCTTGCAGTCGAGATTGCCGCCGAACTCACGCGGCTCCTTGCTGTTCTGGCGGCCGAAAACCTCCGCCGGCGCCACCGCAAGCTGTCCGAAGAACGGCGCCAGCGGCACCTTGAAGCCCGACTTGGTGATCGCGACGTTGTTCTTCAGATCGAGCGGCACATGGGTCAGCCGCATATAGGGGAAATCTTCCGGGATCGTGCCCATGTAACCGCGGAAGACGTTCCAGCCCCAGTTCTGGCGCAGCTTGATGTCGTGGATCGTGACTTCGAGCACGTCGCCGATCTTCGCGCCGCGCACGTAGATCGGCCCGGTGAAGATGTGATTGCCGGAGCCTTTCTTGACCTTCTGGTGAATCTCGGTGATGTCCGGCAGGACATCGAGACCGCTATCCTTCGGCGGCATCCATTCCGGATTGCAGGTCGCGCACTCGATGGTGACCCAATCCCCAGAGTCGATGGTCAGAGCGGGCTTGATCGTTGCATCGAGATAGCCCCAATGCACGGTTTCCGGCGTGGCCTTGAGCATCACGGGCGCCTGATTGGCTGCCATAACCTCACCTCCTGACGATACGTCGACTTCAGCTTCCCGGGATGATGCCGGGCTTCATGCCGTAGCAATATTTCGCGATCTCGCCCGCGCGCGTGAACCAGACCTGATCCGCGTTCTTGTGCTGGACGCAGTGCTTGATCGCCTGGCGCAGCGGCCGCAACCGGAACGGCTGACCGAGGATGAAGCCGTGCAGCGACAGCGAGAACACCAGCGGCTGCTTCTCGGACGCTTCCAGCAGTTCCTCGAACTGGTCGACGATCATGTCGGCAAATTCGCGGCCGGAGTGATCGCGCAGCGCGAGCGTGCCGGCGTCGTTCAGTTCCATCGGATAAGGCACCGACAGAATCGGACCCGAGCGGGTCTTCATCCAGATCGGCTGATCGTCGACCGGCCAGTCGAGCAGGTGCGTGAAGCCGGCCTCCTTCAGCAGATCAGGCGTCACATTGGTTTCGGCGGCGCCTGCACCCATCCAGCCGGTCGGACGCACGCCGACATGCTTGGTGATGACGTCCACGCATTCCTGAATGACGCGCTTCTCGTCCTCCTCCCACATGCCGCGCAACACTTCGGCATTCGTGCGGCCGTGACCGAGAACGTCGTCGCCACGCTGTTTGATCTTCTCGACGATCTCCGGATACTCGTAGCAGACCGTCGAATTGAGCAGGATCGAGGCCGGCAGCTTGAGTTCATCGAGAATCTCGAAAAAGCGCCAGTTGCCGATGCGGTTGCCGTAGTCGCGCCAGGCCCAGTTGCGCGAGGTCTGCGGTCCGGTCCGGTTATGCGGGTCGATGCCGAGGCCGGCGCCGAAGGCGAAGTGTTCGATGTTCAGGGCGACATAGAACGCGAGCCGCTTGCCGCCCGGCCAGCTGTAGTGCTGCCGCTTCGTGATCGGCAGATAATCATAACGCTTGTGGCTTGGCAGTTTCAGCATGCGAACCTCCCTCGGCGCCGAGCGTCGCGCCAACGCGCCGTCCATCGGAGCGCACGCTAGGGAATTCAAGTTACTTGAGCAACAAGAAAGTTAGAAGGTCGGCGGCGTGTTGACGAACAGGATGCGCGCTTCGCCGGGACCGCAGTTGCGATAGCCGTGACCGATTTCGGATCGGAAACAGAATGTATCGCCGGCGGCGAGTTTGAAGGTTTTGTCTCCGACGAACAATTCAATTTCGCCCGAGATGATGTAGCCGACCTCCTCGCCCTCATGCGAAATCATGCCGAAACTCGAACCGCCCGGCGCGACGACATGGATGTTGCTTTGCAACAAGTGACCGCGGGCATAGGGGATCACCCGCTCCATCATGATGCCGTGGCCCTGCCGCAGCGGGTCCATTTCCACGACCGATCGCTGCGTATTTCGCGTCACGATGGTGTCGTCGTGCTGCTCCGGGCTGAACAGGTCGCGCAGATTGATGCCCAGAATACCGCATAAACGGCTCAGAACCTGCAGGGATGGCTCGAGCTTGTTGTTCTCGATCTTCGACACCAGGCTTTCCGAACAGCCCGCTGCCTCCGCGATGTCCTTCATCCGCGCGCCCCGCATCAGGCGCGCATGCCGCAGGCGCGCGCCGATACCGAGATTTGGCGGAGCATGGTTGGCGGCAACCTGCTTGGACGAGGCGAGCGTTTCGCGTTTCTGACCGGCGCGGTTTTTTGCCGCAACACGCGACGACGGCCGCGCAGCTTTGGCGCCGCCGCGCGGCGCCGTTCGTCGAGTTGGGTTCGCCTTGCGCATTGTCCGAGGCACGATTCCGGTGGGTACGGAGGTACTTTTCCCGCGGGCCGACAGTTCGTCAATCCGGCATTCGTCGAAGGCACGCAAGCCCGTTCAATTGACTTTCTTCATAGTAAAGCTACACTTTTCTCGTTCAAGTCCTGATATTTGGGGGCGCGCGCAGGCTCGGGAACGCAAGCTCAACAAACATCCGCTTCCAGCATTGTGTCTGTCGAGGAAAGGATTCAGTCATGACACGTCCCGGATTTTTGAATTCCATCGCGGTAGCTGCCGCTTTCGTTCTCGCGGCAACGCCCTTGTGCGCCCAGGCGCAGCAGAAAAACGCCAGCATGATGCTGGACTGGGTCATCCAGGGCACGCATGCGCCGTTCTTCGTCGCCAAGGAGAAGGATTACTTCAAGCAGGCCGGGCTCAATGTGACGATCGACCCCGGCAAGGGCGCGACCAACGTCGCCGTCAGCGTTGCTGGCGGCGTCTATAATTTCGGCTGGGTCGACATGCCGTCGATGATCCGGTTCAACGCGCAGAACCCCTCCTCGCCGCTGATCGCCGTCTACATCAGCTTCGATGACTCGCCGCTCGCGATTATCACCCGCAAATCGAAAAACCTGCGCAAGCCGTCCGATCTCAACGGCGCCCGCATCGCCGGCGGTCCCGGCACCGCCGTCCACGACACGATCTCGATCCTGCTCAAGGCCGCGCACGCCGAGAACGTCAAGATCAACTGGCTTCCGGTTCAACCGCAACTGTTCGGGCCGATGGTGGCGCGCGACGAGGCCGACGGCACGGCCGGCTTCACCAATTCCAACATCCCGGCCCTGCTCGACGTCGGCCTGAAACTCGACGAGATCTACGCGATCAAGTACTCCGACTTCGGTGCTAACCTCTACGGCCTCGCGCTGGTGACCACCCGGAAATTCGCGGACGAAAATCCCGATGTCGTCAAAGCGATGGTCAAGGGTCTCAACCGCGGCACCATCGACACGATCAAGGACCCGGCCGGCGCGCTGAAAATCATGAAGGCGCGCGACTCCATGATGAAAGACTATGTGGAGAAGGTCCGCCTCGACATCGCGCTCGGCCTCACCTACACGCCGTGGGTCAAGCAGCACGGTCTCAGCACCGTCCAGCCGGAACGACTGAAGCAGACGATCGACTCCGTCGTCGACGCCTACAAGCTGCCGAACAAGCCGAAAGCGGAAGACGTCTATACCGAGAAATACCTTCCGCCCGTTGCCGAGCGCATGGTGAAGTAGCCGACCCGTCCACAACCGGACCCGCGATCAAAACCGTACGGCCCCGGCCGTACGGTTTTTTCTTGGCCGGATAGACCCGTCAGTTCTTCGGCACCATGAAGCCGTCGAAGAACGCCGCAAGCGGCTCATAACCGTCGAGCGGCAGGATATTCGCGACATACTGGTCCGGCCGCACGACAACGATGCAGCCCGCCTTCCGGTCGATGCCGCGCATGTCGAAAATGTCGTTGCCGCTCTTGCGATCGGCGCAGAACATTTTCTCGTAGTCGCGAAGCCCGAGCCGCCCTTTCGGCGGCAGCAGCAGGGCGGGCATGGCCTCAATACTCAGGCTGTGGTGTTCCTGCTGGAACACGCCCCGCACGTCGAGGACGGAATCGATGTCGGCTCGCGAGGCCGTGTATTTGCGCAGCGGCGATTGCGGCGACCCGGTCAGGAAATCGCACAGCGCCCGGATGCGGGACGCGGGCGCGGACGGATCTCCGCGGTCGGCAAAGGCGAACAGGCGCCAGCGGCCGTCAGCCTCGACGGTATGGCCAAGCTGCACGGCCTTGGCGTCCGCGAGCCGGATGACCGGCGCCGAATGGAAGCGCGTGCCCACCACGAAGCCCTCGGCAAGACGCTGATGGAGCGGCTCGGCACAGAGCTTCGACGGCTTGTACTTCGTCACCGTGCCGGCCGTGTAGCGGCCGTGCTGAACGAAATACTTCTGCACCTCGGCAGGGTCGACGCCGTCCGGATCGGCGGCCGATTTCAGCGGCGCGCTGAGAAGCGCGGCCCATTCGCGGTCGAAATCGATCAGTTCCTTCGCCACGGTCTGGCGTTCCGCCGAATAGCTGTGCAGCAGCTCCGGCGCGCATTGCCCGCGCAGCACGTAAGCAAGCTTCCAGCCGAGATTGAAAGCATCCTGCATCGAAACGTTCATGCCCTGCCCCGCCTTGGGGCTGTGGGTGTGGCAGGCGTCGCCCGCGATGAAAACGCGAGGAGTCCGCGTCGCGACATCCGCTTCGGGCACGTCGTCGAATTTATCGCATAGCCGCTGGCCGATCTCGTAGACCGACCACCAGGCGACTTCCTTCACGTCGAAACGATGCGGCCGCAGAATACGCTGCGTCGCGGCGATCAGGTGATCGACGGTGATGTTACGGCCCGCGACCCGCTCGTTTTCGCTCAATTTGTCCATCTCGACATAGATGCGGGCGAGATATCCGCCTTCGCGCGGGATCAGGACGATGCTGCCCTCGTCGGCGGACTGGATCAGCGACTTGAAGCGGATGTCCGGAAATTCGGTCACCGCCAGCACGTCCATCACGCCCCAGGCCTGATTGGCCGAGTCGCCGTGCAACGCGCGGCCCAGCGATTGCCGCACGACGCTGCGCGCGCCATCGCAGCCGACCACATATCGCGCCCTCACCGTCTCGGTTTGTCCTTCATGCTCGGGGTCGATGCGCTCCAGCGTTACCGTCACCGGATGGCTGGGACCGCCGGGCACATCCGCTGCCGGATCGATGGCGAGAGCAGCGACGCGGCGCGAATAATCCGGCACCAGCCGGTTCGGCGCATTGCGCATCACGTTGAGATAAAACTCGTGCACGCGCGCCTGATTGAGAATGACGTGCGGAAACTCCGAAAGCCCGTCCTCGACGTCCTGCACCCTGCCCTGGCGCACAATCCGGTCGCGATGGCTGTCGTCGGGTTTCCAAAATGTTGTCTCGTTGACCCAGTAGCCTTCTCGCGTCACCCGCTCGCTGAATCCAAAGGCCTGAAACATTTCCATCGTCCGGCAGGCGATACCGTCCGCCTGCCCGAGCTGCAGCGGGCCGGGCTTCTGATCGACGATGCGGGTCTTGATGTCGGGAAACGCCGCAAGCTGCGCGGCAAGCGTGAGTCCGGCGGGACCGCAGCCGACAATCAGCACGTCCACTTCTCCCGGCAGCGTGTCCGCATGGGCGGCGGCCTTGCCGATTTCGGAAGGCTCCGCGATGTCCGGATTGCCGGTTTTGAACCCGTTGAGATGAAATTGCATGGCGTTCCCTGTCCGGTCTTTGCGCGATACCGCTTGCGGCGCGTGGGCGGGACCGGATATAACAAATCATCAGTATACTGTCAAAACGACAGGCCGGCTCCGAAGCGGAAACGCAGCGGGCCGAAGGACGGGAAAACCGGGAGATCTGTCATCATGGCAAAACGGGCATCCGCCGCGAAGGCGGCGCCGGGCGTCACCCTGCAGGACGTCTACGGCGCTCCCGGCCATCTGATCCGCCGTTGCAACCAGATTTCCGTCGCGCTGTTCTTCGAAGAGATGAAGCAGACCCGCCTGACCCCGGTTCAGTACGCCGCGCTGGTCGCCATCCACGATCGACCGGGCATCGAGCAGGTCACGCTTGTCGATATGATCGCGATCGACCGTTCCACCATCGGCACCATGTTGCGCGGCCTCGAGGCGCGCGGCCTCATCTCACGGACAACGCCCGAGCATAATCAGCGGATCAAGCAGCTTCGGATTCTGGCCCCCGGCATCAAATTGATCGAACAGACGCAGGCGCAAATGGCGCGCGTGCAACAACGATTGCTCGCACCGCTGACGTCGATCGAACGCAAGACGTTTCTCGCTTTGCTGTCGCGCGTCGTTCACGTCAACAACGAGTTCAGCCGTGCGCCGTTACGGGTTGCACCGGCACCCTCGCCTGATTGACGGTCGACGGCGCTCAGTCAGGCGTGTCGCACGAGACCCGGCCGCGTTTCAGCCCAAGCGCCGCCAGAACGTCGGTGTCCAGCACGCGCTTGTCATCGCTCTGCACCAGAGCGAACGGGCCGTCATAACTGAAATAGCTCCAGGCGAAGCGACGCGTGTCGGCGCTGCGGCGGACGTCATCCAGCCACCGCATGCGGTCCGCACAGAGCGCGCCGGCTTGTCCCGGCACCTTGCGGAGCACACCGAATTCGCCGATCAGAATCCGGTCCGGCGCGACATTGTGTTCGCGGGCCCATGCCGCCACGAGATCGAATCGCTGCTCGATCAGCGGCCGGCCCGGATTGCTCTTGTAGTACTTCTTGAGGTTGTGAGAGGCACCGATCCGCGCTTTTTCGCGCGCGAGAAGATCGAGATTCGCTTCCTCGACCTGATGGCCGATCAACGCCATCGGCCGTTCGATGGGTGCCGCGCTTGCCGGCCATGGCACTTCGTCGAGATACTTCTCCGGCCAAGCGATGAACTTCGCCCCCTGATGGGTAAAGGCGAATGGCTCATAAAAATGAAAAGTGAAGATCAGATTGCGGTCGCCGAGCTTTGCCGGATCGAGCGCCAGCAGCCCCTCGATCGAGGACACACAGGCGCCGGTCACCACCAGCGTCAGGTTCGGCGCCGCCGGCCTTGCCTTGCCGATCATTTGCCGGAGCATCGTTTGCCAGCGGGTATTCTCCTCGCCTTTGCACTTCAGGCGCGGCTCATTCATCAACTCCAGTGCGACGCGGTTCTGGTCGAGACGGGACAGCCGCTTCGCCATTTCGGCAATCACTTCGTTCAGCCCCGCATAGGCGCGCGAATCCGGGTCGATCATCGCGTGCTGCCCCCACACCGGGTGACGGCTGTTCGGATGCAGATCGACGATCACATCAAGACCGGCATCCATGATCTTTCGTAATGCGTCGAAAAGCATGCCGTACATTGCCTCGCGACGGCTGCCTTCCAGAACGAAGAACGGCGCCGGATCGACTGGCAGCCGGATCGTCTTGAACCCTGCGGCTTTCAGCGCGCGAAGATCGCCCGCCGTCGGCGGCGGTGGCTTCTTGTTGCCGTAGGGCGGCCACACCACGCCGGTTGAAGGCGCGCGCTCATAACGCGGCCAAGTAAACCATTGCGCAACGTTGATCGACGGCCCGACATCGAATTTCGCCGCCGCGGGACTTGTCAGGCAGAACACCACGACAGCGGCAAGAAGCGCATCACGAATCCGCATGATCCCTCATAGTGCCGTTCATTCGACGAATGACTGACATGGGAACGCGGCAGATATTTGTACGTCTGCTTTTTCTCGACGCGCGAACGATGCGCTGCGTATCGCTCGATTTTGACCCGATCTTGGTCCCATTTTCGCCACGGAACGCGGCAACTCTTCACATCATCATCAAGAAGGCCGACGGGTGACGCTCGCGCGTGCCGCGTCGGTTTCGTCATCGGCGGGTGCATCGCTCTTGATCCGGATTCGTCGCGCAGCCGGCTTATCGGCGGCACAACAACTGCTGTCGTTGCCGATCCGCCGCAGCGCGAGCAATCTGCTCCGACGCCAATCGCAATCGATGGTGTTCGCATGACTTTGACGAGCACGAAGTCGCCGGACGCCGGGGCCGGCATTCTCAGCCGGTTTTCAAGTGCAAAGGTCCGGATCGCCGCCGTCGGCGATCAAGTCATTGTCGCATTCACGAACTTTGCGCTGACGCTCGCCCTCGGCCGGGCCTACGCCGCCGAGGACTTCGCCGCCTACGGTATCGGCCTGTCGATCGGTCTGATGCTGCAGGGTATTCAGCGCCACAGCATCACCATTCCCCTGATGCTGCAGCCCTCCGCCAAGGTACGGCAGGACATCGCGACAGTGCTCGGCGAACAGTGCATGACGGTCGCGCTGGCGGCTTGCCTCGGCGCCATCGCTTACGCGGCCGCGGCGCTTGTCGGACATGGGCGCTATGTGCTGACCATCGTCGCATCGAGCGCGGTCATGCTGTTCGTCTACCTCCAGCTCGAGTTCGCGCGCGTCCTGCTGGTCAAGATCGGCAGGCCGTGGCTCCTGCTAGCCAGCGCCGGCTGGTATTGCGCAGTGGCGGTGACGCTCGCGGTATCGGCGCTGTGGTTCAATCTCACCTACCCGTCGCTCCTCGCTGTGCTCGGTGCGGCGATGATTATGCATCTTGCGGCGTTGCCGATGCTGACAGCCGCGCCGTCGCTGCGGCAGGGGTGGCAACGATTTCGGGCCGATATGGCGCGCTACGGCGGCTGGTCGGCGGCGGCGACCTTCACCTACACCGGCTATAACCACGTCCCGCTGTTCATGCTGGGCATTCTTGCCGCCCCGATGAGCGCCGCGGCTTTCGTCGCCGCGCGCAGCCTGATGCAGCCGCTTCAGATCCTGTTGCGTGGCTTCGACATCGCCGACAAATCGCGGTTTGCCGAACTGGCCCATTCGCCGGCCGGCGCCGGTCAGCGGACAATGACGATCAGACTTGTCGCGATCTATGCGGCCATCGGCCTTGCCTTCGCGGGGCTTGCGGCGCTTGCGTCGGGCGAAATCATCATGCTGGCTTACGGCGACAAGTTTGCAGGACACGGCGGTGCGCTCGTCGCCTGGGCCATTACCTATGTCCTCATCAGCGTCGCGATGCCGCTTGAGTCGCTGGTCTATGCCCGCGAGCAATTCGCCCGTTATTACGCCATGCGCGGCCTCGCATCGCTGGTTGCGATCGCGGTCGCCTACCCGCTCATCCTGCGGTTTGCCGAGGTCGGCGCTATTGCGGCGTGCGGCATCGGCTGGCTCCTCGCCGTTTCCGGCACCGCTGCGCTGATGCTGCGCAAGAGGCGGTCATGATCGCCGCCCGGCCGAATATCGTCGTCATCTTTTGCGCCGGCGTCGCCGCCGCGGCGACCGCCGCGATCGCCGCGCAGGCCCCGCCCTTGACCGCGATCTCCGTCGTGCCCGGCGTCGCCTGCGGCGCGGCGCTGTTCTATCTGGCGCTGCGCGGGAACCGCACTGCCGCCTTGCTGCTTCTGTTCGGCACCGTCTTTCTGATGCAGGCGGTTTTTCGTATCCGCGCCTATGACGACAAGGACATTGACTTCCAGGTCATCATCAAGATGGCGCTCTGGGTCGCCGTCGCAACCGTCGCCACGGTCTATGTCCGCCGCTGGGCTCACCTGCTGCTGCAGCCGACCAATCTTCCAGCCATCCTGTTCATCCTGTGGCTGCCGCTGACCGCAACGGCATCTTCCGCCCCGAACTACACGCTCGCGTCAGCCTTTACCATCGTCGCCTGCGTTCTGACTTGCGCCTATGTCTTTGCGCGGTTTCCGGCCAGCACGGTCTTTCTAACCATCCTCGCCTCGGTGACGCTATTTTGCGCAATCTCCATCGTCGTTTACTTCGTGCTGCCGGAATTCGGCCATTACGTGTATTGGCTCAACGAGGAACGCTTCGTCAGTCCGCGTCTCGCAGGCATTGCGGGCAGCGCCAACAACATGGCGCTGATTGCCTCCTTCGGCATCATTCTCATCGCGCTTGAGGCCCGTACCCTGTACCGCATAAATCCGCTGTCTCTCCCCGCCGCGACGGCGATCTGCGGTGCCGCGCTGGTGATGACAAATTCCCGCATGGCGCTCGCCATGACCTGCGCGATCGTCGCCATGATGTGGCTGCTCAACTGGCGCCGCCTCTATGCCGGGCTGTTCATCGCCTCGACGGGACTGCTGGCGGCCATCGCCATCCTGCCGTTCGGTCAGGATGCGTTACTGAAGGCCGTTTCCCGCAGCGGCACCGTTGGCGAGGTGACATCGTTCACCGGCCGGACGGAGATCTGGTACACTGTGCTCAAGCTTGCACAATTGCAGCCGTGGATGGGCTATGGCTATGGCAGCTCGGTGTTTGTGCTGCCGGAGCATACCGACGCGATCGGCTTCGCGACGTCACATGCCCACAATCTCTTCCTGCAACTGCTGCTGACCACCGGCGGCGTCGGGCTGCTGCTGTTCCTCGCGACCATGCTGGCGCTCGGCATTCGCGCCGTCGCCTATCGCGACCGCGTCATCGTGGTGATGCTCGCCTTCGTCGTGTTGAACGGCCTGACTGAATCGAGCGGGTTCACGACGCTCGCCAATATCTGCACCCTCGCATTCGCCATAGCGGTGGCCTACGACCCCCGAAGGAGTCGCGATGAAAATCGTGCTGCATATCAGCGCTGACTTTCCGGACCCGATGGTGCCGGCAAAGACCAAAGCCGTCGCCAATCTGCTGGGTCTTGTCGGCGGTTTTCGTCATGTCGTCTGTTCGCTGAACCGTCTGAGTTGGCACCGCGGCGTGCGCGCCCTGCCGTTCGGCGAGGACCGCATTGCTATCGCCTATGGCGCGCCACCCTACGGGATCGGCCTTGCGCGTTTCCTGCGGCCGGTTGCCGACCTCATCGCTGCCGATCTCACGCGCAACAGTATCCGCCCGGACCTCATCCACGCCCACAAGCTGTCGGTCGAGGGCCTGGTCGCCGCCGATCTCGCGGAACGCCTCGGCGTTCCCTTCATTGCCAGCCTGTGGGGCGACACGGACACCAAGATCATTAACGCCAAACGGGGGCTGCGCGAACGCTATCGCGCGATTGCTGCGCGCGCGGAGCGGCTGCTGCCCGCCGCGCCGTGGACGGCACGTTATGCGCTGGAGACGCTCGGCGCGCGGCCGGAGCAGACCGAGGTCTTGCCTGTCGTCACCGCGGAAGACGCCGTTATTCCGCCTGACATGCGGGAATCTGAACGACTGATCAGTGTGTTCGCGCTCGATTCATGGCAGCGCAAGGGCCTCGATGTCCTGTGCGCCGCGATGCGCGGGGTCGGCACGGCACGACCGAACGCGGTTCTCAACATCTTCGGCGGCGGCAGCCCGCGCGCCGTGTTCGCCGCCAGCCGTGTCATCGCTCGCGCAAAGGTCGGCGACCGGATCCGACTGCGCGGCGCGCTCCCGCACGACCGCGTCCAGCCGGTGATGAACGGCTACGCTGCTTATGTGATGGCGCCTCGCCGCGAGACCTACGGCATGGTCCACGCCGAAGCGGTGCTCGCCGGCATCCCCGTGCTGTGGGCGAAAGACCGTGGCATCGATGGCCTCATCGGCCCGGAGGCCGGCGTCAGATGCGATCCGTCCTCGGCGTCCGCAGTCGCCGAAGGCATCCTGCATCTTCTCGCCAACCAGCGCCGCCTCAAGAATGGCATCGCCGGACTGCAGACGGCCGGCGCCTTCGGCCACCTGCAGCGCGACAGCATCGCACGCGCCTATGCAACTATTCTGACGCGCGCGACAAGCGGCACGGAGAACCGCGACCGCCTGCCGCGCTCGCGTCCGCGGCTAGTGGTTGCGCGCTGAGCGGCCCGGATCACGCCAGATACCGCGCGTATCGTAGATGATCGCGCCGTTGCGCCGTTCCGTCGGCACCCGTGCGAAGGCCTCGTGATCGACCAGCACCGCGACGATACCGGCCTCGCCGAGCGCCTCGTCGAGCGTCGCCTTGCGCACGCCGAACCGCGCGATATTGACCGGCAGTTGTTTGATGTGCGGCTCGACGACCGAGACGCGGGGGCCGTACTCTTTCGCCAGCCGCTCCACGATCTCGACTGCCGGGCTCTCGCGCAGGTCATCGACATTGGCCTTGAAGGTCAGGCCGAGGCAGGCGAGCCGATACTCCGGATAATCTTCCATCAGCAGATTGATCCGGTCGAACACGTAATCCGCCTTGCCGTCGTTGACGTCGCGCGAGGTGCGGATCAGCCGGGCGGCCGACGGCGCGGCATCGACGATGAACCACGGATCGACCGCGATGCAATGACCGCCGACGCCCGGTCCCGGCCGCAGGATGCTCACCCGCGGATGCCGGTTGGCGAGTTCGATCACGTCCCACACGTCGACATCAACATCGTCGCAGATCATCGACAGTTCGTTGGCGAAGGCGATGTTGGTGTCGCGATAGGCGTTTTCGGTGAGCTTCACCATTTCCGCCGTCCGCGCCTGCGTCTCGATGCAGCGGCCGTTGACGAACAGCTCGTAGAAGCCGCGCGCCCGCGCGCTGCAAAAGGCCGTGATGCCGCCGATGCAACGGTCGTTCTGCACCAGTTCCATCAGGATGCGGCCCGGCAAAACGCGCTCCGGACAGTATGCGATATAGACGTCCGGCTCGGCGCCGTTTTCAATCTCGAGATTGAGGTCCGGCCGCGCCCGCGCGATTGCGTCGCGGACCTTTTCGGTCGTCCCGATTGGGCAGGTCGATTCGATGATGACCAGGCTGCCGCGTACGATGTGCGGCGCGATGGAGCGCGCCGCACTCATGACGTGATCGACAATCGGCCGGCGGTTGCCCGACAGCGGTGTCGGCACCGCAATGATGAACACATCCGCCGGTTCCGGCGCCATATGCGCGGTCAGCATGCCCGAGCGCACGCATTTCTGCACGAGACCGTCGAGATCGGCCTCGGTGATGTGGATCGATCCGCGTCCCACCGTCTCGACGATTTCGGGATTGGTGTCGACGCCCATCACCCGCAGGCCGCGGCTTGCCATCAGGGCCGCGGTCGGCAGCCCGATGTAGCCGAGGCCCAGAACGCAAACCGATGAGATGTCCTGGTTCTTCATAGTGCACTCTCCTTTTGACGACGGTAACCGGCCGTGTCGGCAAGAACGTTGATGATGCGCTGGCTCGCTCGGCCGTCGCCGAACGGGTTGTGGGCGCGGCTCATGCGCTGGTAATGGACGCGGTCCGCCATCAGCCGCAGGCCTTCCTCCGCGATCCGGCGCGGATCGGTGCCGACGAGGAGCGCGGTGCCGGCGGTGACGCCTTCCGGCCGCTCCGTGGTATCGCGCATCACAAGAACGGGCTTTCCGAGCGCCGGCGCCTCCTCCTGCACGCCGCCGGAATCCGTCAGAACAAAATGGCAGCGCGACAGCAGATAGACGAACGGCACATAGTCCTGCGGCGGCAGCAGCCGGATACGCGGATGATTGCCGAGACGGTTCCGCATCGGGCCGACGACATTCGGATTGGGGTGGACCGGGAAGACGATCAGAATGTCTTCCCGCTCCGCGAGTTTCAGCAAGGCCGATGCGATCCGCTCCATGCCGCCGTCGAAATTCTCGCGGCGATGCGCCGTGACGAGGACGATGCGGCGATTGTCGTCGAGCGGCGGCAGGCCGTTGTCGGCCAGTCCGCGAGCAGCAACGGCATCGTCGATCTTGCCGCGGGTCTTCAGCAGCGCATCGATCACCGTATTTCCGGTGATGAAGATCCGATCCTTCGGAACGCTCTCGCGGCGCAGCGACTCCGCTGCGGCAGGCGTCGGCGCGAAATGCAGCGATGCGACCGTCGAGATGATCTTGCGGTTCACCTCTTCCGGAAACGGCGAGTAGATGTTGCCCGACCGCAACCCAGCCTCGACATGGTCGACGGGAATCTTCCGGTAGTAGGACGACAGCGTGGCGACCATTGCCGTTGTGGTATCGCCCTGAACCATTACCCGGTCCGGCGCGGCGTCTTCCAGCACCCGGTCGAAGGCCGACAGGATGCGCCCCGTCATCTGCGGCAGGGTCTGGTTCGGCCGCATGATGTCGAGGTCGACGTCCGGTTCGATATTGGCGATGCGCAGGACCTGATCCAGCATCTCGCGATGCTGCGCGGTGCTGCACACCGTAACGTTGAAATCGCGGCTGTTGCGCAGCGCGAGGATGACCGGGAAAAGCTTGATGGCTTCCGGCCGGGTGCCGAATGCGACAAGAATGTTCATTGCACGCCCCTCCGGATGCCGGTGACGCCGCGCCGCCCGGCCGCCCGCGCGACAAGCTCGCGTCCGATCAACCTGGCGTAGACCGCATTGGTGCTGGCGTAGCGCCACCACATGCGCTTCGGCTCCTGCCATGTCCGGTAGAGCCATTCGAGACCCGCACGTTGCATGAGAACCGGCGCGCGGCGCACCGCGCCGGCCAGAACATCGAGCGACCCGCCAACGCCCATAATGAACGGGACGCCAAGGTCTGCGCGATAGCGATGCAGAAGGCGCTCCTTGCGCGGCGTCGGCATGGCGATGAACAGGCAATCGGCCCCGCTCGCCCGGATATGGGCGACGACGTCGGCCTCATCCTCCAGCTCGAAATAGCCGTCGTGCGCCCCCGCGAATGTGAGGCCGGGCCATCGCGCGAGCGCGACAGCCATTGCCCGTTCCAGAACCGCCGGGCGCGCGCCGAGGAAGTACGGCCGGAACGACTCGCGTGCGCAGATTGCGAGCAGTCGCTCCATCAGGTCGACGCCCGCGACGCGCTCGGGGACATGGATCCCCAGAGCCCGCGCGCCCCAGACGATCCCGGTGCCGTCAACGCCGACCAGATCGCTCTCGATGACGTCGCGCCGCAGGTCCGGGTCGGTCCGCGTCTTCACGAGCTTCGCGACGTTCAGCGCGACATGCTGAACCGGCTGCCGGGTGAGCATCGCTCGTCGCGCGATTGCGACCGTCTGGTCGAATGTCAGGGGATCGATCGGGACCCCGAGAAATGTCGTTCGCATCATGGCCATCCTTTCCGACACAAACCGCCCCCGCTTGGACAAGCGATGCCTGTCCAACCCTTTGTTTCGACGATGAAATCCTGCCCGCTAGGTGCTCTGGGTCATGCGGCCTTCCGATAAGGTTTCCCAGTCCCAGAGGCAGCCAAAGCGATAGGTCTTGATGCCGGAGCGCACGACCCGCGCCGGATTGCCGACGACGATCGAGCCCGGCGGCACGCTCCGCGTGACGACGCTGCCGGCGCCGACGATGGAGCCGTCGCCCACCGTCACACCCGGCATCAGGATGCTGTGTGCGCCGATGAAACAGCGCGCACCGATGCGCGTGTCGGCATAAATCCCCCGTGTCATGTCATGGGTCAGGATCACGCTGCCGAAGGCGACGTAACTGTCCGGTCCGATGTGGACTCCGCTCGGATGCGTCCGGTCAAGCTCCACGCGCAGCGAGAAGGCCGCGGTCGGATGAATATCCATCGACCACACCCGGCACAGATAGACACGCCGCAGCGCAATCAGCGATCTGCGGACGCGCAGCCAGACGGCGCGCAGCCATCCGCGTTTCGGATCGCGGACAGCCACCGGCACAAAGCCGGCTGCGGCCCAGTCCGCGTCGCGGCTTTCATTCATCGCAATTCCTCCTGTGGCTTCGGCGATCGGCATCAGGCTTCCTTCGATCAGTACGCATTGCGATACGAGGTCGGCGACAGCACGGTTGTCAGCAAAATTCGGATGTCCAGCAACAGCGACCAGTGGTCGATGTAATAGAAGTCGTGTTCGACGCGCTTCAGCATCTTGTCGAGCGCGCTGGTTTCGCCGCGGTAGCCGTTAACCTGCGCCCAGCCGGTGATGCCGGGCTTGACGTTATGGCGACGGGCATAAAGACGAATCTTCTCCTCGTACTGGCAGTTATGCGCCAGTGCGTGCGGCCGCGGCCCCACGAGCGACATATGACCGAGGATCACGTTGAGGAGTTGCGGCAGTTCGTCGAGATTGGTTCGCCGCAACAGCCGGCCCACGCGTGTGATGCGCATGTCGTCTTTGGTGGCCTGCCGCACGACCGCGCCGTCATCGAGCGTCGTCATGGTCCGGAACTTGAAGATCCGGAATTCCTTCTGATTGAATCCATTTCGCCGCTGGCGAAACAAAACCGGACCCGGCGTATCGAGCTTGATGGCGATCGCGATGGCCGCAAGCACCGGCGCCGCAGCCGCCAGCATCAACGAAGCGACGGCGAAATCGAACGACCGCTTGAGAATGCGGTCCTTTACCGTCAGCGGCGCACGCGCCAGACGAAGCGTGTAGTGCCCACCGACGCGCTCGAGCACCGGATAACGCACCCAGAACAGATGCGGGTCCGGCGCAAGATGGACCGTCGCCGGAATGGCGGACATCATCTCGATGCAGCGGCGGATGGTCTTGGTATTCGACCAGGACAGCGCGAAAGCAACGTCGTCGACGGCCGCATCGCGGGCAATCGTCTCGATGCGTTCCTGGAGTCTTTTCGAAGCCTCGTCGTCTTCAAAGTCGTCGGCTGTCACCGTGACGACATTGACAATTGTTGCACCCCTGCCCGCATCGCGTACCTGCCTCGCGAAATCGCGCGCCAGAACCGGCTCTCCGACCACCAGCGTCTTGCGGCCGGCGATCAAACCGCTCCTCAGGCCGCGGCCGACGACGCGGGTGAGGATGAAGCGGACGATCAGCGCCGTTCCAAGGCCGGCCACATACTGCGCAAGGATCGCGCCGCGAGAATAAGTCTCGGTCATCTGAAAGATGAAGAGACCGAGCACCCAGAGCGAATAGGCCGAGTTCCACCGCAGGAACGCCGACCGCAGCTGCTCGCGACCGTCCAGCTGCCGCTTGATTGAATGGTCGCGGCCGAGCGCGCACTGGACGACATAGACCGCCGCAAGCGCCGCCGCGGTTCCGGCATAGAACCAGGGCGCCGGCACGTACTGAAAGACAGTCAGATGATAGACCGCGCCGGTCTCGAAAATAACGATTGCGAGGATCGCAAACTCGACGGCGGCTGCCAGCACCGGGAAGCTGTGCGCGGCAAGCGCCTGAGACGGCGGATGGGTGGCGAAGGCATCCGAACGGTGACCGCGTTCGAACGACTCCCAGGCGACTGCCGAGCTGCGGCCGGCCTTGATCGTTTGTCTGTCTTCATTCCACATCGACTTACCCCGCAATCGCATCGTGTCGTTGACCGCGATAGCCGCCGTAGCGGTCGTACCGCCTGAAATCGTCGGACGTTCCGTTGAGCACGACGCCCGCAATCTTGCGCTCGAGATCAGGGCTTTCGCTCAACATGGTCAGAACGGCGTCACGGCTGGTGCGTTCGGACGCGACAACCAGCACCGCGAAGTCGGCGAGATCGACCAGCACATCAGCCTCGGCCGCAGCGAGCATCGGCGAGGTATCGACGATCACAAGCTCAAAGGCTTCACGCGCCTGCTGCATCAGACCGGTCATCTGCCCGGACGCCAGCAGGCGGATCACATCCGTGCCGGACATCGCGCGCATGCCGCCGATGACGTAGAGGCCGCTTGCAGGATCCCGTTTCACCGATGCACCGAGATCGCTCTCGCCGGCGAGCACCTCGGCAAGACCCGGCTCACCGGACAGACCGAGGGCCGCGGCGACCGATGGCTTGCGCAGGTCGCCGTCGATCAGCAGCACCTTTTCCCCGGCCCGCGCGGCGACCCGCGCGAGATTGGCGGCGACCGTCGATTTGCCTTCGTGCGGGAGTGCCGAAACGACGATCCCGACTCCGATCCGGCCTTCGCTCGCCTGCCGCCGCAGCCGCAGATAAAGCGCGCGAATGCTTTCCGCGAACGGCGAGTTCGGCCGTTTCAGCGACAGTCCGGCGAGGCGACCGGCATAGCCATCGGCGCGTCGCGTGGCTTCGCCATCCGCGCGGTGCGCCAGCGCGCGCAAGCCGGGCGTGCGCCCCTCGAGCGAGGCGGCGCCGAACCGACCGTCGACCAGCGGGATCGAGGCGAGCGGCTGCAGACCGAGCATGGTCTCCACTTCGGCGGAGCTGCGGAACCCTTTGCCGAAGGCCGAGCGCGCCAGCGCCAATGCGATGCCGAGCCCGAGGCTGCCGATCAGCGCGAGAGCGATCGAAAGGCCGCGGCGCGGGAAGCTCGGGCTCGGCGGCGGCTCCGCCTGCGACACGATCCGCGAATCCGGGATTTGCAGGTTCAGCGCCGCGGTCTGCTTGGCGCGCGACAGGAAGGCCTCGTACAGATTGCGGTTCGCCTCAACCTCACGCTCCAGCTCGTGCATCTTGATGCTGGCCTGGTTGAACTCGGCTGCGCGCGCCTTCAACTCGTCGAGACTCGCTTCCAGCGAGGCCTCGCGGCTCTTCGCCATCTCGAATTCGGTCTTGGCGCTCGAGACGATCCGCTGGATCTCCTGCGTAATCTGTCCCTCGATGCGGCCAAGCTGCGCGCGCCCCGCCACCACCATCGGATGACCCGCGCCGTAGCGCGCCTCGCGTTCGGCCTGCTGTTTGACGATGTCCGCATATTGCCCGCGCAGGTTCGAGACGACCTGCGATTGCAGGACGTCCGGCGAAGCGGCCGCCGAGCGCAGCCGCTCCGGTGTGACCTGACGCAGCCGCTCGTATTTCGCCCGCGCCTCGGCGGCGCGCGCCCTCGCGTCGACGAGCTGGTCATTGAGCTGCGAGACCTGCCGGTCGGACAGGTTCTCGCCGCCGGGATTGAACAACCCGTTCTTCGCCTTGTAGGCCTCGAGCGCCCGCTCGGATTGCTCGAGCTTCTCCTTCTGCTCGGAGGATCGCGACGCAAGCCAGCTGCTGGCGCGCTGCGTGGCATCCGCCTTGGCGGCGAGCTGGTTATCGAGATAGACGGTCGCAAACATATTGGCGATCCGCGCCGCCTTGGCCGGATCCTGCGACCACGCATTCAGCTCGATGACATAAGTGAGGCCGCGGCGTTTGGCGTCGGTCTCCTTGTCGAGCCTGGCGACGATGCCGGCAAGCTCGTCCGTTTCGGCGTCCTCGCCGTCGTTGCCGAACAGGGCCCGCAACGGAACGACGACCGCCGTCTTCACCAGCGACAGAATACCGTTGCCGCCGCTGAACTCCGGATCGTTCTTCAGATCGAGACGCTGCGCCACCTCGCGCATCACGCGGTCGGACTTCAGTAGCTCGACCTCGCTTTCGATCGCCCCGTTGTCGGTGCCCGGACGTCCGACAACCTCGGCGTCCTGGAGAATCTTGGTCTGCCGGGAATCGACCAGCACCGTCACGGTGGCGCGATACTTCGGCGTCAAGCCGAGCACGACCGCCGCGGCGATCACCGTTCCTGCGACGGTGACGACGGCGATCATCTTCAGGTTGCGCCGCACCGAGCGGAGCATCGACATCAAGGCGTCAGCCTCGGCATCGTGCTGCGGCGCGTGCCGGCGGTCGTGATCGACGTCCGGCAGGCCGGCGTGATGATTAATGCTGCGCTGTAACATTAAACATCACCACATGCTGGTCGAAGGTGTAGTTTGCGAGGCTCGAGTTGCGGTCGATGAAGTCGTAACGGCCGTCGAGGCTCCAGGTCCGGTTGAGCGCATAGCGCCCGCCGAGCGAGAACTTCGCGACCTTGTCGATCCGCGATTGCAGCCCCTGGAATTTCTGGTGGCTGTAGGTCGCACCCGCGAACAGCGTCAGATTGCGCAGCAACTCGTAGTCGGCCCGCACCATGAAATTGGTGTCGAGCCGCGAGTCGAAGTCCGACGACACGGTTTCGGCAACCCGCCGCTCGGCGCTCGCCCTGACCGATAGCAGCGGCGTCGCGAGCCATAGCGCCTGCGCCTTAAAGGACGCGCCGCTGACTGGAACAATCGCCGGATTTTCATAGGATTGCGAGAGAAAGCCGGCCTCCACGCTGCCCGAGATCAGCGGCGTCATTGTGAAGGCAAGGCCCGCCGTGACGTTGTAGCCGTTCGAATCGCGGTTCAGAACGCCTTCACCGGCGTATCGGCGCGCATTGGCCGAGGCGCGCACGAAAGCCTGGTAACCCGGCGAGAACTCGTAGTAGGGCCGCACGAAGGTCGAGACGATGGTGCCGCTGCGCGACGACTGATCGAGCACGCTACCGTCCACCGCACTTACGTCCTCATAAGACAGCCGACGTACGGCGCCGTTCACCGCAACGCCGAAGCGGCCGAATGCCTTGGTGACGGTGGTTTCGCCGCGAATATCGAGATAGGGCACCGGCTCCGCAGCGTTGCGTGGCGAAGAAGCCTCGCCCCGCTCCTCATGTTTACGTGCGACTTCCGCCGCGCCGTCGACCTTGAGATCGTTGGCGATGTCCCAATGCGTCTTCAAACGCGCATGGGCATCCGTGCGATTCTCGCTCGAATATGTCCGATACCGGTAGAGATCGGCGCCGAGATCGAAATCGGCGGAAAATCCCGGCGTGCCCGCGCTGAACGACGTCGGCAGCTTGCCGTACTGCACGTTGAGGCCGGGCGAAAAGCGCGCCACGGCGTCCGACCTTGGATCGGCGGAACTTGCAAAGACGTTCGAGTTGTAGAGCACGCCTGCGGACATCCGCGGATAGAACATGAACTGTCCGAACCGGTACCCGATCGGATCGAATTCCGGATGAGGACGCTCGTCGACCGGAATTCGCGATAGTTCGTAATCCGGCAAAGCATCCTCGCCGTGGCTTTGACTGCACATTGCCATCGTTCCCATGACGACGATCAGCAGGAACTCACCTCGCGCGAAACAGATCTCAAAGCCGCGCCGCAATGGGCCGCCTGCCATTTCCGAACGGCCTGTGCGATTTGAGATCAATCGTGTGCGTTCCTGAATGCGTTGCGTTCCCGATTCGTCGCTGATGCTGCGAATGACACGGAGGTTCGCGTCCGTTTCGGCAAACGGCCACCGTCACGACAACCGCCGTGCCATCGCTATGACCCCTTGAAGCCCGAAAGACTTGAAAGCCGCACCGGCCGCAGCGCGGCAGGCGGCCCGATCAATCGGGGAATTCGAAACGTTTTGCGGAGCGCGGCCATTGCCAGCGCCCGCAAACCTCTCGCCGGACGGCGATTGCCGTGGCCGAAGCCATGAATCCGACCATTCGTTCCCCCTTCTCACGCGCCACGCGACGCATCCAGTTTCCGTTCGGCGACCTTCGGACGTCCGGCCGCCGATCCCTCGCTTCGTGTCAGAAGTACCGCTCGGGTACGCGAATATTGTCGCCGGGCGACACCGACGCCGATGTGACATCGGACTTGACCGTCCGCTCGCCTTTCTCGCCCTGGCGGCGGATATAGAGGGTGTGCGTATTCGCCCTGTAGGTGTAACCGCCTGCCATCGCGACCGCGTCGTGGATCGTCAGGCCGGGCCGATAAGGATACTGTCCGGCATTCTTGACCTCGCCGACGACGTTGAATGGCCGATAAGTCAGAACCTCGACGGCAACGCGCGGATTCTTGACGAAGCGGCCGTTCAGTTTCTTCGCGACTGCGCTTTCAAGCTCGTCGACCGTCCTGTTGGCCGCAACGACGTCGCCAGCGAGCGGAAGCGCGATCTTACCGGCGCTGCTGATCTGAAACTCGCCCGACACGTCAGGCTCATTGAATACCGTGACCTTGACCTTGTCGCCGAGCGCCAGCCGATAGGTTTGCGGCGATGCCTCAGCCATCGCGTAAGGCGTCGCTGCCGTATCGGCAGCACCGACGATCCCGCGTGGGCCGTCGCAGTTGCTCAACGACATGTTGATGGCAGCCAAGACAAGCAATGTTCGTCCCCAATTCATTGTTGTCCGATTGTTCGATGAACGAAGTTCGCGAGAGCGGCACAGACGCATGCTCTTGTTTGCGCCGCAGCGAATAGAGCCGTCGCATTTTGTCCGGCATTGGGCGCGTCGGCGGAAACTTTATGTTCTTATTGCGGATCGTCGTTCGCGCGCGGGAATGGAATCACGAACGCGAATGCACGGTCACAATTCGTGTCGATCGCGCGCGTGATGATCGCGACAGAATCCGACATGCATTGAACATGGATCTAGCCGTAATGAACGACGCTGCGACTGTGACTAACACTCCACACTGTCACCCAAGTGCGACTGTTGTCACTCTTTTGCGACACGTGCTTCGCTGTCGATGATGATGTTCGATGCAGTTCGCGTAACGATTACGCAGTTTCGAAATGTAGCTGCGTCATCCGCGCGATTCGCAACACATTCCGAGTACTCCGCATCTCAAACGTGGAGCATCGTTGTCTCAAATTTGAACAGAGAGAAGCGACCTGCGCGCGCAATAAAACGTTGCAGCGATGCGCGACCGGAAAATAATGACGCCATTACGCTTTGTTATGCGTCGTTCCAGATTGCGCGCGCGGCCTCGACAATCAGCGACAGCTTGGCGCGCTCATCGTCTTCGCTCAACGGGTTGCCGGCCACAGTGCTCGCGAACCCGCATTGCGGGCTGATCGCGAGCTGCCCGAGATCGATATGGCGCGTTGCTTCGTCGACTCGCCTCTTGAGCACATCGATCGGCTCGAGCGCCGGCGTCTTGCTGCTGATGAGTCCGAGCACCACCCCGCGGTTCTTCGGGACGAAACGCAGCGGCGCGAAGTCGCCAGCTCGCGGCGTATCATATTCGAGCAAGAAGTGAGTCACCTTGGTGTTGGCGAAGAACCGCTCCGCGACCGACTCATAACCGCCCGCGCCAAGATAGTGTCCCTTGAAATTGCCGCGGCACATATGGACGCCGATCGCCATATCGGCCGGGCAATCCGCCACCGCCTGATTGATGCTGTCGATATAAAGATCGACCAACGCGTCCGGATCGCTGCCGGATGCCTTGATCTGCTCGCGGATCGCCGGATCGCACAGCAACGCCACGGCAACCTCATCAAGCTGGATATACCGGCAGCCGGCCTTCGCCAGCCCTGCGATCTCCTGCTTGAAGACCGTCGCGAGATCGGCAAAGAACGCGTCGACGTCGGCATAGGCTTTCTTGTCGGCATAATCGTCGCAGCGATAAAAATGCATGGTGGACGGAGCCGGCAGCGTGATCTTGCCGGTGACCTTTGTGACCGCGTGCAGAAATTCGTATTCGTCGAGCGCCAGAGGCTGACGGCGGCCGATCTTGGCCGTCGCATAAGGCGCAGTGAACGCGACCTCATGCCCCTCGTCGTTGCGGAACTTGAACGAGGCCGGCCTGATTTCGAAGCCCTCGGTGCGGTCGACGAAACGGCCCCAGTAGGAACCGCGCCGAAACTCGCCGTCGGTCACCACCTTCAGTCCGACCGCCTCCTGCTCAGCCACCGCCTTGCGGATGCAGTCGTCCTGGAGTTTACCGAATTCGGCGTCGCCGATGGTCTTCGCAGCATGGCTGCGGAATGCCTGCTTGAGAACCGACGGCCGCAACAAACTGCCGACATGATCGGCGCGAAACGGCGGACGCCCAGCGGTCTCTCGGCTCATCAACGGCTCCCGTTTTCTAAATTCTATAGTTTAATAGATAGCATTTAACGCGAGCCCGTGGCACAACTCAATATCGGTAGCGCATAATTTTGTCTTCTCGTCGCAACGAAAATGTCAGGGCTACTGTCCCATGGCCGTTGTCAGCTTTCCATCCAAACCACGATCCGGCGGGCAGCGCCGGCGCAAGCCGGAGATCGTCGAAGCGGCAGCGCGCGTGTTCGCCGAACGCGGCTTTCACGGGACCACCACGCAAGATATCGCCGACGTGCTCGGTATCCGTCAGGCAAGCCTCTATTATTACTTCCCGTCGAAGGAAGCCGCTTTCGAGCAGGTCTGCCTGAAAGGCGTGGAGGACTTTTTCGAAGCCGCCAAGCTGATTGCCGACAGCAACGCCAGCGCGCGGGAACGCCTGTCACTGTTGATCAATTCGCACCTGTCGCCCCTCGCCGACCGCGGCGACTTCGTCAAGGTCTTCCTCAACGAACGCCAGCATCTCCCGACCGAAAGCCGCCGCCGGGTCGGCCGCTGGTCGCGCGGCGTCGAGCGTCTTTTTGAAGCGGTCATCAAGGATGGCGTCGCCGGTGGCGAGTTCCGGCCCGACCTCAATGCGCGGCTCACGACACTCGCCGTGCTCGGCATGTGCAATGCGGCAGCCAGTTGGTATCGCAAGGAAAATGTCGGAATCGCGATGCTCAGCGTCGAATTTTCCCGGCTGGTGGTCGATGGGCTCGGCAAGCGCGCGAAGCCTAAGCGCGCGCGCCGTTAAGCGCCTGACGCGCCGGCGCTATGGAAATCCAAATTTGATTGCGCTATAGAATTTATAGGGAAACGCGCAAGGTAGCGACCAATGACCGGAGTCAACGCGGTCGATCGCGAAAAGCTGCGCCGCACCACGGCTCCGCATTTGCTGTGCGACCGGGCGCGCACTAGCCCGGATTCCGTCGCGTTCCGATCCAAGAAATTCGGCGTCTATCGTGAGCGCACGTGGCTTGACTACGCCGCGCTCGTCGCCCGCGCCGCGCGGGCGTTGCAGTCGCTCGGCCTCGCCCGCGGCGAGCGCGTCGCGATCATGGGCGACGTCTGCGAGGAATGGATGATCTGCGACCTCGCCGTGCAGTCGCTCGGCGCCGTCGTCTACGGTATCTATCCGACCGCTGCGCCCGCCGAAGTGGCCTACCAGATGCGTGATGGCGGCGCGTCGATTTTCATCGCGGAAGACCAGGAATACGTCGACAAGATCCTGCCGCTGGTGGACGACCTGCCGGGGCTGCGCACCATCCTGGTGATCGATGACTCCGCGATGTTCGCCTACGACCACCCGAAGCTGCGCAGTTTCGACGATGCGGCAGGCACCGCGCCGGGAGATATCGCATGGCTTGAGGCGGAGGTGACGAAGCTGTCGCCCGACGACCCCGCCTTCATCGTCTATACCTCCGGCACCACGGGACACCCGAAAGGAGCGCTGGTCACCCACGGCAAGCACCTCGCCGCGACCGATACCGTGTCGGCGCATTACCCGACGCTGCGCGATAAACCGCATCGCACGGCGGTGTACCTGCCGATGTGCCATGTGCTCGGACGCGACGTCGCGATCACGTTGCCGCTGATGACCCAGCTTGTCCCGCATTTCGGCGAAAACCCGGAAGACTTTGCCGCCACGCTGTTCGAGGTCGCGCCAACCGCGATCTTCACCGTGCCGCGCTACCTGCAGAAGTTCGCCTCGCACGTGCTGGTCGGCATGCTCAATTCCAGCCCGCTGAAACGGCGAATCTACGACGGTGCCGTCCGCTTTGCCCGCCGCTACACGCGCCGCCGCTGGGACGGCACAGCGGGCGCGCTCGACACCCTTGCCTATCGGCTTCTGCACGCCGCCGTCTTCGCGCCGATCCTGAACAAGATCGGCTTCGACCGCCTCGAACTGGTCGTCAGCGGCGGCGCTTCGCTGCCGCCGGACACCGCGGCGCTCTGGCATATCTATGGCGTCAATGTCGTCGAGATGTACGGCCAGACCGAAGAGGCCGGCGGCATCATCTCCGGCCAGCGCGGTCCATTCCCGCGCCCCGGCAGCGTCGGCACGCCGGTTGATGGGCTCGACGTCAAGCTCGGGGACGGCGGCGAGGTGCTGGTGCGCGGCCCTGACCTGTTCGAAGGCTACTGGAACAACGACGAAGCAACGCGCGAGATCAAGGGCGCCGACGGCTGGCTGCGCACCGGCGACGTCGGCGAATGGGTTGACGGTTCACTGCGGCTGATCGACCGCGCCCGGGACTTCATCGTCACCGCCGGCGGCAAGACGATTTCGCCGTCCTTCATCGAGAATGCTCTTCGCGCGAGCCCCTATGTCGCGGAGGCGGTCGTGTTCGGCCACGGCCGCAAATACCTCACCGCCGTCATCGAAATCGACTTCGACACCGTCGCCGACTGGGCGCGCGCCAACGACATCGCCTATACCGGATTCACCAGCCTTACCGCGCAGCCCAGTGTCGCAAAGCTGATTCAGAGCGCCATCGACACCGTCAACGCCGACCTCGCCCGCGTCGAGCAGATCAAGGCGTTCCGCATCCTGCCGAAGGCGCTCGACCCCGAGGAAGAAGGCGAGCCGGTGACGCCGACCCGCAAGGTGAAACGCAAGCTGATGTACGAGCGGTTCCGCGATCTGGTCGACGCCATGTACGACGACCGCGAGGACCGGCTGATCGCCGCGGGCGCCGGCGGGCCGCTTATGCAATGACGCAGCTTTGAGTGAGACAGCAAGACCAGAACAACCATACGCAACGAGGGAGGAAGCCATGAAGACGACACTGCTGCTGGGGACCGCGATGGTCTTCGGCTTGACCCTGGGCGCGGCCCTGCCGGCCGCCGCGCAGGACGCCTATCTCGTCGGCCTGACCGGCGCGCTCACCGGCCCGCCGTCGAGCACCTACGCGCCGGCCGTCGAAGGCCTGCGCATCTATATCGACCGCGTCAACGCCGCCGGCGGCGTCAACGGCAAGCAGATCAAGCTCATTCTGGAAGACGACGGCGCGCAGCCCTCCAAGGCCGCCGCCAACACCAAGAAGCTGATCACGCAGGACAAGGTCGTCCTGATGGTCAATGCGAGCCTGTCATCGACCTACGCGCCGGTGATCGCGGAGAGCAAGAACGCCAACGTCCCGCTGCTGTTCGCCAGCGGCGTCTGCCCGAAGAGCGTCTACCCGCCGGCCGACCCGCTGCAGTTCTGCACCACCGGCTATGCCGCGAATTACGATAGCCAGGCCGCGCTCGACTTCATCAAGACCCATGCCAAGGGCGCGGTGAAGATCGGGTTCTCCGCGATGGCCATTCCGCTGTCGCGCGGCGAGATCGACCACGCGGAAAGCCTGTCGAAGACGATGGGCATGACGCCGGTCGACAAGGAAGTCATTCCGCCGCCGACCGCCGACTACACGCCCTTCGCCACCAAGCTGAAGGACGCCGGCCCGACCTGGGTTTATTCCTGGGCGCCGTGGGTAACGCAGGTGCGCACTTTCGAAGCGCTGCGCAAGCTCGGCTGGAAGGACGACATGATCGCCTGGGCGCATCTTGAGTCCGAGGCCGAACTGCCCCGGCTCAAGGACGACCGGTTCTTCGTGATCGGCGCCAATGCGCTGTTCCAGGACAACCTGCCCGCCCACAAGGAGATCATCGACGCCGTCAAGAAAGCTGGCTCGAAATATCCGCCGACCATGATGACCGAAGGCTGGATCGGCGGCATGGCGATCGAGGCGGCGCTGAAGGCGGCCGGATGGCCGGCGGACCCGGCCAAGGTGCGCACGGCGATGGAAAGCCTGAAGCTCGACACCAAGGGCCTGCGCGGCAGCCCGATCGAGTGGACCAAGGACAACCACTTCCGCACCAAACTCGATTACCGCGTCTACCGCTGGGACGGCGCAAAGTCGGCGATCGCGCAGGTGCAGGACTGGAAGTCCTATCCCGTGAAGTAACCGCCGGGATCCTCCCTGCCCGGCGGCGGCGCGCTCCGTCGCCGCCGGGCTTCCTTTCTCACGACAATTGCGGCGGGCCGACGTGCAACTGGTCGTCAACATCATCGTGCTGGCGTCGATCTACGCCCTGATCGCGTGCGGCTATGTGCTGATCTATCGCGTCAGCCGCGTGCTCAATCTCGCGCATGGCGAGTTGATGATGCTCGGGGCCTATCTGGTGCTCGCAACCGCCTCGCTGTTCAACGGCAGCCCTGCGCTCGCGCTGGGCATGGCAGTGCTGCTCAGTCTCGTGGCCGGCGGCCTCGTCTATGTCTTTCTGATGCGCAAGATGACCGGCGAGATGGTGCTCGCCGCCATTCTCACCACCGTTGCGCTGGGCATCCTCATCAAAGGTATCGTGGTGCTGATCTGGTCGGCGCAGCAGCAATATCCGGCGCAGGCGCTCGGCGTGCCGAACCCTTCGCTGGCGATTGCCGGGGCGCATATCTCCCTGTGGTCGGCCGTGCTGGTCGGCGTCACCGCGCTCACCTACGGCGCGTTGTTCGTCTTTCTGCGCTTCGGCCGCTGGGGCACGCGGATGCGGGCCGCCGGGCAGAACCCGCTGCTCGCAGCCCAGCGCGGCATCAATCTGCACGCCGTCTACGCCCTCGCCTGGGGGCTTTCGACCCTGACCGGCGCTTCCGCCGGCATCCTGATGGCGCTCGATTCCGGCCTTACGCAGGCGATGCCGATCATCGGACTGAAAGCATTTCCGGCCGCGCTGGTCGGCGGGCTGGACAGCCTCGCCGGGGCGCTGATCGGTGCGCTGATCGTCGCCGGCGCCGAGGTGTTGCTGATCTACTACGTCGACCCGCTTCTGTCGGACGTGGTTCCGTTCCTTGTTCTGGTCGCAATGCTGATCGTGCGGCCCTGGGGTCTGTTCGGCACGCGCGAGGAGCTGGACCGTGTTTAGGCCGGCGCCGCGCGCCAGCGGCTATTTCCGCACCGCCTACGCGCAGGACACCGCGCTGGTGCAAACGCGCGCAGAGAAAACGAGCCTTGCATGTTTCCTGATCGCGCTCGCGGTCTTGCCCTTTGCCGTCGGCCCCTTCCTTCTGGACCTCGCCTGCCAGGTTCTGCTCGCCTCGATCGGTGCGCTGTCGCTGATGCTGCTCACCGGCTATGCCGGGCAGATTTCGCTCGGCCACGCCGGCTTGATCGCCGCCGGCGCCTTCACCACCGGCATTCTGGCCCGCGAGATTCATGCGCCGTTCTGGCTGACGCTGCCGGCCTCGGCGTTGACCGGCGTGGTGCTCGGCTTCATCTTCGGCTTGCCGTCGCTGCGGCTGCGCGGACTTTACCTCGCGGTCAGCACGCTGGCCCTGCATTTCATCGTCATCTATCTCGGCGGCGAATACGAAACGAAACGCGGCTTCTCGACCGGCATCGTGGTCGAGCCGCCGAGCCTGTTCGGCGTCACGCTGCGCGACGGACGCGCCTGGTATTTCGTGCTGCTCGCCGCGGCAGCCGCCTGCCTCCTTATCTGCATCAACCTCCTGCGCAGCCGCAGCGGCCGCGCCTGGCTCGCGATCCACACCCGTGAGACGGTCGCCGAAGCGCTCGGCATCCACATTGCCCGCTACAAACTGCTCGCCTTTATTATCTCGTCCGCGATGACCTCGGTCGCCGGCTGCCTGTTCGCCTATTATCGCGGCTTCGTCTCGATCGAGGCTTTCGACCTGTTCCTCTCCATTCAATACGTGGCGATGATCATCATCGGGGGCATGGGCTCGCTGCTCGGCGCGATCCTCGGCGCGGCCTTTGTCGTCATCTTCCCCTATGTCATCGAAGCGCTGCTGCATCTGCTTCCGAATGTGCAGCGGCTCGCCGGCGACATTTTTGCCGTCAACTATGCCTCGTTTGGCGTGGTGATGATCCTGTTCCTGATCCTCGAGCCGCTCGGCCTCGTCGGCATCTGGCGTCGCGTCCAGAACTATTTTCTGCTGTGGCCGTTCAAACAGCGCTCCCTCGCGGGAGGCGGCAAATGACGGCGCTCCTTGCGGTCGAGAAGATCGAGGTTGTCTACAAGCGCGTCATCACCGCTGTGCAGGGCGTCACGCTCACCGTCGGCGAACGCCAAATCGTCGCACTGCTCGGCACCAACGGCGCCGGCAAGACCACGACGCTACGGGCCATTTCCGGCTTTCTCGGCCTCGACGACGCCCGTGTCACCGAGGGTTCCGTCATGTTCGATGGGACACGGCTGGAGAACCGCCCTCCCCACGAGATTGCCGCCAGGGGCATCGTGCTGGTGCCGGAACGCGAAAAAGTGTTTCCAAACCTTACCGTCGCCGAAAACCTGATTGCCCCGGTGTCGCATGGCGGCGGCGACGCCCGCCGGCAGGAGGAGCGCGTCTATCACTTCTTTCCGCGACTTGCCGAATTGCGCGCCCGGGTCGGCGGCCTTTTGTCGGGTGGCGAACGGCAGATGCTCGCCATCGCCTCCGCCCTGATGTGCCAGCCGAAAATCCTGCTGATCGATGAGCTTTCGCTCGGGCTTGCGCCCATCGTGGTCGACGATCTCAAGCGCCGTCTCACCGCGATCCGCGATGAACTCAGCATCTCCATCCTGCTGGTCGAACAGAGCGCGGCGGTCGCGCTCGAGATCGCCGACCATGCCTATGTGATGGAGAACGGCCGCGTGGTGCTGGACGGCAATCGCGAGCGCCTTCAGGGCCACAAGGACGTGCAGGAGTTCTACCTCGGCGGCGCCGACGGCACGCGGCGCAGCTATCGCGACGTCAAGCAATATCGCCGGTCGCGGAGGTGGTATGGCTGAACTCGTCGTCGAACACCTGAGCCTGAGCTTCGGCGGTCTCACCGTCCTCGATGATATTTCCTTCGAGGTGCGGCCGGGCGAGCTATTCGCCTTGATCGGCCCGAACGGCGCCGGCAAAACGAGCGCTCTCAACTGCATCAGCGGCATCTATCGCGGCGGCGGCACGATCCGCTTTCGCGGCGAGAGCATCAACGGGCTCGCGCCGCATGTCATCGCGGCGCGCGGCCTCGCCCGGACCTTTCAGCACGGCGAACTGTTCGGCCAGATGAGCGTGCTGGACAATCTGCTAACCGGCCGCCATGCGCGGATCAAAACTAATCCGCTCGCCGAAATGCTGTTTCTGCCGGGCGTGCGCCGCGCCGAGATCGAGCATCGCGAAGCCGTCGAGCGCATCGTCGACATTGTCGACCTCGAGCGTTATCGCCACGCGCCGGTCGGCTCTCTGCCGTTCGGCATTCAGAAGATCGTCGGCTTTGCCCGGGCGCTCGCCGCCGAACCGGCGCTGATCCTGCTCGACGAGCCCTCGGCCGGTCTCAACCGCGAGGAACGCGAGGACCTCGCCCGTTATATCCTGCGCATCAAGCACGAGTTGGGTGTGTCGATGATCTGGATCGAGCACGATATGCAGATGATCGCCGATCTCGCCGACCGCATTCACGTCCTCGATTACGGCCGCACCATCGCCGAGGGCGACCCCGCCGCCGTGCTCAACGACGAGCGGGTCCGCGCCGCCTATCTCGGAACCGCGTGAGAGGCAGCCGGCGGGTTTGAGCCGCCGGCCGCAGCAACGTTTAGAAAGAGCCGCGCGGCAGCCGGTAAACATCCGGCGTCTTGGCGTCTTCGACATAGAACAGCAGCAGGCCGGTCGGCGTCAGCACCCGCTGGTTGTTGGCGCCCTGGGCCATCGTGCCCTGCAGGATCAGGATGACGGAATGATCCTGTGCGTCGCTGCCTCGGAACATCAGGATGCCGCCCGACACCGGCATGTTGGAGGCGATCGATTCAGGCTTGAAACCCTCGCCGAGGAAATGCGCCCGCAGCACGCTCGAGTTCGAGAACAGCTGCTCCGGCGTCATCTTGTCGTCGGTCGCTTTCGACCACGAGATCGAGACCTGAATGAGCTTCTTGCTCTGGTAACCGAAGATGTAGGACACCTCGGCCCCGCCACCGCCCGGCAGCAGGTCCGGCACCTTCACGACCATCGCTTTGGTGCGCTCGCCGGGGTTCGGCTGCTCACGGATCGCGTCGGCCTTGAGATTGAATTCCTTCATCACCGCCGCCTTCACCTGCGCCTCGGTCATGCCGAACTTGGCGGCACGGAAGCCATCGACCTTGGCCTGAGCCGTCGCCATCACGCCGGAGGCGCCGGCCGGCGGCGAGCCCGCATCCCTTTTGACCTGCGCGGCCGCCTGCTGCGGCAGCGCCAGCATCAGAACCAGGGCCGCGCTGGCGAGAACCCCTCTGGAAACCCCATCATCGGTACGCATTGCACTCTCCTTGTTCTGCCGGCGTTACCGCCGCTTCATTGACTAGCGAGAAGCAACAGCGGACGGATGGTCACCCGTCCGTAGAATTCCGCATCGTTCTGGTTTGGCACCACGTTCCGCCACGGAAAGCCGACGCTCGCCTCGAAGGTGATCGAACTGTAGGGCGTCCACGACAGTCCGAAGCCCGAGGAATCGAGCTGCGTGTGTCCTGGAAACGTGGAATAGGTCGCACCGCTGTCGGTGAAGGCGAAAAGATCGAGGCCGCGCAGCATGTCCGACATGTCGCGGTGAAGCTCGAGGTTGAAGTAGTAGCCTTTGTCGCCTGACGCTGCGTTGGTCGGATAGCCGCGCACGGTGGTCGGACCGCCGATCGAGAACAGCTGATCGCCCGGCAACAGCTTCTCGCTCGTGTATTGCCAACTGCCGAGAAATGTCGCGCTGAATGCGAAGGGCAGTTTGACCAGTGCATTCGCCGCGCCGGTGAAGGTGTCGAAGCTGCGGTCGCCACCGAGAATCTTGTCGTGCCAGTCGATCGCGTTGAATGCCGGCGATACTGAAACCCAGTAATTTGCGCCCGACCATGTAATCGCCGCGCCGGCGGTCGCCTTGCCATAGCGGTCGCTGCTCACCGTGACGTCAGAGAAGTCACTCTCCGAATTGCCGTAAACGTAGGCGGCGTTTGCCTGGACGAGCCAGGTTTCGTTCACGAACAGCGGCTGGCCGAAATTGATGCCCGCCTGATTGGAATTTCCGGTGACATCGAGCGAGGTGAACGGCCCTTGCACGATCTTGATCTTGCCTTGGGTATAACTCACGCCGAGCCGCCCACCCCATGGATTGATCGGCACGTTGTAGGCCACATTGCCGTTCAGATTGCCCTCCGACTTAACGCCGTAGAAAGTCAGGCGGTCGTCGATGCCGAGCATGCCGTGGAGCTTGTAATAGACGCCGCCCTCGCCCCGCCCGGTAGTCCGCACCCCCTGGTTGTCGAGAAAGAGCTGGAGCGTGTTGCGCGGCGGCTCGGTGACGGCAAGTTGCAGATCGGTCAGACCGAAGTCCGTTCCCGGCTGCAGCAGCGCCCGCACCTGCACGTCGTTGGTACGGTTGAACCACGTCACATCGCGATTGAGCTTGGGAACGTCGAGCACCTCGCCTTTCGGCTGGTCGGTCCGCTGCAGGATATAGTTTGCGGAGGTCTGCCGGTTTCCGACCACGCTCGATTTCTGCAGCTTGCCTTCCGTCAGCTTGACGTGGACGACACCGCCGGTCGCGGTTTGCGGAGGAAGCGTCGCGATTGCCGTCACGATACCGCGCTGCGCATAGAGCGCGTTGACGTCGGCGACGAGGTTCTGCAGGCCGGCGATGTCGACCTGTTTGCCGACATATTTCGACGCGATCGCCTGCAGTTCCTCCGGCGTGATGAACTTCGAGGCGTCAAACCTTACCCGACGCAATAGAAAGCGCGGGCCGCCGCCGGGAATGGTCACCGCCGGCGCGCGTTGCGGCCCGACCACCGCAGGCCCTTGCTGCTTTTGCGGCTGCTGCTGCTGCTCAATACGCTGGCGCTGGCGCTCGACGTCCCGATCGATGACGCCGGGATTAATCTGCGGCGCAACCTGCGCATGCGCAACCGACACGGCCACCGACACGAGGCCGACGCTCAGAGCCAGACAGGCCAACCGCATTCGCATGGCGACAGGGCTACCGGAGAAATGACGGAACAATTCGTGGAATCTGCCCGAAAATACAGTGCTTTCCGGCCGCCTCATAACGCCAGCCCGGCGTTTTCCCCTTCGATCTGCCGGCGGCGGGACTGTCGGACCTGGCTGAGACACCCTTCGGCTTGAACCGGCCGCACCCGTCATTGCAGGCCTTCAATATTGACCGCAGGCCCTTCGCCCACCTTCTGGACCGCCCTGGGGATCCGGAAGCCGTCCAGCATCGCCTGCGGCGACAGGCCGGTCTTGCGCAGGCGCGAGGGCTTCTTGCCGCCGTCGTCTTTGTCGTCGAACGGGCTGCCGCTCCACATGTCGCGCGGTACGTCGCGGGTAAAGCTCATGCCGTTGAACAGGCTGAGCGCGGTCGGGTCGACGCCGAGGCCGTAATTGACAACATAGCCGCTGGTGTAGGTACGGATGCCGTTCTGCGAGAAGTAGAACGGCGAACCCTGCTGGTAGAGCTGGACGTCCACACCGCCGAGGGGCGCCGGGCTGCGGTTGTTCATCACGAAGGTCTGGCCGTTCATCAACAAGGTGAACTGGCCGGAGACGTAGCCGTACTGCACGGTAAAGCTCGGACCGATATTGGTGATCGTGGCGTCGACCGCGAGCAGCTGCGGAATGATGGTCGCCGGCGGATCGATGACTACCACGGCGTTCTTGGCCAGCGTTCCGTTCGGGCCCATGATCGTGACCATCAGCGGTCCCGGAGAGCCCGGCGTCTGAACGACCGTGCCAACAATCTCCGTGCCGATGAGCTGCACCGAGCTTGTCACCTCGACATTGCCGACATCCAGCTTTCCGTTCGATTGCAGAACGATGTCGTCGCCCTTCACCTCATCGAAGATGAGCGCGCCGGTGGTGGTGAGATCGAGCTTGCCGGGGCCCGCCAGCGTCCGCACATGAACGTCGCCCAGGCTCTTGATGTGGATGTCACCCTGCGTCGCGGTGGCCGACAGCCACGGCGTGTCCACCGTGAGCGGCTGGCTTTCCGTCCCCATGCCATTGCTCGCCGCGAGCGTGACCGCGCTGTTCGGCCGGGTGACGGTAAAGTTGGTCTGACCGTCGCCGTTGCCCTGGATCTGGCCCGCATGCGTGGCGTCGCCGGCAGCGACGGTGATGACCGGCGTGTTGGCCGTGGGCGACGCGAAGGTGCTGATCAGCTTGCCGACAATGGCGTCACCCAGCGTCGTCACCGCGATCGTCTTCGCGGCCGACATCAACGAATTAGCCTGCATCGCCAGCGAGGCAGCCGCCACGTCGATGGCGTCCGACAGCGAGGTGATCGCCTTGCCGAGGCCAACCGTCAGCGCACCGCCGGCCTGTACGGAGACGCGGCCCGGCGCGGTCAGATTGCCGAGGTCGAGGTCAGCCCCCGCATTCGCTGTAATCCCGCCGCTGCCGCCCTGCACCGTCGCCGTGACGATTTTCGCCTGACCGGCGGCGGTGACCGCGATATCGCCTGCCGCCGAAATCAACTGCTCGACCGTCGCGTCGCCGTTCTGCGCGGTGACGACGGCCGTCTTGTCGGCGACGGCCGAGGAACCGGCCTGCATCGCAACCGCCCCGCCAAGAATTTCGACGCCGTCGGTCCGTGAGGTCAGCGTGCCGCTCACCGTGACCATCTGCGTGCTGCCCGCCTGCGCCTTGACCTGACCCGGCGCGGTCAGCGTGCCGGTTTCGAGATCGCCCAGCGCGGTCACCGTGATCGATGCGTTGCCGGTTTGCGCCGTGACCGTCGCATTCGTCACCGTCGTGTTGCCGGCCGAACCGATGAGGATGTCGCCGTTGGCCGATGTGACGTTTTGCGCGACGAGGTCGAAGTCGCCGGTCACCGTGATCGCGCCGTTGGCCGCAAGCGAAGCGACGGTCAGCGGTGCGGGAATCTGGCCGTCCACTGTGGGGCTGTTGATGGAGGCGCTACCCGACGCAGTGCCGGTCAGCGCGCCGCCGTCGGTGCGCACGTTGAGCGCACTGCCGGGCGCGCCGATGTCGCCCGCCGCGGCGTTCAGCCAGATGTCGTGAGCGGTGATCGCGAGGCCGGGCAGATAACCGGAGATGCCGCCGGTGCTCGAATTCAGCGAGGCGGTCTGGTCCGCGAACACGCGGCCGATCGTCATCTCGGTCTTCGGGTTGGCTCCGGTCAGCCCGCCGGCGTAGTCGAGATACACGCTCCCGCTTGCCTGAGCGGCGACAAGGTTGCCATCGGCCGCATAGGTAAAGGCGCGGCCGGCCGCGCCGATGTTGCCGCTGCCGGCGGTCAGCGTCAGGTTGCCGAACGTCTTGACCTGCTGGGCAAACAGAGCGCCGAGCTGCTGGTCGACCGCAACGAGAATGCTTTTCGGCGAGGTCAGCGCGACATCGCCCGTCGCCGTCACCTGCCCGACCGTCAGGTCCGGCGCTCCGGTGCTTTGCACGAAGGCCGCGCCGGCGGACGCCGTCGCCGTAAAAGTCTCGCTCGCGGAGACGAAGATCGGAGCCTGCCGGTTGATCTCCACGCCGGTCACCGTCACGCCGGCCGGGATATCGGAAATCGAGAAGCCCCGGACCGTCTGCCCCTGGCTGTCGGTGCCGACCACCGTCACCGCACCGGGCGTGTTGGCGGCCGCGATCGCGGCTTTCTGCGCGTTGGTCAGCGGCGCGCCGCCGCCACCATCGATCAACGAATTGAGGCCGACCGAGACCGGCGCGGCCAGCACGCCGATGCCGCCGCCGACGGTCAGAGTGACATTGCGGCCGACGATGTTCGGCGTTGCGTTGCCGACCACCGGCGACGCCGGCTGGAACGCGGTCCGGTCGATACCGGCGACGATCTGCGCGGGATCCCACACGGCGCGGTCCGTGAGCGACGACAGCAGTCCCGACGCCGCTTCGGTATCGGTGACGGCGAAGGTGTAGGTGGTCGCAAGCCCCTGGAACCTCGCGTCGGCATAGGCGCGGACATCGGCATCGGTGACCGGATCGGCGCCGCCGATGGCCGACTGCGCAGCGGCGCGGTAGCCGTCGAGTGCGCTGCCGTTGAGGTTGACGCTCCCGTACTTGTTGTGGGCCGTCGTGATGTAGTCCCTGACCTGTACGTCGGTCGGCGTGGCGACGTTCAGCGCCGCGGCGGCGAGCGGCCGGTAGAACGCCAGCGCCGCGTCCGATACCGAGAAGGTCGCGCAATTGGCCGTGCAGTTCTGGCCCCTCAGGGTCAGGTAGCTCGCGTAACCCGGGGTCGCGAACCGCGACAGCGCCGCCCAGTCGTCGCCGAAGGCGCGGCGGAAATCGCGGGCGATGCCCAGATACTGCGCGTCGGCATAGGCACGAACCTGGGCATCGGTGACCGTCGTCGCGCCGCTGCCGAGTGCGGCCAATGCCAGCGGCCGATAGAGCGCAAGCGCCGCGTCCGACAGGACATAGGTGTCTTTCTCGTGCAGTGTCGCGATATAGGCCGTCACCATCGCATCGGTGAGATCGGCGTTCGCAACGCCCAGCCCCGCCTGAGCCAGCGGGCGGTAATACGCCAGCGTCGCAGCCGACATTTCAAGCGCGGTGCAGTTGGCCGTGCAGGCGTCGCCCTTCATGCGGAAATAGCGGTTGTAGTTGCTGGTTATGAGTTTCTCGAACGGTGTCACCGAGCGGTCGATCGCGGCCTGACCCGCGCCGTCCGCCGCCGTCAGGTGCAGAAGCTGCGAGATCGCGTCGACCTGATCCTGGCTCAGCGCGTCGCCTGCGGTAAGGCCGCGCGCATCAACCAGCGCGCCGTTCGTCACTTCGATCATCACGTCGCCGGACTGCGAGGTCACGGTGCCGAGCCGCAGGTCGAGATGGCCTCCCGGCGTCTCGCTCCTCTGCCGGAAATTGATGTCGCCCTGGGCGTTCATGTCGACCTTGCCGCCGACCGCAGCGCCGTTCTGATCGAGGCTGCTGTTGGCGCTGATCACGATCGGCGCCGCGCCGGTGCCGATCGCGCCGCCGATGCTGGAGAGCGTGATGTTGTTGCCGATGAAATTGATCGGCACCGCATCGGCGCCGCCGGCCGCGAACAGGTTGCCATGCTGGGTGTATTCGATGTCGCCGTAGCCGTTGGCATCGACCGCCGCGACCTTGCCGGTGGTCGCGCTGCCGGAAATGTCCATGTAGATGCCACCGGAACTTCCGGAGCCGGCGGTGGCGTTGACGACGCCGCCGTTCAGCGTCGCCGCGAACGGCGTTCCCTTGGCGCCGATGCCGCTGGTCGCGTTGTTGGCGGTGGCGCCCTGCCCGCCGGTCGCATCCAGGATCAGGTTCCTCGTGCGCACGAAAGCGTCGACACCCTGCGTGATGCTGCCGGCCGCCGTGATCCGGGTGGTGCCGCTCGAATTGGTGAGCTGATCGGCGAGCGTCACCGGCGCGCTCGAGGTGATGCTCACCGAACCGACCGTGCCGCCTCTGAAACTGACGTTGAAGGGATTGTCGGCCTTGACCGAGCTTGTGACCTTCAGCCACAGCGCGGTCGGCATATTGAAAATGTGCCCCGTTTGATCGCTATCGCCGCTCCAGCCATGCGCCGACGTCGCCGCGAAGGGGCTGGCTATCCCGGTGGCAGCAAAGCCGGAGAAGTAATACAGGACCACCGGAGAATTGCCGTCAAACCCAGCCACGACCGGCCTGCCCTGGTCGTACTGGTTTTCCTGATAGGTGGTCTGGCTGGTAATACCGCCGGTGATCGTCTGCTTGTATTTCGCGTCGTTCGGATTTCCGATCGTGACGATGCCCTGCGGATGCGCCTGCGACACCAGATCGCCTGACGCCGTTTTCTGGGTCGCGTCATAGCTCGGGTTGGTGAGCGCCGCGCCGCTGACGAACATCCAGGGATTGTTCGGCTGGTCGCCGGGCATCACCCAGCTCCACTGTCCGGCGCCCGCGTTATCAAGGCTGCGCGTCAACTCCGCCTGCTGCGCCCACTGCAGCCGCGCGCCGGGAACCGGCGTGTACTGCAGGTTGCCGGAGACATTCAGCGCGCCCAGCGGCGCGGTCGCATTGGGACCGGTCAGGACCGGATCGTCGCCGTTGCCGGTAACGTAGGTCAGGACGCCCTGCCCGGCGGTGTAGAGATAGGTCGTCGTATTGGTCGCGGTCGGACGCAGCGTGTCGGTGATCTTCACCGTGCTGACCACCGTGCCATCGGTCCCGAGGCTGCCGGTGTTGACCTTGTTGACCACCATCGAAATCGACGTCTGGTTGTCGATCGTCACTTGGCCGAGGCCGCCGTTCACCTCGATATTGCCGGCGGTGCTGGTGCTGATGATCGCGCCGTTCATCGTCAGCCGGCCGCCGCTCGACGAGGCGTTGGTGTCGGTGATGATGATCTGGCTGCTGGAGGCGTCGTAGACGGCCGTGCCGCGCCCCTGCGTCGCCGCGTCGAGTGCGCTCAGCAGTCCCGGAATGTCATGGACCGGGTTGGGCAACGAGCCGCCCGCCGCGGAGGCGTTCAGGTAATCGGTCCGGTACTGCACGAGCGTGGCCTCGACCGATTGCGGGATCGTCACCGTCTGCTCGGCCGGCCGGCCGATCACGATCTTGGCGTTGATGTCGATCACCGCCGCCTTGATGGCGACGTTGCCGCCGCCGAAGGTCGTGACCAGGTTGGTCGCCGGCAGCGAGACATTGTTGCTGCTGTAGGTCAGCGACCGGAACGGAACGGCCCGCTCGAAATAGGAACGGTTGCCAAGATTGCCCATCAGATACTGTCCGGGAACGTAGATCCCGAAGGCGGGAATGTTCAAACCGGGCGTTACGATAAAGTTGGTGCCGACGCTCCAATTGGGGGTGTAGCCGGGGCTGCTCGTGCAGGCGCCGGCGGCGCCGGGGACGCAGTTGCTGAAGAACAGCGTCGATATCTCGGAAATCTCGGTACCGGCGAAGAAATGCTCCGATCCGGCGTTGAGGAAGCCGTAGATCGCACCGTTCATGTTGGCGAGCTTCTCGGCGTCGGTGCTGCCGGTATAGTGGCCTTGATACAGAATATTGGCGACGTATTCCGCGGCGATGTTGGCGCCGAGCGTCGGCGTCCAGGTGCTGTTCGGCGTATTGTCGTAACGATCCGCCTGACCGCCGGGATAAAGAACCGCGAGGCCGTCGAAGCCGCCGAAGGCGTTGACCGGGCCGTAATAGCCGCCGGGGCCCGGATTGGAGATCACCGCCGCGCCGTTGGGCACGTTGAGGTCGATGCCCTGCGCGTTGGTGTTGCCGACGGTGCCGTAGGAGCCGCCGAGATTGTTGATGGTGATGGTGCCGCCGAGATTGGTGACGTCGCCGTCGAACAGCATCGCGGGGCCGGCGCCCGTCGAACCGGTCTGGCCGGTGAAATTGTTGACCAGCGTGATCTTCGAGAGGCCATCGCCGGCCTGCCGGTCGATCACCATGCCCGCCGGCTTGCTGCTCTCGCCTGCCGCGCCGGTGAAGTTCACCTGCCCGCCGACGAGGTCCGGGATATAGGCGCCGCTGAAGATCAGATACGCCGGGCTGTTCGCCGTCACGTTGATCTTCGGCGAGCCGTAAGCCGTGATCGTGCCGCTACCTGCGAGCGTGCGCGCATCGATGGTGACGCTGCCGCCCGACGCGAACAGCGGCCCGATCTGGAACGCCGGCACCGGCGAACCCGCCACCGACGACAGCAGCACGTCCTTCACGTCCGGGTCGTAGCGGCTGTTGATATAGGCGACGACGTCGAACAGCGGCTTGTTCGGATCGGTGTAGTCGATCCAGCTGAGCGGCGCGCCGCCGGCCGCGACCGTCAGGCTCGGCCGCGAGCCGGATGTGCAGGCCGATGCGCCGCAATCGATGGTGACGGTCTGCTCATGATACTGACCGGCGACCACATTGGTCCGGTCGCCGATCGCGATCTTCGAGCTCTGGTGCGGAATGCGGTCGGAGTCGCTGACGGTGACCGGAATGAGGAACAGGAAATAGCCGTGCGCGTCGCCGTGCGACTCCAGCGACTGCGAGCCTTCATAGGCGGCGAGCGTGACGTTCTGCCCTGCCCCAATATAGGAGTCGGTGCCGATTACCAGGTTCGAGTCCGTGGTGAGCTCGGTGCGGCCGATCGCATCCGGGACCGCGATCAGGCCGCGCACATAGGCCTGCGCATCCGAAAGGCCGGAGATCAGCACGGTGCGGAAATTGCCGCCGGGATCCTGGCCGGGGGTGAGGTTGACGTTGCCGAAGGCGTCGAGCCGGACGTTGTTCTTGATCGTGACCGTCTCGTAGTCCCGCAGGTCGACGAAAGCCGCCGCCGCACCGACCGCGGCAATGCCGTAGGTGCTGACATAGGCGCCGGTATTCACCGCCATCTGCGAGAAGGTGCCGAGACCGATGCTGCCGAAGGTCTTGAGCTGGACAAAGTTGCCGACGGTCACGTCGTTGTGCACCTCGGCGTCGACCGTCGTATTGACGCCCGCCGCGGTGATCGCGCCACCGGTTTCGAGGCTGACGGTGTCCTGCGCGTTCAGCGTGCTGAACGCGGTCATGCGGATGCCGCCCGGATTGTTGAACGGGTCGGTGCCGGCGGTGATGGTGGTGCCGTGAGCCGCATCGTCGCCGTCGGCGACGGTGATCGTGGTGTGGCCGCGGACCTTGGTGTTGCCTTCGACCGCCGAGCCGTTCAGCACGCCGCCACCGGCGCCGGTGGCGCTGTCGCCGCTGCCGATCTGCGCAAAGTCGTTTTCGGCGATGAGAGTCACGGCGGCGAGACAGCTCGAGCTGCCACAGGCGTTCGAGAGCGCCATCAGCTTGGTGTTCTTGCCGATGTCGACGGTGACGTTGGAGTCGAGGTCGTTGACCGCCGCCGCGCCGCTCGCGCCGGCGAGCGAGGCGTTCACCGAGCTGACCCGCGCCTTGTAGTTCGTGGCGTGCGACGCGCCGAGATAGAGGATGCCCGCGGTAATGTCGGCGTCGTCGCCGATGCTGACACCGACATTGGCATTTACCGTGGTGTTGGCGCCCGCGCCGTTGCCGGCGATGACACCGCCAACCCCCGAGGTCGCGGTCGCGGCGACGGTGTCGGTGCCGATCGCGCTGATCGACAGACTGCCGATGCGTTCGTCATCCGACGTCACCGAGTTGCCGACCGCGGCCTGCGTCGTGGCGTTGGCGGTGGTGAGCGCGACGGCGACGCCGAGCGCGATATAGCCGACCGCGATGCCGGTGGTGTCGGCATATTCGGAGGTATTGTTGCGCGCCTTGATCTCGATATTGCCGACCGGAAGCACGACATGATCGCCGATGGCCGCGCGCACGAAGGAGTCGTTTTTCGCTTCTGAATCGGTCGCGTTCGCGCCGATCAGATAGCCGCCGGTGCCCGCCACTGCGAAAGCCTTGGCGGAATAAGTGCTCGCCGGCACCAGCGTCTCGGCAAAAACCATGAGCTTGCCGTAACCGGCAATCGGCGGCGTATCCGCGGACAGCACCGGCGCGGTGATGATCTGCGCGTAGCTGTCGACCAGCGCGGTGACCGTCGGGTTGACGGTCGCCTTCGCGACCGACGCACCGACGCCGGCCGCGCCGACCGAAACGCCGACCGCCGAGGCCGTCGCTTCCGGCGTGCCGCTGGCATGGACCTCGAGCGCGCCGAGGCTCGCCGCGTCGCCAGGGTCGCCGAGGCCGACCGTGATCTTCGGCGCGCCGCCGGCCGGCGGCCCGGAGGGCGCTGGATTACCCGTGAGCGCTTCCTGGATCGCGGCGGTGCCGACTTCGGCGATGATGTGTTCGTTGTCGGTCGACTCAGCGCCCGCGCCCGAGCCGGCGACGACGCCGCCGGCGCCGGCAATGGCGTCCGAACTCACCGCGCCGCGGCCGGTCGCCAGGATCTTCAGCGTCGAATAGCCATCGATCACCGCCCCTTCCGGCACGGTCGCATAAACAAGGCTCGACTTGGTGCTGACCGAGGCGGAGACGCCGAGCGCGCCGGCGGCGATCGCCGCGCCGACCGCCTGCGTCGAGACGCTGGAACTGTCGAGCGCGCTGACGGTCGCCTTGTTCGCCGTGGTGCCGACGCCCGAGCCGGTCACCTTGCCGCCGAGCCGGGCCGCGACGGTATTGTTGATCGTGCCGATCGCAACGCCCGCGCCCACCGCCGCGCCGAGCGAACCCGCACCGGCATAGGCATTGACCTCGACGGCGTGGCCGGAATTGTCCTGCATCGTCGCCAGCACATCGACCTTGTCGGAGGTGACGTCGCCTTCGACCGACGCGATCACCGTATCGTAGACCAGCGAATAGCCGAGCGCCGCGCCGACACCCACCGTGCCGCCAATGCCGACGCCGGAGGCGGTGTTCTTGGTCTTGACGTTCGCGGTCGCCTCGACCCTGACCGCATCGGCCTTGGTCGAACCGCCGGTGATCTCCGCGGTCACCGCGTCGTTGGCGCTGCCGAGCGCATCGGCAAGGCTGTAGGACGGCGGCCGGTCCGGCGCCGGATTGGCGCTGCCCGGCACGTCGTCGGATTCGATGCCGTTGTCGGCCGGGATGCCGCTGCTTGCGCCGTCGGCCGCCGAGACGCTGGCATTGATCTGGTCGGCGGCATCTCCCGGCGCGGTCCGGCCGGCGAGCAGCAGGCTGATCGACGCCGCGATGCCGACGCTGCCGCCGGCGCCGAACGTCACCGTCTGCATGTCGATATCTTTGTTGCTCGTGGCGAGGACGTTGACGGCGCCCTTGGCGTCGAGCGTGCTGTCGACGATACCGCTCGCGACCTGACTCTTCAGCAACACGACGTTGATCGAAGCGCCGATGCCCGCCCCCGACAGGCCGACCGCGCCGGCGCCGGCGGTGGGGCGGATGGTGACGGTCTCCAGCGCGGAGACATTGACGTCCGATCCGGCTTCCGTCTGCGTGTCGGTGACATTCCTGATCGTCGCTTCGGTGTGATTGTTGACCACCGTGAAGTCGACCATGCCGGCCACCGCGCCGGTGCCGGCGGCCGAGCCGCCGATCGCGTAGCTGTAGAACGTGTTGTCGGACTGCGCGTTGACCGTCAGGTCGTTGGCGAGATTGACCGAAGTGCCGGCGTCGTCATCGCCGATATAGGCCTTGGTAGTGTTCTGGGTGGCGCCGACCACGAAAGCGCCAGCGAAGCCGCCGAGGAAGTTGACCGCCGCCGCGCCGCCGGCCGCGAAATAGCTTTCCGTGCTCAGCGCGTTGACCAGCAAGTTTGAGGCGTAGAGAGCGCCGTGCGTGAGATAGGCCTGGGTGTCGGCCGAAAACACATTGACGATGATGGAGGCGCCCGCCCCTGCGACACCGACGGCGAGGCCGACCGCGATGTCCGATGCGATCTGCGTCGCCGCGGCGTTGATGGCGACGTCACCGACCGACCGCGTGCTCGAGCCGATCTGCGCGTCCGTGATGAAGGCGTGGGTGGCGCGCTCCATGCGGTTGGCGGCGATGGCGCCGGCGCCGCTGAAGCCGCCCGCGCCGGAGCCGGCAATGACGAGATTACGCGAATAGCTCAGGCTTCCGGCACCGACAAAGATCTGCGGCGCGGCCGTTGCCGACGGCGAATTCGCGAGCCGCGTGCCGACTTGTGCGCCGTCGATCGAGGCCGTGGTGCTGCCGCCCATCAGGCTCGTCACCGGCGCCAGCGCCAGCGCGTCACCCGTCAGCAGTTCCGCCGAAAGGCCGATGGTGACGTCGACGCCGACCACCGCCTGATGCGAGCTTGCCACCACGGCGACGCCGGACACGGTGCGCTGAAGCTCGCTCAGATCGGGAATGTCGAGGTTCGGGTTGTCCGCGGTGCTGACGTCGAAGCTGTGCGCGAGCGCGCCGCTGTTGACCGACAGGGCGGAGCCGCCGGTCGCGTAAGCGTCGACCTTGGTGCCGCTGCCTGCGATCGTCGCGGTGGTCGCGCCCTTCACGTCGTTGACGACGACCGAAATGCCGACGCCGGCCGATGTCAGGCCGACGCCGAGCGCGCCGGCAACGACCTTCATCGTGTCGGTGTTGTCGGCGATTACGCCGATATTGTTCGCGGCGGTCACATCGGCCCCGCCGTCGATCCTGGCGGTGACGTTGGTGTCGGAGATGTTGGTGACGACCGAGCCGGCGATGCCGACATTCTTCGAGACGGCGATACCGATGGCGATCGACAGGATGTCGGCGTTCGATGCCGCGTTCAGGAGGACGTCGTTGCCGACATCCACCTTGGCGCCGCTGATCGCCGCGGTGACCGAATTGCCGATCTGGTCGTAGGTGACCGACAGGCCCGCCGCCGCATTGCCAAGCCCGATGCCGAGCGTGCCGGCGGCGCCGCGAATATCGGCATTGTCGGTCGCGCGGACGACGAGATTGGTGGCGTCGACCGTTGTATTGGCGGGGGTCGCGCCGGTGCCGCCGACGGTGGCGGACACCGTATTATCGATGAGGTTGATGCTGCTCGAGGCAAGCCCGGCGAACTTGCCGTCCGACACCGCGATGCCGACCGCAATGCCGAGGATATCGGCGCTGCTGTCGGCGGTGACCACCACATCGCCGTTGTCGGACGTCACGCTGGCGTGGTCGATCGTCGCCCGGTTGGTCTGGTGGATCGTGCTCGCGGTGATGGCGAAGCCGACCGAGTTCGCCCCACCCTGGATGAGACCCGCCACCGCGGTGATCGAGGCGCCGGAATTGGTGCCTTCGGCCGCGATCGCGGCACCGCTGAAGTCAACCAAGCCGGTGTTGATGAGGGAGCCGCCCGTCCGCGCCGCATTGGCGATCGCGGAGTCGAACGCCGCGATGCGCGTTCCGTTCGACGACACCGTCACGTCGCCGTGCCGCAGCTCCATCACCGTGTGAGCCACATCATAGGAGTAGAAGGTGACGTTCGGATCGAGCGGATTCACAAACCGGCCGGTCTCGGTGTAGTCGGTGTCGGCGGTGTCGGTCAGCTCCGTCGTGCTGACGAGCGTCGAGGCATAAACGACCGGCGACATCTGGCTGATACCGGCAACGCGCACCACCGAGCCGCCGTCGATCGAGGCATCCACGGTCGGGCCGATATCGGTGATCACCAGCGACACGCCGAAGCCGACGCCGGTGCCGCCGTTGCCCTTCTGGTAGCCGAACAGGCCGGCGCCGGCGCCCACGCTGCCGGCATAGGACGCGCCCACCGTCGCGTTGAAGAAGCCGGTAACGGTGGAGTTCGTGACATGCGCATTGACCGCCTTGAGCCCGTCCGGATCGCCGATCTCGGTATAGGTCAGGGCAAAGCCGAAGCCGGTCTTGCCGCCGAAATAGAGCGAACCGCCGCCGACGCCGACGTCGGTGGTCTGGTAGGCCGAGACGATAAAGGCGTCCGTGTAGCCGAGCGTCGCCGAGGTCAGCGCCGGGTCGACCGTGATCGCCGAGCCGGAAACATGCGCGTCGACGAGATCGGTGACGATAGCGATCGATACCGAGCCGGCGACCGATGCCGCCTTGTCCTTGTCCGCCGAATTATTGATGGCAAGGCCGAGCGCAACCGTCGTTTGCTCGCCGCCGGACAAAGCCAGTGCCGAGAACGCGCGCGTGTTTGAAATGGTCGAATTGTCGACATAGGCGCGCGTCGCGTTGCCGGAAATGTTGATGGCGAGCGCGCCGGCGACTGCCGCGCTCTTGCCGGCCTGCCCGCCCGACGAAACCTTCGCCATGTCGAACGCGGCCGAGCCGGCGCCGGTCTGCTGGATCGTGTTGTTGACCGCCTGCACCGACGTCCTGCCGGCGGCGGACTTCTTGTCGATGACGGCGCCGCTGATATAGGCGGTGGTGTTGACTTCGGAGATATTGACGGACGAGCTGCCCGCGATCGAAAGGCTGGTCTTCGGCGTCGTGGTTCCGGCGGCCGAATCCGCCTTCGAATCCGCCTTGCTCTGCGCGCTGTCCGTCTTGAGCAGACTGATGAACTTGTTGAGGAAGGTCGAGCCGGTGCTGTTCGAGCTTCCGGAGGCTTCGGTCGCCGCGACGCTCGCGGCCGTGACGATGCCGTAGCTCTGCGCGTCGAGCTGCAGGCCATCGGTGTAAACGTAACCGGTCACGCTCGAAGCCGTGCCGGGATCGTTGGCGGCGTCACGGCTTCCTGCAATATCGGCGCGGTTGTCGCCGATATAGGCTGCGGTATCGGCCTGGATCTGGTTGACCGCGACTACCACGCCGACCGCGGTTGTCTGCGAGGACGCCACCACACCGCCGACCGAGAAGATCGACAATATCTCGTCCGCTCCGATATCGACCGAGGGAGCCGTGATACGCGCCGAATTGGAGATCGAAGCGTGCGCGACGTCGTCGATCAGCCCGAGCGCGACGATGCCGTTGTAAGATGTGTCGTTGCCGGCGCCGGAGGTCGGCGACACCGAAAAGACGACGTTCTCGTTCCTGGCGTTGACGCCGACGCCGCCGTTGGAGTTGACGGTGACGTCGTCGCTGATGCCGGCGATGGTGTTGTTCGTGTAGGAGACGACGTTGACCGCGCCGCCGATGGCGGAGGCCCGGCTGTGACCCGCCTCGTTCTGCTGCCCCGAACTTCCGGTGAGACCGACCCAGCTGAAGTTGCCGCCGATATTGATGCTGGCGGTGCGCGTGGCCGCCTGAACGGCGATCGCCTGATCCCAGGCGACAGACGAGCCGTCGACGAGCGCGGTGGACCACGGCGCGGCGGGCGTCGTGGAATCGCGGGTGATCGTGGCGCCCTCACCGATCCAGGCGGTCGCCGAATTGTCGACGGCGAAGTAATTGGCAGCGCCGACCTTGGTCGCGTCCTGCGCCTGCGAGGCGGCGTTGGCGTAGCTCGTCAGCACCTCATTGACGGTGCCGAGGTTGCCGTTGAACTTGCCGAGCCAGGTTCCGAGATTGTCGTAGGTCAGCCAGGTGATCGTGATCGGCATCTCGATCGTCGCCGAGACGCCGAGATTGGCGCAGCACACCGCGACGTCCTGCCCGATATAGGCATTGGCGTGGTGGCCGTAATTTCCGATCGCGACGCCGAACGCGACCGCCTTCTTCGCCTGGCTTTGCGTGCTGGCGGCGTCCGGATCCGCGATTTCCTGCGAATTGGTGCTGGCGTCGGCGAGGCTGCTGACGCCGACATCCGACACCTTGGCCACGACGGCGACGTTGCCGGCGGCATTGATGGAAGGCGCAGCGCCGGTGGTGCCGGTGTTCTCGATTGCCGCGGTGGCCGACTGATCGCTGAACGTCAGGCTCAGCGCGCCGGCGAACTTCAGATCGCTCCGGCTCGACGACGGCGCCTTGGCGGCGACGAAGTCGGTGAACTTCTTCTGGGTGAAGGACGCCGCGCCCTTGGCGATCAGATCGATGAGGATCGAGTTGCCCGCCACCGCGGTCGACGAGGTCGTGTTGGTCGCATCCGCCGTCGAATTCGGCATGCCCGAATTCGCCTCGACGGTGACCGAACCCGCAATGGGGGCGCCGGCCGCGCCGACATTGGCGCCGAGCTTCGCGGTCGCTTTGGTGTTGACGTCGCTATAGGCGATCGCAACGCCGGCCTTGCCGGTCTGCCCGATCGAATAGGATGTCGCGCTGACATTGAAGCTGTTGATGTTCTGCGCGCCGACATAGAGATTGCCGCCGGTCTTCAGATCGGCGCCGGTTTCCACTGTGGTGCTGGTGTTCACCGACGCGGTGCCGTAGGCGACAGTCGGGACGAACTGGTCGTCGGACAGGCCGATCGCCAGCACGTTCAGGTGGGCGTCGTTCTGGCTGGTGATCTTGAGATCGCCGCCGGCATAGACATGCGTGCCGGAGCCGATGGTGGTTTCCACCGTGCCTACGATCTCGCCGACGGTGACCGCGACGGTGACCGGCAAGGCGCCGCCGATCGACAGCGCCGGGTCGGACGCCACCTCCTTCGCCGACGAGGCGATGTTGACGTTGCCGGTGCCGTCGATCGTCGCGTTGTCGCGCACGTTGATCGTCGCGGTCGCGGTGCCGGCGACATAGCCGCCGTTGAGCCCGATCACCGAGGCGGCCGCCGATTGGCCGATCAGCGCCAGAATTCCAACAACGGAATCGGTATAGGAGGAGATCGCGGTCGCGTTCGAGTTCAGAGCGATATTGCGGCCCTTGATCAGCGCATTGCCGCCGATATCGATGCTCGTCGCCGTCTCCACCAGTCCGGCAACCTGATTGACCGACGCGATGGCGTTGAGCGTAACGTCGCCGGCCGTGTAGCTCGTGCCGTCATTGATGACGTCGGCGAGGATCTTGCCGAGCACCGTAATGTTCGGGGCGTTGAGCGTGATGTTTCCGGAATTTCCGGTCGACACATTGGTTTCGGAAAGGTCGCCCTGCCCGCGGTCATAGGCGCGGCTGTCGATCACGCCGGTTGCGGTGACCGTGATGCTGTCGGACGCGGTCAGGATGATGTTGCCGCCGTCGCTGTAAAGACTATTGCCGGTGCCGTAGCTCTGCCCGTCGCCGGTGATGACGATGTCGTCGGGATCGACCAGCACGGTGCCGGCAGTTCCATTCGGCGCGGCGAGCTTGAACCGGATCGCGCCGAGCGTGACCGTATTCCGCGCCGACAGGTCGACGAAACCGCCATTGCCCTGCGTGGAACTGACGTCGATTTGCGCTCCGGATTTCACCTCGAGGTTGTTGTCGGCAAAGATGATGATCTTGCCGGCGTCGCCGGCCGTGCTCGCAGCCGACAGCTTCGCGCGCGGGCCGGCCATGATGTCGCGCGCCGAAATGGTGATATCGCCGGCCTTGCCGGTCTTCGATGCGGTCGACAGCCGGCCGTTGACGCGCGCCCTGTCGGCGGCGACGATCTGGATCGAACCGTTGCGCACCACGATGGAGTTCGCGCTGCGCAACCCGCGCGAGTTCACCGTCGAGGCAAACTTGATGGCGTGATCGCGGTTGACCGCGTCGCGCTGGCTGCCGACGAGGACGTTCTGGCCGGTCAAGCGCACCGCATCGACCGCGTTGACGCGGCCGCGGATGCGGATATTGCCGTCCGGCGAGATCGGCACCGTGCCGGCGAGGAGATTGTTGACGGCGCCCTGATTGATCTGACCCGACGGACCGATGACGCTGTCGACAAATTCGCGCGTCGGCGTCGTGACGTTCAGCGAACCGACATTGACGATGCCCGACCGGCCGACCACGAAGCCCTTGGGCGATGCGAAGTAGACATTGCCGCCGATCTGGCCGTTCTTGTATGAATTCATGATACCGTTGATGACGGCGGGATCGTTGCCGGTCATCAGGTTGATGAGATTGCTGGTGCCGTTCGGCAGTACCAGATTGCCGGTGGCTCCGCGGCCGATCTCGAACTGCGAGAATGAATTGAACGCGTTCGGACCGCTGACCGTACTTGTCGTAACGGTGCTGACGCTGCCACTGGTGGTGACGGTCGTTTGGGTGCGGCCGTCGGGGACGATGCGGGTCACGCCGGGCGGCACGCTTTGCGCGTAGGTCGCGACCGGCGCGAAGGTCATCACCAGGCTGAGCAGCACCGCGCTGATTCGCATCGACTGACCGTCGATGAAGCAGCGGTCGTCGGGACGCGCAGCAAGATAGCGGTCGAGCGGCCGTATCAACCCGCGGGGCGTCTCGACAGGCCGGGAATGAAAGGAAAGCTTTGAACGGCAGGCCTGCTTGCGACGCGCGCGGACGTTCGCCGGTTCGCCAGATGCGAAGCCGCTTCGTCCGAAGCCTTGTTGGTCGCCCGACGCCGCCATTGCTCTGAATATTTTTTGGACGCCCTCAGTTATCCCCCTGGGGCAACGTGAATTTTCGGGCCGAGCGCCCCCTCTCACAAGTCTCTTTCGGTACAGGGTGGTGCTAAGACCTGCTTGACACTATTTTTACGCGCCGCGATCCGGCATTGTCCGCTGCGAAGCCTTTGCGAAACCAAGTGAAATCTGATCGTATCGATTGCGTCTCGATGCCTGCTTCCGTAAGCCAAGTAACCTTTCCCCGAAAATCCCGGTGGACGGCTACGCCAGACAGCTATCGCGCGCCATGAAACTCCTGATTGTCGACGATCATTCGATGGTACGCGCAGGCCTCGCCGCGCTGCTCGAACAGCCGCGATACAGCATGTCGGTCCTCTTGGCGAAGGACGCCAGGGAAGGCCTCGACGTCGTCGACGCCAATCCGGACATCGAGGTCGTGCTGCTCGACATTTCAATGCCGGAGATTGACGGCATCGCCGCGCTGAAAGAGTTCGGCAAGATCCGGCCCGACCTTCCCGTCATCCTGCTCGCCGCCTCGGAAAATCCGGGCGACATCCGCCGCGGACTGGCGGCCGGCGCGCTGGGCTATGTGCCGAAATCCTCAAGTCCCGAAACGCTGCTGTCAGCCATCCGGCTTGTCATGTCGGGCGAGGTCTACGTTCCGCCGGTCATGCTGCGCAGCGACAGCAACGGCGGCGGGGCCGCCGGCTCGCTCCACCATATCGCGACGCCGCTCACCAAGCGGCAGATCGAAGTGCTGCGCCTTCTCGACCGCGGACTTTCGAACAAGGCGATCGGCCGCGAGCTTCAACTCGCCGAACGGACGGTGAAGGCTCATATCACCGCGATCTTCAAGTCGCTCCGGGTGACCAATCGCGCGGACGCCGTCGCCTTCGCGCGCCGCGCCAGCGTTCTTTAGACCGGCCTCCCCTCGTCCGGCTTGGTGAGGTTCGTGATTGCGGCGCGCAACCGCGCGTTCGAAATCGGCTTGTGCATCAGGAAGCACCCGCTGGCCGCCGCCTCGCGCAGGCGGTCCGGCGCCGTATCGCCCGTAATCAGGATCGCCGGCAACCCGCCATCGAAACGCTCCCGCAGGCGTTTGATGGCATGCAGACCGTTCTCGCCGCCGCGCAGACGGTAGTCGGAAATCACGAGATCGGGCGGCGTCTTCATGCCGTCGATTTGCGCGATGATATCGTCGCCCGATCCCGCGGCGACGACGGCGTGCCCCCATGCGCCAAGCAACGCCTGCATGGCGACCTGGATTTCAGGTTCGTCGTCGATCACGAAGATCCGCAACTTTCTCTGAAAGTCGAATACCGCAGAGTCGTCCGGCACCCCGTGCGGCATCTCGATCGCCTCGACCGAAAGTGGCACCGAAACCTTGAACGCCGATCCCTTGCCCTGCACGCTCTCCAGTGTCACCGGCATGTGAAGGATGCCCGACAGACGCCGCACGATCGCGAGACCGAGACCGAGGCCGCGCGTGCGGCTGCGTTCGGAATTTCCGACCTGAAAAAACTCCTGAAAAATCAACTCACGATGCGCTTCGGAAATCCCCGGCCCGGTGTCCCAGACCTCGATCGACAGCCGTTTTCCTCGCCGGCAGCCGATCAATATTCGTCCTGCCTCGGTGTAACGCGCCGCATTCGAAATCAGATTTCTGAGAATGCGTTCGAGCAGCACGGGATCGGCTTCGACAATGGCGCTGCTGTGCATCAGCCGGACATCGACATTCTTGCGATCCGCCACCTGCCGCTCGTCCCGGCAGATGCGCTCCAGAAGCGGTGCAATCGGGAACGGACGCGGCCGCGCATCGACGATACCGGCATCGAGCCGGGAAATATCGAGAATCGAATTGAACAGACCGCCGAGCGAGTCGACCGATCCTTTGATCTGCCCGACCAGCCGCCGCGCATCGCTGCTCATCGGCTGGCCGGCGAGCGCGCCGACGAACATTTCGATCGCATGCACCGGCTGGCGCAGATCGTGGCTTGCCGCGGCGAGAAAGCGCGACTTCGCGACATTGGCCGCCTCGGCGACTTCCTTCTGTTGCCGAAGACTGTTGGCCAGCGACAAATTCTCGAATTGCAGCGACAGCGATTCAACCAGGATGCGGCTGAAGGTGCGCGCCAGCATCGCCATGATGACGATCCACAACAGACTCAGGATGGCGTAGGTCCAATGCAAGGTGTCGCTCTGGAACATCGACCAGATGACCGTCGGCACCATCATCGGAAACAGGCTGCAGTAGTAGGCCGGCAGGAATGTGCCGAACGCGGTGATCGAACCGGCGGACATGCCGGCGGCGGTCAGGAACACCAGCAATTGCAGATCGGCGCGACCGTCGACCATCAGAAACAACGTCGCCGATCCCCACGCGACGCCGCCGGCGAGCGCGCTCAACGTTGCCGCAATTCCCCATCGCCGCCAGTCGGCGTGTTCGGGCTTTGCCCGCGCATAGGCGCGCAGGAGCACGAACCGGCCCGCAATGCTCGTTCCGACCAAAGCGTCAAAGATCAGCATCGACCGGAGGGGAATGCCGCCAATGTAGAAAAGCATTCCCGCCAGGATCACCGCGGCGAACAGGCTGCCGAACGCGCCCGGCGCCGCGTTACGATAGAATGCCGCAACCTGCTCGAAACGCAGAAAGTCGAGTTGCTCGCGGGACATCGCCGCCCGGCCGGGCTTTGGACGATGACTGGAGAAGATGTCGGCGAGATGCGCCATGACTATCCGCGAAACACGCGGTCATCGCTGGCGATGACCGGACGACGAGGCTCTGATCCTAGTTTCCCGGCGGTGTCGCGGATAGCGGTATTACCCGCCGGCGATGCCCGACGCTCAGCGCTTGGGCTCTGGCACCGGCTTCGGCGCCGGATTGATCGAACCGGTCAGGTCCTCCGGCGAACAATCCTTGGGAGCGCCCGGCGCGGCGCAGGGGTTAGCCATCTCGGTCGGCGTTTTTATCAGCGCGTAGCCCTGGATCGCCGACGCATTGGCGGCCAGCGTCGTCGTACGCGACTGGCCGATCCGGGCGCGGCAATTGGCGTAAGCTTGCGCTTCGGACCTGTTCGGACCGACAGTGGCTGCCGAATAGCGGCACAGAGCCTCGTCGTCGGCGACGATGCTTGCCGGTTGTGAGGAGCAATTCGCCAGCGCGACCAATGCCAGCGCGGCAACCGCCCATGAAAGTCCGATAGTTCGTTGCACCGCCCACCCCAAACCCGGCCGTTGCGGAGCCGGGTTCGACGGCAACGCTATTGGATCGGCAAAACGAATTCCATTGTCCCCCGCCGCTTTGCCAGTGGAAACCTTCGAACTTTCGACGCCGCCCACGCAGGCGCCGCGCGCCGCAGTGGCGAGCGGAAGCGTCCGTGGCTTCGCCCTAAGCTATTGTCCCTGAAAGACAAACATCGACGCCGCTATCGGCGCTCCCGCTAGACCAGCGGATTGAAGCTGGTCTTCAGCAAGGCGCGCTGGTCGATGCCGAACTTGTCCGCCAGCCAGTCGGCCAGGATTTCCTGTCCGATGGTCGGGTTGTCATGCTGGCAATGCTCGGCGCCGGTCTCATCCGGCTGCACCAGACGGAACGTGACATCGACGCCATGCTTGAGCGCATAATCGCGCGCCTTGGTGGCGGCCGACACGGTGAGCACGTCGTAGCCGCCATGGACGATGAGATAGGGGCACCGCATCTTCTGAAGATGGCCGTCCAGCGTGAAAGCCTTGGCCTTCTCCATCGCCTCTTTCATGGTCTTCGCGCCGAGAACCCATTTGATGTGCATGGCAAGACCGAAGTCCTCACCCTTGTCCTTCCACATCTCGTGCACGTCCCAGATCGCGCCATGCGAGATGCAGGCGGCGAGCCGGTGCTCGTAGCAGCCGGCGCGCGCCGCGTAGTAGCCGCCGAGCGACGAGCCGCATAATGCGATGCGTGAGGCATCGACATCCGGCCGTTTCTCGAGCCAGTCGATGCATTTGCTGATCGCCGCTTCGGAATCGTGACGGCTGTGAATTTTGTGACGGCGTAGCGTGCCGCCCTGTCCGGGGCCGTCGATCATCAGCACCGAGATGCCGCGTTGCAGGCAGCCATGCGCCTGCATGAACCACATCTCGTCCTTGATGGAGTCGAGACCGCCCATGCAGATCAGCACGGGAAGTTTCTTGCCGGGAAACGGCGCGCGGACAAAGTAAGCGCAGATCGGCTTGCCGTCCTCATAAGGAATGTCGACCGCCTCACCCGGCGGATTGAGATAGCCGATGAACTTCTTGGAACAAGCCTCCATCGCCTCGAAGGTCGGCAGCCGGCGCGGATCGTTTGGCTCGAGATGGAATTCGGCCTGACGGTAGTAGTCCGCCGCGCGCAAAAAGCAGTTCATCGCGGTGCGGATATGGCCGAGTTTTTCTTCGTCGAGGCCGCGCTGCCAGTTCCGGTCGGCGATGCGCTTCCATTCGACGTGCCAGCTTTCCAGGCTGCCCGGCTCCATGCGCGAGGCGGCGAGGAAAATCTCAGAGACCGTGCCACCGCCCTCCTGGCTTTCGCCGAGGCCGCGCCGGAACTGATAGGCGAGCCACGGGTGTTCGGGCCAATGGTGCCAGCCATAGGGCTCATAGTGAGGCAGCCTGTTCTCAGTGATCTGCTCAATCGCGCCGTCGGCAAACCCAGCCATATCGCAACCTCCAGACTTGGATCCTCCTCAAGATTGAGTACAATCCTTCCATTGGTCAAGCTTTTGTATACATTGCTCCCCCATGAGTCGCGCTTTGACCGGGCTTACAGAGCCCACCGCACCCACACGCGCCCTGACACGGTCCATTTCGGTGGCCGACCGCATCCGGTCCGCCGTGCTGTCCGGTGACTTTCCGCCCGGCGCACGCCTGCACGAAATGCGGCTGAGTGAATTGCTGGCGGTGTCGCGCACGCCGATCCGCTCGGCGCTGCAAACGCTGGCCAGCGAAGGCCTGCTCGACTACGCGCCGAACCGCGGCTATTCGGTGCGCGCGTTCCAGATTTCGGAGATCGTCGACGCCTACGACATCCGCGCCAATCTCGAAGCGATGACGGCGAAATTCGCCGCCGAGCGCGGGCTGAGCGACGAGCACCGTCGCAACATCGAAGCGGCGCTGGCGCGGGGCGACGCCCTGCTGACCAAAACATCGCTCACCGACCTCAACCGAATCGAGTTCGGCGAAATCAATGTCATCATCCACGATACGATTCACGAGGCCGCCCGCAGCCGGATGCTGGGCGAGATGCTGCGGCTCTGCGAACGGGTTCCGCAGTCGTCGGTCAGCAATGTGGTTGCATTCGAATTCATCAACATCGTCGACCGGCACGACGATCATCACAAAATCTACGATGCCATCGTCGCGCGGAACGCCGCACGCGCCGAAAGCCTGATGCGCGAGCACGTCGCCAGCATCAAGATCGGGCTGGTCCGCTCGCTGACCGGACGCGAGCCGGCCGGCCTCGCCGAGCGCCTTCAGGTTGCCGGAGCCCGCTGAAGCCGGCGCCGGGAAACAGGGCGTTACTTCACGCCCAGGAGAACCTTTCGCAGGACTGCCATGAGCTGCCCGATCTGCTCGACCGTGATGGTAAGCGGCGGCGACAGCGCGATGATGTCACCGGCGGTCCGGAAATAAAGGCCGCTGTTGAATGCTGCGACCAGCGCATCGTAGCCGCGTGCGCCCGGCGCACCCGGACGGCTGCCGAGTTCGATGGCGCCGATCAGGCCCAGATTACGGATGTCGATCACGTTCGGCAGATCGCGCAGCGAATGCAACGCATCGGCCCAGACATCCGCGATCGCGTTGACGCGCGTCAGCAACTGCTCGCGGTCGTAAATGTCGAGCGTCGCAAGGCCCGCGGCGCAGGCGATCGGATGGCCCGAATAGGTGTAGCCGTGGAACAGCTCGATGATCTGTTCCGGCCCCTTCATGAAGGCGTCGTAGATGCTGTCGCGCGCGAACACCGCGCCCATCGGCACGGTGCCGTTGGTGATGCCCTTGGCGGTGGTGATCATATCCGGCGTCACGCCGAAATACTGCGATGCGAACGGCTGGCCGAGCCGGCCGAAGCCGGTGATCACTTCGTCGAAAATCAGCAAAATGCCGTGCTTGTCGCAGATCGCCCGCAACGCCTCGAGATAACCGACCGGCGGCACCAGCACGCCGGTCGAGCCCGCGACCGGCTCGGCGATCACCGCCGCGATCGTCTCGGCGCCGTGCAGCGCGATGAGGTCGAGTAGCGCATCGGCGAGATGCGCGCCCCAGGCAGGCTGCCCGCGCGAGAAGGCGTTCGCCTGAAGATTATGTGTGTGCGGCAGATGATCGACGCCGGCGAGCAGCGAGCCGAACGCGCGGCGGTTGTTGACCATGCCGCCGACGGAGGTGCCGCCGAAGCCGACGCCGTGATAGCCGCGCTCGCGCCCGATCAACCGCGTGCGATGGCCTTCGCCGCGCGCGCGATGATAAGCGAGGGCGATCTTGAGTGCGGTGTCGACCGATTCCGATCCCGAATTGGTGAAAAACACGCGGCCGAGCCCGTCGGGCGCGAGTTTCGCCAGCCGTGTCGCGAACTCGAAGGCCTTGGGATGGCCCATCTGGAACGACGGCGCGTAATCCAACTCATCGAGCTGCTGCGCCACCGCGTCGGTGATCTCGCGGCGGCCGTGCCCCGCATTGACGCACCACAGACCGGCGGAACCGTCGATCACGTCGCGGCCATCGACCGTGCGGTAGAACACGCCGCTCGCCCCGCTGAACAGGCGCGGCGCGGCCTTGAACTGCCGGTTTGCGGTGAACGGCATCCAGTAGGCGGCAAGGTCGAGTTCGTTTTTCAAGCTGGCGGTCATGATGGCGTCCCGGCGGATCGCGATGGAAGAACTGCAATTCAACGTCGCATGCCGAAATTCGGCCTGAACAGCCTATTTCTTGCAGCGGCTAAGCACTTGATTTCACTGATACGAACCGCACCGTTGTGCAGAGTTGTGAACATCGAGAAACACGCGGCAGGGCAAGCCGAACGGGCCTGCCGAACCGCATGCCAGCGTCGCTAGTTCACCGCGCTCGCACCCCAATTCCAATAGGTCTTGTTGTACTTGCCGGGCTGCTCGCCGGCGCGCTGATAGATGCGATCGCGAGCGGCGATGCGCTCCGACAGCATCTTCGGCATGTCGACGCCGATCATCTTGCGATCACGCTTGCGAAACTGGCCCGCGACCATCACCGAGTGAATGTCGCCGAGCGAGCTGTTGGTGACGATGTGACCCGCAGGGTCGCCCTCGCCGCGGCCGAAGTCGCGGGTGTCGAGCAGCACGATGTCGGCCTGGAAGCCTGGCGTGATCTGACCTACGACATCGCCGACGCCATTCGCCTCAGCGCCGTTAGTGGTGACGAACCGCAGGATGTCGCGCGGCGACAAGGTCGGCACGCCTTCCCGCCGTGTAATCGGGAACTGGCCTTCGTGACGCTCGACGATGCCGTCCATGTAACGCTGGAGGAAAAACAGCAGCCGCATCTGCGCGATCAGGCCGTAATTCATGATGACCGGCACGTCGATACCGAGCCCGATCTTGACGCCGCGGCGGTGGCAGCGGGCGACCATGCTCATCGAGCGGCGGCCGGCATAGGTTTCGGCCTCGGGCTGTGTGGTGAGGAAGCCGCCAACGCCGCCGAGATAATCGATGTCTTCGTCCGTCATGTAGTTGCCGTGCGCCGGCATCAGGTCGGCGGCCAACTGGCCGCTCTTGTACAAATGGGTGACCTCGCCCGCCTTGTTGCAGTGCCAGGACATCCGCACGCCGAGTTCTCGCGAGAACGCGATTTCGCGCGCGATCCGCTCCTTCGAATCGTTCGTGACTTCGGAGAGGCAGACCGCGAGCCGCAGCAGGCTTTCCGGGCTGTTGTCGATCATGCCCTTGACGCGTTCGATATCGGAGAAGCGCCCCTCCGACGGCTTGAGCGCCTGCTTGCCGCTGTGGTCGGTGCCGCGCAGGTCGTAGCCGAAGGTTGCGCGGATGCCTGCCGCCTTCAACGCCGCCATCGCGGCGTCGGCGTGCTCGCTACTCCGGATACAGTGGCTGTAGTCGAAGATCGAGGTGACGCCGGCCGAGAGCGACTCGATCGCGCCGGCATAGATGCCGGCGTAGACGTCCTCGGCGTTGGTATAGCTGACCAGCGGATGGATGTTGGTGAAGTATTCCATCCCCCAGGCATCGAAGATGCGCCCCTTGAACGGCGTCTCCCACATATGCGTATGGGTGTCGGCCATGCCCGGCATCACGATCATGCCGGTCGCATCAACCACGTCCGCGCCGTCGGCAGCGAGACCGGACCCGACTTTGGCGATTTTCGTTCCATCGACCAACACATCGGCGTTCTCGATGTCGCCGAGCTTGTCGTTGCACGACATCACGACGCCGTTCTTGAACAGAACCTTGCTCATCACTGTACTCCCGGTATTTCGGCATCTCTGGCGCGCCGGCGCGGCTCGAGCGAAGGCACCGACGCCAGCAGGATCTTGGTGTATTCGGCCGCGGGCTGCGTATAGAGCGTCTCGGTCGGGCCTGTTTCGACGATGACGCCGCGGTGCATAACGGCAACGATATCGGCCACCTGCCGCACCACGGCAAGATCGTGCGAAATGAACAGGTAGGCCAGATTGAGATCGCGCCGCAGATCCGCCAGCAGGTTCAGAATCTGGCTCTGCGTCGAGACGTCGAGCGCACTGACCGGCTCATCGCAAACCAGCAGCCGCGGTTTCGGCGCCAGCGCGCGCGCAATGGCGACGCGCTGCTGTTGCCCGCCGGACAGTTCGCCCGGATAGCGGTTCAGGTGATAGGACGGCAAGCCGACCTGATCGAGCAATTCGGCGGCCTGCGCGGCAGCCTGCGCACCGGCCACGCCGAAATGCCGCTTGAGCACCTGCATCAGCGTATCGCGCACCGTCCGTCGCGGATTGAGTGACGAGCGCGGATCCTGAAATACCACCTGCACGTCGCGGCGAAAGCTCAGCGGCGTACGGCGGCCGAACGCCGTCACGTCCTGTCCGTCGAAAACAATCGAGCCGCGGCTCGGCGTCACCAGGCGCAGGATCGCGCGGCCAATCGTCGTCTTGCCGGACCCGGATTCGCCGACGAGCGCAAAACCCTGCCCTGCCGCGATATCGAAGGAAACGCCCTTGACCGCATCGAAGCTTCGCCGGCGGCCGGGAATGATGCTGCCGCCACCGTAGTAGGTGATGGCAAGATCGCGAACCTGGAGCAACGGACTATCGGTCATCGTTCGACCGCCAGTTGCAATTCATGAGCACGGATGCAGCGCACGCCGTCCGCCAGATGCACTTTGCCGGCGGCGCACCGTTCGATCGCGAAGCCGCAACGCGGGGCAAAACGGCAGCCAGCCGGCCATTCCCACGGCGGCGGCACCGCCCCCGGAATCGTCGGCAGCCGCCCGGCGGGAGCCTCGTTGCGTGGCGTCGCCTTGAGCAAGGCATGCGTATAGGGATGCCGTGGCCGGCGAAGAACGCTGGCAACGGGTCCCTCCTCGACGATTTCGCCGGCGTACATCACGACGACGCGGTCGCAGGTTTCCGCCACGACGCCGAGGTCGTGCGTGATCAGCAGAACGGCGGTGTCGTATTCCGACGACAAGCGGCCGAGCAGCTTCAGCACCTGCGCCTGCACGGTAACGTCGAGCGCGCTGGTCGGCTCATCCGCGATGAGCACCTTCGGCTCGCAGCTCAGCGCCATCGCGATCATCGCGCGCTGCGCCATGCCGCCGGAGAATTGATGCGGATAGTCGTTGATGCGTTTGGCGGCGTCGGGGATGCCGACAAGATCGAGAAGTTCGACAGCCCGGCGCGTCGCCTCCTCGCGGCCGAGACCGCGATGGGTCTGCAGCGGCTCGATGATCTGCTGGCCGACCGTGTGAACCGGCGAAAAGGCGCCGACCGGGTCCTGGAACACCATGGCGATTTCCGAACCGCGCAGCCGTGCGGCCTCGCGTGGTGAAATCGCCATCAGATCGCGATTGCCGAGCCAGACCTGCCCGTTGCGGCGCGCGATCGCCGGCAGCAAGCCGATCATCGCCATGCCGGTGGTCGACTTGCCGCTGCCCGATTCTCCGACCAAACCGACGGTTTCGCCGTGGCGGAGGCCGATCGCGACGTCCGACAGCACGTCGAACAAGAGGCCGCTGTCGGTAGCATAGCCGACGGACAGGCCGGTGGCGGCCAGCACGGTCGCGTCATCGACTGCCGGCTTGGCGGCAGCCGCAGCGCGCCGTCGTCCCGCTTCGCGCGGTCTGCGATGCACGGACCGGCGGCGGCCCATCAGCGCGTCCCGCAACGTATCGCCCGAAAAGTTGAACAGCAGCACCGCGAACATGATGGCGAGGCCCGGCGGCAACGTCATGAACGGGTTCACCATCTGATACTTGCGCGCCGCATCGAGCATGCTGCCCCAGTCGGGCGTTTCGGCATCGAGACCGAGGCCGAGAAAACTCAGCATCGTGACCAGCATGATCGCGGAGCCGAGCATCAACGCGGATTCGACGATCAGCGGTCCGGCAACGTTCGGCAGGATTTCCCGGAACAGGATGCGCAATGTCGACAGACCGCCGACTCGCGCGGCATCGACATAGAGCAGTTCGCGCTCCCGCAGCACGAGCCCCCGCGCAATACGCAACAGGATGATGCCGAACACGATGGCGACGGCGATCGCGGTCTGCAGGGTGCCGCGCCCGAGGATCGCGATCACCGCGAAGGCAAAAATCAGCGACGGGATCGACTGCGCGATATCGGTGAGCCGCATCACGATACGGTCCCACCAGCCGCCGAAATAGCCGATCACCAGACCGATCGGCACACCGAGCAGGATCGCCAGGGCGACCGCTTCCAAAGAGGTTTCGACCGCGGTGGTCGTGCCATAAAGAAGGCGGGACAGCGTATCGCGGCCAAGCTCGTCGGTGCCCAGCCAATGCAAAGCCGACGGACCCTGAAGGCGATTCAGCACATCCGTGTCGTTGGGATCGTAGGGCGCGAGCAACGGCGCAAGCAATCCGACCGCGAGCAACAGTCCGGTGCCGGCGACGCACACCGCGGTCAACGGTCGACGCAGAATAGCGGCCAGCGAAAGAGAGGAAGCCGGAAGCACCGCGGTGGCGCCGTGAGCGGGATCGGTGACGGTGCTCATTGGGGGCGAATCCGCGGGTCGAGCAGCCCGAGCGCAATGTCGACGACGAAATTCACCAGAATCAAAATCGTCGCGATCACGAGGATGGCGCCCTGCAACAACGGAAAGTCGCTGGTGATCACGGCATTGACCATCAGCGTCCCGAGCCCCGGCAGCACAAAGACCTTCTCGATGACCGGGCTGATCGCCAGCAGCACGGCGACCTGGATGCCGATCACCGGCACGATCGGCACCAGCGCGTTCTTCAGCATGTAGCGCCGGGCAATCAGCCGCGCCGGCGTACCCCGCGCACGCGCCGCGGTGATGTAAGCCGAATCCATCACGTCGATCACCGCGCCGCGCATGTGGCGTGAAATCACGGCGACGCCATGAACCGACAGCGCGAAGCACGGCAGAATCAGCCCGAGCGCCCAGCGCACCGCATCGTCCGCAAAAGGCGTGTAGCCCGCCACCGGAACCAGCCGCAGTTTCACCGCGAACAGAAAGCCGAGCAGCAGCGCGAGCCAGAAGCTCGGCGTCGCGAGCGCCACGGAGACACCGGTGTTGACCAGCCGGTCGGCCCACGAGCCGGGACGCAGCCCGGCGAACGAGCCGATCAGCACGCCGAGAATGACGGCAAGCGCGCTCGCGCCGGCAAGCAAAAACAGCGTCACCGGCAGCGCCTCCCCGATCATCGCGATCACAGGCTTGTGCGCGAAGATCGACTGACCGAGGTCTCCGCTGACGAGCCGCGCGCTCCAGTGCCACAGCTGCAGCAGGATCGGTTGGTCGAGCCCCAAGTCGCGCGCGAGCGCGAGTTTCTGCTCCGTGGTCGCACCGTCGCCGAGCGCCAGCACGACCGGGTCGGTGGGTGACAGATGGACAAGGCTGAACGCAAAGGCGGCGGCAAGGAACAGCGACGCCACGGACATTGCAACGCGCAACGCAATGAGCTGCAGCATCGTACCGCCGTTCCTTGCCTTAAGCCTCTGCGGAGAAGCGGTGAGTCGATCCGCCCTGCTACTTGATCAGTTTCACCTCGTCGTAGCGCAGTGTCGAGGCCCGCAGCACCGTGGTCGGCACGCCGGTGATTTTCTTCGGGTCGTAGGCCCAGCTCGTGAACACCTCGTGGAACCCGCAATCGAGCGCGTGATCCTGGATGTACTTCATCACCGCTTGCCAGCCCTTGTTCTGGGCATCTTCGCCTTCCGCCTGCAGCGCCTTCTTCGCCAGCGCGTCAAGCTCCGGGACATCGACGCGATACGGATTGCCGGTTCCCTTGGGACCGAAGCGGAACTGGTAATAGTCGAGCGGACCGATGTCCTCGGTCGAGCTCGAGTTCACCTGCATCGGATATTTGTCCGTCTGGTAAAAGCTGAAGTACTGGCCGGTCGTCATCAATTGCGGCTTGGCGTCGATGCCGATCTGCTTCATCTGCTGCGCCAGCAGCAGAACGGCCGTGTGGTTGTTGGCGAACATCGGCAGCGTGAACGAGATTTTCGGATTGCCGGCCGCCGCCATATACTTCTTCGCGGCGTCGACGTCGTGCTTGTAGCCCTTGAGCTCCGGATTGTAGCCGGGCAGCCCCTTGCGCATCTTCTGCGGCACCGCCGTCGCCTGACCGTTGTAGCCGGCCTTCACGACGGCATCCATGTCGATCGCCGAGCAGATCGCCTTGCGCACGTTCTCGTCGGCGAAGGTGTTGCGGCGGTCGAGAAACAGGATGTGCTGCACCAGCACCGGCGTTCCGGTCGTCTTCAGGCCCTGCGCGGTCGCGGCCGGAAACTGCGACGGATCGAGTTCGGTGACCTGAACATAACCCGAGATCAGCGCGTTCAGCGCCACGCTCGGATCCTGCAGCACATGCACGACGATCGACTCGACGCCGACATTGTCCTTGTTCCAGTAGCGATCGAACAGACGGAAGACTTCCTTGGTGCCGAGCTGCGAAGCGGCGGCGTCATAGGTCCACGGACCGGTGCCGGAGGCGGTGGCCCAGTTCTTCTTCTCGATCGCCGCCGGAGACACCATGAAGGCGCCGCGCGAGGCCAGCCGTTGCAGCAGGGTCGGCGACGGCTCCGACAAGTGGAATACGAGGTGGGTATCGTCCTTGATTTCGATGCTGCTGACCGGCGCAAACCCGACGGCCCACTGGGTGCCGGACGTCTTGATCCATTCGATGTTCTTTTTCACCGCCTCGGCGTTGAACGGCGTGCCATCGTGGAAGACGACGCCGGGCCGCAAGGTCAGTTCCAGCTTGTCGGTCGACAGCTTCCACTGCGTCGCAAGGCTCGGCTGCAGCGTGAAGCCGTCGGGCGCGGCCTTCACCAGGCCCTCATAGACGATGCCGGTATAGGTCTGGTTCGGCTTCACCAGCGGATTCCAGTTGTTGAGCTGGATCACGGTGCCGTAATTCAAAGTGCCCTGCGGGCTGGCTTCCACCGCGCTCGTCAAGGCGATCGCGACAACGCCGGCGGCCAACACCGCCTTCGACACGGCTTTCATAACGATGGTCATCTGAAGTCCCCTCTGTCCTTTTTTTCCGAGCGCAGATGCCGCGCTCCATTTTTATCCGAGCGCCAGCACCGCGCTCCGCCGCCCGACCGGCTCCGCCGCCTCGCTCGGCGACGTGACTGTTTTGGCTTGCCCGCCGGCTCCACGCCGCCGAACTGCTACGAAAGACTGAAGGGCGATTGCTGCTTTGAACAGCCTATTTGTTTCCGGCTCTAACCCATTGATTTCCATCGCGCTCAACCGCGCCTCGTTCACGATCCTGAACAACAGCACCAGACCCGTTTCGGCTCGCAATTTCGCGTGCGGCGCGCTGTCGCGGCGATGCGCCGGCGCTCGCTTTTGCAGTTGTGGAGCGGCGGCCGCGCGACCGGACTAAAAGGTCGGCGGCGTACAGGCGCTGATCAGTTCGCACGGACCGTCGCCGACATTGCGGAAACGGTGCGGACGACGGCTGGCAAAAAAATACGCATCGCCCGGCGACAGCACGCGACGCTGACTATCGACCATCACCTCGAGACGCCCGCGGATGATGATGCCGCCCTCCTCGCCGTCATGCGTCAGCAAAACGCGGCCGGTGTCAGCTCCGGGTTCATAGTGTTCCTTCAAAATCTGCAGCTGCCGGTCGACCAGGTTCGTACCGACCTGCCGATAGGAGATCGGACCCTGCCCGATTTCGACCAATTCCTCCGAACGCCAGAACAATTGATCGGCCTTGTTCGGCGTGAGTGCGAAAAACTCGGACAGGCCGATCGGAACGCCGTCCAGCACACGCTTGAGCGCGCCGACCGACGGATTCATCCGGTTCGACTCGATCAGCGACACCGTGGCGTTTGTGACGCCGGCGCGGCGCGCGAGTTCGCGCTGAGACATGCCGCTCTGCATGCGAATGAAACGAAGCCGCGCCCCGACATCGACCGCCGCCATGATCGAACCCTTCCGCACTGTTCACGATCATAGACATGATGCACCGAGCGCCATGAAATGCAAGCGCGGCTCAAATCGATAATGCCTTGATTTCAATACTTTCAGAACCGGACCGTTTGGCTGCAGTTCAGGATCGCAAACGTGCCGCGAATGCCGCTGGCCGTGCTCACGCCGGATCGAGCGGCGCTTCGCTCGCGACGTAGCCGTACACCCAGTCGGCATTACCGCCCTGCTTGAGCCACTCGTTGCCCCGCGATCCGAGTTGCACGCGCGCGGTGCGTTCCTTGCGTGCGTTCTCGTAACGCTTGAGCGCCGCCGGCGCTTCGGCGCGCGGCACGCCCGCGAGCGCGCGGCCGAGCACCACCGCATCCTCGATCGCCATGCAGGCGCCCTGCGCCATGAACGGCGTCATCGGATGACATGCATCTCCGACCAGCGTCACATTCCCGGCGGACCACGCCGGCAGCGGATCGCGCACGTAAAGCGCGGACTTCATCACGGCATCGCAGGCATCCAGCAGAGCGCGCGCCTCGCGATGAAAATCCGCATAGACCGCGCGCAGCTCCGCCACATCGCCCGGCATCGTCCAGGATTCATGACGCCAGTCGTCCTGCACCGTGGTGGCGAACACGAACGTCTCGCGTCCGCGATTGAGCGGGAACGTCACGATCTGCCGGTCGGGCGTCGGGCCCCACCATTTGGTGAAAGCGTCGAGGTTGGGCACGTCGAGCTTTGCGCGATCGACGACGGCGCGATACGACACAAGACCGGTGAATTGCGGATGTTCGGCCCCAAACAGCGCGGTGCGTGTCGGCGAATGAATGCCGTCGGCCCCGACCAGCACGTCGACCGACCGCACCTCGCCATTTGCAAAACGTACGCGCGGCGTATCGCCCGTTTCGATGCCGGTAACGCGGTGGCCGAGCAGGACGTTGCTTTCAGGAATGCGCCCGCGCAGGGCGTCGAGCAGATCGGCGCGATGAATGGTGAGTTGGGGGGCACCGTATTTGCGCTCAGCCTCGCCGGCCATTTCGAGGCGCGAGGTTTCCTCGCCGGTATCCCACATCCGGCTGATGCGATGGGTCGGCTGCGCGCCTTTTTCAACCAGCGCTTCGAATACGCCGAGGCTCTTGAGCGCCCGCACCGCGTTCGGCGTCAGATTGATGTCCGCACCCACGCGCCGGTAATCCGCCGCCTGTTCGTAGACCTCGACGTCGTGGCCGCCGGCGCGCAACGCGATCGCCGATGCCAGACCACCGATGCCGCCACCGTTGATGCCGATTTTCATGTCTCTTTACTCAAACTGCCTGGGATCAATGCATCGAAAAACCGCCGTCGACAGCGAGCGTCTGGGCGGTGATGAACTTGGAGTCGTCCGACATCAGAAACACCACGACACCATCGAGGTCGTCGGGCTGCTGAGTCCGTTTCAGGATGGCGCGCGACGCATAATCGTTCCAGCGGTCCTGCGGAATGTCCTTGGTCGCCTCACCCATCGTCAGGCCCGGCAACAGACAATTGACGCGGATCATCCGCTCGCCGAATTCGCGCGCCAGCGAGCGCGTCATGCCGACGATTGCCGACTTGCTGGTGACGTAGTGCAGAAGCCTGGGAGGTCCCCAGTAGATAGTGTCGGACGACACGGTAACAATCGAACCGCCGTTGCGCATTTTCGGCCCAAGCGCGCGGATCGTCAGCCAGGTGCCGCGCACATTGATCGCCATCATCCGATCCCAGACCTCGGGCGTGATCTCGTCATAGTGCTTGCCGCCAACATTGTTCGCCCAGCCGGCATTGGCAACGACACCATGAATTCCGTCACACCCTTTGGCGGCTTCCGCCGCCATAGCGGCGACCGACGCCTCCGACGAGATATCGGTTTGCACGAAACGCGCGTCATAGCCGGCGGCTTTCAGTTTGGCTTCGGCCGCCGCTCCCAGCGCCGCGTCGATCTCGGCGACGATCACCGAAGCACCCTCGCGGCAAAGCCGTTCGGCGAAGGCGAAGCCGAGACCGCGGCCAGACCCTGTGACGACGATGCGTTCTCCGGAAAATCGTTTACTCATCGTTCCCGCGTGTCCTTCAAATCCCGTCGGCTTCGGTGCCCAACGCAAACTGGAAATAATTTTCGTCGCCGCCGATTTCATAGAGGGTCACCGACGCGCCGCCACCGGCCCGGCCAGTGAACGGCTCGCCGCCAACCGCCCCCTCGAAACGAATGTCGTCCGTCAGCGTCAGATCGATCGGGCCGCGCCCGTCCGACAGTACGATCTGCCGGCCATCGAACCGCGCGACGAGCCCGGTCGTGACGTCGCGGAACCCCCCATCGGCCGTTGCGATATCGTAGGTTTCACCGGTCCCGAGCGAATGCACCCGCAACGGATAGCGGCCGCACCGGCGCCGGTGCGCCTCAACGGCAATGATGCGGCGCAGATCCGGACTCATGGTCGGTGCCTTACGGGTGACCGCGGCCGCTCTTGTCGAAGCCGGCCGCCTGACGGCGAGTGTTGCCGTCGATGCCGCCGACGATCGCCCATTCGGCGAACAGTTCCGGCTTGCGCTCGAAGGTCTGCGACTTCCAATCCTCGGTGCAGAAATCCTCGTCCGCATAATATTCGAGCGGCGCGGCCAGCGGATTCTCGAAATACCAGAAATAGGCAGAGGAGATCGGGTGCCGGCCCGGACCGATTTCGGTCTTCCAGCCCTTTTTGCTCATTGCGATGCCGCCGCCGATCAATTCGTGGATGTCGGTGACGGTAAAGGCGACGTGGTTGATGCCGGGCTTGCCCGGACGGTTCAGCACAAACGTGTTGTGATGGTCGCCGACCTTCTGGCAGCGCATGAAGACGCCGTGATTGGGATATTCATCGCTGATCGAGAAGCCGAGCTTCTCGGTATAGAACGCGCGCATCGCCGCGAAATCAGAACCGAACAGCACGATGTGGCCGATATTGATCGGGTGCGCCTGCGTATGGATCGGCGAGCGCGTGTTGACGCGCTGATGCGAGCCCGGCGCGTTCGGCATCGTCGGCGCGACCTTCATCGGCGTGCGTTTGCTGACGCGGAACGCGAGGCTCATGCCGTTGGGGTCCTTGACCCGAGGCAGTCCATCGGCGCCCGTGGTGAAGCTGTCGAGCGAGCGAAGGCCGGCGAGCGTCTTTTCAAGCTCCTCCTCATTGGCCGCGCCCCAGATCACCTCGCGCACGGTGTTGCCCTGTTCAATCGGAGCCGCCAGGTCCTTCGCGTCCTTCGGACGCACGATCACCTCGGCGCCGTCGCGGGTGCGATAGACCAGTTTGTCGGCGCTACCCGACGCCAGCGCGACACCCCAGTCGTCGAGGAAGCGCTTTGCCTCCGCCATATCGGCCACGCCGAACACAACGGCATCGATACCCATCAACGACATGATCTCAACTCCTGTTATCAGGCGTCTGCGGCGCACCGCCATAACAGCGGCGCGCCGCCAATTCTCAGCGCTTGACCTTCGAGAGCGGGTGCTCCGGCGGATAGGTCGGCGTGACAGGCTTCGGCGATCCGATCATCACCATCATGATCGCGTCTTCATCGCCGACATTGATTTCGCCACGATAGACGCCGGGCGGGACCGAAACGCAATCCCGCTCGCCGAGGATCGTCTCGAAATACTCGCCATCCTTCTCCACCATCACCTTGACCTTGCCGCGCAGCACGAAGAACACCTCTTCGGCGTCGACATGCAGATGCATCGGGCCTTCGCCGCCCGGCGGGATGACCATATTCGACAGCGTGAAGTGCTCGGCGGGGATCACATTGGTGTCTTTGGCAACGCCGGTGCCACCGGTGCCGATAAAGCGCTTCTGCGCGCGGCGGTATTTCGGATCGAAGTCGGCCTGGAACTTCAGGGCGTTCCAGTCGTACTGACGCTCGGAAACCCGCGCGACGCGGCTTTTCATCCACTGCTCGAAAGTTGCGCCTTCCGGGCGGTCCCAAGACCTTTTCGTGACGTCGTCCATGTACCTACTCCTTCGTTTTGCGGCTGGCGCGGAACGCCGACCGCGTCTGGTCTGTCAGCCTGTCGACCGCCGTGAGCCGGCGGCCGTGTTGAAAGCGTCGGACTGGTGGCCGAGATCGCTGGAAATCGCCTGTGCGGCGGCGATCACATCGGCCTTGAGCGGCCCGTAAAGCTCGGAATCGTTGGTCAGCAGCGCGACGGTCGAGATGTTGATCGCCGCTACGATATGTCCGGCAATGTCGCGGACCGGCGCTGCGATGCTGGCGACGCCGGGCTCGTAGACCGACTTCTGCACCACGACGCCAGCTTTACGGTCCTCCGCCAGCTGCTCGATCAGGCTGTTCAACGACGCGCGCTCGTCCCTGCGGGAAAACTCCTCATTGCGGTAAAGCTCCCTCACCTCATCTGCCGCGATCCCGGACAACAGGATGCGCCCCATCGTGGTCAGCCGCGCCGGCAGGCGCGTGCCGACATTGACGGTGCTGGCAATGGTGCGGCGGGTCGCGATGCGCGCGAGATAAACGACATCGCGGCCGTGCAGCTCGCCGAGATGGGCCGACCAGCCGGTGCGATCGCGCAGCCGCACGAGATGCGGCGTGGCGATCTCCACGACATCGCGCGAAGCCAGATAACTATAGCCAAGCTGGAGAACCTGAGAGCCGAGCGTATAGGTCTTGGCCTCGGCGTCGAAGGTGACAAAGCCGAGATGGCTCAGCGTATAGAGCAATCGATAAGCCGACGAGCGGGTGATCTTCTGGTCGGCGGCGATCTCGGATAACGACAATGGCGACCGCGCCTCGGAAAACGAGCGCAGGATCGACATGCCGCGCATCAGCGCCGGCACCAGATATCGAGTCGCACCGTCGTCGGCGGAAGCGACCGCTTTCTTCTTGCGCTGGGACAAAGCGTCACGCCGCCTGGTCATAGAGAACCGCGCCGTCATTTGTTTTATTAGCGAAACCTCGTATAGTATACGAACTTTCTGCCGTGCCGTCAAAGCGGAATTTCCGTAACGATTTCCGGCACCGCACGGCACTGCACAAATTCCACTCTCGCGTTTGCTCATGCAGCACGCAGCAATTCCGCATCGGCGCGTCCGTGCAAAACCACTACCGCGTTGCGCCGACGGTTGACTCTCCCCGCCCGTTCAGATTTGAATTGTGCAAAATACGAACGATCTGTTCAATTATGAACAGACAAACGGGAGCGCCATCGACGTGTCAACGGGAACACCGAGTGTTTTGCATTTGCAGGACGTCGTCCGACAGTTTCCCGGACGCGCCGCCGGCGCATCGCCATTCGTCGCGGTCCGCGACCTGACCTTCGCCATCGGCCAGGGCGAATTCGTTTCGATCGTCGGACCGTCCGGCTGCGGCAAGAGCACCCTACTCAATCTCGTCGCGGGGCTCGATCACCCGAGCGAAGGCACCGTCTCGCTTAACGGCGTCGAAGTGACCGGCCCGAATTCCAGCGTCGGCTTCATGCTGCAGAAGGATCTGCTGCTGCCCTGGCGCACGGTCCTGCACAATGTCGAATTCGGCCTCGAGGCGCGCAACATGAGCGCGGCCGAACGGCGCGAGCGCGCGATGCGTGAACTCAAGCGCTGCCGGCTCACCGATTTCGCCGACCGATACCCCTATCAGATTTCCGGCGGACAGCGGCAGCGCGCGGCGCTCGCCCGTACGCTCGCGATCAATCCTGATGTGCTGCTGCTCGACGAGCCGTTCTCCGCGCTCGACGCGCAGACCAAGCTCGTCCTGCAAAAGAGCTTCGCCGAAACCATCGCGGGATCGAGCCTGACCACGCTGCTCATCACGCACGATCTCTCCGAAGCGGTCGCGATGTCGGACCGTATTCTGGTGATGAGCGACCGTCCCGGCCGTATCGTCGAAGAAATCGACGTCGGCCTGCCGGATCGCAATAACCCCATCGCCCGCGTCGCGACGCCGCGCGCGAGCGAAATCGTCGCTCATCTGTTTCATTCGCTGCACATAGAAGACCGTGTCGATGCATGATCGCGGCCGCGTGCCGCGGAGGATGTTGACGTGTTGAACCGGGTCGTCATCGTCGGGGGAGGCATTGCCGGATCGGCGCTCGCGATTGCGCTGGCCCGCCGCGATGTTCCGGTGACGCTGATCGAGCGTGAAAAGCGCTGGACGCCGGCCAGTTCCGGTATCTTCATCTATTGCAACGGGCTGATGGCACTCGACCAGCTCGGCGTGCTCGACGAGATCTGCGACAGCGGCTGGGTCAGCCCGGATGGCGGCAATCTCTATCTTTCGGAGGACGGCAGCGTCATCACCCGCACGGTCTATCCGCGCGGCAGCGCGCGCGTGCCGGCCATCGTCGGAATGCGTCGCGTCGAACTGCACCGCGTGCTGGCGACATGCCTCGAGCGGCTGGGCGTCGAGGTCCGGCTTGGCGTGACCGTCACCGCGATCGACGACGCCGATCCGCACCGCCCGGTTGCACTCACCCTCTCCGACGGAACGACGCTGGCCGCAGACGTGCTGATCGGCGCCGACGGTATCCGCTCTCAAATTCGCACGCATCTCTTTGGCGAGATCGAACCGGTCTATACCGGCTTCGGCGTCTGGCGCAGCACTCATGCCAAGCCCGCCAGCATCGACACCAAGATCATGATGATGGGCACCGGAACGCGGCTCGGCATCATGCCGACCAGCCGCGACGAGCTTTACATGTTCGGCACCACGCGCGAGCCCGGCAAGCCGTTTTACTCGCGCGAAACATGGGCAGCCGAAATGCGCCGGAAATTCGGGGCATTCGCCGGCCCCGCCGTCGCGTTTCTTGCGGAAATCGATGACACCAAAAACGTCTTCTATACCTCGGTCGAGGAGGTGCATCTGCCGCTGCCCTGGAGCCGCGGCCGCGTTCTCCTGATCGGCGACGCCGCGCATTCGTCCTCGCCCTTCATGGGCCAGGGCGGCGCCATGGCGCTTGAAGACGCGATCATTCTCGCGGAGATGCTGGACGGCGTTTCCGATATTCCGGCCACGCTGAGCCGGTTCAGCGAACGCCGCTTCGCGCGCTGCAAGTTCGTGCAGGACGCCTCTCGCCGCGTCGGCGAAGCAGGCGCGGCCGAGGATGGCTCCGGCCGAGATATTCGCCACGCCCGGATGCGCGAGACGGCCCAGCAGGACGTCGACCGCTTCTATCAACGCATCGCGGAGCCGGCGTGATGGCTCCGCAGACACATCCACTCGCAACGGCCCGACGCCTCGCCGCGTTCGTGCCTTAACAAAGGGGAGACAATGACATGAGGATTACTCGGCGCGCGGCAGTGGGAGGCCTGATGGCTACCGCGGCATTCCGTCCGGCTTTCGCCGCTGCGGAAAAGGTGACGTATCTGTTTCCGGCTCCGGCCTTCCTGCCGGCCTTCATGCCGTTCCATGTCGCGACCAAGCGCGGCTACTACACCAAGAACAACGTGGAAGTGGCGTTCCAGACCGGCCGCGGCGGCGCCGATGTCGCCAAGCAGGTTGGCGCCGGCAATGCCGACCTCGGCGGCGGCCTCGGCGAAACCTCGATGATTGTCCGTCCGAACGGGCTGCCGGTTCGCGCCGTGGCGCAACTCGGCTCTCACCCGCTGTTCCAGCTCGTGACCCGCAAGGAAAGCAACATCAAGTCGTTCAAGGACCTGCGCGGCAAGAAGCTCGGCGTCATCGGTTATCAGGACACCGGCTATTATGCCCTGCTGGCGGTGCTGGCCTCCGCCGATCTCAAGCGTGCCGATCTGGAAGTCCAGGCGGTCGGTCCTGCCGGCGTCACCCAGCTGATGATCGCCAAGTCGCTTGACGGCATCATGGCGACGCCGGAATGGGCCTTCGCGATCGAAGGCGCCGGCATCACGCTCGACTATCACCCGGTCGAGAAGACCTTCCCGGCGATGGCGCAGGCCATTCTCACCTCCGACAAGCTCGTCAAGGAGCGCCCGGCGGCTGTCGGCGGCTTCGTCAAGGCGGTGATGCAGGCGCTTCGCGACTGCATGAAGGACCCGGCTTCGGCCGCGGCCGACTTCGTCGCCGAAGTGCCGCAGCACAAGGGCAAGGAAAAGGTGATGGAGCAGATCCTGCGCCGTTACGTGGACCAGATCTACACCACGGAGCCGGCCTCCGCGCTCGGCAAGTTCGACGCCAAGCGCCTCAAGACGGTGCAGGACTTCTATCTGAAGAACGGCATCATCCAGTCCGCCGTCCCGGTGGAAGACCTGTACACCAATCAGTTCATCTGATCGGAACGAGGAGACGACGACAATGTCAGACCGCGCAAACGGCACCGCCGCGTCCGAAACCCTGCCATCCCGCTCCGCCGAAATGCGGACGCCGTGGCTGCGGAATGCGATCGTGCCGTTTGCGAGTCTTATTCTTGCCGTCGTCGTCATGCTCGCCTGGCAATATCTGCCGCCGATGCTGGGCGTCCCGAAATACATCATCCCGCGCCTCTCCGACCTCGGTTCGGAGATGGTGCGGATGTGGTATCGCGAAAATCTCGTCGCTCACTTCATGTCCACGGCGTCGATGTCCATCCTCGGCTTCTTCCTAGGTGGCCTGCTCGGCGCGGTATTCGGCTACACGCTCGGCCTGCTGCCGACGTGGGAAAAGGTTCTCTCTCCCTACATCCTCGCGCTGCAGATCGCGCCGAAGGTCGCCTTCGCACCGCTGTTCATTCTGTGGTTCGGCTACAACGCCTGGCCGAAACTGATCGTCACCATCCTCGTGGTGTTCTTCCCGATCCTCGTCAATGTCCTGCAGGCGATGCGCGTCATGGACCGCGACCTCGTCAATCTTGCGCGCGCCTACAATATGTCCAAGGCCAAGATCTTCTGGAAAGTCATGCTGCCCTTCTCGATGCCGAACCTGCTCGCGGGCTTGCGGATCGGCGCGACGCTGGCGGTGATCGGCATCACAGTCGGCGAGCTGGTCGGCGGTGAGATTGGCCTCGGCTACCTCATCAGCTTCGGCCAGGGCCAAGCCAACACCGCGATGGTGTTCGACGCCATCGCGCTCCTGACCGTCATCGGCATCGTGATGTATTGGGCGGTCACCGCCGTCGAAGCGCGCGTGCTGCATTATGTTCCGCGCGCGGTCGTGGCTCCGCAGCCGCAGCCATGAACGCAGTCGCCGACATCGCCCGCATTGTGCCCGGCAATGCCGCCGGAATCCGGCTTCTGCGCCGGAGCGGACAGGCGAACGGCGCGACGGTCGTGCTGCTGCACGGCATCGGCAGCAATGCCGCAAGCTTTGAGCCGCTGATCGCCACGCTGCCGGCCTCCTGCGACATCATCGCGTGGAATGCGCCGGGCTACGGCGGCTCGCAGCCGGTCGCCGCCAAACACCCCTCGCCAGCCGATTATGCCGATGCGCTGGACAAGCTCGTGCGCGCGCTCAACCTGCCGCCATTCGTGCTAGCCGGCCATTCGCTCGGCTGCCTGTTCGCGGCGCGATTTGCGGCAAGCCATTCGGACCGCGTCCGCGCGCTCGCGCTCCTGTCTCCGGCGCTCGGCTATCGCGTTTCGCCCGGCGCCGCTTTGCCTGCCGGCGTGCAGGCGCGCATCGACGATATCGTGGCGCTCGGACCGGCCGAATTTGCCGCCAAGCGCGCGGCTCGCCTGGTCCACGCTCCTGAGCGCAAACCGCAGGTGCTCGCCGCCGTGCGCGCCGCGATGGCCGCGGTCGATACCGCCGGCTACACGCAAGCTGTCTACGCGCTCGGCGCAGGCGACCTCCTTGCCGACGCAGCACGGATTGACGCGCCGGTCGCGGTTGCCGTCGGCGCCGAAGACGTCGTCACGCCACCGGAGAACGCGCGTACGTTGCACGCCGCGCTGCGCCGCTCGGCCGGCTTCCACGAAATTCCCGATGCCGGCCATGCTCTGCCGCAGGAAAGCCCGGCGGCCGTCGCGGATATCCTCTCCGAACTGCTGGAGCGCCACTGTGGCTAAGAGGACCAAGACCGAGCCGGTCGAAGAACGTCACGACGACATCTATATCTCGCCGCCGGTGCAGCGCGCCGTCGTGCTGCTGCGCCACATCGCCGAAGGCGACCAGGTCACCAACATGTCGCGCACCGCGCGTGAACTCGGCATCAACCGCACCACCCTGCTGCGCCTGCTCCACACGCTGGAAGCCGAGCGTTTCATCGAGCCGCGCCCGGAGGGCCAGGGCTGGCGCATCGGTCTCGGGCTGATCGGACTCGCCGCGCAGTCCTTTTTCTCGGAAGATCTGGTGCAGATTTCGGTGCCGGTGCTGACGCGGCTTGCCGACACGCTGCGGCTGTCGGCGCATCTCGGCGTGCTCGACAATCTCGAAGTGGTCTATCTGGTCCGCCGTGTGCCCAATCATGTCTACGCCAGCAACATCCGCGTCGGCAGCCGCCTGCCCGCGCACGCGGCGAATATGGGCCGCATCATCCTCGCCCATATGCCGCCGGACCGCATCGACCGCCTGTTCTCCGGCACCCTGCTGCGGCGTGTCACGCCGCATACCGCCGTCACGCTGACGCAGCTGCACACCCAGCTCGCGAGCGACCGCGCCGCGGGCCTTGCCTGGAGCGACGGCAATTTCGAGGCCGGCATCAGCTCGGTTGCGGCGCCGATCTTCGATGCGACCGACGCGCCGGTCGCCGCCCTCAATGTCAGCGGCCACGCCGCCGATTTCGCCGGCGCGGTACGGCGCACGCTGATTTCCGACAATATGAAGACGGCGGCGATCGAAATATCCCAGCGCCTCGGCTGGCGCGGAACGCAGTTGCCGGTCGCGGGCGCCGCACCGGCAAAGACTGCGCGCCGCCGTGCGCGCGAAACGGCTTAAGGCAACGTCATGGATCTCGGATTGGCAGATCGCGTCGCGGTGGTCACCGGAGGCACCTCCGGCATCGGCCTTGCGACCGCGCGCATCCTGCTCAGGGAAGGCGCACGCGTCGTCATTTGCGGACGCGATGCCGGCCGCCTCAAGACGGCGCAAGACGTACTCGAGCCGGTCCGTCCCGGCCACCTGCTCGCCGTTCGCTGCGATGTGTTGAAGTCCGACGACGTCGCGACGCTGGCGGACAAGACCCGCGCGTGGAGCGGCGGCTGCGTCGATCTGCTCGTCAACAATGCCGGCCAGGGCCGCGTTTCCACTTTCGCGGAGACGACCGACGCGCAATGGCGCGAAGAGCTCGAACTGAAGTTCTTCAGTCAGGTACTGCCGATCCGCGCCTTCCGGCCGATGCTCGATGCCTCGTCGTCGCCGGCCATCGTCGCGGTCAACTCGCTGCTGTCGCTGCAACCAGAACCGCACATGGTCTGCACCTCGGCGGCGCGGGCCGGCGTCCAGAACCTGCTCAAATCGCTCGCTACCGAATTCGCGCCGCGCATCCGCGTCAACACGGTACTGCTCGGCCTCGTCGATTCCGGCCAGTGGCAGCGCCGCTTCGAGGCCCGCCCCGACAAGGCGGTGTCGCGCGAGCAATGGTTCACCGCGCTCGCCAAGAGCAAGCACATTCCGCTGGCCCGGCTCGGCGAGCCGGACGAACCGGCGCGCGCGATCGTTTTCCTCGGCTCTCCGGCCGCAAGCTACATCACCGGCGCCAGCCTCGAAATCTCGGGCGGCGTTTCGCGCTTCATCTAACGACCACTGAAAGTACGAGCCATGACCATGTCCGCCGCCGTCGCCGAACACACCAGCCGGGAAGCGCCCGCGCCCGCCGCCGAGACGGTCGGCGATGCAATCGCGCGCGCGCTGGCCGACATCGGCGTCACCACGGTGTTCGGCGTCATCTCGATCCACAACATGCCGATCCTCGACGCCATCGCGCGCCAGGGCCGCATCCGCTTCGTGCCGGCGCGCGGCGAAGCCGGCGCGATGAATATGGCGGACGCCTACGCGCGGGTATCGCGCTCGCTCGGCGTCGCCATCACCTCGACCGGTACCGCGGCGGGCAACGCGGCCGGATCGCAGGTCGAGGCGCTGACCGCCGGCTCGCCGGTGCTGCACATCACCACGCAGGTCGACCGCGAATTCGTCGACCGCGACCGCGCCGCCATTCATGACGTGCCGCGCCAGCCCGACATGCTGAAGGCGATCAGCAAGACCTACCTGCGAATCTGGGAGCCGGCCGCAGCCGTCGACACGCTGATCGCAGCAGCGCAAAGCGCATTCACCGCCCCGACCGGCCCCGTGACGCTTGAAATTCCGGTCGATATTCAGCGCGTCAACGTGGCAGCGCGCCGGCTCGCCGGCATGCCGGCCGTGCCACGCGCCATGCCCGATGCGGCGCAGCTCGATGCACTGGCCGAAGCGGTCCGCAAGGCGCGGCGTCCGATGCTGTGGCTCGGTGGCGGCGCGCGTGGGGCCGCGGATGCGGCAACCGCGCTCGTCACCCGTGGTTTCGGCGCGGTGACAAGCACAAACGGCCGCGCGACGGTGCCGGAAGGCCATCCGCACAGTCTCGGGGCCTTCAACATGACGCCCGAAGCGGTCGAGATTTACGGCCGCGCCGACCTGATGATCGTGGTCGGCTCGCGGCTGCGCGGCAACGAAACGCAGAACAACAAGATGCCGCTGCCCGCTCTCGTGCAGATCGACGCTGACACCGGCCAGGCCGGACGCAACTATCCGGTCGAGCAGTTCATCGCCGGCGACGCTCGCCTCGCCCTCGACGGTCTGCTGGAGCGTCTACCCTCGCGGCTCAATACCGACGCGGACTTTCTCGCCGCCATCGGCGCGGCTCGCGTCAAATCCGAAGCCGCGCTGCGGGCGGCGCTCGGCCCCTATACAGCCATCGCCGATGCGCTGAACGCGCGCGTCCACAAGGCCGGTCATCCGTGGGTCCGCGACGTCACGATCTCGAACAGCACGTTCGGCAACCGCTATGTGCGGATCGCCGCGCCGCATCTCGGCGTCCACGCGCTGGGCGGCGGCATCGGCCAGGGCATCGCGATGGGCATCGGTGCGGCCCTCGCCGGCGTCGCGGCGAAGACCATCGTGCTGGTCGGCGACGGCGGCGCGCAGCTGATGATCGGCGAACTCGCCACCGCCGTCGAAGCGCAGGCCGACATGGTCTTCGTGATGATGAACGACAAGGGATATGGCGTCATCCGCAACATCCAGGACGCGCAATATGCCGGCCGCCGCGTCTATGCCGATATTCTGACGCCCGATTTCGCGCTGCTGTGCGCATCGGTCGGGCTTCCGCATGAGCGCGTCACCGCTTCCCACGCTTTCGAGGCGGCGCTCGACCGCGCCATCGCGGCCGCTGGGCCGAAGATGATCGAGATCGACATGACCGCCATTGGCTCGTTCGCCCGCAGCTTTGCCGGCCCGCCGGCCGGCGCCGCAGGAAAACCGGAATGAGGCGGCCATGACACGCCTTGCGATCCAGGAGCGTTCGATGGATCAAAAGATCGCGCCACAAGACAAGCTCTATATCGGCGGCGAGTGGCGTCGCGGCCGCGGCGCCGACATTGCGTCCAACTTCCCCGCCGACGGCTCGCTCAATGCCGTTCTGCCCGGCGCGTCGCTGGAAGACGTCGATCTCGCCATCGAGCGCGCGCAGGACGCGGTCAGCAATCCTGCCTGGCGCAAACTGCTGCCGCATGAGCGCGCAACCTATCTCTACCGGATATCCGAAGGCATCGCGCGCAACGCCGACCGCATTTCCCATATCCAGTCGCGCGACACCGGCAAGACGCTGAGCGAAACCCGCGCGCTGGCGATGAGTGCCTCCGGCACCTTCCGCTACATGGCGGCGGCGCTCGAAACGAACGAAGATGCGCTGACGCCCCCGCGCGGCAACTTCCTGACGATGTCGGTCTATGAGCCGCTCGGCGTCACCGCCGGAATCACGCCGTGGAACTCACCCATTGCGTCGGACGCGCAGAAGGTTGCGCCCGCGCTTGCGGCCGGCAACGCGATCCTGCTCAAGCCGTCGTCCTGGAGCCCGCTCGTTTGCCTCGAGCTGGCGCGTGTCATCGAGGAGGCCGGTTTGCCGAAGGGCCTGTTCTCCACCTTGCCCGGCGCAGGATCGGTCGTCGGCGAGCGGCTCGTCACCCACCCGGCGATCCGCAAGGTATCCTTCACCGGCGGCACCGAGACCGGGCGCGACATCGCCCGCAAGGCGGCCGACAAATTCATGCCGGTGTCGCTGGAGCTCGGCGGCAAGTCGCCGACTATCGTGTTCGCCGACGCCGATCTCGACGTCGCCTGCGCCGGCGTGATGTTCGGCGTATTTTCGTCCACCGGCCAGTCCTGCATCGCGGGTTCGCGGCTGTTCGTCGAACGCTCCATCTTCGATGCCTTCGTTTCGAAGCTTGTCGCGGCGACCAACCGCCTGCGCATCGGCCATCCGTTCGAAGCGGGCACGCAGGTCGCGCCGCTGATCCGCCCGAAGCATCGCGACGAGGTCGAAACTCATGTCCGCCACGCCCGCGACGACGGCGGACGCATCCTGACCGGCGGCGAGCGACCGGCTGGCAACGATTATGCCGGCGGCACCTATTACCGGCCGACCATCGTCGCGAACCTCGCTAACGACAGCCGGCTCTGCCGTGAGGAAGTGTTCGGGCCGGTGCTTGCCGTACTGCCGTTCGACAGCGAGGACGATCTCGTGCGGCAGGCCAACGACAACAGCCACGGACTTGCCTGCGGCATCTATACCCGCGATTTCCCGCGCGCCTGGCGTGTCGCCCGCGCCATCGACACTGGCACGGTCTGGATCAACACCTACAAGCAGTTCTCCATTTCGACGCCGTTCGGCGGCACCAAGGATAGCGGTCTCGGCCGCGAAAAGGGCCGCGACGGCATCCGCGCCTGGATGGCGCAGAAGTCGATCTACTGCGACCTGAGCGAGACGCCGCATCCGTGGTCGGCGCCCGCGCTCACCGACAAGGCTTGAGACGATGAACAGCGCAGCGACCCTTGCCCCCTCTTTAGCCCCGCGCAGCGGCGAGCAGACGCTCGAAGTGCGGCTGCGCGCGATCGTCTGGGAGGCGCCCGGCGTGGTGTCGCTCGAACTCACCGCGCCGGACGGCAGCCCGCTGCCCGCCTTTGAGCCCGGCGCGCATATCGATCTCAAGCTCCCGAACGGCACGATGCGGCAATATTCGCTGTGCGGCGATCCCAACGACCTGTCGCGTTACCGCGTCGGCATCCGCGCGATTACCGGCGGCGCGTCGTCGAGCTTCATCCATCAGAAGCTGCGGCCCGGCGATCTCGTCACCGTCAGCACGCCGCGCAATAACTTCCCGCTGGTCGAGGCGAAAAACTACATCTTCGTCGCCGGCGGCATCGGCGTCACGCCGTTCATCCCGATGATGCGCGAGACGAGCGCCAAGGGGAAACCCTGGACGCTCGTTTACTGCAACCGGCGCAACGAGGACGCTCCGTTCCTTGCCGAGATCGAAGCGCTCGATAACGGAACGGTGTCCCTGCATTCGACCGAGGCCGGCACCCGACTCGATGTCGCGCAGCGGTTCAGCGGGGTCCAGAAAGATACTGTCGTCTACTGCTGCGGCCCGGAAAAACTGATGACGGCGGTCGAGGAAGCAACCGCCAGCTGGCCGGAAGGCAGCATTCATTTCGAATGGTTTACGCCGCGCAGCCGCCCTGCCGATGAAACGAGCGGCGCCTTCGAGGTGGTGTGCGAGCAGTCCGGCGTCACCGTCACGGTGCCGCCCGACCGCTCGATCCTGTCGGCGCTCGCCGATGCCGGCGTCAACGTGCCCTGTTCGTGCGAACAGGGTATTTGCGGCACCTGCGAGACCGCGATCGTCTCCGGCGAAGCCGACCATCGCGACAGCATCCTATCGTCGAGCGAGCGCGCCGCTAACAGGACCATGATGATCTGCGTGTCGCGTGCCAAAGGCTCGCGGCTGGTGCTCGATATTTGAAGGCAAGACAAGGAACGGGACGATGAGCAAAAGAGTACTGCAATTCTTCGGCCTGGCCGTGATGGCGATGGTCGCAGCCGGCTCATTCGCGCCGCGCGCGACCGCGGCCGACGGCGACTTCCGCGTGACGCTGCTCGGCACTGGAACGCCGGTGCCCTCGCCCGAACGGTTCGGCCCGAGCACGCTGGTCGAGGCCGGCGACCAGAAGCTCGTCTTTGACTTCGGCCGCGGCGTCACCATCCGCCTTGCGCAGCTGAAAATCCCGTTCGGGAAGATTGACGCCCACTTCCTGACTCACTTTCATTCCGACCATCTCAACGGATTGCCGGACCTCTGGCTGACCGGCTGGCTGCGCCCGCCCTATGCGCAGCGTTCCAAGCCGATGACGATCTATGGACCGCCCGGCCTTGCCAAACTCACCAAGGGCCTAACCGAAGCATTCTCGCGCGATCTCGAAATCCGTGGCGAAGACGAGAAAAATCCGCCGGCCGGCATCGCTTTCGACGTCCACGAAGTAAAGCCCGGCCCGGTCTACGAGAAAGACGGGCTGAAGGTCACGGCGTTCCAGAACGACCACGGTGAGCTCGTCACGCCGTCTTATGGCTACAAGATCGAGTATCGCGGCCACAGCGTCGTCCTGTCCGGCGATACGCGCTACAGCGCCGAAGTGGTGAAGCAGGCCACCGGCGCCGACCTGCTGGTGCACTGCGTGACCGTCATCCCGGACGAGTTGATGAAGAAATTTCCAGTCTACGAGCGCATCCTGAAACACCTTTCCTCGCCCGAGGTTGCCGGCAAGGTCTTTTCCGAAGCCAAACCCAAGCTCGCGGTCTACAGCCATATCGGGCTCAACGGTGGCGCGACGCCGGCCGACCTGATCGCCCGCACCCGCAAGGTCTACGATGGGCCGCTCGAAGTCGGCCGCGATCTGATGACCATCACGATCGCCGACAAGCCAACCGCAGCGATGCGAAACTAGCGCGGACGACGGACGGCCCGAAAAGTTCTAGTATTCAACAGCGCCAGCGACGAGCACACGCCAGGAGGCACCGATGTCAGATTACCGCTTCCCCTATCTGGAGCCGCACCAGGCTCGCGCGCAGGCGCCGACTGCGTGGCAGCAGGAGCTCGCCAACGCGATCGAGAGCGTGTTCACCAAGGGCGCGCGCGAAATCGACGAGGTCGTGGCGGGCCTCAACGGCACGCGGGTGCGGCCGCCGAACGGCGGCGACTGGACGCCGGAGAATTTCACCGCACTGATGAAAGAACTGGGAGCCTGAGCCATGTCGAATGTCACGACGCTCGAAAATCCCCGCACCGCCGCGCCGAAGGCGCCGGCCGCCGGCCCGACCGACCAGGAGGTGCAGACCTATCTGCGCACCGGCCTGCGTAACCGCTGGTGGCCCATTCTCCCCTCGCGCTTCGTCCAAACGGGCGGCAAGCCGCTCGGACTGATGCGGCTCGGCGAGCCGCTCGTGCTGTGGCGCGACAACAAAGGCGAGATCCGCGTTCAGGCCGACCGCTGCCCGCATCGCGCGGTGCCGCTGTCGCGCGGTATCAATGAAGGCGACCGCCTGCGCTGCAACTATCACGGCGTCGAGGTCGGCCCCGACGGCACCGTGCTCAACGTGCCGGGCCAGCCCGGCTGTCCGCTCGAAGGCAAGAAGGCGGTCAAGACCTATCCGGCAAAGGATATCGCCGGCGCGATCTTCGTCTGGTTCGGCGACGTGCTTCACGCGGAGCCGGCGCCGTTCGACCCGCCGCCGGAAATCAGCGCGCCGGAGTATTCAAGCTTCCTCTGCTACGCCGACTGGGAGATGCCGTGGCGCTATGCCTTCGACAATCTCATGGATCCCATGCACGGCACGTTCCTGCATGCCAATTCGCACACGATGTATCAGGGCGACACGCAGGCGCAGTTCGCGACTCGCGACACGCCGCACGGCTTCTTCTTCGAGAAGGTCGGCCAGCGCGACGTGAATTTCGACTGGAGCGAACTGGTCGACGACGGCGGGCTTTATGTGCGGCTCGAAATCCCCTACCCGCCGTCCGGCGGTCCGGGCGGCAATTTCGGCATCACCGGCTTCGGCACGCCGATCGACGAAAACAACATGTGCGTGTTCTTCTGGCGCACCCGCAAAGTCTCCGGCTGGCAGCGTGACGTCTGGCGCTTCCTCTACAAGACGAACCTTGAGAAGCGGCACTGGCATGTACTCGAGCAGGACCGCGAAATGCTCGCGCACCTCAAGCCCGGCCTCGAGAAGTTCGAGATGCTTTACCAGCACGACGCCGGCGTGATCCGGTTGCGCCGTTATTTGGCGCAGCAGGCGCGCAAACAGCTTGCCGATCTAAGGGCCGCCGGAAAGTTCTGACCGCGGGCGTTCGTCCGTGGGCCGGAGCGTTCGGCTGCGGCTTCACACGTTCATCAGATGATCGGCCGGCAGGTCGGTGATGAAGCTGTGCGCGGCGGCATGCACGATGAAGAGCGGCAGCCGCGCCGCTTCCGCCGCCGATTGCGGCGTCACCCCGCAGGCCCAGAACACCGCCGTCTGATCTCTCGGCATGTCCGGCACCGGGCCGCCGAACATCGGGTTCTTGAGATCCGCGCCGATATCCGCGGGATTGCCGATGTGGATCGGCGCACCGTGGTTGAACGGAAAACGCGACGACACCTGCGCGGCGACGATCGCCTGCTGCGGGGTCAACCACCGCATGGTGACGATAAGATCGCCGCGAAACGGGCCAGCCGGCTCGGTCGGTCTATTGGTGCGCAGCACCCAGCGGTTACGGTCCGTCGGCACGCCTGCCCGCTCGAGCGCGGCATCGAAGGTGATGCCGGAGCCGATCAGGAACGCCACGAGATCGTCGCGCCAGATGTCCCTGACGTCGAGCCGGTCTTCCTGCCGCTCGCCATCGACGAAAACCGAATAGCGTGCGCAGTCGGTGCGCAGGTCCGCGTTCGGCGCGAGCTTGCGCGGCACCGGATCGCCGGGGTCGGTGACTTCGAGCACCGGACAGGCTTTCTGGTTGCGCTGGCAGTACAGCATGAAGTCGAAAGCAAAGGCCTTGGGCATGATGGCGAGATTGCACTGAACGAATCCCGGCGCCATGCCGCGGCTTGTGCCGGTGATGCGACCTTCGCGAATCTCGCGCCGCACGCGCTGGCTTTCCAGCAGGGCCTCGGCGTTCATGCGTCGCCTCCGATCTCGACTTCGTAAATCTGCGCGTGTCCGGTCCGATCCGAGGTGAAGACGACACGTCTGCCGTCCGGCGAGAAGCGCGGATGCGGATGGGTGTGCTGGCGCGCCTCCACCGCCACCGGGCCGTCATTATAAGGGAACTGGCCGCCCCAGTGCGCGCCTTCCGACGTCGCCTCGCTGGCGCACAAGAAGCCGGGCGCTTCGGTGCTGAGCGGAATGATGTGCAGGCCACGATCGGGAAAATTGGTATCGCAGACAAAGCGGCGACCATCCGCGTCTGGCGCGGCGTGCCAGGCCGGAAAGCGTGACAGCCACGGCGCCGCGCCGGTTTCGAGATCGATCAGACGCAAGCCCCGCGGCCAATCGACGAACGCGATGGCGCGGCGGCCGGGCAGCCAAACCTCGTGCGTGACCCACTGCATGCGGTCCTCGCGCTCATAGGCGCGGCGGTTGCCGGTGCCGTCGCGGTTGACGACCCAGACGCGGTCGGTCATCGACCCGGCATAGAGGATGAGGTTGTCGTCGTCGGGGCAAAACTGCGGATGGCCGATGGTGTCGCGCTCGAGAATGACGCGGCTCTCGCCGGTCTGCGTGTCGACCAGCACGAAGCGCGACATCCCGCCTGCCTTGACCGGAATGGCCCACCAGCGGCCGCTTGCGGACAAGGCGGTGGTGCCCATCGCCGCGCCGACCATGCCCTTCTCGCGCATCTCGACGGCGCCGAAATCCGCGAGCTTGGTTTCCTTAAAGCTCGCCAGATCGACGCGCCATGCGCCGGTGCCGGCGGTGAAAAAGACAAAGCGCCCGTCCGGCGACGGGTAGATCGACCAGTCGGCGAGGTCGTCGCAGTCGGTGACCTGAACGAGGTCGCCGCTTGCACGCTCCTCGAAAAAGAGCTGCGGCCTGCCGGTACGATATGACACGAAAATCAGCTTCTCTCCCGCACGGTCGTAGGCCGGCACGAAGAAAAACGGATGATGATGAATGCTGGGATGCGACGTGATCTGACGAACCACGCGCCGCGAGGCGGGATCCGTCAGATTACGGCTCTCCGGCGCATACCGGCTGCCCTTCACCACTACACTCCGGCTGTCTCGCCGTTGCCGCCTGCGAGCTTCCGGCTTGGCTGAAGGCCGAACCAGGGAAAGCGCCACTTGATCGCCAGAAACGCGAGGCCGACGCAATTGCCGATCAGCCAGAACGGGCTGAGTGTCGGCGCGACAATGGCGACGAGACCGCACAGCATCAGGAAGATGCGGTCCGGCCAGCCAAGGTTGATCCGGAACCAGCCGGTCAGGCCGATTGCCCACACCGCGGTCGGGACGATCAGGCCGATCGAAGCGACAATGACCTGCAAAATCGGCGCCTGGAACAGCAGCGCAGGATCGGCAACGAAGGCGAACGGGATGAGGAAGGCAACGAAACTCATCTGGAACGCAATCCAGCCCGAGGTCCAGGGGCTCGATTTCGCGAGGCCCGCCGCCGCGTAGGCCGCAAGCGCGACCGGCGGCGTCACCATCGACAGCACGCAGTAATACATCACGAAAAAATGCGCGCTGAGCTGCGGCACGCCGAGCTTCTGCAGCGCCGGAGCGTAGAGCACCGCGCCGATGATGTAGGCAGCGACCGTCGGCAGGCCCATGCCCATGATGATGCAGCCGATGATGATGAGGATCAGCGAACCGGCGAGCGTGCCGCCGCCGAACGAGATCAATCCGGCGGAAAACTTCAGCGCGAGATTCGACTGGATCGCCACCGCGATGATGATGCCGATGGCCGCGATCGGCACCGCGATCTCCGACGCCTGCCGGCCGGCATCCCGCACCATCTCGAGAACTCTTCCGAACGTGACCCGCTCCGCGCGTCCAATGAAGGCAACCGGAAAACAGGCAATGGTGGCGTACATTGCCGCCGTTTGCGCCGAATAGTTCATCATCAGCGCGGCGATCAGGGCGACCGGCGGCAGCAACAGATGCAGACGCGGCAACACCGGCTCGACATTGTCGACCGCGACGGCCGGCAGCGTGCCGGTGCCGGTCTTGCGCGCATTGAGGTCGCACAAAATATAGAGCGCAACGTAATAAGCCACCGCCGGAATAACGCCGGCCAGTGCGATCTGCGCGTAGGGAATGCCGAGCAGTTCCGCCATCACGAAGGCGGCGACGCCCATCACCGGCGGCATCAACTGCCCGCCGGTGGATGCAATGGCTTCCGTCGCCGCAGCGCGGTCGGCCGGCACGCCGGATTGCCGCATCAGCGGGATCGTGAACACGCCGACCGCGGCGACGTTGGCGACCGCGCTGCCGGTGATGGTGCCCATCAGGCTCGAACCGACCACCGCGACCTTCTGGCTGCCGCCGGTTGCACGCCCAACGAGGCGGATCGCGAGATCGATGAACAACCGGCCGCCGCCGATTGCAGCGTAAACCACACCGAAAGCGATGAAGTAAAAGACGAACGACACCGACGTCTCGGTCGTGACGCCGAGCACGCCGCTCGTCGTCAGCACGAGAATCTCGACATATTCCTTCAACTCGAAGCCGCGGAAGCCGCCATAGGGCAGCAGGAATCCGAGCGCCCCGTAGAGCAGAAAGGCAAGGATCACCCACACCAAGATCCAGCCGGTGGTGCGGCGGACGCCTTCGAGCAGCAGAAAGACGAGGACGATGCCGAAGATGACGTCCTGCGGAAAGACCGGCGAAACGTTCTCGATGCGCTCGTCGATGCGCGTCATCGATAGCCAGTAATAAATCGCAAAGCCGACCACTCCGATCAGGATGACCGCGTCGAGGACGCGCTCAAGCCATTTCGGCAGCTTGCCGGTATCGAGCGGATTCCAGAGGAAGACGATCAGCAGCGCCAGCACCAGGTGCACCGGGCGGGCGACCAGCGGCGGCTGCGGGTGGATCAGAATCCAGTATTGGAAAACGACGAGTGCGAGACCGGCCCACAGGCGGACATCGCGAAGCGTGCGCAGGACGGCATCCATGACGATTCTGGTTCCCCGCAGAAAAGACCGGCGGGCGCCACACGGACGCCCGCCGCATCGGCCTTACATCAGGCCGGCTTCCTTGTAGTAACGCGCAGCGCCCGGATGCAGCGGAATGCCGGTGTTTTCCGGCTTGGCCGCCTGCTTCGGATCGAACGCGCCGAACGCCGGATAGGCTTTGGCGAGATCGGCACGCTTCTCGATGAACGTCTTGACGATGGTGTAGGCAACATCGTCCGGTAGATCGTCACGCGCGATCAACTGCGTGCCGAAGTCAGCGCCCCAGGTCGGACCGTTCTGGCCCTTGAACCACTGGGGGAACTGCGAGGGCTTCACGCCGTTCTTGCCGAGAGCAGCACGCGCTTTCTCCGACAGGTCGAGGAAGCTGACATCCGCGGTGAGCGAGACTTCCGTGATCATCGGATGGCCCTTGAGCACAGTGTCGAACAGGATGTCGGCCCGGCCCTCGCGCATCACGTCGGGAATCTGCGCCGGCGCGACCTGGATGATATCGCCGCCGTTCGCCTTGATCCTGGCGCGGTCGAGGCCGTAGGCCTCGAGCACGATGTCGACGCTCGACGGCACGTTGGAAGCCTGCGGCTTCATCACGATGCGCAGCGGTTTGCCCGACGACATGATTTTTTCCATAGTGTCGAGGCCGCTCTTTTTGATGTAGTCGTTGCGGACCATCATCGAGAGGTAGACCGAGTTCAGGCCGCCAACCAGCGCGCGGATGTGCGTCGCCTTCTTGCCGCCGTAGAGTTCGCGGCCCTGCGTCGCCCACACCGCGGTCGCGACATTCGACAGGGCGATCTCGGCCTTGCCCTGCTCGACCACCATCGGGTTGGCGACGCCGCCACCGCGGGCGATCACCTCGACGTCGCGGCCGCCGAGCGCCGGCTTGAAGACCTGTTCCATCGCGGCAGCCGCGACATACCAGCCCGACCCGACCGGCATCGCACCGATGCGGATCGGCTCGGCGGCGATCGCCGTACCGACCAGCGCGGCGGTGGCGACCGCCGCGATAGACCATTTTCCGAACGTCATGGCGTTTCTCCCTTCGTGTTTGTTATGCCGTCACCCGGACGGCGCCACTCGATTGCATGACCCTGGCAATATCCCTCGCCGACCGCTGCACGGCTTCGAGCGCACGGACGCGAAATTCCCTGAGCGACATCTGGAATTCCGGCACAACGACACTGAGCGCGGCGAGCGGGTAATCGTCGATATCCAGCACCGGAACTGCGAGGACGCGCAGGCCACTGCCGAAATAGGAATCGCGCAGCGCATAGCCGTTCTCGCGCACGCTTCGCAGCCGCCGTGTGATCTCGTCGCGGTTCATCGGCATGTGCGGAAACGAGCCGGAGCGCGGCGTCAGCGACAGCACTTTTGCAAGCTCGTCTGGCGGCAGATAAGCCAGCATCGCCTCGCCGATCGTGCTCCAGAAGGCGGGGATCGTGGTGCCGATACGAATGTCGACGCCGACGCGCGTCAGTCCGGCCCGCACGCGCTCTACATAGAGAATGTCCGCGCCGTCGAGCACGCCGAGGCTCGCCGCCTCGTTCACCACGCCGACCAGCGAACGCAGGATCGGCCGCGCCACCTCGCGCAGATCGGCGCGGGCGATGGCATGCAGACCGAGGTCGGTCACCTTCAAGGTGAGGCGAAAACGCCGGCCGCCCGACACGCGGTCGAGATAGCCGAGCATCACCAGCGTGTTCAGCAGACGAAACGCCGTGCCGGGGTCGAGCTGCGCGAGCGTCGCGATTTCGCTCAACGTCAGTTCGGAGCGATCCGCGGAAAACGCTTCGAGAATACGCAGGCCCTTGGCGAGCGAACTGACAACGCTGCCCTGGACGACGCTGTCACGCGCGGCAGACGCTGCGCGCTTGGCGCCGCGTTTGCCCGGCTTGACCTTCGGCGGCTTGGAGTCTCCCGACTTCGCCGTCGCCTGCGCGCGTGCGCCCTTCGGCATCTCTGTCAGCGTCCCCGGTCCCTGTAGCTTTTTTTCGGACTGCGAAGTTTATTTGCAGTTTCGAAAAGTATGGAATTTTTGCGCGCCGCGAGTCAATAGTGGCGCCCGCATCGGCGCGTCCGATGCGACGCAACAATATCGGCGACCGGCCGCGCCGGCCGTCCACAGCAAGCGGCAACGGGACACGGAATGACCACAGCGATCGATGCCTGGACGCATATTTTTCCGCCCGCCTATTTTCAGAAGCTGCAAGGCGTTGCGAGCGCAACCGGACCGCTGAAGCGCTGGATGACGCTGAAATCGCTCTACGATCTCGACGTCAGGTTCCGCATCATGGACCGGTTCGAGAACTACGCCCAGGTGCTCACACCATCGATGCCGCCGGTCGAGGAACTCGGCGAGGCGGACGAGGCGGCCGCGCTCGCCATGCTGATGAATAACGGCCTTGCCGAGCTAGTCGCGCGATATCCCGCGCGATTTCCTTATTTCGTCGGCGCCTTGTCGTTCCTCGATGCCGACCTTGCCCAGCGTGAAATCGAACGCGCGCTTGGCCTCGGCGCCAAAGGCTTCCAGATTTGCACGCATGTGCGCGGCCGGCCGCTCGACGATCCGGCCTTCCTACCGATTTTCGACGCCATCGCCAAAGCGAACGTGCCGATCTGGCTGCACCCGGTGCGCGGGCCGGTGCCGGACTATCCCACTCTGCCGAAATCAAAATACGAGGTGTGGTGGTGCTTCGGCTGGCCTTACGAGTCCTCGGTCGCGATGTCGCATATCGTGTTCGCCGGCCTGTTCGACCGTCATCCCGGCCTGCGCATCATCACGCATCATCTCGGCGCCATGATCCCCTATTTCGCCGGCCGGATCGAACAGGGCTGGGATCTCGAAATGGGCACGCGCACGCCACCGGCGGACGCCGACCTCCTGCCAGTGCCGCTGAAGCGCAAGCCGTCGGACTATTTCAAGATGTTCTATGCCGACACCGCGTTGTCAGGCTCGGCGGGCGCGACGCGCTGCGGCCTCGATTATTTCGGCGGCAGGCAGGTGCTGTTTGCCAGCGACTTCCCCTATGACGCCGAAGGCGGCAGCTACCTCGTGCGGGAGACGTTGCGCGCCATCGGCGACCTCAAGCTCGCACCGGCGGAGCATGCCGACATCCTGCACGGCAATCTGCGGCGTTTTATCGCCGCCTGATCGTCAGTCACACTCGAAACGCGCAGTATTATGTGCGTTCTCGATCGAGGTTAGCGTGGTGCGCAGGCGCCCGAGCGCGAAATCAACCTCGCCGCCGCCCGGCTGCAAAGGACTATCCTTGGCAATGGCGTCGAACAGCGCCGGCAGGCTGTATTTGTCCGGTCCACGCTTCGCGACAGTATCGATAAAGGTTTCGACACCGGACAGCCCGGCCTTGCGCGCGTCGTTGATGACGAATTCGACGATATCCAGTTCGAAGTCGGATGCCTGAAGCATCATGCCGCCGAAGCCGCAGGCGCAGCCCTGCCCGGCGGTCAGATGCTGGCGCGAGATGCGCCCCCAGAGCGAAGCGAGGTCGCGCGCCTCGCCGCGGCGTTGTTCGGAACTGAGCATTGCGGCAAGCATACCCCGAAGCTCAACCGGCGGCAGCCTTGATTTCTCCACCTGTTGCGCCTTTTTCACGCATCTGCGCGCGCAACTTTGCCGTCGCGTCGGCATCGAGCACGCCATCCGCCGTGACGACGACGCCGTAGTCACGGCGCGCCGCATCGGCGCCGACATAGCCCTCGCGCACATCGGAGGCGACGCGTTCGGCGTCGCGATCGAGCGGCGAGCCGAAACCGCCACCGCCGCCGGACTTCATCAGATAGGCGTCGCCCGGCCGCAGCCGCACGCCGAAGATCTTGGCGTTCGGCATATCGGTTTCCCATTTGCCGTTGCGGCGGATACCGATCCCATTGCCGGCGGCGTCCATGCCACCGTGCAAGCCCCAGGGCTTGCAGTGAACACGGTCGATTCGCGTCGTCACCGCGAAGGGTGACAACGCCTGTACCACCATCTCCGCGCCGAGGCCGCCGCGGTTCCGGCCGGCGCCTGCGGAATCCTGCCGCAGCGAATAACGCTCGACCAGCACCGGATATTTCGACTCGAGCTGCTCCGAGGGGCTGTTGTGGGTGTCGCCGTCGTTCATGCACACGGTTGCGGAAATGCCGTCCTCGGATTTCTTCGCGCCCCACCCGCCGCCGAGCGGACCGATGCCCACGATGAACAGCCGGCCGTCGCTCGGCGAAATGCCGTGGATGTTCGGAAACACGAGGTCGGCGTGGTGGCCGGCGATCACGCGATCAGGAATCGCGTTCGCCAGCGCCTTGAAGATCGTGTCGATCACCGTCATCGGGAAGGTCATCCACACGCGCATCGGGAACGGCCGCTCCGCGCTGATGACGCGGCCCATCGGCATGATGACTTTCAGCGGCCGAAAGCTGCCGTCATTGACCGGATAATCGGTCGGCGTGGTGAGGCATTTATAGGCGACCTGCGCGCAGGCGATTCCGGTCGTGTAGCCGGAATTGTAGAAACCCCGAACCTGTTTGCTGACATCGGTGAGATCGATGGTCATCTCGTCGCCCTGCTTGATGACCTTGACCTTGATCGGAATGCGCTCGCCGACATCGACGCCGTCGTCATCCATGTAGGATTCGGCCTCGTAGACGCCGTCCGGTATATTGCGCGTATTGGCGCGCGCGATGGCCTCCGAATGATCCATGATGACGGCGACGGAACCGAGCACCGCCTCCTTGCCGTAGCGATTGACCAGTTCGGTGAAACGGCGCTCACCGGTCGTCACCGCCGTGATCTGCGCGCGCAGGTCCCCCAGTGCGCGTTCCGGCAGGCGCACATTCATCGCGATGATGTCGACGAGATCCTGATTGACCACCCCGGCCTTCTGGTACTTCACGATCGGAATCTGGATGCCTTCGGAGAAAATGTCGGTCGTAACCTGACCGAGCGTCCCGCCGACATCGAGCCAGTGCGCCATGCAGCACGAAAAAGCGATGATCTCGCCGTTGTGAAAAACCGGTTGGGTGAAGGTGAAGTGATTGAGGTGCGAACCGGTGGTGTAGGCGTCATTGGTGACGAGGATGTCGCCGGGATGAATGCCGTCGAGGCCGAAATGCTTGATCTTCGCCTTTACCGTCTCCGCCATGCCGCGGATGAACATCGGCAGGCCGAGACCGATCGAGATCGTCTCGCCCTTCACCGTGAACAGACCAACGGTAAAATCCAGCGCCTCGTAGATGATGAGGTTGTAGGCCGTCCGCATCAGGTTGGTCTTCATCTCCTCGGTGATGGCGAGAAGACCGTTGCGGATGACCTCGACGGTGACGGCGTCGATCTCGGGCGATTTCTGCTCGGACGTCATGTCTGGCTCCCGATCGCAATGACGAGATTGCCGAACGCATCGACCGCGAGGCGGTCGCCGGGCGCGAGCACCGTGGTCGAGGCATGTTCCTCGATCAGCGCCGGTCCTGCGATCTCGTTGCCGCTGCGCAAGAGCGTGCGGCGGTAGACCGGCGTATCGACGAAGCCGCCGGCATCGCGGAAATAGACCGGCTTCTTGCGCAGCAGCGCGTCCTTCTCCGGCGCCTTGCCGCCTTCGGGGACCGTGCGAGGGCTCGGCTTTTTCATCAGACCGGTGACAGTGAGCCGCAGGCTGACGATGTCGCCCGGCTCCTTCGGCGCCGAGGTCCCGTAGCGTACGGCATGGACCTCGTCGAACTGGCCCTTGATGCCGCGCCGGTCCTGCTCCCGGAAGAACCTCTCGTCGAGATCGACGGTGACCGCGTGTTCCTGACCGACGTACCGCATGTCGGCGGCGCGGGCGACCCGGATCTCACTCGGCTTCACGGCGGAGTCGGCGATGGCCGCGCGCCCTTCGCGCTCCATGTCGGCATAGATCGCCTCAAGCTCGTCGAACGAAGCTTCGTCGAGCCGCTTGAAGCAGGAGCGCACATAGTCATAGCGCAGATCGCTGAACAGCATGCCATAGGCCGAGAAATGGCCCGGCGAGAACGGCACCAGCACGCGGCGAATGCCGATCTCGCGCGCGATCGCCGACGAATGCAGCGGCCCCGCCCCGCCATAGACCACCATCGTAAAGGAGCCGGCATCGAGTCCGCGCTCGGTGGTGACCGCCTTGACGGCGTGCGACATCGACGTGACCGCGATGCGCAGAATGCCGTCCGCCATCTGGATCTCGTCCAGGCCGAGTGGACCGGCAACGGCCTGCATCGCAGCATGAGCGGCGGCGGTGTCCAGCGCCATTTCGCCGCCGAGGAAGTTCTTGTCGTCGAGCCGGCCGAGCAGCAGGTTGGCGTCGGTGACGGTCGGCTCCTTGCCGCCCCTGCCGTAGCAGGCCGGCCCCGGCATCGAGCCCGCGCTTTGCGGACCCACACGGAGGGAGTTACCCTCGCCGATCCTGGCGATGCTGCCGCCGCCGGTGCCGACCTCGAAAATATCGATCATCGGAATCTGGATCGGTAGCGCCTTTTCGTAGCCGCCGATCAGCGCGCTGCCCGTCGTCAGCGGCTCGCCCTTGCTGATGACGCCGGCCTTGGCGGTGGTGCCGCCCATGTCGAAAGCGATCGCCTCGCCCATGCCCATCTGCGCGCAGATCGCCTGCGCGCCGATCACACCGGCAGCGGGACCGGATTCGAGCATCCGCACGCAGTCCCGCCGCGCATGGGCAATCGGGAACAACCCGCCGGTCGACTGCACGGCATAGAAGCTGCCGCGAAAGCCCGCATCGGTCAGATGGCTTTCAAGCTCGCCGAGATAAGCCGCGACGCGCGGGCCGACATAGGCATTGGCGGCGACGGTCGAGACCCGTTCGAATTCGCGATACTCCTGCGACAGCTCGTGTGACGCCGAGACAAACGTGCCGGGCAGTTCCTCCTGCACGATCTCCTTGACGCGCACCTCGTGCGCGGGATTGCGATAGGAGTGCAGCAGCAGCACCGCGACCGCCTGAATGCCGCGATCCTTCAGCGAGCGCACCAGATTACGGACAGCCTGCTCGTCGAGTTCCTTGTGGATCGTGCCGTCGGCGCGCAGGCGCTCCGGCACCTCGAAGCGCAGCGAGCGGCGGATCAGCGGCTCGTGCTTGCTGAAAAACAGATTATAGGCGTCGGGCCGGTTGACGCGGCCGATCTCATAGATGTCGCGGAAGCCCTCGGTGATGAGCAGCGCCGTTTCCGCGCCGGTGCGTTCGAGCAGCGTGTTGATCGCGATGGTCGAGCCGTGCAGGAAGAGATAGGCGTCCTTGGCCGCGATGCGCGCACCGTGGAGCGTATCCTCGATGCCGCGCACCAATTCGCCGTGGGTTGACAGCGCCTTGCCGAAATGCAGGGCGCCGGTCGCCTCGTCGAATGCCGCGAGATCGGTGAAGGTGCCGCCGATATCGACAGCGATGCGCAGGGTTCCAGCGGCCCCCTTTGCCGGAGATGACGCGGCTGCCATAACGCCTTCCCGTACGCCCTTCCTGTCCGCCCGGTCTTGCCGGCGAGCCAACCGAAGCCGTGTTGCACGGTTCGCGGCCGAACATCCGACCTTCGGATTGCGAAATTATTTTCGTTTTGATAAGGTGTCAGCCGGTGCCGCCCTTGTCAAGAAGCCGGCGGCATCGCGATCCTCAAAGCCAGCGACCGTGCAGATCATGCCAAGCCGCCCCAGGAAATCTGCGAAGAAGGCCGTCGCGCGAGACGCAGCGAGCAGCAAAAGTTCCGTGCAATCTCTCGGCAAGGCATTCCGGCTGCTCGAAGCCATCGCCGCATCCGATGCCGACCTGACATTGAGCGAGCTTGCCGCCGCGTCCGACCTCGATCCCGGCACAACGCATCGCATGCTGAACACGATGGTCGATCTCGGCTATGTCGCGCGCTCGGATCCCAAGCATTTCGCGCTGACGCTGAAGGTACTCGACCTCGGCTTCCATGCCATCGGACGGCGCGACATTCGCATGCTGGCGCGGCCGATGCTGCGCGCATTGGTCGACGAAACGAACGAAGCGGCAAGCCTCGGCGTGCTCGATGGCGGCGACGTGCTCTACGTCGAGCGCATGCGCGCCGGCATCACGCGACTGGGCGTCGATATCCGCGTGGGCACGCTGATCCCGGCGGCGACCAGTGTGATCGGCTGGGCGATCCTCGCTTTCCTGCCGGACGCCGACCGCATCCGCACGCTCAAGCAGCCGTCGCGGCAGCGCGACTTTCAGGAGATCGCCGCTCCGCCCGATCTCGACAAAAAACTTGCCGCGGTCCGCAAGCAGGGCTTTGCGCTGAGCGGTTCGACGATTTCCACCGTCCTGACCGTTCTCGCTGTCCCGGTCCTCGACCGCGACGGCTATCCGATCGCAGCGCTCAGCGTCGCCGCGCCGACCGTGCGGATGAAGCCGGACGCGCTCGCAAGCCGTGGCCTCAAGCCTCTGCTGAATGCCGCGGACCTGATTGCGCGCGGCCTGGAGGCGAGCGGCGGCGCCGTCCCCGAATAGAGTCACTCTTCGGAACGGACGAGTACGGGGGGATATTTTCGCTCAGTGGCCGGAACCGGACCACGGCATGATGAGCCGTTCGGCGACGACCACGGCGGCAAACAGCAGGATACCGAGCACGCTCAACCACACCAGCGCCGCCCAGGCGAGCGGGCTGTCGAGCTGCGAGTTCGCCGCGAGAAGCAGATTGCCGAGACCGTTGACCGAACCGACGAACTCACCGATCACCGCGCCGATCACGGCGAGCGTCACCGCCACCTTGGCGCCGGCAAAGACGAACGGCAGCGCGGCGGGAAACTGCACCTTCAGGAAAATTTGCAGCCGCGAGGCGCGCAGCGAGCGCGCCAGTTCCAGGAGACCCGGCGGCGTCGCCCGCATGCCTGCCGCGGTGTCCACCACCATCGGAAAGAACGCGACGAGAAACGCTATCACCAGCTTCGACTGCATGCCGAGACCGAACCACACCAGCACGATCGGCGCGATGGCAACCTTCGGCACCGACTGCGTCGCGATCAGGATGGGATAGAGCGTCAGATTGAGAATGCGCGAATTGGCGACGCAGACAGCGATCGGGATGCCGATCACCACCGCGAGTGCAAAGCCCAGCAGGCTTTCGAAGAACGTCGGCCAGGTTTCGACCAGCAGGATGCGCCAGTTGGCGACCGATGCGTGATAGATGTCGGACGGGCTCGGCAATACGATCCGGCTGATGCCGAAGGCCCAGGTGTAAAGCTCCCACGCGATCAGGATGACGGCGACGCCAGCCAGCGGATAGATGGTGTTCTCGATCCTGCGCAGCATCATCGGGCAATCCCGAGCGCACGGCCCGCCCTGTGCTCGAGCTCGGTGAAGTGCGCGGAATAGCGGATTTCCGCCGAGCGCGGATAAGGCAGATCGACCTCGATGTAGTCCGCGATCACCGCGGGCCGCCTACTGAATACGACAACCGCATCGGAGATGTAGATCGCCTCGCTGATGCTGTGGGTGACGAACAGAGTCGTCGCACCGGTGCGCTCGCGGATGTCGAGCAGCAGATCCTGCATTTCCATGCGCGTCAGCTCATCGAGCGCGCCGAACGGCTCGTCCATCAGGAGAAGTTTCGGTTCGTGGATCAATGCACGACAGAGCGCGGCACGCTGCTGCATGCCGCCCGATAACTGCGAGGGATAAGCGCGATCGAAGCCTTCGAGGCCGACCTGCGCCAGCAGCGTCTGCGCCCGCTGCTTCGCCGCCGAGCCGGTGCGGCCGAGAATCTCCATGGGGAACAGCACGTTATCGAGGATCGTCCGCCACGGCATCAGGTTCGCCTGCTGGAACACCACGCCGAAATCCTCGTGCGGCTCGGTCACATCCCGGCCACCGATCTGGATGGTGCCGCTCGTTGCGCCAATCAGCCCGCCGACAATCTTCAGAAACGTGGTCTTGCCGCAGCCGCTCGGGCCAAGCAGCGTCACCAGCTGCCGCTCCTTCAGATCGAACGTGATGTTATCGATCGCGACGAGCGGCGGCTCCTTGGCGCGCCCGAAGGACTGATGGACGTCCTTGAAGTGCCCAAACGGAACAGGGGCGGCGCTCGTCCGCCCCTGTGTGCTGTTTGCAGGTTCGATCTGAATGGGTCGCGTCCTCTCAGGGTTTGATGGCCGGCGACGGCAGGAAGCCGGTGGCGTAGAGGTCAGCCGGAGCCGGCGCCTTGCCGGTGACGCCGATATATTTGACGACGAAATCGACATTCGCCTTCATCTTCGCCGGGTCGAACCAGCCGAAGCCGTTCTTTTTGGTGTCGTCGGTGACCGCGAGATCGCCGACCACGCCAAGCTCGGCCACGATCACATCCGGCTTGAGCGAGGGAACGTATTTGATCTGCTCGGCTGCCGCCTTCTCCGGATTGGCCAGCGCGAACTTCCAGCCCTTCAGGGCGGCGCGTACGAAGCGCTTCACCACATCGCCGTTTTTGGCGAGATAGTCCTCGGTGGCGGCGATGCCGTTCGAATAAAGCTGCAGGCCGTGGTCCGCCAGCAGAAGCGTCCGCAGTTCCGCGTTCTTGGCTTTCGCGCCGCCGCTGAGACCGGGCTTCGACATGACGAAGAATTCGATCGCAGGAACCTGTCCCGCGAGCAGCATCGAGGCGCGCGCCGGCGGCGCGACATTCGAAATCGTGAGCTTCGCCGGATCGAGCCCCTTCTGCGCCATGAAGCCCTGGATGATCTTCGGCGTCGAGCTGCCCGCACCGCTGCCGAGCGTCAAACCCTCCAGCTGCTTGGGCTGAGTGACATTGGCGCCGGTGCTGAGGCTGAAGATCGCATAAGGCGCCTTCTGGTAGTTCACCGCGACCATCTTGATCTTGGAGCCGTTGCTGCGCGCGAGCACGAGGCTCGGCACGTCGACGAAACCGATATTGGCGGTGCCGGATTCAACCGCCTGGATCACCTGCGCGGTGCCCTGGCTCGGGATGATGCTGACGTCGAGGCCCTCATCCTTGAAGTAGCCCTCGGCGAGCGCGGCATACCACGGCGCATGGCGGCCGAGCGGAATGAAGTCGAGCGAGAACACCACTTTCGTCAGCGGTTTTGCGTCCTGCGCCGAGGCCGGAGCGGCCGCGACGGTATACGAGACGATCCCAAGCGACACTGCAGCGATACGAATCCACGCGCTCATACCCCAACCTCCCCTGTTGCACGGCGCGGCGTACGGCGTCCGCGATGCCCGTCATCGTGCAATGCGAGTTTCGGGACGTCAATAGATTTTCGAAAATCCATTTGATTATCGGGAGTCGCTCGGCTATCTCCAAATGCCGCATTCCTGCGCGCCGGGAGATCCGTTGGCCCATGCCGACTTCGCTTGAGACGACCTCGCTCGCCCGCTCCGACGCCGCGACGACGCTGAATTCCGCCGCGCTCGCGCGGTTGCGGTCCGACATCCTCAACTGCCGGCTGATGCCGAACGAGCGGCTTCGCGTCGAGGCGCTGCGCGAGCATTACGGCGTCAGCACCAGCCCGATCCGCGAGGCGCTGATGCGACTCGAGGCCGAGGGCCTCGTCGTACTGGAAGAAAACAAGGGCTTCCGGGTCTCCGACGTCTCGCTCGACAATCTCACGGACCTGATGACCACGCGCATCGAGATCGAAGGGGTCGCGCTGCGCTGGTCGCTGAAGAATGGCGGCGTCGACTGGGAGGCGAACCTCGTGAGCGCCTTCCATCGGCTGTCGCGGCAGGAGAAATTCGAAGGCCCGCGCACGATCAGCGAGACTTGGAGCAAGGAGCACGAGAGCTTCCATGCGGCGCTGGTCGCCGCCTGCGGCGCGCCGACGCTGATGTCGATCCGCTCCCGCCTGTTCGAACAGGCGGAACGCTATGTCGCGCTGTCGATTATGGCCAACGCACCCTCGCGCGACGACGTCTCCGAGCACAAGCAGTTGATGCGCGCGGCGCTGAGCCGCGACGTCGGCAAGACGCTCGAACTCAACCGCCTCCATATCACCCGGACGCTCGACAAGGTTGCGGCCTCGCTCGCGGACCGCAAACGGCCTGCCGAACTTCGAGTCGTCAACAGGAAACCGGCAAAATGACCGAAACCATCCAGACCTGGCGGCAACGGATCGACAATGCGCGGGCGGAAGGCCTCGCCGCACGCGAATACTTCATCTGCTTCACGGAGCCGAAGCAGGACCGCCTCGCCGTGCAGCGCCATCTCGGCATTCATCTCGAATATCAGCGCGACCTGGAAAAGCGCGGCATCATCGTCGCCGCTGGCCCTCTCTCCGACGAGAAAGGCGAGGAATGGACCGGCAAAGGCATGATCGTCTATCGCGCCAAGGATATCGCAGAGGCGCGCAAAATCGCCGACGCAGATCCGATGCATCGCGATGGGGTTCGCACCTACAAGATCATCCCCTGGCTGATGAACGAAGGCAGCTTCACGCTGTCGGTGAAGATCGCTGCCCAGAAGATCGAGTACGCGTGATGTCCGAACAGGCCCGGCGGATTCCGGCCGACGACTTGCGCGCCTTTATGGCGCAGCTGTTCCACGCCGCCGGCGCGCCGCAGGGCGCGGCCGAGGTCGTGGCCGACGGGCTGGTCGAGGCCGATCTGATGGGGCTGCGCTCGCACGGCGTGATGCTCGCCGACATGTATATCGAGCGGCTGCGCAAGGGCTCCGTCTCGCGTGGGGAAAGCGCAACGGTGGTGTCGAACCGCCACGGCGCCGTGGTGCTCGATGCCGGGCACGCGCTCGGTCATGTCACCGGCGCGCGGGCCATGGACATGGCGATTGCGAAAGCGCGCGAGTTCGCCGCCGGCATCGTCACCGTACGCCACGGCTTCCATTTCGGCGCGGCCGGCCGTTATGCCCGGCAGGCGGCCGAGGCCGGCTGCATCGGCATCGCGATGTGCAACACGCGCCCCCTGATGCCTGCCCCCGGCGGAGCGGAACGCGCCGTCGGCAACAATCCGATTGCGATCGCGGTGCCGACCGACGGCGACATTCCGATCGTTCTGGACATGGCGACCAGCGAAGCGGCCATGGGCAAGATTCGCATGGCGGAGAAAGCCGGCGAAGCTATTCCGGAATCCTGGGCCGTCACCGCGCGCGGCACGCCGACCACCGATCCCGCCGAAGCCATCAAGGGCATGCTGCTGCCGTCCGGCGGCGCAAAGGGCTTCGGCCTCTCCTTCATGATCGACCTCCTGTGCGGATTGCTAGCGCAGGGCGCTACGGGTCCGCAGGTGCAGCCGCTCTACGGCGACTTCGCCACGCCTTATGACTGCTCACACCTGTTCATCGCCGCTGATGTCGCGCATTTCTGCGACCTCGCGGTGTTCCGGCAGCAGGCCGCGGCCGCAGCCGAACGCATCCGTACCGGTGCACGCGCGCCCGGCGTCACGGGCCTGTTCGCGCCCGGTGAGATCGAGTGGCGGCGCCAGCAGGACGCCGACGGCGTCGTCACGCTCGACGAACCGGTCGCCACGATGCTCGCCCGCTATGCCGGCGAACTCGGCGTCACCGCCCCCTTCCATGAGTCCACGCGAGAGAAACGCCATGCCTAAGACCCAGATCAGCAGCCCGAAGCTCCGCCAACCGCCCGGCGTCTTCTCGCACGCAACCGCCATCGAGGCGACCGGCCGCCTCGTCTTCATCTCCGGCATGACGGCGCGCTGCGCCGACGGCAGCATCGCCGGGATCGGCGATATTTCGGCGCAGACCCGGCAGGTCTGCGAGAACCTGAAAGCCGCGGTCGAAGCCGCCGGCGGCACGATGGACGACATCTGCCGCGTCGACGTCTTCGTCCGCAACATCGAGCAGTTCGACGCCATCCACAAAGTGCGCGCCGAATATTTCAAGGCGCCGCTGCCCGCCTCGACCATGGTCGAGGTCGCCAAGATGGTGTCCCCAGACTACCTGATCGAGATCAATGCCATCGCCGTTCTTCCGAACGCATAGGAGGCGCGCATGGACGACAAATACGGGTTGAAAGCAGCAGCTGCGCGCCGCATCGCGCTGCGCGAGATCGGCGACAAGGTGCTGCTCGAAAACGAGCACATTCGCATGTGGGAGGTGCGGCTCGAGCCGGGCCAAACGCTCGGCTTCCACATTCACTACCACCCCTATGCGGTGCTCTCATTGAGCGGCGGCGAGAACGAGATCGAAACCATTTCGGGCAGGAAGATCACCGTGCAGGAGCCGGCCGGCTCCTACACCTTCATCGACGAGATGCGCGAAGTGCACCAACTCACCAACAAGTCGAACGTCGTCTATCTGTCGCGACTGATCGAGATAAAGTCCGTCACCTGGACGGTCTGACGCCTTATTCCCGCGTTCGCAAGCCTAGATAAGGACATGACGATGACCCAGATGCCCGCCGGCGCACCGAGCCTCGATGAAATCCTCATCCAGTCCAACGGCGTTCCCTGGCGCGAAAAATCGCTGAAGGGCGTTCATGAGAAGATGCTGTGGCGGAACGAGGAAACCGGCGCCTCGATCGCACTCATCAAGTTTGACAAGGGCGCCGGCATCCCGAAGCCGCACTACCACTCGTCGAACCAGTTCATGTTCTGCCTGCAGGGCAAGTACGAATACACCTCGACCGGCGTCACCCTGACGCCCGGCTGCTTCTACTGCAACCCGAAGGGCAACGTACACGGCCCCGCGATCGCGCACGAAGAAACGGTGATCGTCGAAATCTACGACGGTCCGCATTATCCGCACAAGCCGGACTGGTACGCCGACGAGCAGGACGCCCACTAGCGCTCCGCGAAGCCGGCGAATTTGCGCGCGCAAGCGGACTTAATCATCCTCGAACAGAATGCGCTCTGCGGCGCCATCGAGATCGTCGTACTGGCCCGACCGCAGGCACCACATGAAGGCGCCGAGCGCGACCGCGCCAAGCCCAAGTGCAATGGGGATCAGGTAGAAATAATCGATCACCGATGCCCCTCTACGGCGGCGATAGCCAGCGAAACAACGCCGCGTTTCACCGGCACAGCCGCCTTCCGGATACCGCGCAAGCGCAGCGCGTTTGCGACAACCAGGATGGAGGATCCCGACATCGCGAGCGCGGCGATCAGCGGCGTCACTTCGCCGGCAACGGCAACCGGCACTGCAACGATATTGTAGGCGACCGCGAGCACGAGATTCTGGCGGACCAGCCGGCCAGCCTGCCTGGCTATCGAGATGGCCTGAGGCACCGCGATGAGGCTCTCGCGCAGGAAGACGAGATCGGCGGCGTTGCGGCCGATGTCCGCCGCGCTTGCTGGCGCCATCGAGACATGCGCGGCGGCGAGCGCCGGCGCGTCGTTGAGCCCGTCCCCCACCATCAGCACCTTGCGGCCCGTGGCGGCGCGCGCCGCAATGTGGGCGACCTTGCCGCCCGGCGAAACGCGCGCGGCATGACCAACACCAAGGACGGCGGCGATGCTTCCCACAGCCTTCTCATGATCGCCGGACAGCACCTCGGCCGCGATGCCCATGGCGGCGAGCGCCGATACCGCGGCCCGCGCGTCGCCACGCAGCCTGTCTTCGAAGCGGAATGCAGAAAGCAACTGCCCGTCTCGCGCCAACACGACATTGGCGGACGCTGCCGCCGCGGATGATGCATCGTTCAGCGCCCAGTCCGGGCGGCCGAGCCGGTAGACCGTCGTGCCGCTCGCAGCTTCGAGGCCGCAACCGGGGTGTTCGCTGACGCTATCGAATGTCCGCGCAAGGCCTGCCCCGCCGGCCGCGGCGACGAGCGCCAGCGAATAAGGATGCCGCGAATGCAAAGCAATCGCCGCCGCGACGCCGAGCGTCTCGGCAGTGTGCCCGTCGGCATCGACCAGCCGGGGACGGCCCAGCGTCAGTGTGCCCGTCTTGTCGAACATCACGGTATCGGCCTCGGCGAGCCGCTCCAGCGCGCCGCCGTCCTTGATCATGATGCCATTCTCGAACAGCCGCCGCGCAGCCGCGACCTGCACCATCGGCACTGCGAGGCCGAGCGCACAGGGACAGGTAATGATGAGCACGGCGATTGCGATCGTGACAGAGCGATGCAGGTCGCCGGTCGCCACCATCCAGCCGAGGAAGGTCGCAAGCGCGGTGAGATGCACGACCGGCGCATAGAGCCGCGCGGCTCGATCGGCAATCCGCCGATGCAGCGAGCGGCCGGCTTCGGCAGCCTCCATCATCCGCATCATCTCGGCGAGGAACGAGTCCTTCGCCGCCGCCGTCGCGACAACGGTGAGCGGCCCGGTGAGGTTCAGCGTACCGGCCTGCAGCAGCGTGCCCTCGCCGGCCGGCTGCGGCAGGCTCTCGCCGGTGACCAGCGAGCAGTCGATCTCCGAGCGGCCGCTCGCGACGCGCGCGTCGACCGGCACACGCTCGCCGGCGGCCAGCAGCAACGACATGCCGGGCACGATCTCCTCGAGCGGGCGGTAGGTCTGCGTGCCGTCCGCCTCCAGCACCAGCGCGCCGCGCGCGGCAAGGCGCGCGAGCCCGGCGACGGCGACGCGGGCGCGTTCGCGCATCATGTGGTCGAGCGTGCGGCCGATCAGCAGAAAGAACAGCAGCATGGTCGCCGCATCGAAATAGGCATGTGGCCCGTGAACGATCGATTCATAAAGGCTGAGACCGAACGCGAGCAGAACGCCGATCGAGATCGGGACGTCCATGTTGGTGCGGCCGTGGCGCACCGCGTTCCACGCCGAACGGAAGAAGATGCGGCCAGAATAAACCAGCGCCGGCAGCGCGATCAGCGCGGACAAGCCGTGAAACAGGTCGCGCGTTTCGCCCTCCGCGCCGGACCACACCGCGACCGACAGCAGCATGATGTTGCTCGCGGCAAACCCGGCCACCGCCAGCGCAAGCACCAACTCGGTAAGCGCGCGATCCTTCCCTTCCGCCGCGGCATCGCAAAGATGTGCCTCGTAGCCGATGGCCTGCAGCGTCTCGATCAGCGGCGGTGGGTTGTCGCCACGCCAGCGCACCGCGACACGCTTCGTCGAGAGATTGACCCGCGCCTGCTCGACGCCCGGCAGCCGGGCGAGCGCATTCTCGACGCGACGCATGCAGGCGCCACAATGGATATCCGGCACGGAGAGATCGGTCTGCCGGCGCCCGTCATCAACCGCGCGGCTCGCGAGCCGGATCTCCTCGCCGGCGGCTTCACGCGCGGCCAAACCGATGTCCGGGCCGGCCGCACAGCAGCTCATGACCGCCCCTCGGACGAAGGACGGATGGCGCGATAGGCGTGCCAGGTGCCGTGACCGAGCACCGGGAACGCGACGATCAGGCCGACGAGGCCGGTCGCAAGCGACAGCAGGAACAACACAAGCACGATGATGCCCCAGGTCAGCATCGCCGGAAGATTGTTCCAGGTATAAGCCACGCTCGAGCCCATCGCGGTCAACGCATCGATGCGCTCGTTGAGCAGCATCGGGATCGACACCGCGCTGATCGCGAAGGAGAACGCCGCGAACAGCGCGCCGACCGCGCTGCCGACCACCAGCATGGCCCACCCGACCGGCGTGGTGAAAAGCATCGGCGCGATGTGATCGAGACCGGGGAACGGCCGCAGACCGAAGAACAGGGCGTAGATGATCACGGCGGCGCGCATCCACAGCAGCATCAACAGGCACAGCAGAACGCCGGTGAACAGCACCTGCCCGTTGGACGCGGGCTTGACGAAGATCATCCTCGCAAGACTGACCGGCTCACCGGCCGCGAGCCGCCGGCTCTTTTCATAAAGGCCGATCGCGAGCAGCGGGCCGACCACCATGAAGCCCGCAAATGCCGGAAACAGGATGTAATCGAGGCCGAAAGCGAATAGTCCGGTGACAATCGCGGCAGACACCGCGAAGACCAGCAGGCCATAGCTGAGGCTCGCGGCCGGATGCGTCACGAAATCGCGCCAGCCGGCGGCGAGCCAGCCGAACGCGGCCGACGCCGGGAGATTCCGGGTCCAGGCTTTCTCTCGCGGGACGGGCGGCAGAACCGCCGGAATGGTGGTCATGCCTGCCTCCGCTGTACGAAACACCAAACGATCGACATCATTTCACCGTGCATGATGACACCGCCGCGCGAAAACTGTCGGCGCCGCCGTCGCTCTGCCGCAGATGCGGCACGCAGCCGGGCTGTGAAGCGGTCGCGACATAGACGAGATGCCAGTTGGCGGCGGCTATGAGCGCAAGTCCGGCGCCGACCGCGAGCCGGACCGCCGTCTTGCGTCCGAACAATGCCGCCATCGCGTTCATGGTTTCACCGCGCGCAGGTCGACGAGATAAAGCGTGAGGATCTTCCGGTCGAGCGCCGACAGACGGCTCTCCCAGCTCGGCATGAGACCTTGCCGGCCGCCCCACACGGTCGCGTAGATCGAACCCTCGTCGCCGCCATAGAGCCAGACGTTATCGGTCAGGTCCGGCGCCCCGAGTTCGGGATTTCCCTTGCCCTCGTCGCCGTGACAGGAAGCGCAATTGGCGGCGAACACCGCCCGCCCCGCCTCTACCGCCTTGGCCTGCATCCCGCCGACGGCAACCGCCGCGGAAAGCGATCGCACGTAGGCGACGACATTATCGATGTCGTTGCGCTTGAGAACCTGATCGCGACCGAATGCGAGCATCTGCGAGCTGCGCGCGTTGGCATGCCCCGAATTCACGCCGACGCGGATCGTTTCGGCGATTTTCTCGGGGCTGCCACCCCAGAGCCAGGCCGACGTCGTGAGATTGGGGAAGCCCTTGCTTCCCTTCGCATTGGTGCCGTGGCAGGCCGCGCAGTTGTCGCCGAACAGCGTGCGGCCGGTTTCTCGCACGACCTTCATCAGCCCGGCGTCGGCGCGGATCTGATTGAAGCTCTCCGCCTCGATGCGTTTGGTCCACGCGCTGCGCTCGAGCGCCGCCTCCTGCAGCGACTGCGTGACGATTTCACGCTGATCGATGCCGAGAAGACCTTTGGTAAAGCTGACGCCCAGCGGCCAGGCCGGCATGAGAATCCAGTAGCCGACGGAGAACAGAAAGGTCGTGATGAGAAAGAAATAGACTGCGCGCGGCACCGGCGTGTTGAGTTCGGTGATGCCGTTCCACTCATGGCCGGTCGTCAGGTAGCCGGTATGCGGGTCGCGTTCTTCTACCGCCACGGCCGGTCCTCCTCGCGCAGGATCGATGTGGCAGCCTCGTCGAAGCGAGCCTTGTTCGACGGCCAATAGACATAGACAAGAACGGCCGCCGAGAGCGCCAGCAGATAGAACAGGCCGAACGATTTGGAAAACCAGACCGTAATGTCGTGGGTAAGATCCATGATCTAGTCCTTCGCCGCGGTCACGGGCTTGTGCGCGGCATCGGTCAGGCGCCCGAGAATCTGAAGATAGGACACCAGCGCATCCATTTCGGTCAGCCGTTCCGGCTCGCCGTCAAAGACACGCACGGTGGTGGCTTTGCCGTAACGCTCGGCGACACCTTCGGCGCCGGGCGAGTCCGGCGTTGCCTGGCCGTAGGCATCCACCGCAGCATTGGCGATCATGGCGTCGGTGTAAGGCACGCCGACCGCACGCTGCGCCTTCAAATGCGCGCCGAGATCGGACGTCTTCAACTCGTTGCGGGCGAGCCAGGCATAGGCCGGCATCACCGATTCCGGCACGACGTCGCGCGGGTTCTTCAGGTGAATGACGTGCCACGCGTCGGAGTATTTTTCGCCGAGCCGCGCCAGATCAGGACCGGTGCGCTTGGAGCCCCACAGCATCGGGTGATCGTATTTCGATTCCACCGCGAGCGAATAAGGCCCATAGCGCTCAACCTCGTCGCGCAGCGTGCGGATCATCTGCGAATGGCACGCGTAACAACCTTCGCGGATATAGATGTTGCGGCCGGCCAGTTCGAGCGGCGTGTAGAGCCGCATATCCGGAGCCTTTTCGACCGTCTGATGGATGGTGAACAGCGGCGCGATCTCGACGATGCCGCCGATCGAAGCGACGCCGATGATGGCGAGCACGAGTCCGATCGCCTTGCGTTCCAGCCGGTAATGATATCCGAACACGGCGCTATTCTCCCGGCTGCAGCGCGGGTGTGCCCGCAAGGACGGAGTCGGGACGGCCGGACACCGGTTCATCGGCCGCGCGCGGCGCGGTGCGGATCGTCATCCAGATGTTGTAGCAGCCGATCAGCGCGCCGAGCAGGAACAACAGGCCGCCGATCGCACGCGCGATGTAATACGGGTGCATCGCCACCAGCGAGTCGACGAACGAGTAAGCGAGCGTTCCGCTCTCGTTATAGGTCCGCCACATCAGCCCCTGGATGATGCCGGAATTCCACATCGCGAAGACGTAGATGATGGTGCCGGCGACCGCGAGCCAGAAATGCGCCTCGACGAGCCTCGCCGAATACATCGCTTCGCGCTTCCACAGCCACGGCACCGAGGCGTAGATCGAGCCGAAGGTGATCATCGCCACCCAGCCGAGCGCGCCGGCATGAACGTGGCCGACGGTCCAGTCGGTGTAATGCGACAGCGAATTGACCGAACGGATCGCCATGAACGAGCCCTCGAACGTCGAGAGGCCATAGAACACCGCGGCGACCATCATGAAGCGCAACGTGGCGTCGTCGCGCACCTTGTCCCAGGCGCCGTTAAGCGTCAGCAGCGCATTGGCGGCGGAGGCCCAGGACGGCACCAGCAGCATCACCGAGAAGGTCATGCCGAGCGTCTGCACCCAATGCGGCAACGCCGTGTAGTGCAGGTGATGCGAGCCGGCCCACATGTAGAAGAATGTGATGCCCCAGAAGCTGATGATCGACATCCGGTAGGAAAAGATCGGCCGGCCGGCGCGCTTGGGCAGGTAGTAATACATCATGCCGAGGAAGCCGGCGGTGAGGAAGAACGCGACCGCGTTGTGGCCGTACCACCACTGTGTCATCGCATCCTGTACGCCGGAGAACAGCGAATAGCTTTTCATACCGGCGAAGGACACCGGCACAGCGAGATTGTTGACGATGTGCAGAACTGCCACGACCAGAATAAAGGCCATGTAGTACCAGTTGGCGACGTAGATGTGCGGTTCCTTGCGGCGAGCCAGCGTCCGCAGATAGATCGAGAAATAGACGACCCACACCACGACGAGCCAGATGTCGGCGTACCACTCCGGCTCGGCATATTCCTTCGACTGGGTGATGCCGGCGAGATAGCCGGTCACGGCAAGGATGCAGAACAGGTTGTAGCCGTAGACGACGAACCACGGGCTCAACTGGTCGGGTAGCCGCGCCCGCGAGGTGCGCTGGAGAACATAGAGTGACGTCGCGATCAGCGCGTTGCCGCCGAAGCCGAAGATCACCGCGGTGGTGTGAACCGGCCGGATGCGGCCGAAGCTCGACCAGGCGGCGTCGAAGGTGAGATCGGGATTGACCAGCAGCCACGCGACCCAGTCGCCGACGAACAGGCCAATGACCGCCCAGATCATCGCGATGACGATGCCGGCCTTGGTCGGATCGTCGTAGTAGCGCTCGAGTCGCTCGGGGGTGGGCGCGGGCTGGTAATAGACGGAGATCAGGCCGAAGATTCCGGCGAGCGCAGCGACGAGGACAATCGCGCCCTGCCCGCCGAACGGGTCGTCATACCCTGCCGCAGCCATCGCCAGGCCCACAACGGCCAGCACGACGAGCATGGCCAGCGCGGCCTGCCGTTCACCGATTGTCAGTTGTCCAAGCATGTCGTCCCGGCCGTGTTTGCGGTTTAAGCGTCCGCATCTGATCGATTACGGGAGCCAACGCACCGCGACGTTGATCCAGCGCAAACTGCCCGCTTCGCGGGATGAACTACAGTTAACATATTGATATTACTTCATAATACGACAACAATGATGCTGCGGAAAATTGCCGTTCAAGAGGCGTCCAGCCGCTTCTCGTCAAGGCCGATGCTTGAGCCGGCGTCGAGATCGGTGGCCGGCAAATCCGGCAGCAGCTTGCCGGCGACCAGCGCATCCGCGAACGCATGCTGGATGTCCCGGTGGATCGCCTCGTCCGCGCGCATGGAGACGAGCATCTCGCTGATTTTGGCCTGCGGCGACAGATGCCAGTAGTCGATGGCAAAGGCCGGCGCCTCGATGTCGGTTTGGACGCCCGACTCGAGATCTTCGAGATAGCGCGTGTAACCCTGGATCGCCTGTTCGGACATGTAGCCGGCGACGCGGTAGGCGGTGCGCGGGCTCAAGAGATGCAGCAGGAAATACGAATTGTAGAACGCCCCTTGCGCCAGCACGATCAGGAAGCGTTGCCAGCCGCTCGGACGCGCGATGGCGACGAATGACATCAGATGGGCGCGCTGGTTCTCCGCTTCCACCATCAGGGTCCGGATCCAGCCGTGATCGTCGACCATCCGGCGCAGGCAGCGCAGGTGGAGCAGCGTCGCCGAGACCATCGCCGGCACCGCCGCAACCGTCTCAAGCACCACCGCGCGGTTGCCGTAGCGCTTGCTGAACAGAACCGACGCGACCGTGGACAACCCGCCGACAAGGCGGAACGCAAAGCGATCCGCCATTGTCACGGGTACATGATGCCGCACCAGATCGGTTTTGTTGACAGTCAACATGGCAGACAGTCTTTACAGTCTTTGACGCTCCCGTCGATGACGCATGCTAGTATGCCGGAGGCCGCGACGCCAGAAACGCGGACGGGTGTGCGAAAGTATCGATGGAACGGCAGGCGGAATTCGATCTTCAGATCCTCGCGCGGACCGAACTGTTTCGCGGCGCAGACAACCGCATCCTGATCGAGGCCCGCGACGCCGCCTTCAAGAAGCGGTTGGCAGCCGGCGACGTGCTGTTCAGCCAGGGCGACCCCACTTCCGCGACCTATATCGTCGTCGTCGGCCGGCTACGCGCCACACAGACGACAGCGGACGGGCAACAGATCATCATCCGCTACCTCGGCCCCGGCGAGTTCGTCGGCTTCATGGCCTTGTCCAGCGGCGCGAACCATCCAGGCTCCGCGATCGCGGTCGAGGAAACCCATCTGATGGGCTGGAGCGCCGGCACGATCCGGACGCTGATGGAGAAGCATTCCAGCATCGCTCTGAATGCGCTTGCCGCGCTCGGCACCCGTTATCATGAGATGCAGATACGGCTGCGCGAAATTGCGACCGAGCGCGTCGAGCAGCGGATCGCCCATGCAATCCTCCGGCTCGCCAAGCATGCCGGCCGCACGACGCCGAACGGCATTGAAATATCGATCCCGCTGTCACGCCAGGATCTCGCTGAAATGTCGGGAACGACGCTGCATACCGTCAGCCGCGTGCTGAGCGCCTGGGAAAGCGTGGGCCTCGTCGACACCGGACGCCGCCGCGTCATGGTGCGCAAGAGCGATGCGCTGGAAGGCATTGCCGCCGCCGCGCCGGCGTGACGTCTCCACGCCGCCGGGCCGCGAAGACGGCGGTGGCAAAAGCCGACCGCCGCTCACGACCGAAGGGAACGGCTATCAGTTCTCGCCCGCCTCACGGTTGAGCACGAACTCACGCGGCACCTCCGGCCCCCACAGATAGAAAGAGTCTTCCGGCTTGTGATCGGCGGAAGGCCAGCGATCTTCCTTGGGGATGTAGTCGATATCGCAGGAATACTCGGAGAAGCTGCCCCACGGGTCCATGACATAGTGGAAGTAGTTGGAGCCGAGCACATGGCGGCCAAGGCCCCAGCCTTTCTGCCATCCCTTGTCGGCCATGCGCATGGCGCCGACGCCGATATCGTTGACGCTCGAAACGTCCCAGCTGCAATGGTGGAACCCGGGCGCGGATGATTTCACCAGAGCCAGCAGGTGGTGGTCGCTGCCATGAATTCCATGCATGAACGCCACCAGATCCGAGGCGCGATCCGACAGCCGCAGGCCGAGCGTGTTCTCGTAAAACTTGATCGAGCCGAGCACGTCGCTCGTAAAGATGAGCACATGCGACAGACGTCGCGGGCGCACCAGCGGCGACTTCTCGCGCACCGTTGCCGCCGCCTTGCCAGGGCCGACCGTGACCCACTCGCTCTGCGCCTTCTGATCCGGCGACACCTTCGGCGCGACCTTGATCTCCATCAGGACGCCTTCGAGGTTACGGAACCAGAAACCGTTGCTTTCGAAGCCCGGCGGCGGATCGACCAGCTTGATCCCCTGCCCCTCGATGCGCTTCTTCAGCCGGTCGATATCTTCGGCATAGCAGCCGAACGACAGGTGATGCATGCGCTTTTCTTTCGCGCCTTCGATCACCGATCCCCAGCCATGGTCGTGCCCGAAGGTCTTGAGCAACAGCCTGTTGTCCACGCGCGGCACGTCCAGGCCGAAATTCGTGTAGAAGTCCTGAGCGACGCTGGCGTCAGGAACCTGCAGGACGAACTGATCGAGGGAATGCACGCCGAACTCGTCGGCGCTGGCGGTCGGGGCCACATAGCCGTGAATAGCCGTCATGATCTACCTCCTCCTCGTCCGTAGGCTGAACGCCAGCCTCATCGCGAATTCATTCCTGCCGGCAGACTTTATCTGACTTCCGAGCGCCTTCCAGCGGGAGATTCAGGCCGGCTCGCTTGCAACCGCGGTTGCGTGCCGAGACCCTAACATCAAACGTTGATCTGGCACCGGTGCTCGCGCAATGCGACCCGACCCTGGTCCGGAGCGCATTCCGATATTTGCACGGAGGCTTTCGGCTTTTTTGGACGGTCGGCTGGAATAATATGGTCGCTGCCGGACCGGCTGGCTGGCGAGGCAGTGCGGATCGAACCAGTCTCCGTTCATCATTCCCTGCAACAGGGAATTTAACAGGGATTTTCGCAACCAAGCGGCCATTTCCGGAGAAAATGGAGCAGAGGCGTTTACGAATTCAGTGCTTTAGCTCAAAATTCCCTAAGCCGAGAACAGCGAATTTCAGATACGAAACAGCGAACGGTAAAATAAGATCAGCAATCCCAGTTAAGCCTGCGAGATGAACTTGGTGTTCATGTAGGCCTGCAGGCCCTCGATGCCGCCTTCGGAGCCGTAGCCCGACTCCTTGATGCCGCCGAACGGCGTCTCCGGCGTCGAGATGGCGACGCTGTTGACGCCCACCATGCCGGACTGGATGGCGTCACCGATGGCGGTCGCGGTCGCGCCCGACGAGGTGAAGGCATAGGCCGCGAGCCCGAACGGCAGCGCGTTGGCGCGCTCCACCACTTCGTCGAAGGTCTTGAACGGCACGATCGGCGCCAAGGGCCCGAACGGCTCCTCGGTCATGACCTTCGCGTCGTCCGGCACGTCGGTGATTACCGTCGGCTGGAAGAAGAAGCCCTGGTTGCCGTGACGCGAGCCGCCGGCGGCGATCTTGCCGCCGCGGCCCTTGGCGTCGTTGACGAAGGACTCCATCGCGTCGAGCCGGCGCGGATTGGCGAGCGGGCCCATGGTGGTGCCCTTCTCCAGGCCGTCGCCGAGCTTGATGTTCTTGGCGTATTCGGTGAAGCGCGCGACGAACTTGCTGTAGCTCGCCTCCTGCACATAGAAGCGCGTCGGCGAGATGCAGACCTGGCCCGCGTTGCGATATTTGAACGCGGCGATGGTATCAGCCGCCTTCTCCGGATCGGCGTCGGCGAAGACGACGACCGGCGAATGGCCGCCAAGCTCCATGGTCGCCTTCTTCATGCCCTTGGCGGCCAGCCCCGCGAGATGCTTGCCGACCGGGATCGAGCCGGTGAAGGAAATCTTCTTCACCAGCGGCGACGGAATGAGGTGCTCGGACACCTCGGCCGGCACGCCGAACACGAGATTGAGCACGCCCGCCGGCACGCCGGCGTCGGCGAAGCACTTCACCAGTTCGAAGCAGCCGCCCGGCGTCTCTTCCGAGGCCTTGATGATGATCGAGCAGCCGGCCGCCAGCGCGCCGGCGATCTTGCGCACGGGCGTGAGCGTCGGGAAGTTCCACGGCGTGAACGCCGCCACCACGCCGACCGGCTCCTGCAGCACGATCTGGCGCACGCCCTTCTGCCGGCCCGGCACGATGCGGCCGTAGGCGCGGCGGCCTTCCTCGGCGTACCAGTCGATGATGTCGGCGGAGGTCAAAACCTCGATGCGCGACTCGGCGAAAACCTTGCCCTGCTCCAGCGTCTGCACGGTGGCGACGCGCTCGGCGCGCTCGCGCAGCAGGTCGGCGGCCTTGCGCATGATCTTGGCGCGGTCGTAGGCCGACATGGCCTTCCAGACCAGGAAGCCCTTCTGGGCGGCTTCCAGCGCGGCGTCGAGGTCGGCCTTGCTGGCGTGCGGCAGCGAGCCGAGCGCCTTGCCGGTCGCAGGGTTGATCACATCCTCGCCCTTGCGGCCTGCGCCGTTAAGCCATTTTCCGTCGATGAAAAGAGAAAGCTCGGTGTACATGCGAGAATTCCGTTTTGACCGCGATATCCTGTGTTCCGATCGGTCTTCTGAAAGACCTCGATAACGGGAGTTTCAGAGCTTAATACGTAGCTTGTGAGCGATTTCACCGACGATGCCACGGCGGAACAGGAGCACGCAGGCGACGAAGATGACGCCCTGGATCACCAGCACCCATTCGCCGACGGCGGCGAGCTTGAACTGCATCAGCAGGATGACGAAGGAACCGACCACCGGCCCGAAGATGGTGCCCAGCCCCCCGACCAGGGTCATCAGCACCACCTCGCCCGACATCGGCCAGTTGACGTCGGTGAGCGAGGCCAGCTGCAGCACGATCGCCTTGGTGGCGCCGGCAAGCCCGGCCAGCGTCGCCGACAGCACGAAGGCGACCAGCTTGTAGCGGTCGGTCTTGTAGCCGAGCGAGATCGCGCGCGTCTCGTTCTCGCGGATGGCCTTCAGCACCTCACCGAATGGCGAGTGGATGATGCGGTAGATGAACAGGAAGCCGCCGAGGAAGATCGCCAGCACGACGACGTACATCGTCATCTCATTGCGCAGGTCGATGAGGCCGAACAGATAGCCGCGCGGCACCGCCTGGATGCCGTCCTCGCCGCCGGTGAACTTGGCCTGCAGCGCGAAGAAATACATCATCTGCGCCAGCGCCAGCGTGATCATGGCGAAGTAGATGCCCTGGCGGCGGATGGCGAGTGCGCCGGCAACCAGGCCGCAGAAGGCCGCCATCGCGGTGCCGGCCAGAATGGCGAGCTCCGGCGTCAGCCCCCAGACCTTGGCGGCATGCGCCGAGATGTAGCTTGCCCAGCCGAAATAGAGCGCATGGCCGAACGACAGGAGGCCGACATAACCGATCAGCAGGTTGAAGGCGCAGGCGAACAACGCAAAGCACATCGCCTGCATCAGGAACAAGGGATAGGTGAAGAACGGCGCCGCGATCAGCCCGGCGACCATCGCGACGAAAACAATGGCCTGGGCCTGCGTGCGCCAGAGCGACGGCTTGCCGGCGAGCGGATCGACCACGCGTTCCATCACGCCCTCCGTCCGAACAGGCCGGCCGGGCGGACCAGCAGCACGATCGCCATGATGACGAAGATCACCGTGTTGGACGCCTCGGGAAAGAACACCTTGGTCAGCCCCTCGATGACGCCGAGGCCGAAGCCGGTGACGATGGCGCCCAGGATCGAGCCCATGCCGCCGATCACCACGACCGCGAAGACGACGATGATCAATTCGGAGCCCATCTGCGGCGAGACGTTATAGATCGGCGCCGCCATCACCCCGGCGAAGGCGGCAAGCGCGACGCCGAAGCCATAAGTGAGCGTGATCATGCGCGGCACGTTGATGCCGAAGGCGCGCACCAGCGTCGGGTTCTCGGTGGCGGCGCGCAAATAGGCGCCGAGCCGCGTCCACTCGATGACGAACCAAGTGCCGAGGCAAATGCCGAGCGAGGCGACGATCACCCAGGCGCGGTAGTTGGGCAGGAACATGAAGCCGAGATTCTGCCCGCCGCGCAGCGAGTCCGGCAGCGTGTAAGGCAGGCCGGCCGAGCCGAACTTGTTGCGCGCCAAGCCTTCGAAGATCAGCGCCAGGCCGAAGGTGAGCAGAAGGCCGTAGAGATGGTCCAGCTTGTACAGCCGTTGCAGGAACAGCCGCTCGACGATGACGCCAGTGATGCCGACCAGGATCGGCGCGACGATCAGCGCCGGCCAGTAGCCGAGGCCGGTATATTGCAGTAGTAGATAGGCCGCGAAGGCGCCCATCATGTACTGGGCGCCGTGGCTGAAATTGATGATGTTGAGCATGCCGAAAATGACCGCCAGCCCGAGGCTGAGCAGCGCATAGAACGAGCCGTTGATCAGGCCGATGAGCAACTGGCCGAACAAAGCGGTCGAAGGAATGCCGAAGATTTCCAACATGCGTGGTTTTCTGCGCTCGGGTCCCGGATCAGCGGTGCGTCATTTCATGCCGCACCGCGTCCGGGACACGCTTCGCGTGGCTCAGCCCTTCGCCAGCGGGCAGTTGCCTTCGTTGAGCGGACGGAAGGCTTCTTCCGCCGGGATGGTGGCGCGCACCTTGTAGAAGTCGCCGGGGTACTTGGACTCCGACGGCGCCTTCACCTCGAACAGATAAGCCGGATGCACCTTGCGGCCGTCGGCGCGAACCGTGCCCTTGCCGAACAGCACGTCGTCGGTCGGCGTCTTCTTCATCTGCTCGACCACCGCCTTGCCGTCGGCGGCACTCTTCACCGCGGCGACAGACTTGAGGTAGTGGGTCAGGCCCGAATAAACGCCGGCGTGCACCATGGTCGGGAACTTGCCCGCTCGTTCCTGCTGCCAGCGCTTGGTCCAGGCGCGGTTGGTGTCGTTCATGTCCCAGTACCAGGTTTCCGTCAGTGTCAGGCCCTGGGCGTTCTGCAACCCGAGTGCATTCACGTCGCTCGCGAACACCAGGAGACCGGCGAACTTCTGGCCGCCCTTGACGATGCCGAACTCGGCGCCCGCCTTGATCGAGTTGATGGTGTCGCCGCCGGCGTTGGCGAGGCCGACTACCTTGGCTTTCGACGACTGCGCCTGCAGCAGGAAGGATGAGAAGTCGTTGGTGTTGAGCGGGTGACGCACCTTGCCGACCACCTTGCCGCCGTTCTTCTCTACCGCCGCCATGGTGTCACGCTCGAGCGCATGGCCGAAGGCGTAGTCGGCGGTGAGGAAGAACCAGGTGTCGCCGCCGGTCTTCGCCAGCGCCTTGCCGGTGCCGTTGGCGAGCATCCAGGTGTCGTAGGTCCAATGGATGGTGTTGGCGGTGCACTTCGGACCGGTGAGGTCGGAGGCCGCGGCGCCGGAGACGATGAACACCTTGTTCTTGGTGGTGGTGATCTGGCTGACGGCCAGCGCCACGCCGGAGTTCGGCGTGTCGATGATCATGTCGACCTTGTCGACGTCGAACCACTGGTTGGCGATCTGCGAGCCGATGTCGGGCTTGTTCTGGTGGTCGCCGGAGACCAGCTCGACCTTCACGTTGGGATTGGCCTTGGTGAAGTCGGCGATCGCCAGCTTGGCGGCGGCGACCGAGCCGGGGCCGCTAAGATCGGCATAGAGACTCGACATATCTGTCAGTACGCCAATCTTGACGTTGAGTTGCTGCGCCTGCGCCGATGTGCAGGCGAGCGCGGTAGCCAGTGCTGCCAAACTTATCACGCGATTCATCTTGATCTTCCTCCTTGATGTCGTGCCGAGTGGCACGCTTATTTTTCAGACGCCGAGATAGTCATGAAGCTTCTCGACATTGGCATCCAGTTCGCTGTTGGCGAACTGGTCGATGATGCGGCCGTGCTCCATCACGTAGTAGCGGTCGGCCACGGTCGAGGCGAAGCGGAAGTTCTGCTCGACCAAGAGAATGGTGAAGCCCTGCTCTTTCAGCGCGCGGATGGTCTTGCCGATCTGCTGGATGATGACGGGGGCCAGTCCCTCGGTCGGCTCGTCGAGCAGCAGGAGCCGCGCGCCGGTGCGCAGGATGCGGCCGATCGCCAGCATCTGCTGCTCGCCGCCGGACAATTTGGTGCCCTGGCTGGAACCGAGCCGCTCCTTCAGGTTCGGGAACAGCTCGAAGATGCGCTCGAGCGACAAGCCGCCCGGCTTCACCGCCGGCGGCAAGAGCAGGTTCTCCTCGACGCTGAGGCTGGCGAACACGCCGCGCTCCTCGGGACAGAAGGCGATGCCGGCGCGCGCGATCTGGTCGGAGGTGCGGGCGATGAGCTCGTGGCCCTCGTAGCGCACCGAGCCGGTGCGGTTGCCGACGATGCCCATGATCGACTTCAGCGTGGTCGTCTTGCCGGCGCCGTTGCGGCCGAGCAGCGTGACCACCTCGCCTTCGCGCACGTCGAAAGCGACGCCGTGCAATATGTGCGACTCGCCGTACCAGGCTTGCAAGTCGTTGACCGCGAGCAGCGGGGCGGTGACGTCAAGCATGCCCCACCCCCATGTAGGCCTCGCGCACTTCGGCGTTGGTCGACACGCTGTCGTAGTCGCCTTCGGCCAGGACGCGGCCGCGCGTGAGCACGGTGATGTGGTCGGAGAGATCGGCGACGACCGAAAGGTTGTGCTCGACCATCAGCACGGTGCGGTCGGCGGCGACGCGCTTGATGAGCTGCGCGATGCGGTCGATGTCCTCGTGGCCCATGCCGGCGGTCGGCTCGTCGAGCAGCAGCATCTCGGGATCGAGCGCCAGCGTGGTGGCGATCTCGAGCGCGCGCTTGCGGCCATAAGGCAGTTCCACCGCGACCCAGTCGGCGAAAGACGACAGCCCGACATCGGCGATCAGCGCCATGGCGCGCTCGTTGAAAGTGTCGAGCACCGCGGTCGAGCGCCAGAAATCGAACGAGCCGCCGCGCGCGCGCTGCAAGGCGATGCGCACGTTCTCCAGGACGCTCATGTGCGGGAACACCGCCGATATCTGGAACGAGCGCACCAGTCCGAGCCGCGCCACGTCGGCCGGCTGCATGGCGGTGATGTCCTCGCCCTTGAAAAGGATGCGGCCGCGCGTGGGCTGAAGGAACTTGGTGAGCAGATTGAAGCAGGTGGTCTTGCCGGCGCCGTTCGGGCCGATCAGGGCATGAATGGTGCCGCGGCGAACCTGCAGGTCGACGCCGTTGACGGCGACAAAGCCGGCGAAGTCCTTGGTCAGGCCGCCGGCTTCAAGAATGATATCATTACGCATTGACGCGCCGCTTCCTCATGACACGACTTGCCATCTGTCGGCGAAAACGATCGTTTGCCCTTGTCCCAAGTTTTGCTCGGCAGCCCGATCACGATTTTCGCGCACTGGCATATTGTTGAGGCCCATGTTACATACCAGTCGGTCAGTATGCAAATGCGTTTTTGTAGCCGCGGGAAACTGATGAAGGCCGTTCTTTGCACCCGTCTTGGCGGTCCTGACGATCTCGAGGTCGCCGACCTGCCGGCGCCAACACCGCGGCCCGGCGAAGTCGTCGTGGCCGTCAAGGCAGCGGCACTCAATTTCTCCGATACGCTGCTCATTACGGGGAAATATCAGATCAAGCCGGAGCTTCCGTTTTCGCCCTGCGGCGAATTCGCCGGCGTTGCGGACCAGATCGGCGGAGGCGTCACACACGTTCAACCCGGCGACCGTGTCGCGGGCTTTTGTGGGTTCGGTGCGGCATGTGAGCGCATCGCGGTCGACGCCGCGCGGCTGGTAAAGCTGCCCGACTCTCTCGATTTCGACCGCGCCGCCGGTATTCCGGTGACGTACGGCACCTCGCTCTATGCGCTCAAGGACCGCAGCCGGCTCAAAAAGGACGAGACGCTCGTGGTGCTCGGTGCTTCGGGCGGCGCCGGGTTATCCGCGGTGGAGGTCGGCAAGCTGATGGGTGCGCGGGTTATCGCCTGCGCGTCCTCCGACGAGAAGCTTGCGCTGGCGCACAAGCATGGCGCGGACGATTTGGTAAATTATGCCCAGGAGGACCTGAGACAGGCATTGCGCCGATTAACCGGCGAGCGCGGCGTCGATATAGTCTACGATCCAGTCGGCATTGCCTACGCCGAGCCAACCTTGCGTTGTATGGCCTGGGGTGGCCGGTTTGCGGTTGTCGGCTTTGCCGGCGGGGAAATTCCGAGGTTTCCAGCCAACATCATCCTGCTGAAGAACTGCGATGTCGTCGGTGTGAATTTCGGCGGATGGGTGAACCGTGAACCCGATCGTTACCGTGCCAATCTATCGACGCTTATGTCGTGGTGTGCCGGCGGCAGGATTTCGGCGCATGTCGATGCGGTGTTTCCGCTGGAAGGCATCGAGCAAGCGATGAGACTGATGACCGGCCGGAAGGCGAAGGGAAAGCTGATCCTGCGGCCGAAAGGCGAGAACTGACCTTCCCAAATTAACGAGCTTCCATACCATACGGATAGTATGTTACTTCTTTCCGGGAAGCGGAGCGTCACCAGCAAGATCGACGAGGTGCGATGATGAATGACAGTGAGATTTACGAGGACTTCCGGAAAAATGTCCGGCGTCTTGCCACCGAGAAAATTGAGCCGCACGCGCGTGCTTACGATGAAGAGGCACGTTTTCCCGAAGAATCGCTGAAGGCATTCAAAGAACTCGGCCTCGTCGGCCTGGCGTTCGAGGAGGCGATCGGCGGGCAGGACGGCGATGTGCTCATCCAGTCGATCGCGCTCGAAGAGCTCGGCCGCGTCTGCGCTTCGTCCTCGCTCACCTTGATGGTCATCTGGGCTGGATCAGTGCCGATCGCGAAGCACGGGTCGGAGAGACTGCGCGAAGAGGTCATTCGGCCCGCCACAAAGGGCGATACCGTCTTTTCGATATGCCTGACGGAGCCGCAGACCGGCTCCAACCTGTTCGCTCTCAAGACGCGCGCAGAGAAGGACGGGAACGAGTGGGTTCTCAAGGGGCAAAAGCGCTTCATCAGCAATGCGACGCGATCGGACTGGTATACCGTGCTGGCACGCACCGGCGAAAAAACGTTCGGCCTGTTTGCCGTGCACAAGGACGATCCGGGCCTCTCGTTCGGAAAGAAGGAAAAGAAGCTCGGAATTCGCGGCAGCCCGACGGCCGACGTGATCTTCGACAATTGCCGCATTCCCGAATATCGCTGCGTAGGCGATCCGGCGAAGGGCTACAACTACATCACCGATTCCCTATCGTACACCCGCATCCTGATCGGCGCTCAGGCGCTCGGGATCGCACAAGGCGCGTTCGAGGCGGCGGTAAAATATACCACCGGCCGCGAGCAGTTCGGACAGGTGGTATCGCGCTTCCAGATGATCCGCGGCATTGTCGCCGATCTGGCCACCAAGATCGAAGCATCTCGCTCACTGCTCTACCGCGCGGCACACGCGCTCTCAGCGAAGGATCCGGCCGCTCGTTCGCTCGCCTCCATGGCGAAGTTGCTGTGTAGCGACATGGCGATGGAGGTGACGACCCAGGCGGTGCAACTCCATGGCGGCGCCGGTTACACCTGTGATTTCCCGGTCGAGCGGATGATGCGGGATGCCAAGATCACGCAAATCTACGAAGGGACGAACGAGATCCAGCGGCTGATCATCGCCAAGCATGTCTATGACGGATTGGAATAGAGACCATGAGCCTCATCACCTATTTGACCAGAATTCAATTCGATGCCGGCGCCGTCAAAACGATTGCCGATGAACTGCGGCTGCTCTCCGTCAAGCGTCCGCTTATCGTAACGGATAAGGGGCTCGTTGCGGCCGGGCTGGTCGAACATGTGATCAATGCTGGTGGGCTGCCGGGTGAACCGCCAGTTTATGACGGAACGCCGGAAAACCCGACTGAAGCAGCCTCTCTGGAAGCGCGCGACCTGTTCCGCGCCGCTTCGTGCGATTCGATCGTCGCGCTTGGCGGCGGCTCGCCGCTGGACCTTGCCAAGGCCGTCGCCCTGCTGGTCACTCATCCGGAGCCGCTGGCGCAATATGCGGTGATCCTGGGCGGATTGGACAAAATCACGGCGCGCAAGCCGCCGGTCATCGCCGTCCCCACCACGGCGGGCACCGGCAGCGAGGTCGGGCGCGCGGCGCTCATTACGCTCAACGACGGCCGCAAGCTCGGCTTTATCTCGCCGCACATGATCCCGAACGTCGCCATCTGCGACCCGGAGCTGACGCTCGGGTTGCCGCCGCTGCTCACGGCCGCGACCGGCATGGACGCCGTGACCCACTGCATCGAGACCTATTTGAGCCCTCGCTACAATCCGCCCGCCGATGCCATCGCGCTCGACGGGCTTAGCCGCGCCGCTCGCTTCATCAGAAAGGCAACGCATAACGGCAAAGATATCGAGGCCAGGACCGAGATGATGATGGCCGCGCTGCAGGGCGGCATGACCTTCCAGAAGGGCCTGGGCGCTGTCCACGCCATGTCGCACGCGCTCGGAGGTTTGTCCTCGCCGCGATTGCATCATGGCACGCTGAACGCGGTCATCCTGCCGGCCGTGCTCCGCTTCAACGCGCCGTCCAACGACGCCAAGTATCGCGCCCTGAAGGCCGCCATGGGGTTGCCGGACGGCGCCGACCTGTCCGCGGAAATCGTCAAGCTGAATAGCGATTTAGGCCTGCCCAAAAGTCTCTCCGCCATGGGCCTGACCCCGTCTCACACGGCGGCTAAGCTTGCCGACACGGTGAACGATCATTCGTCGGCCACCAACCCGCGGCCTGCCAGCGCCCAGGACTACGAACGCCTTTTCGCCGAGGCCATGGCCTAGCCGTGACAAATTTCGTCCGACTTAAACAGTAGTTCTGCGTTCCACATACCCCGATGGGTTAATGACGCCGCTGACGCGAGGAATAATGGCAATGGTCCAGCAAACAAATGCCGCGCCTCGCAATGATTCCGCACTACCGCGGCATAAGGCTTTGCAAGGCATCCGCATCCTCGATTTGACGCGCCTGGCGCCTGGGCCGTACTGCACGATGCTGCTGGCCGACATGGGCGCCGAGGTCATCGTGATCGGAGGCGGGGCCGGCAGCCTGCCGATCGCCGCATTGGCGCGCGGAAAACGCTTCATCAATCTGAACCTCAAAAGCCCTGACGGCCGCGACGCATTCCATCGTCTTGCCAAGACCGCAGACGTCGTCGTCGAAGGCTATCGACCGGGCGTTACCGGGCGATTGGGCATCGATTACGAGACGCTGCGCAGCATCAATCCGCGCCTCGTCTATTGCTCGCTGACCGGCTACGGCCAAAGTGGATCCCTTTCGCAAGAGGCCGGGCATGACCTGAACTATCTCGCCATTTCCGGCGCGCTTGGCGCGTTCGGCCCGGAAACCGACGTTCCGGCATTTCCTCTCAATTTGCTCGCCGACTTCGCCGGCGGCAGTCTTTTTGCCGCTCTCGGCATCATGTTCGCGCTCTATGCGCGCGCGACGTCCGGCGAAGGTCAATACGTCGACGCATCGATGGTCGACGGCTGCATGTCGATGATGACCATGCATTTTCCCGACTGGGGCGAGCCGGTGCTACAGGCGCGCGGCGATGGCTTGGTCGCCGGCAACGCGCCATTCTACCGCTGCTATCGATGCGCCGATGGCCGGTTTATCGCCGTCGGCGCCCTCGAGCGACGCTTTTTCGAGAATCTGTGGCAAACGCTGGAATATGCCGATGCGCCGCCGCCCAACCATTTGGATCGTTCAATCTGGCCGGCACTCACCGCTCGTTTCGAACGCAGCTTTGCCACACGTCCGCGCGACGTCTGGGCCGGTGTCTTCGACGGGCGCGATGCCTGTGTTTCGCCGGTTTTGGACCCGGGCGAAGCCCTCGCCCATCCGCACAATGGCGCGCGGCATGCGAATCTGCCGCACGACAGGACGATCGTCGCTCCAATCCTGTCGGCGACGCCCGGTTCACCCCAGCCGATCGACCTCGCCGACAAGACTGTTGAAATATTGTGCAGCGTCGGATATCCGACTGAGCACGCCCAACGGATCGCTGCCGCCTCATCCGAGAAGATAACTGGACTGGCATGGCCGCCGCTTTGATATTAACTCGGCGGCCCGGCCGTCGCCTCTATTCGCCCGGCCGCGGGTTTCGATAATGAATTAGAGGAGACGGTATATTGCCGCCCAGAAAAGCCGCAAAGAATGCCGAACTCCGCGAGGATAGCATCCAGCGGCTTTCACAGGCGGCGTTCCAGCTCATCGTCATGAAGGGCTATCATGCGACGACTTTGCAAGAAATTGCAGAGGCGGTGGGGATGACGAAGGGGGCCATCTTCTTTTATTTCACCAGCAAGGAACGGCTGCTGCTGCATCTTCTCGATATCGCCGAAGACCATATCGTCAATTCCCTCGCGGCCCATCTGACTAGCGCTGAAGGGACCGCGCTCGACAAGATCGTCGCGTATTTCCACTTCGGCTCCTGGCACGGAATCGAGCGCCCTTACGAACTGTTGTGCCTGATTCAGATATCGATCGAGTTCCGCCACCGGTCGGACGCGATCGGCAAGCGGATCGTGGCCATCTACAACCGGATATATCGCGTCCTCGAGGAGATCATCGAAGCCGGCCGTATGCGCGGAGAACTGCCGAAGGATCTGCCGACCCGCGAAATCGCATCCACCGTGGTCGCCACTCACGACGGCATGATGCTGGAATATCATCGAAGAGAAATTGACGGCGAAAAATTGGTGCGGGTCGTGCGGACAGTGTTTCTCCAGGGGCTTGGTTTAAAGCCTCGTCCCAAGCCTATCCGGCGCGCTCGCTAGCCGACGCCTCTTCAATCAATTCCCGGAGCTTCACGCCGGCGGCCTGGCGATCCCACGTGCGGGATGTAACTCCGCTATCGCGCAATTCGCGCTTCCTCACCTTGTTGGTGGGCGTCCGCGGCAGCGCATCCAGGAATTCGATGTAGCGCGGGACCATCGCCGGCGTCAGGCGAGACGCCAGAAACCGCAAGAGGGCAAGCGGCGACGCCTCGACCGCCGGATCCGATACGACACACAGCTTGACGTCGTCGTCGCCTGCATAATCGGACGGCACGCCCACTGCGGCAGTTTCGTGAACGCCGGGGAATTGCTTCGCGGCAGTTTCTATATCGTAAGACGAGATGTTCTCCGCGCGGCGACGGATTCGGTCTTTGATGCGGTCGACGTAGAAAAAATTGCCGTCGGCGTCGACACGGGCCGCGTCCCCCGTATGAAACCACATGTTGCGCCAAGCTTCGACCGTTTCCTGGGGCATTCCAAGATAGCCCTGCATGGTCGTCCAGGGGTAACGAGGCCTGACTACGATCTCGCCGATCATGTTCGGGCCAAGGATTTCATCCGTTTCCGGATCCACGATGGCGACGTGGTACCAATCCGATAGCGCGCGGCCGCACGATTCCGGGACCCGCGTCGCCGCCAGCGAGGTCCAGCAGGGGCAAGCGATTTCGGTCATTCCCCACATCTCGACCCCGCGCAGAGCAAACCGATCCTCGAACTCACCGGCAATCTGCTTCGGCAGTGGACAGCACATCAGCCGGCGCATCGCATGGTCGCGGTCATGGGCGCTTGCCGGGGTCTGATGAATCATCTCGATCATAGGACCGTGCGCGATGCTGATCGTCGCCGCATAGCGCCGGACGCGGTCCAGCCAGGAAGCCGCCTCAAATCGCCGGTCGAGGACAAGGCGGCCGCCCGAGGCGAAAATCGCAAATACGCCCATATATTTTCCGGCAATATGATTTGTCGGGTGGACACAATAGAAGACGTCATCCCCGTTCATGCCGGTCGCCTGGATCGCTTGCAGCGCCAGCAGGCATACTTGGCCGTTCGGCATCATCACGCCTTTGGAGGGACCGGTCGTTCCGGACGTGAACATAATTGAAGCCGTGTCCGACGGACGAATGGAAGCAGCGGGCGCCTCCAACGCCCGCGCAACGATCCGGGAATAGTCGTGAAGCCGCCTCCTCGTTTTAACCGTTGCCGGTGCTGTTCTTGAATCGCCGATGACGACAATATCCCGCACAAATTCGAGATGCTCATCGAGCTCCGCCAGGGCCGGCAGCGCATCTCTATCCGCGATGATCACACCGGGCTTAGCCAAGGTCAGGATATGCCGCAGAATATCCGCCCGGTAACTCGGATTGATCGGCACTTCGACGGCCCCGATCAGCCCGGCAGAGAGCCACGCATGCAGACCCGGCAAGCTATTGCCGGCAAATATCGCCACCGTGTCGCCCTTCTGAACGCCACATTCGAGCAGGAAATGGGATAATGCGATGCCGCGCCCGATGAACGTCCGGTAGGTCTCAGTCTTGCCATCGACCTCCTGCGCAAAAATGCGGTCCCCGCACTCGGCAAGCTGACGCAAGGCGATTTCCCGAACGGTCCACGTCGAACGATCCTGCCCGATCATCTCATTACCCTTTGCTCCGCAAACGAGGCGGCCTTCATTATATTTTGTCGCAAAAACCGCCGGGCCTTCCAGGGAGCTGTTGCTTTACACGCGTCTGATTTTTACTTACTATACGACCAGTATCTGGAGCAATCGGCATGGACGCCCCTGTAGCCCCTCAGCCTTCCTCGTCGGCGATGGCCCTGGACGGCATTGTCGTGCTCGAGCTCGGCATGGTCATGCAGGTTCCGCTGGCTGCGCAGATGCTTGGCGATTTCGGCGCCGATGTCATTAAGATCGAGCGTCCCGCGCCTGGAGACATCCTTCGCACGCTCGATACCGTCGGCCGGGATCGCGGCGAAATGAGCTGCTACTATGCGGCGCTCTGCCGTAACAAGCGGACGTTGTGCCTCGACATCAAGGAAGCTCAAGGCCGTGACGCGCTGCTGCGGTTGGTCGACCGCGCCGACGTGTTGCTGCATAATTTTCGTCCCGGCGTGATGGAACGTCTGGGACTTGGATTCGCCGATATTCACCGGCGCAACCCTCGGTTGATTTACGCCGCCGGCTCGGCCTTCGGCGAGAGCGGGCCGATGGCCGATCTTCCCGGCCAGGACATGCTGGCTCAATCGTTTAGCGGGCTGGCCATGAGCGGCGTAGAGCCCGGCGAATCCCCGCGTCTCAACAACACGCCAGCGGTCGATTACGTCACCGCCGTGTCGTTGACGCAGGGAATTCTTGCCGCGCTGGTCGAACGACAGCGGTCCGGCCGCGGGCAGATGGTTTCGACCTCGCTCTTCGACGTCGCCTTGGCGATGCAGACGCTCGAAATTTCGAGCCAGGAAATCTATGGATACCGCACCAGCTGGCTCCGGCAGTCCATGGTCTATCGCACGCAAGACGGCTGGCTGACCGTGCTGACGCTGTTCCGGGATAATCCCCTGCAAAAACTCTGCAGCGCGTTCGAAATTGAAGACCTCAGTCAAAATCCGAAGTTCGCGACGACGGATCTGCAAATCCAGCACCTCCGCGAGATCGAAAAAATGCTCGTCCCGGTGTTTGCCCGCTTCAAATCGGCGGACTGCATGGCACGGCTGGCGAAGGTGGACATTCTGTGCGCGCCGGTCAACGACGTCGCCGACGTCGTCGATCATCCGCAGACAATCCATAACGGCACGATCTGGGACGTCCCGATTCCCGGGCAGAAGGCGGCTCGGCTCGCGGGAAATCCCGTTCGGCTTTCGCGAACGCCGCCGAAAGTCTATCGCCAGCCGACGGCACTTGGCGCGGACAGCGACGGCGTTCTCGCTTCCTTCGGATTTTCGCCGGAAGAGATCCAGGCCCTTCGCGGCGCCAGCATCGTAAGATGAGTATTGTGCATGCCGGCGAGCATTGAAGCAGAACTCTGCGCACGAGGGCATCCGACACCAGCCTGCAAGGTTGATCGATAATGAATCCAACGCACGACATCGCCGCTTCCACCCCGATTTGGGAGAATGCACTCGGCCGGATGAAAGTCCGCATCGACGAAACGATGCAGTCATCGCTGCCCGGCTTTCCCCATTATGCCGACCCGACTACAGGCCAGTGGGTCACGTCGGCGGATGGATTCTGGACTGGTGGATTTTGGATCGGAGAATTGTGGCTGGCCGGCCGATACTGGAACGAGCCTGCTTATTTTCATGCGGCGGAAGACGCACTGAGAAGGCTCGCGCCCAGAATACATTCGAAATCGGTATTTCGCGGATTTCTGTTCTACTATGGCGCCGTGCTTGGCGCACAGCTGGCGAACAGCAGCGCCGCGTACGAAATCGCCGTGAGGTCCGGCCAGACCTTGGCGAAAGCCTTCAACCCGACGGTCGGCTTGATTCCGCTTGGAACCGAGGCCGAGGAAGCCCACAAAGTCGGCGATGACGAAAGCAATATCGACGGTGTCATCGCCAGCCCCCTCCTTTTATGGACGGCGAATGCGACGCGGGATGAAAACATCCGCAAGATCGCGCTCGCGCATGCTTACAAAAATGCCGAATTCTGCGTGCAACCGGACGGCTCGGTCATCCAGTCGGCCAGCTTCGATCCGGCAAACGGTCGCGTCGTCCGCCGCTATACGCACAAGGGTTCGTCGCCCTCTGCGATCTGGACCCGCGCTCAGGCGTGGGCAATGCTTGGATTTTCGCTCTGCGCGATGCTTGCGCCGGAGGAAAAGCGGCTCCTTGCCCTCGCCGAGAAGGTTGCCGATTGGTGGATCGAAAACATTCCCCCAGATCTCGTGGCCTATTGGGACTTTAGCGTTCAAAAGACCGCGGACACCAAACGCGACACATCTGGAACAGCCATCGCGGCGGCCGCGCTGCTGAAGCTGTCCGCCTTGCACCCGGATCGCAACAAGGCCGCACATCTCGCCCAAGTCGCACAGGACACAGTTCTGGCCCTTGTCCAGAGACATCTCACGCCGACGACGCCTGCCGATAAGCGCCCGCCTGGCATCCTTGCAGACGGGTGCTTCGATCCCAATAACGGCGTGGCCCCGGCGAACGAATTGATATGGGGTGACTATTATTTGCTTGAAGCTCTTGGCGTCCTGACTGGGCGACTTGATGCCCAGGCATGATAAATTGAAGCATTCATCGCCGGACGACGCTTTCGGAACGTGAGCGGCGGGAAGTGCGCCGCCGGCTCAATGCGTCACCGAACCGCCGTCGACAACCATGGTTTGGCCGCTCATAAAGTCGCTCTCCGCCGAGGCCAGGAATACGACGGCGCCGGTGAGATCTTCGGGCGTCGCGTCGCGCTTGATGCAACGGCTTGCCACGTTGTTGGCGACCACCGCGCCGGCCCAATCGCTGTTGGCAAGCACGCCTTCGCTCATGGTTAGGCCGGGCGCGAGGCAGTTCACCCGAATGCCGTCGCCGCCGACCTCGCGTGCCAGCGCCCGCGTCATCGCCACCACCGCACCCTTCGACGACACATAGTGCAATAGCATCGGCGCGCCCTTGAACACCGTGCCGGATGCGATATTGATGATCTTGCCGTATTTCTGCCGGCGCATGACCGGCAACACGGCCTTGGCGCACTCGAAGGAGCCGCGCACGTTCACCGCCATGACCAGATCCCATTCCTTGCTGTCGATCTCGCTCATCGGCTTGAGCGCCAGGCTGGCAAAGATGCCGGCATTGTTGACCAAGATATGAATGCCGCCGAAGGCGCGCTCGGTCTCGGCGGCGAGATTTGCCACCGCGCGCGCATCGGTGACGTCGCAGGCCAGGCTCAATGCCTCGCCGCCCGCGGCTGTGATCTCCTTGACCACCGCATCGGGCGCCTTGAGATCGCAAAGCCCCAGCTTTGCGCCTTCCGCCGCCAGCGCCTTGGCGTAAGCCGCGCCGATGCCCTGCGCCGCGCCAGTTACGATGGCTACCTTGCCGCTCAGGCGTCCCACATGTCACTCCGTCGTTGATGGTTCAGTCGAGGCCGAGGAACTTGCTGCTGAAGCTCTTGTCGTTCAAAAGGGCGTCCCGATAATCCCTTTTGGAAGTATTCTCTAGCGCTTTGTGCAGCGCGGATTACCGCCGCGGCGCGCCGTTGGTAGCGAGAATGATCTAGCCGCGCCGCGCGCCGGTATCGGCGCGGCGGCGCTTCATACCCTGGATCGGTTCGTCTGGCCGGCGCGGGCGTCGGGCATTGGCGCCGCGATAACCCCCGGAATACCTACTTAAATCAGCGTCATTTCGCCTCTTTGCGTGGGGCGCGATTTAAGCGAGAATGGCATCATTCGTATTTGCTGGGATGAGCACCTCCCCTCTTCCGGAGTGCAAGGGCCCTTAATGTCGACAGCGCTGCGCATCGCTCATGGCGCGTTTGGCCGTGTCGCCCTGCTCGACATGGACCGCTCGCTCGTGCGGCATGCGCACCCGCATTGCCACGTGCTGATCAAGGCGGACGGCGCCGACACGCAATTCGCCGTTGGCAACAACCTGGTGCTGCTGACCGACACGCAAGCCGTGCTGGTCAATACCTGGGAGCCGCACGCCTATGTGCACGACCAGAACCGCCCGCGCACGATCATCCTCGCGCTCTACATCGAGCCGAGTTGGTTGAAGAATTTCCGGCCGAACTGGACAGCGAGCGGACTGCCCGGCTTTTTCGAAAAGCCGGCCGGCGAAGTATCCCCGCGCATCCGCCGCCTGGCGATGGATCTGGCCGCCGTGATGCTGGCCGATCCGGGCGCCAATTCAACGCAAGAGCAGTTGTTGTCGGATCTGATGATCTCGGTGATCGAGCGATTCACGCCCTGGAAAACGATTTCACGCCGCCTGCAGGACATCGAGAATGACCGCAGCCGTTTCGACTGGCGCATCCGGCGCGCGGTCAACCTGATCCGGCTCGACCCGCAGACGACGCGCGACGTGGAGTCGCTGGCCAAGGAAGCCGGCCTGTCGCGTGCGCATTTTTACCGTCTGTTCGAGCGCTCAACCTCCATGACGCCACACGTCTATCTCAATTTGGTGCGAATGGAGCTGGCGGTAAAATCGGTGGTCTACAGCGAGGAAAGCCTGTCCGCCGTGAGCGACAAGCTCGGGTTCAGCGCACAGGGACATTTCACCCGTTTCTTCCGCGACCACGCCGGCGTCAGCCCGAGCGAATTCCGCCGCGTCGCCCGCATGGGCTCGCCGGTCAGCGCGTGATGCGCGCGCCGCGGGCCCGAATGAGACTGTTTGGTAAGTGGTGAGACGGCAGGGGATCGTACCTCGCCGCCTGATATGACAGCGTTTTCTTCGAAACCGTGCCGCCAAGAGCACGCCGAGGAACGCCAGGGACATGTCAACGCCAGCGATGTGGTGCGGCCAATCGGTCGAGCGCGTGGAGGACGCCGCGCTCTTAACCGGCCGCGGCCGATTCATTGACGACCTCGGCGTCAAGCCCGGCACCCTGCACGCCGCCATCCTGCGCTCGCCGCATGCCCACGCGCGCGTTAAGGCGATCCGCGCCGACCCCGCGCGCCAGGCACCGGGCGTCGCGGCCGTACTGACCGGCGAAGACGTCACCAAACTGTGCGCGAGCCTCGTCGTCGGCGTGAAGGCGCCGATCGAATGCTGGCCAATCGCGACCGACCGCGTCCGCTATGTCGGCGAGCCCGTCGCCGTGGTCGTCGCCGCGAGCCGCTACGTAGCCGAAGACGCCGTCGATCTGATCGAGGTCGATTACGAAGCGCTGCCTGCGGTCGTCGATCCCCTCGCCGCGCTCGACACCGCGCAGCCGGTCCTGCACGAAGGCCTGCGAGGCAACCTCGCCAGCGAGCGCTCCTTCTGCTACGGCGACCCCGAGGGCACCTTCGCGCACGCCGCGCACCGCGTGTCGGTGACCATCCGCTACCCGCGCAATTCCTGCACGCCGATGGAGACCTACGGCGTCGTCGCCGAATACGACGTCGGCGAGGACGCCTATGACGTGCTCGCGAATTTCATGGGTCCGTTCAGCCTGCACGCGGTGATGGCGCGGGCGCTGAAGGTGCCCGGCGGCCGTTTCCGCCTGCGCACGCCACCCGACTCTGGCGGCAGCTTCGGCGTCAAGCAGGGCGTGTTCCCCTACATCGTGCTGATGGGGGTCGCGTCGCGCGCCACCGGCCGGCCGGTGAAGTGGGTCGAGGACCGGCTCGAGCATCTGGCCGCCTCCGTCTCGGCGACCAACCGCGTGACCGTGCTCGACGCCGCCGTCGACGCCGACGGCCGGGTGCGCGCGCTCGCGTGGGACCAGGTGGAGGACGTCGGCGCTCATATCCGCGCGCCCGAGCCGGCGACCCTCTACCGCATGCACGGCAACCTCACCGGCGCCTACGACATCCGCCACGTGTCGGTGCGCAACCGCGTCGTGCTCACCAACAAGGCGCCGACCGGCCTCAACCGCGGCTTCGGCGGCCCCCAGGTCTATTACGCGCTCGAGCGGCTGATGCAGCGCATCGCCATCGAGCTCGGCCTCGACCCGGTCGAGGTGATCCGCCGCAACCTCATTCCCTCCGGCGCATTCCCCTACAAGACCGCGACCGGCGCGACGCTCGATTCCGGCGATTACGCCAAGGCCTTCGAGAACGCGCTCGCCGACGGCGGATTTGCCGCGCTGCGCGAGAAGCAGAAAGAGGCGCGCGCGCAGGGCAGGGTCTACGGCATCGGGCTCACCGCCGCGGTCGAGCCCAGCGTGTCGAACATGGGATACATCACCACGGTGCTAACGCCGGAGGAGCGCCGCAAGGCCGGCCCCAAGAACGGCGCGCAAGCGACCGCCACCGTGGCGCTCGACCCGCTTGGCGGCGTCTCGGTGCATGTCGCCTCGGTGCCGCAGGGCCAGGGCCACCGCACCGTGCTGGCGCAGATCGTCGCCGACGCACTCGGCCTCAAGCCCGCTGACATCCGCGTCATCACCGAAATGGACACTGCGCGCGACGCCTGGTCGATCGCTTCCGGCAATTATTCGAGTCGCTTCGCCGCCGCGACCGGCGGCGCGGCGCATCTTGCAGCCGGCAAGATCAAGGCCAAGCTCGCGCGTATCGCCGGCGCGCAACTCAACGTCGCGGCGAACGAGGTCGAATTCGCCGACGGCAAAGCTCGTGCGCGTGGCAATCCCGACAACGCCGTGGCGTTCTCGCGCCTCGCCGCCGCGAGCCACTGGTCACCCGGGCTGGTGCCTGTCGAGAACCAGGCGCTACGCGAGACCGTCTTCTGGACGCCGCCGGAGCTAACGCCGCCGAGCGCGAACGACGAGATCAATTCCTCGCTCTGCCACGCCTTTATCTTCGATTTCTGCGGCGTCGAGATCGACCGCACCACTTGCGCCGTGCGCATCGACAAGTACGTAACCATGCACGACTGCGGTCGCATCCTGCATCCGGGCATGGTGGCGGGGCAGATTACCGGCGGCTTCGCGCATGCGCTCGGCGCGGCGCTCTACGAAGAATATGCCTACGGGCCGGACGGGAGCTTTCTCACCGGCACTTTCGCCGACTACTTGGTGCCGACCGCGATGGAAGTGCCGAACCCGGTGATATTGCACTTGGAGACGCCCTCGCCGTTCACGCCGCTCGGCACCAAGGGCGTCGGGGAAGGCAACTGCATGAGCACGCCAGTCTGCATCGCCAACGCGGTGGCAGACGCGCTCGGCGTCGCGGAAATTAACCTGCCGCTGTCGCCGGCGAAGATCGCCGCCCATCTGCATGGCGCCGAGAGGACGCCGCGCAAGCCGCAAGCCAAGCCCGTGGCCGGCAAGGGCCGCACCTTGCATGGCAGCGGGCAAGCCCAAGCCGCAGCGCCGCCGCAAGCAGTCTGGGCGATGCTGCTCGATCCGAAAACGCTGGCGGCGATCATTCCAGGCTGCCACGGCGTCGAGAGACTGTCCGATACGCACTTCCGCGCCGAGGTCACGCTCGGCGTCGGGCCGGTGACCGGCCGCTACAAGGCCGACATCGTGCTGTCGGACCTGACGGCGCCGAAAGCTGTAACGCTCACGGGCGTCGTCACCGGCGCGCTCGGCAACGGAGGCGGCACGGGCCGCATCACGCTCGCCGCTACCGACGACGGCGGCACCACGCTCGCTTACGAATACGACGCGGAGGTCGGCGGCAAGGTCGCCGCCATCGGCGGCCGCCTGCTCGACGGCGCGGCCAGGATCGTCATCCGCCAGTTCTTCGCCGCACTTGCCCGCCACACCGGCGGCAAGAAGCCCGGCTACCTCGCCCGCCTGTTCGGGAGGGGCGCATGAAGCCCCCCAACTTCGATTACATCCGCGCCGAAAGCGTGGCTGAGGCGCATGCGGCGCTCGCCGAATACGGCGGGGAGGCGCGCGTCATCGCCGGCGGCCAGACGCTGGTTCCGATGCTGTCGATGCGCCTCGCACGGCCGAAAGTGCTCATCGACATCATGCATCTGGCCGAACTCAAAGACATCGCCGCCAAGGGCGACGCTCTCCGCATCGGCGCCGGCGTGCGGCAGGCCGAGGCTTTGGCCTCGCGCGACGTCGCCGAGAAGGCGCCGCTGCTGGCCGCCGCCCTGCCCTGGGTCGGCCATGCGCAGACGCGCAACCGTGGCACGCTGTGCGGCTCGGTCGCCCATGCCGATCCGAGCGCCGAGATCCCGCTGGTGCTGCTGGCGCTCGGCGGCAGCGTCGCGCTGTCCTCGCACCGGAAGCGCCGCAGCGTCAGCGCCGCCGATTTCTTCACCGGCATGATGTCGACCGCACGCGCCGACGACGAAATGATCGAGGCCATCGTGCTGCCGGCCAAACGCCCCGACACCAGCACCGCCTTCCAGGAATTCGGCCGCCGCCACGGCGATTTCGCCATCGTCGCCTGCGCCGCCGTGGTCTCGCCGGATGGCATCACCTTCGCCGTCGGCGGCGTCGCCGACAAGCCCGAGCGGCGCGACTTTCCGGCGCTCGACGGAAGCCCGCTCGACGATGCGATCGATGCCTTCGCCTGGGAGTTGGACGCGCGCGAGGACCTGCATGCCACCGCCCCCTATCGTCGCGAACTCGTCCGCCGCATGGGCCGTGCGACCATCGAGGAGGCGCGCCGATGCCTCGCCTGAGCGCCGAGCGCCGCCACCGCGTGCGCTTCACCCTCAACGGCAGCGCCGTCGAGGCCGAGGCTGAGCCCCGCATGCTGCTCACCGACTTCCTCCGCCATGAGCTGGGCATGACCGGCACCCATGTCGGCTGCGAGCACGGCGTCTGCGGCGCTTGCACCATCGAAATTAACGGCGTGCCGGCGCGCGCCTGTCTGACACTCGCCGTTCAAGCCGACGGCGCGACCATCCGCACCGTCGAAGCGCTGGCGCCGGAGCCGGGCCGCCTGTCCATATTGCAGGAGGCTTTTCGCCGCCATCATGCGCTGCAATGCGGATTCTGCACGGCCGGCATCCTGATGTCGCTCGACAACTATCTCCGGCAGCGGCCGAACCCGACCGAAGAAAACTTACGCGTGTTCCTCGGAGGCCATCTGTGCCGCTGCACTGGTTACGTACCGATCCTGGCTGCGGCCATGGACGCAGCAAAAAGATTGCGGGAGGTCCCTGCCAATGCTTGACCTTGGCAATAGCTTTCTCTCCAGCGTCGAGCGCGATCCCCACGCGCTCGCCATCGTCGACGGTTCGGTCCGTCTCAACTACGCGCAATGGTATCGGCGCGTGTCAGCGGTGGCGGCGGCCTTCGACGACATCGGCCTGATGCCGGGCGACCATCTTGTGACGGTACTGCAAAACCGCTGGGAGGCGGCGACCATCCACTGGGCGTGCCAGTTCGCCGGCATCGTCATCACGCCGATCAACTGGCGCTCAAAGACCGACGAGATCGACTACTGCGTCGAGAATTCCGAAGCCAAGGCGATCGTGTTCGAGCAGGTCTCGGCCGAGGCGCTGCGCCAGTCGAGCGAAGCGAAATCGCTCACCCGCATTGCACTCGGCGCCGCCGAGGGCGACGAGATCAAATTCTCCACCATGCTGGAACGCGAGGCTGCCGACGCCGTGCCGCGCGTCGGCGCCGATGCCTGGTCAGTGATGCTCTACACCTCCGGCACCACGGCCAAGCCGAAAGGCGTGCCGCGCCGGCAGCGCGCCGAACGCGCAGCGGCCGTCGCCCACGTCGCGCAGAACCAATATGCCAATGGCGAGCGCACCCTCGGCGTCATGCCGCTCTACCATACCATGGGCGTACGCTCTCTGCTGGCAATGTCCCTGATCGGCGGCACCTTCGTCTGCCTGCCCCGCTTCGACGCCATCCAGGCACTGAGGATGATCGCCGACGAGAAGATAACCAATCTCTACCTCGTTCCGACGCTCTATCACGACCTCATTCATAACGACGTGTTCCCGAAAACCGACGTCAGCTCGGTACGTAAGCTCGGTTTCGCCGGCGCCCCAATGACGGACGGCCTGCTGAAGGAGCTCAACGCCGCCTTCAAGCCGGACCTGTTCGTGAACCATTACGGCTCGTCGGAAATCTACACTTTCACCATCGACCAGAATGCGCCGGCCAAACCCGGCTCCGCTGGCCGCGCCGGCATCAACCAACGCGTCCGGGTGGTGAAACTCAACGCGAATTCCCCCGCCGATCTCGCCGCCGTCGGCGAAGAGGGCGAAGTCATCGCGCTCTTGCTCAGCGACGAAGCGTTCGAAGGCTATTGGCGCCGGCCCGACTCCAATGCCAAGGCGCTCAAGCAGGGCTGGTACTTCACCGGCGACACCGGATACGTCGACAAGGACGGCGACCTGTTCGTCACCGGCCGTGTCGACGACATGATCATCACCGGCGGCGAAAACGTCTCGCCGGTCGAAATCGAAAGCTGTCTGTCGCTGCATCCGGCCGTGTCGGAGGTGGCCGTCGTCGGCCTGCCGCACGACCGTTGGGGCAAAATCATCGCCGCCTTCATCAAGCGCCGCGGCCCGGTCGAGACCGACGACCTCGACCAGTTCTGCCGCACGTCCGGGCTCGCCAATTTCAAGCGCCCGCGGCAATACGTCTTTGTCAATGAAATCCCCAAATCGCCGGTCGGCAAGCTCCTGCGCCGCAAGCTCGTCGCGGGCGAATTCGAAGCCGAAGGCACCACACGCTCACAGGGAACAGCCGCATGACAACGATGACTTTCAACGACCCGCGCCTGGCTACGCTCAACGGCTTCAAGGTCGAACTGAACGCCGAAAAGCAGCGCGCGGATATTATCCTGCACCGCCCGCCGCTCAACGTGATCGAGATGACGCAGCGCGACCAGTTGCGCCTCGTCTTCGAGGCGCTAGACGAGGATGAGCGCGTTCGGATCATCGTGCTGCGTGCCATCGGCGAGCACTTTTCCAGCGGCGGCAACATCAAGGGCTTCATGGAAGCCTCGCCCGAGCACGTCTCCAAGCTCGCCTGGAACATCGCCGCCCCCGCGCGCTGCTCCAAGCCGGTGATCGCCGCCAACCGCGGCTACTGCTTCGGCGTCGGCTTCGAGATTTCGCTCGCTTGCGACTTCCGCATCGTCTCGGAAACCTGCTTTTACGCGCTGCCGGAACAGAAGCTCGGCCAGATCCCAGGTTCCGGCGGCTCGGCGCGCCTGCAAAAGATCGTCGGGATCACGCGCACCAAGGACATCGTCATGCGCTCCAAGCGCATACCCGGCAAACAGGCGCTCGATTGGGGCATCGCGACCGAATGCGTGCCTGACGCTAAACTGGAGGCGGCGACCGACGCTTTGGTCGACGAACTGCTGACCTTCTCGCCGCTCGCCCAGCGCACGGCCAAGAAACTACTCAACGACACGGAAGACTCGACGCTCTCGATTGCAGTCGAGTTGGAAGGGCATTGCTACAGCCGGCTGCGGCAGTCTGACGATTTCCGCGAAGGCGTGGAGGCGTTCCACGGCAAGCGCCCCGCGAAGTTCAAAGGCACCTGAAAACAAAACCCAACCGGAGGAAAACATGACGCATACCAAGACGACCATTCTGGCGGCGCTGATGTCGGCGACCGCCTTGAGCGCGGCTTACGCCGCCGATCCGATCAAGATCGGCGTGGTGACGCCGCTCTCCGGCACCTATGCCGGCATCGGCCAACAGGTGAAATGGGGCCTCGAGCTGGCGACCAAGGAAGTCAATGCGAGTGGCGGCATCATGGGCCGCCAGGTCGAGCTGACCTTCGAAGACGAGGAAGCCAATCCGTCGGTGGCGGTGCAGAAGGCCGACAAGCTGTTCCAGGTCGGCAAGGTGGATTTCCTCACCGGCACGGTGAATTCCGGTTCGACGCTGGCCGTCGGGCAGGTCGCCGAGCGCGCCGGCAAGCTGATTGCGACGACGGTGTCGTTCGCCGATTCCATCACCGGCGACAAATGCTCTCCAAACGTTTTCCGCGTGAACGCGCGCGCCGGCCAGCAATCGGCAGCGCTCGCCGTCTGGCTGTCGAAGGAGAAGCCGAAGGCGCAGGTGTTCTACCTTGGCCCCGACTATGAGATGGGCCGCTCCACCGTGGCCGCCTTCAAGTCGAGCGCGGAAAAGGTCGGGGCCAACTCGACCGGCGAGGTCTTCGCGCCGCTCGACAGCAAGGACTACACGCAATATTTCGGCCAGCTCCGCGCCGCCAAGCCGCAGGTGCTCTACACCTCGGTCGCCGGCAACGACACCGTGCGCCTGTTCACGCAGTTGCAGGAATTCGGCCTGCTCAACAACCTGACCGTCGTCGGCGCTTCCGGCACCGTGACGGCCCAGAACCTCGGCGCCATCGGCAAGGCGGCGGAAGGCTTCGTCACCGGCGTCGGCTATTCGGCGGAAATCGACACGCCGGAGAACAAGAAGTTCGTCGCGGCCTTCAAGGCGGCCAATAAGATCGACCCCGATCTGTACGGTGCGGATTCCTACGGCCTGATCTACGCCTACAAGGCCGCCGTCGAGAAGGCCAAGAGCACCGACACCGACAAGGTGCGCGCGGCCTTCAAGGACCTCAAGTGGATGACGCCACAGGGCGAGAAGACGCTGCGCGGCGCAGACCACCAGGCGGCGCAGACGATGTATGTCGTCCGCGTCACCGGCGGCAAGTTCAAGATTGTCGGACAGGTCAACGGCTCAGATGCCATCGGCCCCGACGCCTGCACGAAGTTCTAAGCGGATAACGCGGGTCACGAGGCACGATGATGTCTGCGGCGATCGAATATTTCCAGTTCGTACTGGCGCCGCAGATGCTCATCGGCCTCGTGCTCGGCGTGGCCGTGATCCTCGTCGCGCTCGGCCTCACGATCATCTTCGGCCTGCTCGACGTCATCAACATGTCGCACGGCGAATTCTACGCGCTCGGCGCCTTCATCGCGCTGGCGCTCGCCGCCGTGGGACTGCCCTTCTGGCTGCTTTTGATGCTGGTGCCGCTGCTGATGCTGCCGGTCGGCTACATCGTCGAGCGCGGGCTGATCCAGCGCGTATTCCATTCCGGTGAGCGTCACGTCACGACCCTGCTGCTGACCTTCGGCCTCGGCCTGGTGCTGGAAGACGTCTTCCGCCTGGTGTTTGGGCCGAACCCCTATAAGCCCGAGACGCCGATCGTTGGCGGGGTCGAGGCGCTTGGCATCTTCATTCCGTCCTACCGGCTATTCCTGATCCTGGTCGGCGCCGCGATCATCGCCGGCGTGGCGCTGGTCGTCTACAAGACGCGGCTGGGGGCCATGGTTCGTGCGGCCGCCTACGATCGAAACATGGCGGCGTCGCTCGGCGTGCCGGTGCAGCATGTCTATGCCGGCGCCTTCGCCTTCGGCGTTGCGCTCGCCGGCCTCGCCGGCGTGCTGCTGGCGCCGCTCTATTCCGTCTTTCCCACCATGGGCCGCGACTTCATCCTGATGGCCTTCACCGTCGTCATCGTCGGCGGCATGGGCTCAATCGCCGGCGTGGTGGTGGCGGGCCTCGTGCTAACGCAGGTGCAGGCGATCGTCTCGCTCTACATCTCGCCGGTGTGGTCCGACCCTATCGTCTTCGGGATCATGGTCATTATGTTGATGGTGCGGCCGCAAGGCCTATTCGGCAGGCTCGGCCATGGTTGACGCCCTCACGCGGTCGATGCGGGCGAGCCATGTGCTCGCCGCTGTTCTGGTCGCCGCCGCGCTGATCTGCGCCGGTATCGGCGTCGCCGTCGGCGATACCTTCTATCTGCGGCTCGCCACCGAAGCGCTGATCTTCGGCGGGCTCGCGCTGTCGGTCGATATCCTGCTCGGCTATACGGGCCTCCTGTCGCTCGGCCAGGCGCTCTATTTCGGCCTCGGCGCGTATCTGTCGGCGCTAGTGCTGATGGCCGTTCCTTCTTTCTGGGCAGCTTTCGGCGCCACCGCCGTTGCGGCGACTGTGGCCGGGCTGATCGGCGGCTTCATCGTCAACCGCGTGCGCGGCGTCTATTTCGCCCTCATCACCTTCGGCATGGCGCAGGTCGCCGCCAAGGTCGTCTACAACACGCGTGCGCTCGGCGCCTCCGACGGGCTGATCGGGGTGCCGGTCATCGAGATCAACCTCGGCATCGTTTCGGTGTCGAGCGCCTCGCCGGCCGGATTCTTCATCTTCGTGCTGGCACTGATCGTCATTCTCTACGCGCTGTCGGCTTACCTGCTCGACACGCCGTTCGGCCGCCTGCTAATTGCCTCACGCGCCAACGAGGCGCGCATCCCCTTCCTCGGCTATCGCACGATGACCATGCGGCTCACGGCTTACGTCCTCGCAGCTGTGATCGCGGCGCTGTCCGGCGCGCTCTATCCAATGCTGCGCGGCTTCGTGTCGCCGGAGCTCTTTTTCTTCGCTACGTCGGGAAACGCCGTCATCACCGTGGTCACCGGCGGCGTCGGCACCCTGGTCGGCGCCCTCTACGGCAGCGTGCTGCTCACGGTGCTTAAGTCGGTGATCGGCAGCTACACCGAGCACCACCTGATCGTCATCGGCCTCATGTTCATGGGCGCGGTTATCTTCCTGCCCAAGGGCATGATGGGCATTGTGCGGCCGGCGGTGGAGCGGATGCTGGGTCGGAGGCCGAAGCCATGACTGCGCCGATCCTGGAAGTGCGCGACCTGTCGGTGAACTTCGGTGGCTTGCGCGCCGTCGACGCGGTAAGCTTCACGGTTGAGCGCAACCGCATCACCACCGTGATCGGCCCGAACGGCGCGGGCAAATCGACGTTGTTCAACCTGATCTCCGGCGCGCTGCGGCCGCGGACCGGCCATGTGCTGATCGAGGGCATCGACTACACGGCGCAGCCGCCCTACCGGATGCAAGCGGCAGGGCTCGCGCGATCGTTCCAGATCACCAATTTATTCTTCGAACTGTCGGTGGCCGAAAACCTGCGCTTGGCGGCGCAAATCCTCGAGCCGCTGAGCATGGCGTGGCGCCCGGTGCGGGCGAGCCGCACGGCGCAGGCGCGGGTCGATGAGTTGCTCGAGCGATTCGGCCTCGCCGGCCGCGCCTTCGACCTGGCCGGCGACCTGTCGCATGGCGAGCAGCGGCGGCTCGAGGTCGCCGTCGCGCTCGCCTGCAAACCGAAGGTGCTGCTGCTGGACGAGCCGACCCAAGGCATGAGTCACGGCGACACGCAGGATACCGCGGCGCTGATCCGGTCGCTCGCCAGCGACGTGACGGTCCTGCTGATCGAGCATGATATTGGGCTGGTGATGAGCCTTTCCGATCATGTTATCGTCATGCATCAGGGCCAAGTGCTGGCGGAAGGCGCGCCCACCGAGGTGCGCAGCAACCCGGCGGTGCAGACCGCCTATTTCGGGCACGCCTGACCATGCTCGAGATCCGCAACCTCCATACGCATTACGGCCCGAGCCACATCATCCAGGGCATCGACCTCACGCTGCGCGAGGGCGAAGTCTTCGGCGTGTTCGGGCGCAACGGCGTGGGTAAGACAACGCTGCTCAAGACCATCGCCGGCTGGGTGAAGCCGACCGAAGGCGCCATCGAATTCAACGGCGAGCCGATCCACGGCTTGCACGCAGACCGCATCGCGCGGCGTGGCGTCGGGTTCGTGCCGGAGGATCGGCGCATCTTCCCCGGCCTTTCAGTCGAGGAGAACCTGACGCTAGGTTTCCTACAAGTGCCCGGACGCTCGTCCAAAGAAAGCCGTGCCGCGCTACAACGAACCTACGAGCGGTTCCCTCGCCTGTCGGAGCGGCGCAATCAGAACGGCACGACATTGTCGGGCGGCGAACAGCAGATGCTGGCGATGGCGCGCGTCACGATCGGCAAGCCGACCCTTCTGCTGATCGACGAGCCGAGTGAAGGTCTCGCGCCGATGATCGTCGCCGACCTGTTCGCCATCATCCAGGAAATGAAGGCAGCCGGCTGCACCATCCTGCTCGTGGAGCAGAACGTGCATCAGGCACTCGCGGTGTGCGACCGCTTCGCGGTGATCGAACGCGGGCGCATCGTCGTAAGCGGCCGCGCCAGCGACAAAGCCGATTGCGAAAGACTGATGGCAACCCTTGCCGTGTGATTGGATCAAACCAAACAAGCCTGGAGGAACCGCCGTGCGAACAAGACTTCTAAAGGCTCTCTGCCTCGCCCTCTCCGTCGCCGCCGTCGTCACGGCGCGCGCCCAGAGCTACCCGACCAGACCGATCCAGGTGATCGTCCCCTTCGCTGGCGGCAGCGCGAGCGACGTCGTCACCCGTCTCCTGCTGAACGAGATGTCCAAGTCTCTGGGCCAGCAATTCGTGGTCGACAACCGCCCCGGCGCCGGCGGCAACACTGGCACGGCCGCCGCCACCAAGGCCGCGCCGGACGGATATACCTGATGAGCACGTCCGGACCTCTGGCGGCCAACAAGACCCTGTTCAAGACGCTCGGGTACGATCCGGCAAAGGAACTGGCGCCGATTTCCCTGTTCGCGATTCTGCCGAACGTCATCGTGATCAATTCCAAGCTGCCGCCGAAAACGCTCACGGAGCTCGTCGCCTACGCGAAAGCCAATCCGAAGCAGCTCAATTACGGCACTGTCGGCGTCGGCAGCTCGCAACATCTGGCCGCGGTCTATTTCGAGCAACTCACGGGGGCGCAGCTCACGCACGTGCCCTACCGCAACATCGCCCAGTACACCCCGGATTTTCTCGCCGGCCAGGTTCCGCTGGGATTTCAGCTTCTGCCGAACGTGCTCAACTTGCTAAAGTCCGGCGACGCGCGCGCGCTCGCCGTCACCAGCGACAAGCGGATGACCGCCCTGCCCGACGTGCCGACGGCGGCGGAGGCCGGGGTCAAGAATTACGAGACCGGCGCGTGGCTGGCCTTGCTGGCGCCGGCCGGCACACCGAAGCCGATCATCGACACGCTCTACAAGGCACTCGCCGAAGCGATGAAGGACCCGGCGTTAAAATCCCGCTTTACCGAACAAGGCGCCGAACCGACCGCCGGCGGACCCGAAGCACTGGCGAAGTTCATGGCGTCGGAAACCGTCAAGTTGGGCGAGATCATCACCAAAGCGGGCATCCCGCCGATGTAGGCTCGTTGAGCCCAGATTTACGCTGGGGCGGCGCAACTGACCAAGCGAAAGATGATTTTCCGCAGGGTGCGCACTGGCGGAATATCTTAGCCTGGATAGGGTTGCGCTGCTACGGCTTCCCATAATCTTTCATTCTGCGAATCCACGGCGCAATTTGATTCAAAGCTGTCAGCACCTCGATGCTGCGCCATAACCCGATCAGTCCGGAGCATGTGTCGGCTGCGTTATCGGCTTCGGTGGCAGCTCTCCAGGCTCATTCTGTCCGAGCAAGGTGGCAAGCGCTTTCATGTCGGCCGCAATTCTGTCCTGCTCTGTCGCCGACAAAAGAGGTGCCCCCAGGATCTGCTGGCCTAAACGCCCCGGAAGCGCGCTTGGACGGCGGGTCATTTCCGCTCCTGGCGGTTCATCGGGCGCAAGCCCTCAATCTTTTGACCGAGCCCCGCCGCGGTCGCCGCGTCAGGGTGCTCACGCTCCGCCGTACATCTCAATGTCGGCGGGTTGCCACACACGCGTCCAATCTGGGCCCAACCGACGCACTTGCCATTAGGGCCGCGATAACCTGGCCCGCCCCGCGTGCCACAGGCAGCTTCTGCCAGCGTGACGCCCAAAATCGCTGTCATTGCGATCGTCGAAACAGCCACGCCCCGAACCATCTCGCGCATCCATTATGGTCTTCAACAGGCTAGCAGGTCCGCCTTTCCATCGCCATCACGGATGTTAAGACTCGCCCTGAAGACGCTTTCGAAAAGCCACCAGATCGCTGGGATCGTCGGTGCGATGGATCATGCGATGGCAATTGGCACATAGCACCGCAAAATCGGCCGCCACGTCATATTGAACCGGAACACCCTCCTCGAGCTTGCTGATCGGTTTGAGATGATGCGTTTCGATAAATCCCTCGCCGATCGCACCATAGCGCTTAGCAAAATCGAGCTCACAGGCCTGGCACACGGTACCGTGAAATTTCTTGGCGTTTTTGGCAGCGGTGCGATTGCGTTCAATTTTACGATGATAAACATATTTGCGAGTTTCGGTCACGGAGGCCAGCGCCGGCTGGCTAAACTCCTCGGTGATCTCACTCTGCTGAGCCTCCACATCGCCTTCAATGCCACCGCGAAACGTCAGCGCGCGATAAGCGCGAACTACATTCTGAAGGTCGGAGCGCAGCTTCGCTTCATCCGGCAAGGTGTCGAGATGATAGCTGACGCCCAAGGCGTGACCCGCCACATAATCACCTGGTAAGCGAGCCTCAGAACCAAGATCAATCGCGGTGACCGGGAGCTCGCTCTGAAATTCTGAAATACGCTGGCGTATGAACTGCGCCCGATCGGCGAGCACCGCGCGGGCCGTCGCGCCAAACTCTTCGCGGACCGCGGTCGTTCCTTGATTGAGCGAGAGATGGACAACAGCTTCGCTGCCGTGAAATAAATAGACAACGTAATAGCCACGCGTCGCGCTTGTTGTGATCACTGGGTCAAACACCGAAACCCAGGGCACAGCCGCCCAATTCCCCCGCCCCGGGCTACCCTGCACGACCATCCCGGTTGCTTGCTCGCCGAGCCCAGCCGTCACGGCAGTTGCGGCATCGCCACGGATAAACTGCGCCAAAGGATCTCCCTCGAGCGGCTGCGATTTGGCGATCTGATAATCACTTAAGATGCGTGTCAGCACGTCACGCAATGGCATCGCCCCCCTCCCGATCAGCTTTGACCGCTTCTAACTACCGGATGTTTTAGCAGAATTCCGTGTGCCGAGCGGGTCCATAGCGGGGATAAGCATTTTGCGGCCAGCGTTGGCGCTAGACATCGCAATTTAGCTTACACCACATATATTTGAGCGATGTCCGCCCAACGCAGATTCAATATCCCGACGCGCAGTCCAACGGCGCTATGGACAGAAATCGAAGACGAAGCGGGCCCGCTCGATCAGATCGATGTTGAAGGGATGAAACACGCGCTCGCGCTCGCCGCAGGCGAAGCCTTCATCCGCGGCGACAGCGTGGTGTTGGTGCCGCCGGCGATTGCTCAGCGTATGCTGGCTGATCTGAAAGCACAGTTGCAGGGCCGGTCGCTTAAGCCCAAACATCGCCCGAGGAAAAACTGGTGGTCGCGCCGGTGGGAACAGACGGCCGTTGCTCAGTTTGATTCTCGCAGACTCGAACTACAGGCCGAGGGGCTTCGCCGCGACGACGCGATCCAGCAGGCGGCGAGTGAAATCGCTCCCAACTACTATGTAGATCCGACCACGGTCATCTCGTGGTGGAGAAATCCGGCCCGCCTCCGGCGCAAGTAGTTCATCTGACTTTTCGCGGATAGACGGATTTTTCTCAAATATAGCAAACTGCCGACAGTTGGCACAACAACCCGCGTCACGGCGAGAAGCCGGTGAAACCGTCATTCCTCATCGAAGTCATGGCGCTCGAGTGCTTGCACGGCGGCTGGGGCGGGCGTTACGACTATGAGCTGCAAGCGCTATTCTCGACCATGGCCGACCGGATCATGGACGTGTGGCCGGACCCGGCCGGACTTGGCCCTTCCATCAGCAATGGGATGGATGCGGCTCGCAAGAAGAGAGCGCGCGAACTGCTGCGGGCCGCGAGCCGCGAGGCAAGCCTTGCAATCAATGAGGCGCGGCAAGGACAGAACGGCGAAGCGTTGAAGGCGTGGCGTGCGCTGTTCGGCCCGAAATTTCCCCTTTCGTAAGGAGCACGCGCATGGCGGACTGGTCTCTTCAAGTACTGTTGTCATCCCTGCATGACGACATCCAGCGGCGCCTCGCGACCGTGCGGTCCGCGTTCGGCCATCCCGGCACTATGGGCGACGCCAGCGAAGGTGTTTGGCTCGAACTACTGAACACCTACCTGCCAAAGCGCTACCAGGCGGCTACCGCGCATGTCGTCGACAGCCTTGGCAAATTTAGCCAGCAGATCGATGTGGTCGTATTCGATCGTCAGTACTCGCCGTTCATCTTCAACTTTCAGGGCCAGACGATAATACCGGCGGAAAGTGTTTACGCCGTGTTCGAGGCCAAGCAGACGGCGAATGCCGGGCTTGTCACCTATGCGCAAGAAAAGGTGGCCAGTGTTCGGGCACTGCATCGGACAAGCCTGCCTATCCCCCACGCGGGCGGCACCTATCCACCAAAAGCGCTCATCCCAATCATGGGCGGCCTACTGACAGTCGAGAGCGACTGGAGTCCCCCGCTAGGCCCGTCATTTCAGAAAGCGCTTGAAGCAAATCTGGGTGACGGCCGCCTCGACATCGGCTGCGTTGCAACGCACGGACACTTTGTCTTCGACGAGAAATCTGGGCGGTACCAGCTTTTGGCCGAGGGCAAGCCTGCGACGGCGTTTCTGTTCAAACTGATCGAGAAGCTGCAATTCAGCGGCACGGTGCCGATGATTGATGTCGACGCCTATGCCAAATGGCTCGTGAAGTAGACAATGTTTCGCTCAAACTTCTGCAGAACGCTACCGCCCTCCCCGGCCAGTGTTGAACCGAAAGAGTCTCCAACACGCGTCTCCCCAATTTGGGAATATCGGCCAGCTATCGCGGAGACAATTAGCCCGTGCGGCCCTAGTTCGTAAGAATTCAAAGGCACCAGAGACTCTATCGTGACGCAATTCGCCGGCAATTGCGGCCTTTCTGCATTCAATTCGGAAGTCCAGCAGAGAGACCGGACTGGCTGGCTGGGGCGCCAGGATTCGAACCTGGGAATGGCGGAATCAAAATCCGCTGCCTTACCGCTTGGCTACGCCCCAACAGACCATCCGGGATGAGCACCGCCTTAGCACGTTCGCAGGCACGGCGGCGCGGCGGACCATAGCGGCACCCCAAAAACCGATCAATCTGGCGTGGAAAACCACGGCAGAACCGCGATTGCGCCCTGCCCCCGAAAGACTTTTTACAGGGGCATGACCTTACTCCGAAAACCGGTTCCCACTTTTCGGGGTCATGCCCTAGATTACCGGCATGACCTATCGCGCCCCGGTTGCAGACATCGCCTTCGCCCTCAGGAATGCCTCCGGTTTCACCGAAGCCGTCGAAAGCGGACTGTTCGGCGATCTCGATCTCGGCACCATCGATGCAGTGCTGGAGGAAGCCGGCAAATTCGCCAGCGACGTGATCGCGCCGCTCAACACGGTCGGCGACAAGTTCGGTACCCCGTTCAAGGACGGCGCCGTCACCACGCCGCCCGGCTGGAAGGACGCCTATACGTCATGGGCCAGCGCGGGCTGGAACGGCCTCGCTGCCCCGGCGCAATGGGGCGGACAAGACCTGCCTCACGCAGTCAACGCCGCCTGTGTCGAAATGTGGAATTCGGCCTCGATGGCGTTCGGCATCGGTCCGGTACTGACCATGGCGGCGGTCGATGCGCTCGCCGCCTATGGCAGCGACGAGTTGAAGCAAACCTATCTCGGCAAGCTCGTCAGCGGCGAGTGGATGGGCACGATGCAGCTCACCGAACCACAGGCCGGTTCCGACGTCGGCGCATTACGCACGCGGGCCGAGCGCGCGGGCGACGGCACGTACCGCATCTTCGGCCAGAAGATATTCATCACCTACGGCGAGCACGACCTCACCGACAACATCATTCACTTCGTGCTGGCGCGGCTGCCGGATGCGCCGCCCGGCACCAAGGGCCTGTCGCTGTTCCTGATCCCGAAGCTCCTGCTCAACGCCGACGGCACGCCCGGCAAGCGCAACGACGCCCGCGCGCATTCGATTGAACACAAGCTCGGCATCCATGCCTCGCCGACCTGCACCATGGTCTACGGCGACGACGGCGGCGCGGTCGGCTACCTGATCGGGCAAGAGCACAAGGGCATGCTCTGCATGTTCACGATGATGAACCGCGCCCGTCTCGCGGTCGGCCTGCAGGGCGTCGCGATCGCCGAGCGCGCGACCCAGCAGGCGCTCGCATACGCGCGTGATCGCAAGCAAGGCCCGCAGGCGATCATCCACTATCCCGACGTCAAACGCATGTTGCTGACGATGCGCGCGCTGACGCGGGCCGCGCGCAGCATCTGCTTTGCGACCGCCATCGCGCTCGACCGTTCGCACCGCGCCAAAACCGAAGCCGAGCGCAAGGCCGCGCATGAGCGCGCCTCCCTGCTCACGCCCATCGCCAAGGCGTTCTCGACCGATATCGGCGTCGAGGTATCCTCGCTCGGCGTGCAGGTCCATGGCGGCATGGGCTTCATCGAGGAAACCGGCGCGGCGCAGCATTATCGTGACTCGCGTATCGCCGCGATCTACGAAGGTACCAACGGCATCCAGGCGATCGATCTCGCCACCCGCAAGGTGCCGCTCAACAACGGCGAAACGGTCAAGGCGCTGATCGCCGAGCTGCGTGCCACCGCCAAGGCAGTGTCGCAGACGAACGATCCGGCGTTCGGCGAGACGGGTGCCCGGCTCAACGAGTCGCTCGACAGTCTCGAGCGCGCGACGCAATGGATCCTGTCGCAGAAGTCCCCGGATTCGGTGCTCGCCGGCGCAACGCCCTATCTGCGGCTGTTCGGCAACTCGGCAGGCGGGTGCATGATCGCCAACGAGGCGATGGTGGCGCTACGGTCCGGCGACGATACGGCCGCGCGCGTCGCACTCGCCCGCTTCCTCGCCGAGAACATCTGCGTGCAGGCGGACGGGCTGGAGCGCGCCGTGACGACGGCTGAGAAAAGCGTCAACGGCGCGGACGCCGCGCTGGCATAACCGGGCGGGCGAACCCATGTCGCTCAAGGGCAAGACACTGTTCATCACCGGCGCGTCGCGCGGTATCGGCCTCGCCATCGCGCTGCGCGCCGCATCGGACGGCGCAAATATCGCCATCGCCGCCAAGACCGCCGAGCCGCATCCCAAGCTCGAAGGCACGATCCACACCGCTGCCGAGCAGATCGCCAAGGCCGGCGGACGCGCGCTGCCGCTCGTCGTCGACGTTCGCGACGACGAAGCGGTCGCGCAGGCACTGGCGAGAACCGCCGAGACCTTCGGCGGCATCGACATCGTCGTCAACAACGCGAGCGCCATCCAGACCACGCCGGTCGCCGCCACCGACATGCGCCGCTTCGACCTGATGCACCAGATCAACGCGCGCGGCACCTTTATGGTGTCGAAACTGGCGCTCCCCTATCTGCAGCATTCCGGCAGTCCGCACATTCTGATGATCTCACCGCCGCTCGACATGAAGGAGCGGTGGTTCGCGCCCTACACGGGCTATGCGATGGCGAAGTTCGGCATGAGCCTCGTCGTGCTGGGCCTTGCCGGCGAATTGCGCTCCAAGGGCATCGCGGTCAATGCGCTGTGGCCGCGTACCACCATCGCCACCGCCGCGATCAGGAATCTGCTGGGCGGCGATGAGGTGATGCGCCGGTCGCGCAAGCCGGAGATTGTCGCGGATGCCGCGGCGCGCATTTTCGAGAAACCGGCGAGTTTCACCGGACACTTCCTGATCGACGACACGTTTCTCGCTGCCGAGGGCGTCATCGATTTCGACCGCTATCGCGTCGATCCCACCGAGCCGCTACAGCCCGACTTCTTCGTGCCGGAGGACGTGCCGCCCCCGCCCGGCGTCAGCCTCGCCGCGAAGCGCTGACCGGCCTTATTCGCCCGCGCGCGCCCAACTCTGCTACACTGCCCGGAAAGGAAACGCGGTCAGCAATGTCTACTCTTCTCATTACTCATCCCTCCTTCCTCAATCACATCACGCCGCAAGGCCATCCGGAGCGCCCCGACCGGCTGCGCGCGATCGAGCGCGTGCTGGAGGACGAGAAATTCCAGCCACTCTTGCGCGAACAGGCGCCGATGTCCGACCTCGATACGGTCGCGCTCTGCCATCCGATGGACTTCGTCGAAACCATGCGCGAACACGCGCCGAAGGAAGGCATGGTGCGCATCGATGCCGACACCGTGATGTCTCCCGGCAGCTTCGAGGCGGCGCTGCGCGCAGTCGGCGGCGCGACCCTCGCGGTCGATGAGGTGCTGGCCGATAAGGTCGACAACGCCTTCCTCGCCGCCCGGCCGCCGGGCCATCACGCCGAAACGGCCCGCCCAATGGGCTTCTGCCTGTTCAACACGGCCGCAATCGCCGCCCGCTACGCGCAGAAGAAGCATGGCCTGGAGCGCGTCGCCATCGTCGATTTCGACGTTCATCACGGCAACGGCTCGCAGGACATCTTCTGGCGCGACCCGAGCGTGATGTATTGCTCGACCCACGAAATGCCGCTTTATCCCGGCACCGGCGCGGTCGGCGAGCGCGGCGATTTCAACACCATTGTCAACGCGCCGCTATCGGCGGGCGACGGCGGCGACGTGTTCCGCGACGCGGTCGAGACCGCGATCCTGCCGCGGCTGCGCCAGTTCAACCCCGATCTGATCGTGATCTCGGCGGGCTTCGACGCGCATATGCGCGACCCGCTGGCCAATCTCAATCTGGTCGAGGCCGATTACGCCTGGGTCACCCGCAAACTGATGGACGTCGCCAGCGAGTGCGCCGAGGGCCGCATCGTCTCGCTGCTCGAGGGCGGCTACGATCTCGAGGGCCTGTCGCGCTCGGTCGGCGCGCATGTTTCGACGCTGATGCACGGATAAAGCGTTTTCCGGCGGTCGGCCAGGCAAAAAAACGGCGGGTTGCCCCTGCTCCACGCCTTCAGTACTTCTAGGATCGGATCAAGACACCACGCGGACACGACCCATGGCCGACACCAATACCGACATCAAGAAAATGCCGTTCGAGCGCGCGATCGAGGAATTGGAATCGATCGTCCAGCGGCTGGAAGGCGGCAAGGTTCCCCTCGAGGAGTCCGTCGCGATCTATGAGCGCGGCGAGGCGCTGAAGCGGCGCTGCGAGGAACTGCTGCGGCAGGCCGAAGCCCGCGTCGAGAAGATCACGCTCGACTCCGGCGGCAAACCGGCCGGAACGTCGCCGATGGAGGTCGACTAGAGCGTTTTCAAGCGAAGTGGATTCCGGTTCGCGTCAAGAAAACGCGACAAACCAAAAATCCAGGAGCTGTCCGCTGACATGGTGCGACGCCGGTACGTTTTCTATGTCGAGGGCTACGATCCGCAAGGCTTCGACGGTTACATCGCGCTGTTCCAGCGGGAGTTCCGCCGCTTCCTGAAGCTGTGGCCTCTGCAAACGACGATGACGGCGCCCGATGTCGATCCGGCCGGACACGCCGCGCGTTGGACCATGACCGCCGCCGCGCCGAACTGGCAGGTTGAAACCCGCTACGAGATGATGGCCTGGCACGATCTCGCCCAGGCTGATCTCGCAAGACCATTCCTCGCAAGATTACCCGGCATCGTCACGACCTATGGCAGCTTCCTGTTGTCGGGCGCGCTGTTCCGGATTTTTCGCGCGTCGTGGCGCTTCGGGCTGTTCTTCATGTACCCGGCGCTGATGATGCTGCTGACGCTCGGCATTGCCGCCGTCATCGCATCGGTGGTGTCGGAACTTCTCGCGTCATATGGCAGCGGCATCGCCAGGACGGCCGGAACCCTGGCCGCGATCGCGGTCGCCGTCGCGGCTGTCCCGCTTCTCAAACAGTATTTCGTGCTTCAGCTCGCGCAGATGTGGGTGTTCGTCCGCGACCAGATCAAGGGCCGGCGGACCGATTTCGACCGCCGCGTCGATGAGTTCGCCGACCGCATCATTGCCCGCGCCAAAGCCGCCGATACCGACGAGATCGTCATCGTCGGTCACAGCTGCGGCGGGCTGGTCGCGATGCTGGCGGTCAACCGCGCGCTCGAGCGCGATCCGAAGCTGGGCGAACACGGTCCGAAGATCGTGCTGATGAGCCTCGGCTCGATCATGCCGGCGGCGGCGCTGCACCCGGCCGGCCACGAAGTCCGCCGCGCCATCGAGCGGCTCGCCAACACGCCGTCGATTGCATGGCTCAAATTTCAATCGCGCAAGGACGTCATCAATGTCTTCAAGTTCGACCCGGTCACGGCGCTGAACACACCGCTGCACGGGCCGCGCCACAATCCGGTCATCGTCGCGGTCCGCTTTGCCGACTGTCTCGAGCCGCAGACCTATATGCGCTTCCGCAACAACTTCTTCCGGATGCACTTCCAGTTCATCATGGCGAACGACCGCCGGGCCTCTTACGACTATTTCCTCTATCTGCTCGGTCCAGCGCCGGTAGCCGACTGGCCGTCCGGCGAGTGGCAGTTGCTCGGGCGCTTCGGCGCGGACGCGAGCTTCACGACATCGCCCGATTTGTCCGCTCAAACCGCTGGGCCGGCGTGAGAATCGCCGGTTTGCCGCACCTGCCGGATGTGGTGTAATCAAATCCGACAGGGCTCGAAAACAGCCCCTTTATCCCACCTCGGAGCCGTGGTGTCTGAGCCCAGCGATACCCCCCTGCTCGATGGCGTTCACACGCCGGCCGATCTGCGCAAGCTGCCGGATTCCGCGCTGCCGAAGCTCGCCGAAGAACTGCGGCGGGAGACGATCAACGCGGTGGCAAAGACCGGCGGCCATCTCGGGGCGGGGCTCGGCGTGGTGGAGCTCACCATTGCGCTCCATTATGTCTTCGACACGCCCGACGACCGGCTGATCTGGGATGTCGGCCATCAGAGCTATCCGCACAAGATCCTGACCGGCCGGCGCGACCGCATCCGCACGCTGCGTCAGGGTGGCGGCCTGTCCGGTTTCACCAAACGCGCGGAGAGCGAATACGACCCGTTCGGCGCTGCGCATTCCTCGACCTCGATTTCCGCCGGCCTCGGCATGGCGGTGGCGCGCGACCTCGCCGGCCGCAACAACAACGTCGTCTGCGTGATCGGCGACGGTGCGATGTCGGCCGGCATGGCGTACGAGGCCATGAACAATGCCGGCGCGCGCAACGAACGCCTGATCGTCATCCTCAACGACAACGATATGTCGATCGCTCCGCCGGTCGGCGCGATGTCGGCCTATCTCTCGCGGCTCGGCTCGGGGCGCACCTTCCTGAAGCTGCGCGACGTCGGCAAGCAGCTCGCCGAGCGTCTGCCGAAAGCCCTCGACCGCGCCATCACCCGCGCCGTCGAGCATGCCCGCGGCTACGTCATGGGCGGCACCCTGTTCGAGGAACTCGGCTTCCACTATTGCGGCCCGATCGACGGCCATAACCTCGATCATCTGCTGCCGGTGTTGCGCAACGTCCGCGACGCGGACATTGGGCCGATCCTCGTCCACGTCGTCACGCAGAAAGGCAAGGGCTACGCGCCGGCGGAAACCTCCGCCGACAAGTATCACGGCGTCGTCAAGTTCGACGTCGCGACGGGCGCTCAGCAGAAGTCGAAGTCCAACGCGCCCCAATACACCAAGATCTTCGCGCAGAGCCTCATCAAGGAGGCGCGCAAGGACGACAAGATCGTCGCGGTCACCGCGGCGATGCCGTCCGGCACCGGGCTCGACCTGTTCGCGGAGGCGTTTCCCGCGCGCTGCTTCGATGTCGGCATCGCCGAGCAGCACGCCGTCACCTTCGCCGCCGGCCTCGCGACTGAGGGCTTCAAGCCGTTTGCGACGATCTACTCGACTTTCCTCCAGCGCGGCTACGATCAGGTCGTCCACGACGTCGCGATCCAGCAGCTGCCGGTGCGTTTCGCGCTCGATCGCGCCGGCCTCGTCGGCGCCGACGGCCCGACCCATGCCGGCGCGTTCGATGTCGCCTATCTCGGCTGCCTGCCCGGCTTCGTCCTGATGGCGGCGGCCGACGAAGCCGAACTCGTCCACATGGTCGCGACGCAGGTTGCGATCGACGACCGGCCTTCCGCGCTGCGCTATCCGCGCGGCGAAGGCGTCGGCGTCACCATGCCGGAAGAAGGCGTACCGCTCGAGATCGGCAAGGGCCGCATCGTCCGCGAAGGCGGCAAGATCGCGCTCCTGTCCTACGGCACCCGGCTCGCCGAGTGTCTCAAGGCCGCCGATGAGCTGGCCGCTTTCGGCCTTTCGGCGACCGTGGCGGACGCCCGTTTCGCCAAGCCGCTCGACACCGATCTGGTGTTGCGCCTCGCCCGCGACCACGAAGTTCTGATCACCATCGAGGAAGGCTCGGTCGGCGGCTTCGGCGCTTATGTCATGCAGACGCTTGCCGAGCACGGCGTATTCGACCGCGGCCTCAAGTTCCGCGCGATGGTGCTGCCGGACGTCTTCATCGACCAGGACTCGCCGAACGCGATGTATGCCAAGGCCGGGCTCGACGCCAAGTCCATTGTCGCCAAGGTATTCGAAGCGCTTGGCAAGAACGTCGCCGCCGGGACCGTAAAGCTCGCCTGATCGAAACGAGCCGAGACCCATGACAACCCGCCGACGCGCCGACCGCTTGCTGGTCGAGCGCGGACTGTTCGACAGCCGCGCCAGGGCGCAGGCGGCCATCGCTGCAGGACTGGTCAGCGCCGACGGCAAGCCGGTGCGCAAGGCCTCCGATGAAATCCCTATCGACGCGACGATCGACGCGACGCCCGCGCACCCTTATGTGTCGCGCGGCGGCGTGAAGCTCGCCGCGGCGCTCGACCATTTCGGTTTCGATCCCGCGGATCGTATCTGTCTCGATGTCGGCGCCTCGACCGGCGGCTTCAGCCAAGTCCTGCTGGAACGCGGCGCGGCGCGTATCTATGCCGTCGATATCGGCACCGCTCAGCTCCACGCCAGCCTGCGAGGTCATGACAAGCTCGTTGTGATGGAGACGACCGACATCCGGTCGCTCGACGCCGAGGCTTTCCCTGAGCCGCCGCGACTTGTCGTCATCGACGTCAGCTTTATCTCATTAAAACTCGCGCTGCCGCCGGCACTCAAGTTCGCCGAACGGGACGCACAGCTTGTCGCGCTCATCAAGCCGCAGTTCGAGGCCGGCCGCGATGCGGTCAAGAAAGGCGTGGTGCGCGATGCCGCGATCCACGCCGCCGTCTGCGACGACATCGCTGCCTTCGTGACCGGTCTCGGCTGGACCGTGCACGGCGTCGTCTCCTCGCCGATCGAGGGCGGGGACGGCAACCGTGAATTCCTGCTCGGTGCGGCGCACGCGAGCTGACGCATCAATCGAAGCGATCAACTTCATCGCTTCCGATGATGGAGGCGGCCGCGCAACACTTGCCGGCAAACCGCTGCCTGCGACGGCAGGCAGCCTTCCGTTCGCCGCAATCACCTCTAGAACTCGCGCGCATGTCCCATGCTGAATCCCCCATCGCGGCCGGCCTTTCGCCACCGGCCGGCGCAGCCTTCTGGCGCCGCGAGGCGGCCGAGACGATCCGTCTCGCACTGCCGATCGCGCTGACGCAGGTTGGCCAGATCGCGATGATGACGAGCGACCTGGTGCTGGTCGGCCGGCTCGGCGGCCAGGCGGTCGCCGCGTCCGCGCTCGCACAGATCGTGCTGTTCGCCGTATTCGTCCTCGGCATGGGCCTCGTGTCCGCTGTCGCGCCGCTCGCCGCGCAGGCCTTCGGCGCGCGTGAACCGCGCATGGTGCGCCGCGCGTTGCGCGTCGGCCTGTGGATTTCGGTGCTGCTCGGCGTTCCGATGACAGCCGTGCAATGGCACGGCGAAGGACTGCTGCTCATGCTCGGGCAGGATTCCGCGACCGCGCATCTTGCCGGCCAGTATCTGTTGGGGCTTGGCTTCAGCCTGATCCCCGGCTGGTGGTTCATCGCGATGCGCGGCTTCATGGGCGCGGTCAACCGGCCGGAGCCCGCACTGTGGATCACGCTCGCCGCCATCCCGGCCAATGCGCTGCTCGCCTATGCGCTGATCTTCGGCGCTTTCGGCCTGCCGCAGCTCGAACTGCTCGGCGCCGGCATCGCGACGACGCTGGTCAATCTCGGCATGTGCGTCGCCTGCGTCTGGGTCTGCTACCGGCAGCGGCCGTTCCGTAAATATCGCGTACTCGGCCGCCTCTGGCGCGCCGACTGGCCGCTGATGTGGAAACTGATTGTCGTCGGTCTGCCGATCTCCGGCTCGTTCCTGCTGGAATACGGCCTGTTCGCCAGCGCCGCGATCATGGTCGGATGGATCGGCACGGTGGAGCTTGCCGCGCACCAGATCGCACTGCAAACCGCGGCCATCGTTTTCATGGTGCCGTTCGGCATCTCGATGGCGGCGACCGTGCGCGTCGGCCACGCGGTCGGCCGCGTCGACCGTGACGGTGTACGCAGCGCCGGCATCGCGGCGATCGCGCTCGGCACCGTTTTCATGGCTGCCATGGTGGTCGTCATCATCGCGTGCCGGCACGCGATCCCCTGGGCGTTTCTGAACGCGAGCGACGCGGCAAGCGAGGCGACCGCCGCGCTGGTCGCGACGCTGCTGGTGTTCGGCGCGACCTTCTTCATCGCCGATGGCATCCAGACGGTGGCGAACGGCGCACTGCGGGGCCTTAACGATACCCGCCTGCCAATGCTGTTTGCCGCGGCGAGTTTCTGGGTGGTCGGCTTCACCTGCTGTTACGCGCTGGCATTCCATGCCGGCTACGGCGTTGCCGGCGTCTGGGCCGGCTTCACCATCGGCCTGCTGCTTTATGCCGTGCTGCTGGTTTGGCGCTTTGCCGTGCTGACGCAGCGTGGCGTCATGCCGGCCGCGCCTCACGCCCCGGTGCCGCACTAGGGCATGATCCCGAAAAGTGGGATCCGGTTCTCGGACAAGATCATGCCCCTCGCGAGAACTCCGCATCGCCGCGGTTCGTGGTAAGCCGGGGGATGACCGAACGTCTCGTCATCTCCCGCCTCGGCCAGCGCGGCGACGGCATTGCCGACACATCGGACGGGCCGTCGTTCGTCCCCTATGCCTTGCCGGGCGAGACGGTGACGGTGGAGCCGGTCGCCGGCCACCCGGACCGCCGACATCTCCTCGCCGTGGACACGGCAAGCCCCGAGCGCGTCGTGCCGGTCTGCAAGCATTTCGGGATCTGCGGCGGCTGCGCCTTGCAGCACTGGGCGCTCGACCGGCAACTCGCGTGGAAGCGCGATCTCGTCATCGAAGCGCTGCGCTCGACCGGCCTCGACGCGCCGGTCGCCGAAACGCTCGACGCGCATGGCGAGGGCCGGCGGCGGGCGACGTTGCATGCAAGGCGGGGCGCGCACGACATTCTCGAGGTCGGCTTTGCCGCGCCGCGCGCCCATCATGTCGTCGCGATCGACGAGTGCCCCATTCTCGCGCCCGGTCTCAATGGCATCATCAACGCCGCATGGGCCATCGCGGAGGTGATCGCGCCGGCCCGCAAGCCGCTCGACATCCAGGCCACGACAACGGAAAACGGCCTCGATATCGACGTCCGCGGCTCCGGTCCGCTCGATATGGCGCGGCGCACGGCGCTGGCCGCAATCGCAAACAAACATCGCCTCGCCCGCATCACGCGGCACGGCGAACTCGTGATCCAGCGCGCACCGCCGACGCTCAAGGTCGGCCCGGCCACCGTGACGCTGCCGCCTGGCGTATTTCTGCAGGCGACTGCCACGGCGGAAGCGGTGCTCGCCGAGCTTGTGCGCGAGGGCGCCGGCCGCGCCAGGAAAATCGCGGACCTGTTCTGCGGCGTCGGCCCCTTCGCGCTGCAGCTTGCCGAAAAGGCCCGCGTCACCGCGGCCGACAGCGACGCTAACGCGATCGCCGCGCTGAAAGCCGCCGCGACGAACACCGGCGGATTGAAGCCGCTTGAAGCCGCCGCCCGCGACTTGTTCCGCCGGCCCTTCGTCGCAAGCGAGTTGAAGGGCTTCGACGCCGTGGTGTTCGATCCGCCGCGTCAGGGCGCCGAGGCGCAGGCGCGCGAACTGGCCCGCAGCACAGTGCCGAGCATCGTTGCCGTGTCATGCGACCGCATGACCTTCGCGCGCGACGCCCGCATTCTCGTCGACGGCGGTTATCGGCTGAAAAGCGTGACACCGGTCGACCAGTTCCGCTACTCGCCGCATATCGAGATCGTCGGCGTTTTTGCGAAGAACTAGGGCAGCCCGTAGCCGCCTCCGCCCCACCGCTCCTGCCACAGCCGCTCGCCGACGGTGCAGGACACCCGCGGCTTGTCGGATCTTGCCGGAATCACTTTGGCTTCCGGTTCGCGGCCGGCAATCTCCAGCACCAGCTTGGTGCGGGTCGCCTCGGTGAATTTCTCGCGCTCGCGGATCGGGATGACGAAGGCGCCGGGCCCGCCGATCACGCAGTCCTCGTAGTAGATGTCGAGGATGTCGATATCCATCGTGTTCGGGTTCGGCCGCTTCAGCATGATCGGCAGGCCGTTGATGGTGATACCGGCGGCCACCACCTCGTCGCGCATCGGCGCGACCAACGGGCCGCTGTTGTTGGCCCCGTCGCCCGATACGTCGATCACGCGGCGCAGTCCGCGAAAGCCGCTCGCGTCGAACAGCGGCTTGGAGAAGCGGAGCGCACCGGAAATCGAGGTCCGCGTCGCGCGGCGGATCGGCGCCATCGCGAGTTCACCGGCGACCGCGTCGGCACTTTCCGGCCCGTCGATCAATCGCCACGGCATCACAATCTGCTGCTGATGCTCGCCGGCCCATTCGACGTAAGTGATGGCGATCTTGCCGTTCGGCCCTTCGCGCAGCGCCCGCAGGAATTCGCGCGACCGCAGCGCCTGGACATAGCCGTCGCGCTGCAGCGCCTGCTCTTCCGGGTCCATCGAAAACGAAATGTCGACGGCGAGCACCAATTCGACGTCGACAGGCACCGCGCTCGGACGCTTGTCTGCAAAAAGCTGGGGGATCGGCGCGGCAAATCCGGCGGCGCAACCGAGAACGGCCAGAACGGAAAGTCCGACGAGAGCAAAACCGCGCCGAAGCATGGCCGCCTCCATCCGCAAATGGTGGCATGCCGGTGTGGCGGGCGGAAGGCCGGGCTGTCAGCTATCCAGCGTCTCGTGGGAGGTAATTTCGATGCCGAAGCCACCAAGACCGACATAAGTACGGCGGCTTGTGGTCAAAAGCCGGATCGAGGAAATGCCGAGGTCCTTCAGAATCTGCGCACCGACGCCGATCTCGCGCCACTGCTGTGTGCGCGCCTGTTCGGTACCGGTTGCGCCTTCCTGCGGAATTTCGGCGACAGGGACACCGGCGGTGCCATCACGCAGATAAATGATGACGCCGCGGCCGTCGGTCTTGAAGCGTTGCAGCGCCGCGCGAATGGTGTGAGCGCCGCCGAACACATCGCCGATCACGTCGGCGCGGTGCAACCGGGCGAGCACATTCTCGCCGTCGCCGACGCGGCCGTAGACGAAGGCCATGTGGTGCACCTTGTCGAACGGCGTCACATAGGCATAGCCGTTGAGTTGTCCGATATCCGAGGCCAGCGTGAACTCGCCGACGCGCTCGACGAGCTTCTCGCGCGCCTGACGGTAGGCGATCAGATCCGCGATCGATAATTGCTGCAGCTTGTGGTCCGCGGCGAACTTCGAAACTTCCGGCCCGCGCATCACGGTGCCGTTCTCGTTCATCAGTTCCGCCAGTACGCCGACCGGCTCGAGACCGGCCAGCCGGCACAGGTCGACGCAAGCCTCGGTATGGCCGGTGCGCATCAGCACCCCGCCCTGCCGCGCAATCAGCGGAAACACATGGCCCGGCCGCACGAAGTCGCCCGGACCGGCGTTGTGGTTGGCCATCGCGCGCACGGTATTGCTGCGCTCTTCCGCCGAAATGCCGGTGGTGAGGCCGTGCTTGACGTCGACCGACACCGTGAAGGCGGTGCCGAGCGGCGCGTCGTTATGGGCGACCATCGGGTCGAGATGCAGCCGGCGCGCGTAATCGCCGGACACCGGCGCGCAGACGATGCCGGAGGTGTGGCGAATGATGAACGCCATCTTTTCCGGCGTGCAGGCGGAGGCGGCGACGAACAGGTCGCCCTCGTTCTCACGGTCATCATCGTCGGTCACCACGACCATTTCGCCGCGGGCGAAGGCGGCAACGACGGCATCGACGCGCTTGTGACTGTCGGACACGGGACAACGATCCTCGAAAAACGGTTTCAGACGGCCGGTTTCGGCCAGGCCGCCGGTTCGCCGACCTGGCCCCGGTGACGCAGATAGTGATCGGCCAGCACGCATGCCAGCATCGCCTCGCCGATCGGCACCGCGCGAATTCCGACGCAAGGGTCATGGCGGCCCTTGGTCATGACCTCGGTATCGTTGCCGTGGCTGTCGACCGTCTGGCGGGGCGTCAGGATCGACGAGGTCGGCTTCACCGCAAAACGCGCGACGATCAACTGGCCGGTCGAAATGCCGCCGAGAATGCCGCCCGCATGATTCGACAGGAACACCGGCTTGCCGTCGTTCCCCAGAGTCGGATCAGGTTTGCGCATCTCGTCGGCATTGTCCTCGCCGCTCATCGCGGCGGTGGCGAAGCCGTCGCCGATCTCGACACCCTTGACCGCATTGATGCCCATCAGCGCCGAGGCGATATCCGCATCGAGCTTGCCGTAGACCGGGGCGCCGAGCCCAGGCGGCACGCCATCCGCGACCACCTCGATCACTGCGCCGACCGACGAGCCCGACTTGCGCACGCCGTCGAGATAGCCTTCGAAGAATTTCGCCTGCTCGGCGTCGGGGCAGAAAAACGGATTGCGATCGACCTCGCGCCAGTCCCAGCGCGAGCGATCGATCTTGTGCGGGCCCATCTGGACGAGCGCGGCGCGCACCACGAGACCCGGCACCACCTTGCGCGCCACCGCGCCGGCCGCGACGCGCGCCGCGGTTTCGCGCGCCGACGCACGGCCGCCGCCACGATAGTCGTGCAGGCCGTATTTGATGTCGTAGGTGTAACCGGCGTGGCCGGGCCGGTACTTGTCCTTGATGTCCGAATAGTCCTTCGAACGCTGATCGACATTCTCGATCAGCAACGCGATCGGCGTTCCGGTCGTCACCTGCTGGCCGGTCGCCTCGTCGGTGAAAACCCCGGACAGGATCTTCACCGCATCGGGCTCCTGCCGCTGCGTCGTGAAGCGCGACTGTCCCGGGCGGCGCCGGTCGAGATCGCGCTGGATGTCCTCGACGGTCAGCGGGATGCGCGGCGGACAGCCGTCGACCACGCAGCCGATAGCGGGCCCGTGGCTTTCGCCGAAGCTGGTGAACCGGAAAAGCTGGCCGAAAGTATTGAAGGACATGGAGGTTCTGCTGTTGGTCCGTCTGGTAGCCCGCGCGCCGGATACCGTCAAATAACCCGCGGCGAAAGCCCGTCCGACCGGAAGGCATGAGCTCAGGCGGCACCACGGTCCCGCCCCGACACAGCCGCCTGAACGTTTATTCAGGTCGCTGAACGCCGGTTAATGAATAGCTGAATGCGCGTTAAGCCACCGAAATATAACGAGAATTTCCGTTTTTACCATTGCGGGGTGCGGCAACTTGCCGTATCCGGATTCCGCTCTGACAGGAGCGGTGAAAGGCCGGGCAACCGTCGCCGTCAACCGGACAGATGATCTGTCGTTCCTGCCGGTTCATTGGATCCAACGAGGGCTTACCATGCTCAAGATCACTGCGATCGCTGCGGCGCTCGGCTTCCTCGCCTTCACGACCCTGCCGGCCACCTCGGCCCCGGTCGTCAACGGCGTCGTGAAGACCGACCTTTCGGCCGCGAAAAAGAAGAAGGCGAAAGCCAAGAAGAAGATGGAAAAGAAGTCCGAGCTGACCTCGGACCTCTCGGCTGCCAAGAAGAAGAAGGCCAAGGCCAAGAAGATGAAGAAGTCCGAACTGACTTCCGACCTCTCGGCCGCCAAGAAGAAGAAGGCCAAGGCCAAGAAGATGAAGAAGTCCGAACTGACTTCCGACCTCTCGGCTGCCAAGAAGAAAAAGGCCAAGGCCAAGAAGATGAAGAAGTCCGAACTGACTTCCGACCTCTCGGCCGCCAAGAAGAAGAAGGCCAAGGCCAAGAAGATGAAGAAGTCCGAGCTGACCTCGGACCTCTCGGCCGCCAAGAAGAAGAAGGCCAAGGCCAAGAAGATGAAGAAGTCCGAGCTGACCTCGGACCTCTCGGCCGCCAAGAAGAAGAAGGCCAAGGCCAAGAAGATGAAGAAGTCGGAAGTGATCTACCAGATCGCTGCCTGATTTCCCTTCGACGGAATGAGCGCCCCGCAGGCGCTGCAACGGCCGGACCTCAGGTCCGGCCGTTTTGCTTGAAGCAAGGCAGCGACGTGCGGTAACGGCCCTGCTAGTCGCCGTTATTGCCGTTGACCGCGATATCCGGCGCGTCGGGATGCTTCATGCCGACGATGTGATAGCCGGCATCGACATGCTGGACCTCGCCGGTCACGCCGCGCGACATGTCGGACAACAGATAAACCGCCGAGGAACCGACCTCTTCGATCGAGACCGAGCGGCGCAGCGGTGCGTTGTGCTCGTTCCATTTCAAAATGTAGCGGAAGTCGCCGATGCCGGAGGCGGCGAGCGTCTTGATCGGACCCGACGAGATCGCGTTGACGCGGATGTTCTTCACGCCGAGATCGGCCGCCATGTAACGGACCGACGCTTCGAGCGCCGCCTTGGCGACGCCCATCACGTTGTAATGCGGCAGCCATTTTTCGGCGCCGTAATAGCTGAGCGTGAGGATCGAGCCGCCGTTGGTCATCAGCTTTTCGGCGCGCTGCGTCACCGCGGTGAGCGAGTAGCAGCTCACCAGCAGGGTGCGGCTGAAATTCTCCTGCGTGGTATCGACATAGCGGCCGGTCAGCTGGTCCCGGTCGGAAAAGGCGACCGCATGAACGAGGAAGTCGAGCGAGCCCCAGGTCTTGCCGATGGTCTCGAAAATCGCGTCGATGGTCGCGGGATCGGTGACATCGCAGTGGCCGAGGATCGAGGCGCCGATCTCCTGCGCGAGCGGCTCGACCCGCTTCTTCAGCGCGTCGCTCTGATAGGTCAGCGCAAGCTCGGCGCCCTGCTCGCGGCACGCCCTGGCGATGCCCCAGGCGATCGAGCGCTGGTTGGCAACCCCGAGAATCAGGCCACGCTTGCCTTTGAGCAATCCCGGCGAGTCCGGCATTAACTTTCTCCACCGTGCCGGATCGAATCCGGCCGCTCCCTATGGCATAGGGCCGGGGCGGCCAGCAAGCGAAGCCTGCCGGAAAACCCCCGGTTAACGGGGGCTTTTGGGAATAACGTGAATGCCCCGGTGTTGTTCAGCGTACAACGAGGCTGTTCCGTCCGCGGAACCCGGTGACAGGGCGGACGGCGCTGGATGGTAAACAGGCCGATGCCGAGCTTTGGTCAGAATGTCGAGGCGACGATCCCGGCGCTGCGCCGCTACGCGCGGGCGCTGACGCGCAATGCCGACATTGCCGACGATCTCGTGCAGGACACCCTGGTGCGCGCGCTGCGCTCGGAACATCTGTTCCACGGCGGCGACATCAGAAGCTGGCTCTACACCATCCTGACCAACCTCAACCGCAACCGCCTGCGCACGCTGGCGCGGCGGCCGATCCTGTCGCCGATCGAGGATAACGACGCGCCCGACATGGCGGGGCCGGAATCAGGCGCCCGCGACATCGAGCGGGCGTTGGCCACGCTGGTCGAGGAGCAGCGCTCGGCGCTGCTGCTCGTCGTGCTCGAAGGGTTGTCCTACCGCGAGGTCGCCGAAGTCCAGGGCGTACCGATCGGAACCGTGATGTCGCGTCTGGCGCGTGCCCGCAGCCAGATCAAATCCTATCTCGACGGCGAGCGCCCGGCGCTGCGCCGCGTGAAATGAGGCGAAGGTGGAACAATGGCTCCCGACAATTCACCCGTAACCGAGGATGAACTCCACGCCTATGTGGACGGCGAACTGCCGGCCGACCGCATCGACGCGGTGACCGCATGGCTATCGACCCATGCGGAAGCCGCCGCGCTGGTGACGGCATGGCGCGCGCAGGCCGATGCGATCCGCGCCCGCTATGGATCGGTCGGCGATGAGCCGGTGCCGCAGCGGCTGAAGGTGGACCGCCTGTTGCAGCGCGGCCGGTCGTGGACCGCGATCGCCGCCGCGGCCTGCATCGGCGCTTTCGTCATCGGCGGCACCGCCGGCTGGTTCGCGCATGGCGCGACCGCGGCTTCGCGAAACGGCATCGCCGCACTGACGATGGAGGCGCTCGACGCGCACAAGCTTTACGTCGTCGAGGTCCGTCATGCGGTCGAGGTGAATGGCAACGAGAAGCCGCACATCACCACCTGGCTGTCGAAGCGGCTCGGCTATCGGCTTCTGGTGCCCGACCTGCAGGACTTCGGATTGAAGCTGGTCGGCGGCCGGCTGCTGCCGGGCGCGACCGGAGCCGCGGCCTTCTACATGTACGAGAATGCGGCGGGCGAACGCTTCACGATGTATTGCGCCAAGGCGACGACGCCGGCTTCCGCCCTGCACTACAAGGGCGAGGGCAATGTCGCGGCGTTCTACTGGGTCGACAAGGATGTCGCCTATGTGGTGAGCGGCCCGGCCGATCGCGCCAAGCTCGAGAAGATCACGCGGGCGATCTACGATCAGGTCGAGAAGGCGGACGTGCGCAAGCTGTAAGCGCGTCTACTTACGATCCGTTATTTCAGATCCTTGCGCGGATCGTAAGGCTTGGTGTCGCGCCACTTCTGCATCAGCTCGGTCAGCGCGTCGTCGCCGCCCTCCGGCAGCACGATGCGCACGGTGGCGAGCAGATCGCCGTGGCCGGCCTTGGCGCCACCCTTGCGCTTCAGCCCCTTGCCCTTGAGACGGAATGTACGGCCCGCATTGGTCTTCGGCGGGATCGCAAGCTCGACCGCGCCGTCGAGCGTCGGCACCCGCACCTTGCCGCCAAGCACGGCCTCATAGAGCGTCACCGGCAGATCGAGCCGCAGGTCGTCGCCGTCGACCGTGAAGAACGGATGCCTCGCCACCGTGACGGTGATCAGCACGTCGCCGGCGCCGCCCGGCCCCGGCATGCCCTGCCCCTTGAGCCTGATCTGCTGACCGCTCGACAGACCCGCCGGAATCTTGACTTCGAGATCCTTGCCGTTCGGCAGATGCACGCGGCGGCTGCCGCCCTTTGCCGCTTCGTCGAGCGAGATGGTGACCGAGGCCGCGACGTCCTGCCCGGACGGCGCACCGCCGAAATCCTGGGTCTCGAAATGCTCGCGCTGACCCGCGCCAGCCGCGCCGCCACGCGCGCCGCCGAACATGCTGCGCAGCACATCTTCGAACGCGCCGCCGCCGAAGCCCGGACCGCCTGAGCTGTGGCGTTCGCGCTGGAACCCGCTCGGACCCCAGGTGAAGGATTCAAACTGCGAGTCGTGCGGACCGCCCGCGCCTGCGCCTGCACCGGGCCGCGCGCCAAAGCCTTCGAAGCCGCGGAAGCGCGGCTTGCCTTCGGCATCGATCTCGCCGCGGTCGAATGCCTTGCGCTTGTCGCCTTCGCCGAGAATTTCGTAGGCAGAATTCAGTTCGGCAAAGCGCGACGCCGCCTTCGGATCCGACTTGTTGGCGTCCGGGTGCAGCTTCTTCGCAAGCTTGCGATAGGCCGATTTGACCTCGGCCTCGCTCGCAGTCTTCGACACCCCCAGAACGTCGTAGGGGTCACGCATTCAGGCCTTCTCCGGTTAAGCCCCAGAACGAAATCACGACGAGCCGCCCGCGCGGCGACTCGTCATACTGCCGTGAATGTGGGGGGACAGAGCGCGCGATGCAACGTGGCGGGCGCGAAAGCGGGCCGGAAAGGCGGTTCAGGACCGCTTCCAGGGCTTCATATTGCGGATTTCCCAGCGGCCGCGGTTCTCCTTGCAGGCTTCGCCCTGCAGCCAGGATTCGATGCCGGAGAACACATAGCTCGCCAGGAAGTCGCGGCAGGTCGAGCCGTTATGGGTATAGGCGGTGGCGAGCGGGGTGACGGTTCCGCGCGCGCCGGTCTTCGGGTTTTCCCACGGCAGGCTGGTGTCCTTGCCGCCGCGCGTCAGCACCTCCTGGGCCGCCGCGCGCGTGTAGACGAGATCGTGTTCCGGCGGCAGCGCCTCGGCCGGCTTGGCGCCGGGCGGCGGGGTGATCGAGGCGGTGTTGGCCGGCTCGCTCGTCTCCTTGCCGAACAGCGTATCGAGCTGCCACGACAGGCTGCAACCGCCGCAGGCGAAACCGAGCGCCAGCACGCCGGCGAGCGGCGCCCGACGCGCCATCGACCGCCATAGGCGCAACCTCACCGCTGGACTATAAAGACGCGGCCGGCCGATACCGGTGACAAGACCGTCCAAGAAAGCGTGCTCCGAATGTCCCAACCCGGACCGATTGAACACCCAAGTTGGTTAACGACTGGTGATTTCACGCAGGCCGAAGAGCCTTTCGCGCTGTTTTCCGCCTGGCTGAAGGAGGCCGCCGCCTCCGAGCCGCGCGACCCGACCGCCATGACCGTGGCGACGATCGATTCCGACGGCCTGCCGAACGCCCGGATCGTGCTTCTCAAGGGCGTCGATGCCCAAGGATTCGTTTTCTACACGAACACCACCAGCCAAAAGGGGCGCGAGTTGGGCGCGGCGAAGACCGCCGCCCTCGTCTTCTACTGGAAGTCGCTGAACCGGCAGATCCGCGTCCGCGGCGCCGTCGAGACGGTGACGCCGGCCGAGGCCGACGCCTATTTCGCCAGCCGCCCGCGCGGCGCGCAGATCGGCGCATGGGCGAGCCTGCAGTCGCAACCGCTCGAGAGCCGCAAGGTGTTCGAACAGGCGGTTGCCGACTACACCGCGAAATTCGGCGACGCGCCGGTACCGCGGCCACCGCATTGGTCGGGCTATCGCGTGGTGCCGAAGCAGATCGAGTTCTGGCAGGATCGTCCGTTCCGCCTGCATGACAGGATCGTGTTTGCGCGCGATGCGGGCGACAAACCTTGGCGCAAGACGCGGCTCTATCCTTGAGATAGCATCCGGCCGCACGACATTGACTCCCACTCTGTAATCGTTCGAAAGAGCACGGCCAATGCCGACGACCGCCAGCAATCAACCGCGCCGCACGCTGCTCCTCACCGGCGCAAGCCGCGGCATCGGCCACGCAACCGTGAAACGTTTCTCCGCCGCGGGCTGGCGCGTCATCACCTGCTCGCGCCATCCCTTCCCGGAAAATTGTCCGTGGGAAGCCGGCCCCGAAGATCACATCCAGGTCGATCTCGGCAACGTCGCCAACACCGAAGAAGCAATCGACGAAATCAAGCGGCGGCTCGAAGGCCACGAGTTGCATGCGCTCGTGAACAACGCGGCGATCTCGCCGAAGGCGGAGGGCGGCAAACGCCTCGGTTCGCTCGAGACCACGGTGGACGACTGGCACCGCGTGTTTCAGGTCAACTTCTTTGCGCCGATCATGCTGGCGCGCGGACTGGTCGAGGAGCTCGCTCACACCAAGGGTTCGGTGGTGAACGTGACCTCGATCGCCGGCTCGCGCGTGCATCCGTTCGCCGGCACGGCTTACGCGACGTCGAAAGCGGCGCTCGCCGCGCTGACCCGCGAGATGGCCGCCGATTTCGGCCGGCTCGGCATCCGCGTCAACGCCATCGCGCCCGGCGAGATCGACACCGCGATCCTGTCACCGGGCACCGAGAAGATCGTCGAGCAGATTCCGCTGCAGCGGCTCGGCACGCCCGACGAGGTCGCCAAGATCATCTACGTGCTGTGCACGGAGACCGGCTCCTACGTGAACGGCGCCGAGATCCACATCAACGGCGGCCAGCACGTTTAGGTCGTTGCCAGAATAACGACGGGCAAGCCACTTTCACTGTCATGCCCCGCGTAGGCGGGGCATCCAGTAAACTACTGACAATCAGCGTGTACTGGATCGCCCGCCTTCGCGGGCGATGACATAAAGCGGCTCACGGCCGCGGCGGACGCCGCCGCTCGTGGAACCAGGGCCGGTATTGCGCCATCTTCGCGCGCTGCGCGGACGGCGCATGCGCCCGGCAGGTCGAGGCTTCCTGGCTGTTGGCCGGCGCCGCCCAGCGCAACTCGGCGCAGTCATTCGGATTGTAGGCCATCTCCAGCGCCTGCGCGCGATCGACCACATCCTTCAGCGTCAGCGTCCACTGCGAGCCGTCGCTGCGCGGATAGGAGAATTTGCGTGTCGCGAGTTCCTGCAACAGCACGTCCTGCAACTGCGCCTTGACGTCGGACGCGCTGCGGCCCGCCGGCATCGCGTAGCGGTCGGTGCGCCGCGCGACGCGCTCCGGGAAATGCGTCACCACGTCGAGCGCGATCAGGATGCGCAGGTCGCGCGCGGGCGTGGAGAAGTCCTCCCACGCGCCGGTCGTCTCGAAGATCGCCGCGCCGTTCGGCATCGATATCTCGCCCTTGGCGCGCGCCTGATATTTGCGGCCGTTCTCGACCGAATTGACGCGGGTGCGCACCTGCTCCTCGAACGAGGTGATCGCCTCCTTCATCGCGCCGAGCGGATCGAGCGGCGACGGCGACATCACATCGTCCATCTTGTCGTAGAAATCCTCGACCGACAGTTTGGTCTGCTCGAGCGAGAAGTCGCCATAGTCGGGGCTTTTGGCGATCTCATCGTTGGAAAGCGGACGCAGGCGCCCGGAGCGATCGCGCACGATCGGGCGGAACCGCTTGAAGCCGGGGCTGCCGAGCGCAGCGTCCTGCGCGAACAGGAAGTTGCCGCGCCAGAAGCGCTTGCGGGCCACGGTGCCGTCCGGCTGGCCGTCCACCGCGAGAAACACGCCGGCGGTGCTCTCGGTCTGCGGCACTCGGCGCGTCAGCATCAGGATGTGGCCGTATGGATCGGCATAGATGGTGCCGGGCCGCAGCGTCTCCTGCGACAGCGGCACGGGATAATAGTCGGTCTTGTTGCTCGCGGCCGGCGTGCGGCCGGTGCCGGAATGCACAACGTCGGCAAGCTTGCGCGTGAAGGAGCCGAACGAGGCTGCGAGATTCGACGAGGCCGGCGCATCGGTCTGGATGCTGTCCCACGCGAAACACTGCGGCGGCTTGCCGCCGCCGCCGCGCGAGCATTTCGAATAGCCGAACGGCAGGCCCATCTTGAAGGCGAAATAGGCGCGCAGGAAATACGGCAGGTCGGCGCAGTCGGGCCGCAGCGTGATCTTCATGCGGTCTTCGCCGAGGCCGAGATGATCGAACAGGAAATTGCGCGAGGCGTCGCGCAGGCCGACATGCAGCGCCGGCCACGACAAATCCTGATCGAGCGGCGCGTCGAACAGTTTCTCGACCCAGGCCGAGAACAGGTTTTCGGTGGCGCGGCTCCAGTTCTGCCGCACCGGCCAGACGCTGCCGGCGGCCCCGCCCGGAGACGCCGGCTTGCCGGCGGCGACCGCGATGGTCCAGCCCGCGACCGGGCAGCCGCCGCGCGTGAGCTTTGCCTGCCAGTTGCCGGCGGCGGGCGACTTCACCTCGGCATACCAGACATAAGGAATGCCGGCGTAGCGGCGCGGCGCGGTGACGGCAACGCTGCCGTCCGGCGCGATCAGCGCCAGCTCGCCGTCGGCCGGCTTTTCCAGCGCGACGACGACGCGCAGCGGCGCGCCGTGCCACGGCGCGACGGGCGAGGCCAGCACCGCGATCTCCGCGTTGCTTTCACAGGTCTGCGCCTGCGACGCCACCGGCAGCGCGACCGCGCAGAGCGCAACGAGCAGAGCGAGCGAACGATTCATCGCGCGTCCTTTCCTGACCGGACCTGCAACAGCACGAACCAGTTTTTGTCGTTGAGCGAGCAATTGCCATGCGGCATGGACGCGCGCTGCGCGCCAGATGTGTCCTGCGGTTTCGGCAGGTTCCAATGACCGTTACCCTCGCAGCGGCCCTGCGCGGCCGAGAATTTCATGTCGGCGCGCAGGTTGAGTTTTCGCGCCGTCACCGCCTGCTCGACATTGCCGCTGACGGTGTAGAGCTTTCGCGCCGGAGCGTCGATAAAGGCCACCACCTCGCAATGCGTCGCGCGCACCGTATAGCCGAGCGGCCCGCCGGCGAGTTCACCGACGATGCGGTCGCGCACCGCGCGGTCGCTCGCGCCGTCGAGCTTGCGGTCGCGCTGACGGCAGACGATGTCGCCGGGGCGCGGCACCGTCGTCTCCAGCGGACAGGCGCGGTAGAGATGCGCATCGTCCTTGCCTTCGACCTCGGCGCTGCTGGTCGCGAAGGCGTCGTAGATGTAGCCCCAATGCGCGTTGGAGAAGCGGAACGTCTTGTCGGCGGCGCCAGCCTTGCGCACGACATAACTGACGAAGGCGGCCGACCACGGCGTGTCGATGATAGCGAGCCGCCACGCCGCCTCGCGCAGCACCTCGCGGGTTTCGGGATCCGGCTCGTTCTCCGCCGCCTGGAGGAGCCGCGCCGTGGTGGTGCGGATCAGCGGCGCTTCGGTGGCGCCATCGCCTGTGGTCACGGCATCGCCGAAGCCGAGCACTTCGAGCTTCGACGGGGCGTCCTTGCCGTAGAGAGCCTGCCAGTATTGCATCACCCGCCACCAGGCGAGACTGCCGACCTTGCTTTGCATCTGCGCGGTCGGGCGAAGCGATTGCTCGGCCTCGGTCTGGCCGAAACCGACCAGACGGCCGTCGGCGTCGATGCGGTGACCGTCGAAGCGGTGGAACTCGTCGAGCGCGACAGCCGCGACGCGCGCGCCGATCTCGCCGGAAGGCTGCGCGGCGGTCGCGTCGCAACGCGCCTGCACGGCCTTCCAGAACGCCGCCGTGCCGCCGCCGGACTGCGCCATGACGGGAGAGACGATGGCCCCGCACATAGCCGCGCAAGACGCCGCGACGACAAGACACCCAACGGCGCGCATTCAGACCCTCTCCGCGCCCCCAACAGGCACGGCCGCCAGTATAGCCCGGCCGCGAGGCCGGGCCACCCTGGCGGAAAACGCCGGTTATGCGACGCTGGCGATCTGCCGGTCCGCGTCGTTGGCGGCGACGCCCGGCCGGCCGAGCAGGATCGCCGTGATGAGGCTTTCGATCTCGAGCCGCGCGGTGGCGTGCGACATGGTCGGCCGTGTCGCCAGCGTCTTCTCGTCGAAGTCATCGAGCGCGGTCAGCCCGCGCGGGAAGAATTCGCGGAAGATCATGCGCTCGGCGAGCCCCTCGACCAGCGTGAAATCGAGCGTCCGCGACAGGTCGGCGAGCGCCGCGCCCATCAGCTTCCTGTTGCGCGTGGTGCCGAAACTCGACAGCCGGTTGCGCAGCACGATCCAGTCGAGCGGCGCCTCGCCGGCGTGACGCCGCCGCGACCGCACCTCCGCGACCATCGCCGCATAGTGGCTCACATCACCGACCGCGAAGGTTTCCGGATCGACATCGGCGAACACCGCGAGATCGACGAAGCTGTCGTTCAGCGGCGTCACCAGCGTGGTCGCGAGCGAATGGGCGATGCGGCCGGCGGCCGCGTCATGGCCGGGCGTGTCGATGACGATGGTGCTGCAGGTGGAGGACAGCCGACCGATGGCGTCGGTGAGCGCCGCGCCGGCATCCGTGTCGGACAGGTTGTCGAGGCAAAGATGCTCGGGCAGCCCGAGATCGCGGCCGATCAATTCGCCCCAGCGCCGCCGGTTTTCGACATATTGCGTGAAACTCTGTTGCCGCGGATCGAGATCGATGCTGCCGACACGCTCGCCGGCCTTCGTCAAGGCGACCGTGACATGCATGGCGATGGTCGATTTTCCGGAGCCGCCCTTCTCGTTGGCGACAACGACGATACGGGGAGTACGCACGGAACCTGATACCGACGGAATCATGGGCGCGCCCTTCTTCTGGTTGGGTTGTTGCAGCGATAGCGATGATTCGGATCGTGAATGCAGTTCACTTGATTCGCGGAATCCGCGCCAGCATCGATCGTTCGAAAATTTTTCCGCGGCCGGATTTTTTCAATGTGACGTTGCCGCGATGCCGCAGTGACTGCGGCAGATTGACTCGATGCGAGGCGGCAATGACTCGATTATGCGCGCGATGACTCAAAATCCGGCAGCGCTTGCCTCTCGCGATAAAGATTCTGAATCGACGATCAACAATACGAATGTGCATCGTCCTTTGCATGGAAGCATCCGAAACTCCCGTTCATTCCCGCGCAAGCGGGAATCCATATGGACCCCCGCTTACGCGGGGGTGAGCGGAGAACGGATGTGCGCGGTCGCCCGCATTTTTTAACGGCGCCGGATACGCCGACTTCCCATTCCCCTCGCCCCGTAACCCTTCACGAAGAAGGGCGCGCGGAACGCCGGACGTTTCACCGCGTCCACGGCCCTGCGTGCGAAAGCAAAAGCACACAGGCAAAGTCACCGCAGCCGCCGGAACCATCCGGCGTCCCGCGCGCGGTGTTGGAGAGCCTCGTCCCTGCACGCCCCGGCGGGGGAGCGTTATACCCGCCGCTGTGCCGGCCGCCTGCCGGCTGGGAAAGCGCAGGGCTTCGCGCCCTGTCTGCCGCCGCCCGCGCTTCGTCTTGCGCGCAACGACGGCCACCGCGTGCCGGCTTGGCGCTTGCGCCATTCCGGCCTCGCACGAACAGCGGGCGAGCCGCCGTCCGGCGAGCCCGCCCCGCGAACCGTGACGATCGCGATTGCGCCCCTTGTCGATGGGCGGGATGACTAGGATTTAATTCCCAATTATATACTTGACAAAGCGGGCGCCATACAAGTAACATATTGAAAATGTTTAGTTTTTTTGCCTCAGTTGAGCACTTCTACATGCCGTGATTCAAAGAGCGTCATGCGCGAGATAAGCAAGCAGCGGCAGTATGACGAAGCCACGCTTACGGCGATGGCCGAGGTTTTCCGCGACTGGGCCGACGATCCTTTAAACCGGCTTTCTTTGGAGGCTGGGGCTTACGGGGACGTTGATACTTTGGTTCGATCTCTCGAACAGACGTCACGCAAATTTCTTCAACCTCATCAGGCGTGAGTTTCGAGAGTATCCGATAAATTTTTTCTATATTCCTCATCCATGTTTCTGCGAACATGGCCACCATACTGGCTTCCATCCGCCAATGGTCAGTGTCGGTAGGATAGTAAACGATTTCATGTTTTTTGCGGGCGATGCTTCGAGCAAATTGCCAGTATAATTCGCCGTCTTTTGGGCCGCCCACTCCTGTAGGCTGGGCGTGAGCAAGAACATTTCTAGCTGTATCACTATATTCCCGAACTCTTGCGAGAATGTAGCGAACATCTTCGACAATCTCGCTCGGCAACGCTTTTTCCCACATGCTGAGGGCAGAGCTGAGGATATCGAGCTTCGCTTTCGTGGTAAGGTTTGCATAGATGCAAGCAGCAAGAGTCGGGTCAGTTTTTAGAAGCACCGGGAATGCCGCATCAAGCTCGCGTTCAAGTACACCCCACGCGATGAAAAAATCGCCGATCGCACGCCCAAATTCGCGAGAAACTTCTGGATACCAGAACTTCCAAGGCTCGTCGTCACCCATGACAAAATCCAAGCAAGAAACCGGATTCAAAAAAACGCTGCGAAATATGTTGCGCGGTAAGCCGGCGACTAACAAGGATGTCGCTGCGAGAAGTCAGAGTCCAGATAGATTTGCTTCGCTGGGTAAAAGCCTTCGACACGGCTCGACAACAAAAGATTCTCCGCGCGGGAAAACTGGCCGCTAGGCCTTACGCGGCATCGCTCGTTTCATGAATTGATCAAACAAAGGCACCGTAAATTCCGTATCGCCATGCGAGGGCGAATAAATCATGCCTTTTTTTATTAGGTTGCTGCGCGTCGGAGCCACGCTAGCTGTTTTGACTTTCAACTCGTAGGCAATATCGCCAGACCGATGCGAACCTGCGCCTAGTTCGGCCAGCGCGCGCATGTACTTCTTTTCGGAAGGAGTGCACCGATCAAATCGTACTTTGAAAAAACTGCCGTCCAACACGGCAATTGCATTGTTATGCGCCGCCAAAACGTCTTTCGCTTCTATCGTAGCTCCCTCGGCAATGTTCCAAGCTTCGTGCGCCCACTGTTGCAAAAAATATGGATATTGTTCCGTGACTTTTAGAATTTGTTCGACGGCGCCACGCTCAAACGTAACGCCCTCCGCTTTCGCAGGATTGACGATTGCGTTTCGCGCGTCCAAAGCGTGTAGCGCGCCGATGGAAGGAAACGAAAATAAACGCTCCGCGTAGGATTTTGAGTTTCCGGCAAGGCCGATAATTTGCGGAAGTCCGGCTCCAACTAGGACGACAGGTAGCGACTGCTGATTAATTTGATGAATAGCCATGATCAGCGCGCTAAATTCTTTCGTGCTTAAATACTGAAGTTCGTCAATCAAAAAGATGACGGCTTTTTTTGAAGCGCGCGCCGCCTCGCCAAGTGCAATAAACAGCCGTGGCAAATCGTCCTCGAGATCGCCGCTATCAGCAGCGCCTGGTTCTGCGCTGATTGAAAGGCCAATCTCTACATCATTGATGACAACCTTCGCGCCGTTGACGAAGCTCTGAAACACCCGAAGTCCGCGTCGCGCTTTCTCCTTTGCGTTTTCAATCAAACTCATTTTCAGCAGGGCTTGTCGTATACCAGGAACTAAAAGCTCCGGCAGACTCTTGCCCTCGTGCGCTTCAATTGAAATCGTGTGAAAGCCTTCGCGCTCGGCGATGTCCTTGATTTTGACAAGCAAGACTGTTTTGCCGACGCCGCGCAGCCCAACGAGAATTGGGCTCTGGACCGGTTTAAGAAGTTGGCACCGGCGCAACGCCACTTCGGCGTTGTTGATGAGATCGGCTCGTCCGGCTAGTTCCGGCGGTGGACTGCCAGCGCCGGGCGCGTAGGGATTCCGAACGGGATCCATCGTTACCAACCCAATTTAGCCATTTATAGCTAAAAGCTGATAATGATGGCTAACTTTGCTTGATTCAACCTCGCCTCATTACCACAACCGCTGCACCAATTCACGCTGCGCTGCGGCGGCTACCGCTTCTTTTTGCGACGCCAGCGCAAGAAGCGACCGGCCTGCTTGCTGAAATCGGGCTTAATGAGTCGGCCGGTACGTCAGCCGCTTGCCAACTGAATTACGGATGGCAGCGGCCGCACGTTCCCCATCGGTAAAGCCGAGGGCGGCGCGGTGATTGTAGCGGAAGTCGAATTCCGCGAGGTAGCGGTGCAGGTGCTTCTCAGCACAGTGCTGATAGACGCCCTTCATGCCGCGCTTGAAGATTGAGAAGTAGCCTTCCGCGGTATTCGTGTGCACGTCGCCGCGAACATACTCTTTCGCAGAGTGCTTCACGGTCTCATGTGAAGCAAAGTGAGCCTCGGCGCCGGTGTAGAGACGGCTTTCATCGGTGTGCAGTCGAGACTCGCGGGCAATGTTATCAACCACGATCTTCTGCACCGTCACTTTATCAGCCACGGCAACATGGAACGTGCGGACGCGACCGCCGCGCTCGATAAGAGCAACGATAGCGCGCTTGTCAGCGGGACCAGACTTGCCGCCCTTGGTGGGCTTCGGAATACGACCACGCGAACGGGGGCGAGGCTTGGCAACCTTGCCGTGGTAGGTTTCATCGGCTTCCACGATCTTGCCGGTGCCACCGAGAGGTTCCAAGCCTTCCTCGCGCATGGACTCGCGGATGCGGTGGCACATGAACCAAGCGGTCTTGTACGTCACGCCGAGCATGCGGTGGATTTGGTGAGCGGAGACACCCTTCTTGCCTGAATTGAGCAGGAAGATCGCGGCGAGCCACTTGTTGAGAGGGATTTTGGACCGCTCATAGACGGTGCCAACCGTAACGGTGAACTGGTCGCGGCACTCGGCGCACTGGTAGAGGCCCGCACGATGCTTGCGGCCTTCAAGAGCGGTGATCTTGGTCTGATCGACGTTGCCGCAGTGAGGGCAAACGGGACCGTTAGGCCAGCGTTCGCGCTCCATGAAGGCGCGGGCCTCGTCGGCGTCCTGAAAGATGGTGTCGGTCAGTTTCATCGGTTGCCCCTTTGATTTGGCGATTCTGGCCGAACCGGGGCTGCTTTGTCAAGTATATAATTGGGATTTAATTCCTTGAACGGATTTTGTCAAGGCGATTTGCCGTCGCGCAGACGGCGACATACGCAACAAAAAGGCCGCCTCGCGGCGGCCTTCGGAGTCCATGAGGCGGGAAAGACTCAGCGCCAGCCCGCCTGCCTGTCGCAGGCGCGGCGGGCGGCCGGATTGGCCTTTTCCCACTGCGTGATCGAGCGTGTCTCGTTGTCGTCCATCTTCTCGTTCATGCAGACGCAATAGGCGCGCACGATCGCGGGAGTCGCGCCCTTCTCGTTCTTGTTGTCGTCGATGCACTGATTGACCCACTTCATGTCGTCCGCGTTCATTTTCTGCGCGAAGGACGAAGCCGGCAGGAACACAGCAGCGGCGACGACGGCGGCAACAAGAGTTTTCACAACAAATCCCCCAAAGTCCCGTGAGTGGGACGGCCGACCCTAGCCGAGCCCGTGGCGCAAGGCGCGTAAATTTTACGATTATCGGGAGGGCGACATTCCCAATTCGCGCAGCCGGCATGCCGGCGCGGTCAAATCCACTTCTTCCACTTGAAGATGAGGTAGGGCACCACGGCGGCGAGCACCATCAGCACGAGCGCGAAGGGATAGCCGTAATCCCATTCCAGCTCGATCATGTTCTTGTGAAAATTCATGCCGTAGATCGAGGCCACCAGCGTCGGCGGCATGAACACCACCGCGGCGATCGAGAAGATCTTGATGATGTCGTTCTGCTGGATGCTGACGATGCCCAGGAGCGCGTCGAGCAGGAAGGTCACCTTGTTGGAAATGTAGGTGGCATGGTCCGACAGCGAGCCGACGTCGCGCACCATCGTCTTGAGCTGCGCGCGGGTGTCCTTGGCCCAGCGCATGTTCTCCGCTTCGTTCGACAGGAACAGGAGAAGCCGCGCGATCGAGACCTGGCTCTCGCGCACTTTTGAGGTCAGGTCGCCTTTGCGCCCCAGCGCCTTGAGAATGTCGTCATAGGGCGGCTGCTCGACGTCCTCGTCGGGCTCGAAGATGGTGTGCGAGATCTGGTCGACCTCGGCGCCGATGCGCTCGAGAATGTCGGCGGTGCGGTCGATGATGGCGTCCAGCAAATCCATCAGCACCTGCTCGCCCTTGATGCCGGCCGGGCACGAGCGCGCGAGCTTGTGCTCGATGATGACGAAGGGCCGCGGCTCGTCGTAGCGCACGGTGACGAGACGGTGCTTGGCGAGGATGAAGGTGACCGGCGTCGTCTTCGGTGAGGCGGTGTCGGACTGGCACATCAGCGTCGCCGTCATGTAGCGGCCGCCGTTCTCGACATAGAGACGGCTCGACACCTCGATCTCCTGCATCTCCTCGCGCGTCGGGATGGCGACACCGAGCAGATCCTCGACGGTCTTGTCTTCCGGAACGGTCGGGGAAATCAGGTCCACCCAGATGGCGGAGTCCGGCAGCGGCGCGCCGGGTTCGACCGCAACGCGCTCAAGCGAGGTGCCGTTGGGAACATAGACGGACAACATGCGGGATCACCGGCTCGACCGGGCCTTCTTTGGCCCGGATGCATCCGGCCCGCAACAGTTTAAATCAAAGACACAAGGGAGGCCGCGTCGCGCGCGCCGACCGCGCCGGCTTGTCCTTCAACCTCCCGCCAGGTCTCCCTCCCGCTTCGGGACGACAAATCCCCTTCGGGACTATTCGTCTTCGTCGCGGCCGGACGATACCGACGGCCGGGCCGGATTGCGCTGGCAGTCACCCTGATAGCGAATCGCGGCGGCCACTGCCGAGATGCCGATTTCGGCATAACGCTCGTCGAGTTCCGGACCTTTGCCGCGTCGGCCTGAGCCGGCATCCGCGGTCTTCGTCGCTTGCATTTCGGGCCTCTAACTTTGGTGCTTCCTCACGACGACACCCTTAGCCGAGGAGCGCGGCGAAAATGCGCTCCGTCCCTGCGATTTCGCGACCTTTGGTAAAAACGGCAAGGTGTTACCGGCCGCGCGGATGATCGCCGCGACACGAGCGGTAGGACGGTTATGGTAAACCCCTGCTTAACGTCTTTGGGGCAACACTGCGGGCCGGGTGGCTCGGCGGTTCGGCGCACCCTTCCGGCCTGAGACATTCCTGCAACACATCCACAGGAAGCCGGTCCGGACCCCTGGAAACCGTGGCAAATGAGAGGCTTTTTCGGTTAATTCGCTGGCAGGATTCCGGCCGCAATGCGGTTCTCGGGGCGTCATCGGCCAGGCCGCCGGTCAAAAAAACCGTCGACACGGCCACGCGAAACGACCGGATAAAGCGACAAAAACAAGAGGCAACGATGGGACTTCGGGGTGTCGTTTTCGTTCTGATCGGTCTGACGCTGGGTGGCTGCATGCAGGGCACGCTGGAGCCCGCATCCGAGGCCAACCTGAAACCGCGCGACAAGCAGCTGCTCGCCCGCGCGCCTTATGGCGACGTCAATATTCCCGAGCCGTACAAGCGGCACATCGTCAGCTATCACCGCAAGGAAGCGCCCGGCTCGATCGTGGTCGATTCCGATGCGCGCTATCTCTACTATGTGCTCGATAACGGCAAGGCGATCCGCTACGGCATCACCGTCGGCGAGGAAGCCCTCGCCTTCACCGGCGTCGCCAAGGTCGGCCGCAAGGAAGAATGGCCGAGCTGGACGCCGACCGCGGACATCAAGAAACGTATGGACGTGCCGAACTTCGTCGGCGGCGGCCCGCACAATCCGCTCGGCGCGCGCGCGATGTACCTCTATGAAGGAAACCGCGACACGCTCTATCGCATCCACGGCACCAACCAGCCGGAATATATCGGCCAGGCGATTTCCTCGGGCTGCATCCGCATGACCAACGAGGACGTCATCGACCTCTACAACCGGGTGAAGCCGGGCGCGGTGGTCGTGGTGCTGGCGCCGAACCAGGGCGACTCGCCGTTCAACCCGACGCGCAAGATCGCGTCGATGCGGCCGGGCCTCTGAGCCGAACGAGATTTGAGATTACAGCGGCGCCGGAGCAATCCGGCGCCGTTTTGTTTTGAATGGATGCGCATGCGACTTCTTCACCTCCCCCTGGAGGGGGGAGGTCGATCGCGCGACAGCGCGATCGGGAGGGGGTGGATCGCAAGCATCCACAACAGCACCCGCGATTTAATTGTTTGGATGTCACCCCACCCCGGCTCGCTTTGCTCGCCGACCCTCCCCCTCCAGGGGAGGGTAAGGCAGATCACGCGCCCAACGTCACGCGCACCACTTCCGGCGGCACGCCGAGGCGCAGCGGCACCTTGCTGGTGCCGAGACCGCCGGACACGATCAGATGGCGGTTGGTCTCGACGACATGGCCATAGGCGTAGCGCGCGCCGTAGCGCGACGGCACCCAGCGGTGCCACAGGCCGGGCACGCGGATCTGTCCGCCATGGGTGTGACCGGCGAGCGTGAGCGCCACGCGGTCCGGCACCTCGGGGAAAATATCCGGCTCATGGACGAGCAGGATGACCGGATCGTCCGTGCGCACGCGCGCCAGCGTGCCCGGCAGATCATCGACGCCGCGGAACTTGTTGTGGCCGAGCCGGTAGGCGATCTGGTCGCCGAGCCCGGCGAGCCAGAACCGGTTGCCGGCGGGACCGAGCGGCACCGCGCCGTTTTCCATCAGCGGGATGCGCACGTCAGCCAGTGCCTTGCGCACGCCGGCGACGTCGTACCACCAGTCATGATTGCCGAGGATGGCGTGGACGCCGAGCGGCGCCTTCAGCCGCGCCAACTCGCCGGCCCAGGCGGCATGCGGCACGCGCGCGGTGACGAAAGGATGCGTGGCGAAGAAATCGCCGAGCAGCACGACGAGATCGCAGCCAAGCTTGTTGGTGGTGTCGACCACCTGCGCCACACGCTCGACGCCCATGTTGGGGCCGCCGGCATGAAGATCGGCGATGACGGCGATCGAGAGTTTGCGCCCCGCCGGCCAGCGCGGCGGAACGGGACGATAATCGGTGACGACGAGATCGAACGCAGCTTCGGCCGCCGCATAGGCCCCGGTGCCGCCGCCCGCGAGACCGGCAAGTCCCGCAAGGCCGAAGCCGGTTTTCAGAACGGCGCGTCGCGACAGGCGCGGCGATTTGGGCGCCGGCTGGCGGACGAAAGCGGCTTCGCTGCGGGAGATCGACATGGGTGCTTCTTTGGAAGCCCCGTTATAGCGGCCGGCATGGCGCAAATCGGGCGGGCCTTCGAAAAACCTGCCGTCATCGTTACCGGCGCCGCAACCGCTTGCCGGAATGTTCCGGAATGGCCGGTTTGGGCGGCGGCAACGGCACGGCGGCGGGCGCGGTAGCCGCCGGGGCGGAGGTGTTCGGCGTGACCGCCGCGACCACCGGCTTCGGCTCCTTCACCACCCAGTGGCAGATCTTGTAGTTGTTGTGCCGCTCGGCGGCATCCACATGGATATGCTCCTCGTGATAGCCGTCCGATCCGGGACCGAGCACGGTGGCGAAACGCTCGCAGGCGCTCTTGCGGATCGCCTCGCGCAGCGGCCGGCTCTCCTTGATGCTCGTCGGGTCGATGGTCGAGCCGTCGGCACGCACGAAGGCGCGGATGTCGAGTGCGTTGCCCTTGCCATGCTCGCTCACCTTCACATTGGCGCCGAACACGCGATTGCGCGGCCGGCACTCATAGGAATTGTAGGCGACCACCTTCTTGATCTCGCTGCCGATCGCACCGGGCAGTTCGTCACGCAGCCAGGCGGCGAGCGAGACCGCCATCGTGCAGCGCAGCTCGGCGGCCGGCGCGATCTCGACCTCGCGGCCGTCCGGCATCCGCACCGCCTTGAGGCGAACCATGTCCGGCGAGCCGCACATGTCCGGTCCAGTGACGAGCGCGATCGATTCGACCACCGCGACCTTCTGCACCTCGACCAGACAGCGCGACGGCTCGTTCACCAGATGATCGTCGGGCACGAAGATCGCCCTGGGGCCGTACTTCAATCGCAACTCGATCGGCGGCCGTGCTTCCGGCAGCGGGATGCGGCCCGTGATGGCGGGAACGTCGGAGCGCGGCACGGGTTCCGCCCATGCAAAGCCGCCGCACGCGGCAACCGCCAGCGCCGCCGCAACACCCGCCCTCATCGCCATCGCACCCGCCATTGCGCTCACTACGATTGTCACCATTACGGCATTTTCGCGCTGGCCGCACTGCAACAACTCGGATCGCTTGCCGCCGTTGCACCCCGCCACGGAGCCGCTAACCTAGAGCAAACAAAGAATAAACGGTGGGGACGCTTTTGAGAGGACAATGCCGATGCTCGGACTGATGCAGGACTGGCCGCTGCTGCTCCACCGCATCATCGACCATGCCGCGATCTACCACGGCACGCGGCCGGTGATCACCCGCTCGGTCGAAGGCCCGATCGTCGAAACCAATTACGCGGAGATCCGCGCCCGCGCGCTCAAGGTCGCGCAGCGGCTCGAACGCGACGGCGTCAAACTGGGAGACCGGGTGGCGACGCTCGCCTGGAACACCTGGCGGCACCTCGAATGCTGGTACGGCATCCTCGGCACCGGCGCGGTCTACCACACCGTCAACCCGCGGCTGTTTCCCGACCAGATCGTCTGGATCATCAACCACGCCGAAGACAAGGTGATGATGCTCGATCTCACCTTCGTGCCGCTGATGGAAAAGCTCGCCGACAAGCTGCCGACCATCGAGCGCTACATCATCCTGACCGACGCCGCGCATATGCCGCAGACCACGCTCAAGAACGCGGTGGCTTACGAAGACTGGATCGCGGAGGCCGACGGCGATTTCGCCTGGAAGCAGTTCGACGAAAATACCGCGGCCGGCATGTGCTACACCTCCGGCACCACCGGCGATCCCAAGGGCGTACTCTATTCGCACCGCTCCAACACGCTGCACGCCTTCATGGCGGCGCTGCCGGATTCCAAGAACCTCTCCGCCACCGATGTCTGCCTGCCGGTGGTGCCGTTCTTCCACGCCAACGGCTGGTCGCTCGCCTTCTCGACGCCGATGGTCGGCGCCTCGCTGGTGCTGCCAGGCGCCAAGATGGACGGCGCCTCGATCTACGAACTGCTCGACACCTACAAGGTCAGCTTCACCGCCGCGGTGCCGACGGTGTGGCTGATGCTGCTGCAGGATCTCGAAAAGACAGGCGCAAAACTCCCGCACCTCAAGCGCGTGGTGATCGGCGGCTCGGCCTGCCCGCGCGCCATGGCAAAGACATTCGAGGAAAAATACGACGTCGAGGTGGTGCATGCCTGGGGCATGACCGAGATGAGTCCGCTCGGCTCGCTCTGCACCATGAAGCCGGAATATGCGGCGCTGACCGGCGACGCGCGGCTCGATATCCAGCAGAAGCAGGGCCATCCGCCGTTCGGCGTGGAAATGAAGATCACCGACGACGAAGGCAAGCGGCTCGCCTGGGACGGCAAGGTGTTCGGCCGCCTCAAGGTGCGCGGGCCGGCGGTGGCGAAGGCCTACTTCAAGAACAAGGACAACATTCTCGACGCCGAGGGCTTCTTCGACACCGGCGACGTCGCGACCATCGACCAGTACGGCTACATGCAGGTGACCGACCGCGCCAAGGACGTCATCAAGTCCGGCGGCGAATGGATTTCCTCGATCGACCTCGAAAACCTTGCGGTCGGCCATCCCAAGGTGGCGGAGGCCGCGGTGATCGGCATCGCGCACCCGAAATGGGATGAGCGGCCGCTCCTTGTCATCGTTCTGAAGAAGGGCGAGACCGCGACCAAGGACGACATTCTCGGTTTCATGCAGGGCAAGGTCGCCAAATGGTGGCTGCCGGACGACGTCGCGTTCGTCGAGGACATTCCGCACACCGCGACCGGCAAGATCCAGAAGACCACGCTGCGCAAGCAGTTCCGCGACTACCGGCTGCCGACCGTCGAGGCGGCAGAATAGGCCAAAAAATCGCACGGAGCCCCGGAACCAACCGGGAAGGCCCGCGTTATTCCGGCACGTTCGCGGCGGGTGACAACCGGCCGCAATGGGGACGTCGGACGCAGTCGATTTTGCCGGTTTCTAACTGCGACATCAGCGCATCGGTACGCGCCGCCGTCTAACCCATTCCCGCCGCGGACGCCCAATCTTTCATCCCCAATCTTTCAACCGGCCGCCAAGGCGATTGCCTGCGCTGCCGCTTCCCTTTATTCCCATGCGCTCGTCGCGCTCCTGCCGCGCGACCGGTGGAGACGGCACGCATGGCCCGGCGGCCCTATTTCGGCGAGGAACGCTCCGCGCTCGCGGCGTGGTCGGGGCGGCTCGGCATTTTCGCGCTGGTCGTCGCGGCGCTGTCGGCCATTGTCGTACGCACCGGCCTGCTGGAGATCGGCCCGGCGCTCGCAACCTTCGCGGCGGCACTCGTCTGCGCGGCGCTCGCCGTACTGCTCGCGCTCGCCAGCAGCATCCCGATCTGGCGGCAGGGCAAGACCGGCATCGGCCGCGCCGTGCTCGGCATGTTTCTCGGCGCGGCGCTGCTCGCCTATCCGGCCTATCTCGGCAGCCGCGCGCTGAAGTTGCCGGCGATCAACGACATCACCACCAACCCTGCCGACCCGCCGCGCTTTGCCGTGCTGGCGCGGCTGCGGCCGCGCGGCTCGTCCGATTACCCGGGCGCGGCGGCCGCGGCCATGCAACGCCAGGCCTATTCCGTCATCGAGCCGCTGCAGGTGTCGGCGACGCCGCAGGTCGCCTATGAAGCGACGCTCGCGCTCGTTCAGAAACGCAAATGGCGCGTCGTCGACGCGCTGGCGCCGTCGCCCGCGCGGCGCAACGGCACCATCGAGGCGATCGCGCAGACCATGCTGATGGGATTTCGCGACGACATCGCCATTCGCGTCAGCCCCGCCGGCGGCGGCGCGCAGATCGACATGCGCTCCGCCTCCCGCTACGGCAAGCACGACTTCGGCGCCAATGCCGCGCGCATCGTGTCGTTCCTGAGCGACCTCGACGACGCGATCAGCGCGATGCCGCCGGACCGCCGGCAGCCGGCGCAACGGCAGCCCCAGCGGCCGCCGCAGCAGCCGCGGCGCTGAAAACCCGGGCTTCCCGTTACAAATCGGACATGCCGGACGAGGCGGTGGAACCATTCCGCCCCGCGCCGGTTTCCCCTCCGGGCGGCGCTGTCGATTGGACGCGCTGATGCGGATCGAGCTTTCCGGCAAACGGGTTCTCGTCACCGGCGGCAATGGCGGCCTCGGCGCTGCCTTGTGCGAGGCCTTTGCGGCCGCGGGCGCGCGCGTCGCGGTGAATTATCGATCGGGGCCGGACAAGGCCAAGGCCGTGGTCGATACGATCGCCGGGCGCGGCGGCGACGCTTTCGCCGTCCAGGGCGATGTCAGCGATCCGGCCTCGGTCGCGGCGATGTACGAGGCACTCGACCGCGCCTTCGGCGGCGTCGACATTCTCGTCAACAATGCCGGGATCGACGGCCACCGGGCGCTGGCGTGGGAGACCGACGTCGCCGCATGGAGCAAAGTCCTCGGCGTCAACCTGACCGGAGCGTTTCTGTGCGCGCGCGAGGCGCTGCGGCGCATGGTGCCGCAGCGCGCCGGCGTCATCATCAACACCTCGAGCGTTCACGAGCGCATCCCGTGGGGCGGCTACAGCGCCTACGCGGCAAGCAAGGCCGGCCTGTCGATGCTGGCGCGAACGCTGGCGCAGGAGGCGGCGCCCCACGGCGTGCGCGTGCTGTGCATCGCGCCCGGCGCGATCAAGACGCCGATCAACCGCGAGGTCTGGAGCGACCCGGAGGGCTTGCGCGATCTGCTCCGGAAGATCCCGATGGGGCGGATCGGCACGCCGGAGGACGTGGCGAGCCTCGCCGTCATGCTCGCATCCGACCGCGCCGGCTATGTGACCGGCACCACGGTGTTCGTCGACGGCGGCATGACCGATTATCCGGACTTCGCGCATGGTGGCTGAACCTCTTTCGCCGGAAAGCCGGGACGAACAGGCGCAGGCCGCCCCGTCCCGCCGCATCGAGGACTACGGCCTGATCGGCAACATGCACTCGGCGGCGCTGGTCGGACGCGACGGCTCGATCGACTGGCTGTGCCTGCCACGTTTCGACTCGCCGGCCTGCTTTGCCGCGCTGATCGGCACGACGGACAACGGGCGCTGGCGGGTGAAGCCCGCGGGCGGCGTTCATACGATGTCGCGGCGCTATCTGCCCGACAGCGCCGTGCTCGAAACGCGGTTCGAGACCGCGACCGGCGTCGTCACGCTGACCGATTTCATGCCGCTCGCCTCGGAATCCGACAAGGTCAACGTGGTGCGCATCGTCACCGGCGTCGCCGGCAGCGTGGACATGGAGATGGAACTGGTGCTGCGGTTCGAATACGGCCACGCCGTGCCGTGGGTGCGCCGGCGCGACTACGGATTGAGCGCAGTGGCCGGCCCTAACGCGGTGCAGCTTCACACCGACATCCCGCTCGACAATCGCGACATGAAGACCCGCTCGGCCTTCACGGTGAAAAAGGGCGACCGGGTCCGCATGACGCTCTCCTATCATCCCACCACCAGCTCGCCGCAATTCGTGCCCGACTGCATGGAAAGCCTGCAGCGAACGACAAACTGGTGGCGCGAATGGATCAAGTCCAGCCGGATCGACGACCTCGACGAACGATGGCGCGAGGCCATCGTGCGGTCCGCCATCACGCTCAAGCTTTTGACCTATGCGCCGACCGGCGCGATCGTCGCCGCGCCGACCATGGCGCTGCCCGAGCGCATCGGCGGCGACCGCAACTGGGACTATCGCTGCTGCTGGCTGCGCGATTCCTCGCTGACGCTGCAGGCCCTGCTGCGCACCGGCTTTCGTGGCGAGGCCGAGGCATGGCGGCAATGGCTGCTCGGCGCTATCGCCGGCGCGCCGGAACAACTGCAGATCCTCTACGGCATCGCCGGTGACCGCTGGCTGCCCGAACACGAGGTGCCCTGGCTCGCCGGCTTCGAAGGCAGCCGGCCGGTCCGGGTCGGCAATGCCGCGTCGAACCAGATGCAGCTCGACGTCTATGGCGAGATCGTCAACGTGCTGCATGTCGCGCGCGCGGCCGATCTGCAGACGCGGGACGAAGCCTGGAGCCTGCAAAAAGTGCTGCTGGCGAAGCTCGCGGAGTGCTGGCAGACGCCGGACCGCGGCATCTGGGAGGTGCGCGGCGAACCGCGCGCCTTCACCCATTCACGGATGATGTGCTGGGTGGCGTTCGACCGCGCGGTCGACAACGCCGAACGCTACGGCCTCGACGGCCCGGTCGACCGCTGGCGCGCGCTGCGCGAGGCCGTTCATGCCGACGTCTGCAAAAACGGTTTCGACCCCGAACTGAACAGCTTCGTGCAGGCCTATGGCAGCAAGGCGCTCGACGCGAGCCTGCTGATGATGCCGCAGGTCGGCTTCCTGCCGGCGAGCGATCCGCGCATTCTCGGCACCATTGCCGCGATCGAGCGCGGCCTGATGCGCGACGGCCTGGTGCTGCGCTATTCGACCGCCGAGACCGACGACGGCCTCGGCGGCGAGGAAGGCGCGTTTCTGGTGTGCAGTTTCTGGCTGGCCGACGCCTATGTGATGTGCGGATGGCTCGACGAGGCCCGCGCCCTTCTCCGCCGCCTGATGGCGCTGCGCAACGATCTCGGCCTGCTGGCGGAGGAATACGACCCGAACGCGCGGCGTCAGCTCGGCAATTTTCCGCAGGCCTTTTCGCATATCGGGCTGATCAATACGCTGCGCAACGTCGCGTCGGCCAAAACCGAAACGACGAAGCGGCCCGACGAGGCGCAGACCAAGCCGCGCGCCGCTCAGCCGGCCAGCCGGTAAACGCCGTCGATCGACGGCGTGCCCTCAGTCGCGACCACGCCGCGCGCGACGAGGTCTTCCAGATGCGCCAGCACCGAGAGGCCCGCCGCGCCGGTCAGCCGCGGATCGATGCCGATATAGATCGCGCGCACCAGCGTCGGGATATCGCAGGCGCCTTTCGCAAGACGGTGCAGGATCGAGTCCTCGCGCGCCTTGCGATGCGCGATGTAGGATTTGACGAAACGCGGCGCATCCGGGATCGCCGGGCCGTGCCCGGACAGATAAAGCTGCTCGGAGCGCTTCTCGAGCTTGTGGAGCGACGCCATGTAATCGCTCATCGCGCCATCGGGCGGCGCGACGATCGAGGTCGACCAGCCCATGACATGATCGCCGGCGAACAGGAGATTGCCCTCGCGGTAGGCGTAAGCCATGTGGTTTGCGGTGTGGCCCGGCGTCGTCACCGCCTCGACGGTCCAGCCCTTCCCCGTCACCACCTCGCCGTCGCGCAGCATGACGTCCGGCTTGAAGTCGTGATCGCCGGAGGAATCGAGCGGATTAAGTTCGCCGATATGCAGCGCCCGCGCCGGGCGATGTATGCCCTCGGCATAGACGGTGGCGCCGGTCGCATGCTTGACCGCGGGCACCGCCGGCGAATGATCGCGATGGGTGTGGGTGACGAAGATATGGGTCACGGTCTCGTTGCGCACGGCGTCGAGCAGCACGCCGATATGCGCCTCGTCGGCGGGACCGGGATCGACGATGGCCACCTGGCCCTTACCAAGGATGTAGGACAGCGTGCCGGTGAAGGTGAACGGCCCCGGATTGTTGACCAGGATGCGCCGCACGCCGGGGGCGACCTCGTCCACCACGCCGGGCTTGAGGTCCAGTTTCTTGTTGAACGGAATGTCGTCGGCCATGCGTGTAAAGCCTCGCGGTCATGCCGCCTGAAGCGTGACATCAGGCCCGCCAATTGGCCGTTTCCGGCGCGCCCGTCAATGCGTTTCAGCCCCGCCCGGCGCATGCCTGACGAGACCGGCCGTTAACGCCTGCGCTCCAGTCCGCCCCGGTTGCGCCACGACTTTGCCGCGCTCCGCCCGCGAAAACGGCCCGGCCCGTTGGTTGGCTCCGCTGGGGCCTCGCTGCGCCGGCACGGCCGGCGGCACGGCTCCCTGGGAGGGGACATGAAACATCGGATCGCGGCGCTGATGCGCCGGCTTGCCCTTGCGTCGGTGCTGTCGCTCGCATCGGCGCCCATCGTCATGGCGAAATACTCACCCGGCGCGACGCCGTTTCGTTCGCTCGCCGAGGTGAGCGCCTGGATCGACAACTATCGCGTGACGCAGGACGTCGCGCGCTTCGGCGACGCCATCAAGGCGGCAAGCCGCTATGGCGCGTTCAAGGAGCCGGACGCCGCCGGGCTCTATGTCGGCTTCATCGCCGGCGTGATCGGCGCCAATCCCGGCAAGGCGGATGAGCTGGTCGCGCAGATGTTTCCCGTCAGCGAGAGCGACCACTGGGCGGTGGTGCGCGGCATCGCCTATTCCGGCCTGCCGAACTGGCGTTTCGTTCTCAAACGCGCGGCGCAGCGCATGCCGTCGCGCGCGGTGATGATCGAAGCCTATATCAGTGGCCGGCTGCCGGTACTCGACGACCTCTCAATCAAACCGAGCCCCACGACATGGCAGCGCATCCGCGCCTCGCTCGCCATCGACTTCTCCAGCCGGAAAAACAAGCCGCGCGCGCTGGAGCCGACGCAGGCGCTGCTCGACACATTGTGGGGCAACTATCTCGCGACCGGCTCCTACCGCCCGCTGCTGCGCATCGTCGATCTGCTGCCCTGGGCGGAGGACCGCGACGACGCCGACAAGCTCACGCTCGGCAGCATGGCGAAATACACCCTCGCCGTGAACGCCTCGCGCGATCCGCAACTGCTCGAGCGGCTGCGCGGCATCCGCCGCACGCGCGCGGCCAGCGCCGGCAACGTCAAGGTGCTCGACGCCGTGATCGCGGCGGCCGAGACCGCCGACACCGGAACGCTGCGCAAGGAGCAATTGGCGGCGATCGAGAAACTGAAAATGAAAGGCCCGGCCTACAAGCAGGAGATGTCAACCTGGGCCAAGGTCGGGCAAGGCGCCATCGCGGTCGGCTGCGTGGCGGCCGCGGTGACCGGCCATGTCGAACTCGGCCTGCCCTGCGTGATCGGCGGCGGCGCGACCAGCGCGGCGATGTATTACATGAACGACAGATGATGCTCGTCATGGCCGGGCCTGTCCCGGCCATCCACGTCTTTGCTTATCATCGAGCCCTGAAGACGTGGATGCCCGGCACAAGGCCAGGCATGACAGTTTGATCAATGAATCTCCGGCTCCGGGACCGGCCCCAACGGCGCAAGGAAGTCGAAGTCGCAGCCCTCGTCAGCCTGGCCGATGTGCTCGGAGAACATCGCACCGTAGCCGCGCGGATAGCGCGGGCTCGGCGCCTGCCAGGCCGCCTTGCGGCGCGCGAGTTCCTCGTCCGACACATGCAGGTGGATGCGCCGCGCCGGCACATCGACCTCGATCTCGTCGCCAGTCTGCACCAGCGCCAGCGGGCCGCCGACGAAACTTTCCGGCGCGACGTGCAGGATGCAAGCACCATATGAGGTGCCGCTCATGCGCGCGTCTGAGATGCGCAGCATGTCGCGTACGCCCATCTTCACGAGCTTTTTCGGAATCGGCAGCATGCCCCATTCCGGCATGCCGGGGCCGCCCTTCGGCCCGCCGTTCTTCAGCACGAGAATGTGGTCGGGCGTGACGTCGAGGTCGTCGCGCTCGACCTCGCGCGCCATGTGGTTGTAGTCCTCGAAGGCGATCACCTTGCCGCGATGCCGGTGCAGCCGCTTCTCGGCCGCCGACGGTTTCATCACACAGCCGCGCGGCGCGACGTTGCCGGTCAGCACCGCGGTCGCGCCGTCGCGCGACACCGGATTGTTCAGCGAGCGGATGATGTCGGGCTTGTAGACCTGTCCGCCCTTGATGTTGTCGCCGACGGTCTTGCCGGTCACCGTCATGCAGCCGAGATCGAGCGTGTCGCGCAGCTCGTTCATCAGCGCGCGCAGGCCGCCGGCATAGAAGAAGTCCTCCATCAGCGCCTCGCCGGACGGACGGATATTGGCGAGCACCGGAACCTCGCGGGAAATCTCGTCGAACCGGTTCATGTCCATCGGGATACCGGCGCGGCGCGCCATCGCTACGACGTGGATAATGGCGTTGGTGGAACCGCCCATCGCCATGTGGACGCGGATCGCGTTGTCGAAGGACTCTTTCGTCAGAATCTTCTGCGGCGTGAGGTCGTCCCACACCATGTCGACGATGCGCCGGCCGGCAGCCGCCGCCATGCGCGGATGGCCGGCATCGGCGGCCGGGATCGACGACGCGCCCGGCAGCGTGAAGCCCATCGCCTCGGCGATCGCCATCATGGTCGCCGCCGTGCCCATCACCATGCAGGTGCCGTAGGAGCGCGCGATGCCGCCCTCGATCTCCTGCCACTGTTCCTCGGTGATGTTGCCGGCGCGCTTCTCGTCCCAGTATTTCCAGGCGTCGGAGCCGGAGCCGAGCACCTCGCCGTGCCAGTTGCCGCGCAGCATCGGACCGGCCGGCACGTAGATCGCCGGCACGCCCATGCTGATCGCACCCATCAGGAGGCCCGGCGTGGTCTTGTCGCAGCCGCCCAGCAGAACCGCGCCGTCGATCGGATGCGAGCGCAGCGACTCCTCGACCTCCATCGCCAGCAGATTGCGGTAGAGCATCGTGGTCGGCTTCTGGAAAACTTCCGACAGCGACATCACCGGGATCTCGATCGGGAAGCCGCCGGCCTGCAGCACGCCGCGCTTCACGTCCTCGGCGCGCGAGCGCAGATGGGTGTGGCAGAGGTTGATGTCGCTCCAGGTATTGATGATGCCGATGACCGGCTTGCCCTCCCAGTCGTGCGCGTCGTAGCCGCCCTGGCGCAGCCGCGACCGGTGGCCGAAGGCGCGAAGATCGCTGGTTCCGATCCAGCGGTGGCTGCGGAGATCTTGCGGACGTTTTTTCACGGGCATTCCAGTGTCTGATCGAGGGCGCCGGCTCGCCCGCTGTGGCTAGTTCGCCTCTTCGGCCGCGGCGGCGGCAACCGGCGCGGCAGCCTCGGCCCGGCGCGTGGCGAGCTGGTACGCGAAGACTCCCCCGCCCAGCACCAGACCCGCGACATCCGTATAGAGGCCGGGCTTGATGAGCAACAGGCCGGCGACAAGCAGCGCCGCGCGCTCCCAAAGCCCCGCGCGCGCCACCAGATAGCCGTGCAGGCCGGAGGCGAACAGGATGATGCCCAGCGTGGCGGCGATGAAGCTCAGAACGATCGTCGGCCAGTCGCCGATCATCAGCAGCGCCGGCTCGTAGACGAACATGAAGGGCACGATGAAACCGGCAAAGCCGATCTTCACCGCCGCCCAGCCGGCCGACCACAGGTCGGCCTTGGCGAGGCCGGCGGCGGCAAACACCGCGAGCGCGACCGGCGGCGTGATCGCCGACAGGATCGCGAAGTAGAAGGCGAACATATGCGCGGCCGGCTCGACGACGCCGAGCTTCATGATGGCCGGCACCAGCAGCGCCGTCATGATGATGTAGGCGGGCGTCGTCGGCATGCCCATGCCGAGGATGATACCGGCGCACATGGTCAGCAGCAGCGCGACCAGCAGCGTCTGCGAGGCGAGATCCACGACGAACTGCGTGAACACGATGCCAAGGCCAGCGAGCGTCACCACCGCGATGACAATACCGGCACAGGCGCAGGCAAGCGCGACCGGCAGCGCGTTGCGCGCGCCGTCGACACAGGCCTCGATGATGTTCGCGAAGGTGACGTTGCCGCGCGTCGACTTGCGCAGCAGCGCGACCGGGAAGCAGGCGAGCGTGCCGGCCAGCGCCGCCAGCGGCGCCGAATAGCCGCTGTACATCACCAGCAGAATGGCAAGGACCGGAAGAAACAGGTGCCCCCGCTCCCTCAGCACCGCACCCATGCGGGGCAATTGCGAACGCGGCACGCCGACGAGACCGCGGCGCTTGGCCTCGAAATGCACCGCGAAAAAGCAGGCGACGTAATAGAGGATCGCCGGGATCAGCGCCCAGATGACGACCTGCCCGTAGGACACGCCCATGAATTCCGCCATCACGAAGGCGGCCGCGCCCATGATTGGCGGCATGATCTGCCCGCCGGTCGAGGCCACAGCCTCGACGCCGGCGGCGAAATGCGGCGAGAAGCCCGACCGCTTCATCAGCGGAATGGTGATCGGCCCGTCGACCATCACGTTGGCGACCGCGCTGCCGGAAATGGTGCCGAACAGGCTCGACGAGAACACCGAGACCTTGCCGGGCCCGCCGGCCGCCGAGCCGGTGATGGCCAGCGCGAAGTCCATGAACAGCTGCCCGGTGCCGGTGCGCTCCATGAACGAGCCGAACAGCACGAAGATCAGCACATAGGACGCCGAAACCGACAGCGGAATGCCGAAGATGCCTTCCGTCGTCATGTAGAGCTGATCGAGCATGTCCTGCGGCTTGAGATGCGCGACGAACAGCCCATAGACGAGGAAAATGATCGCGGTGAGCGGCAACGGCCAGCCGATGATGCGGCGGGTGCCTTCGAGCACCATCACCGTCATCAGCACGCCCATGATCGTGTCCATGGTCGTGAGGTCGTCGACGTAGAAGATGCGGTTGATGATGTAGTCGTAGTTGATGAACAGGTGCAGGATCGGCGCCGCCGCCAGCACGAGGCAGACGTAATCGAACGGCGTCGGCAGGCCTTCCGCCACGCCGGAGCGGCGATGGATCAGGAACAGCAGCACCATCGCAAACAGCAGATGCGTGCCGCGATACCACACCGCCTCCGGCGAGCCGAAGGCGATAGCCCACATGTGATACAGCGCCATCGCGACCGAAATCAGCGTCACGGCAAGGCGCACCGCGCCGGCGTAATTTCGCTCGAACGTCAAAGCCATGCGTGTCGCCTAGAAACTGCGGGAATCGGAGGGCCGCGGCGGAAACGAAACCGGCGGCCGCTGGCGGCCGCCGGTTCGAGGCATCAGTGCGATTGAACCGTGATGCCGGCTTCCTTGTAGAACTTCGCCGCGCCGGGGTGGAACGGCACGCCGATATCGATCGCCATGCCCTTCGGGTCGAGGCCGCCGATCGCCTTGGCGACGGTGGCCAGATCCTTGGTATGGGTCGAGATCGCCTTGGTCATGGTGTAGACCATGTCGGCCGGGAGCTTGCACGACACGACGATATGCGTGGCGTAGCCGATCACATGAACGTCCTTGTCCTGCTTGGGATAGGTGCCCTTCGGGATCGTGATCAGGTTGTAGCCGGGATTGAGCTTCTTCATCCCGGCGATGCTGTCAGACTGGTCCACCATCTTGATGTCACGGCCGGCGGCGAGGTCCATGATGGAGCCGGCCGGAATGGTTGTGCCAAGGCCGAAGGCGACGGCATGGCCGTCCTTCATCTGGTTGACGGAGTCGGTATAGCCGACGAAGGACACTTTCACGTCGCTGTATTTGATGCCGTTCACTTCCAGAATCTGCCGCGTGATCAGCTCGCCGGTATTGCCGCGCTGCTGTGTGGTGATGCTCTTGCCCTTCAGATCCTTGATCTTGTCGACGCCGGAGTCGGCGTTGACGACGAGCTGGTAATATTGCGGGTAGAGCGTCGCGACGTTGCACACATTGTCATGCGGCTTGTTGAACGGCGCCTTGCCGGCGACCGCGTCGACCGTCGAGATCGAATTGCCGAAGCCGATATCCGCCTTGCCCTCCTGCACAGCGCGGACATTGGCGATGCCGGCACCGGGCGCCGCCTGAACCGCAAGGCCGGGGATCGATTTCTCCCACATGTCCTTCAACTGGCCGCCGAGCGGAATCCACGAGCCGCCTTGCGGGCCTGTCATCATCTTGACGTCGGCGGCCGGCGCCGACGCCGCCATGCCGACGCTCAACGCCACGGCAAGCCCGAGCGCTTTCAATTCGCGAGTCATCAGGTTTCCTCCACTGTGCGGCCCGTCTCGGCGGCATCTCCGCCTGCGGCCCGATCTTTTCATTAGACCGACAGCGTAGCGGGCTTGCCCCTCGCCGCACAAGAAGGCTCGGGGACCGTTGGGGAGGAACGGCGCAGCTAGCCGGCCTGCCGGGCCTTCCAGGCCGCGACCATCGGCGCCGTATCGGCGGGGTGGCCTTCGAACACGATGGCCTCGGCGGGGATCTCGACCCAGGGCTGCTTGCTTTTGGTCCAGATGTGGCCGACCGGGTAGAGCCAGCTCGTGTCGTCGAGCGTGCCCGGCTTGACGATGCTGATGGCCGCGAGCGCCGCCGGCTCGTGCCAAAGCCGCGTGCCGCAGTCCGGGCAATAAACGCACATCATTTTACGGCCCGAGTCCGCAGTGCGCTCCCATCGCGCGGTCCGCCCTTGCGTGACCGCGATGGCGTCGCGCGGCGTCGGCATCGACAGCGCGTAGGCCGCCCCGCTCTGCCGCTGGCATTCGGTGCAATGGCAGGCCCAGACCGCGACCGGCTCGGCGCGGATTTCATAGCGGACCTGGCCGCACTGGCAGCCCCCGGTCAGCGGCAGTTTCATGAGCATGGCCCTTCCCTGTTCCGGACGCATTGAACAGGGTCGCGGACGGGATGTCCAAGGGGGCGGTGGAGGCCGCCCCGCGCCCGCAGCCGGCCTGCCCGGTTATGCGGCTTCGGGCTTCGGCTGGGCGACGAGTTGAAGATCGAGGGCGTCCATGACCTTGAGGATCGTCGAGAATTCCGGGTGGCCGCCGGCACTGAGAGATTTGTAGAGCCCCTGCCGGGTCAGTCCGGTTTGTTCCGCGACCGCCGCGAAACCTTCAGCGCGCGCTACATTTCCAAGCGCGACAGCGATCAGCTTCTCGTCGCCGGTTTCGAAAGCCTCGCTCAGATAGGCCGCGACATCCTCGCGCGTGCTGAGATAGTCGGCAGCATCGAACTTTGTCGCTTTCGTCATTTTTAAATCTCCAATTCCTTCGCGATTTCGAGTGCTTTCGCGATGTCGGCCGATTGGGTGCTCTTGTCGCCAGCACAAAGAATGGTCGCCGCGTTCCCGACCAGCTTGTAATAAACGCGATAGCCGGGGCCGTAATGGATCCGCATTTCGCTGGCGCCGCTGCCGATCGGAGCAACGTCACCGGCATTGCCATCAGCAAGGCGATCAATCCGGATCAAAATCTTTGCTCGCGCCCGGCTGTCCTTGAGGGACCTGAGCCAGCCATCGAAATCATCGGTCTTGCTGATCTCGACCATCTGTAAACTATAGTTTACAGAACGCGAGATGTCAACTGCAGTTGACGGCAGGTCCGAGGCGCACCAAAGGCGGCCGAGGCACACGTTTGCTTTTCTTCGGAAGGGACGCAAATTCGACGAGCCGAAGCTCCAAGGCGGCTGGTCGGAGTGGCAGGATTTGAACCTGCGACCCCCACGTCCCGAACGTGGTGCGCTACCAGACTGCGCTACACTCCGACTGCGGGGCGGCTTATAACCCCACCCCTCCAAGGTCGCAAGGTTGGCCGCAAAATTGCCGGCAAGCCCGGCTGGAACGGCCTATACAGGCGTCAGAATGACCGCAGAGCCGCGCACCCGCATGATCGAGGCCGGACCCGAGGCGATCGCCGCCGCGGCGGACTGCCTGCGGGCGGGCGGCCTCGTCGCCTTTCCGACCGAGACGGTCTACGGCCTCGGCGCCGACGCCACCAACGGACCGGCGGTCGCCCGCCTCTATGCCGCCAAGGGCCGGCCCGCCTTCAATCCCCTGATCTCCCACGTCGCCGATGCCGGGGCGGCGGAACGGCTCGCCGTTTTCAATGACGACGCCCGCCGCCTCGCCGCCGCGTTCTGGCCGGGCCCGCTCACGCTGGTGCTGCCCAAAGCGCCCGGCTGCCCGGTGAGCGATCTCGCGCTGGCCGGCCTCGACACCATTGCGTTGCGCGTCCCGGCGCATCCGACCGCCCACGCGCTGCTGGCGGCCTTCGGCAAGCCCATCGTCGCGCCCTCCGCCAACCGTTCCGGCCATGTCTCGCCGACCACGGCGCAGCATGCGATGGGCGACCTGCGCGGACGCATCGACCTCATCGTCGACGGCGGCGCCGCGCCCGTCGGCGTCGAGTCCACCATCGTCGCCTGCCTCGGCACGCCGACCCTGCTGCGGCCGGGCGGCGTCGCGCGCGAGGACATCGCGCGCGTCCTGGGACAATCACTCGAGAGCGACGAGACGCCGGACGACGACGCGCCGCTCGCGCCCGGCATGATGACCTCGCATTACGCGCCGAAGGCAGCGCTGCGCCTGAACGCGCGCGAGCCGCGCGAGGGCGAAACGCTGCTCGCTTTCGGACCGCATGCCGGCGCGGCGATGAACCTGTCGCCGGGCGGCGACCTGATCGAGGCGGCCGCCAACTTGTTCTCGCACCTGCGCGCGCTCGACGCCGCGGGCGCACGCGCCATCGCGGTGTCGCCGATCCCCCGCGACGGCCTCGGCGAAGCGATCAACGACCGGCTCGCGCGCGCGGCAGCGCCGCGGCGTTAAGGAAGTGCCCGCATGAATATCCATGAGCCGGCCGGAACCGTTCCCGCACTCGCGCCCGACCTGCTGGCGCGGTTTGCGACGATCGTCGGCGACAAATACGCGATCACCGACAAGGACGCGCAGCAGCCTTATCTGGTCGAGATGCGCGACCTCTATCATGGCCGCACCTCCGTGGTGCTACGGCCCGGCTCGGTCGCGGAGGTTTCGGCGATCCTCAAGCTCGCCAACGAGACGCGCACGGCGATCGTGCCGCAAGGCGGCAACACCGGACTTGTCGGCGGGCAGATCCCGCACCGTGGCGAGGTGGTGCTGTCGCTCAACCGGCTCGACAAAATCCGCGAAATCGACCCGCTGTCGAACACGATCACCGTCGAAGCCGGCTGCACTTTGCAGAAGGTGCGCGAGGCGGCGGACGCGGCCGACCGGCTCTATCCGCAGCTATTGCCGTCCGAAGGCACCTGCACCATCGGCGGCAATCTCTCGACCAATGCCGGCGGCACCGCCGCGCTGGTGCACGGCACCGCGCGCTCGCATGCGCTCGGCCTCGAAGTCGTGCTGGCCGACGGCCGCGTGCTGAACAACCTCAACAAGCTGAAGAAAGACAACACCGGCTACGACCTGAAGAACCTGTTCATCGGTGCCGAAGGCACGCTCGGCGTCATCACCGCCGCGGTGTTGCGGCTGGTGCCGCGCCCGCGCGCGCGGGAGACGGCTTACGCCGGCCTCGCCTCGCCCGACGCCACGCTGAAGCTCCTGAAGCTCGCCGAGCAGCGCGCCGGCGACGGCGTGACGAGCTTCGAGATCATGACGCGGATGGGCATCGAAGCCGTGATCGAACACGGCCCGAACGTGCGCGACCCGCTGGCGAAGCCCTATCCCTGGTATGCGCTGATCGAACTCGCCTCACAGGACAGCGAGGGCCTGCGCGACACCATGGAGAGCCTGCTTTCCGACGCCATCGAACAGGGCATCGTGCTCGACGCCACGATTGCCGACAGCCTCGAACAGGCGAAGGCCTTCTGGTTCATCCGCGAATTCTTCGGCGAGGTGCAGCGGCGGATCGGCGCCTCGATCAAGCACGACGTCTCGGTGCCGGTCGCCGCCGTGCCGGCCTTCATCGAGGAGGCCAATGCCGCGGTGGTGAAGCTCATCCCCGGCAGCCGGCCGCTGCCGTTCGGCCATGCCGGCGACGGCAACATCCACTACAACCTGACGCAGCCGGTCGGCGCCGACGGCAAGGCGTTCCTCGCCCGCTGGGATGAGGTGAATGCCGTCGTGTTCGAGGTCGTGCGCAAATACAACGGCTCGATCTCCGCCGAGCACGGCGTCGGCGTGATGAAGCGCGACATCCTCCCCGAATTCAAAGACCCGGTGGCGCTCGACCTGATGCGCACGCTCAAGAAGACGCTCGATCCCAACAACATCCTCAATCCCGGCAAAGTGCTGTGATCCATGAGCGCGTTGATGATCGGTGAAGCGGCCGACGCCGATGTCGACGCGATCGTCGCGCTGTGGCGCGCCTGCGGCCTCGTCCGCGACTGGAACGACCCGACAGGCGACATCGCCCGCGCGCGCGGCGGCGCAGGTTCCGCAATCCTGATCGGCCGCGACAAGGGCGTAGTCGTCGGCTCGGTGATGGTCGGCCATGACGGCCACCGCGGCTGGTTCTACTACCTGTCCGTCCACCCGGACGCGCAGCGTCGCGGCCACGGCCGCGCACTGGTCGAAGCGGCCGAACGCTGGCTCGCCGCGCGCGGCATCGACAAGGCGATGCTGATGATCCGGCCCGACAACGCGGCCGTGCGGGCGTTCTACGAGAAGCTCGGCTATTTCGATCAGCCGCGCACCGTGCTGGCGCGCTGGCTCGACGGCCGCGAGCCGACGCCCTGATTTTTAGAAAAGGCTGCCCTGCCCGCCGTTCCCCGCGCCTGCCTTGCGCCGGGGCGCGCGTTTCGGTTTCGGCGCTTCTTCTTCGGCGGGCGTATCGGGAGCCGGCACGATCAGCGCCGGGCCGTCATTGGCGGCGCGGTTGACCGCCGTGGAAATCGCATAAGCCTCCAGCAGATCGTCGGGCGCCGGCGCGATCAGCGACTGCACGAGCTTCGCATCCGCGTTGGGATCGAGCCAGAGATCGAACGCCGACGCCGGCACGATCACCGGCATGCGGTGATGGATCGGCCGCAGCGTCGCGTTGGCATCGGTGGTGACGATCGCCGCGGTGTCGAGTTCCTCGCCGTTCGGCCCTGCCCAAGTCTCCCACAGGCCGGCGAAGGCGAACGGCTCCTGCGACCGCTGGCGGATGAAGAACGGCCGGTTGCGCGAGCCTTCGCGGTGCCATTCGTAGAACCCGTCGGCTGGAATGAGGCAACGCCGCCGCTTCATCGCGGCGCGGAAGGCCGGCTTCTCCGCCGCGGTTTCGCCGCGCGCATTGAACAGCAGCGCGAAGTTCGCCGGGTCTTTCACCCAGGACGGCAGCAGGCCCCAGCGCATCAGCGCGAAGTGACGCCCGCCCTCGGCCAGCCGCACCACCGCGATCGGCTGCGACGGGGCGATGTTGTAGCGGGACGGGAAATTCGGCTGCTCGGGATAGCGAAACAGTTGCCGGATCGCCTCCGGAGCCTTGGTCATCGAATAACGGCCACACATTTGCGCTGCGATCCCTGTCGTGCTGCGAAAGCGCCCGTGTGCCTTGGACCTTAATCGCCGGTTAACCGGCTCATTGGTATCTGTAATGGCGAATAAAGCCTGGCTCTGCCGCCCCCGCAACCCGCAAATCGCTCGACCAAGACGACAGCCCATGCCTCCTGCAGCCGGCGCGTTCCACCCGACGACGATTAACCCCGCGACGGGCCTTGCGACCGACTATCTCAATCACTTCAATGAAGCGATCATGCTGCTGGACATGCTCGCGCAGTGTCCGGATCTGCTCGAGGATTTTCTGGCCTGGACGCCAATGAGCTATCGCGACCACTTCGCCGCCTCACGCCTGAAAGACCGCGACGCCATCATCGCGGCCTATGAGGACGCCAACCCCGATGCACGCCGCGGTCTCGAAGCACTGGCGACCGCGATGACGACGATGCTCGAAGCGACCCGCATCGCGCTGCGCGGCGAACCGTCGTTGGCGCAGACCGCCGCAACCGCGCAGCACATCGTGGCGATGCTGAAACCGCTCATCGCCCGCGCCGGCGCCGTCATCAACGGCGTGCCGATCGACGAGCAGCACGCAGCCCCACCGCAGGCGGAAGTCGACCGCCTCATGGTGGCGTAAACCGGCGGCGCGCTCCTTGTCCGATCCGCGCAGCTATCCCGACCGCCCCTTCCTCGCCGTCAGCGCCGCGATCTTCCGCGACGGCAAGGTGCTGATCGTGCAACGCGCGCGCTCGCCTGGCCGCGGCATCTACACGCTGCCCGGCGGCGGCGTCGAACTCGGCGAGACGCTCGAGCAGGCCGCCGTCCGCGAGGTGCTGGAGGAAACCGGACTGACCATCGCGCCGGTCGCGCTGGCCGGCCACCGCGACGTCGTCATTCGCGATCCCGGCGGGCGGGTCGCCCGGCATTTCGTGGTGATATGTTTTGCGGCGCGCTGGGTCGCCGGCGAACCGGCTCCGAACGACGAACTGTCCGAAGCCCGCTGGCGCGACCCAGCCGAGATCGCCGGCCTCAAAACCACCGAAGGCCTCGCCGAAATCGTCGCCGCCGCCGTGAATTTGCTCGCGTCCCATTCATGATGAACCGCGAAACCGGGGATGACGGCACGCCTTGCGGATCACCCCGACGCGGCGCATATGTCCTGACAACCATGATCCCGCCAACCAACTCACGCAGGCCGTTAGCGGCGCTCGTTCTCGCCATTGTGCTGGCCATCACCGGGCTTGCCGGCACAGCCGCAGCACAAACCCGCAAGACGCCTCCGGAACCCGAAACCGGACGCGCCACCGAAGGCGCGACCGCGCCGTTCGACGGCGACCTGCAGCGGCTCGCGGAAATCATGGGCGCGCTGCACTATCTTCGCGCGCTGTGCGGCGCCAACGAGGGCGCGAAATGGCGGAACGAGATGCAGGAGCTGATCGACGCCGAAGCGCCGTCCGGCGAGCGCCGCGAGAAGATCGTCGCCAGCTTCAATCGTGGTTACCGCGGCTTCCAGCAGACCTATCGCACCTGCACCCCGGCCGCCGATATTGCCGTGCGGCGGTATCTCGAAGAGGGCGCGAGAATTTCGCGCGACATCACCGCGCGCTACGCGAATTAGGTTTACGTCTCCCTTCCGAGGTTAACCTTTCCACAAGCTGCGCCTGTCGCTTCGGGAATCGCGTGATAACGTCCGCGTCACTGGGGACAGCAATCAACAAGCGCTGCAAACAATCGCGTCAAGCAAACAGGCAATAGCCGGATCGGCAATACATGACTTCTATGGGGCGGCAGGGACACATGGTCGATGCAGCGAACGACCGCGAGCAGAAGCGGGTCGCGCTCGGCTATCTTCAGGAAGCCTGGGCCGAAGCCCGGCTCGACGGAGTCGACGGCGATTGCCTGGCGCAGGCATGCCTGTTCGCCGCGCTCGCGGAATTCGTCACCACCTATGGCGAAGATGCGGCGGCGGAATTCACCAACGGGCTGTCGCGCCGCATCCGCAACGGCGAATTCTCGCTCGATCAGTCCCGCCAGTAATCGGGAACCGCGCGCCGCTCAGCGCGCCTCGCCGGACTCGAAATAGCGGTCCAGCACCTGGTCGATGTCGGCGGGATAAAACGGCTTCTTGAGAAATCCCGTCGCGCCCTCCGCGATCGCCGCTTTGGCGACGCTGTCGTCGACCGTTGTCGTCATCATCACCACGCCGATCCTCATTTCCATCTTGACGATCGCACGCAGGATGTCGAGGCCGTTGAGGCCCGGCATATGGTAGTCGAGAATGACGACATCGAAGGCGCCGTTCTTCAGTTCGGTGATCGCCTCGTGGCCGTTGGTCGCCTCGCCGATGTCGAATGTGTAACGGCTCGCCGACAACACCTTTTTGACGATGCTGCGCATGGTGCCGGAGTCGTCGACGATCAGCACCCGCGCCGGAATGCAGCAGCGAATGAGACGCTCGACGACGGCACGCGCCGCATTGAGATCGCCCGGCGCCGGAACGACGAGATCGGCGCCGTCCATCGCGGCGGCGCCGTCCGCGGCCGCGATGACGATCAGCGGCGCCGGCTCGCATTGACGCGCGGCGGCGATCACCACCTCGCGGCGCGCGTCGATCATCGCGCCGTCGAGGATCATCATGTCGATGTCGCCCTTGGCGAGTTCGTCGCCGGCGGCCGTGCAGGCCGCGCCGACGAACTCGACCGGCACCGAGGCGAGCCGCGCGCTTTCGCGCCACAGCGCGAAGAACGGCTCATGGCCCGACACCACCAGGAATTTGAGGGAGATGAGATCCGCGGTCATACGTCAGCGATCAACGGTCCTCGAGAAAGCGCGCAAGCATTACTCTTCGCAGTCCCGGATAATCATCGCTTATAAAGAGAAGGCAATTGCCGATGCGGTCTGTTGGCCGACAGTATTGGGGATAAGCACCCAACCGGTTCATTGCGCCGGCATCCGCGGCCTGCCCGCTCTTGAATGCAGGCGCTCCTACTATAATACCGGCAGCCTCGGACCACCGGTTCCGGCCGCGGGGCGCTACCGTTTCACTTCAGGTTCTGGCAAGACACCGCTCACGGGAATCGACATGCAGGCAGCCTTTCTTTCCGACCGCGGCGTCGTCCGGATCACCGGCGAGGACAGCCGGAACTTCCTCGACAACATCATTACCGCCGATATCGAGGCGCTCAGGCCCGGCGCCGCGCGCTTTGCGGCGCTGCTGACGCCGCAGGGCAAGATCATCGTCGACTTTTTCATCACCGAGGCGGCGGCCGACGACGGCGGCGGGTTCTATCTCGACTGCCCACGGGCGTTCGCCGACCCGCTCGCCGCGAAGCTGAAATTCTACAAGCTGCGCGCCAAGGTCGCGATCGAGGACCTGTCCGACCGGCTCGGCGTGCTGGCGGTGTGGCCTGGCGCGGCAAGCGAATTCGGCCTGAGCTACCCCGACCCCCGGCTGCCGGCGCTCGGCGCGCGCGTGATGCTGCCGCCGGACGTCGCCGCCGAAGCGGCGGCCGATCTCGGCGCGACGCTGACGGACGCTGCGGCCTATCACCGCCACCGCATCGCGCTCGGCGTTCCGCAGGGCGGGCAGGATTTCAACTACGAGAACACCTTCCCGCACGAAGCCAACATGGACCAGTTGCACGGCGTCGACTTCGACAAGGGCTGCTATATCGGCCAGGAGGTCGTCTCGCGGGTCCAGCATCGCGCGACCGCGCGCAGCCGCGTGGTGCCGGTGACCTATGACGGCGCCGCGCCGATGGACGGCCTGCCGGTGATGGCCGGCGAGAAGGACATCGGCATGTTCGGATCATCCGCCGACGGCCGCGGACTGGCGCTGCTGCGGCTCGACCGCGTGGCCGACGCGATCGCCGACGCGACGCCACTCACCGCCGGCGGCGTGCCGATTGCGCTCGCACCGGCGAAGCCGGACTGGGCGACATTCGCCTGGCCGGGCGAAGCCAAGGCGTGACGGTGAAACCATGAAGCGCCCGCGCAGCGCGATCCTCCATCAGGACGGCCTGCATCGCTGCCCGTGGCCCGGCGAAGACCCGTTCTATGTCGCCTATCATGACGACGAATGGGGCGTGCCCGAATATGACGACCGCGCGCTGTTCGAAAAGCTGATCCTCGACGGCTTCCAGGCCGGCCTGTCGTGGATCACCATCCTGCGCAAGCGCGAAAACTTCCGCCGCGCCTTCGTCGGCTTCGCGCCCGACAAGATCGCCCGCTTCACGCCGAAAAAGATCGAAGCGCTGATGCAGGACGCCGGCATCGTGCGCAATCGCGCCAAGATCGAAGGCACCGTGAACTCGGCGCGCGCCTATCTCAAGATCATGGAGGACGGCCCCGGTTTCTCGAACCTGTTGTGGGGCTTCCTCGACGGCAAGCCAACACAGAACGCCTTCCGCACGACGAAGCAGGTGCCGGCCGAGACCGATATTTCGCGGGCGATGTCGAAAGAACTTTCGGCGCGCGGCTTCAAGTTCTGCGGGCCGACGATTGTTTACGCCTTCATGCAGGCGACCGGCATGGTCAACGATCATCTGGTGACGTGCCATTGCCACGCGACCTGCGGCAAGCTCGCGCATCGCAAGAAAAAGCGGTGAGGCCGGCGTGACCGCGCGCAAGACCGCGAAACGGCCCGCGACACGAACGAAGCCGCGCGCGTGGCAGCGCATGCTGTCGGGCCGCCGGCTCGACCTGCTCGACCCTTCGCCGCTCGATGTCGAGGTCGAGGATATCGCGCATGGGCTTGCCCGCGTCGCGCGCTGGAACGGGCAGACCACCGGCGCGCATATTTTCTCGGTGGCGCAGCACTCGCTGCTGGTCGAGGCGCTGGCGCGGCAGAAATCGCCGCGGCTCGACGCCAAGGCGCGCATCGCCGTGCTGCTGCACGACGCGCCGGAATACGTGATCGGCGACATGATCTCGCCATTCAAGGCGGTGATCGGTGACAGCTACAAGGCGGTGGAGAAGCGGCTGCTCGGCGCCATTCATCTGCGCTTCGGATTGCCCGCAACGTTGCCCGACCCGCTGACGAAACTGATCAAGACCGCCGACCGCGCGGCGGCCTTTCTCGAGGCGACCCGGCTCGCCGGTTTCGAGCGCGCCGAGGCCAAGGCCTTCTTCGGACCGCCGCCGAAATTCTCCGCCGCGCTCGAACGCGATTATCTCACGCCCTGGCCGGCGGAAACCGCCGCCGAACGCTACCGCGAGCGCTTCCGCAAACTTGTGGACGCATAAGACCCCTCCGGCGGCAGTCACGAAACCGCCGCCGGCAACTGCTAGATATGAGATACAATGATCCACGTCTGCTCCCTGCCCCGCGTCCATGAAACCGTCACCGCGACCGGCGCGCGCCATCTGGTGACGCTCTTGCGCGACACCACGCGGCTGACGCGGCCGGCCTGCATCGTCGCCGACAATCACCTGATCCTCAGCCTCGACGATGTCGTCGATGCGATGGAGGGTCAGGTCGCGCCCGGCGACGAGCACGTCGCCCGGCTGGTCGACTTCGTGTCCGGCTGGGACCGCGCCGCGCCGATGGTGGTGCATTGCTTCGCCGGCATCAGCCGCTCGACCGCCAGCGCCTATGTGGCGGCCTGCGCGCTCAACCCGGCGCGCGACGAGATGCAGATCGCGCAGGCGTTGCGCCGCGCCTCGCCGACCGCGACGCCGAACGCGCGCATCGTCGCGCTCGCCGACAGGCTGCTGAAACGGAAGGGCCGCATGGTCCGCGCTGTCGAGGCGATCGGTCCCGGCTCCTTCGCAGCGGAAGGCACGCCGTTCCGCCTCGATCTCGAGTAGCATCGCAACTCCCATGACGGGGTTGCGCGGCCGGCCGCGCAAGACGACACCATTGAGGACGAAATTCGGGACGACGTTGGGGACGAAACTGGGGGCGAATGTGAGCGACAGACAATACGGCATCGTGCCGCCGGATTTTCAGCGGACTCACGACGGCGTCGACATCCTCAAGGCCATCATCGCCGGCAAGGCTCCCAACCCTCCCATTGCCAAGACGCTGAACTTCCATCTCGTCGAGGCCCGCGAAGGCTTCGTCGCCTTCGAGGGCGAACCGACCGAGGCAATCTACAATCCGGTCGGCACCGTGCATGGCGGCTTCGCGGCGACGCTGCTCGATTCCGCGCTCGCCTGCGCGATCTGGAGCACCGTGAAGGCGGGCGATGGCTCGACCACCGTCGAATTGAAGCTGAACATGGTGCGGCCGATCGTGAAGGAACTCGGCGTGCTGCGCGCTGAAGGCCGGATCATTCATCGCGGCCGCAGCCTCGCGACGGCCGAGGGCGACCTGAAGGATCGCGCCGGCAAGCTTTACGCGCACGCCACGACGACGTGCATGATCTTTCCGATGAAAGGCTGAGAACGGCGTCTTTTTAGTTTTGACGCGTTTTCTTCACGCGAACCGGAGGCCACTTCGCTCGAAAACGCTATGGTTACGGCACCGCGGTGATCGACGGTCGCAGAGCGAGCGGCGCGGCCGGCGCCTCGGCACGCGCGGCGGAGGCTTCCTCACGCGGCTTTGCCACCCGCGCGCGCGCGGCGACGTTGACCCGGCGCGAATGCATGCGCGTGAACTGACACGACGCGAAGCCGAGGCCGGAGATCGAGCCGCTGAACGAGTTGTCGTCGATGCGCTGCAGGTTGAAGCAGGGTTCGATCGGCAGGCCGCGCAGCGTGGCGCAGACCGCGCCGCCCTTCACGCGCAGCGTGCCGGCGGGAAGGAAAGCGTTGCGCACCGGACCGGCGCCCTGGAACTGCACCGTACCGACGACCGAGCCGTCGGCGTGGATGCGGCCCGCGCCCTTGGTGCCTTCGAAACAGTTGTAGGAGAACATCTTGCCGACGACGAAAGCCCGCGCCTCGTCCGCCGACATCACATCGCCGGCCAAGGCAAGACTTCCGGCCGGCGCGACCGCCGCCATAGCAGACAGTATCGCTGCCGCGATTGTTGATTTACGCGCCATCCCCGAACTCCAAACGCAACCTGACGCAACAGGCACAAGGTTAGCGGACTATGGACAAACTTCGTCGCTAAAGTCTGAACGACCTTAACCGATCTTGACCACGATCCTACCCCTGACTTCACCCGCCACAATCCGGCGGGCCGCCTCCGGCAGATCCGTGAGGCCGATTTCCGTGGTCATTGCGGCCAATTTTTGCAGGTCGAGGTCTTTTTCCAGTCTTTTCCACGCCTCCCGGCGTTTGCCGATAGGGCACATCACCGAGTCGATGCCATAAAGACACACGCCGCGCAAAATGAAGGGCGCGACCGAGCCCGGCAGGTCCATACCGCCGGCCAAACCGCACGCCGCTACCGCGCCGCCATAACGGGTCATCGACAGCATGTTGGCGAGCGTGGTGGAACCGACCGCATCGACGCCGCCGGCCCAGCGCTCCTTGGCGAGCGGCTTGCCCGGCCCGGCCAGTTCCTTGCGGTCGAGGATGTCCGTCGCGCCGAGGCCCTTGAGATAGTCCGCCTCGCCGGTGCGGCCGGTGACCGCGATCACCTGGAAGCCGAGCTTCGCCAGAATGGCGATGGCGACCGAGCCGACGCCGCCGGCAGCGCCGGTGACAACGATGGGGCCGCTCTGCGGTGTCAGGCCGTGGCGCTCGAGCGCCATCACGCAGAGCATCGCGGTGTAGCCGGCGGTGCCGATGGCCATCGCGTCGCGCGCGCCGATGCCGTCCGGCCGCCGCACCAGCCAGTCGCCGTTCACCCGCGCCTTTTCCGCGTAAGCGCCGAGATGGGTTTCGCCGAGACCCCAGCCGTTGAGGACGACCTTGTCGCCAGCCTTCCAGTCCGGGTGCGAGGAGCTTTCGACCGTGCCCGCGAAGTCGATGCCGGCGATCATCGGAAAGCGGCGCACCACCGGCGCCTTGCCGGTGAGCGCGAGGCCGTCCTTGTAATTGACGGTGGAGTAATCGATGCGGACGGTGACGTCGCCGTCCATCAGGTTCGCTTCGTCGAAGTCCTTGAGCGCGGCCTGCGTGCCGCTCTCGCTCTTATCGATCACCATCGCCTTGAATGTCGCCACGGTCCCTCTCCGGCTTTTGTCCGGAGAGTTGTCGCGCGGCAGGCGGGACGGTGCAAGGCCCCTTCTCGCAGGCCGGCGCGAACGCCGCCCTCAGTTCGCGGGGATCGGCGCCAGCCGCTCGATCGGCTTTTCCACGATCGGCAGATTGATGATCGCCGACATCACGCCGAAGAACACCGACAGCCACCACACCGGATTGTAGGAGCCGGTCGCCTCGAACACGACGCCGCCGAGCCAGACGCCGAGGAAGCCGCCGACCTGGTGGCTGAAGAAGGCGAAGCCGAACAGCATGGTCAGCCATTTGGTGCCGAACATCAAAGCAACGAGGCCGGAGGTCGGCGGCACGGTCGACAGCCACAACAGGCCCGTCACCGCGCCGAACACCAGCGTGACGAACGGCGTCGCGGGCAGCAGGATGAAGGCAACGATCGACAGCGCGCGGCCGAAATAGATGACCGACAGCACATAACGCTTGGGCATGCGGGCCGCGAGCCAGCCCGACGACATCGAGCCGATGATGTTGAACAGGCCGATGATGGCGAGCGTCCAGCCGCCGATCTCGGCCGACAGGCCGCGATCCACCAGATAGGACGGCAAGTGGACGGTGACGAAGGCGAGCTGGAAGCCGCAGGTGAAGAAGCCGAGCACCAGCAGAACGTAGCTGCGGTGGCCGAAGGCTTCCGTCAGCGCCTGACGTGCCGACTGGTCGGCGACCGGCGCAGCGGCCGCCGATACCGGCACGCGCGGCGTCATCACGATGAAAGACAGCGGCACGATGAGCATCGTCACCGCCGCGAAGATCAATAGCGCAGTGTGCCAGCCATAGCTGTCCATCAGCGCGACGCAGAGCGGCGAATAGAGAAACTGGCCGAACGAGCCGGCCGCGGTGCCGACGCCGAACGCCGTGGTGCGCCACTGCGGTGGCAGCAGCTTGCCGAAGGCGCCGATCACGATCGTGAAGGAACAGCCCGACAGGCCGAAGCCGATCAGCACGCCGGCGGTGAGGTCGAGCGCCGCCGGCGTCGAGGCATGCGCCATCATGGCAAGGCCGAGCGCATAGAGCACCGCGCCGACCGTCAGCACGCGCGCCGCGCCATAGCGGTCGGCGACCGCGCCGGCAAACGGCTGGCCGACGCCCCAGAGAAGATTCTGGATCGCCAGCGCAAGGCCGAAGACGTCACGGCCCCAGCCGTGGGTCTGCGACAACGGCGTGAGGAAAAAGCCGAGCGCCGAACGCGGGCCGAAGCTCAACAACGCGATCAGACAGCCGCCGACCAGAATGATGACCGGCGTGCGCCAGCCGAGCGTGGACTGCGGGGAAGCCGCGGACGATTGCGCCGACATGAGAGCCATCTCCAGGGATGCGCGGCGTCGAATCGGAAATGAAGTGCGGCGCAGCGTGAGGCAGGCAACATATAGAGGCCGTCGCACCGGCGACAACGAATATTCGTGATCCGAGCCATTTGCAGCCTGCATGGCTCGGCAACCAGCCGATTGAATTCCCTACATTTTTTCCGCGGCGATCCGGGTCGCGGCGGCGTCGCCCCAGGTCGGCTCGTCGGAGCCGTCACCCCAGTTGCGCGGGCGGTAGAAGGTGTGGACGCCGAGCTTGTAGACGCGGCGCATCTCGCCGACCCAGCTCGGCCGAACCCAATAGGCGTGGTAGTGCGTCGCCTTGGCGATCTCCGGCATCCACAGCTTGCCGTCCAGCGTGTCGCGGGCGATGCGCTTGGCCCGCGCCCAGGCGTCCGGTTCGGTGACGACATCGGGAATGCCGTCGCAGGCGAAGGTGAACTGGCAGGCGAGATGGCGGTGCGCGTTCTGGTAAACGACGCCGCAGACGTCGTTGGGATAGAACGGCGAGAAGACGCGGTTCATCACCACCTGCGCGACGGCGATCTGACCCTTCACCGGCTCGCCGCGCGACTCGAAGTAGACGGCATTGGCGAGGCACTTCTCGGCCTTGGCGCGCGACGCACCGGCGATCTTCAGACGCTCCGCCGGAGACATCGGCCGCTGGTTCTCGCCGGTGACGACGCCCTTGCGCGCGACCGACTCGCCCTCTTCCTTGTCGGCGGCATTCGCGCCCGGCGTCAGCGCTGCCTGCTTGATGTCCGGATCGCCCGAGGGAGCGACAACGATCGGCGCGGCGCCCGGCGCATAGGGCGCGATCGCGGCGTTCAGCGTGCCGACCGGATCGATCCCGAAATAGATGTCGTCGTCCTTGTCGCTGCCGCCCTTGCCGGCCCTCTTGTCGGTCGCGGCAAGATCGGTCGGCGGCATATCGACGTAAGGCAGATCGACATGCGACAGGTCGATCTCCGGCACCGTCGCGCTGTCCGGCGGAGACGGCGCCTCGACATCGGTGAACTTGCCGAAGCGGTCGTCGATCTTGCCGTCCTTGAGCTTGGCGAGCAGATCGCCGCCCACGGGCGCGGCCGGCGCAGGCGGGAACGGCATCGGCGGCAGCGGAAGGCGCTTGCGGCCGATCAGTGCATCGCGCTTGGCGGCGCGATTGACGTGCGGGAACTGCAACGGCGCATCGGCATCGCCGAACAGTTCGCGGCCGATCGCGCCGGTGATGCCGTTCGGATCGACGCTCGCCAGCACGTAGAGCGGCGGACGCGGCACCGTGGCGCCGAGCGGGCGCGGCATCGAGAAGGTCGCGGCGTGGATGGTGCCGAACGGCGAAGCGATGATGTGGCGCCGCCAGCTGTCGCTGACCGACTGGCGGCGCGCGATCAGCGCACCGAGATCCTGATAGCCGATGGGGTTGGGCTGCAACGTCAGCAGGACGGTGCCGGCGGCAAAGACCGAGAGCGCACGCCGGCGCCTGTTACGCGAGGTCCACATTGCTACGCCTACGCCACGCTACAAACGCTGTCCGCATCCGCACTTACGCACGGACGATGAGAATGCCGCCCTTTCCTTTATGGTCTCATTAACCTTGCGAAGCCGTTAACCCGCATGAACCACGGCGCACGGGCGGCTTGGTCCGTCCGTCACCTCGGCGCACGCGAGCAACGGTCAAGAACCGTTAACCCTATCGCAACCGCTGGCCGGGATATTGGCCACGCACCTTTCCGGCGGCTGGGAGCGATGATTTCCGACCTTCTCAACGGACTCGCATCCGAGACCTATCTCGCTGCCGGCGTCGCCGCCGCCGCGCTGACGATGTGCGCCGTGCTGGTCCGCCGCCTGCGCCGCCATGTCGAGCAGATCGAAACCTCGATCAACAATATGTCGCAGGGCCTGTGCACCTACGACGCCAATCATCGCATCGCCCTCATCAATCGGCGCTATCTCGAGATGTACGGCCTCTCCGACAAGATCGTGAAGCCGGGTGCGCTGCTGCGCGACGTGATGCAGCACCGCAAGGACACCGGCCTGCTGAAAGGCGACGTCGATACCTACTGCAAGCAGATCCTCGAGACCGTGCGCACCGGCGACACCGCGCCGAAGGTGGTCGAGGCGAGCGACGGACGCCTCGTCCACGTCATCAATGTGCCGTTGCCCGACGGCGGCTGGGTGTCCACTCACGAAGACGTCACCGAGCAGCGCAAGGCCGAGCAGGAGCGCATCGCGATCCGCGAGATGGAGGGCCGCCGCGCCGCCATCGACAAGGCCATCGCCGGCTTCCGCCCGCTCGCCGAGCGGCTGCTGTCGAGCGTCGGGGCGAATGCCGAGGCGATGCGGGCGACCGCCAGGACGCTGTTCGGGTCATCCGACCACACGAGGCAGCGCGCCGAGAGCGCCGTCGGCTCCTTCAACGAAGCCTCGATGAACGTCGAAGCGGCCGCGATCGCGGCCGAGGAACTGTCCCGCTCGATCGGCGAGATTTGCGTGCAGCTCAACAGCGCGAGTGAGACGATCCGCCTCGCCGCCGGCGAGGCGCAGAAAACCGACGGCCAGATCGGCGCGCTGGCTGACGACGCGCAGAAGATCGGCGACGTCATCAAGCTGATCCGCGACATCGCCGGACAGACCAACCTGCTCGCGCTCAACGCCACCATCGAGGCGGCGCGCGCGGGCGAAGCCGGCCGCGGCTTCGCGGTGGTCGCCTCGGAAGTGAAATCGCTCGCGGTGCAGACTGCCAAGGCGACCGAGGACATCGCGAGCTATGTCGAGGCGGTGCAGAACTCGACCACCAGCGCGGTCGCGGCGATCCGCCAGATCGCGGCGCGCATGCAGGGCATCAACGAAGCGACCACCGGCGTCGCCGCGGCGATCGACGAACAGAGCGCGGCGACCGGAGAGATTTCGCAGAGCGTCGCCAACGCGGCGCAGGGCACCGGCAATGTCGTCGCGGTGCTGAGCGACGTCAGCAACGCAGCCAACGACACCCGCAACGCCGCCGAGACGGTGCTCACCGCCTCGGAGACGGTCGAAAGCGCGGTCTCTGAGCTGCGGTCCGAGGTCGAGACCTTCCTGCGCAAGGTGGCGGTCTAGGTTTCTCGTCGTCCCCGCGAAGGCGGGGACCCATAATCACCATCGCCCGTCGTAATCTTTGAAGCGGAGGCTATGGGTCCCGGCCCTCGCCAACGCGCGCAGACGCGCGCTTATGGCTCGGCCGGGACGACTACGGGAGTTACGCCTGGCTGGCGGCGTCCTCGCCGAGCGCGGCCTGCGCGGCGGCAAGCCGCGCGATCGGCACGCGGAACGGCGAACACGACACATAATCGAGATCGGTGCGGTGACAGAACGCGACCGAGGCGGGGTCGCCGCCATGCTCGCCGCAGATGCCCACTTTAAGCTTCGGCCGCACCTTGCGGCCGCGCTCGACGCCGATCCGCACCAGTTCGCCGACGCCCTCGGGGTCGATCGACACGAAGGGATCGCCCGGCAGGATGCCGCGCGCCGTATAGGTGCCGAGGAAGCTCGCGGCGTCGTCGCGCGAGATGCCGAAGGTGGTCTGGGTCAGATCGTTGGTGCCGAACGAGAAGAACTCGGCGCTTTCGGCGATCTCGCCGGCCATCAGCGAGGCCCGCGGCAGCTCGATCATGGTGCCGACCTGATAGTTGAGCTTCGCGCCGGTTTCCTTCTTCACGGCTTTCGCGGCGTCGTCGATGCGGGCCTTGACGAGATCGAGCTCGGCCTTGGTCGCGATCAGCGGTACCATGACTTCGGGCACAACGGGCTTGCCGGTGCGCTTCGCCGCCTCGACCGCCGCCTCGAAGATGGCGCGGGCCTGCATCTCGGCGATTTCCGGGTACGCAATGGCAATGCGGCAGCCGCGGAAGCCGAGCATCGGGTTGAACTCGGCCAGTTCCTCGGCGCGATCTTTCAGGCGGCGCGGGTCGGCGCCCATCGCGGCGGCCACTTCCGCGATTTCCTTGTCGCCATGCGGCAGGAACTCGTGCAGCGGCGGATCCAGCAGGCGGATGGTGACCGGCCGGCCCGCCATGATCTCGAACAGCTCGACGAAGTCGCCGCGCTGCATCGGCAGGATTTTCGCGAGCGCGGCACGGCGCGCTTCGGAGTCGTTGGCGAGGATCATCTCGCGCACCGCCTGGATGCGCTCCTCGTCGAAGAACATGTGCTCGGTGCGGCACAAACCGATGCCTTCGGCGCCGAACCGCACGGCGGCCCGCGCGTCGGCCGGCGTATCGGCATTGGCGCGCACGCCGAGCTTGCGCACGCTGTCGGCCCAGCCGATCAGCGTGGCGAATTCGCCGGACAGCTGCGGCTCGACCATGTCGACCTTGCCGGCGAGCACCTGACCGGTCGAACCGTCGACCGTGATATAGTCGCCCTGCTTGAACTGCTGGCCGGCGACCGTCATCGTGCGGCCCGCCGTATCGACGCGGATCGATCCGGCGCCGGAGACGCAGGGTTTGCCCATGCCACGCGCGACCACCGCCGCATGCGAGGTCATGCCGCCGCGCGTCGTCAGGATGCCTTCGGCGGCATGCATGCCGTGAATGTCTTCCGGCGAGGTCTCGACGCGCACCAGAATGACCTTGCGGCCGTCGGCCTTGAGTTGCGTCGCCTCGTCGGCGGTGAAGACGATCTCGCCGGTCGCGGCGCCGGGCGAGGCCGGCAGACCGGTGGCGACGATCTTGCGTTCGGCCTTCGGGTCGATGGTCGGATGCAGCAACTGGTCGAGCGAGGCCGGATCGACGCGCAGCACCGCCTCGTTCTTCGTGATGAGCTTTTCGCTCGCAAGCTCCACCGCGATGCGCAGCGCGGCCTTCGCGGTGCGCTTGCCGGAGCGGGTCTGCAGCATCCACAGCTTGCCCTGCTCGACGGTGAATTCGAGGTCCTGCATGTCGCGGTAGTGCCGCTCCAGCAGGTTGTAGATGCGGGTGAGTTCCTTGTAGGCGGCGGGCAGCGCCTGCTCCATCGACGGCTTGTCGGAACCGGCTTCCTTGCGCGCGTCCTCGCTGATTTCCTGCGGCGTGCGGATGCCGGCGACGACATCCTCGCCCTGCGCGTTGATGAGGAATTCGCCGTAGAGCTTCTTCTCGCCGGTCGAGGGATTGCGCGTGAAGGCGACGCCGGTGGCCGATGTCTCGCCCATGTTGCCGAACACCATCGCCTGCACGTTGACGGCGGTGCCCCAGCTTTCCGGGATGCTGTGCAGCCGGCGATAGGTGATGGCGCGCTGGTTCATCCACGAACCGAACACCGCGCCGATCGCGCCCCACAACTGTTCGTGCGGGTCCTGCGGGAACGGCTTGCCGCGCTCGTCCTGCACGCGCTTCTTGTAGCGCACGACCAGCTCCGCCCAGTCGTCGGCGGTCAAGTCGGTGTCGTTGGCGTAGCCTTTCTGCTCCTTGTGGTGGTCGAGCAGTTCCTCGAAATGATCGTGGCCGACGCCGAGCACCACGTCCGAATACATCGTGATGAAGCGGCGATAGCTGTCATAGGCGAAACGGCGGTCGCCCGACTTGGCGGCGAGCGCCTCCACCGTCCGGTCGTTGAGGCCGAGGTTGAGGACGGTGTCCATCATGCCCGGCATCGACGCGCGGGCGCCGGAGCGCACCGAGACGAGCAGCGGGTTCTTCGCGTCACCGAACGCCTTGCCGGTGATCTTGCCGACGCGGGCGAGCGCGGCTTCGACCTGGGCTTTCAGCTCTTTCGGGTATTTGTTGCTGTTGGCGTAATAATAGGTGCAGACGCCGGTGGTGATGGTGAAGCCGGGCGGCACCGGCAGGCCGAGGTTCGCCATCTCGGCGAGGTTCGCGCCCTTGCCGCCGAGCAGGTCCTTCATGCCGGAGCGGCCTTCCGCCTTGCCGCCGCCGAAGGCATAGACCCACTTGCCGGCCTTGCCGGCATTCTTGCCGGAAGCCTTGGCCTGCCCCTTGCGCGGAGCGGCTTTCGCGGCGGAGCGCCGCGCCTTTTTCGGCAGAGATTTGCGGGATTTCGCCTTCTTCGACGCGGACTTAACGGACGAGCGTTTGGCCATGACGACGCGCACCTTGGGTTTCGGTGGCGTCAAAAAACACGGGCGGGCCTGCCGGTGCAAGCCCACCGCCCCCTCCCGGCGGGATAACTTTCGGACGTCAGCGGATGATGCCGAGCCCGAGGATGCCGACCAGGATCAGGTAGATCGCCACGATGTAATTGAGCAGCCGGGGCATGACCAAAATAAGGACCCCGGCGACAATCGCGATAATCGGCGACAGATTGGCAACGCTGACGACCATGGCAATTTCCCCTCGCGGAAGCGCCGGAATTGACGCCTGCGGGGAATAACGGATTCGCGGCCGCTTAGTTCCCGCTATCCACTCCCTGGCTGTCATGCCCCGCGAAAGCGGGGCATCCAGTAAACGACTGCCTGCATTGGTGTGTACTGGATCGCCCGCCTTCGCGGGCGATGACGGCTGAGAGAAGGTCTCAACCCTCGATCCTTGAGAAATCCGCCACCGCGCGGGTCGCCTCGCGAATCCGGTTCAGGAGCTTGAGGCGATTCTCGCGCACGGGTTTGTCGTCCGCGTTCACCGTCACCTTGTCGAAGAAGAAATCGACCGCCGGGCGCAGTTTCGCCATCGCGCTCATGGCGGCGGCGAAGTCTTCCCTGGCGACCGCCCCGGCGGCGTCCTTGCCGGCACTGTCGACGGCAGCGGCCAGCGCCTTCTCCTCGGCCTGCTGGTAGAGCGCGGCATCCGGCGCGCCGTCATAGGCCTTGCCGTCCTTCTTCTCCTCGATGCGGAGAATGTTGGCGGCGCGCTTGAAACCGGCGAGCAGGTTCTTGCCGTCGTCGGTCTCGAGGAATTTGCCGAGCGCCTCGACGCGGCGTGTCACCATCAAAAAATCATCGCCAAACAACCCACCAAGCGCAAAGACAGCATCCACCAGATCATGCCGAGCACCACGACTACGCAGATAGAACTTCAGCCTTTCCGCCATGAAAGCGATAAGGTCAAAGTACGCGATGAGCGACCTAGCAGCTCGAAGCCTCTCATTCGGGTCAGGGAAGATTTCAACTCTCTTGCTAATATCCTCAAGTAATACTGGACTAACCGACGCAAAAAGTTGCTCTAGAGCATCCGAAGGCTCTTGTTCGATTGGACGAATCTTGTCCAGCATTTCACCAAGTAGCAATGTCAAAAATTCAACAAATGGAAGACGAACGCCATTTTCCAAAATGATTCTTAAGACGCCGAGAGCCGCCCGCCGAAGAGCGTATGGATCTTTTGAGCCCGACGGCTTTTCAGGAATGGCCCAAAAACACCGTAGCATGTCGATCTTGTCAGCCAGCGCGACAGCGATCGCAACTGGATCAGACGGCACAAGATCATCAGCCCCTTGCGGCTTCCAATGATCTTCAATCGCATGAGCAACGGCCTCGTCCTCACCCTGCGCTTCGGCATAATAGCGGCCCATTAGACCTTGCACTTCGGGAAACTCGCCAACGATCTCTGTAAGTAAATCAGCTTTACAGAGGTAAGCGGCTCGCTGAACGTGATTATGAAAAAGCGCAGAACTTCCTTTATATTTCTCGCCGGCTTGAAACTGTGCTTCGATTTTATCGCCCACTATGCGTGCGACTGACATTATGCGCATCACATGTTCCGCCTGCGTGCCAAGCTTCTCGTGGAACACGATGTGCTCGAACTTCGGCAGCCGCGCCTCGAGCCTGGTCTTGAGGTCGGTGTCGTAGAAAAACTTCGCGTCGGACAGCCGCGCGCGGATCACGCGCTCGTTGCCGGCGACGATCTTCTGGCCGCCGTCCGAGGCTTCCTCGTTCGCCACCAGAATGAATTTATTGACCAGCTTCGATGTTTGCGGATCGCGCAGCACAAAGCATTTCTGGTTGATGCGGATGGTGGCGCGGATCACCTCGTCGGGGATCGCAAGGAACGCCTTGTCGAATTCGCCCATCAGCGGCACCGGCCATTCGGTCAGCCCCGCCACCTCCGTCAGCAGCCCCTCGTCCTCGACCAGCTCGTAGCCTTGCGCGAAAGCGAGATTGCGCGCGTCGGTCAGGATCATCTCCTTGCGGCGCGCGGGATCGAGCACGACCTTGGCAGCTTCGAGCTTCGACACATAGTCGTCGAAACGTTTCACCGTGATCTGCGCCGGCGCCATGAAGCGGTGGCCGTGCGTGGTGTTGCCCGAAGCGACGCCATCGACCGCGATCGGCACGATCTCCGGGTCTTCGGTTTCCGGCCCGAAGGTCGCGATGATCGAATGCAGCGGCCGCACCCAGTTGAGCGCGCCCTCCTTCGCGGAGGCCTCGCCCCAGCGCATCGACTTCGGCCACGGGAAGCCGCGCACGACCTTCGGCACGATGTCGGAAATCACCTCGATGGCCGGGCGGCCCGGCTTCTCGATCACCGCGAGATAGAAATCGCCCTTCTTGTCCTGCTGGACCTTCGCATCGCTAATCGACTTCAGGCCCGCCGCCTTGACGAAACCGGCAATCGCCTGTTCCGGCGCGCCGACCTTCGGACCCTTGCGCTCTTCCTTGGTGTCCGGCGAGCGCACCGGCAGGCCGTGCACCGACAGCGCGAGGCGACGAGGCGTCGCGAACGCCTTGGCGCCCTCATAGACGAGACCGGCATCGACCAGCGCGTCGGTGACGAGCTTTTTCAGGTCGTCGGCCGCGCGCGGCTGCATGCGGGCCGGGATTTCCTCGGAGAAGAATTCAAGCAGAAGGTCGGGCATTGGCGGTCTTTGGAGTAGGTCTTCGGGATCAGGCTTTGATGTCGGCGACGCGGGCTATTGTTGCGAAACGGTCGGCCAGCTCGGCGAGCGCGGTGCGATGCACCTGCGCCGCGGTGAGGTCCGCGCCGCCGAGCGGGTCCGGCAGGCTGCGGGTCGCGACCGCGTCGGACACGACGGTGACGCCGTAGCCGTGATCGACTGCCGAGCGCGCGGTGGCGGACACGCACATATGCGTCATGAAGCCGGCGACGACGAGATGCTTGCGCCCCGTGGCCTGCAAAGCCTCGTGCAGCGTGGTCTTGGCGAAGGAGTTCGGCAGCGGCTTCTCGATCACCGTCTCGCCGGCCTGCGGCGCGGCGGGTGCGGCGAACTTGAACGACGGCCCTTCCGGGTCGAACAGGCCACCGGGGCGGCCACGCTGGGCGATGTGAATGATGGGGGCCTTGGCGGCGCGCGCGGCGGCGAGCAACGCGGCGACCTGGGCCAGCGCGGCGTCGACGCCCTCGAGCGGCAGCTTGCCGGTCACATATTCGTTCTGCGCGTCGATGATGACGACGGCGGCCTCGGTGAGCTTGCCGGGCGCGGGGTTCGCGCCGGCCATCTGCAGCAGCGTCTTGGCGGTCTTGTCGGTCATGGCAGCACTCTTTGCGCGCGATGTGCGGCTTGCCTAGCAAGCCGCCGCCGCGAAGTCACCCGCTACCACCCCCCGCCGCCTCCGCCGCCGCCCCCACCGCCGGAGCCGCCACCGCCGCCGGAGGAAAAGCCCGACGAGCCGGACGAGGCCGGCACGGCGCTCGCAAAGGCCGCATTGGCGCCGGCGACGCTCGCCGCCACCGCGCTGCCGAGGTTGCCGCCGCGCCAGCCGCTGCCCCATGACGGGGCATAGACGCGGGACGGCTCGGGCTCGTCCGGATGCGCCCGCGCGAGCGCCGCGCTGAAGGCCTCGGCCCACGGCTTCTCGACGCCGAGCGCCACCGCGTAAGGCAGCAGCGCCTCGAAGCGCTCGGTGGTGATTTTCGGCGCCTGATAATTCATGCGGTCGGATTCGGCGGTCTCGAGATAGAGCTTCAAACCCTCGAGGTGATCCATGATCGGGCGGCCGAGCGCCGTCGGCGCGCGCATCAGATACAGGAACAACCCGTTGAGCGTCGTGAACGCGCCGATCAGCAGCAGCGGGTAAGGATTGTCGATGCCGAGCTTGAGCAGAATTCCGCCGAGCGCGGAAATGCCGCCCGGCAGCGCGGCGTTCGCGATGTTGAAGAAGATCGACACGAACGCGCCGAGGATCACGACGAGGATCGCGCCGCGCACCACGGACGCAAAGGCGCGGCCGCTGAAGATCGACATGGCAATCGGCACCAGGAACATGCCGAGCCAGAGCCCGCCGAAGCCGGTCGCCGCGACGATGGCGATGTCCTCGTCACGCAACCCGCCGAAGACGAACAGGCCGATGACGACGGCGACCGTCATCGCAATGCCGGCCAGCGCATAGCCGAGATTGCGGCGGAAAAACTTGTTCTTGCTCTCGCTTTCGATCGCCTTGGTGAAACTGCCGCCGACGGTCGCGACCGAGGCGCCATGCGCCTTGTCGATCGTCGCCTCGCCGCCCTGTCCTTCGACCCAGTCGTAGATCGCGCGCTCGCCGGCCGGCAGCACGGCCGCGCCGGTTTGCGGCGAGGTGCCGGGCCGCTTGCCGGTCAGCTTGTAGGAGAGGTCCTTGCCCTCCTCCTGATTGAACAGCAGCAGGCCCTTGACCGCGAGCGACAGCGAAGCGGCCGTGAAAGCGCGCCAGCGGTCGCTGAAGCCCCAGTCGCTGATGTAATTGGCGAGCGCCGGCGACACATTGCCCGGCGGATCGAACTGCGGGATGACGACGCCGCGCTTCGGGTCGCGGCCGACCGCGCTCCACGCGAACAGGTAGTAGATCAGAACGGCGAGGAAGCCGAGCCCGCCGAAGATCCAGCGCTTGTAATCGAGATAGCCGTAATACAGCTCATCGGCGCCGCTCGGCGCGCTGACCGCGCCCTGCGGAATTTCCGCAACCACGGTCAGCCCCTCGCCGGGCGCAAGCGCCCGCGTCGTCGTGACGGTGAGGACGTTGTCGTTGCCGACCGCGCCGCTGAAATCCGTGCCGCGCGCACCGAGGCGCCCGGTGAAAGCCGTCCAGCGCAGCGGGCGCGTCCTGTCGGGCAGTTCGAGCCGGTAGTTCGCGGCAAGGATCGGGAAGTTCCAGAAATTGCCGGTGACGTTCCAGTTCAGTTCCGGCCTGCCGTCGAACCAGCGCACCTGCCGCGCGGTGCGATAGCGGAAGACGTAAGTGTGTTCGCCGGGCGCGACCGTCACGTTTTTGCTGCCGGCATAGATGCGGATGCGATTGCCGTGGCTTTCGGTGAAATGCGGCTCTGGCCGGCCGTCGCGCGTCACGTCGAGCAAGGCGAACGGCACCGTGCGCAGGTCGCCTGCCCTGTCGCGGAAGGTGAGCGGAAAGTCCCGGAAAATGCCGCGCCTGATCTCGCGGCCTTCGGCGCGCACGCGGATCGTCTCGGTGACGATCAACACGCCATCGGACGCGAGTTTCGCCGTGGAGTCGAACCGCAGGATCTGTTCCGCGGCGCGCGCCTGCGGCGCACCGGCGAGAAGCGCGATGACAAGGAGAGCAAGCCAGCGCATCGAACTTATTTGTTTGAGCATGATCTTTTCCGAAAACCGGTCCCCACTTTTCGGGATCATGCTCTAAAGCGACAGCGCCGGCGCGTTGCGCTCGGCGGCGTCACCGATCTCGAAATAGGCGCGCGGACGAAAGCCGAATGCGCCGGCGATCAGGTTGACCGGGAAGGTCTGCACCAGGGTGTTCTGGTTGCGCACCGCGCCGTTGTAATAGCGCCGCGACATCTGCAGGTCGTTTTCGAGCTTCGATAATTCACGCTGCAATTCGAGGAAATTCGCGCTGGCCTTCAGGTCGGGATAACCCTCGGCCACCGCCATCAGCCGGCCGAGTGCAACGCCAAGCGCGCCTTCGGCCTGCGCGCGGCCGGCGACGTCGCCCGCTGGCACCGCCTGCGCGGTGGCGCGCATCTGCGTGAGCTGCTCGAGCAGGCCGCGCTCATGCGCGGCATAGCCCTTCACCACCTCGACCAGATTGGGCACCAGCGCGGCGCGGCGCTTCAACTGCACGTCGATGCCGCTCCAGGCCTCGTCGGCCATCTGCGCGGTGCCGACCAGCCGGTTGTAAAGGAACGCAATGGCGACAAGCGCCACGACAACGACGAGGAGGATGATCCAGATCGACATGAGGATGGGTCGCAGCCCCGCGGCAGAAGGTTCAACTATAGCCGCAATTCGCCGCCGGTGAAGGCGCGCATCGGCGAGATCTCAGGCTGCGCCGCCCGCAGCCGTCTTCAGCCACGCTTCGCCGCAGGCCTTGGCGAGTTCGCGCACGCGCAGGATGTAACTCTGGCGCTCCGTGACGGAAATGACGCCGCGCGCGTCGAGCAGATTGAAGACGTGGCTCGCCTTGATGCACTGGTCGTAAGCCGGCAGCACCATCAGGTGCTTGGCCTTGTCCGAACTCTTTTCGTTTTTTTGCCAGCCCGCCTCGAGATATTTCCTGCAGGCGGCTTCCGCCATCTTGAACTGCTCGAACAGCATCGCGGTGTCGGCATGTTCGAAGTTGTGGCGGGAATATTCCTGTTCGGCCTGCAGGAACACATCGCCATAGGTCACCTTGCGGTCGCCCTGGAGGCCGTTGAAGTTGAGGTCGTAGACGTTATCGACGCCCTGCACATACATCGCGAGGCGCTCGAGGCCGTAGGTGAGCTCGCCCGCGACCGGCGCGCACTCGATGCCGGCGACCTGCTGGAAATACGTGAACTGCGAGACTTCCATGCCGTCGCACCAGCACTCCCAGCCAAGCCCCCACGCGCCGAGCGTCGGGCTTTCCCAGTCGTCCTCGACGAAGCGAATGTCGTGAACCTTGGAGTCGATGCCGATGGCGGCGAGCGACTTCAGGTAAAGCTCCTGAATGTCGCCCGGCGACGGCTTCAGGATCACCTGGAACTGGTAGTAGTGCTGCAGCCGGTTCGGGTTCTCGCCGTAGCGGCCGTCCTTCGGACGCCGCGAAGGCTGGACGTAAGCCGCGTTCCACGGCTTCGGCCCCAAGGCCCGCAGGGTGGTCGCCGGGTGGAAGGTGCCGGCGCCGACCTCCATGTCGTAGGGCTGCAGGATCACGCAGCCCCATTCCGCCCAGTAACGCTGGAGGGCGAGGATCAGGCCCTGGAACGAATGGGCGGGATCGAGGTTATCCAACACGGCAGGCCCCCGCGGCACGACGGACCAATTCGTCCAATGTCCGCAAACAGTTGTTAAGGACGGGAATCGAAAGGGACCCTATTCGCGGCCCCCGCGAGGGGTCAAGCCAGCCGGATTTACGGGGTTTTGAACCTCAGCCGCTAGTCTCGCGACCAATAATCAAGGACGCCGAGGCAAACACGGTGCGTCCAGGGAGATTGCCAAATGCTGACGTTCCAGATTCTGGGCTGGCTGTTCGTGGCGCTGTTTTTCGGCGCAACCGTGACCACCCACGCGCAGGCCCACCGCTAAAACGGCAACGCCGGGCGTTCCTGCCCGGCGCGTTCGATATGCTCGAAAAATCGACGATTCAGAGCCGGTATTCGCCGGTCGCCGGATCGCGCCGCAGCGTCGGCAGCGGCCGATGCTTCGCGATCTGGACCTTGAGCGCCTGCTCACGGTCCAGCTCCGCGTTGATGCGGCGAACCTCGCGCACCACCCAATGCACGACCATGGCGCCGCCGGCGGCAGCCAGCGCCCACTTGACCAGCGGCGGAATGACGAAAGGCGGCATGGCGAACGTCTCCGGTTCAGGACGGTATCGAGTGTTGCCGTAAACAAGGCGATTTCACGACAGCCCGCATTTTAGGGATTCTGCGGTCGATTCTCGCCGTAAAACGCCTCCATCGCGGCGGCCAGCGCCTCCGGCGCCTGCATCGGCATGATGTGGCCGCTGTCGACCTCTTTCAGTTGAGCACCTGGGATTTGCGCGGCGATGCCCCGCACATAATCCGGCGGCCGCAGCCGATCATGGCGGCCGGCAAGAACGAGCGTCGGGCAGCGGATCGCTCCGAGGTCCGGCACGGCGTCGAATTTCGCGAAGGCCCGGTTGATCGCGGCATAGCTCGCCGGATCGTTGGCGAGGAAGCGCGCCCGGTAGGCGTCGTAGACGGCACGGTCGCGGATCGTCTCCGGCGGCCAGGAATTGCCAAGCGTATTGTCCACCGTCGCCGCCATGCCCTCGCGCTCGACCTGTCCGGCGCGCACGGCGAGGTAGTCGATCCGGTCGGCGCTGACGCCGGGCGCGGGACAGGCCAGCACCAGCGTCTTCACGCTGTCCGGATGGCGCGCGGCGTGGCGGATCGCGAGCGCCGCGCCGATCGCGACGCCGGCGACATGATATGGCGCGGGCGTGCCGAGCGCCGCGGTGAGCGCGGCAATGTCTTCGACCTGCCGATCGATCGAGAATGCGCCTTCGATCCGCGAGGAGCCCCCCGCCCCGCGCTGGTCGTAGCGCAGCACGCGGAAATGCTTTTCGAGATGCGGCACCAGAGGCGACCAGGTCTCCAGCGTGCCGCCGATCTCGTGCAGCAGCACCAGCCAGTCCGGCCCCACGCCGGACAGCGCGTAGTTGATGGTAGCGCCTTCGATGGAAATTGTCGGCATGGACCCCGAACCTGCAAAGCGCGGCAGGCTATGTCAGACGACGATCAGGAGCCAGCCTAAAAGCCATAACGCGACCACCAGGCCCGCGCTTCGAGCAAGGAGATCATGTCGTCGCCGTGACTCTCCAGCGTCGCGGCCATGCGGCTGAGGCCGGGAATTCGCCGCCCAAGCAAGCCGCGGCTCATTTCGATCAGGGGCGTGCGAACCTTGTCGCCGTAGCGGGCGCGCAGCACCGAGCGGAGGTCGCCGATGGCGTCGACCAGTCCGAGGTCGCGGGCGACCGCGGCGGTCCAGAACTCGCCGGAGAACAGCGTGGCGTCATCGCCCTTGAGCCGCGTGCCGCGTCGCTCCTTCACCAGCGCAATGAAGTCGTCGTGGATTTTCTTCTGCAGCGCCTTGATCCGCTGCACGTCTTCCGGCTTCTCCGGCAGGAATGGGTCGAGCATCACCTTGCGGTCGCCCGAGGTGTAAACTCGCCGTTCGACGCCGATCTTCTCGATCAGATTGACGAAACCGAACGAGCCGCCGACCACGCCGATCGAGCCGGCGATCGAGAAAGTGTCGCAGACGATCTCGTCGGCGGCGCAGGCGATCATGTAGCCGCCCGACGCCGCGAGATCCTCGACGAAGGCGAAAACCGGGAGCTTCTTTTCCTCGGCCAGCTGGCGGATGCGGCGGTAGATCAGATGCGACTGCGCCGGCGAACCGCCCGGTGAATTGATCAGCAGCGCGACCGCCCGCGCGCCGCGCATGCCGAACGCCTTGTCGAGCGACCGCGCCACTGTCCCGAGCGTCAGCCCCGGCCGCAGCGGTACGCCCGCACCGATGACGCCGGCAAGCCGCACCACCGGCACGGTCGGAATGTCGGCGCGGAACCGCGCCGGCAGCAGCGGGCCGAAAAATTCGGCAAGCAATCCCGGCTTCCGCGGGTTGGTTTCGCTTGTTGTCATATGTTCAGAATTCCAGCGTTGGCGATGACGAAGATGTGAAAGCTTCGGACATTAATCCGGACCGCGTTTGCCCAACTTTTACCATTGGCCTGCTTCTTGCTCGGAAACAATTCGTCGCGGTGCTTCGATGCGGCCAATGCGGCGAAGATGGTTGTGTCCGAGGACGTGGAACATGGAACCCAAACTCGCTTTGTTGTTCGCCTTGATCGGCGTCATCATTGCATTGTCGCACCTCGATGACGACCGCGTCTCCCGCGTGAAGCGTCAGCTTGCCCTGTGGCGGCGACGCAAACCGTCCGGCGTGCAGCTCAAATCCTGACCAGCCGCACGCGGGCGCGCGCAGACAGAGACATCAGATCAAAGCAGCACCGTGGCGGAGCACCGCCTCGGCCGCATCGGACGGACGGCCCTCGTCGTCGGCCAGCGTCAGGCCGGGAAGCGCCGCGGCGACGGCCCCGCCACCCTTGACGGCACGCACCAGCACCCGGATCGCCGGCTTGCCGGGCCGCGGATAGACCTCCCGTACGGCAAGGTCGCCGAACGCGCCGGATAGCGCCGCACGGACGGCATCGAGCCCGTCGGCGCGCCAGATCAAACTCAGTGTCCCCTGCAGCCTGAGCAGGCCGGCCGCCGCCGCGACCCAGTGCGGCAGCGTCTGCGCGTCACCCACATGGGCGCGCCGCCGCGCGGCATACGGCGACATATTCTGCCGTTCGGCGTCGTTGAACGGCGGGTTCATCAGCACGGCATCGACGCTTGCAGGCGCAAGGCCGAGCCGCGCGGCGAGATCGGGCGCCGTCACGTCGCAGGCCACCGCGCGCACGCGGTCCGCCATGGCGTTGCGCGCGGCGTTGTGCTGCGCGAGCGCGGCCAGCGCGGGGTCGATCTCGGCCAGCACCACGCGCAGACCGGGCACCCGATGCGCGAGCGCGAGCCCCGCCGCACCGACGCCGGCGCCAAGCTCGACGGCGGTTTCGCCGCCCGCGGCCGGCGTCGCCGCCGCGAGCAGGATCGCGTCATGGCCGAAGCGATGCCCGCGCTTTGGCTGCCGCAGCGTCAGCCTGCCGCCGAGCGCGCGGTCTTCGGTCGTTTCGAATGTGATGTCAGGTGCCGTCATCGGGGCGCAACTCGTGGCCGAGCCCCGCATCCTGCAGGAGACGCCGCGCCCTGGCAAAGTCTTCGCCCGGCACCAGCACCCGGCGCGGCAGCACGCCGAGCGAGCCTTCCAGCACGCTCATGTTCTGGTCGAGCACCATGTGATGAATGCGGGCGCCGTCGAGCAAAGCCACGATCGCGGAGATGAGCACCGGATCGTTGGCGCGGACCAGTTCGCGCATCGGTGCTACCGCTTTCCTCGCTCCGGCGCGGACCTGCGCCTGTTCTGCCCCGGCGCGCGCTGCGCGAGATAGGCGAACAGCTTCGCCTCGCGACGCCCCCGCGTCACGGTGTCGAGCACCATGCCGACCGAGAACGCAAGGAACGCGAGCAGCATCAGGCCGGTCGACAGCACCGCGGTCGGCAGCCGCGGCACGAGGCCCGTCTCGACGAAGGTGATGAAGACCGGAACGGCAAGGCCGACCGAAATCGCGGCCAGCGCGACGGCGATGCCGCTGAAAAACGGCAGCGGCCGCTCGGCGCGGTAGAGATTGACGATGGTGAACAGGATACGGAAACCGTCGCGCCAGGTGTTGAGCTTCGACGCCGAGCCTTCGAGCCGCGCGTAATAGGGCGTCTCGATCTCGCCGACCGGCAGGTCGAGCTCGAGCGCGTGGATCGTCAGTTCCGTTTCGATCTCGAAACCGCCCGACAGCACCGGGAACGACTTGACGAAGCGCCGCGAGAACACCCGATAGCCGGACAGGATGTCGGTGAAGACGTTGCCGAAGGTATTGGCGACGAAGCCGGTCAGCAGCCGGTTGCCGGCGCGGTGACCGGCGCGATAGGCGGCGACCTCGCGGTCGACGCGCGCCGCGACCACCATATCGAGCCGCTCGGTCAAAAGCCGGTCGATCATCTTGCGCGCGCTCGGCGCGTCATAGGTGGCGTCGCCGTCGACCAGCACATAGACGTCGGCGTCGATGTCGGTGAACATGCGGCGCACCACATAGCCCTTGCCCTGATGCGGCTCGTGGAACACCTGCGCGCCGGCGGCGCGTGCGATCTCGGCGGTGCCATCGCTCGAATTGTTGTCGTAGACGTAAACGGTCGCGTCCGGCAGCGCGGCCTGGAAATCCTGCACCACCTTGCCGACCGATCGCTCCTCGTTGTAGCAGGGCACCAGCACCGCGATGTCGATGGCTACGGGCGGACCAGCCGGTGCGGCCTCCGGCGCGGCGGACCTCGCTGCGATCCTCTCCCCGACCCTCTTGGCGCTGGCACGCTTCACGTCGCTCCCCCGCGTCGGTTTCCGCGCGTTGCCCGCTGTGGGGCGCTGATTCGTCATCGTACAGGAAGCCGCCGCGTTTTTCGCGCGCCATACGCCCGCTTTGGTGCGGCATGGATACCGCCCGGTTACACTTGCTCCACGCGCCCGGCGTTTCTATTGTTGTTGTCTGGTTTCCGTTCCCGCTCCGGAGTGCCGCGTGGCCGTCGTCGTTCCCTTCGAAAATCCGTCCCAACCGTCGATCGAGCGGCTGGTTGGGCTGACCGCCCCCGACATGGCGCGCGTCAACGAAACGATCCTGTCGCGCACGGGTTCCGACGTGACGATGATCCCCGAAGTCGCCAACCACCTGATCTCGTCGGGCGGCAAGCGGCTGCGGCCGATGCTGACGCTCGCGATGGCGCAGCTCTGCGGCTATGGCGGCGACGGCCACGTCAAGCTCGCCGCCGCGGTCGAATTCATGCACACCGCGACGCTGCTGCATGACGACGTGGTCGACGAAAGCGACATGCGGCGCGGCAAGCCGGCCGCCCGCATGGTCTGGGGCAACGAGGCGAGCGTGCTGGTCGGCGACTTCCTGCTCGGCCAGGCCTTCAAGATGATGACCGAGGTCGGCAACCTGCAGTCGCTCGAAATCCTCTCCTCCGCCGCCGCGGTGATCGCGGAGGGCGAGGTGATGCAGCTCGCCGCCGCCAAGAACACGGCGACCAACGAGGACGAATATCTGAGCGTGATCCGCGCCAAGACCGCGGAACTGTTCGCCGCGGCCTGCGAGGTCGGGCCGGTGCTCGCCGGGGCCTCGAAGTCGCAGCAGGCGGCTTGCCGCAGCTATGGCATGAATCTCGGCGTCGTGTTCCAGCTCGTCGACGACGCGCTCGACTACGGCGGCAAATCCGCCAAGCTCGGCAAGAATGTCGGCGACGATTTCCGCGAAGGCAAGATCACGCTGCCGGTGGTGCTGTCGTTCCGCCGCGGCTCGGAAAGCGAGCGCGAGTTCTGGAACCGCACGCTGGCGCGCGGCGAGATCAAGGACGGCGATCTCGACACCGCGATGGCGCTGCTCGCAAAGCACCACGCCATCGAGGACACCATCGGCCGCGCTCGCCATTACGGGCAGATCGCCAAGGATGCGCTGGCGCTCGCGGCCAATTCGCCGATGAAACAGGCGCTGGAAGAGACAATCGACTTCTGCGTCGCGCGGACGCATTAAAGTCCTCTGTCGCTCTCACTCGGCTGTCATCGCCCGCGAAGGCGGGCGATCCAGTACACACAAATCTTTCAGTCGTTTACTGGATGCCCCGCATGCGCGGGGCATGACAGCAAGGAATTTCGCGGGAATGAGCGGAGTGCGGTTCAGCGCAGCGTCACCGCCTGCACCCACCAGCCGGCGCGGCCGGCGGCGAGCGCCTTCGCCGCCGCCGTGACGTCGTCGGCGTTGTCGAACAGCGCAAAGCAGGTCGCGCCGGAACCCGACATGCGGGCAACGCGGCAGCCTGAAAGCTTGGCCAGCACGCCGAGCACCTCGCCGACGACCGGCGCGCAGGCGGTCGCCGCTTCGGTGAGATCGTTGCCCTCGTTTTCCAGCCAGCCAAAAAACGCGTCACGGTCCCGCGGCACCTGCGTCGCGCCCTCCGGCGACGCCCGGCTGAGATCGAACCGCGCGAAGACATCGCGCGTCGCCAGCGGCACGCCCGGATTGACCAACAGCGCCGGCAACGGCGGCAGATCGAGCGGCGGCGACAGTTCCTCCCCCACGCCGCGCATGAACCGCGCACGCGGATCGAGACAGACCGGCACGTCGGCGCCGACTGTCGCGGCCGCCTGCGCAAGCCGGCGGTCGTCCCCGGCCATGCCGTTGGCGCGCGCCAGCAGTCGCAACGCGGCGGCGGCGTCCGCCGAACCGCCGCCGAGACCGGCGGCCACCGGAATGCGCTTGGTGAGGCGGAAGCGGCCCTGTTTCAATTCGCCGACACCGGCCGCGAGCGCGGCCGCCGCGCGCGTCACGAGGTTGCCCTGCGTCGCGCCGCATTGAGCCGCGAACGGGCCTTCGACATCGAGCCAGATGTCGCCGTCCGGCACGAGCGTCAGATCATCGCAGAGATCGGCGAAGGCAACGAGGCTTTCGAGGCGGTGATAGCCGTCGGCGCGCCGTCCGAGCACACGCAGCGTCAGATTGACCTTCGCGGGGGCGCGTTCCGTCAGCGTCTCGGATAAGGCATCGGGCACGACAAACGCCGCAACGGCGGTTCGCTCAGCCGCCGTTGTCCTTGTCTTTCTTGACCGCCTTGGCCTGGGAGGAGGTTTCTTCCGGCAGACCGGATTTCAGCTTCTCGAGGATCTTCGGCAGGTCTTCCGGCTCCGGCTTCAGGTCGCGCGCGTGCGACCACTGGAAGGTCGCCTCGAGCTTGCGGCCGACCCGCCAATAGGCGTCGCCGAGATGGTCGTTGATGGTCGGGTCCTGCGGCTTCAATTCGATGGCGCGCTCAAGCTGCTTGACCGCCTCCTCGTAGTTGCCGAGGCGGTAATAGGCCCAGCCGAGCGAATCGACGATGTAGCCGTCGTCGGAGCGCGCGGCGACCGCGCGCTTGATCATGTCCATGCCTTCGTCGAGATTGACGCCCTGGTCGATCCACGAATAGCCGAGATAGTTCAGGACGTGCGGCTGGTCCGGGAACAGCTCCAGCGCTTTCTTGAGATCGGCTTCCGCCTTCGGCCATTGCTTGGCGCGCTCGTAACAGATGCCGCGGAAATAGAAGACCAGCCAGTTCGCCTTGGTCGCCGGCTGCTGGATCAGGTCCACCGCCTTGGAATAGGTGTCGGCACACTCGGCGAATTCCTTGTGCGCGCGCAGCACGGTGCCGAGCGCCATGATGGCTTCGGAATCCTTCGGGTTTTCCGTGATGAGCTCGCGCAGGTGCTTTTTGGCTTCGTCGGTGCGCTCGAGACTGTCGAGGTTGGCCGCCATCTGGATCGCGGCGTTGCGATGCAGCGGCGAATTCGCCGGGATGCGCTCGTAAGCCTTGATCGCCAGTTCCGGCTTCTTGAGCGTCTCGTAGAGATCGGCGAGCGACAGGAGCGCGAGCGGATGCGTCGGCGCGAGATAAAGACCGAGTTGCAGGTAGACGAGGCCGAGATCCTCGCCGCCGCGGCGGCCAAGCGACGCGCCGAGACCGTACAGCGACTCCGCCGCGCCGGCCTGCGCCGTCGCCACGATCTGCGGCACCTTCTCGCCCGCCTTGATTTTCGCCAGCGCGGCCTGCGTCAGCGGATGACGCGGAATGGTCTTCTCGAAGCCTTCGTAAACTTCCTTCGCCTGCTCCGCCTTGCCGTTGCGGGACAACCAGCTGCCATAGGCCTCGACCACCCGCAGCGCGTTGGAGTCGAGCTTGTAGGCGTCGGCCAGCCGCTTGCCGGCGTCCTTCTGCTTGCCGGCGACGTCGAGGATGAGACCGGCATGCAGTTCCTTGAAGATTCCGTACCAGTCTGGCCCCTGCAGGCGGTCGATCGCGGCGATGGCGTCCTTGGTGTCGCCGGCGCCCTGCAGCGCCCAGGCCGACAGCAGCGTCGCGGTGAGGTCGGTGATCGGCCCGCGCACCGACTGCGCCACGTTGCGGCGCGCCGATGCATAATGTTTCTGCTTGAGATTGTGCACGCCGGCGACGAGGCGCGCGACGCGATCGTTCTTGTCGAGCTTCAACACGCGATCGGAGAGCTTGACGGACTCCTCGACGTCGCCCCCGATCAGCAGCGACAGGAATGCGCGCTCGATCAGTTCGGTGTTCTTCGGATCGCGCTTGATGGCGGCGCGGTAATAGGCGGCGGCGGCGGAAGCGTCGCGCATCTGGCCGGCGTGACGCGCGGCGAGATAACTGCCGGAGGCCGACACATGCGAGAGTTCCTGCTGCGTCGGGATCTGGGCCGAAATCGTAAACGGCGCTGCCACGACCGCAGCCGCCACAACGGCTGTCGCGGCGGTTCGGCGAAATCTCGAAGTCGTCACTGGTTATGCTCCAAACGGTCGGAACAAGGTCCAAACCTGATTGCGGCGGTGGAAATCACCGCCAGCGCCGGATTCGGGCAGCATGGCCTGTTTGTCGCTGCACCGCAAGAACAGCACTGCCAAGCCAGTACGGCAAAAGCGCGGCGCTGTGGGCATTTTTTGAGTGCATCGGTCGCGGCCTTGGAATCCGGATCGGGAAAATCTATGCCCTTTGATCGGCACAAAAAGCATCGCCCATCACTCGCAACGGAACGCCGGAATGTCGCAGAACAAGACCTTCGTCCTCGTCCACGGCGCCTGGCATGGCGGGTGGTGCTGGAGTGCCGTTGCCGCAATTTTGCGCAGCCGCGGCCACAGCGTTTTGACCCCGACCCAGACGGGGCTGGGCGAACGCCGCCACCTGATTTCGAAGGCGATCACGCTCGACACATTCATCGAGGACATTACGAATGTCATCGACTTCGAGCGGCTCGATGACATCGTTCTGGTCGGGCACAGCTTCGGCGGCAACACGATCTCCGGCGTCGCCGACCGCATGCGTGGACGCATCCGGCAACTGATCTATCTCGACTCGCTGATCATCGAAGGCGGCCAAAGCCCGTTCAGCATCCTGCCCGATGACGTGGTCGCCTCGCGGCTGAAGCTTGCGGAGCCGTCGGGCGGCGTCAGCATCCCCGCGCCGCCGGGCAAGGCGTTCGGCATCGTCGATCCGGCGCTGGCGAAGATGGTGGAGGAGCGGCTGACGCCGCACCCGGTCGGCACCTATCAGTCGCCATTGAACATCAAGGGGCCGGTCGGCAACGGACTGCCGGCGACCTATATCGCCTGCACCGACCCGGTCTACGCGCCGCTGCAATCCTCGCGCGACTGGGCGAAGACGAAAGGCGCGGCGCTCGGCATGACGATGACCGAGCTTGCGACCGGCCACGACGCGATGGTGACGGCGCCACAGGCGCTCGCCGACCTGATCGACTTTTAAGGGTCACATCTCCTGGTAGTTCGGACCGCCGGCGCCTTCCGGCGGCACCCAGGTGATGTTCTGATTTGGATCCTTGATATCGCAGGTTTTGCAGTGGACGCAGTTCTGCGCGTTGATGACAAACTTCGGGTCGCTGCCCTCGTCTACCCACTCGTAGACGCCCGCGGGGCAATAGCGCGATGACGGTCCGGCAAAGACGTCATGCTCCGACGCCTTCTGCAGTGCCATGTCGGCGACCTTCAGATGCGGCGGCTGGTCTTCCTCGTGATTGGTGTTCGACAGGAACACCGAGGACAGCCGGTCGAAGGTGAGCTTGCCGTCGGGCTTCGGATACGCGATCGGCTTGCACTGCGCCGCGGGTTTGAGCGAGGCATAGTCCGGCTTGCCGTGCGAGACGGTGCCGAACAGCGAGAAGCCGAGCGTGTTGGTCCACATGTCGAGGCCGCCGAGCGCGATGCCGGCGAGCGTGCCGTATTTCGACCACAGCGGCTTGGCGTTGCGCACGCGCTTGAGGTCGCGGCCGATCAGCGAGCCGCGCCAAGCCTCGTCATACATCGTCAGTTCGTCATGAGCACGGCCGGCGGCAAGCGCCAGCGCGACCTGCTCGGCGGCGAGCATGCCGGACAGCATGGCGTTATGGCTGCCCTTGATGCGCGGCACGTTCATGAAGCCGGCGTCGCAGCCGATCAGCGCGCCGCCGGGGAAGGTCAGCTTCGGCACCGACTGCCAGCCGCCTTCGGTCAGCGCGCGCGCGCCGTAGGCGAGCCGCTTGCCGCCTTCGAACGTGCCACGCACCAGCGGATGCGTCTTGAAGCGCTGGAATTCCTCGAACGGCGACAGATAAGGGTTCTTGTAGTTCAGGTGAACGACGAAGCCGACCGACACCAGATTGTCGTCGAAGTGATAGAGGAACGAACCGCCGCCGGTGGAGTTGTCGAGCGGCCAGCCGAACGAATGCTGCACCATGCCCTTGCGATGCTTGTCCGGCGCGACCTGCCAGAGCTCCTTCAGGCCGAGGCCGAACTTCTGCGGCTCGCGGCCGTCCGCGAGATTGAATTTCGCGATCAATTGCTTGCCGAGATTGCCGCGCGCGCCTTCGGCGAACAGCGTGTATTTGGCGCGCAGCTCCATGCCGCGCGTGAACGAGTCTTTCGGCGCGCCGCTTTTGCCGATGCCCATGTCGCCGGTGGCGACGCCTTCGACCGCGCCGCCCTCGCCGTAAAGCACCTCCGCCGCCGCGAAGCCCGGATAGATTTCGACGCCCAGCGCCTCCGCCTTGGTGGCGAGCCAGCGGCACACGCTGCCGAGCGAGACGATGTAATTGCCGTGATTGCTCATCAGCGGCGGCATCATGATGTTCGGCAGCCGCAACGCGCCGTTGTGGCCGAGATAATAGAAGCGGTCGTCGGTCACCTTGGTCTTGATCGGCGCGGTCTCGTCGCCGCGCCAGTCCGGCAGCAGACGGTCGAGACCGACCGGGTCGATCACCGCACCGGAGAGGATGTGTGCGCCGACCTCGGAGCCCTTCTCGACCACGACGACGGAAATCTCGGAATTGGCCTCTTTCAGCGCGATCGCGGCGGCGAGCCCCGCCGGCCCGGCGCCGACGATCACGACGTCGAATTCCATCGCCTCGCGAGCTGGAAGATCTTGCTGGCTCATGCGGTCCTCTGAACGGCGGTCGTTTGCGGTCCCGGACAGGTTTTCCACGAATTCCAATGTGTGACAATCCGCCAGCGCGTTTCGTGGCATACCAGCGGCGCGCGCCTGTGGGCGGCGGCGAATGACGGTCCGCGCCGCGCCATCGGGATGCTACATTCGATGATCAGAAAAACGGCTGCCATGAACGTCGAAACTGAAAAATCCGCCCGCGATCTGCTCGCCTTCTATACGGAGGCGGGCGTCGACGCGCCGGTGCAGGAAACGCCGGTCGACCGCTTCGCCGACGACACGCCGACGCAGGCCGCCGCCCCGGCTCGCAGCGCGACCGCGCGGCCCGCGGCAAGTCCGGCACCGATGCCGGTCGCGGCGTCAAGTGCCCCGGCGGCGCCCGAAGAGGCTGCCATGTCGGCGCGCGAGCTTGCGCGCAGCGCCAACACGCTCGACGAACTCAAGGAGCTGCTGCGCGGCTTCGAGGGCTGCGCGCTGAAGCAGACCGCGACGCAACTCGTGTTTTCGGACGGCGCGCCGGGCACGCGCGTGATGTTCGTCGGCGAGGCGCCCGGCCGCGACGAGGACATCGAAGGCCTGCCCTTCGTCGGCCGCTCCGGCAAGCTGCTCGACCGCATGCTCGCCGCGATCGGTCTCGACCGCAGCGGCGTCTACATCGCCAACATCATTCCGTGGCGGCCGCCCGGCAACCGCACGCCGACGCCGCAGGAGTCCGCGATCTGCCTGCCGTTCATCCGGCGGCAGATCGAACTAGTCGATCCCGATATCGTGGTATGCCTCGGCGGCCCGTCGTCGCAGACGCTGCTCGGCATCAAGGAAGGCATCACCAAGTCGCGCGGGCGCTGGTACGACTACGACACCGGCAAGCGCCAGATTCGCGCGCTGCCGACCTTCCATCCGGCCTTCCTGCTGCGCTCGCCGCTGCAGAAGCGGCTCGCCTGGCGCGACTTCCTCGCCATAAAAAAGGCGCTGGACGAATAAAGGATCGCGTTCGCCCGCAGGAGGCTCTCGTGCGATTGACGCTCGCCGCAACGCTTGCTGTGACTCTTGCCGTTTCGCTGCTCGGACCGCTTTCGGCCGTTGCCCAGCAATCGGACCCGACGCCGTTCAAGCCGGTCGAAACGCCGAAGCTCGACCCCGAAGTGTTTGCGCCGCAGCCCGAGCGGCGCGGCGCCAACCAGCAGGATCTCGTCACCTCCGGCGACCGCAAGCCGCAAACGCCGTCCGGCGTCGAAATCGGCCGCTACGACAAGTACCAGCTCAATTTCGACGCCGCGCGCACCCGCGACGTCAACCGGCAGCCCGGCGTCGACAGCAGCGACGGGTCGAACCTGTCGAAGACCTTGCGGCCCAACAATTCGCAGAAGGTGGTGCCGGACTATTTCGGCCTCAAGCTGACCGCGCCGACCAACTAGACGGTCCGCAACCGGACTAGCGATAGGCAACCAGTATCGCGCCAACCACAATCAGCGCGACACCGAGCCAGTTCGGCAACGTCAGCGACTCGCCGAGAAAGACGGCGCCGAACAGCGCGACCAGCGCCACCGACAGCTTGTCGATCGGCGCGACCTGCGCCGCCTGTCCGATCTTCAGCGCACGGAAATAACAAACCCAGGACGCGCCGGTCGCCAGGCCCGACAGCACGAGGAAGACGTAGCTGCGCGCCGACACCGATCCGGGCGACTGGAACTGCCCCGTCGCCAACAGAATAAAGGCGAGCGACACCAGAATGACGATGGTGCGGACGAAGGTGGCGAAGTCCGAGTTGACGTTCTCGACCCCGACCTTGGCAAAGATCGCCGTCAGCGCCGCGAACACCGCGGCGCCGACAGCCCAGATCTGCCAGCTCGCAAACGGGAACGCGCCCAAATCGCCTCCCCCTTGCCGGCCGCCTATCCAGCCACCGCGAACTTGATGGCGAACAGCGCAGCCAGCACCATCACCGCCGGCGAAGCGTCCTTGACCCGCCCGGCGATGATCTTGATCACGGCGTAGGTGATGAAACCGAGGCCGATGCCGGTCGCGATCGAATAGGTCAGCGGCATGGTGACGGCCGTCACCACCGCCGGCGCGTATTCGGTCACGTCCTCCCAGTCGATTTCCGAGAGGCCCCGCGCCATCACGCAGGCGACGAACAAGAGCGCAGCAGCCGAAGCATAGGCCGGGATCATGCCGGCGAGCGGCGCGAAGAACAGCGCGAGCAGGAAGAAGATCGCGACGAACACCGCGGTCAGGCCGGTGCGCCCGCCCGCCGACACGCCGGCAGCGCTCTCGATATAGCTGGTCGTCGTCGAGGTGCCGATCAGCGAGCCGAACATCGCCGCGAAGCTGTCGGAGATCAGAGCCTCCTTCATGCGCGCGAGCTTGCCGTCCTTCATCAGCCCGGTGCGATGGGTGACGCCGATCAGCGTGCCGGCATTGTCGAACACATCGACGAACAGGATCGAGAACACCACGATGAGGAACGTCGCCTCACCAACCCGCGAGAAATCGAGTTGCAACAGGGTCGGCGAGATCGAGGGCGGCATCGAGACGACGCCGGTGAACTTCGACAGGCCGAGCGGGATGCCGATCAGGGCCACCACGAGAACGCCGATCAGCGTGCCGCCCATGATGCGCCGGTAATTGAGCGCCGCGATCAGGACGAAGCCGATCAGCATCAGCGCCGGCTCCCAGTGCCGCAGGTCGCCGAGCGTCACCAGCGTCGCCGGGTGGTCGACGATGATCTTGGCTTCCTCGAGCGCGATGATGCCGAGGAACAATCCGACGCCCGCAGACACCGCGAACTTCAAATTCTGCGGGATCGCATCGATGACGTATTGCCGGATGCGGAACACCGAGATCAGAAAGAAGATCACGCCCGAGCAGAACACGGCGGCGAGTCCCTGCTGCCACGTGTATTTGTAGGTCAGCACCACGGTGAAGGCGAAGAAGGCGTTGAGCCCCATGCCGGGCGCGAGCGCGATGGGATAATTCGCATAAAGCGCCATCACCAACGTCGACACGGCGGCGGCGATGCAGGTCGCGACGAATACCGCGCCGTGATCCATGCCGGTCTTGCTCAGGATCGCGGGGTTGACGAAAACGATGTAGACCATCGTCAGGAAGGTCGTGATGCCGGCGATGAATTCGGTGCGCACATTGGTGCCGGATTGCGTCAGCCCGAAGTAACGGTCGAGCATCGCCTCCACGCCGCCGCCGGTGGAACCCGCGGATTTCGCCGGTGTCTTGGTTTTCCGAGCCATCGCAACCCCCGTTTGCGCTCACAGGACTCCGCAGGCCGCGTAACTGTCGCAGACCGCTCCTTGCCCCGGGGCAACACTAGCGCGCAGGCGCGCGCAAAACCCCGGGGGAAGCAGGTTGTTCACCGCAAAAACTTGCATGGCCGCCAACCGCCGGACCGCTGCCCCTGCGCGATCCCGGCGCGACGCGCAGAGCCGTGCGGCAGAAAGCATCTGCGCGCGGCGACCGGGGGTGATAGTATCGATCCGTTGGCTTGATCTTCGCCAAACGGAGGCACCCGATCCGATTTCGGCTCGCAATTGAAAATCCAATTGGAACCAAACGGCATTTCCGGAAGGAGCCATAACCGTGAATTTCGCCTTGGAACTCGATCCGGTCATGCTTGCCCGGCTGCAGTTCGCCTTCACCATCATCTTTCACATCATCTTTCCGAGCTTCACGATCGGCCTGTCCGCCTATATCGCGACGCTCGGCGCGATGTGGCTGCGCAGCGGCACCGAGCGCTATCACCTGCTGATGCGGTTCTGGACCAAGATCTTCGCGGTCTCCTTCGCGATGGGTGTGGTGTCGGGGATCGTGCTGTCCTACCAGTTCGGCACCAACTGGAGCCGTTTCTCGGTCGTCGTCGGCAACGTGATCGGGCCGCTGATCGGCTACGAGGTGCTGACCGCCTTCTTCCTCGAAGCGACCTTCCTCGGCATCATGCTGTTCGGCTTCAACCGCGTGCCGGACTGGCTCTATGTCCTGTCGGCGGCGATCGTCGCGGTCGGCACCGCGATTTCGGCGTTCTGGATCCTGTCCGCCAACAGCTGGATGCAGACGCCGGCCGGCCACGAGATCCGCAACGGCATCGCCTACCCGGTCGACTGGATCGCGGTGGTGTTCAACCCGAGCTTCCCCTACCGCTTCGCGCACATGCTGAACGCGGCCTATCTGACGACCGGCTTCGTCGTGCTCGCAGTCGGCGCGCGCTATCTCATCGCCGGCACGCATGTCGCGCAGGGGCGCACGATGGTGCGCATGGCCATCGGCCTGATGGCGGTGCTTGCGCCGCTGCAGCTCTTCATCGGCGACCAGCACGGCCTCAACACGCTCGAACATCAGCCGATCAAGGTCGCGGCGATGGAGGCGCATTGGGACGGCAGCAAGCCGGGCGATTTCCACATCTTCGCCTGGCCCGACGAGAAAGCGGAAATGAACCGCTTCGCAATCTCGATCCCGCGCGGCTCCTCGCTGATCCTGACGCACAAGGTCGACGGCCTGTTTCCCGGCCTCAAGAGTGTGCCGCCGCAGGACCGCCCGCCGGTCGTCACCGTGTTCTTCGCCTTCCGCATCATGCTGGCGATCGGCTTCTTCATGATCGCGGCCGCGCTCTACGGCGCGTTCCTGTGGTGGCGCGGGCGGCTCGAAGACACGCGCTGGTACCTGCGCATCGTTTCGCAGACCTGGTGGACCGGCTTCGTCGCGGTGATCGCCGGCTGGGTTGTCACCGAAAGCGGGCGGCAGCCGTGGATCGCTCACGGCATCCTGCGCACGGCGGACGCCACCTCGCCGGTGCCGGGCGCGACCATCGCCGGCACGCTGGCGCTGTTCGTCGTCACCTACGGCATCATCTTCTCGATGGGCATCTACTACATCAACCGGCTGATCAATCGCGGCCCGCAAGGCAGCGCGGTGAGCGACGATTCAGGCACCGCCAATAATCCGCTGAGCGCGGCGGGCAAAGCCGCCCGCGAAGCCATCGGCAACCGGTAAAGGGAGGCGGCCATGGGAATGGAGTGGTATCTCCCGGTGATGTGGGCGGCGCTGATCGGCACCGCCGTTTCGCTCTATGTCATCCTCGACGGTTTCGACCTCGGCATCGGCATCCTGTTTCCGTTCGCCAAGGACGACCGCGAGCGCGACCAGATGATGGCGACCGTCAAACCGTTCTGGGACGGCAACGAGACCTGGCTGGTGCTGGGCGGCGGCGGTCTGTTCGTCGCCTTTCCGCAAGCCTATGCGATCATCATGCCGGCGCTCTACCTGCCGGTGATCGTGATGTTGCTCGGCCTGATCTTCCGCGGCGTCGCGTTCGAATTCCGCAGCGTCGCCGAGACCAAGGCGAAATGGAATTTCGCCTTCGCCGCAGGCTCGACGATCGCCGCGTTTTCGCAAGGCGTCATCCTCGGCGGCATGATCCAGGGCATCAAAATCGAGAACGGCGCCTTTGCCGGCGGCCCGTTCGAGTGGGCGACGCCGTTTTCCGCGCTGTGCGGGCTGGCGCTCGTGTCGGGTTACGGCCTGCTCGGCGCGACCTGGCTCAACATGAAGGCCGAAGGGCCGGTCGGTCAGCGCGGGCGCAGCCAGGCGAAGCTGTTGCTGCTCGCCGTGCTGGTGTTCATGGGGATCGTCAGCCTGTGGACCCCCATGATGTCGGAACGCATTTTCGCGCGCTGGTTCTCGCTGCCGAATTTCTATTTCCTGTGGCCGGTGCCGGCGGTGACCGGTCTCGTCGCGCTCGCGCTCTGGCGCTGGATCGAGAAAGGCCGCGAGATCCTGCCCTTCTTCGCGTCGATCATGCTGTTCCTGCTCGGCTATCTCGGCATCGTGATCTCGAATTTCCCTTATCTGGTGCCGCCCTCGCTCACCGTATGGGACGCCGCCGCCGCGCCGGCGAGCCAGATCTTCATGCTGGTCGGAACGCTGGTGCTGCTGCCGGTCATCCTTGGCTATACCGCGATGATCTACTGGGTGTTCCGCGGCAAGGTTGCCGAAGGCGAAAGCTATCACTGACCCGGCGCGGGCTACTTACTTTGCAGGCTCCGCCTGCGGGCGGATCATCGCCCAGCCGACGCGGATCAACGGCAGACGGCCCTGGATCGTGCGCGCGAAGGCGCGCGGCACTTCCGGCGACAATTCGGGAAACTGCGCCTTGAGCGCGGCCGGCGGCGCAGCGTCGCTTTCGCTCGCGCGCCAGACCAGCACCGCACCGTTCTTGCGAATGAGGTCGGCATTAACCCACGGGCTGTGTTCGGGCGTGCGGTCGAAATACACCGTCGGCCGGCTCGGCGCGGCGAGCGCGATCAGGCTCGCGAGATGATCGTCGCCCGCGACGATGGCGAGCGGCTTGCCGGTGCGGCGCTGGAAACTGTCGGCGAAGAAACGCCCCATGCTGGCGGCCGGCTGCGCGGTCTGCAGGTTGGTCGCCACGGTCCAGGGCAGGAAGATCAGCGAGAGGAACGTCAGCGCCGGCGGCAGCACGAGCAGGCCGAGCCATGAAAAACTCACGATGCGTTCGCGGAAGATCAGCACGCGGTCGCCCGCGAGCGTGATGACCATGAGGCCCGACAGCAGGACGAACGGCGCCGCGCGTTCGAGCGGCGCGGCGCGGCCGAGCCCGATCAGCAGCGCAACGGCGGCCAACGCGGGCGCCAGCGCAAAGAAGTAGACGAAGTAACGCGCCGACCGCGGCGCCGGGCTACGGTCGATTTCCGGCACCCGCTCGTTGCGCGGCGCGCGCCAGCGGCTCGCCAGCACGGTGAGCAGCACCAGGCCGAGATGAACGACGACGACGATGCTGACGAAGCGCATCGCCGAGGAGGTCCACCAGTCGCCGCCGCTTGCTCCCATCAAAGTCGGCAGCACCGCCGGCCAGCGGTCCACGAGCCAGACGCCATGCGGAAACACCACGATCAGCAGCAGTACCGCCGCGAGCCAGGGCTCGGCTTGCGTGAAGGCCTGGCGGCCACGCTGCGTCGCCAGCGAATAGATCAGCAGCAGCGCGAGCAGAATCACGCCGGCATAGGTCGTGAGCAGCAACAGGCCAAGATCGAGCGCCAGCAGATACCAGTAGCCGCGGCCGTCGTCGCCGCTGGCGCGCCAGTAATAATTGAGCGCCAGCGCCCACAGCGGCATCGCCAGCACCGCCGGGCCGAACTCGACGCTCGGCAGGCTGAAGGCGGCGATGCCGGTCATCAGCAGAACGGCTAGCGCGGCGTGCCGGGTGCCGACGATCATGCGGCCGAGATCGAACACCGCCCAGAACGCGGTGACGACGCAGGCCTGCGCCAGAACATAGAGGCCGAACTCGCCGGCGAGGCGAAACGCAACGTCGCCGAACCAGAAGGCGAGCGGCGGGCCGAGATAACTGCCGAGCCGCAACTCATGACCGACCGCGAGCAGGATCGGCACGTCACCCGGCGGCGAACTGAAAAACAGCCAGGGAAAGACCACCCACAGCGCGGCCTGCGACAGCGCGGCGCCCCAGAACACCAGCGTCGGGCGGCCGCGCAGGAACTCGACGATGAGCGAGACGTAATGCATGGAAGCGGCGTTCGGCCCGACCGGTGAGTTCCCTCAGCCCGTCAGAGATAGAGAAGGCCGCTCAGCGTGGCAACAAGCTTGCCAGAAGCGCGTCGTCCTCGGCCTCTTCCTCCACGCTCGCCAGCCGGGCAAAGACCGGCGCGAAACTGCGCCGATGGAACCCGGTCGGCCCGTGGCGCTCGAGAGCCGCGCGATGCTCCGGCACGCCATAGCCGCGGTGGCGCTCGAAACCGTAGCCGGGGCATGCCGCGCCGACCCGCGCCATCAGCCGGTCGCGCGTCACCTTGGCGACAATGGACGCCGCTGCAACGGAGGCGACCAGCGCATCACCCTTGATGACCGCCTCGCAATCGCAGGCGACATCGATGCGGTCACGCCCGTCGACGTAAACGAGGCGAGGACGCGACGGCAGCGCCGCGACCGCGCGCGCCAGCGCCCACAGCGAGGCGCGCAGGATGTTGTCGCGGTCGATTCGTGCGGTGGAACCGAATGCGACGGCGACTTCGGCGGTCGCGCAAATCTTCTCGTAGAGCTTCTCGCGCTCGTCCTCGTCGAGTTTCTTGGAATCGTTCAGCCCGCGCGGCACGCGGGCAGGATCGAGGATGACGGCGGCGGCGACCACCGGCCCGGCGAGCGGCCCCCGACCCGCCTCGTCACAGCCGGCGACCGGCCAGATGCCCTTCTTCAGCGCGCGGCGCTCGCGCGTGAAAGTCGGGCGCAGCACCGGTTCGTCGATGAGCAGGCGCGCGGAAACGGCCTTGCGAGTCGCGGTTCGTCGAGTCGGGGACGGAGGCATGCGCGAACAGTGCGCGGCGGCCGTTTCAAGTCAACCGTCCAAGCGACTCGTATCGTGTTGCGTCGGTGGATCGCGGGGAGAAATCAAAGGAGCGAAATCAGTCCGGGATCTGCGCCCGGCCCTCGTCGTCCAGCGGCCACGCCGGATTATGCGCGATCTCCCAGAGATGACCGTCCGGGTCGGTAAAGTAGCCGACATAGCCGCCCCAGAAGGTCGCCTCCGCCGGTTTCTGGATTTTCGCGCCCGCCTTGGCCGCCCGCGTCATCACGGCGTCGGCCTCCTCCGGCGTATTACAGTTCCATGCGAGCGCGACGCCGCGGAAGGCGGGCGCCATGCCCTCGGATGCGAAATTCGCGTCCTTTGCCAGTTCGTCCGACCGCCACACCGCGATCGCGCAGGCGCCGGCCTGAAAGAACCCGACGCCTTCGGCGGCCCGGCTTTTCCGGCGGAAGCCCATCGTCTCGTAGAAGGCGATGCTGCGTTCGAGATTGCCGACGCCGAGCGTGACAAGCGTGAGGTGCGCGTCGTGGTGTTCCGGCATGAATGCCCCGTCAGTCTCCGAACAGGCTGAGTTGCTCGGTCGCCGGCTTCGGCGGGCGATAGCTGTCGACCGAAAGTTTCAGCTTGCGCGCGTTGATGCCGCGCTTTTCGCAGGCGAGCTGGAAACGGCGGCCGATCAACCAGGCGTAAGGCCCCTTGCCGCTCATGCGCGCACCCCAATTGGCGTCGTAATCCTTGCCGCCACGCGTCTCGCGGATCAGCTTGAACACCTTGTCGGCGCGGTCGGGGAAATTGGCGTCGAGCCACTGGCGGAACAGGTCGCGCACCTCGAGCGGCAGGCGCAGCAGCACATAGCCCGCCTCTTTCACGCCCGCGAGCACGGCGGCGTCGAGAATGCGCTCGATTTCCATGTCGTTGATCGCAGGAATGATCGGCGCGACCATCACCGTGGTCGGAATGCCGGCCTGATTGAGACGGCGCAGCGTTTCGAGCCGTCGCATCGGCGTTGCCGCGCGCGGCTCCATGACGCGCGCGAGCTGCGGATCGAGCGTCGTCACCGACAGCGCGACCTTGACGAGATTGCGTTGCGCCATGCGGGCGAGAATGTCTATATCGCGCAGCACCAGCGCCGACTTCGTCACGATGCCGACCGGGTGCGAAGCGCGGTCGAGCACTTCGAGAATGCGCCGCATGATCTGGTAGCGGCGCTCGATCGGCTGATACGGGTCGGTGTTGGTACCGATCGCGATCACCTTCGGCTCGTAGCTCGGCAACGCCAGTTCGCGCTCGAGCAGTTCGGGCGCGTCGGGCTTGGCAAACAGCCGCGATTCGAAATCGAGACCCGGCGACAGACCGAGATAAGCGTGGGTCGGCCGGGCGAAGCAGTAGATGCAGCCGTGCTCGCAGCCGCGATACGGGTTGATCGAACGGTCGAAGCCGATATCGGGCGACTGGTTGCGGGTGATGATCTTGCGGGTGGCGTCGAGCGCCACCGTGGTCTTGAACGGCGGCAGGTCGTCGAGGCTGCGCCAGCCGTCATCAAAGGCGATCCGCGCGGTCGGCTCGTAGCGGCCGGCGGCGTTCGACACCGCGCCGCGGCCGCGCCGCCGTTCGAAGTCGACAGCGACGCCGAGCAGGCCGGAAATCTCGTCGGCCGGGCGCAGACCGGCATCGTCCTTCGGCCGGGAATCCGGCCGGGACGCCGGGTCGCCCGCCGGCGGGTTTCTCAGGGCTGTCGGGGATCGAGCCATGGTTCACGTCCTAGCGCTGAAATGTGAACATAACAAGAACAAACAAATAGTCCGAAATTCAGGCATTTCCAGGCTTGATCTCGTGGGGGTTCGGTGGTGACACCCCATGATCTGGGGCAACGCCTTCAGCGGGCTGGGGTTCATGCTGACCGCGATTATTTCCACGCGAGAATCGGAGCGTCTGCTGGTGCCGACCCTCGCCGCGCTGGTTCCGGGTGCGACCGCCGGCGTGCTGACCGACGTGATCGTCGCCGACGCCAATTCGCGTGACGACACCGAGCGGGTGGCCGATATCGCCGGCTGCAAGTTCCTCAAGTCGGACGCGCCGCTTGGCACGCGGCTGCGCGAAGCCTCGCTGGCCGCGCGGTCGCCATGGCTGATGTTCCTGCGCGCGGGCGCGGTGCCGGACCCGACATGGATCGGCGCTGTCGAACGCTTCGCCGAGGAGAGCGACGGTGCTTATCGAAACGCGGCGACGTTCCGCGCCATGCCGGCAGGCTCCGCGCTGGGCGATGCGTTGCGCGCATTGATGCGCACGGCGCGCCGGCCCGAAAACGGCCTGATGATCCACCGCCGCTTCTATGACGAATTGGGCGGCCATGCCGACGGCGGCGACCCGGAAGCCGCGCTGATGCGCAAGCTCGGGGCCAGGCGCATCGCGCTGCTCGGCGCGACCGTCAGGCTGCGGACGGCATCCTAGCGTTTCGGTTTTTTCGGCTGCGTCTTGCCGTCCGGCGTCTTGTTACCCGGCGTCTTGCCGCGCTCGACGAGATCGGCGACGAAACGCCAGGTCCGCGTCAGGTGATCGCGCAGCAATTGCGTCGCCGCCGGATCGCGCGCCACCGTGGCATCAAGCAGCGCGCGGTGCTCGGCGGTAACGTCGCGCACCAGCTTCTCCGACGGGCTCTGCAGCAGCCGCAGCGCGCGATAGCGTTCGGTCTGCTGCATCATCTGCTCGACGAGGCGCAGCAGGCGCGGCGCCGGCGCGGCCGCGACAAGCGCGAGATGAAACGCGCGGTGGCGCTCCTCCCAGCTCGCGGTGCGCGCGCCGCGTTCGTCTTCCGGTCCGGCGCCCGGCAATGCCGCGCGTTCGAGCCGGTGACAGGCGGCGAGCGCATTCGCCTCCCACACATCGTCGCCATGCTCCATCGCAAGGCCGAGCGCCTCGCATTCGAGCAGGATGCGGATGCGGTAAAGCTCGTCGAGATCGGCGAGCGAGGGCACCGGCACGCGAACGCCGCGATGCCCGCTCGCCGCGAGAAAACCCTCGCCGACCAGACGCGCCAGCGCCTCGCGCAGCGGGCTGATGCCGCAGCCGTAGCGCGCGAGCAGTTCGCGCGTCAGCAAGGCCGCCCCCGGCGTGAAGGCGCCGGCGAGCAGATCGGTCTTGAGCTGATCGTAGATCTGCGCCGCCACCGTGCGGCCGACGGCGGACCGTCCCGATGAATCGATAGCCACCATGCCGCCCTGTCTGCCGGGATTTGGATTAGGGGTCAAGTTTTCCAATTCAGATTAAATTTTCCAAAATTCATTGACTCGGCCGAAACGCGGACCGACGATGACCCCGCACTGAAAACGGAGACCGGACTTCCATGTGGGCTTTGGCGACGGCGCGTATTGGCGGCAAGGCGACACCCTGCCTGCGGGTGAATCAAAAACTCTTTCCCTTCCCCGCGCTCGCGCCCGACCTGCCGGCGACCGCCATGGCGCTGTTCGACGACTGGGCGCGCAACAAGTCGCGGCTCGACGATGCCGCGAAGAAGATCAATGCCGCGCAAAGTGCGAATATTGGTATCGACGCCGCAGGCGCGGACCTGCTCGCGCCGCTGCTCTATCCCGGCAAGATCCTGTGCGCCGGCGCCAACTACTACGACCACATGGCCGAGATGGGCTTCCCCGGCGTCAAGAAGGAGACGCAGCGGCTGTTCTTCTTCTTCAAGCCGCCACGCAACGCGGTGGTCGGTCCCGGCGCGGAGATCGCGATGCCGCGCGGCACGCAGAAATACGACTGGGAAATCGAACTCGCCGCCGTGATCGGCAAGACCGCGCGCTACGTCACCGCCGACAAGGCGCTCGATCACATCGCCGGCTACACCATCGGCATCGACATGTCGGCGCGCGATTTCAATCAGGCGCCGGACCAGTTCTACAAGCTCGACTGGGTCGCCGGCAAAGCGACCGACATGGGCTGCCCGCTCGGCCCGTGGATCGTGCCGGCCGCCGCCCTGCCCGATCCGCAGAACGTCAAGCTGCGCCTCGCCGTCAACGGCGAGATGAAGCAGGACAGCAACACGAGCCAGATGATCTTTTCGGTCGCCGAGCAGATCGCGCTCGCGTCCAACATCATGACGCTCGATCCCGGCGACGTGATCCTCACCGGAACGCCGGCCGGCGTCGGCGTGCCGAAGGGAACCTTTCTCAAACCAGGCGACAAGATCGACGCGGAAGTCGACGGCATTGGCCGCCTCTCGGTGACCATCAGGAACTAGTCGCGCCCCGCGCGGGCGAAACCAAGGAGAGTTGTGATGCAGATGTTTCGGACAGTGGCGCGCTGCCTCGCGGGACCGGCCATCGCCGCGCTCGTCGGCATCGGCGCCGCGAATGCCGCCGATGTAACGATCCGCTTTTCGACCGCCGGACCGCCGGCCGACTTCCTTGCGAAGTCGATGGAAACCTTCAAGGCCGAGGTCGAGAAGGCCAATGCCGGGGTGAAGGTCGAGACCTATCCGGGCTCGAAGCTGTTCCGCCAGGGCACCGAGGTGCCGGCGATCCAGCGCGGCAACCTCGAAATGAGCACGATGACGACCTTCGAGGTGTCGCAGCAGGTGCCGAGCTTCGGCTTCCTCAACCGCGCCTACCTGTTCCGCGACTACGACCACATGATCAAGAGCATGGCCGGTCCGGTCGGCAAGGCGGTGCATGACGCCGTCGCCAAGGACATGGGCATCGAGATCCTCTCGGTCGCCTATCTCGGCACCCGCCAGCTCAACCTGCGCAAGGCGCGCGCGGTGAAAGGCCCCGACGACCTCAAGGGCGTGAAGCTGCGCATGCCGGCGACGCCGGAGTGGCTGCTGCTCGGCCGCACGCTCAATGTCGAGCCGACCCCGATGGCGATGCCGGAGGTCTATGTCGCGCTGCAGACCGGCGCGATCGACGGCCAGGAAAACCCGCTCACCATCATGTATGCCGCGAAGTTCAACGAGGTGACCGAGCAGGTCGTGCTGACCTCGCATCTCGTGCAGCCGGTGTTCTACGCGATCAGCAAGCCGTTCTGGGACAAGCTCACCGCCGCGCAGAAGAAGGTGGTGAAGGACGCCGCCGTCAAAGCCGCCGACGAGAACAACAAGGGCCGCCACGGCAACGAGCAGCAGGTCGCCGAACTTCTGAAGTCGAAGGGCCTCAAGGTCGACGCCGTCGACCTCGCGCTGTTCCGCGCCAACGCCGACAAGGTCTATGCTTCCTCCGATCTCGCCAAGAAGTGGGATGCGAAGCTGATGGCCGAGGCGATGAAGCCGTGATCCTGCTGGCACGAGCCGCCGCGCTGGTGCGCAGCGTCGCGACGATCCTCGCGACGCTCGCCTTCGCGGCGGTCGTGCTGGCTTTCGGCTACGGCGTGATCGCGCGCTACGGCCTGCATGATCCGTCCGACCGCGCCGGCGAAGCCGCGATCATTCTTTACATCTGGACCATCATGATCGGCGGCTCGCTCGCCGTGACCCTGAAGGAACAGATCAGCTTCGACCTTCTGGTCGACCGCATGCGCCCGCCCGCCAACCGCATCGTCGAGGGCATCGGCATGGCGATCGCCGGCGGCGTCCTGCTCTACGCGCTGCCGACCACGATCGACTACATCCTGTTCCTGTGGCGTGAGAAGACGCCGGCCTTCGAACTGTCGCTCGACAAGGTCTATTTCTGCTTCGTCGTGTTCCAGGCCGCCTCGGCCGCGATGCTGCTCACGCGCGCCGCGCAATGCCTGTTCGGCATCGGCGCGGGCCGCAACGCGGGACCGGACGCCGGGCGGAGCGCATCGTGAGCACACCGTTCCTGCTGCTGCTTGCGATCTTTGTCGGCCTGTCGCTCGCCCGCGTTCCGCTCGCGCTGTCGATGCTGGTCGCCGGCTTCGTCTATCTGATGTCGTCGCATCAGGATCTGGGCATCGCCGCCGACCAGATCATGAACTCGCTCTACAACAGCTACATCCTGCTGGCGGTGCCGATGTTCATCCTCGCCGCCAACGTCATGAACGCCGGCACCATCAGCCGCCGGCTGTGGTCGGCCGCCGACGCCGCGGTCGGCCACCTGCATGGCGGGCTCGGCCACGTCACCGTGCTCGTCTCGGTGATCTTCTCCTCGATGAGCGGCAGCGCGCTCGCCGACGCCGCCGGTCCCGGCCTCGTCGCGCTGAAGATGATGCGCGAGGTCGGCGGTTTCCGGCCCGGCTTCGCCGCCGCGCTGACCGCCGCCGCCGCGACCATCGCGCCGATCATCCCGCCTTCGATCCCCCTCGTGCTTTACGCGCTCAATTCGAATGCCTCGGTCGGCGCGCTGTTCCTCGGCGGGGTCGTCCCCGGCCTCATCATGGCGCTGGCGCTGATGGCGACGGTGACGACCGTGGCGCGGCGCACCGGGCTTGCCTGCCGCGACTGGCGGGGCTGGAGCGAATTCGGCCGTGCCGCCGCCGGCGCGGCGATCCCGATGACGATCCCGGTCGTGCTGCTCGGCGGCATCTGGACCGGCGCCTTCACGCCGACCGAAGCGGCCGCCGTCGCCGCGATCTACTCGCTTGCGGTCTCGGCCCTCGTCTACCGAGCCTATGACTGGGCGACGCTGTGGGCAGTGCTCACCGAGTCGATGCGCTCCTCGGCGGTGGTGATGCTGCTGATCGCCGGAGCCTTCCTCATCAACTACGCGGTGACCGCCGAGAAACTCGACCGCACGCTGGCCGACTGGATTCTCGGGCTCAACCTGTCGGGGCCGGAATTCCTGCTCGCGGTCAATCTCTTGTTCCTCGTGCTCGGCTGCCTGATCGACACCGGCACGCTGATCCTGATCCTCGTGCCGCTGCTGCTGCCGACCATCAAGGCGCTCGGCATCGACCTCGTGCATTTCGGCGTCGTCATCACCATCAACATCATGATCGGGCTGATCACCCCGCCGTTCGGCCTGCTGCTGTTCACGCTGGCCAAGCTGAGCGACACGCCGATCAACGCCGTGGTCCGCGAAATTTGGCCGTTCGTGGCGGCGCTGCTGGTGGCGCTGGCGATCACCACCTATGTCCCCGGCACGGTGCTGTGGCTGCCGCATCTCTTCGGCTTCCGGTGAGCTTCGCAGGTTATTGACTCCGTCAAGTAATTAGTTGACAGTGTCAAGCATGACGGAGACGACCGAGCGGATCGCTGCGGTGCGGCGTTTCAACCGCTTCTACACCCAGGCGATCGGCGTGCTGCACGAGGGCTGGCTCGACAGCCCGTTTTCGCTCGCGGAAGCGCGCGTGCTCTATGAGTTGTCCCGGCTCGGCACCGCGACGGCGACCGACCTGATCGCCGCGCTCGGGCTCGATGCCGGCTACCTCTCCCGCATCCTGCGCGCCTTCGAGAAACGCGGGCTCGTCTCGCGCAAGCCTTCCCTGAAGGACAGGCGGCAGAGCCTGATCTCGCTGACCGCGCGCGGCAGCAAGGCCTTCGCCCCGATGGAGCGCAAGACAATCGACGACATCACGGCGATGCTGAAGACCATGCCGGCGAACGACCAACGCCGGCTGATCGCGGCGATGGACGAGGTTCAGCAACTCGTCGGCGGCGCCGGGCAAACCCCGAACAAGCCCTACGTGACCCTGCGCGCCCCGCGTCACGGCGACTTCGGCGGGATCGTCGCCGCGCATGGCGAACTCTATGCGCACGAATACGGCTGGACCGAACCGTTCGAGGGACTGTGCGCCGGCATCGTCGCCGACTACGTCAACAACCACGACCCGAAGTGGGAGGCCTGCTGGATCGCCGACCTCAACGGCGAGAATGTCGGCTCGGTGATGCTGGTGAAGGACAAGCCGGAAGAGGCAACGCCGCGGGTGGCGCGTCTGCGTCTGCTGCTCGTGCATCCGAAGGCGCGCGGGCTGGGCCTCGGCAAGAAGCTGACCGAGGAGTGCGTCAGGTTCGCCCGCGCCGCCGGCTACAAACAGGTCACGCTGTGGACCCACTCGGTGCTCGGCGCCGCACGGCACATTTATGAGAAGGCCGGTTTCACCCTCACCTCCAGCGAGACGAAGAAAAGCTGGGGCAAGGATGTCGTCGCGGAATACTGGGATTTGACGCTGTAACCGTCAGCCCGGCGGCAACGCCTCGAACTCGGCAAGCGTCATCGCATTCCTGTCCCAGGCATGACGCGACCGGGTGAAGATCGCGACGGTCGGCGCAAACACCGACGGGTCGTCGAGGCTCCCGATATAGATCGTCACCATCTCCGGCGCGCTACCGGGCATGCCGAACAGCTGCCCGCCGCAGACCGGGCAGAAGTGACGGCCGCCGGTGGTGCCCGGCGCGGCATAGGCTGTCGTCTTGCCGGAGAACGAGAACGCCGCTTTCGGCACGCCGATCACCGGAACATGGCCGGTCCCCGACACGCGCTGGCAGTCGCGGCAGTGGCAAAAACCTTCGAACAGCGGCTCGGCGGTCGCCTCGTAGCGCACCGCCCCGCACAGGCAGCCGCCTTTCAGAACCTTCTCGGGCATCGGAACCTCGTTGTTTCGACGTCAGCGACGGGATTTGCCGAGGCTGCGTTTTTTCGGCTTCGGTTGCGCGTGCCGGAACGCGAGCGCGAGCGCATCGCGCGCCTCCGCCGCCGTCAGCTTCGACAAGACGGCGGTGGTCCAGCCCTGCGCGCCCCAGGCATTCGGTACCGGGGAAAACGCCTGCGGATGCACCGCGCATTTCATTGCCTGCTCGTCGGGCGCGAATTTGAAGTTCACCGACTTCTTGTCCGGCGCGAGCGTCGCAAAATTGCGGACGACGCGAAACGCCGCCCGGTCGAAGTGCGGCCTCTCCTCAACGCCCTCGAACTGGAGCGCCAGCTTTCGGAATTCCGCGGCGCTGACCATGCCTAGGCCGTCGCGCCGCGCGCCTTGGCCCGCCGCAGATGCTCGTCGAGCCGCGGCAGTATCTCGACGAAGTTGCAGGGTCGGTAGCGATAGTCGAGCTGATGCACGAGGATGTCGTCCCAGGCATCCTTGCAGGCGCCGGGCGAGCCGGGCAGGCAGAAGATGTAGGTCGACTTCGCAACGCCCGCGGTGGCGCGGGTCTGGATCGCGCTGGTGCCGATTTTCCGCTCGCTGACCAGCAGGAACATCGTCGCAAAGCCGTCCATTTTCTTTTCGAACAGCGGCTCGACGGCTTCCGGCGTCACATCGCGGCCGGTGAAGCCGGTGCCGCCGGTCGAGATCACCACGTCGATCTTCTTGTCCGCGATCCACTTTTTCACCTGCGCGCGGATTTTCCGCACGTCGTCGGTGACGATCTTGCGGTCCGCGAGCGCATGGCCGGCCTTCTCGAGACGCTCGACCAGCGTCGTGCCGGACTTGTCGTCCGCGAGCTTGCGGGTGTCCGACACGGTGAGCACCGCGATCCGCAGCGGAATGAACTGTCTTGCCTCGTCGATGCCGGCCATCGCTCACTCCGTCATGCCCGGCCCTGTGCCGGGCATCCACGTCTTACTGACGCAAGATCAAAAAAGTCGTGGATGGCCGGGACAAGCCCGGCCATGACGACGAACTCATTACAAATCCGACGCCGCAAACGTATTGCAGGACGACACCTTGCCGGACTGGAAGCCGGTCATGAACCAGCGCTTGCGCTGCTCCGCCGAGCCGTGGGTGAAAGCATCCGGCACCACCCGCCCCTGCGATTTTCTTTGCAGCGTGTCGTCGCCGATCGCCGTCGTAGTCTGCAGCGCGGCGTCGATATCGCCGGCATCAAGGAAACTCTTGCGCGCTTCCGAGCGGTTCGCCCAGATGCCGGCGAAGCAGTCGGCCTGCAATTCGACGCGCACCTGAATGCGGTTCGCCGCCGTGCGGTTGCCCGCGGCCTGCTGCGCCTGATGCGCCTTGTCGAGAATGCCGAGCGAGTTCTGGACGTGATGGCCGATCTCGTGCGCGATGACATAGGCCTGCGAGAATTTGCACGCCTTGCCGGTGCAGCCGCGGAAGCGCTGCTCGATCTCGGTGAAGAATGCGGTGTCGAGATAAACGCGGCGATCGGTCGGGCAATAGAACGGCCCCATCGCGGCCTGCGCGAAGCCGCAACCGCCCTGCACCGCGCCGCGGAACAGCCGCAGCCGCGGCGGACGATAGGTCTGCCCGCCCTGCTTGAACACCTCGGTCCACACATCCTCGGTGTTGCCGAGCACGGCGGCAACGAAGTCGCCGGTCTGGTCGGTCGGCTTGCCGGTCTGACGATTCGTTTGCGTCTGCTCGATGCTCGGGCGCGTCGAGTTGTTGATCATCTCCGCGCCGCCGATCAGGATCGACGGGTCGATGCCGAGCGCCCAGCCGATCAGGCCGAGCACCACGACGGTGCCGATCCCGAGACCGCCGCGGCCGCCGCCGATCGGAATCTGGAAACCGCCGCCCGGACCGCCGCCGAAGCCGCCACCGCTGTCTCGGTCATCCTCGATGTTGTCGCTGCGGCGAAAATCATCCCAACGCATTGATGCCGTCCCGTGCTGTCCGCCTCAATCATTGCCGAAGCCTAAACGCCAATTCAATTGGCGCCGTTTCATCGCGGAAGAAAAACTATACGACATGCTTCATCAACGCCGCCGCTAGGCAATTCTTGCCCACTAAGCCATTGCTTTTATGCACTTATTTTTAACCGTGCGCCGCCATAGTGCAGGCCTGTCGGTTGTAGGTCCCGCGTCGCCGACCGCGTCGCCTGAGTCAGAGTCCTGAGTCATGGTAGTGTCGCGTCGCGGGGCGCCCTCACGGGCGCCCCGTGGAGTTTCAGAGAGTGCGCATCGTGTTGTCGCCGGTGACTGCGTCGCCGGGATGAACGCCTTGCCCGCCGAGTCGGTCGACCTCGTGTTCGCCGATCCTCCCTACAATCTCCAGCTTCAGGGCGACCTGAAACGGCCGGACGACAGCCATGTCGACGCCGTCACCGATCACTGGGATCAGTTCGCCAGCTTCAAGGTCTATGACGAGTTCACGCGAGACTGGCTTGCCGCCTGCCGCCGCGTCCTGAAGCCCGCCGGAACGCTGTGGGTGATCGGCAGCTATCACAACATTTTCCGCGTCGGCACGATCCTGCAGGACATGGGCTTCTGGATCCTCAACGACGTGATCTGGCGCAAGACCAATCCGATGCCGAATTTCCGCGGCCGCCGTTTCACCAACGCGCACGAGACGATGATCTGGGCCGCGCGCGAGCCGAACGCCAAGGGCTACACCTTCAACTACGAAGTTCTGAAAGCCGGCAACGAGGACGTGCAGGTGCGCTCCGACTGGACGCTGCCGCTCTGCACCGGCGACGAGCGGCTGAAGGGCCGCGACGGCAAGAAGCTGCACCCGACCCAGAAGCCGGAGGCGCTGCTCGCCCGCGTCATCCTCTCCAGCTCGCGCGTCGACGACCTCGTGCTCGACCCGTTCTGCGGCACCGGCACCACCGGCGCCGTGGCCAAGCATCTCGGCCGCCGTTTCGTCGGCTTCGAGCGTGAAGAAGCCTATATCAAGGCCGCCGAAAGGCGCATCGCGGACGTCCAGCCGCTGGAAGCGCCGACGCTCGCGCCGTTCATGACCGCGCGCGACGCACCGCGCGTGCCGTTCACCGCGCTGATCGAGCGCGGGTTGATCAATCCGGGCGCGAAGCTCACCGACGCCAAGAAGCGCCACAAGGCGCTGGTGCGTGCCGATGGCGCCATCACCCTCGGCGACAAGGTCGGCTCGATCCACCGCATGGGCGCGGTGGCGCAGGGGCTCGACGCCTGCAACGGCTGGACCTTCTGGCACCTCGAAACGCCGAAGGGCCTGACGCTGATCGACGAACTGCGGGCGAAAATCCGCGCCGAGATGGCCACGGTCTGAGCCGGCTCGCGGCCTTTACCCGCAGCCCTGGCCGCAATTGTCACTCCCCGCCGTTTGTGAGAAAAACCCCGCAAGTACTGCGTGCTGTGGGGGTTTCTGAATGACTGTTCTCGTCGCCGGCGGCGGCATCGGCGGACTGACCGTTGCGCTCAGCCTGCATCAGATCGGCGTGCCGGTCCGCGTCTTCGAAAGCGTGACGGAGCTGAAGGCGGTCGGCGTCGGCATCAACGTGCTGCCGCATGCCTGCCGCGAGCTGATCGACCTCGGCCTGCTGGACCGGCTCGAGGAAACCGGCATCCGCACCAAGGAGCTCGCCTACTTCTCCAAGCACGGCAAGCCGATCTGGAGCGAGCCGCGCGGTATCGAGGCCGGCTACAGGTGGCCGCAAATCTCGATCCACCGCGGCACGCTGCACCAGCTGCTGCTCGACGCCGCGCGCGAGCGGATCGGCTCGGACAACATCCTCACCGGCCATCACCTGACCGACTGGACCGAGACCGCGGACGGCGTGACCGCGCGTTTCACCGGCCGCGACGGCAAGAGCGCCGGCGAATATCAGGGCGCGCTGCTGATCGGCGCCGACGGCATCCACTCCGCGATGCGCGGCAAGCTCTACCCGCAGGAAGGCCCGCCGATCTGGAACGGCCGTATCCTGTGGCGCGGCGTGACCGATGGCGCGCCGTTCCTGTCCGGCCGCACCATGATCATGGCCGGCCACGAGACGCTGAAATTCGTCTGCTACCCGATCGACAACGCCGCAACCGAGCGCGGCAAGCCGGTCATCAACTGGATCGCCGAGCGGCATCTGCCGCCGGACTACCAGTGGCGGCGCGAGGACTACAACCGGCAGGGCAAGCTCGAAGAGTTTTTGCCGTGGTTTACGGACTGGCGTTTCGACTGGCTCGACGTGCCGGGCCTCATCCGCAACGCGCGCTATTGCTTCGAATATCCGCTGGTCGACCGCGACCCGCTCGACCGCTGGACCTTCGGCCGCGTCACGCTTCTGGGCGATGCCGCGCACCCGATGTATCCGATCGGCTCGAACGGTGCGTCGCAGGCGATCCTCGATGCCCGCGTGCTGACGCGCGAGATCGCGGCGAAGGGCGAGACGCAGGCCGCCTTGGAGGCCTATGAGGCCGAGCGCCGGCCCGCGACGACACAGCTCGTGCTGCTCAATCGCGGCAACGGGCCGGAACAGGTGATGCAGCTCGTCGAGGAGCGCGCGCCGAACGGCTACAACGTCGTCACCGAAGTGCTGTCGCAGCAGGAACTGGAAGGCATCGCGGCGAACTACAAGCGCGTCGCCGGCTTTCAGGTCGATGCGCTCAACGCCAAGCCGCCGATCGTGCCGGCGGAAGCGCGGGTCGGCTAGCTAAAGGTCGCCGCGCCCGAGCTGGCACAGCACGCGGAACACGCCGACTTCCGTGTCGGGGAATTTCTGCGCAAGCTCCACGCCAATCGCCTCGGCGTCTTTCTGCTGCAGCGTGTCGATCATCAGGCAGCCGGCGATCTTTTTATCGCCGCCGCGCAGCTGCTCTTCCTTCGAGACCGGCATGCCTGTCGGATCGAGCGCGATCCAGATTTCGCCGTTGACGACGCGCGCCGGGTCGGCGGCGAGCCGCGCGATTTCGGCCTTCAGCGCCGCTTCGTCCGGTGCCGCGCTGAAACGCGCCGTAACGGCATAAGCGCCGCGGAAACCGGCATGCCGGTAGGCCCGCCGGCACACCGTGCGATTCATATTGGCGAACACCTCCTCCATGATCATCCGCGTCATCGGCGTCGGATTGTCGAGGCGTTCGAGATAGGGCCTGGACGTCAGCGTCGCCGGCGTCTGCGTCAGATAGAAATTGAAATAGCCGTTGGACCCGGAGATCGCGCGGTGGCGGCGGCCGAACAGGAAGCCGGGCACCGCAAGCCGCTCCTCGATATGCTCGCCCTGAAACCAGGTCTCGAAATCGCCTTCGCGGCCGGGCCGCGCGTCGTTCCAGATCGCAAGGATGCCGTGGTCGGACATGACTTCACCTCGCCTTGTTGGCGCTCCGCACCGGCACGCCGAACTCGCGGCTGCAGACATCGGCCAGCACCTTGATGCCGGCGCGAATGTCCTCGTGGCTTGGGCTGGCGAAGCACAGGCGCATCCGGCTTTTGCTCCACGCCTTGTCGGCCGACCAGTTCGGCCCCGGATTGATGGCGACGCCCTCGGCCAGCGCCGCGTTGTAAAGCTTCATGGTGTCGACCTGGTCCGGCAGCTTAACCCAGAGGAAGATGCCGCCGGGCGGATAGTCGAACTCGGCCGCGGTGCCGAACTGCTCGCCGAGCGACTCCACCAGCGTGTCGAGCTTCGCCTGCAGGTTCTTGCGGATCTGCGGCACATGGGTGGCGAAATGCGCCACGCAGTATTCGGCCAGCACCATCTGCTCCAGCGCGCCGGAGCCGGCGTCGGTCTTGAGCGCCAGCATCCGCGCCATGATCTGCCACGGCGCGACGATGAAGCCGACGCGCAAGGCCGGCGCGATCGACTTCGAGAACGAGCCGATGTGAATGACGTTCGCCGACTTGCTCATGGCGTGGAGCGCGGGCGGGCGTTCGCCCGACCAGATCAGGTCGGCGTAGCAGTCGTCCTCGAAGATCGGCACGCCGTATTGATCGGCCAGCGCCAGCAGCGTCTCGCGCCGCTCCATCGAGAGAATGGTGGCGGTCGGGTTCTGCACGGTCGGAATGGTGTAGACGAATTTCGGCCGCACGCCGCGCGCTTTAAGATCGGCCAGTGCCGTCTCGAGCGCGTCCATCAGCATGCCGTCGCCGTCGGTCGGGATACCGACGACGTTGAGGCCCATGCGGGTGTAGCGGTTGAGCGTGCCCTCGTAGCAGTCGCGCTCGCAGATGATGGTGTCGCCGCGCGCAGCGAGCGCGCCGTTGACGAGATCGAGCGCCTGCAGCGAGCCTGAGACGATGAGAATGTCGTCCGCCGTGCAGGTCATGCCGGCATCGCGCTTGAGCTTGCCGACGAGGAACTCGCGCAAGGGGCGATAGCCCTGCGGCCCGCTCTCGAGACCGTAGGTCGCAAGCGTGCGCCCCTCCCGCGTCAGCACCGCATCGGCCGCGCGTTTAAGCCCCTCGACCGGTACGCCGGCCGGATCGTTGTTGCCGCCAGTGAAATTGAAGCGCGGCGCGCCGGTCCAGCGCACCGCCGGCGCCGGCGAACCCGCCGGCACCAGAGTTTCGAAGTCGAAGGCCATTCCCGGCTCCCGCGGCTATTTCGCCGCCACCAACATGATCTCGACCAGATAATCCGGGGTCGCGAGCTTCGCCTCGACGGTCGCACGCGCCGGCGTATTGCCCTGCGACACCCAGGCGTCCCACACCGCGTTCATCGCCGCAAAGTTCTTCATGTCGGTGATCCAGATATTCGCGGTCAGCAGCTTCGACTTGTCGGTGCCGCACTTGGCCAGAAAGCCGTCGATCTGCGCCAGGATGTCCTTGGTCTGCGCCGTGGTGTCCTTGCCCTTGGGGTCGTTGGCGACGATGCCGGCAAGATAGACAGTGTTGCCGTGGACCACCGCCTTGCTCATGCGGGCGGCGACGTCGTGGCGCTGAATAGTCATTGAAAGTCCTCGTTTGGGTTCTGAATTGGGCAAGTCCGCGGAGTTTGCCGGAACTTTTCGGCGGGCAAAAGCTTATTGATGGCAACCACAAAAGGCAGCGCGCCAACAGGAGGGTGCCATGGGTTGGTTTTCCGCAGATATCGCGACGATGAAAGACCTATTTCTGCATAGCTTGCAGGACATTTATTATGCCGAACGGCAGATCGAGAAGTCGCTGCCGGACATGATCAAGAAGGCCAGCGACAGCGAATTGAAGCGCGGCTTTCAGGCGCACCTCAAGCAGACCCGCGGCCAGGTGAAGCGGCTTGAGCGCGCCTTCAAGCTGCTCAAGGAAAAGCCGCAGGGCACCAAATGCCCCGCGATCGACGGCATTCTCGAAGAAGCCAACGACATCGCCAGCGACGTCTCCGACAAGGTGGTGCTAAACGCCGCGCTGATCGGCGCCGCGCAGGCCGTCGAGCATTACGAGATGACCCGCTACGGCACGCTGGTCGCCTGGGCGAAAGCGCTCGGCCACACGCAGGTCGCCCGCCTGCTCGCCGCGAACCTCAAGGAAGAGAAGGCGACGGACAAGAAGCTCAACGGCATCGCCAAGCGCAAGATCAACAAGAAGGCGGTCAACCGAAAGCCGAAGCCGATGACGCAGGATCAGCGCAACGCGCTGCTCACCGCGCAGGCCGGCATCCCGGTGGTTTAACCGCCGGCCACGCCCTGCGTGTTGACGTAGAGCGAATACAGCGAATGCGCAGCCGCCATGAACAGGCGGTTGCGGTGGCGTCCACCGAAGCAGACATTGGCGCAGCGTTCGGGCAACGAGATGTGCCCGATCGGCTCGCCTTGGGCGGTGAAGACGCGCACGCCGTCGAGCGCCGGCGTCATGCCCCAGCCGCACCACAGGTTACCGTCGATGTCGACGCGGAAACCGTCCGGCGTGCCGTGCGGACCTGAATCGATCAACAGCTTGCGGTTGGCCAGCCTGTCGCCGTTGCCGGTCACGTCGAATCTGAGAATGGTGCGCGGCGCGCTGCGCGACTCCACGATGTAGAGCGTCTTCTCGTCCGGCGAGAACGCAAGCCCGTTCGGCGCATTGATGCCGTCGGCCGCCACCGTCACCGCGCCGGTCTTGCCGTCGACGCGATAGACATTCATCGGCAGTTCGGAGTCCGCCTTCTCACCTTCGTAGAACCCGTGAATGCCGAACATCGGATCGGTGAACCAGATCGAGCCGTCCGACTTCACCACCACGTCGTTCGGCGAGTTCAGTCGCTTGCCTTGATAATTGTCGCAGATCACCGTGATCGCGCCGTCATATTCGGTGCGCGTGACGCGGCGCGTCAGGTGCTCGCAGGTGATGAGCCTGCCCTGCCGGTCGCGGGTGTTGCCGTTGGAATTGTTGGATGGCTTGCGGAACGCCGACACCGCGCCGGTTTCCTCGTCCCAGCGCAGCATCCGGTTGCCGGGCACGTCGCTCCAGATCAGGCAGCGCGCGTCGCCGAACCACACCGGCCCCTCGCCCCAGCGCGTGCCGGTCGCGAGCCGTTCGACGTTCGACAGCGGCAGTTTGTATTTGTCGAACTTGGCGTCGAGCGAAACGATGGACGGATCGGGATAGCGCGTGCTCGGCTTCCACTCAGCTTCGGGTGCGTTTGCGGCCATGAGGTTTCCCCGCCTGATCTTGCGCGGCGTCATCTAAAGCATGAAGGAGAACTTTGCGCATCACATTGGGAAAGGCCTCGCCGGCGAGCTGCTCGCCGGCGACCCAGCGCATCCCGGCCGGGGCTTTGGTGCCCTGCGGCACGCGGGCGAGAAACACCGTCAGTTCCAGCGGAAAATGCGTGAACACATGGCTGACCGTGCCGCGCAGCTTTTGCCATGACGTCTTGTTGGATTGTGGTTTGCCGAGCTTCGGCGCGGCGGCGAGCGCATCGGTAATGTCAAAGTCCTTCGACCATTCGCTGCCCGGCACCTCCGCCATGCCGCCGAGCAGGCCGCGCGGCGGCCGGTTGCGCGCCAGCACCGCGCCGTCGGCGCGCAGCGCAACGAAGGCCGCGCCGCGCCGCAGGTCGCCCGCGCGCTTGCGCGTCTTGCGCGGGAACGTTTCCTGATCGCCGCGCTTGCGCGCCTCGCATTTATCCATCCACGGACACAGCGCGCAGGCCGGCTTCTTCGGCGTGCAGATCGTCGCGCCGAGATCCATCATCGCCTGCGCGAAATCGCCCGAGCGTTCCGGCGGAAGCAACGACAATGCGAGCCGGGAAATCTCCGGCTTCGCTTTCGGCAGTTCGTCCTCCACGGCGAAGAGCCGCGCGATGACGCGCTCGATATTGCCGTCGACCGGCACTGCCGGCACGTCATAGGCGATCGCCGCGATCGCCGCCGCCGTATAGGCCCCGACGCCGGGCAGTTCGCGCAAGCCCGCCTCGTCGCGCGGGAACATGCCTTCGTGCTCGCGCGCGACCGCGATCGCGCAGGCGTGCAGGTTGCGCGCGCGGGCGTAGTAGCCGAGCCCCGCCCATTCGCGCAGCACGTCGTCGAGCGCGGCCGCCGCCAAATCCCCGACCGTCGGCCAGCGCGACAGGAACCGCGCGTAATAAGGCGCGACCGCCTTCACGGTGGTCTGCTGCAGCATGATCTCGGAGAGCCAGACCCGGTAAGGCTCGGCCCGCTCGCCGCGCCGCGCCCGCCACGGCAGAATGCGGCGATGGCGGTCGTACCAGGCGAGCAGGTCGGCCGCGTCCGGCAGGCCACGTGGGATAGCGCGGACAAGGCCGGCGGCTTTCTTTCGGGGCGCCTTGCGGGCTGCTACGGTCATGGGCCGACGATGGCACAGCCCCCGCATCGAAGACCAAGCCTTTGACCAAGCCCTCGCGCAGTTTTCCCCGGCCGCTCTCGGACCTGCTGCACCGGACGATCAGCGAGCGTTTCGCGCAGCAGGGCTTTGCCTCGACCGAACTCGTGACCCGCTGGGCGGACATCGCCGGCGACGAGATCGCCGCGCATTCCCAACCGATCAAGATCACCTGGCCGCGGCAGACGGATGAGAACGATCCCGAACCGGCAACGCTGGTGCTGCGGGTCGACGGGCCGATGGCGCTCGAAATCCAGCATCAGTCGGCGGTGATCCTGGAGCGGGTCAACCGTTTCTTCGGCTGGCAGGCGATCGGCAAGCTCGCGCTGCGGCAGGCGCCGTTGCACCATCCGGAAAAACATGAGCCGCCGGCTCCCCCCGATCCGGCGCTGGTGGAACAGGTCGCCGGCACCATTCCCGAGGGCACCGACGAGGGGTTGAAGGCGGCGCTGGCCCGCCTCGGCGCCAGCCTGAAAAGCCGCTGAAATCACCCAGGGATCAAGCGAAATTGACCCCGCCGCACCGTCAAAGCCGCAAAAGGCGCACAATTGCCATGCTATCGGTTTCGCGATAGCGAGGTTCAAGATCAGCCCCATGGCCGCCGGCCATCAAAGGAGCCAAACGTGACGATTACCCGCCGCCAATTCTGCGAAGGCACCGCAGCAATCGCCCTCGCCACCGCCTTCGCCGGACTGTCGCCCTGGAGCGCGCCCGCGATGGCGCAGGATGCCTCCGCCGCCGACCTCGCGGTCACCGGCCCGCTCGGCGACATGGTGCTCGGCGACGCCAAGGCGCCGGTGACGATCCACGAATATGCGTCGATGACCTGCAGCCACTGCGCGCACTTCGCGGTCACGACGTTTCCCGAACTGAAGAAGCGCTACATCGACACCGGCAAGGTGCGTTACATCCTGCGCGAATTTCCGCTCGATCCGCTGGCCGCCGCCGGCTTCATGCTCGCGCGCTGCGCGGCGAACGGCGACGCGAACAAATACTATGCGATGGTCGACACGCTGTTCCACCAGCAGACGACGTGGGTGGTGCGTCAGCCGCTCGAACCGCTGAAGACAATCTCCAAACAGGCGGGCCTCTCGGAGCAGGATTTCGAGAAATGCCTTGCGAATCAGGAGATGCTCAACGGCATCGAAACCAACCGCAAGCAGGCGATCGACAAACTCAAGATCAATTCGACGCCGACCTTCTTTATCAACGGAAAACGTCACGCCGGCGACCTGCCGATCGACGAGCTGGCGAAGCTGGTCGAGCCCTATCTCAAGGCGGGATAAGGCTTTTTCGCCTCCGAGCGGCGGCCCGGCGGCGTTCCGGCACCCCTTGAGCCGCGCCCGGCCAGCGGAATCGTCTGGAAAAGAATACGCGGCGGTTGCTACCGGACCGCGCCCGATTCATTCTCCGGCCCGATGCGGCGTCACAGCAAGACTGACCGGGGCGTTGCCCGGAACGGGACGCGAGTCTTGACGCGATTTCCAACGATCAACCACGGCGCTTTCGGGCGCGGGTCGAGGCCAACAGTATGAAGCTCACGCGGCTGCGGCTGCTCGGATTCAAATCCTTCGTCGAACCGACCGACTTTCTGATCGAGCCGGGCCTGACCGGCGTGGTCGGGCCGAACGGTTGCGGCAAGTCGAACCTTGTCGAAGCGCTGCGCTGGGTGATGGGCGAGTCCTCCTACAAGTCCATGCGCGCCTCGAACATGGACGACGTGATCTTCTCCGGCTCCAACACGCGGCCCGCGCGCAACACCGCGGAAGTCGCACTGCTCGCCGACAATTCCGACCGCTCCGCACCCGCCTCCTTCAACGACACTGACGAGATCGAGATCGCGCGCCGCATCGAGCGCGAGGCCGGCTCGACCTACCGCATCAACGGCAAGGAAGTCCGCGCCCGCGACGTGCAGATCGTGTTCGCGGATGCCTCGACCGGCGCCCGCTCGCCCGCCCTCGTCCATCAGGGCCGCATCGGCGAGATCATCCAGGCGAAACCCGAGCAGCGCCGCCGCGTGCTGGAAGAAGCCGCCGGCATTTCCGGCCTGCATGCGCGCCGCCACGAGGCGGAACTGCGGCTCAAGGCTGCCGAAAGCAACCTGCAGCGCGTCGAGGACGTGATCGGCCAGCTCGCCGCCCAGATGGACGGCCTGAAAAAGCAGGCCAAGCAGGCGATCCGCTACCGCACCGTGTCGCAGCAGGTGCGTAAGCAGGAGGCCATGCTGTTCCACCTGCGCTGGACCGGCGCCAATGCCGAAGTGGTCGAGGCCGAGCATGCCAAGGTCGCCGGCACCGCGCTGGTGGCCGAGCGGGTCGCGGCGCAGGCTGCCACCGCAACCCGACAGACCAACGCACAGGCCGGGCTTCCCGCGCTACGCGACGCCGAGGCCAAGGCCGCCGCCGCGCTGCACCGGATCAACCTCGCCGTGCAGGAACTCGAGCGCGAGGAAACCCGCGCCAAGGACCGCATCGCCGAACTCGACACCCGCCTCGTGCAGTTCGCCGCCGACGCCGAACGCGAGAAGAAGCTCGCGGACGACGCGGAAGCCGCGCTGGCCCGCCTCACCGGCGAGGAAGAAACGTTGCGCCGCGAGGCGCAGGAAAGCGCCGGCCGCCGCAGCGGCGTCGACGCCCGTGTCGCGGAAGCCGACAGCGACCTGAACGCGGTCGAAAAAGTGTTCTCGGAACTGACCGCCGAACTCGCCGATCTGTCGGCGCGCCGCCAGCAGCTTGAAAACGCCGCGCGCGGCCATGCCGAGCGCGCGCAGCGTCACGCCAGCGAGATCGCCGACATCGAACGCGAGCTTGCGACGCTGCGCACCTCCGACGACACGCCGCTCGCCGCCGCCGTCGAAGGCGCGCAGGCCGCGCTGAGCGAAGCGGAAGCGGCGGCCGTCGCCGCCGAGGCCGCGCACAACAATGCCCGCGACGCAGTCGAGACCGCGCGCAACGCGCTCGCCGAAGCCGAACGCAGCGCGCAACGGCTCGACACCGAAGCCAAGACGCTGTCGAAGGTGCTGGCCGTCGAGACCAAGAACCTGTGGCCGCCAGTGATCGACAACATCTCGGTCGAGAAGGGTTACGAAAAGGCGCTCGGCGCCGCGCTCGGCGACGATCTCGACGCGCCGACCGACCCCTCCTCGCCGATGCGCTGGTCGGAAGTGCCGGTCGATCCGGCCGATCCGGCGCTGCCGGATGGCGTCACCCCGCTCGCCCGCCACGTTCAGGCGCCCGCCGCGCTCGCCCGCCGCCTCGCCCAGATCGGCGTCGTGGATCGCGACACCGGCAATCGTCTCGCCGCCGCGCTGAAGCCCGGCCAGCGGCTCGTGTCCACCGAGGGCGACCTGTGGCGCTGGGACGGTTTCACCGCCGCGGCCCATGCGCAGACCGGCGCCGCCCGCCGCCTTGCCCAGCGCAACCGGCTCACCGAAATCGAAAGCGAACTGGCCCCGGCCCGTGCCGAGGTCGAGACCAAACGTCAGGCCCTCGAAACGGCGCAGGCCGCCTTCGTTGCCGCCGGCGCAACGCAGGTCGAGACCCGCTCGCGCGAACGCGACCTCAACCGCCAGGCCGCGCGCCTCTCCGCGCTGTCGGAAGCGCGAAGCCGCCTCACCACGAGCCGCGACGAAGCCGAAGCCGCCAAGGCCGAAGCCGAGGCCGGTCTCGCCGCCCTCGCACCCGTCGCCGACACCGAGCAGAAGCTCGCCGCGGTGCGTGAGGACATCACCGCCAAGCGCGCCAAGCTCGCGGAAATCCGCGCCGAGCAGCAGGCCATCGTCCGCGAGGCCGAATTGGCCGACCGCCGCCTGCAGGCGATCGGCAACGAGCGCAATGACTGGAGCGCGCGCCGCGACGGCGCGGCGGGCCAGATCGCCACGCTCGACCAGCGCGTCACCGACGCCCGCCGCGAGCGCACCGAACTCGAGAACGCGCCGCAGCTGTTCGCCGAGAAGCGCTCGGCGCTCATCACCGAGGTCGAGAGCGCGGAAGCCAACCGCCGCGCCGCCGCCGACCGGCTGGCCGAAGGCGAAAATGCGCTGGCCGAGGCCGACAAGGAGGCCCGCGCTGCGCTCGAAGCCGCCAGCGCCGCCCGCGAGGAACTCGCCCGCGCCGAGGAAAAACTCGGCGCCGCGCAGCGCCGCGCCACCGAGATCGAGCGCGAGATCCACGACATGCTGGAATGCGAGCCGACCGCGCTCGCCGAACTCGCGGAACTGAAGGCCCACGAGACGCCGCCCGATATCGCGGACATCGAAACCTCGCTCGAACGGCTGCGCCGCGAGCGCGAGCGGCTTGGCGCGGTCAACCTGCGCGCCGAGGAAGAGCTGCGCGAGATCGAGGGCAAGCACACGGCGCTCACCACCGAGCGCGACGACCTGATCGAGGCGATCAAGAAGCTGCGTCAGGGCATCCAGAGCCTCAACCGCGAGGCGCGCGAGCGCCTGCTCTCGTCGTTCGCCAGCGTCAACGAGCACTTCCAGCGGCTGTTCACGCAGCTGTTCGGCGGCGGCAGCGCGGAACTGCAATTGATCGAGAGCGACGATCCGCTCGAAGCCGGCCTCGAAATCCTCGCCAAGCCGCCGGGCAAGAAGCCCTCGACGCTCTCGCTGCTGTCGGGCGGCGAGCAGGCATTGACCGCGCTGGCGCTGATCTTCGCGGTGTTCCTCACCAATCCGGCGCCGATCTGCGTGCTGGACGAAGTGGACGCGCCGCTCGACGACCACAACGTCGAGCGCTTCTGCAGCCTGCTCGACGAGATGACCAAGTCGACCGACACCCGCTTCGTGATCATCACCCACAATCCGATCACGATGGCGCGGATGAACCGGCTGTTCGGCGTGACGATGGCCGAGCGCGGCGTGTCGCAACTCGTCTCGGTCGATCTCGAGGCGGCCGTCCGCTTCCGCGAGGCGAGCTAATTCCATAACGAAATCAGAGATTTGCCAGCAGACAAAATTCCGTTTGCCGGCGGCCGGTATTCCATTGCCGAATGCCGCGGCGGACCTATCTAGGATAGGCTTCGCCGGCGCGAGCGTTTCTGTGCCGCGTCATTCGGGAGGAATTCGATGTCCACGACCGGTTGGATTGTCCTTGGCGTCATCGTCGTCGTCGCTCTCTGGGCGATCTCGATCTACAACGGCCTGGTCGCCATGCGGCAACGGGTCAACCAGGCCTTCGCCGACGTCGACGTGCAGCTGAAGCAGCGCAGCGACCTGATCCCCAACCTCGTCGAGACGGTGAAGGGTTATGCCGCGCACGAGAAATCGACGCTCGATGCCGTGGTACGCGCGCGCAACGCCGCGGTCGCCGCGCCCGGCCTCGACCAGAAGGTGCAGGCGGAAAACGCGCTGACCGGCGCGCTGCGCCAGCTGTTCGCGCTGTCGGAAGCCTATCCCGACCTCAAGGCGAACCAGAACTTCCAGCAGTTGCAGACCGAACTGTCGGACATCGAGAACAAGCTCGCGGCCGCGCGGCGCTTCTTCAACAACGCGGTGCAGGAGTACAACACCGGCATCCAGCAGTTCCCGGCTGCGCTGTTCGCCGCGAGTTTCGGTTTCCGCGAGCACACCTTCTTCGATCTCGGCGATGCGCGCCCGCAACTCGAGCAGGCGCCGAGCGTGAAATTTTGAAACTCGCTTTACCCTCCCCTGAAAGGGGAGGGTCGGGCCGCCGCAGGCGGTCCGAGGTGGGGTCATTTCGCTGCCCCCGCCGCAACGTGACCCCCACCCGCCCGCCTCCGTTCCACTCCGGCGGGCGACCTCCCCCTTGCAGGGAGAGGTAGAGGAAACGGAATGGCCGCCTACGGTCTCTATACCCATATCCAGGCGAACAAGCGCCGCTCGGCGCTGTTGCTGATCGGCCTGTTCTTCCTGGTCTATGTGATGGTGTTCGCCGGCGCGCTGGTCGCGGAGGCCTGGCAATACGGCAATGCGCCGCTCGATTTCCTCGTCGCGAAGGCGCTCAACGATCTGATCGTCGCGCTGCCGGTCGCAACGATCGGCACGCTGGTCTGGATCTTCATCGCCTGGAAATTCCACCAGTCGATAATCGACGCCCTGACCGGCGGCCACGAAGTCACGCGGGCCGAGGCGCCCCGCCTCTACAATCTGCTCGAGAACCTCTGCATCTCGCGCGGCATTCCGATGCCCTCCCTGCGCATTGCCGAGGAGCCGGTGCTGAACGCCTTCGCCACCGGCCTCAATCCGAAGCAATATTCGATCACGGTGACGCGCGGACTGATCGACAGCCTTGACGACGCCGAGCTTGAAGCAGTGCTCGGCCACGAGTTGACCCACATCCGCAACGGCGACGTGCGCATGATGGTGATCGCCGTCATCATCGCCGGCGTGATCGGCTTTGTCGCGGAATTCGTGTTCCGCAGCATGTTCTATCGCGGTTTCCGCGTCGGCGGCCGCTCCGACGGCGACCGCAAGGGCGGCGCCTTTCTCGTCATCGTCATCGCGATGGTGCTGATCGCCGTGGCATGGCTCTTGTCGGCCGTCATCCGCTTCTCGCTGTCGCGCAAGCGCGAATTCCTCGCCGATGCCGGCGCGGTCGAACTCACGAAAAACCCGGACGCCATGATCTCCGCGCTGCGCAAGATCGAGAACCGCAGCGAGATGCCCGGCGCGACCTCCGCGGTGATGGAGATGTGCATCGACAATCCGCGTTCGGGCTTCTCCGATCTGTTCGCCACCCACCCCTCGGTCGAGGCGCGCGTCGCGGCGCTGGTGCAGTTCGCCGGCGGACACGACCCGGGACCACTCTCGCTGCCGCCGCCAGGAGAGTTGCCGCAGGACGATCCGTTTCCGCCGGTGGAGCCGCCGCAAAGCCCGACGCAGGGATCAATACACGGAACAACACACGGACCAACACACGGTCCCTGGGGCGACGCGCCGGGGGAGCCGAGCCAGCCGCAACAGGGCGGCGACACGCCGTTCCTGCCCGGCCTGCCGCCCGGGCCGTGGGGGCCGCGGCGATAGTCATCTTATTTTGTTTTGCGCCTGATCCGATCCGAAAACCGGTTCCCACTTTTCGGGATCACGCGCTAATGCCCGTCGAACGAGATCAGCGTGCGCACCGGCACGTCCATCTTGCGCAGCTTATCGGCGCCGCCGAGTTCCGGCAGGTCGATCACGAAACAGGCGGCCAGCACCTCGGCGCCGAGCTGCCGCATCAGCTTCACGGCGCCTTCCGCGGTTCCGCCGGTCGCGATCAGATCGTCGACCAGAATGACGCGCTCGCCCTTCTCGACCGCGTCCTTGTGAACCTCCATCTCGTCGATGCCGTATTCGAGCGAATAGGCGATGCGCACCGTAGCGTGCGGCAGCTTGCCCTTCTTGCGGATCGGCACGAAGCCGGCCGAAACCTGATGCGCCACCGCGCCGCCAAGGATGAAGCCGCGCGCTTCCATGCCGGCGACCTTGTCGATCTTCATGCCGGCCCAGGGCTGCACCAGCTCGTCCACCGCGCGGCGGAACGCCCGTGCGTTGCCCAACAGCGTGGTGATGTCGCGGAACACGATGCCGGGCTTGGGATAGTCCGGGATCGAGCGGATCGCGGCGCGGAGATCGTTTTCAAGCGTGGTGGAGATCATCGCCGAGTGATTGAGAGTAGGAATTGACCGAAACCGCACCTTGGCGAACTCCGGTACACCACGCAAGAGTGCCGCCCGGTACGGAGATCGGCTAGAATTGTGCCGCCAGCGGAGCGGACGGACCTATGAACTTCCGGCAACTGAAATACTTCGTCGGTGTCGTCGACGCCGGAAACATGACGCGGGCCGCGGAGCAGCTTCATGTCGCGCAGACAGCGCTGGGAATGCAGATCAGGCAGATCGAAGAAGATCTCGGCATTTCGCTGCTGGTTCGCCACTCGCGCGGTGTCGAACCGACCGCGGCCGGCAAGCTGCTTTATTCCCGCGCCCGCGACATCCTGCGGCTTATCGAAGAAACCCGCCGTGAGGTTTCCGCCTGCGAAGGCGACGATGTCGAAGCAGTCCGCCTCGGCATAACCCCCGCCCTGATGCTCGCTTGCGGCTCCGACATCGCCATCGCAGTTCGCGAACGGGTCCCGGGCGTCTCGCTCAGCATGGTCGAAGCGATGAGTCACGTTCTTGTCGAAATGCTGTCGCGTGGCGAGGTCGACCTGATCCTCTGTTACGATATTCCGGACCTGCCACAGGTGTCACGCACTGCCTTCCTGCAGGACGAACTGGTTCTCGTCACTCAACCGGACGGCCGTAACGGCAGGCCGATCCCGTTTGCCGATGCGCTCGAGCGGAATTTTGCTATGCCGGAGGAAGGCGACACCGTACGCAGCGCGGTATCGCGCGTGGCCCGCGATCTCGGCCTTGAACTCAAAGTCGCCTACGAGGTTCGTTCGGTCTCTGCCATGAAAAGCCTGGTCAACCGCGGCCTCGCAGCCAGCATCCTGCCGTATTTTTCCGTCGTCGACGACGTTCGCGCGGGGACGCTCGACGCGCAGCCCATCGCCATGCCGCCAATTCGACGAACGTTATTTCTCGCGTCATCGGCGCAGCGCCCCTCGATCCGCAACGAGATAGGCATCGCCGGCGCCGTCCGCACGGCACTCACCGGGTTGATCGAAACACTCGGTCCACTGGCCTATCCGCTCTGGAACAAACTCGACTAGCGTGGGGCCATATCTCACCAGCGGATTTTCCGCTGCCTGCCCTCTGCCGATCATATTGGATTTGCCGGCGCCCGCTCCCTCATATGTCCGCATCCGCGCAGACCAACAATGAGGGACAAACCATGAATTACCGGAAACTGACGACGCTATTCGCAGCGTTTTCGCTCGGCCTCGCTTTTACAGGCATGGCACGTGGCGAGGCACCCGATATCACGATGGCGATCACCGCCGAATCCAAGCCCGTTTCCCCTCAGGTAACGACCGACGAGATGCGGCGCATCGTTCGCGATGGCAGCGCCATTATTCTCGACACCCGGACCCACGCGGAATTCGACGCCGGCCACCTTCCGAATGCTCACGTGGTCGACGGCGCGCCGGAGGCGCGTCTCGCGGTGGTCGACAAGCTCGCGAACGGTGACAAGGCCGCGCCGCTCGTGCTGTACTGCAACGGCCCGCACTGTCAGGCCAGCCGCCGGTTTGCAACGGCGCTCACGGAGGCCGGCTATTCGAATGTCCGCCGGTATCAGCTCGGCATCCCGGTTTGGCGGGCGCTCGGCGAACCGCTGGTCATCGAAGACGCCGGCCTTACCCGTATCTTCGACCATGACCGTACCGCCGTTTTCATCGACGTCCGGCCGCAAATGGACTTCTCGAAGGGCACCGTTGCCGGCGCCGTGAATGCCCCGCTCGACCAGGTGGTGAGCGGCAAGATGAAAAAGCCGCCCTTCCCGCTCGACGACTTCAACCGCCGAATCGTCCTGTTCGGCGCGGACGGCAAAGACGCGCGCAAATTCGCCGACTACATGAGCCACCGGCCCTGGCACAACGTCGTCTTCTATCCGGGTCGTTACGAAGAACTGGCGGCGGCTTTGCACCAGAACTGACCGGCAAAGAAAAACTGCGGCGGCGCGTGACGCGCCGCCGTTTTTCATTTCGGGTGGCCGAGCACCCGTCCCGCCACGGCGTCGAGCTTCCGCAGCAATGCGGGATCGCGCGCTTCCGGCGCGGTGATGAGCGCGGCATCGAGCGCGCGATCCGAGCCGATCGGGCAAGGCTCGTGCTCGCGCGGGAAATCGCGCGCCAGCCGCGCCACCAACCGCTGCGCGTTGGCGGCGTTCTCCATCAGCACCTTGATGATGTCGGCGACCTGCACCGCGTCGTGATCCGGGTGCCAGCAGTCGAAGTCGGTCACCATGGCAACGCTGGCGTAGCAAAGCTCCGCCTCGCGGGCGAGCTTCGCCTCCGGCATGTTGGTCATGCCGATCACCGAATAGCCGAGCTGCTTGTAGGTCATGCTCTCCGCGTAAGTGGAGAACTGCGGCCCTTCCATGCAGATGTAGGTGCCGCCGCGCACATGGCGGATCCCTTCCGCCTGCGCGGCCTGCTCGATATGGCCGGCGAGCAGCGGAGCGACCGGATGCGCCATCGAGACATGCGCGACGCAGCCCTTGCCGAAGAACGAGCCGGCGCGGCCGAAGGTGCGGTCGACGAATTGGTCGACGATCACGAAGGTGCCCGGCGGCAGTTCCTCCCTGAAGGAGCCGCAAGCCGACAGCGAGACGAGATCGGTGACGCCCGCGCGCTTCAGCACATCGATATTGGCGCGATAGTTGACGTCGGACGGCGACAGCCGGTGGCCCTTGTCATGCCGCGACAGGAACACGACCGGAAGCCCCGCGAGCTCGCCGATGCGCAGCGGGCCCGACGGCTCGCCCCACGGGCTCTCGATACGCTGCTCGCGCAGATTGGTGAGGCCCGGCAGGTCGTAGATGCCCGACCCGCCGATGATGCCGAGAACCGTCTTCGTCATGTGCCCCGCGCCGTTGCGTGCCGTGCAGGAACTGACATGCCAGAAAACGGCAGGGCCGAAAACAGCAAAGGGCCCCGCAAGGGGCCCTTCACATAGTCACGATGCCGTGCGCGGCGTCAGTGCACCGCGGCCCAGACCTTCTTCTTGGTGAAGTACAGGAGGCCCGACAGCACGATCAGGAAGATCATGACCTGGAAGCCGAGCCGCTTGCGCGCGGTCATGTGCGGCTCCGCGGTCCACATCAGGAACGCCGAGACGTCCTTCGCCATCTGCTCGACGGTGGCCGGCGTGCCGTCGTCGAAGGTCACCTGATCCTTCGACAGCGGCGGCGGCATGCCGAGCGCATGGCCGGGGAAATATTTGTTGTAGTGCGCGCCCGGCGGCAGGGCGAAGCCCTTGGGCGCTTCCTCGTAGCCATGCAGCAGCGCGGTGATGTAGTCCGGCCCCTGCTCCTGGAACTGCGTGACCATGTCGATCACGAACCACGGGAAGCCGCGCTCATAGGTGCGCGCCTTGGCGATCACCGACAGATCCGGCGGAGCGGCGCCGCCGTTCGCGGCGCGGGCGGCCTGCTCGTTCGGGAACGGCGCCGGGAAGTAATCCGCCACACGGCCCTCGCGCTCGAACATCTCGCCGGCATCGTTGGGGCCGTCCTTGATCTTGTATTCCTTGGCGACCTGCGCGGCCTGCGCGGGCGTGTAGCCCGGACCGCCCGGCTCGGCGAGGTTGCGGAAGCTGACATAGGACAGCGAGTGACAGGCCGAGCAGACTTCCTTGTAGACCTTGAAGCCGCGCTGCAGCTGCGCCTGATCGAACTTGCCGAACGGGCCGGCGAACGACCACGACTGGCGCGGCGGCTGCGGCGCGCCGTGAGAGCCGCCCTCGTCGGCGGAAAACGCCGACGACGACAGCGCCAGCATCGAGCCGGCGGCGACGAGGGTGAGCAGGTTGCGGTACATGGCGCGATTGTTGGACAGATCTTTTTTCATGGCCCGCCCTCTCACGCCTTCGCGCCCAGAACCGATTCCGAAATCGAATTCGGCAGCGGTTTGGTTTTCTCGAAAATGCCGAGCAGCGGCAGCACGACGATGAAGTAACCGAAGTAGTAGACGGTCAAGAGCCGCGCCGCGATCACGTAAAGGCCCTCCGCCGGCTTCGCGCCGAGCCAGCCGAGGCCGATGCAGGTCGCGACGAACAGCCAGAAGAACTGGCGGTACAGCGGACGGTAGCGGGCCGACTTCACCTTCGAGGTGTCGAGCCACGGCAGGAAGGCGAGGATCGCGATCGAGCCGATCAGCGCGCAGACGCCGAGCAGCTTGTCAGGGATCGCGCGCAGGATCGCGTAGAACGGCAGGTAGTACCATTCGGGCACGATGTGCGCCGGGGTCACCGCCGGGTTCGCCGGGATGTAGTTGTCGGCGTGGCCGAGATAGTTCGGCATGTAGAACACGAACCAGGCGAACAGGATGCAGTAGACGGCCATCATGAAGCCGTCCTTCACCGTCGCGTAGGGCGTGAAGGGCACGGTGTCCTGATCCGATTTCGGCTCGACGCCGGTCGGGTTGTTCTGGCCCGCGACGTGCAGCGCCCAGACGTGCAGCACCACGACGCCCGCGATGACGAAGGGCAGCAGGTAGTGCAGCGAGAAGAAGCGGTTCAGCGTCGGGTTGCCGACCGAATAGCCGCCCCACAGCCAGGTGACGATGAGGTCGCCGACGCCGGGAATGGCGGAGAACAGGTTGGTGATGACGGTCGCGGCCCAGAAGCTCATCTGGCCCCACGGCAGCACGTAGCCCATGAAGCCGGTCGCCATCATCAGCAGGTAAATGATCACGCCGAGGATCCAGAGCACCTCGCGCGGCTCCTTGTAGGAGCCGTAATACATGCCGCGGAAGATGTGGACATAGACCGCGAGGAAGAACATCGCCGCGCCGTTGGCGTGGACGTAGCGCAAGAGCCAGCCGTAGTTGACGTCGCGCATGATCGTCTCGACCGACTTGAAGGCGAGATCGACATGGGGAGTGTAGTGCATCGCCAGCACGATGCCGGTGACGATCTGCACGCCGAGCATGAAGGAGAGAATGCCGCCGAAGGTCCACCAGTAGTTCAGGTTACGCGGCGTCGGGTAGGCAACGAACGAGGAATGAACAAGGCCGGCAATCGGCAGGCGGCGTTCAAGCCACTTCATGAAACCGTTTGTCGGCTGATAGGTGGAATGCCCGGTCATGGTCGAACCTTCAATGCGGATGCGCGCGGATCAGCCGATCCGGATCTTGCTGTCGGAAACGAATTCGTATGGCGGGAGCGGCAGGTTCTTCGGCGCCGGGCCGCGGCGGATACGGCCGGAACTGTCGTACTGCGAACCATGGCAGGGGCAGAAGAAGCCGTCATAGTCGCCCTGGTGGGCGAGCGGGATGCAGCCGAGGTGGGTGCAGATGCCGATCAGCACCAGCCACTGGTCGTGTCCCTTCTTGACGCGATCGGCGTCGGACTGCGGATCGGGCAGGCTCGCGACCTGCACGTTCTGCGCCTCTTCGATCTCCTTCTTGGTCCGGTGCGAGATGAAGATCGGCTTGCCGCGCCAGAACACCTTGATGACCTGGCCTTCCGCGATCGGGCCGAGATCGACCTCGATCGGCGCGCCGGCCGCGATCGTCGAGGCGTCCGGGTTCATCTGTGAAACGAGCGGCACGGCGGCCGCGACGGCACCGACCGCGCCGACGGCTGCGGTGGCGATGTAAAGGAAATCGCGGCGCGAGTGCTCCGCCGAAGACACGGTCGTCACGTCTGGATCCCTCTCCTCCGGCTGGCGTCCGGCTGACGTTGAGAATCCCGCCCGCGGCTCGGGAGCCGGCTGAAGTCGGGGGCCGGCGGCGGGTGGACCGCCGCAACATTCCCGGTCAAGGCAGGATGGCGCCGGCGAGGTTCTATTGGCACCCTTGCGGTGCAAGCGCAAGCCCGCTATCGCGCCAATTAAGCCTTGTCGCACAAGTCATTTGGCTACTGCATTTTACTGCCTCTAAACCGCCCCGCCGGCCGCGCCACCATGATCCGGATCGCCCTCTACCAGCCCGACATCGCGCCCAATACCGGAACGATTCTCCGGCTTTGCGCGTGCCTCGGCATCGAGGCGCACATCATCGAGCCGGCCGGCTTCCCGGTCTCCGACCGCGCCTTCCGCCGGGCCGGCATGGACTACATGGATCAGGTCAGGCTGACGCGGCATGTCGACTGGACCGCCTTCGAGGCCTGGCGGCGCGCCGAGGCGGCTCGCCTGCTGCTGATGACCACCGCTGCGACGGCGGGCTATCTCGACCACCGCTATGCCGCCGGCGACATCCTGCTGTTCGGCCGCGAGAGCGCCGGCGTGCCGGCCGAGGTCCATGCCGCCGCCGACCTGCGGCTTCGCATCCCGATGCGGCCGGGTTTGCGCTCGATCAACGTCGCGATGGCCGCCGCCATCGTATCCGGTGAAGCGCTGCGGCAAACCGGCGGATTTCCGCCCGGCTGACCCCCGGCGACGGAGCGTTTTCGAGCGAAGTGGAAGCCGGTTCGCGTAAAGAAAACGCGACAAAACAAAAAAAGCTAGAGTGAGCCCATGCCTGCCAACATGACCGACGACACACTCGATAAGCGCAAAGCGCAGGCCCGCGCCTGGTTCGAGAGCCTGCGCGACGAGATTTGCGCCGCCTTCGAACGGCTCGAGGACGAGGCGCCGGCGATGCCGCAGACCGCGGCCCTGCCCGCAGGCCGTTTCGTGCGCACGCCATGGCAGCGCACCGACCACAACGGCGAAGCCGGTGGCGGAGGGGTGATGTCGATGATGCACGGCCGGCTGTTCGAGAAGGTCGGCGTGCACTGCTCGACCGTGCATGGCGAGTTCGCGCCGGAGTTCCGCGCGCAGATTCCCGGCGCGGCGGATGACCCGCGCTTCTGGGCGTCCGGCATCTCGCTGATCGCGCACCTGCACAACCCGAACATTCCGGCGGTGCACATGAACACCCGTTTCGTCGTCACCACGAAAGCGTGGTTCGGCGGCGGCGCTGACCTGACGCCGGTGCTCGATGCGCGGCGCACGCAGAGCGATCCCGACACCCTCGCCTTCCACGCCGCAATGCGGGCGCCCTGCGACGCCCACCAGGCGGTCGCCGACTACGGAAGGTTCAAGACATGGTGCGACGAGTATTTCTTCCTCAAGCACCGCAACGAGCCGCGCGGCATCGGCGGCATCTTCTACGACTATCTAGAAAGCGATTGGGACAAGACCTTCGCCTTCACGCAGGATGTCGGCCGCGCCTTTCTCGGCATCTATCCGAAACTGGTGCGCGCGAATTTCGCGACGCCGTGGAGCGACAAGGAGCGCGAGGAACAACTCGTGCGCCGCGGCCGCTATGTTGAATACAATCTGCTGTATGACCGCGGCACGATCTTCGGCCTCAAGACCGGCGGCAATGTCGAGTCGATCCTGTCCTCGATGCCGCCAGTGGTGAAGTGGCCTTGACTCGCTATGGCTTCGCCGGCTGCAGATCCGCCGGCGAGATCAGCACGCCGAACGCCTCGCACCAGATGACGACGCTCGGATACTTCGCGAGATCGACGCCCGCCGGAATCGGATAGCGCTGGCTGCCCTTGAACGAGCGCAGCCGGCCAAGATCGACGAACATCGCATCCTTCACAGCCACCTCGTTGCGGATGTTCGCATTCGGCACGAGATAGACGTGATATTTCGGCCCCGGCCCGACCTCGAAATCCGGCTCCAGAAATACCGTGCGCTGATAGACGCTGACCTTGCCCTTGCCGTAATGGACCGGATCGGACGGATTGGCGTGAATGAACGTGCCGGTGGCGTAGATCGCGGAGCGGTCGGCCTCGGTCAGTTGCTCGGCCGCGGGCGGTGGCGGAAACACGAACGGAAAAAAGAAAAAGCCGAGCGCGACACCGAAGCCGGTGCCGAGAATGCCGCCAAGGCAGAAAATCGCCAGTCCACGCCAGAAGCCGCGCATGCCGCCCTCCCCGCCGAATCCTCGGAGCAAAGACTAATGCGCCGCGCGGCGAAGCGTCATCACGCTTCGTCACGTCTGCGTCAGATTGCAGCGCTCATGATTTTGCGGCCTGGTCGGCGATGCGCCCGACCGCCGCGGCATCGGACGGAAAATCCGCCGCCAGCCAGGCGCTTTCGGCCGCGCGCAGCGCTGCGCCCAGCGCCGGCCCCTGCGCGACGCCGCGCTTGATGAAATCCGCCGCCTTGAGCGGAAAAGCCGGCGCGCTCCAGCGCTGCGGCAGGGTCGCAAGCGCCTGCCATGCCGCGTCGTTTGCTTGCGCCTGCGCGCGTGCGAAGCCGAGCAACGCCTGATCGGCAAACAGTTCAGGCCCGAGCCGGTAGATCAACACGCGCTGCGCCTGCCCGCTCAAGTCCGGCGAAATGCGCCGCCAGCCTTCGGCCATTCCAGCAAGCCGCTCGTATTCCTTGTTGGCGAGCCGCAGCCGCTGCCACAACCGCTCGGCGTCCTCCGCGACAACGACGGCGAGCGCGGCGAGCCTGCGAACGGGATCGGCCGGCAACGCCAACGCTTGCTCGAGCTCCGCCATTCGCGCGGCATGCACGACATTCGGCACGCCGCCGATCACGTCGAGCAGCAGGCCGATCTCGGCCATCACCTGCAGCGCCGGAACGGCGCGGCGCGCGGCGAGCAGTTTCATCATCTCCGTACGCACCCGTTCGCGCGACAGCTGCGCAAGACCGGCGCGCGCGGCGATGCAGGCGGCGACGCCTTCGGCATCCGGCTCGCCGGCACCATAGGTAGCGTGGAAGCGGAAGAACCGCAGGATTCGCAGATAGTCTTCTTCGATGCGCGCCTTCGCCTCGCCGATGAAGCGGATACGGCGGTCGCCGAGATCGGCAAGCCCTCCGGTATAGTCGTGAACCTTGCCGTCGCGCGTCACCGACAGCGCGTTGATCGTGAAGTCACGGCGGTGCGCGTCGCCCTCCCAGTCGCGGCCGAATTCCACCGTCGCATGACGGCCGAAGGTCTCGACATCCTTGCGCAGCGTGGTGACTTCATAGGGCGCACCGTCGATCACCACCGTCACGGTGCCGTGCGCGATGCCGGTCGGCACCGCCTTGAAGCCGGCCGCCGTGACGCGTCGCGTCACCTCGTCGGGCATCGCCGTCGTCGCGACATCGATCTCGTGCACAGGCTCGGCCAGCAGCGCATTGCGCACCGCGCCGCCGACCGCGCGCGCCTCTTCGCCGTTCGTATCGAGCGCCGCAAGCAGACGCGGCAGCGCGCCGCCTTTGAGCCACGCGGCGTCGATGGTCTTGTCCGTTGCGCCGCTCGCTGCCATCAGCGGAACTGCCCCGGCACGAACTTGCCGTCTTCGACATGGGCCGGAACATAGGTCGAGCCGACCGGCGCACCGCCGAACTGCGCGAAGTAGATGAAGCTGCCGACCACCAGCAGCGCCGCGATAATCGCAAGCGTCAGGATGCGCGACACCGGCCAGGAGTCCGGATGGAACACGCCGGCCCTGGTCGTCCACAGGAACACCGCATAGACCGCGAACGGCATCAGGAACAGAATCAGCTCGGTCAGAACGGGACGGATCATGAGGAATAAATCCGGTCGTAGAGATTGCGCAGGATGCCGGCGGTGACGCCCCAGATGTAACGCTCGCCATAGGAAATCGCGTAGTAGTGCCGGGTCAGGCCCTGCCATTCGCGCGAATGACGCTGATGGTTCTTCAGCGACATCAGGAACGACAGCGGCACCTCGAAGGCGCTGTCGACTTCGGCGGCGTTGAGCGTCAGCGCGAAGCCTTCCTTGACGCGCGCGATCACCGGCACGATGCGATAGCCGAGCGTCGTCATGTAAAGATCGAGATAGCCGAGCGGCTCGACGAAGGAGCGGTCGAGGCCGATCTCCTCTTCCGCTTCGCGCAGCGCGGAGTCGCTCGGGTCCTTGTCGGTCTTGTCGATCTTGCCGCCGGGAAACGAGATCTGTCCCGGATGCGCCGGCAGATGCGCGGCGCGCTGCGTCAGCAGCACGACCGGCTCGTCGCGCTCGATCACCGGCACCAGCACCGCCGCCGGGCGAATGGGCCGCACGTCGGCGATCTTCGCCATCACCGGATCGGCGTCGTGGTCGCCGCGCTTGGGCACGATCTTCGGATCGGTCAGTCCCGCGGGCACGTCGAGCGTCAGCCGCGACCGCGCGCGCGCGAAGAACTCCTGCGCCGACAACACCCGATCCACCGCCGCCTGGTCCATCACACCCAATTCCGCACCGTGCTGGCATCCGCCATCGGAAAAAATGCGCCGCCGGAGGCGACGCCGAATTTCAGCGTGCCATCGACCTCGCGCTCCTCGCCGCGCTCGACCAGATCGTAGAACAGCGCACGCGTCACCTTCGCCCACAGTCCGCGCCTGACATGCAGGTAGGGCTTGAGGCCTCCGGTATCGGCTTCCGGCTCGAAGCGCAGCGCGTGGCCCGGCCCGCAGGCCACCCACTCGTCGACATTGGTGCGGAAGGTCAATGTGTCGTCCGCCTCGTCCGTCTTCATTTCGACCGCCAGGAATGGCGCATCATCGACCGAAATGCCGATCTTTTCGACCGGCGTGACCAGGAAGTAGCTGTCCGCCTCGCGTTTGAGCACGGAGGCAAACAGCCTGACCAGCGCCGGCCGGCCGATCGGGGTCTTCATATAGAACCACGTGCCGTCGGAGGCGATCCGCATGTCGATATCCCCGCAATAGGGGGGATTCCAGCGCTCGACCGGTGCCGGCCCCTTGTCGCCCGCGCGCGGCAGAGACGCGACGATCGCCTCGAGGCCGCCCTGCCCTTTGTTTGCCATTGTTCTCCCGCCGAATCCGCAACTCAGGGGCCTGTTCGCATCTTCGTGATGAGCCGGACCGGCGACGCAAGATAGCGTAAGATCGCCTTGATATTCAGCCAGAATCGGCCGGATCGCGCGGATCGACCGCAGTCCGAAACGGCCGGTGATGCGCTCGGGATGACACGCTCGGAAGGAGCAGGAAGCTCATGGCGGCGCCAAGCGGCGAAAGCATCGAAAAACTGGAAGACATGATCGTTCGCGCGGCGGAAACCACCGCCGCCAATGTGAGGGCCGCCAAGGCCGCGATCTCCACCGTCATCTTCGGACAGGACAAGGTCGTCGAGCGGGCACTCGTCACCGTGTTGTCCGGCGGCCACGCGCTCCTGGTCGGCGTGCCCGGCCTCGCCAAGACCAAGCTCGTCGAGACGATGGGCATCGCGCTCGGCCTCGACGCGCGGCGCGTACAGTTCACGCCGGACCTGATGCCCTCCGACATTCTCGGCTCCGAGGTGCTGGAGGAGAACGCCGGCGGCAAGCGCAACTTCCGTTTCATTCCGGGCCCGGTCTTCGCGCAACTGCTGATGGCCGACGAGATCAATCGCGCAAGCCCGCGCACGCAGTCGGCGCTGTTGCAGGCGATGCAGGAGCAGCACATCACGGTGGCCGGCGCGCGCCACGACCTGCCCAAGCCCTTCCATGTGCTCGCGACGCAGAACCCGCTCGAGCAGGAAGGCACCTACCCGCTCCCCGAAGCGCAGTTGGACCGCTTCATCATGGAAATCGACGTCGACTATCCCGATCTCGAATCCGAACGCCGCATCCTGTTCGACACCACCGGCGCCGAAGAGACCAAAGCCAAGGCTGCGATGACTGCGGACGATCTGCTCTCCGCGCAGCGGCTCGTGCGCCGTCTGCCGGTCGGTGAATCCGTCGTCAACGCGATCCTCGAACTGGTGCGTTCCGCACGTCCCGGCCCCGAGGCCGGCGACGCCGGCCGGCTGATCCTGTGGGGTCCGGGTCCGCGCGCGAGTCAGGCGCTGATGCTTGCCGTGCGCGCCCGCGCCCTGCTCGAAGGCCGGCTTGCGCCGTCGATCGACGACGTGATCGAACTCGCCGAGCCGGTGCTGAAGCACCGCATGGCGCTCACCTTCTCGGCGCGCGCCGAAGGCGAGACGATCTCCGGCGTCGTCACACGGCTGAAGGGGCGCATCGGATAGTCCGGATGGCCGAGCTTCCACGCAGCGACATCGAACGGGAAGCGATCCGCGACGCCGTCGGCAAGAGCCGCAAGCTCGCCGCGCGGGTGCCGCGCCTCATCCTCGAGGCGCGCCGCGTCGCCGCCACCATCCTGCACGGTCTGCATGGTCGACGCCGCGCCGGCGCCGGCGAGAACTTCTGGCAATATCGCCGCTTCACGTCCGGCGAGCCCGCGAGCAACGTGGACTGGCGCCGCTCGGCGCGCGACGACCATCTCTATGTGCGCGAGCGCGAATGGGAGGCCTCGCACACCATCTGGCTGTGGCCGGACCGCTCGCCGTCGATGGATTTCAATTCGCATCTCACCGAATGGTCGAAGCTCGACCGCGCGCTGGTGATGTCCTTCGCCTTTGCCGAGGTGCTGGTGCAAGGCGGCGAGCGCGTCGGCATTCCCGACCTGATGCGGCCGACAGCGCACCACAACATCATCGAGAAGATGGCCGAAGTGCTGATTCACGATGAGACCGAGCGGCCGAGCCTGCCGCCGAACTTCTCGCCGGCCCCGTTTTCCGAGGTGCTGCTGGTGTCGGACTTCTGGAGCCCGATTGCCGACTTCCGCAAGATCATCGGCCAGCTCGCCGCCAACGGCGCGCGCGGCCATGTTGTACAGATCGTCGATCCGGCTGAGGAAACCTTCCCCTATTCCGGCCGCGTCGAATTCATCGAGCCGGAAGGGCTCGGCAGCATCACGGCCGGCCGCGCCGAGACGTGGCGCAACGACTACCGGAACCTGGTCGCAAGCCATCGCGCCGCGCTGCGCAGCGAGTGCGAGCAGTTCGGCTGGAGCTTCACGGTCCATCACACCGACCGCGGCCCCACCGAACTCCTGTTCGCCGTCCACGCCCGCATGGGTCAGGGCGCGCAGACCTTCACGAAGGATCATCAGCCGGCGCGCACCGGCGCGGCAGGTTTCGCATGATCCCCGGCCTTCCGCTCGCCTTCGCGCAGCCGCTGGTGCTGCTTGGCCTGCTGTCGCTGCCGGTGCTGTGGTGGCTGTTGCGGCTGGTGCCGCCCCGCCCGCGCCAGGTCAACTTCCCGCCGACGCGGCTGCTGTTCGAAATCGCGCCGAAGGAAGAAACGCCGTCGCGCACGCCGTGGTGGCTGACGCTGCTGCGGCTGATGCTTGCGGCGCTCGTCATCATCGCCGCGGCGGGACCGCTGTGGAATCCGCCGCTCGCCGGCACCAACCGCGCCGCGCCGCTGCTTCTGATGCTCGACAACGGCTGGGCCGCTGCGTCGTCGTGGGACGCGCGGCTGCGCACCGCGGACGAGATGATCGCGCGCGCCGATGCCGATGGCCGCGGCGTCGCCATGCTCACCTTTGCCGATCCGAACCGGGATATTTCATTGCAGCCGGCCGGCGCGCTGCGCGTGCAGGTGCAACAACTGAAGCCCGCGCCGCACACGCCCGATCGCGGCGAGAGCCTGCCGGCGCTGACGCGTTTCCTCGCCAAGACGCCGGACGCCGAGATCGTGTGGCTCGCCGATGGCGTCGACCTCGGCAAGGCCGCGCAATTCGTGCAGGACCTGAAAACGGCGACCGGCAGCCGTCAGATCACCGTGATCGACGGCGGCATCGCCTCGCCGCGCGCGCTCGCCGCCGCCGACAACGCCGCCGGCGCCCTCACGGTGAAGGTGCTGCGCACCCGCGCCGACGGCCCGGCAACAGGCGTCGTCAACGCCATCGACCTCAAGGGCCTGCCGCTCGGACAGGCTCCCTTCACCTTCAAGGGCAACGACCTCGAAGCCGAAGCGATGATCGACCTGCCGGTCGAGATCCGCAACGACGTAGCGCGGCTCGAGATCGTCGGCGAGCGCTCCTCCGGAGCGGTCCAGTTGCTCGACAAGCGATGGCGGCGGCGCACCGTCGGCGTCATCTCCGGCTCTGCTTCGGATCGTTCGCAGCCGCTGATCGGCGCGACCTACTATCTGTCGCGCGCGCTCAATCCGTTCGCCGACATCCGCCTTGCCGAAGGCGTGTCGCCGACGCAGGCCGTCGAACAATTCCTCGATCAGAACCTGCCGATGCTGATCATGGCCGATGTCGGCAACGTCGCGCCGGAAGTGCGCGAGCGCCTCAATGCCTGGATCGACGGCGGCGGCGTGCTGGTGCGTTTCGCCGGCCCGCATCTCGCGGCGACCGACGACGACCTCGTTCCGGTGAAGCTACGCCGCGGCGGCCGCATTCTCGGCGGCTCGCTGAGCTGGGAAAAGCCGCAACCGCTCACCTCGTTCTCCCGCGAAAGCCCGTTCGCCGGCATGCCGGTGCCCAACGACGTCACCGTGACGCGGCAGGTACTCGCCGAGCCGGATGCAAGCCTGACCGAGCGGACCTGGGCCTCGCTCGCCGACGGCACGCCGCTCGTCACCGCGCAGCGCCGCGGCAAGGGCGAGATCGTGCTGTTCCACGTCACCGCCGATACCCGCTGGTCGGACCTGCCGCTGTCCGGCTCCTTCGTCGACATGCTTCGCCGCATCGTCGGTCTCGCCGGCTCCACGATCGCCACCGATGGCGGCAATGCGCAGGCTGCCGGTAACGGCGCGGCGCAGGCCGTGCCGCCGACCCGCGTGCTCGACGGCTTCGGCGCCTTCATCCCGCCGCCCTCGACCGCGCGGCCGGTGCCGGCCGGCTTCGCCGCGCGCGCCACGCTCGATCATCCGCCCGGCTTCTACGGTCCGCCGGAAGGGCTTGTCGCGGTGAACACCCTCACCGCCGCCGACCGCCCCGCCGCCATCGACTACGCGCCGCTCAACGCGCGGCGCGACGTCTACCGGTTCGGCGAACCGCTCGACCTGCGCGGGCCGGTCTTCACCTTAGCGCTGGCGCTGCTCGCGCTCGATGCGCTCGTCGTGTTCTGGCTCGCGGGAGGATTGGGCCTGCTGGCGCGCCGCCGCCGCGCGGCGACAACCGCGCTCGTTCTCGCCGCCGCGCTCGGCCTTGTCCTCGCAACCACCGCCGGCCATGCGCAGTCGCCGCGCAACGCCCCCGCCAAACCGCCGAATGCCGCGTTGTCGCAGAAGGACCAATTCGCGGAAGCCGCGACCCTGCAAACGCGCCTTGCCTACGTCGTCACCGGCGACAGCGAGGTCGACGCGATCAGCAAGGCCGGCTTGCGTAGCCTGACGCTGTTCCTCGGCCAGCGCACCGCGCTCGAAGCCGGAGAACCGATCGGCATCGATCCCGGCCGCGACGAACTGGCCTTCTTTCCGCTGCTGTACTGGCCGGTGCTTCCGAACGCGACGAAACCGTCGCCGCAGGCGCTGGAGCGCATCGGCACTTACATGAAGCGCGGCGGCACCATCCTGTTCGACACCCGCGACGCCATCAACGTCACGCCCGGCAATGGCGGGCCGGCGCAGTCCCCCGGCATGGTGGCGCTGCGCACCATCCTCTCCTCGCTCGACGTTCCCGAACTCGAGCCGGTGCCGCGCGACCACGTGCTGACCAAGACCTTCTTCCTGCTGCACGACTTCCCGGGCCGCTTCGCCGAGGGCCAGCTCTGGGTCGAGGCGTTGCCGCCGGACAGCGAGGAAGACCCGCAGCGCCCGGCCCGCGCCGGCGACGGCGTGTCCTCGATCCTCATCACCTCGAACGACATGGCGGGCGCCTGGGCGATGCACCCCGACGGCCAGCCCTATCTGCCGATGGTGTCGGGCGAGCCGCGCCAGCGTGAAATGGCGTTCCGCGCCGGCGTCAACATCGTGATGTATGTGCTGACCGGCAACTACAAGGCCGATCAGGTGCACATCCCGGCGCTGCTCGAACGGCTGGGGCAGTAGGAGCGCGCCATGAACCTCGGCATCTCCTTCGCGCCGCTCGTTCCGCCCTACGTGATCTGGGCGGGCATCGCCGTGACGGCCGTGCTGGTGCTGATGCTGTTTGCCGCGCGCAGCCGCGGCGCCTGGATGCGCGCCATCGCGCTTGCCCTCATGGTGCTGGCGCTGGCCAATCCTTCGTTTACCCGCGAGGACCGCGATCCGATCCCCTCGGTGGCCGCGCTCATCGTCGACAAAAGTCCGAGCCAGGACTTCGGCGACCGCGCCAAGCAGACCGAGGCCGCGCGCGCCGCGCTGACCGAACGGCTCAATCGTATTCCGGGCCTCGAACTGCGCACCGTCGAGGCCAGCGAGCCGGACGGCGAACACGACGGCACGCGGCTGTTCTCGGCCCTGTCTTCCGCGCTCGCCGACGTACCGCCCGATCGCGTCGCCGGCGCGATCATGATCACCGACGGGCGCATTCACGACATTCCGGCCGACGCGGCTGCGCTCGGCTTCGCCGCGCCTCTGCACGCGCTGATCACCGGCCAGCCGAACGAGCGCGACCGCCGCGTGGTGCTGACCAATGCGCCGCGCTTCGGCATCGTCAACCAGCCGCAGACCATCAGCTTCCGCATCGAGGATCAGGGCGCGTCGTCGGGCGCCGTGCAGATCACCGTGCGGCGCGACGGCGAGGAAATCGAGCGGCGGACCGCCACCGTGCACACCGACCTCAAGGTCAACGTACCGATCAAGCACGCCGGGCAGAACATCATCGAGATCGAGGCCTCGCCGCTCGACAACGAACTGACGCTGGTCAACAACCGCGCGGTCGTGTCGATCGACGGCGTGCGCGACAAGCTGCGCGTGCTGCTCGTCTCCGGCGAACCGCATGCCGGCGAGCGCACCTGGCGCAACCTCCTGAAGTCGGATGCCTCGGTCGATCTCGTTCACTTCACCATTCTGCGCCCGCCAGAAAAACAGGACGGCACGCCGATCAACGAGCTGTCGCTGATCGCCTTCCCGACCCGCGAGCTGTTCCAGCAGAAGATTTCCGAATTCCAGCTCATCATCTTCGACCGCTACGCGCGGCAAGGCGTGCTGCCGCTGGTTTATTTCGACAACATCGCCAATTACGTCCGCGACGGCGGCGCGGTGCTGATCGCCGCCGGTCCCGATTACGCCAGCCCGACCAGCATCTGGCGCACACCGCTCGATGCCATCCTGCCCGCGGAGCCGTCGGGCGCGATGAGCGAAACGCCGTTCCGCGCCCGCCTCACCGATCTCGGCAAACGACACCCGGTGACGCGCGGGCTCGAAGGCTCGCAGAGCGATCCACCGCACTGGAGCCGCTGGTTCCGCCTCGTCGACACGAGGCGCACCACCGGCACCGCGGTGATGGAAGGCGGCAACGGCAAGCCTCTGCTGGTGCTCGGCCGGCAGGACGCCGGGCGCGTCGCGCTGCTGCTGTCCGACCATATCTGGCTCTGGGCACGCGGCTACGAGGACGGCGGTCCGCATCTCGATCTGCTGCGGCGGCTGTCGCACTGGCTGATGAAGCAGCCCGACCTCGAGGAAGAGGCGCTGCGCATTCTGGTGCGCGGCCGCGACCTCACGGTGCAGCGCCAGACCATGAGCGACAGCGTCAACGAGATCACGCTGACGACGCCGGGCGGCGCGGAGCGCAAACTCACCTTGCAGAGCAAGGAGCCGGGCGTGTGGAACGCCACCATCAAGGCCGACGAGCTTGGCCTGTGGCGCGCGACCGACGGCAAGCTGACCGCGCTCGGCAATGTCGGGCCGGCCAACCCGCGCGAGTTCACCGAAGTTACCTCGACGACGGACGGTGTGCGCGCGCTGGCGGAAGCGACCGGCGGCGGCGCGCGACGCCTCGCCGACGGCAATTCACTCGCAATTCCGCGCGTGGTGCCGGTGCGCACCTCGACGACCTACAAGGGCGACGACTGGATCGGCCTGAAGATGCGCGACGCCAGCGTGGTGCGCGGCATCGGCGTGCTGCCGATCTTCGCCGGGCTGATCGGCCTGTTGCTGCTGGTCGGCGCGCTGGCGCTCACTTGGGCGCGCGAAGGCCGCTGACTCGACCTTCGATGGCGCGCGAAGGCCGCTAGGCTTTTTCCCACAACGGGCGGATCAGCCCGCTCACGCCGTCGAAGGCGCCCGGCGCAAGCTCGGCCACCAGCATTCGCGCCGGATCGACCGGCCCGGTCAGCTTCACCTGCCCCTTCGGGATCGTGCGGAAACCGTGCTTGCCGTAATAAGGCTCGTCGCCAACCAGCAGCACCAGTCTGTGGCCCTGGTTTTTCGCGTCGTCGAGCGCGCGCGCGATCAACGCCTTGCCGATGCCGCGGTCGCGAAACGGCGGCTCGATGGTCAAAGGCCCGAGCAGCAGGGCCGGCGTGATGTCGATCAGAACCGGCGTCAGCCGCACCGAACCGACCATCAGCGTGCCGACCCGCGCGGTGAAGGACAGCGCGAGCAGATGATCGCGCGCCTCGCGCAGCCGATAGGCCGAGCGGGCGAAGCGGCCGGGCCCGAAGGTGCGCTCGTGCAGCCGCTCGATCGCCGCCGCGTCGTCGGCGGTCTCCGGCTGGATGGTCAGTGCAAGTTCGCTCATCGGGCCCCAAAACCTCCGGCGGCCAAATCCATCGGCAAGCCGGCGTGTCCCGCGATTAGCATTTCGCAGGATTCCGGTCCAATCGTCCGCACAAGACATCCACGCGCCTCGCAATCATGCGGATTTGACCTACCTAATCCGTGTGAGGCCGCTAGATTGCGGCCGGACCGCGGACCGAAGGAGTGCTCGATGGGACATCTTGTCGATGGCGTCTGGACCGAGGACGGCGTGCGCACGGCCAAGGATGGCCAGTTCGTCCGCCCGACCACCCAGTACCGTAACTGGGTGACGCCCGACGGCGGCCCCGGCCCTTCCGGCAAGGGCGGCTTTGCGGCCGAAGCCGGCCGCTACCACCTCTACGTCTCCTACTCATGTCCCTGGGCGCACCGCACCATTATTATGCGCAAGCTCAAGGGCCTCGACAGCGTGATCTCGCTGTCCGCCGTCTCGCCGCTGATGCTGAAGGACGGCTGGACCTTCAACAAGGACGAAGGCTCGACCGGCGACGACATCAACGGCGCGGCGAAGCTCTCCGACATCTATGTGAAGGCCGATCCGCGCTACACCGGCCGCGTCACCGTGCCGGTGCTGTGGGACAAGAAGACGGCAACGATCGTCAACAACGAGTCGTCCGAAATTATCCGGATGCTCAATTCGTCGTTCGACGCCTTCACCAATGTCCGCAACGATTATTACCCCGAAGCGAACCGCGCCGAGATCGACCGCCTCAACGACATCATCTATCCCAACATCAACAACGGCGTGTACCGCGCCGGCTTCGCGACCTCGCAAGGAGCCTACGAGGCGGCGGCGCGGAGCGTGTTCGACACGCTGGACGATCTCGAGCAGATACTGTCGAAGCAGCGGTACCTCACGGGCAGCGACATCACCGAAGCCGACATCCGGCTGTTCTGCACGCTGATCCGCTTCGACGCCGTCTATCACGGCCATTTCAAGTGCAACTGGAAGCGGATCGAGGACTATCCCAATCTCTCGAACTACCTGCGCGATCTCTACCAGCAGCCCGGTGTCGCCGACACGGTGAAGCTCGGCGAGATCAAGTTCCACTACTATGCGAGCCAGCTCAAGGTGAACCCGACCGGCGTGGTGCCGATCGGGCCGGAGCTTGACTACAACCGGCCGCACGACCGCGCGCGTTTGGGTTAGCTACCAGGTCGCGCTGACCGGCACGCCGTCGAGAATTTCCGCGAGCCGTGCGCGCGTCGCGGCTGTCGTGCCGTCCGGCAAGGCGTCGCGCGCGAAGAATCCGTGGTCGACGATTTCGAAATTCGGCTTCGGCGTCACAGCTTGACGAAAGCTGCGCACCACATAGAGCACGACGTGATCGCGCCGCGAAACGCGGCCGTTGAAGAACATGCCATGCAGCGCCGGCGGACCGTCGAGCGCGACGCCGCCCTCCTCGTGCAGTTCGCGCGCGAGCGCCTCGAGGAACGTCTCGCCCGGCTCGACGCCGCCGCCGGGGAAGTGCCAGCCGTCGACATAGGAATGTTTGATGAGCAGCACACGGCCCTCGCCGTCGATCACCGCGGCGCGCACGCCGAGCGTCATCCCGCGGGATACCCGCCAGTAAGCATGCAGGACACGGCGGATCAGCGGCTCGCAGGCGCGGCGAAAGGCATTCAGGGCCATCCGCGAGATGTGCCAGCCAGCCGCCGGTCCCGCCAGCCTTTCCTCGTCCGCATCCACCCCATGCCGGACGGCCGCTTTTCAGATTAGAATTATTCTAATATATAAAGCCGATCGCATACGTTCCCGAAAGGCCCTGCCTTGAAGCGTTTTTCAGACCTCTCCGAACAGGAAGTGCTCGCCCTCGCCATCACCAACGAGGAAGAGGACAGCCGCATCTATCAGGGCTTCGCCGAGGGCCTGCGCGGCGAGTTTCCAGCCTCCGCCAAGGTGTTCGACGAGATGGCCGCGGAGGAAGTGCATCACCGCACGATGCTCTACGACCTCTATCGCGAGAAGTTCGGCGAGTATTTGCCGCTGGTGCGCCGACAGGACGTCAGGGGCTTCATCAAGGACAAGCCGACGCTCTGGCTGATGCGGCCGCTCAATCTCGACGCCGTTCGCAAATATGCCGAGGACATGGAATTCGAGGCGGAGCGCTTCTACCGCAAGGCGGCTGAAAGCGCGCGCGACGCCTCCGTGCGCCAGTTGCTGATCGAACTGGCGGAGGCCGAGGCCGGCCACGAAAGTCTCGCGCACAAGCTCACCGAGACGATCCTCACCGAAGGCGCCCGCGAGAAGGAAGACGAGACCGCGCGGCGCATGTTCGTGCTCCAGTATATTCAGCCGGGTCTCGCCGGACTGATGGACGGCTCGGTGTCGACACTCGCGCCGCTGTTCGCCGCCGCCTTCGCCACTCACAACACCTGGGAAACCTTCCTCGTCGGCATGGCGGCGTCGGTCGGCGCCGGCATCTCGATGGGTTTTGCGGAAGCGCTGTCCGACGACGGCTCGTTGACCGGACGCGGCACGCCGTGGCTGCGCGGCTCGGTTTGCGGCCTGATGACCGCGATCGGCGGCCTCGGTCATACCCTGCCCTATCTCATCCCGGATTTCTGGATCGCCACCATCGTGTCGGTGGCGGTGGTCGCCGTCGAGCTTGCGGCGATCTCGTGGATCCGCATGCGCTACATGGACACGCCGTTCCTCAGCGCGGCGTTTCAGGTCGTGGTCGGCGGCGTGCTGGTGTTTCTCGCCGGCATCCTGATCGGGAGTTCGTGACAATTCGCGTCGGGCCGGGCATGACTGGCGCATGGTCACGCTGGCGCATCTGTCGGACCCGCATCTTGCACCGTTGCCGCAGCCGCACTGGACGCAGCTGATCGGCAAGCGCATCACCGGCTACATCAACTGGCGCCGCAAGCGCCACCTGATCCACGATCCCAAGACGCTCGCCCGCATCGTCGTGGACATGAAGACTCACTCGCCCGACCACATCGCCGTCACCGGCGATATCGCCAATCTCGCGTTGCCCGAGGAGTTTCCCCGCGGCCGCGACTGGCTGGAAAGCCTGGGCAGCCCGCACGATGTCAGCTTCGTGCCCGGCAATCACGACATCTATGTCGCGGCCGGCGGGGCTCTCGCCGCGCGGCAATGGGGCGCCTTCATGGCGGCGGACGACGGCAGCGCCGGCTTTCCCTATGTGCGGCGGCGCGGACCGCTCGGGCTGGTCGGGGTCAATTCCGGCGTGCCGACCGCGCCGTTCCTCGCGACCGGCTGGCTCGGCGCCAAGCAGCTCGCCGAACTGGCGGCGGCGCTGAAAAGACTGAAAGACGAAAACCTGTTCCGCGTGGTGATGATCCACCATCCCCCGGTCAGCCATGCCGGCCGGCACAAACGGTTGCTCGACGCCGATATCTTCAAGCGCGTCATCGCCGCGCATGGCGCCGAGCTTGTCATCCACGGCCACGATCATCTCAACATGATCGAGCCGCTCACGGGGCCGGACGGCACGCAAGTGCCCGCGGTCGGCGTTGCCTCGGCGTCCGCCGCGCCGGGCACGAGTAAGACCGACGCCTCCTACAATCTCTACCGGATCGGCGGCGCAACCGGCGCGTGGACCTGCGAACTCGAAACGCGCGGCATGACGCGCGACGGCGAGGTGGTCACGCTCGGCAAGACGGTGTTGGTCGGATAAGAAAATTTTCTCTGTCATGCCCGGCCTTGTGCCGGGCATCCACGACTTTGATCAAAGCAAGACGTGGATGGCCGGGACAAGCCCGGCCATGACGTTCGGCACTAAAGATTCGGATACAGGATCGCCAGCGCGACGAGGCCGATCACGCCGATGACGATGCCGAGCAGGAAGGCGCGGAACGAGCGCCAGCGCCGCGCGCGCTTCGCGTGCACCGCGTTGCGCCGCGCCACCACCTCGCCCTGCGCCGCGTCGTCCGACAACGCGCGTTCGCGCTCGACCAGCCGGCGCGCGACATAGCGCGTCACGGCTTCGGCGATATCGCGGGTCTCGTAGGATTCCGCGAGCGTGGTGCGGCCGTAGCGGGTGTCCTGCACAAAGCGATAGAGCCGCTTGTCGCGGCCCATCGTGACGTGAGCCAGCACGTCGATCCACAGCCGCGGCGTGTCGCCCCGGCTGATGCCGCGGTCGAAAAGATCGACCCCCGCCGGCACTTCGGCAAACACCGGATCGAGCGCATCGTTGAGGATTTCGAGCCGCGCCAGATCGGCGTCGCGCATGTCGACGACCACGGCGGAGCGCTCCGCCGCCTCGATGCGCGCGTCCCGGATCGCGTCCTTGAGCGGCTGCGCCGCCCGGGCCTGAGCTTCGGCTTTTTCCGTTTCTGCCATTGTTGTCTCGCCTGTCGGGAGGCACGTTAGCAACGCCCCGGCACGGCGCAAAGCGAAAAAAGGCGTATTTTCAATGCCTTTGATGGTTAATCAGAGCTAAATGCGCCGCTTTCCGGGCACCGGGCGCGTTTCAGACGCAGCGGCCGCCGTCCACCTCGACGATGTTGCCGGTCAGGAAGCGCGCCTCGTGGGATGCAAGAAACAGCGCGGTGTCGGCGATGTCCTGCGACTCGGCGAGCCGGCCGAGCGGCACGGTCGCGATGAACTTCTCGCGCTGGCCCGGCGCAGGACCAAGGAAGGTCGGCAGCAGCGGCGTGTCGGTCGCGACCGGCGCGATGGCGCAGACGCGGATCTTGTCCGGCGCAAGCTCGACCGCGAGCGTCTTGGTGAGATTATGCACCGCGCCCTTGGTCGCGTTGTAGGCCGACAGGCCGGGCCGCGGCCGCAGGCCAGCCGTCGAGCCGATGGTGACGATGACGCCGCCGCCCGTCTTGCGCATCTGCGGCACCACCGCCTGGATGCCGAGGAACACGCCCTTCACGTTCACCGCGAAGACGCGGTCGAACTCGTCCTCGCCGATGTCCATCAGCGGCTTGTTGACGTGGGTGACGCCGGCATTGTTGACGAGGATATCGACCCTGCCGAACGCCTTGAGCGTCGCGGCCACCGCGCGGTCGAGGTCATCGTGCCGTGTCACGTCGCAGGCGATCGGCGCAGCGTTCGCGCCGATGGCGGCCGCGACGCGCTGCGCCGCCTGTTCGTTGACGTCGAGCACCGCGACCTTCGCGCCCTCGCGCGCGTAGGTGTGCGCAATCGCCTCGCCCATGCCGGAGCCCGCGCCGGTGACGATGGCGACCTTGTCTTTCAATCTCTCACCCATGACCGTCATCCTTTCGGCACGACGCCGTAAGGCCGCGCCCAGCCCAAGCCATCCTCGGTCTTGCCGCGCGGATGATACTCCGCGCCGATCCAGCCCTTGTAGCCGAGCCGGTCAACTTGCTCGAACACGAAGGGATAATTGATCTCGCCGCCGCCGTTCGGCTCGTGACGCACCGGCACCTGCGCGCATTGCAGGTGACCCACCAACGCGAGGTGTTTTTCCAGCCGCCGCACCACGTCTCCGCTGACGATCTGCACGTGATAGAAATCGTACTGGATCTGCAGGTTCGGCTTGCCGACCTTGGCGATGATCTCGGCGGCCTGCTCGACGCTGCGCAGGAAATAACCCGGCGCGTCATAAGGATTGAGCGGCTCGAGATTGAGCCTGATGTTCTTCTCGAGCGCGAGATCGGCAGCGCGCTTCAGGTTGGCGATAAATGTCTTTTCCGCCGCGGCGCGCTCGCCGTCATCGACGATGCCGGCCATGCAGTGGATCGCGCTGTTGCCGATGGCCGTCGCATAGTCGAGCGCCATCGCGAACGAGGTGTCCCACTCCTTCTCGCGGCCCGGCAGCGCGGCCAGCCCGTGCGGCGCCTTGTCGAAATGGCGCGGCGTGTTGATGCCGAGCGGCGTCAGGCCGTTGCGCTTCACCGCTTCGGCGATGACCGCTGCCGGCGCTTCGTAGCAGGCCGGCATGTCGATCGCCGTGAAGCCGGCCGCCGCCACCGCGTCGAACCGCTCGAGCAGCGAACGGTCGGTGAACAGATAGCCGACATGGGCCGAAAACCGGGGCATTCCACTTCCTCTCGCCAGTCCCGCCGTGACGCCTTGCGCGCCGGCGCACAGACGTATTCATTAGCGGCCCGCCAACCGCAACACCAGCCGGGCCTTATCCCATGAGCGCCAACGACGCCTTCCACATCGCAGTGCTGCCGGGCGACGGCATCGGCCATGAAGTGATGACGCCGGCGCTCGACGTGCTCAATCGCGTCGCAGAAACGACGCCGGGGCTCACATTCCGCTTCACCACCGCGCCGGCTGGCGCGGAGGAATATCAGGCGACCGGCAAATCGATGTCGGACGCGACCGTGCGGCTCTGCGAGGAGGCCGACGCCATCCTGCTCGGCGCCTGTGGCCTGCCCAGCGTGCGCTATCCCGACGACACCGAGATCATGCCGCAGGTCGAGCTGCGCTTCATCTTCGACCTTTATGCCGGCGTGCGGCCGGCGCGGCTCATTCCCGGCGTGCCAAGTCCGATCGTCGGCGCAGCAGAGAAAGGCATCGACTTCGTGCTGATCCGCGAGTCGACCGAAGGCCTGTTCGCCTCGCGCGGCAAGGGCGTCGTCACTCAGGACGAGGCGCGCGAGACGCTGGTTGTGACGCGGGCCAAGACCGAAAAGCTGTTCGACTTCTCGCTGCGGCTCGCCCAGCGCCGCAAGGCCCGCGGGCGCAAAGGCCAGCTCACGCTGGTCGACAAGGCCAATGTCTTCAAGGCGTTCAACTGGCAGCGCGACATCTTCCGCGAGCGCGCGTCGAAGCTGGCGGGCGTTTCGACCGACATGCTCTATGTCGACGCCTGCGCCGCCATCATGGTCAAGAAGCCATGGGACTTCGACGTGATGGTGATGGAAAACATGTTCGGCGACATTCTCTCCGATCTCGCCGCCGGGCTGATCGGCGGGCTTGGCATCGCGCCCTCCGCCGATATCGGCGACAAGCACGCGGTGTTCCAGCCCTGCCACGGCACCGCGCCGGACATCATGGGCCAGGGCAAGGCGAACCCGACCGCGATGATCCTGTCCGCCGCGATGATGCTCGACTGGCTCGCCGACAGGCACGACATGCCGGCGGCGGCGCAGGCGGGCGAGCGCATCGAGCGCGCGGTCGATGACGCCTATCGTTCCGGCATCAGGCCGATGGAATACGGCGGCAGCGACGGCACGGCAGCTGTCGCCACGGCGGTGATGAAGGCGCTGGGTTAAATCAGCGCCGCGTGCGGTCGAAAGCCTTCGCGGCCGCTCGCAACTGCTCGATGAACAGCTGCACGACCGGACCGACGGTACGGCTTTTCAGGCTGACGATCGCGATCGGCTGCTGCTTGCCGCTCAGGCGCACCGGCAGGTCGCGCAGCGCCCATTGCCGCGCGTTGTAGCGGAAGGTCGACTCCGGCAGCACGGTGACGAAGCGGCCGGTCGCGAGCAGATGATTGCGCATCAGGATGAAGGACGACACAACCCGCTCGGTCGGCATCTTCAGGCCCTGCTCCTCGAAGGCTTCGGCCAGAATGGCGTACACGATCGGCGACGGCGGCACGATCCACGGCGCGCCGGCGAGATCCGCCAACGTCAGGTTGCGCCGGCCGGCCCACGGGCTTTTCGCGCCGGCCACCACGAGATGCGGGTCGTCGAACAGCGGCTCGATGACGAGGTCGTCGTCGGCGAAGCCGTTCGGCACCCGCGTCACCATCAGGTCGACGTCGCGGCGGTGAAGCTGGTGGAAGTCGAGCGAGGTGACGTCCGCCTCGCTGACGTGACAAACCGTGTCGGTGTAGCGCCGCGAAAAGGCGTCGACCGTATCCATGATGAGACCGGCGGCGAGAAACTCCGCGCAGGCGATCCGCACCTCGCCCGCCGTCGCGCCAGCCAGCGCCTTGATGTCCTTGATGCCCTCGCGCAGCTCGTCGAACACGACGTGGCCGCGCTTCAAGAGCGCCTCGGCATAGACGGTCAATTCGACGCCGCGCGGCGTGCGGTCCAGGAGCCGGACGCCGAGCGCGCTTTCCAGATTGGCGATCGCCTCGGACACGACCGACTGCGATGTGGACAAATGCGTCGCCGCCTTCGCCATGCTGCCCCAGCGGGCGACCGTGGTGAGGACGTGCAGATCGCGCAGTTTCAGGCGCTGGCCGAGCCTGTTGTCCCAGTCCGGCTCGGCGCCACTGGCTTTAGCCATCGGATATCCCGATACCCCTATTTGATATTCACGATACCATAGCCGGCCGGCCGCGCCTAGGATTTCGGCCACGAATTCGGAACACGCCATTCCACGGAGGAACCCATGGCCAAGCAACGGATCTCTTACGTCCCGCTGGAGAAGATGGACGCCAAGATGCGCGTCGAGATGGAGCGCTGCCAGCGCGAAGGCACACCGCGCCCGGAGAGCACCGCGGTGCGCGCCCACGTCCCGGCCGCCTTCTGGTTCTTCGCCGACAGCTGGAAGAACCTGTTCCACAACGGCGTGCTCGACCACGCGATCAAGGAGCTGTGCCGCCTCTACGTCTCGCGCTCGGTGAAGTGCGAATATTGCGGCAACCAGCGTTCGATCAAGTCGGTCGTCAACGGCGGACTGGTCGAGGATCACGTCATGGACCTCCTGAACTTCGAGAAGTCCACCCGCTTCAACGAACGCCAGAAGGCCGCGCTCGCCTATGCCGAGGCGATCACCTGGCATCTCAACACCGACGATGCGTTCTGGGACCGCATGCACAAGAACTTCAGCGAGCCGGAGCTCGTCGAGCTCGGCTGCATGATCGGCCTGACGCTCGGCCAGCAGAGCTGGCTGCGCCTGCTCAACATCGAGCACCATGAAGTGCTGGCCGGCGGCGACGCCTCGATGGCGCCGGGCTACGAGGACATGGCCACGCTCAAGCAGAGCAAGGCCGCGTCCGACTACTGGGCGAAGAGCCCCGCTCAGCGCTGATCGCTACGCGCCGCTCAAAGGCCGAACAGGCCTTTCGTGGCCGAGATGTTCAACACCTGCACCGCGCGCGGCAGTTCGATCAGGAACTCCGCGTCGCGTGGCAGGTGATGAATCTGGCGGGGGTCGGCGCCGGTGAAGCGCGACATCGCCGCGACATCCTCCCAGAACGAAATCGTGATGAACTCGCTCTCCGCGTCGCGGTCCTCGCGCAACTGGATGACGGCGAGCGCCTTCTCCTCCAGCGGCCTGATGCCGACCTCATAGAGATAGCCGGCGTATTCGTCGGCCCTCGCCTTGGTGGTCCGGCCGCGCCAGATCCGCGCAATCGTCGGGTTCACCGCCATGACGCGCTCCGTCTCCGTTAAAGCCCCACGAATTCCTTGATCGCCTTCAGGAAGGCGTCCGGCTGCTCGAGCGGCGGGCAATGGCCGCAGCCGGGCAGCTCGACATATTTCGCGCCGGGCACCTTCTCCACGAGCGCCTTGTTGAGCGCGACCGGCGTCGCCTGATCGTGCTCGCCGCAGACCACCAGCGTCGGCACGTCGAGCTTGTGCAGCAGCGGCCCGTAATCCGCTTTCTGCAGGATCGTGCAGGCGTGCTGGAACGCCTTGGCGTCGACCGCCAGCAGCGACGTCTTGCGCTCCTCGACCTTGCCGGGGTTGGCCGCGAGGTAGGCCGGCGAATAGACCCGCTTCGCGGCGATCTCCGCGACCGCGGCGAGACCCGCTTCGCTCACCTTTTCTGCCATCACGGCGAAAGCCTTGCGGCCCTCCTCGGGAAAGCCGGCCGCCGCATCGCACACCACCAGCTTGCCGATGCGATCCCCATGCGCGATGGCGAAGGCCAGCGCCACGGTGCCGCCGAAACCGTTGCCGAGCAGGATCGCGTCTTTCTCGATGCCGAATTCGTCGAAGCCATCCTCGATGCGCGCAACATAGGCGTCCATCAGCGGCGCAACCGCCGGCTCCGAACCGTGAAACCCCGGCAGGTTGAACAGCGTGACGCGAAATTTGCCGGTCAGCGCCGGCAGAACCGGATCGAAGGCGTGCCGGTCGGCGAGCAGCGAGTGCAGCAGCACCAGATCGCGGCCCTGGCCGGCGCGCACCGCCGTGACGGCGCCGTGACCTGCCGTGAGTTGTTCAAGCTGCATGCAACTCTCCCTGGTTCAGAACTTGTCTTGCTGGTTCAGGACTCGGACTTTATTCCCGAACTGTGAAGAAATAACGGGTGGGCAAAGGCCCCGCCGCGCGATCGCACCGGCGCTGCAGGCTCGCCTTGCCCGCCGTCCTGTGCAAAAGTGCCGCAGCAAATAAAACATAAAATACCTGAGGGAGGACGACGTGAGGGCAACTCTGAAACAAACCGTTCGCCGCTGTGCCGCCATGACGGCGGCGGGTCTTGCCGTGTGGGCGCTCGGCGCCGGTATTGCTGCCGCGCAAACCTACGGCCTCGCCACCATGCAGCCGGGCACGCTCAGCCACACTTCGGGCTCGGCCATCGCCAAGGTCCTGAAGGAAAAGGGCGGCATGAACATGCTCGTCCAGCCGAGCCAGGGCGAGTCGACGCTGATCCCGCTGGTGTCGCGCGCGGAGGCCGATGTCGGCATCGCCAACATCTTTGAGGTCGAGAATGCGAGAAAGGCCAGCCCGGACATCCGCCTGATCGGCTCGCTGCACTCGCTGCGCGGCGCGTTCTGGGTCCGCAAGGACACCGACATGAAGACCATTGCCGATCTCAAGGGCAAGCGCGTCACCATGGGCTATTCGGCGATGCGAACCATCGCACCGATGATGGACGCTATTCTGGCGGCCGGCGGACTCAAGCCTTCGGACATCAAGCCGGTGCTGGTGCCGAGCGTGGTGCGCGGCGCCGACGACTTCATCGCGGGATCGACGGACATGTTCTTCTTCGCCTTCGGCGCGCCGAAGGTGCGCGAGGTGGAGGCGAGCGTCGGCGGCATCAGGGCGCTCGAAATCCCGGAGAGCGGCATGGCGGCGGCGAAGAAGCTTCTGCCGCAGGGCTATCTCAGCCCGGCGAAACCGGGACCGTTCTTCGTCGGCGTCGAAAAGCCGATGGGCGTCTACACCTGGGACAACATGATTTTCACCAATGCCAAGGTGAAGGACGAGGTGATCTACAAAATCATCGAGACGATGGAGAAGAACAAGGCGGACCTCGTGGCCGTGCAGCCGGCGCTGCGTGAATTCTCCGCGGCGGGTCTCTACAAGACCTATGATATTCCCTACCACCCCGGCGCCTTGAAATACTTCAAGGACCACAACATCCAGCCGAAGTCGTAAGAGTGAGCGAGACGATGGCCGATACCGGCGCGGCGGGTCCCGCCGCCGCGCCGCCGCGGCCGGTCGCGATTGCGATCGACCTTCTGCAGGGCTTGCTGATCGCCTGCGTCGTTGGCTGGGTAATCGACCTGCCGCGCCGGCTGTTCGGCCTTGCGTTCTATACCGAGCAGTTGCTCGCCGTATGCCTCGGCCTTGGCCTTGCGCTGTCGTTCCTGACGTCGAAATTTCCCTACCGCTGGATCGGCTGGGCCGGCGCGGTGGCGGCGGTCGCGATTTGCGGCTTCATTACCTTTCGCTACGAGGTGTTTACCTACGAGATCGCGCTGCTGCCGACCGAGGGCATCATCGGCAGCGCGATCCTTCTCCTGCTGGTGCTCGAAGGCACGCGCCGCTCCGCCGGCGGCGTGCTGGTCGTCATCATCCTCGCCATCTGCGCCTATGTGTTCATCGGCCCGTACATGCCGGGCGACTTCGCCACCCGCCCGGTGTCGGTCGCGCGGCTCCTCGTCTATCTCGGCCTCGACGGCAACGGGGTGATCGGCAACATCCTCGCCGTCGCGGTGCTGATCGTCATTCCCTTCACGCTGATGGGCCAGGTGCTCGGCCGCACCGGTGGCGCGGCCTGGTTCGCCGATCTCGCCATGTCTGCGATGGGCGCCTTCCGCGGCGGCGCAGCCAAGATCGCGGTGGTCGGCTCCGCGCTGTTCGGCATGATTTCCGGCGCCGCGGTCAGCAACGTCGTCGCGGTCGGCATCGTCACCATTCCGCTGATGTCGCGCTCCGGCTTCAGCCGCACCCGCGCCGCGGCCATCGAGGCAGTCGGCTCGACCGGCGGGCAGTTGATGCCGCCGGTGATGGGCGCGGCCGCCTTCATCATGGCGGAGTTCCTGCAGGTTCCCTACAGCGCCGTCGTGATCGCCGCGATCATCCCCGCCGCGCTCTACTACGCCGCGCTTTTCATCAGCGTCGACCTCGTCGCCGCGCGCGACAAGATCGGCGCCGCGCAGGTCGAAAATATCCCGCCGTTCTTCGAGATTCTTCGCTCGGGCTGGCACTTCGCGATCCCGATCGCCTTCCTGATCGCAACGCTCGCCTGGCCGGAGTTCTTCCAGATTCCGATCGAGCGCGCGGCGGTCTATGCGACCGCGCTGCTCATCGTGCTGAGCCTCGTCTTCGGGTATCGCGGCACGCGGGTCACGCCCCGCGAAATGGGCCGCGCCGTGCTCGATACCGGCAAGGCGGCGCTCGACATCCTGCTGATCGGCGCCGCCGCCGGCATGGTGGTCGGCGCGCTCAACATTTCCGGCATTTCGTTCGGCCTGACGCTCCAGTTGATCGCGGCCAGCGGCGAGAACCTGTTCGTGCTGCTGGTGCTGACTGCCCTCATCAGCATCGTGCTCGGCATGGGCATGCCGACCGTCAGCGTCTATGTGCTCACCGCCTCGCTGCTCGCGCCTTCGATCATCAAGCTCGGCGTCCAGCCGATGGCCGCGCATATGTTCGTGATGTATTTCGGCATGCTGTCGATGATCACACCGCCGGTGGCGATCGCCGCCTACGCGGCCGCCAACATCGCGCGGGTGCCGGGCTGGAACACCGGCTGGGTGGCGGTGGCGATCGGCTGGAGCACCTTCTTCATCCCCTTCCTGTTCGTCACCGAGCCGAGCATGCTGCTCGCGGACACCTGGTATCAGGTGATCTGGGATCTGACGCGCAACGTCTTCGGCATCGTCGTCGGCACCGCGGGCATTGTCGGCTACTTCCTGGCCCCGCTGTCGTGGCCGTTCCGCGCCTTCTTCATTGCGACCGGCATCGCCATCCTGATCCCGCCGCACGTCTTCCCGGGAGCGGAGCTGCTTGACTGGTTCGGCCTCGGCGGCTCGATCGCCGGAATCGTCGTTCACTACCTGCAAAAGAAAACGGGGCAGCGCAAAACTGCCCCGTTGTAACGCCTGCCCCGTCAGGCTGATCGGCCGGAACCGTCGCCGGCTCAGTGCCCTTCGCGCCAGATGCCGAGCGCTTCCTGCGCCGGGCGATCCGAGATCGAGAACAGCACGGCATCGCCCGAACCCGTCACCTCGTGGTGGTAGCGCTTCCACGGCGGCACCACGAACACGTCGTTGACGTTCCAGTCGAGCGCCTTGCCGTCGACGATGGTCTTGCCCTGGCCTTCGGCCACCGCGAACACCATGCCGTCGGTCGAGCGGTAGGGCTCGCCCTTGAAGCCCTTCGGCAGCAACGCGAGGTTCGCCCCCATCGTCGGCAGCACCGGGCCGCCGTTGATCGGGTTGGCATAACGCACGCGCGCGCCGAACCGCTTGTCGACGTCACCGGTCTTTTTCAGCCGGTCGAGGATCGGCTTCATCTTCTTGTAGGGGTAGTTGATGACCGGCGAGCGGTTCTGGATCGCCGGCATGCCGTCCGGCAGCACGCCGGTGGCGAAACGCTCGAACGAGTCACCGTCCTCGTGGTCCACGTTCTGCATCTTCTCGTCGAAGTGATGCGCGAACGAGGCCTGGAAGTGATTGATGGTCGGCATATCGAGCACGTCGAGCCACATCACCGGCTCCTTGCCGGGATTGCCGTGATCGTGCGGCGCCCAGTTCGCGGTGATGATGAAATCGCCATGCTCCATCATCGACTTCTCGCCCTCGACCGCCGTGTAGGCGCCGTTGCCCTTGAGCACGAAGCGGATCGCGGAGGCGACGTGCTGATGTGCGTCGGCAACTTCACCCGGCAGGATCAACTGGATGCCGGCGAACAGCGAATTGGTGATGCGCGACTTGCCGGGGTCGCCGGGATTCTCGAGCACCAGCACGCGGCGCTCGGCCTCCTCCGCGGTGATGACGTCGCCGGCCTCGAGCATCAGCTTCTCGACTTCCGGGAACTTCCACAGCGTCGGCACCATCTGCGTCTTCGGCTCGGGCGTGACGAGGCCGCGGAGCACCTCCCACAGCGGCGCGAGGTGGTACTTGGAAATCTTGTCGTAATAGGCCTGCCGGGCGCCCTCGATATTGTGCTTGGCGCCGGCTGCCTCGGTGGTCGCAACCGCCATGAATATTCCTCCGTCTCGCGTGATTGTTCGTTGTCCCGACTATACCGCAGGAAATCCCGTGCCGGAACGGCGGAAAAACGCCGCAAGGGCAGCTATGCGCTATCGTTCAGAGCCGTTCCAGGCAGCGATCAGCCTTAGTTATTGACCGAACCGCCGTCGACCACGATCGACTGTCCGGTGATGAAATCGCTGTCCGCCGAGGCCAGAAACACCAGCGTGCCGGTCAGGTCTTCCGGGAAGGCGTCGCGCTTGAAGGCGCGGCTGTTGCGCACCGGTGCCCGCTCCTCCTCGACATGCGTGGTGTTGGCAAGGCCGGTGTCGCTCAGGATATAGCCCGGCGACAGCGTATTGACGTTGATGCCGTGAGCCCCCAGCTCGCGCGACAGCGAGCGGGTGAAGGCGATCATCGCGCCCTTCGAGGTGACGTAGGGCAGCATGCGCGGGATGCCCTTGTAGGGCGCGCCGGAGGCGATGTTGATGATCTTGCCGCTCTTGCGCGCGATCATGTGCGGCGCGACGTGGCGGACCATCAGATACGGCCCGCGGACATTCACCGCCATCACCTTGTCCCACACCGCGATGTCCCACTCGTCGTAGTTGCGCGGGTTGAGCTTGGCGTAGAGTGCGGCGTTGTTGACGAGGATATCGATCTGCCCGAACCGCTTCATGGTGTCGGCGACCAGCGCCTTGACCGATGCTTCGTCGCTGACGTCGCAGGTGGCGGCGACCGCGCTGCCCTCGCCGTGCTTGCCGGCGAGTTCGGTGGCGAGCGGCCCGCCATCCTCGATGTCGGCGATCATGATCCGGGCGCCGGCCTGCGCCAGCGCCCGCGAATAATGCGCTCCGATCCCCTTCGCCCCGCCGGTCACGATCGCCGTCTTTCCGCTGAGACGCATCATGTTTTTCACTCCCTGAACGTTCTCGTTGCCGTCGGGCTTGTGCTCGATCGCCGCAAGCTTGTTGTCCCGCATCTAGCAACACGCGCCGCCTCGCGACAAGCGCGGCGGCCCTTCCGTGCCCAACTCACGGGTTCGTCATAGCGGGGGGTTGGCGGCCCTGACGCGGCATGCAACTCTTCCGCTGCCGAGCCGAGACGGCAATAGGGGTAGAACGATGTCGCTTGCAGACAAATTCAATCTCCTGAACGAGTTCAATGTCCTGCGCATCGTCTGCGCGCTGTTTTTTATTCCCCACATCGTCGCGAAGTTCACCGTTCCCGCCACGTTGAAATTCTTCGTCGATGTCGGCTTCAAGCCGCCGGCGTTCTGGATGTACCTTGCCGGCGTGATCGAGACCCTGCTCACCATCTGCCTTCTTTTCGGACTTTACACCCGATATGCTGGCTTCATCGGTTTCATCCATCTGCTGGTTGCCGCCGGCGCGACCTACAAGCTGTCGCGCAGCTGGATCTGGGTGATCGGCGGCATCGAATACTGCGTGTTCTGGGCGCTGATGTGCCTCGTCATCGCCATGCACGGCTAACCCTTCGCCAATCCATTCATCGAGAGGAAAGACTGCAAATGTCCAGCGCGTTGTTCACGCCGATCACCTTTCGCGGCCTGACAATCCCGAACCGCATCGCGGTTTCGCCGATGTGCCAGTACAACTCCAACGACGGGTCGGCCACCGACTGGCACCTGATGCATATCGGCCAGTTTGCGCTCGGCGGCTTCGGCCTCATCATCGCGGAGATGACGGACATCAATCCGGTCGGCCGCATCACCTACAAATGCGCGGGGCTTTATTCGGACGACAACGAGAAGGCGCTGAAGCGCGTCATCGATTTCGCCAAGCAGTACGGCCCGTCGAAGCACGGCCTGCAGATCGGCCATGCCGGCCGCAAGGGCTCGACACAGCCGCCGGCGCTCGGCGCCAAGCCGCTGACCAAGGAGGAAAACGCCTGGGAAACGGTCGCCCCCTCCGCGATCCCCTATGGCGAGGGCTGGCATGTGCCGCGCGCCATGACCAAGGAGGACATGAAGGCGACGCTCGCCGACTACATTGCCTCGGTCAAGCGCGCCGAGCGCGTCGGCTACGACCTGCTCGAGCTGCACGCCGCGCACGGCTATCTGCTCCACCAGTTCCTGTCGCCGCTGTCGAACCAGCGCACCGACGAATACGGCGGCTCACTCGAGAAGCGCATGCGCTATCCGCTCGAAGTGTTCGAGGCGATCCGCGCCGCCTGGCCGAAGGACAAGCCGCTCGGCATCCGCGTCTCCGCCGTCGACTGGGTCGATGGCGGCACCACCATCGAGGACACAGTCGCGTTCGCCAAGGCGCTCAAGGCGCTCGGCTGCGACTACATGGACGTGTCGTCCGGCCAGCTCGACGCGCGGCAAAAGATCCCGTTCGCTCCCGCCTTCAACGTGCCGTTCGCCGAGCGGGTGAAGAAGGACAGCGGGTTGGCGACCATGTCGGTCGGCCTCATCACCGGCGCGCGCGAGGCCGAAGCGATCGTGTCGTCCGGCAAGGCCGACATGGTGGCGCTGGCGCGCGGCGCGATGTACGATCCGCGCTGGCCGATCCACGCCGCCATGGAACTCGGCGCCGAGCCGCCCTTCGCGCCGCGGATGATGCCCGCGCATCCCAAGATGCGGCCGATGATTTTCCCGGACTACAAGCCGGCGGCGTGAACGGGGCGCCGCAGATACCGAGAGAAAACGTAGTCATGGCCGGGCTTGTCCCGGCCATCCACGTCTTTGGCGTTAATGAAGACGTAGATGCCCGGCACGAGGCCGGGCATGACACGCTCTTTTAATCCCTTACCCGCGCGATGAATTTCGCGAAGCCTTCGAGCTGCTGCTGGACAAACTTCCGCGTCGTCTCGTCGGTCAGCTTCATATCCTTGTCGAACTTGTTCTGCGCCACGCTCACGATCACTTCCGGCACGCCGAAGGTAAAGGCCTTCAGGTACACGAGCGACTGGCGCAGGTGATACTGCATGCGTGAGCCGCCCATCGGCCCCTGCGAGCAGGACTGGATCGCCACCGGCTTGTTGACGAAGGGCTGATCCTTCATCCGCGACACCCAGTCGAGCGCGTTCTTCAACGCTCCCGGAATGGTCCAGTTGTATTCCGGCGACACGATGATCACGCCGTCCGCGCCGCGGATCGCGGCGGCGAAAGCCTCCGCCGCCGGCGGAAAGCCCGATGCGTTTTGAAGATCCTCGTTGTACAACGGCATCGTTTCGTAGGCCGGCGCGGTGGTGAAGGTCACGCCCGGCGGCGCAAGTTCCGGCAACGCCCGCGCAAGCGCGGCGTTATAGGAGCCTTTCCGCAGCGAACCGCAGATCACCAGGATATTGAGACTTTCAGCCATCGCGCCGGTTTCTCCTTGTCTTTCGGCTTTTCGCAGCCTGCTATTTCTGCTCGATCCCCGCGGCCTCGCGAACCGCTTTCCAGGTCTCGACCTCGGCGGCAAGATGCTTGCCGAACTCCTCCGGCGTCGATGACTTCGCCGAAGCCCCGATTTTCTCGAGCTGGGCCTGGATGTCCTTGCGGGCAAGGATCTCGCGCAGCGCGGCGCTGGTCTTGCCGACCACCTCGGCCGGCGTCCCGGCCGGATAGACCATGCCGTACCACGCGATTGCCGCATAGCCCGGCACGCCCTGCTCCGCGACCGTCGGAATGTCCGGCGCGGCGGGCGACCGCTCCGGCGAGCCGACCGCGAGGATTTTCAGCTTGCCCGCCTCGGCATTGCCTTTCACGGCGTGCAGCAGCTCGACGCCGTAATCGACCTCGCCCGCGATCAGTGCGGTGACGAGCGCGGGCGTGCCGCGATACGGCACGTTGAGCACCTTCATGCCGGCCTTCTGGTGCAGCAATTCGCCGGCGAGATGCTGGGTCGATCCGACGCCGACGCTGGCGAATTTCAGGTCGCCGGGCTTTGCCTTGGCGAGCGCAATCAGGTCCCGCAGGTTCTTTACCGGCAGGTCGCCACGCGCCACCACCACATAGGTGGAGTTGGCGACCATGCCGACCGGCGCGAAGTCCTTCACCGAGTCATAGGGCAGCGACTTGAACATCGCCGCCGAGACCGTGTGGCCGGTCGAAATCACCAAGGCGGTGTAACCGTTCTTGTCGGCATGGGCGACCTGGTTCGAGGCGATGGTGCCGCCGGCGCCGGGCTTGTTCTCGACCACCACGGGCTGGCCGAGCTTCTCGGACAAGGGCTGCGCGACGATGCGCGCCGCAATGTCGGTGCCGCCGCCGGCACCGAAGCCGACCATGATCCGGATCGGCCGCGACGGCCAGGTGTCGGCCGAAGCGGAGACGCTTGCGGCGATCGTCGGAACGGCGGCGGCCAGTGCGGCCGCCGCAATCATGCGCGCGAATTTCATGAGTATCCTCCCCTGTTGGCAGCATCGGCCCGCCGTTGGCCGGCGGGCCTTTTCATTGTTGTGCTGCTAGCAGGACTTGGAACCCTTGTGCTGTCAAGAGAGGTTCGCGTCGCAGGCGACGCGATCAGTTTTACTTCTCGTCTTCGATCGTGTTGCTCAGCACGCCGATGCCCTGGATCTCGACCTCGGCGGTGTCGCCGGCCTTCATCCACACTGGCTCCGGCTTGCGCGCATGGCCGACGCCGGACGGCGTGCCGGTGAACAGGATATCGCCGGGCTCGAGCGTGATGCCCTCGCTGAGATAGACCAGCGACTCCGCGACCGGGAACATGAACAGGTCGGTGTTCGACGACTGCATGGTCTTGCCGTTAAGGCGCGTTTCGATCTTGAGGCTCTTGCCGCCGCGCGGCAGTTCATCGGCCGTCACCATCCACGGGCCGATGCTGCCCGACTCGTCGAAATTCTTGCCCATGCCCCACTGCGTGGTGTGGCGCTGATATTCGCGGATCGAGCCTTCGTTACCGACGGTGTAGCCGGCGACGCAGTCGGCGGCGTTCTCCAGCGTCAGGTGCTTGGCGCGCTTGCCGATCACCACGACCAGCTCGCCTTCGTAGTCGAACTGGATCGACTTCTTGGGGCGGATCAGCGGGTGCTTGTGCGGCACCAGCGACGACAGCATGCGGAAGAAGATCGACTGGAACTTCGGGATATTGTCCTTCTGCGGGCCTTCCTTGACGTGGTCGAGATAATTGAGGCCGAGGCAGATGATCTTGCCCGGCCGCGCGACCGGCAGGCCGAACTTGACGCTCGCGAGCGGCAGCCTGGCCGAGGCCGGCGCCTTTTTGGCCAGTTCCGCCAGCGGCTTGATGTCGCCGTTGTTGGCGCGCAGCCATTCGCCGAGATCGCCCGGCACCTTGGAATCGACCGCCTGGAGGTCGATCACGCTGTCGCCCTCGACCACGCCGAGGTGCAATGCATTGCCTTTTTCAAAGCCGACAATTTTCATCGAATGATCCTGCTTGTGCGAACAAAAACCGCCGGCTTGCGGCGCGACGGCAGGCAAGCGTTATCGCAATCCATCGATGATGGCGAGAGCCGATTAGGCAAACTTATTGCGCGTTTTTCTGCCGCACGCCGGTTCCGGCGTCGAACCGGAACGCCTGAATGGAAAACAGCCCTTGCCGGTCGGTCCAGGCCTTGACCGGAGCCCAGCCCACGCCGCGCGCCAGAGCCGCCAGCGACTCGATCGAATATTTGTAACTGCATTCGGTATGGATGGTTTCGCCCATCCGAAAATCGAACGTCTCGCCGGCGATCCTCACCTTCTGCTTCTTCAGGCTGGCGAGGTGCATTTCAATCCGGCTGCGCTCGCGGTTGAAGAAGGCGTGATGCTCGAAGGCCGACGGATCGAAATTGCCGCCCAGCTCGCGGTTGATCCGCGTCAGCAGATTTAGGTTGAAGCGCGCGGTCACGCCCTGATTGTCGTTATAGGCGGCGTTGAGGATACCCGCCGGCTTGACGAGATCGGCGCCGACGATCATCAGCGCGCCGTCTCCGAGAATATCCGCCGCGTTGCGCAGGAATGCCGCCGCCGCGTGCGGCTCAAAATTGCCGATGGTCGAGCCCGGAAAGAACCCGACCCGCACCGGCGCGTCGGCCGCCTCTCGCGGCAACTCGAAGCCTTGCGTGAAATCCGCCACCACCGGCACCACGTTCAGTCCCGGAAAATCGCGCCGCAGCGTCTTCGCTTCCTCCACCAGCATCTCGGCGCTGATGTCGACCGACACATAGGCGCTGAGCGGACCGACCGCCTGAAGGAGAATACGCGCCTTCTTGCTCGAACCGCTGCCGAATTCCACGATCGCCGCCCCTTCCGGAATCAGCGCCGCGATCTCCTTCGCCCGCTCGCGCAGGATGCTCATCTCGGTGCGCGTCGGATAATATTCCGGCGTGTCGGTGATCTCTTCGAACAGGATGGAACCGGCTTCGTCATAGAGATATTTCGGCGACAATGCTTTCTGCGGCTTGCGGAAGCCGGCGATCACGTCGGCCTCGAACTCCGCCAGCGCGGGATCGGTCGTGGAAGCGGACGCCTTCTGGCGCAAGGCACGCGCGGCTGCTGTCATATCAAAGCCTCTTCAATTCACTGGTCAGGGAAATTCGACGAGCCGCACGCCGCTGAACTGCCAGCGTGACGGCGGGTAAAAGAAATTGCGATAGCTCACGCGCTCATGACCGGCCGGCGTCGCAAGCGAGGAGCCGCGAAGCACCATCTGACTGACCATGAACTTGCCGTTGTATTCGCCGAGCGCGCCGTCGGCGGCGCGATAGCCCGGATAGGGCAGATAGGCGCTGCGCGTCCATTGCCACAGCAGGCCGAAGGCGTCGTCGAGCAAGCCCATGCGCGCCGCGACCTCCCACTCCTGCTCGCTCGGCAGATGCTTGCCGGCCCAGCGCGCGAAGGCGTCGGCTTCGTAGTAGCTGACATGACGGACCGGATCGGCCGGATCGACCGGCATCAGACCGGCAAGCGACATCGCATGCCATCCGCCGTCGCGCTCGATCCAGTAGCCCGGCGCCTGCCAACCCTCGTTCTGTACCGCCGCCCAGCCGTCGGACAGCCAGAGCGCGGCATTCGCGTAGCCGCCGTCGGCGATGAAATCGAGCCACTCCGCATTGCTCACCATCTGCCGCGCGATGCGAATGTCCTGCAGCAGCGTCTGGTGGCGCGGATATTCGTTGTCGAAGCCGTAGCCATCGCCCTCATGGCCGATCTCGTGAATGCCGCCGGGCAAATCCACGTAGCCGCCCTGCGACAGCGCGCGCTTTGGCGCCTGCCAGCCGGCGTCATAAGCCGGATAGGTCGGGTTCTGCGCAAAGGCGTGCAGGATGTCGGTCAGCAGCAATTCCTGATGCTGATGCTCGTGATGCAGGCCGATTTCGAGAATACGAAAAAACTCTCCCGCTTGCGCAGCCGGGATCGTGTCGATCAGCGCCTCGATCGCGGCATCGACATGCGCGCGGTAGGCAGTGACGTCGGCGTGGTTCGGGCGGGTGATCAGCCCGCGCTGCGGCCGCGCGTGGCGAGGTCCGGCGGCGACATAGTAGGAATTGAACAGGAACGGGAAACGCTCGTCGAATTCCCGATAGGAGGGAGCGTTCGGCTTCACCAGAAACGTCTCGAAAAACCACGTCACATGAGCGCGATGCCACTTGGTCGGGCTCGCATCCGGCATCGACTGGACGATTTGGTCTTCCGACGATAACGGCGCGGCACGCGCCTCGGTCTCCGCGCGGACGATCCGAAACGCCTCACGCCAGAAGGCGCGCTGTTCCTCAAGCGAAACCGCGGCCGGCCGCGCCGCCGGTTGGGCTTGCGCGCCGCGCAAAACGGTCGCTGTGGATTGCGCCGAGAATCTCGCCATTGGCCCTGCACTCCTGCTGGGGCCTTTGCACGCCCCGGATAATTCAGGGGGACATATAAGTCCCGGCGGATGGATTGCTATCTATTGCTCCGGCCAGGGATTCTCGTTCTCAAGGCCGGTTTCGATTCGATTGTTTCATCCTCGGCCGCAAGGAGCAACCCATCTGTGCCGGCATTTGCGCAATGCCTACCGTTCACGCAAATGTCAACGACGACACCCCCGCAGACGCGCGGAGATGGCGCATTCGCGGCGAAGACGTGGACGAATTTTGATGCCGGCGAGTTCCGTCCGGTAGCCGACGAAGCCTAGCGGCTCCACTTCGGCGTGAACCGCCGCAACATCGCGCGCGGCCAGTCACGCAACGGCGTCTCGCGCAACCGCGCGAGGTTGCGCCGCCGCCACTCCGCCATGCGCTCGATCAGCAGCAGCGCCGCCGGCGTCACGATCAGCGTCAACACCGTCGCGAAGCCGAGACCGAACACGATCGCGGTGGACAGATGGATCCACCACTGCGTCGACGGCGCGCCGACCGTCACCTCGCGCATGAAGAAATCGAGATTGACGCCGAAGGCGATCGGCAGCACGCCGAGGATCGCCGTCACGGCGGTCAGGAGCACCGGCCGGGTACGCTCGCGACAGGTTTCGATCACCGCGTCGTAGGCGCTCTGCCCTTCCCGTCGCAGCCGGTCGTAGGTGTCGATCAGCACGATGTTGTTGTTCACGATCACGCCCGCGTTGGCGATGACACCGATGCCGGTCATCACCACGCCGAACGCCTGACCCATGATGAGTAGGCCGATCATCACGCCGATGGTGGAGAGGATCACCGCGGTCATCACCAGCCCGACCGAGGTCAGCCGGTTGAACTGCGCAAGCAGGATCGCGAAGATCAGGAACAGCGCGGTGCCGAACGCCTTCATCAGGAAGGCCGAGGCCTTCTCGCGCTCCTCGTCCTCGCCCTTGAGCTTGAACGTCACGCCGGGGCCGAGATCGGTCTGGCCAAGTTCCGCGGTGATCTCCTGCTGCACCTTGGCGGTCGGCACGCCCTCGGCGACGTTGGAGGCGACCGTCATGACGCGATGCCCGTCCACCCGGTTCAGGTAGCCGACGCGCGGAGCCGGCTCCCGCTTGACGAAATTGCCGATCGGCACGCTGCCGCCGTTGAGATTGACGCGCAGCTCGTCGATCTGGTCGAGGCTGCGCCGCTCCGGCGGAAACCGCACGATGATATCGACCGGCTTGTCGCTTTCGGCCGGCCGGTACTCGCTGACCTTCATGCCGTTGGTGACGAGTTGCACCGCGTTGCCGACGGTCGAGACTGCCGCGCCGTATTTCGCCGCTTCGGCCTTGTCGACCGTGATGCGCCAGTCGATGCCCGGCAGCGGCAGGCCGTCGTCGAGGTCGCGAATGTCGCTGCGCTTGGCGAGGATCGCCGCGACCTTCTTCGCCGCCGGCTCGAGGTTCGCCGCATCGACGGCGGCGAGCTGCACCTGGATCGGTTTGCCGGTCGGCGGTCCGCCGCGCGGCGCCGTCACCTCGACCATGATGCCGGGAATGTCCGCGGTCTTTTCACGGATCGCGTCCATGATCGTATGGGCCTTCGGCCGCTGCTTCCAGTCGACGAATTCGAACTGGATCACGCCGATGGTGTCCTCGGTAATCTCGTTGGAGCCACGCGGCTGCTCGCCGATGCGGGTGTAGACGGTCTTGAGCGAGTCGAACGCGAGCACCCGCTTTTCGACCTGCCCGACCAGCCGGTTCTTTTCGTCGAGCGAGAGATTGCCGCGGGCGTGGACGATGACCTGGCCGTAGTCCGGCTCGACATTGGGGAAGAACTCGACGCCATTGCCGAGCTTGGCATAGGCGACCTGCACCACGACGAGCAGCGCCGCGGCCGAAATCAGCACCATGCCGGGCCGGCGCAGCGCGAAGCGCACGAAACGCATATAGGGGCCGCGGTCGGCCATGCGTTCGTCATGCGGGATCGGCGCCGCCTTGCCGAGCAGCGAGCCGAGCGTCGGCGTGAAGATCAGCGCGACGACGAGCGACGCCGACAGCGTCGCGATCAGCGTGATCGGCAGGTACTTCATGAACTCGCCGACGATGCCCGGCCAGAACAGCAAGGGCGAGAACGCCGCGACGCGCGTCGCGGTCGCAGCCACCACCGGGCCCGCCATGCGCGACGCGGCGGTCGTGTAGGCCTCACGCGGCGACATGCCCTCGGACATTCGCCGCTCGGCATATTCCGACACGATGATGGCGTCATCGACCAGCATGCCCACGGCAAGAATGAGCGAAAACAGCACGACGATATTGACGGTCAGGCCCGCGAGCTGCAGCGCGAGCACGCCGGTCAGGAACGACACGGGAATGGCGATGCCGATGAACAGCGAGGCGCGGAAGCCGAGCACGAACAGGATGATGACGACGACGAGCAGCACGCCCATCACCACAGAATTCTGCAGGTCCGCGAGCATGCTGCGGATGTCCTTCGACTTGTCCTGCGTGAAAGACACCTGCACGGCGCTGGGCCAGCGCTTATGCAATTGCTCGACCAGCTTCTTCACGCCGTCGACCGTCTCGATCAGGTTGGCGCCGGTGCGCTTGGAGACTTCAATGGTCATGGCCGGACGGCCGTTCACGCGGGTGACGGAGGTGGCGTCCTTGAAGGTCGGCTTCACCGTCGCGACGTCGCCCAGCGTCACCACCGCCTTGTTGGTCGCGGTGACGGGAATGTTCAGCACGTCCTGCGATTTCTCGATCAGCGACGGGATTTTCACCGAGAAGCGCCCGGTCTCGCCCTCGAGCGCGCCGGCGGCGACCAGCGTGTTCGACGACTGCATGATCGAGGTGATCTGATCGAGCGTGACGCCGTAGCTCTTCATCAGCATCGGTTCGGCGATGATCTCGACGGCCTCGTCGCGCGAACCGCGCAATTCGGCGGACAAGACGCCCGGCACCTGCTCGATCTGGTTCTTCGCCTCGCGCGCGATGCCGAGCATGGTGCGCTCCGGCACGTCGCCGGAGAGCGCGACCACCAGCACCGGATAGAGCGAAAGGTTGACCTCCAGCACCTGCGGCTCGTCCATGTCGCGCGGCATGTCGTGCTTGGCCTGGTCGACCTTGGCGCGCACGTCGGCAAGCGCGGCCGTCGAGTTGAAGCCGGCCTCGAATTCGAGCAGCACGAAGCCGCCGCCCTCGAAGGCGGTCGAGCGCATTTCCTTGACGTTGTTGACCGACTTCAGCTGGGTCTCGACCGGCCTCAACAAAAGCCGCTCGCTATCTTCCGGGCTGATGCCGCGCTGGGACAGCTGCACATAAATGATCGGGATGCGCACATCCGGCTCGGCTTCCTTCGGGATCGTCACATAGGAGATGAAGCCCGCGATCAGCAGAAAGGCGAGCAGCGCGAGGGTCAGTCGCGCGTGGCTGACGGCATAGTTGACGATGGCGCGCATGAGCGGCCGCCCTTCCCTGTTTTACTTCGCCGACGACAGCGCCTGCGGCGCGGCGCTCGCCGGCACCGCCTCGACGGTCTGCCCTTCGCGCACGAAGTCCTGGCCCTGCACGATGACCTTGGCGCCGTTCTCGACGCCGGCGACCCACATGTGCGTCTGCTCGTCTTCCGAGACGGTCACCGGCACGAAGGCGACCTTGTTCTGCGCATCGACGATGCGCACGCCGAGATCGCCAGCCGAGGAGAATGTCAGCGCCGAACGCGGCACCCGCGTCGCAGGCTCGGGTGCGAGCGAGATCGCAACCTCCGATGTGATGCCGTCGGGAATCGCACCCTCGGGGTTCGCGACTTCGACCTCGACGCGATAGGTGCGCGTCGTCTGGCTCGCGGATTTCGACACGAAGCGGATGCGGCCCCTGGCGTCGCCGCCGGTGATGAGGCGAACGTTCACTTCCGCGCCGACCTTGACGCCGGGCAGCTTGCGCTCGGACACCTCGACGACCACCAGCATGGGATCGAGCGCGACGATCTGCGCGATCTCCTTCGTCGCCGTCACCGCCTGCCCCGGCTCGACCGGAACGTCGGTCACGACGCCGGACCACGGCGCCTTCACCGCGCCACGGTCGGCCTCGGCTTCGGCTGCCGCGAGCGTCGCCTCGGCGGCCTTGTATTGCGCTTCCAGATTGACGAGATCGAGCCGCGGCAGCGCGCCGGTTTCGATCAGCCGGCGCTTGGCGTCGAGTTCGGACTTGCGCTGCGCGACCAGCGCGCGCGCCTGCGCAACCTGCGCCACGCGCGCCTCGTCGGACAGCCGGGCGATGACGTCGCCTTCCTTGACGGTGGAGCCGCGGCGAACGTTGAGTTGCTCGATGGTGCCGTTGGTGCGCGCGATCGCCATCATCTTGTGGATCGCCTCGGTGCGGCCCGACAGCACCAGCTTGCGGCTGTGCTGCACGCGCTCCGTCGCGATGACGGCGACGCGGAACGGCTTGTGCGCGGCGTCCGGCGTGCGGATCGCCGCCTCGCTGTTCGTCTCGTGACTGCCGATGATGTAACCCGAACCGATCCACAACGCGGCGACCGCGACGAGACCGACGGCAACGATACGGCTGGCTTTCATGACGAACTTTCCCCGGCCTGCTTCGGCCGGCTCCGCAACAGATGACGCATGATGTCGATGAAGATCGGCACGATCTTTTCCGGATCGAAATCGGGATCGAGCGCGCGGCGCCACCACATCCCGTCGGCGATGGTCATCAGCATGGTGATGGCGCCGTCGAGATCGACGTCGCCCGGAATATCGCCGCGCGCGACGCCGGCATCGAGCAGGTCGCGCAGCCAGCGCCGCACGTCGACGTCGAACGACCGCGAAATCTCGCCGATGTCGGGATGACGCCGCGCCTGCCCCATCACTTCGGTGCAGAGCAGGACGTCCTCGATCGGACGCTGGGCGAAATGATAATGCGCGAGGCCCTCGAGCACCTTGAAGACGCCTTGCGAGAGATCGGCTTCGGCAAAGCTGTGCGCCACCTCGGCGCGGTCGCGCTCGGCGATGCCGGCGATCAGCGCCTCCTTCGAGGGGAAATAGCGATAGAGATTGCCGGGGCTCATGCCGGCCTCGGCGCAGATGTCCTGCATCGAGGCGCCATGAAATCCGGAACGCACGAAACACCGCTGCGCGGCGGCGAGGATTTCGTTGCGACGGTCGCTCTGCTGCTGGGCGCTAATGCGCGGCATCGATCGAGTGATCCTTGAAGGTGCTTGTCGAACACGCACGACGGGCCTTTGCCCATCATTGCGGCGGCGCACAATAAGAGAATGAACGTTCATTCGCAATCAAGTGCCGCAACGCGCGCGATCACGAATTCTTACAGCAACAAAGCCGAGGAAATTCAGTGTCTTGGCGTGCAAGCTTGTCGGCGGCCCCACCGGCCCGGCCAACAAATCTGGTTCTGGGGAGTGTGTGGTAGCGGGGGAGGGACTCGAACCCCCGACCTCCGGATTATGATTCCGCTGCTCTAACCAGCTGAGCTACCCCGCCACACGGGGCCGGATATAGGGACGCCAGCGAAAACCTGTCAAGCAAGGCTTGCCCTGCCCGACGCTTATTTCGGGCGGATCGTCGGGTCGTTGCTGCCGGGCGGCGGGATCACCGGCGTGGTGCTGCCGGTTTCCGGCGTCGGCGCCTTGATGGCCGGGTCGATCGCTGCCGGCGGGCAGATCACGCCGTCGGACTTCGCCAGTTGCTCGCTCAGGGTGCGGTCCTTGGGATCGCGCACATCGACAGCGCCCTTCCTGTCGACTTCGGCGCGGGCATTGGCGCAGGCCTTGGGGTCGCGCGTTTCCTGCTGCGGCTCGACGGGCTTCGGCGCCGGCGGCGATTGCGCCGAGGCGGCGAATGCGATGGCGCTCATGGCAAGCGCTGCCGCTGTCGTCACGGATGTTCTCATGACGGGAAAACGCGCCGCGCGCGGCGAAGTTCCCGCGACTATGTCCGGCGGTATCGGATGAGGGAAAACTGGCCGAGTGGCTGGATCGCGCGACGCTCGATCAGTTCGACGCCGCCGTTCTTCGTCGCCCACTCCGCGATGCGGGCGAACTTGAATTCCGGCCGCCAGCCGAGCCGCTGCGCGAGCGGCGAGAAAGCAAGTTCGAACCACCAGCGCAACCCGCTGTCGGCGCCGATGTGATTGACCAGAACGATCTCGCCGCCCGGGCGCGTTACCCGCGCGAACTCGTCGAGTGTGCCTTCGGGATCCGGCACCGCGGTGATCAGGAACTGCGCCATCACCACGTCGAACGTCGCGTCGGCAAAGGCGAGATTGGCGGCGTCCATCACCGCAAGTGCCTCGACATTGTCGAGCTTGTGCTCCCTCACCCGCTCGCAGGCCTTGCGCAGCATCGGTGCGGAAATGTCGATGCCGGTGATGCGGTTGGTGCGCGCATAGGCCGGCAGCGAAATACCGGTGCCGACGCCGACATCGAGAATGCGGCCCCCGACCCGCTCGGCCGCGGCAATCGCCGCTGCGCGCCCGGGCGCGAACACCTTGCCGAACACGAAATCGTAAATCGGCGCCCAGCGACCATAAGCCCGCGCGATACTGTCGCGGTTGAACGCTTCCGCGCCCATGATTGCGATCAGCCTCGTGCGGTAGCGGTCACAGCGGCCGTGCCGGGCCGCGTTGCGACATCGGCGGCGCTTTGCGCGCTCGCGATGAAGCCGCCGCCGAGCATGCGCGCCTGACCTTCGCGTGCATCGTAGAACACGCAGGCCTGCCCCGGCGACACGCCATCCTCGCCGTCGATCAGCTCGACTTCATAAGCGCCGTCGGCGTGACGGAGCCAGGCCGCCTGGGGCGGCCGGGTCGAGCGCACTTTCACGAAAACCTCGAAACGGTCGTCAGCCAACGCCTGTTTGACGGTGCCGTCGCCGAGCCAGTTGACGTCACGCAGCCGGATGCGCCGTGTGCGCAAGGCATCGCGCGGACCGACCACGACACGGCCGCGGTCGGCATCGAGCCGAACCACATAGAGCGGCGCGCCGGTCGAAACACCGAGGCCGCGCCGCTGGCCGATGGTGAAATGGATGATGCCGGAATGCTTACCCAGCACCTTGCCCGAGAGATCGACGATCTCGCCGGGCTCGGCCGCGCCCGGCTTCAGCCGCTCGATCACGTCGGTATATTTGCCCGACGGCACGAAGCAGATGTCCTGACTGTCGTGCTTCTCGGCGACGACGAGGCCGTACTGCCGCGCGATGTCCCGCGTCTCGAGCTTGGTGAGGTTGCCGAGCGGGAAGCGCAGCGCGTCGAGTTGCGCCGGCGTGGTGTTGAACAGGAAATAGCTCTGGTCGCGGTCTTCCTCGCGGGCGCGATAGATCGCTCGCGCGCCGTTCGGCAAGCCGCGCGACACGACGTAGTGCCCGGTCGCCATCACCTGCGCGCCGAGGTCGCGCGCGGTCGACAGCAACTCGGTGAACTTGATGGTCTGGTTGCAGTCGATGCAGGGCACCGGCGTCTCGCCATGCACATAGCTTTCGGCAAAGCGTTCGATCACCGCCTCGCGGAAACGGTCCTCGTAGTCGAGCACGTAGTGCGGAATGCCGATGCGGTCGGCGACCGCGCGGGCGTCGTAGATATCCTGACCCGCGCAGCAGGCGCCCTTGCGGTGGGTCGCCGCGCCGTGATCGTAAAGCTGCAAGGTCACGCCGACGACGTCGTAGCCCTCGGCCTTCAGCAGCGCCGCGGTGACGGACGAATCGACGCCGCCGGACATCGCGACAACGACGCGGGTGTCCTGCGGGCGGCCGTCGAGATCGAGACTGTTACGCATCGAAAGTCCGCTGAAAGCCTGCTGCGACGCCGGCAAAACCGCCGGCCGATGCTGGTTAGATAGACCGAATAATCCCGCGCTGCCACGTCCACCGGACGGACCGGCAAATTTTTCCCGGCGCCGGCGGCCGGAACCTTTCTAAACTGGCACAGGATGGCAGTAAGTCTTTGATTTAACTCAACAACGCAAAGCCCGCGCGATTGGCCTGCGGCTTGCACCGCTTTCGCCGGATATCCAGCAAGAGGTGTTTCGTGCCCCAGGTTGCGTCCGAAGCTCATGCCACGAGCCACGCCAGCGCCCGTTCCGGCCAGCGGAACCGGCCGGCGAATGCTCATGCCGATGCGCCGGCTGCGCCGTTTGCGTCGCTGATCGATCGGGCCTCGGCGGGCGACGGCGACATCGCGGCTCGCCCCGACCAGCCGGCCGAGGCCGTGAAGCAGCCGGAAGCCTCGCGCGCCGAACGCAGTCATCAGGATCGCCGCGGTGCCGGACGCGCAGCCAACCGCGACGACAAACCGGTGCACCGGAGCGACAAGGCGGACCGGGCCGACAACGACGCCGAACCCGCCGAGACCAAGGACACGAAGACCGACGCCAAGGCCGCGGACGAAAGCAACGCCACCGAGGGCGACGAGGACACCACCGTCATTGCCGGCGACGACAGCAAGGAAACCACGGACGGCGCCGACCCGGATGCCGATGCTGTGCTCGCCGATGGCGTTCAGGTTGCGGCCGATCCGTCGCAGGCCGATGCCGCCAAGCCGGCCGACATCAAGGTTGCTGCCGCACCGGTCGTGACCGCGCAGGTGACGGCGGAGGCCAGCGAGACGCCGGCGGAGGCCGACCCTGTCATCGGCGGCGACAAGCCCGCGACGCCCGCCCTGTTCACCGCCGATCTCAAAGCCGCTGCCGGCGAGACGGCCAAGACGGACGGCAAGAGCGACGCGGCCAAGCCCGCCGACACGGCTGATGTGCCGGACGACAAGACGTTCCACGACGCGCTCAAGGCGCAGCACGACGGCAACACGCACGACGCCAAGCCGGCAGACGCCGCCAATGCCAAGCCCGCCGACGGCGACGCCAACGCGGCGGCCGAGCAGAAAACCCATCATGCCGGCGGCGCCGACAAGGCCACCGAGGTGCCGGGCAACGCCAATTCGAACACCGCGCAGACCCAAGGTCCGCAAAACCAGCCGCAGGGGCCGCAAGGCCCCAATGCCGTGCAGCACACGCAGCCGGCCACCGCGCAGGCCAATGTCGCCGCCGCGCCGCAGGCGCCGGCCGTTCCGGTCGAAGGCGTCGCAGTCCAGCTCACCGCGCAGGCCAAGGCCGGCAAGCACTCGTTCGAAATTCGCCTCGATCCGCCGGAACTCGGCCGCATCGACGTGCGGCTCGATGTCGACCGCCACGGCCATGTCACGTCGCGGCTTGTCGTCGACCGGCCGGAAACGCTCGACCTGCTGCGCCGCGACGCCAACGGCCTCGAGCGCGCGCTGCAGGATGCCGGCCTGAAAACCTCGGACAACGGCATGCAGTTCTCGCTGCGCGACCAGAGCATGCAGCAGCAGGCGTTCCGTCAATCGCGCGACACGGCTGAAGTGATCGTCAGGGACGATGCGCTGCCGCCGGTCGAAACCATGCAACGCGGCTATCGCACGCTCGCCGGCTCGCGCGGCGGCGTCGATATTCGCGTCTAGGGGAAAACATCATGGCTACCACCGCCACCTCACCGTCCACGATTGGCTCGACCCCGGTTTCGGCCGCGCAGGCTTCGGCGGCCGCCGCCGCGGTCAACAAGAACGGCAGCATCGCCAACAACTTCCAGACCTTCCTGACGCTGCTGACCACGCAGCTCAAGAACCAGAACCCGCTCGATCCGCTGGACACCAACCAGTTCACCCAGCAGCTCGTGCAGTTCTCGCAGGTCGAACAGCAGATGAAGGCGAACGACCAGTTGACCCAGCTCGTCTCGCTGGAAAAGACCGCGCAGACGACGGCCGCGCTCGCCTATGTCGGCGCGACGGTGGCGATCGACGGCTCGACCGCCAAGCTCGCCAACGGCAGCGCCGAATGGAGCTTCTCCTCGACCAAGCCGGCGAGCGCGACCTTCACCATCAAGGCCGCCAACGGCGAAACCGCCTACAGCGGCAGCTTTGCCATCAATACCGGCACCCAGGCCTTCTCCTGGGACGGCCGCGGCAACAACGGCGCGCTTTGGCCGGACGGCGACTACACGATGACGATCTCGGCCGTGGATTCGAGCGGCCAGTCCACCGCGGTGACCACCGAGGTTCAGGGCCAGGTCCAGTCGGTCGATGTCTCGACCACCCCGCCGGTGCTCACGATCGGCGGACAGACCTACAGTTTCGACAAGATCAAGCGTATTATCGGCTTCACCGGCTAGCCCCGTCCGGCGGGCGCCGCAATTCGTCACCAACTGTTTAATGCGCATTTCCGGCAATTTTTTCCCGCAATCGGGCGCCGGACTTAGGTAAATTTTAAGCTGGGGCCGCTAGTTTGCACTGGCATTTGTCAGTTGAGTTGTGAGTTCAAACAATGACCGAACCCCACCGCCCGAGGGTCAAGTATGTCATCGGGCCAGATGGCAGCCCGCTCACCATCGCGGACCTGCCGCCGCCCTCCACGAAACGCTGGGTGATCCGGCGTAAAGCGGAAGTCGTTGCCGCCGTTCGCGGGGGCCTTCTCTCCCTCGAAGAGGCGTGCGGCCGCTACACGCTGACCGTCGAGGAATTCCTCTCCTGGCAGTATTCGATCGATCAGCACGGCCTCGCCGGCCTGCGCACCACGCGCATCCAGCAGTACCGTCCTTAAGACGATCCTTACCGAATTCCGAAACGCCGGCCGCTGGGCCGGCGTTTTCGTTTGCGCAGACGCCGGTCGTTAACCGGCTGCTAACCATAAACTGGGCAAATTTTGCCGCGTCGGGCGTGCGTCGCGCCTGATCGCAAAGGCATGGGTCCGGTGCAGGCATTTTTCGACTTTCTGAAAGCATTTGGCGCGGCCCGCATCGCGGCAATGCTCGCGGTTACGCTGGCGCTGGTCGGATTTTTCGCGGTGCTGATGATGCAGGTGACCCAGCCGGCGATGGTGCCGCTGTTCACCGACCTTTCCGTCGAAGACTCCGCCTCCATCGTGAAAGACCTCGAGCGGCAGGGCATCGCCTATTCGGTCAAGGCCGACGGCGCGATCATCATGGCGCCGAAGGACCAGGTTGCCCGGCTGCGCATGAAGCTCGCCGAGGCCGGACTGCCCAAGGGCGGCGGCGTCGGCTACGAGATCTTCGACAAGTCGGACGCGCTCGGCGCCACGAGCTTCATTCAGAACATCAACAAGCTGCGCGCGCTCGAAGGCGAGCTTGCCCGCACCATCCGCAGCCTCGACCGCGTCCAGGCCGCGCGCGTGCATCTCGTGCTGCCGGACCGCCCCCTCTTCTCGCGCGACAAGATCGAGCCCTCGGCATCGATCGTGCTGCGCGTGCGCGGCTCGCTCGAACACCAGCAGGTCCGCGCCATCCGCCATCTGGCCGCCACGGCCGTCAACGGTCTCAAGCCCGAACGCGTCTCGGTGGTCGACGAGACCGGCCGGCTGCTCGCCGACGGCGCCGAGACCGCCGATCCCCTCACCGGCATGGCCGCCGACGAACGCAAAACGGCTTATGAGCGGCGGCTGCGCGACCGCGTCGAGCAGATCGTCAATTCCGTGGTCGGGCCGAACCGCGCCCGCGTCGAACTGACCGCGGATTTCGACGTCAATCGCGTGACGCAGACCTCCGACAAATACGACCCGGAAAGCCGCGTGGTGCGCTCCAGCCAGACCCGCGAGGAACAGTCGACCTCGGGCGACGCCAAGCAGGGCCCGGTGTCGGTCGGCAACGAACTGCCGGGCGGCGCCAACCAGCAGGGCGGCGCCAACGACAGCACGCCGCGCGAGGCAAGCAAGAAGACCGAGGAAATCGTCAATTACGAGATCTCCCGCATCACCAAGACCGAAGTGACCGAAGCCGGCCGCGTCAACCGCATCTCGGTCGCCGTGCTGGTGGACGGCAGCTACGCCAAGAACGACAAGGGCGAGCCGACCTATCAGCCGCGCAGCAAGGAAGAGCTCGACCGCATCGCCGCGCTGGTGCGCTCCGCCATCGGCTTCGACCAGAAGCGCGGCGACCAGGTCGAGGTCGTCAACCTGCGCTTCGCCGAAACGCCGTCGCTTCCCGTCGGCGAACCGGGGCCGTGGTACGCCAAGTTTCTTCAGTTCACCAAGGACGACATCATGCGCGGCGCCGAACTCGGCGTCATGGCGCTGCTCGGTCTTGTCGTGATGTTCATGGTGGTGCGCCCGCTGGTGCGCCGCATCGTCACGCCGGACGGTCCGCAGGCCACCGGCCGCGCCGCCGTGCTGGTCGGCCCGGACGGCCAGGCGATTTCCGGCGGCGGCATTTCATCGGCCGGCGGACCGACGGTCTCGCTGGTCGGCAGCGACGAGGCGGTCGCGATCTCCAACCGCACCTCGGCGATGATCGACGTCGCCCAGGTGCAGGGCAAGGTCCACGCCGAGTCGGTGCAGAAGGTCGGCGAACTGGCCGACAAGAACCCGCACGAAGCGGTCTCCATCATCCGCAGCTGGCTCCACGAGGACGCGGCGTAAATCATGGCGACGGTGCAGGAAGCAACCCAGAACGAAGACATCGGCGCGCTGGTCGCCCAGCTCGCGCATCGTTCGCAGGGCGCGAGCGCCAGCGGCCGTCGGAGGCTGACCGGACCGGAACGCGCCGCCGTGCTGATGCTCGCGCTCGGCGACAAATACGGCTCGAAAATCTTCAACATGCTCGACGACGACGAGCTGCGCGAGATTTCGATCATCATGTCGACGCTCGGCACCGTCGATGCCGAGATGGTCGAGGAGCTGCTGCTCGAGTTCGTCGGCCGCATGTCGGCCTCCGGCGCGCTGCTCGGCAACTACGACGCCACCGAACGCCTGCTGCAGCAATATCTGCCGCCGGAGCGCGTCCACGGCATCATGGACGAAATCCGCGGGCCGGCCGGACGCAACATGTGGGAGAAGCTCGGAAACGTCCAGGAAGAGGTGCTCGCCAACTACCTGAAGAACGAATACCCGCAGACCGTCGCCGTCGTGCTCTCCAAGCTGCGGCCGGAACACGCCGCGCGCGTGCTCGGCATCATGCCCGAAGACTTCGCGCTCGACGTCGTCAACCGCATGCTGAAGATGGAGTCGGTGCAGAAGGAAGTCATCGAGCGCGTCGAGCAGACGCTGCGTACCGAATTCATGTCGAACCTGTCGCAGACGCGCCGCCGCGACGCCCACGAGGTGATGGCGGAAATCTTCAACAATTTCGACCGCCAGACCGAAACCCGCTTCATCACCGCGCTCGAATCCGACAACCGCGACGCCGCCGAGCGCATCAAGTCGCTGATGTTCACCTTCGACGATCTCGTGAAGCTCGATTCCGGCTCGGCGCAGACCCTCATGCGCCATGTCGACAAGGACAAGCTCGCGATCGCGCTCAAGGGCTCCAACGACACGATCCGCGAATTCTTCTTCAAGGCGATGTCGAGCCGCGCCGCCAAGATGCTGGTCGACGACATGCAGGCGATGGGGCCGGTGCGGCTGCGCGACGTCGACGAGGCGCAGGGCCTCATGGTCAATCTCGCCAAAGACCTCGCCGCCAAGGGCGAAATCATCATCGCCAAGAGCCGCGGCGACGACGAGCTGGTGTACTGAGCATGAACCCGAAAAGTGGGAACCGGTTTTCGGAAAAGTTCATGCGAGCAATTGGATAATCATGGCAGCCGCAGCAAAATTCCTGTTCGAGACCGACTTCGCCAAGGGCGAAACGCCGACCATGACCGTGGTCGAGCACGAGCGCCGCAGCGCCGACGCGGAAGCGGTCGCCTATCGCAACGGCTTCGGCGCCGGCCAGGCGCAGGCACGCACCGAGATCGAGCAGCAGATCGCCAACACGCTCGGCGTCGTCGGCGACACGCTGGAACGGCTGAGCCGCGGCCTTTACGGCGTCGAAGCCCGCCTCGAGATCGAGGCCGTCGAGGTCGCCGTCGCGGTCGCCCGCAAGCTCGCGCCGGAACTGGTCGCACGGCAGCCGCTCACGGAAATCACCGCGCTTGCCACCGAGTGCTTCCAGCATCTCGCGTCGACGCCGCACATCAGTGTGCGCGTCAACGACACGATTTTCGACGCTGCCAAGGCCAAACTCGACGACATCGCGCAGGCGCGCGGCTTCGCGGGCCGGCTCATGGTGATGTCGGATGCAGCGGTCGCCGCCGGCGACTGCCGGATCGAATGGGCGGACGGCGGCGTCAATCGCGATCGCGCGGCGACCGAGGCCGCGATTGCCGAAGCGGTCGAGCGTTACGTCACGGCGCGCGCCGCCGACGTGGAATAGGTTTTGGAGGTCCAAGCAATGAGCGAACAAGAAACGCAGAATCCCGAAGCAGGCGTCCCGCTGCCGGACCTCGAGCAGGGCGCGGAGGTCACGCAGGTCGACGACGCCGGCCCGTTGGCGCCGGGCGGCGACGACATCGACCGCAGCGCCGCCGACCTCGAAGCCCTCTTCGACGTTCCGGTGCAGGTTTCCGCCGTGCTCGGCCGCGCCAGGATGGACGTCGGCAATCTGCTGAAGCTCGGGCCTGGCACCGTGCTCGAACTCGACCGCAAGGTCGGCGAAGCGATCGATATCTACGTCAACAACCGGCTGGTCGCGCGCGGCGAGGTCGTGCTGGTTGAGGACAAGCTCGGCGTCACGATGACGGAAATCATCAAGGCCGAGAAATAAGGGAGTAGAGCCATGCGACTGCTGATCGTCGGAACCCTGAAGGGCCAGTTGACCGTCGCGACCAAGATCGCGATGGACAAGGGCGCGGCCGTCACCCAGGCCGACACCATCGACCAGGCGCTCGCGGTGCTGCGCTCCGGACGCGGCGCCGACCTGCTGATGGTCGAAGTCGCGATCGACATCCGCGCGCTGCTGGCGAAGCTCGAGGCCGAGCGCATCCATGTGCCGATCGTCGCCTGCGGCGTCACCAACGACGCCCGCGCCGCGGTCGACGCCATCCATGCCGGCGCCAAGGAGTACATCCCGCTGCCGCCGGACGCCGAGCTGATCGCAGCAGTGCTGTCGGCCGTCGCCGACGACGCGCGCGACATGATCTTCCGCGACGACGCGATGGCCCGCGTCGTCAAGCTCGCCCAACAGGTCGCGGGCTCGGAAGCCTCCATCCTGATCACCGGCGAAAGCGGCACCGGCAAGGAAGTGCTGGCGCGCTACGTTCACGCCAAGTCGAGCCGTGCCAAGAAGCCTTTCATTTCGGTCAATTGCGCGGCGATCCCCGAGAACCTTCTCGAGTCCGAGCTGTTCGGCCACGAGAAAGGCTCCTTCACCGGCGCGCTCGCCCGCCGCATCGGCAAGTTCGAGGAAGCCAACGGCGGCACGCTGCTGCTCGATGAAATCTCCGAGATGGACGTGCGGCTGCAGGCGAAGCTCCTGCGCGCCATCCAGGAACGGCTGATCGACCGCGTCGGCGGCACCAAGCCGGTCGCCGTCGATATCCGCATCATCGCGACGTCGAACCGCGTGCTGGCGGACGCCGTGCGCGAGGGCACGTTCCGCGAGGATCTCCTGTTCCGCCTCAACGTCGTGAACCTGAAGATCCCGCCGCTGCGCGAACGTCCGGCCGACATCATCGAACTGGCGCAGTATTTCGTGAAGAAATATTCGGACGGCAATGGCCTGTCGGCGCGCCCGCTCTCGGCCGAGGCGCAGCGCGCGCTCACCACCAATCGCTGGCCGGGCAATGTCCGCGAGCTGGAAAACACGCTGCACCGCGCGGTGCTGCTGTCGACCGGCGCGGAGATCGGCGCGGAAGACATCCGCACGCCGGACGGCGCGCGGCTCGACCAGCAGCGCTCGGGCGTCGCCGCGCAGGCGGCACTCGCCGCCGAGCAGGTCACCCGCAACCTTGTCGGTCGCACGGTCGCCGAGGTCGAGCGCGACCTGATCCTCGAGACGCTCAAGCACTGCTTCGGCAACCGCACCCACGCGGCGAACATTCTCGGCATATCGATCCGCACGCTGCGCAACAAGCTCAACGAATACGCCGCCGACGGCGCGCCGATCCCGCCGCCCTCGAACGGCGGGCCGGAACTGCGCGGCGCGGCGTAACCGCCGCCGGCGTGGCGACCATCTACAAAATCTGCCCCGCGCCGCTGTGGCGCGCGGCCGAGCAGGCCGGCGTCTTCACCGGCGCGCCGGTCGATATCGCGGACGGCTATATCCACTTCTCGACCGCCGCGCAGGCCGCCGAGACGGCCGCGAAACACTTCGCCGGCCAGAGCGACCTGCTGCTGGTGTCGGTCGATACGGCAAAACTCGGCGACAAGCTGAAATGGGAGCCGTCGCGCGGCGGCGCGCTGTTCCCGCATCTTTATGCGCCGTTGACGCTCGCGGCCGTGACCAAAGTTGAACCGTTACCGCTCGGTCCGGACGGCCGCCACGTCTTTCCGCCGTTGTAGAAAGGGCCGCCTCCCCTTACCGGCCGCACCGCAAAGCCCTAAGCTTGTCCCCGTCTGTCACAGACATTGCGGGGCGAACTCATGAACAACATCGATTTCAAGACGCTCCTGTTCACGTATCAGGGGCGGCTCAACCGCGCGCCGTACTGGACCGCGATCGCGATCTACGTCGTCGCCATGCTTATCGTTGCCGCGCTGGCTTTCCTGCTCGCGCTCGGCAGCGCGTTCTTCGTGGTGCTGCTCGTCGTCTATATTCCGCTGATGGTGTCCGGCGTGATGGTCGGCATCAAGCGGCTGCACGACCGCGACCGAAGCGGCTGGTGGCTCGCGCTGTTTTATCTGCTGCCGCTCGCACTCAACGCCATCAGCCACGGCATGGGGAGCTTCGGCTTCATCCTGTCGCTGGTCGGCCTTGCGGTGTCGATCTGGGGCATCGTCGAACTCGGCTTCCTGCGCGGCACCATCGGCACCAATCGTTACGGGCCGGACCCGCTCGCGGCCTGACCGTCCGGCATCGACGCAACATTCATATCGGGAGACAATCCATGCGCTTCATCGCGGCATTCGCCGCTCTCATGCTGCTGACCTTCACCACCGCCTTCGCCGCCGATCCTTCCGGCCGCTACGCCGTGCAGGGCACCAATCCCGGCAACGGCTCGGCCTATTCCGGCACCGTGACGGTCGAGAAAACCGGCGAGACCTATCGCGTTGTCTGGGTCGTCGGCAGCACGCGCTATGTCGGCACCGGCATCGGCGACCGTAACTTCATCGCGGTCTCCTATCGCTCCGGCGACTCGAGCGGCCTCGCGCTCTACGGCTCCGACGGCGGCAACTGGCAGGGCGTGTGGACCTATTCCGGCGGCAAGCAGATCGGCACCGAACGCTGGCAGCGGCAATAGCGCGCGGTCCCGAAAAGTGGAATCCGGTTTTCGGTGAAGATCGTGCGCTGAAAAGCACGCGCGCAAACGGATCACAAGACCGTCTCACAAATTTGTGACGCGCTGGAACGATCCAGCGCGGCGCAGGCTCCGTAAACCTCGTGTCTCCAGTCAGAGACGGTCACACAGAGGAAACGGAGCACCATGAAACGCCTATCCCAGACGGCTCTCGCGGGAGCTGTAGCGATTTCGTTTGCGATCGGCGCCATCGCATCGGCCGCTTACGCGGAAGACACCAAGATGGTCGGCGGCGCGGCGATGTATCCGTCGAAGAACATCATTCAGAACGCGGTGAACTCGAAGGACCACACCACGCTGGTCGCCGCCGTGAAGGCGGCCGGCCTCGTCGACACGCTGTCGGGCAAAGGCCCGTTCACGGTGTTCGCGCCGACCAACGCGGCCTTCAAGAAACTGCCGCCCGGCACCGTCGAGACCCTGCTCAAGCCGGAAAACAAGGACAAGCTCACCAAGATTCTGACATGCCATGTCGTCGCCGCCGATGCGATGGCCTCCGCGATCAAGAAGATGATCAAGGATGACGGCGGCGCGCACAAGATCAAGACCGTCGGCGGCTGCACGCTGACCGCGAAGCTCAAGGGCGACAAGATCGAGGTGATCGACGAGAAGGGCGACGTCGCCACCGTCACCATCGCCAACGTCAAGCAGTCGAACGGCGTCATCCATGTCGTCGACACCGTGCTGCTGCCGGGCTGACGCGCGCCAATCCCCGCTCCTCGTGAGCTGACGCGCACCCTCCCCCGGGCCTTGTCCGGGGGAGGCTTGCGCGTGCGGCGCTTTGGCCGGGAACCGACGGAGGCACGGCCACGTTATGGTGAGCCATGCGCGCCTATATCTGCCACAACCCGGACGCGGGAATCGAAGACAGTCACGACAAGAAAGCCATCAAGGACGCGCTACGTCTCGCCGGCTATGACACCGAATATCATTCGACCAGGAAGAAATCCTTCGCGCGCGATCTTGCAAAATTCAGGGCGCGCGACGCCGACATCCTGGTGATCGCCGGCGGCGACGGCACCATCGGCAAGGTGATCGGCGCGCTCAAGGACCGCGCGGTGCCGGTCGCACTGATACCGCTCGGCACCGCCAACAACATCGGCCGCGCCTTCGGCACCGCGGGCCTGCCTCATGTCCTCTGCGAAAGCTGGCATCCGCACGAGCTGCTCAAGCTCGACGTCGGCAAGGCGGAAGGTCTTTGGGGCAGCGCGACCTTTCTCGAAACCTTCGGCCTCGGCGCAATGCCGCGCCTGATGAGCGACGGCGACAAGGACGGCACCGGCCTGATCGGCGCCGCCGCCCTCGCCTATGGCCGGAAAGTGCTGCGGCGAATTCTGAAAACCGCAAAGCCGTTTCGCGTCGACATCACGGTCGACAGAAAACGAGTGACGAAATCGGTGCTCGGCGTCGAGGTCATGAACATCGCCTATACCGGCCCGGCGCTAAAACTCGCGCCGGCCGCAGCGGCGGACGACCGGATGTTCGACGTCGTCTGCTTCGATGCCGGCCGACGCAAGGCGATGATGGACTGGGTGGAGGCGCCGCGCGGCGCCCCGCCCGCCTCGGTCTATCGCGGCCGCAACGTCTCGCTGCGCTGGCGCGCCGCGCCGCAGCGGCTCGACGACGAATTGAAGCCGGCGCAAACCGACGAACAAACCGTGCATCTGTCGTTCGAGCCGGAACCGGTGCGGATCCTCAAATGCTGGCTCACGCCGGAACCATCGACGCGGTCGCCGGTTTCCAAATCATGGCGAAACCGGAAGCGACGATAGCGGCCGGCGACCTGGCGCAAGTCGAGGATCTGGCGGTGGAGCTGGCGCGGCTCGCCGGCGCGGAGATCGTCAACGCGCTCGGCGGCCTGCTCACCATCCGTTACAAGACGGCGGCGACCGGCGACGAGCTTTGGCGCGATCCGGTGTCCGAGGTCGACCACAACGTCGAGACGCTGATCCGCGCCCGCGTGGCGGAGCGCTTTCCCGCTCATGACGTGATCGGTGAGGAGATGGACGACCGGCCGGCCCGCGACCACGACATCGTCTGGGCGGTCGACCCGATCGACGGCACCTCCAATTTCATCAACGGCTTTCCGATGTTCGCGGCCTCGATCGGCGTGCTGCATCGCGGACGCCCGGTTGCCGGCGCGCTGTGGTGCTCGGCGAGCCATGCGCTGCGCAGCGGCGTCTATCATGCGAGGCACGGCGGCCGGCTCCGTTTCGACGGCGAGGACGTCACGCCCAGGATCAACCCCGCGGTGCGCACCGGCCTCGCCGGCATACCGGATGCCCAGCCGTCCGACGGCGGCTGGGATGGCCGCAAGACCGGCTCGGCGGCCATCGAATGCGCGCTCACAGCGGCCGGCATCCTGCGGGTCGCCCGCTTCAACGCACCGAACATCTGGGACGTCGCCGGCGGCCTCGCGCTGGTGCAGGCGGCAGGCGGCGACATTCGCCAGCACGGCGAGGATGGCTGGCGGCCGTTCGAGCGTTTCGTGCCGGAGGCGACCGCCGCCGGGGTCGCCGACCTGCGGTTCTGGCGGCATCCGCTGGTCATTGGCCGGCCCGAGGCGGTGCAGCGGATGTGCGGGCGCCCTGAATTCGCGTCACAGGGGCCGGAGGCTGCGTCAAAAAGGCCGGATTCCGGGGCGTTAACCCGACGCTAACCATAAACCGGGCAAAAATTGCCGGTCTGGCGGGCTGCCGGACGTTTGTAGCGGCGCGTCCGGGCCACCGGGGGACTGGGGTGGCGACCAACCTGGTTTTATGAGCGACGTCACCGCTGGAGAGATGCCTCCGGCCGCCGGCGCGGCAGCGCCGACGGCATCGGGCTTCAGGCTCCCCAAATTCGGCAAGCTCAGCGACGTCCTGAAACAGGGCGATCTGACGCTTGCGATCGGCGTGCTGGCGATCCTCGTCGTCCTGATCCTGCCGCTGCCGCCGCTGCTGCTCGATTTCGCGCTCGCCATCTCGATCATCTTCTCGGTGCTGATCCTGATGACGGCGCTGTTCATCCACACGCCGCTCGAATTCTCCGCCTTCCCGACCATCCTGCTGATCTCGACGATGTTGCGGCTGTCGCTCAACCTCGCCTCGACGCGGCTGATCCTCAGCCACGGCCACGAGGGCACCGACGCCGCCGGCCACGTCATTCAGGCGTTCGGCAACTTCGTGATGAGCGGCAATTTCGTGATCGGCATCATCGTCTTCACGATCCTGATCATCGTCAACTTCGTCGTCATCACCAAGGGTTCGGGCCGCATCGCCGAAGTCGCGGCGCGCTTCCACCTCGACTCCATGCCCGGCAAGCAGATGGCGATCGACGCCGACCTGTCCGCCGGACTGATCGACGAAAAGGAGGCCCGCGCCCGCCGCCTGACGCTGGAAGCCGAGGGCGGCTTCTTCGGCGCGATGGACGGCGCTTCGAAATTCGTGCGCGGCGACGCCATCGCCGGCCTGCTCGTCGTCTTCATCAACGTGATCGGCGGCATGATCATCGGCATCGTGCAGCAGAACCTGAGCTTCGCGGAAGCCGCCCGCTCCTACACGCTGCTCACCGTCGGCGACGGCCTCGTCACGCAGATTCCGGCGCTGGTGGTCTCGACCGCCGCGGGCCTTCTCGTCTCGAAGGCCGGCGTCTCCGGCGCCGCCGACAAGGCCTTCGTCACGCAACTGTCCGGCTATCCGAAGGCGCTGGGCATGTCGAGCGCGGTCATGGTCTGCCTCGCGCTGCTGCCCGGCATTCCGATGATCCCGTTCCTCGCGCTCGGCGGCGGCGCCGGCGCGCTCGCTTATTACGCCGACAAGCGCGTCAAGGCGGCCAAGGTCGCCGCCGCGCAGCAGAAGGCGACCGTCGCCGCGAAAGCCCAGACCGCGGAAGAGCCGATCTCGACCGCGCTCAAGATCGACGACCTCAAGATCGAACTCGGCTACGCGCTGCTGCCGCTGGTCAACTCGCCGGACGGCAACGACCGCCTGACCGAGCAGATCAAGGCGCTGCGCCGTTCGCTCGCCATCGAAATGGGCTTCGTCATGCCCGCCGTGCGCATTCTCGACAACGTGCAGCTCGAAGCCAATGCGTATGTCATCAAGATCAAGGAAGTGGACGCCGGCGGCGGCCGCATCTGGCCGAACCAGTACATGGTCATGGACCCGGCTGGCGCGCAGGTCGAGATGCCGGGCCATCACACCACCGAGCCGACCTTCGGCCTGCCCGCCACCTGGGTCGATGCCGCGCTCAAGGAAGAAGCCTCGCTCAAGGGTTACACCGTCGTCGACGCCGCGACCGTGCTGTCGACGCACCTCACCGAATTGCTGAAGGGCAACACCGCGGAGCTCCTGTCCTATGGCGAGGTGCAGAAGCTCCTGAAGGAACTGCCGAAGGATCAGGCCGAGCTGCTGAAGGACATCGTGCCGGCGCAGATCACCAATTCCGGCATCCAGCGCGTGCTGCAACTGCTACTCGGCGAGCGCGTCTCGATCCGCGATCTCGCCACCATCCTGGAAGGCATCGCCGACGGCCTCGCCTTCTCGCGCAATCCGGTGATGCTGGCCGAGCATGTGCGCTCGCGGCTCGCGCGCCAGATCTGCGCGCAGCACACCTCGGCCAGCGGGCAGCTTCCGATCATCGCGCTGACCGCGAAATGGGAGCAGGCCTTCATGGATTCGATCGTCGGCCAGGGCGACGACCGCCATCTCGCCATGCAACCCTCGCTGCTGTCGGAATTCATCACGCTGGTGCGTGAGAAATTCGAGGCGGCCGCCCGCGAGGGCGAAGCGCCGGTCCTCGTCTGTTCGGCCGGTATCCGCACCTTCGTGCGCAGCATCGTCGAGCGGTTCCGGGCGCAGACACCGGTGATGAGCCAGTCGGAAATCCATCCGCGGGCGCGCCTGAAGACGGTCGACAGCATCTAGAAGAAGCGATGCCCGCCGGGTCCCCGGGAGGCTGCCACAATTGGGCGGCCCCGCCGCGGAGCTGCCTGAGCCCTCGCTGAAATATCAGGGTTTTTCGGCAAAATCCGCACTCAAACCCCGGAAATACCCCGGATTTGGCCATTTTCGGTCATCGGGGCTGCCGGGTGCGATCCTACCCTCCCCGCTCAATCGTATTTTTGCGTGTGAGTGGAACGTCTCGTGCCGAGGTTTGTTGTCAGAAGGAAGCTTTGAACCTGTTTGCCCCGCCGGGCGACCAACGGTCGAAGGACCAAACGGTCGAAGGAATTTCGGGAGCGCAACATGAATTCCACGCTGTATTCCGCGGATCGCGTCACTCATTTGAAGATTGTGGTTGTCGGCCTCGCGCTCGCAACCGTCATTACCACCCTCGCGGTGGCGTTGCGGGTGTCGAACCCCGGCCCCGAGATTTTCGCCCGGCAGGCGCCGAGCGTCGTGACCCCGGTGACCGGCTTTGCCGCCGCCGACATGCCGGTGACCATCCGCTAGGTTCCGGTTTTTTCGAATTCCTTGCAGTGAACTCCCCGTCTCTGCATTGAACCTCCCCGACTTCCAGCGCGCCCTTAAGGGGCGCGTTTTTTTAGCGAAACGCTTGTGTTTTTGCTGCGGCGTCCTGCGCTCAGTGCGGTCAACGCATTTTAACCGGCGTGCTATAGACCGGCCGTATCGACACCAACGACCTGCCGCGGCGGCCTCCTTGTCCAGCTCCTCCGACCACACCATTGCCATTCCGCCGAGCCTTGCCGGCCATCATCTGCTGTCCGACGCACGGCTCAACAAAGGCACCGCCTTCACCGACGCCGAGCGCGACGCCTTCGGCCTGCACGGCCTGCTGCCGCCGCGCGTCACCACCATCGAGGAGCAGATCGGCCGCCGCCTGCAGGCGTTCCGCGCCTTCGGCAGCGACCTCGAGCGCTACGCCTTCCTGCGCGACCTGCAGGACACCAACGAGACGCTGTTCTTCGCGATGCTCGAGCAGAACCTCGAGGAACTGCTGCCGATCGTCTACACCCCGACGGTCGGCGCCGGCTGCGCGCATTTCAGCGGACTGTTCCGCCGCGCCCACGGTCTGTTCCTCTCGATCCCGCATCGCCAGCGCATCCGCGAAATTCTCGCCAATCCGCTGTTCGACCGCACCGAGGTGATCGTCGTCACCGACGGCGAGCGCATCCTCGGCCTCGGCGACCAGGGCGCCGGCGGCATGGGCATCCCGATCGGCAAGCTCGCGCTCTACACCGCCTGCGGCGGCATCGACCCGGCGACCACGCTGCCGGTGCTGCTCGACGTCGGCACCGACAATCCGGACTGCCTCGACGACCCGCTCTATATCGGCTGGCGGCGCGGGCGCAGCCGGGGCGAAGAATACGACAGCTTCGTCGAGGAATTCGTCAGCGCGGCGCATGAACGCTGGCCGCATGTGCTGCTGCAATGGGAAGATTTCGCCAAGGCGAACGCGACGCGGCTCTTGGACCGCTATCGCGACCGGCTCTGCACCTTCAACGACGACATCCAGGGCACTGCGGCGGTCGCGACCGGCACGCTGTTGTCCGCCATCAACGTCACCGGCGCGCCGTTTTCCGAGCAGCGCATCGCGATCTTCGGCGCGGGTTCGGCCGGCTGCGGCATCGCCTCGCTGCTGATGGCCGCGATGATCGACGCCGGCGTCGACCCAAAGGAAGCCGCGCGGCGCTTCTATCTCGTCGACAAGGACGGCCTGCTGCTCGACGGCATGAACGACCTCGCGCCGTTCCAGCGGCCGTTCGCGCAGCCGCGCGCGGCGCTCGAGGGCTGGGCGCTCGGCGGCGGCGACCGTGTCAGCCTGCTCGAAGTCATCTACAACGCGAAGCCCACCGCGCTGATCGGCGTGTCCGGGCAGAGCGGCGCCTTCACCGAGACCGCGGTGCGCGCGATGGCGAAGCACAACGCGCGGCCGATCATCTTCCCGCTGTCGAACCCGATCTCCTGCGCGGAGGCCAAGCCCGCCGATGTCGAGCGCTGGAGCGAGGGCCGCGCGCTGATCGGCTGCGGCAGCCCGTTCCCGCCGATCACGCGGGGCGGCGCGCCGTTCCGTGTCGACCAGACCAACAATTCCTACATTTTCCCCGGCGTCGGCCTCGGCGCAATCGCCACGAAGTCGCGCCGCATCAGCGACGCGATGTTCATGGCCGCCGCCAAGGCGCTCGCCGCGCTGTCGCCATCGCGCCACGACCCGAAAGCCAATCTGCTGCCGCCGGTGACGGCACTGCACGAGGTCGCCGTCGCTGTCGCCATCGCGGTCGGCAAGCAGGCGCAGGCCGAGGGGCTTGCCGGCTACACCGGCGACGTCGAAGCCGCCGTACGCGCCAAGATGTGGACGCCGCGTTATCTGCCCTATCGGCGCGCGGGCTAAACAACCGCAACAGTCTCCGAACGTCATCGCCCGCGAAGGCGGGCGATCCAGTACACGCAAACGATTCAAATGTTTACTGGATGCCCCGCCTACGCGGAGGCATGACAGAAAGAGTTGGGCGAAGGCGGTTTTTGGTTTCGCGCCGCACGAATTGAAACTTCGTCACTCACATCGGCACCAGTCGCCTTTGCCCTGCTAGACTTGCCGGCATCCTCGCCGGGAGTTTTCCATGATCGCGACGCGCCTGACCGAACGCTTCAAGCTGCAGCATCCCATCGTCTGCGCGCCGATGGCGCTGGTGACCGGCGGGAAACTGGCGGCGGCCGTAACGGCGGCGGGCGGGCTCGGCATTCTCGGCGGCGGCTATGCCGGGACCCACGGCGGCGAACCCGATCTCGACGAGGAATACCACGCCGCCGGCAACACGCCGATCGGCATCGGCTTCATCTCCTGGGCCGTGCATCACGCGCCGCAGATGGTCGAATGGGCGCTGTCGAAGAAGCCGGCCTGCCTGTTCCTGTCCTTCGGCGAACTCCAGCCCTTCGCGCGGCAGGCACATGACGCCGGCGTGCCGCTGTTCGCGCAGGCGCAAACACTGGCCGATGTCCGCACGGCGGTCGATGCCGGCGCGGCGGTCGTGATCGCGCAGGGCGCCGAGGCCGGCGGCCACGGCGGCGCGCGCTCGACGCTGCCCTTCGTGCCGGAAGCCGCCGACTATCTCGCGAAACACGCGCCTGACGTCATCTTGCTCGCGGCCGGCGGCGTCGGCGACGGGCGTGGCCTTGCCGCCGCGCTGACGCTCGGCGCCGACGGCGTGCTGGTCGGCTCGCGCTTCTGGGCGGCGGAGGAAGCCCTCACCCATCCGGACGCGGTCGCGCGCGGCATCGAAGCCGACGGCGACGCGACGGTGCGCACCGCCGCGCTCGACCCGCTGCGCGGCGTCGACTGGCCGGCGGAATATTCCTTCCGGGTGTTGCGCAACAGGTTCGCCAGCGAATGGCAGGGCCGCGACGCCGAAGCCCGCGCGCAATTCGGCAAGCTGAAAGAGGCTTACGCGCAGGCGCGCGCGCGCGGCGACTACGACATGGCGCTCACGGTGGTCGGCGAAGCGACCGGCCTCATCCACGCCCGCGAGCCGGCGGCAAAGATCGTCACGTCGATGGTCACGGAAGCCGAGGCCGCGCTGCGCAAGGGCGCGGCGAAGGTGGTATAGTCAAACCCCTCTGCGTCATTCCGGACGCCGCGCAGCGGCGATCCGGAATCCAGAACCACAAAGGCCATCGGCTAAGCTGGATTCCGGGTTCGTCACGCCCATCGGGCCGCGCTTTACGCGGACCCGTTGGGCGGACGCCCCGGAATGACTGATTGATGGGCTCAGATCCGCGCCGGGTCCGGCCGGATCATCGCGTCGATGCTGACCGTACCGACCGCGCGCGAGACGCAGACGCACATCTTGCGGTTTTCACCGCGCTGGTGCTCGCTGAAGAACACATCGCGATGGTCGACCTCGCCCTCGACGCCAAGGATATTGACCGCGCAGACGCCGCATTCGCCGCGCCGGCAATCGGAGATGACCTCGTAGCCGGCGGCGTTCAACGCATCGAGCATCGACTGGTTTTCGGCAACCACGATCTCGGTGTCGAACTGCGGCAGCTTCACCTTGAATTGTTCCGGCGCATGGGCGCCGCTGGAGCCGAAGGTTTCGAAGCGCAGATCCGTCGCGGGTCGCCCCATTGCTTTCCATATCCGCCGCGCGGCGTCGATCATCGGCAGCGGCCCGCAGATCATCACCAGATCGCCGGGCGGCACCGCCGCGAGAAATGCATCGACATCGAGCCGCCGGCCCTCGCCTGAAATATGCGGCGTCAGCCGCGCGCCCAGCGCCGCTTTCAGCTCATCTGCGAAAGCAAGTTCGTCCGCGCTGCGCGCCGCATAGGCGAGCCGCAGGTTTTCGCCGCGCGCCGCGAGTGCCAGCGCCATGCCGAGGATCGGCGTGATGCCGATACCGGCCGCGATCAGGTGATAGCCGCGATAGCCGATATCGAGCGGGAAGCTCGACCGCGCGTTCGACACGCTGAGCCGCGATCCCTCGCCGAGCGTCCACATATACTCCGAACCGCCGCGGCTGTCGGGCGCGCGCTTGACCGCGATCCGGTAGCAGCCGTCCGCGCCGACGATGGAATAGGACCGCGTATCGGGCTTGCCGCCGATCATCACACCCACGTTGAGGTGTCCGCCGAGCGGATAGCCGCGCACGGAGAGACCTTCCGGCACGAGGTCGATCAGCCTGATGGTCGGCGTCAGTTGCGTCACGGCCCGCACGATGGCCGGCGTCCAAGTCTCTACCGTCCGCATGAGGCTACTCCGCCGCGCGCAGCACAGGCGGCGCCTCGGCGTCGATCATGCGCTCCTGAATGCGCCGCGCCCACATCGCGCCGGCGTCGATGTTGAGGTTGTAGAACACCGCGTCCGGCGCGGCCTCCATCGCCTGCTGCTGGGCGATCAGCACGTCCTTGTCCTCGGCGACGATGGCGGCGTTGCGCTCACGCGTCGCGACCGTCAGCTCGGCGTCGTCGAGCTTGAAATTCCGCCGCAGCACCCAGAAGAAATGACAGGTGCGCTCGGTCTCCGGAGTGATGAAATGGCAGATGCGCAGGTTGACGCCCTTGGAGCGATCGCCTTGCGGCGCGCCGGTGCCGGCAAGCGCCACGCCGACGTCGAGCACCACCGCCGCCGGCGCCTCGAAGTTGATGTACTGCCAGCGGTCGACATTGACCTTGCCCTCGATGCCGAGCCTGCTGCCGAGTTGGAACGCCCAGAACGGCGGAGGCTCGATGCCGAGCATCCAGCGCGTGAGCTGCGCGGTGCGCTCGCCATGCGTCACCTCGAACGGCGCTTCGGCGACCGCCGAATTTCCAATGGATGTCTTGTGCACGAAAGTCTCGTGCGTGAGGTCCATGAGGTTGTCGACGATCAGCCGGTAGTTGCAGGCCATCGGCGTGACGACGCCCTCGCCCGCCCATTCGGGATCGTTGACCCAGTGCATGTCGGGGATGGTCGCCGGGTCCGCCAGCGCCGGCTCGCCCGGCCACAGCCAGATGAAGCCGTGTTTCTCGACCGCCGGGAACACGCGCACGCAGGCGGACGGATTGATCGTCTCCTGCGAGGGCATGTGCGTGCAGCGCCCCTGCGCGTTGAAGACGAGGCCGTGATAGCCGCACACGACCTGATCGCCCTCGAGCCAACCCTTCGACAAGGGCGCGAGGCGGTGCCAGCAGGCGTCTTCGAGCGCGACCGGCTTGCCCTCGCCGGTGCGGTACATCACGATTTTCTTGTCGCAGATCGTGCGCGGCGCGAGCGCGTGGGTGACCTCGCGGCTCCACGCCGCGACATACCAGGCGTTGAGCGGAAACGAGCGGCGGTTCGGCGCGGCGTTCGACATCAAAAATCCTCGGGGCGTGTCCTCGGGCCGCGTCTTCTCGCGCGGTTGGCGTCAAGGATCGCCCCGTTCCGCCCCGGAAACAAGCACCCGCGAGGTGCGATTTGCCGCGCCGGTTCGCGCTATAGTGCGCGCCGAAACCGGAGCGTCTGCCCATGATCAAGCGCCTTTTGCCCGCCTTGCTGCTGCTGGCCGCCTCGGCCGCGGTGACCGTCGCGCAGGACATCCGCGGCCTCGAAGTCTGCACCGCCGAAAAGTCGATGGAGCGGCGCACCGGCTGCCTGCAGGCCAACACGCAGTTTCTCCAGCAAGCTTTGACGAAGCTCACCCGCGAGCAGCAGACCGCCAACCGTGAACTTGCCGCGGCGCGCGCCGAAGTCGCCGCGCTGAAATCGGCGCTCGCCAAGCTCGAACACGAATTGGCATTGATGAAGCCCAAGCCCGCGCCGGGGAAGAAATAGGCGTCAGCTCGCCAGCATCGCCGCCATGCGTCCGGCGGACCTGGCGTAGACCGGGTCGCGGTGCACGAACATCTCGGTCAGCGCGCCGTCGAACAGGATCATCACCTGCAGCGCCCGTTCTTCCGGTTTCGACAGACCCTCGGCACGGAAGGCTGCGGCGAACATCGCCTCCATCCTTTTCTTGTGCGCCGCTCCGGCCTTGACCGCCGGATGGCCCGGCGTGCTCGCAAGCTCGGCCACCGTGCGCAGGAAACCGCAGCCCTTCCAGCGCGGATTGGCCGCGAGCGGCGCGATGCCGTCAAACACCGCGACAAGGCGCTGCGCCAGCGGGCCGGGGCCGTTCAGCCAGCCGGAAACGATGTCGAGCGTCGGCTGATCGCGCGAGTCGAGCGACACCGCGATCACATCGTCCTTGCTGCGGAAGTGATAATAGAAGGTCTTCTTGGTGACACCGGCCCGCGCGGCGATGGCGTCGACGCTCGCACTGCGGATGCCCTGCCCGTAATAGAGCTTCTGGGCGGCCTGGATGATGCGTTGGCGGGTCACGTCGGCGTCGCGCGGCATGCCGCAAAGTATACTGTCTAGTGAGTATACACAAGGCGGAGACAAACCCAGCATGGCGGCAATCGCTTCGCTCCGCGGCCGCGCCCCGGAGCAAGCCGCATCAGCCAGGAAAGCCCGCTCATGACCGTTCTGAAACTCAGCGAGACCCCCGCTTCGCCCGCGCCTAAACCTGCCCCGAAAAAACCCGGCCGCGCCGCCGACCCCGCCGCCTCCGACACCGTGCTGTGCCAGACCCGCGGCGCGGTCGCGCTGCTGACGCTGAATCGGCCCGACAAGCTCAACGCCATCAACATGGACATGATCGACTGCATGATGGCCCGGCTCGACGCCATCGAACGCGACGACGCCGTCCGCGTCGTCATCCTCACCGGCGCGGGCCGCGCCTTTTCCGCCGGCGCCGACATTGCCGACTTCGCGCCCATCGTCGCGCAGGGCGCGGCCGTCGCACTGCGCGACTTCGTCAGTCCCGGCCAGCGCATGACCGCGCGCATCGAGAATTTTTCGAAGCCGGTGATCGCGGCGGTGAACGGCCTCGCCTTCGGCGGCGGCTCGGAAATCACCGAGGCAACCCACATCGCGCTCGCCAGCGAAAGCGCGCGCTTCTCCAAGGCCGAGATCAATCTCGGCTTCGCGCCGCCCTTCGGCGGCACGCAGCGGCTGCCGCGCCTGATCGGGCGCAAGCGGGCGCTCGCAATGATCCTCACCGGCGAGCCGATTGGCGCCAAACAGGCGCGCGACTGCGGCCTCGTCAACGAGGTGGTGCCGCACGACAGGCTGCGCGACGCGGCGTTCGATCTCGCCGAGCGCATCGCCGAAAAATCACCTCTCGCGCTCGCCGCCGCGCTCGGCAGCGTGACGCGCGGCATCAACGTGCCGATCGACGAAGCGCTCGCCATCGAGGCAGGCTTCTTCGCCCGCATGGTGCCGACCGCCGATTTCCAGGAAGGCATCGCCGCCTGGCTCGGCAAGCGGCGGCCGGTCTTCGCCGGGCGGTAACGGCAGCAGAGCAGACGGTCCGCAAATGAAAACGGCGCCCGCGAAGGCGCCGTTTGCAATCCATCCAGCGATAAAAAAACTTACGCGCGGGCGCGCTGATAGTTGAGCGCGCCGATGCGATCCAGTTCGGCCTGCTCGCGGGCGTTCTGCTCGGTGCGCTCGCGCTGCTGGTCGCGCTGCTCGAGCATCTCGACCTTCTTCAATTCCTCGAAAGCTTCGCCGAGCGCGGCCTGGGCGTCGTCGAGCTGCATCTTCAATTCGCCGGCCGAGCGCAGGAGATTGTCGCGGCGGGTGATCGCGGCCTTGGCATAGGTCGGATAGGCGAAATGCGACGGATCGTGGATGCCGGCGCGCTCCTGCTCGGTCTTGATCTCGCGATCGAGATCCGCGCACATGCGATCGAACTCGGCGATCATCGCCTCGATCTGGGCGACCTTGCGCCGTTTCTCGTCGACCTGAAATTTCTTCAGGCGGATCAAGGTTTCGCGTGACTTCATCGACTCATACTCCCCCGAAGTCCGTATGACGCGATCCGCGGCCCGACATACAGCGGGCGCAAAGGAGCGCGCGGTAGACCCTTCCTTCAGGGACAAGCTGACGCAATAACGTTAGTTTTCGGTTTCCAAATTGGGCGGTGTCGTGCGCTTTCCCCAGATTGCGGAAGGGTGGGCGCATCGGCGGCAAATCGCGCAAACCGGCTCAGGACTGGCCGTTAGCGGCGAGAATCTCCGCCAACCGGGCATAGCCCTCCGCCATACTCGTTGCTTCTTCCTTACCCTGGCGCAGGAAGTCCTCGAGCGGCTCGTGGAAACCGATCGCCGCGTCCACTTCGGCGCTGGTGCCGGGGCGGTAGGCGCCGAGCCGGATCAGCTCTTCCATGTCGGCATAGGTCGCCATCACCTGCTTGGCATGGGTGATCGCCGGCAGATAGGCCGGGTCGGCCGAGCGCGGCATGGTGCGCGAGATCGATTTGAGAATATTGATCGCGGGGAAACGTCCGCGCTCGGCGATCGCGCGCTCCATCACGATATGGCCGTCGAGAATGCCGCGCACCGCGTCGGCCACCGGCTCGTTGTGATCGTCGCCGTCGACGAGCACCGTGAAGATGCCGGTGATGGTGCCCTGCTCCGGCCCCGGCCCCGCGCGCTCCAGCAGCCGCGGCAGTTCGGTGAAGACGGTCGGCGTGTAGCCCTTGGCGGTCGGTGGTTCACCGGCCGACAGGCCGATCTCGCGCTGCGCCATCGCAAAGCGAGTCACCGAGTCCATCAGCACCAGCACGTCCTTGCCGTCGTCGCGGAAATATTCGGCGATGGAGAGCGTGAGGTAAGCCGCCTGGCGGCGCATCAGCGCCGGCTCGTCGGAGGTCGACACCACCACGACCGAGCGCGCGAGGCCGGCCGGGCCGAGATCGTCCTGCAGGAATTCCTGCACCTCGCGGCCGCGCTCGCCGACAAGGCCAATGACCGACACGTCGGCGGCGACGTTGCGGGCGAGCATCGACAACAGCACCGACTTGCCGACGCCGGAGCCGGCGAAGATGCCCATGCGCTGGCCGCGGCAGGTGGTGATGAAGGTGTTGAGCGCCCGCACGCCGAGGTCGAGCGCGGCGCCGACGCGCTGGCGCGCATGCGCGGCCGGCGGCTCGTTGCGGAACGGATAAGGCGCCGGACCCGGCGGCAGCGGCCCGAGGCCGTCGATCGGCTCGCCCATCGCGTTGACGACGCGGCCAAGCCAGCCGTCGGAGGGGCGCACCGCGCTCGCCGACGAGCTGACGACCGCCCGGCAGCCCCGCCGCACGCCCTCCAGCGAGCCGAACGGCATGGCGAGCGCGTTGTCGCCGGAGAAGCCGACGACCTCGCAGGAGATGCCCTTCGCCCCGCCGGTCTCGATGGTGAGCCGCGCGCCCATCGGCATGGCGTAGATGGGGCCTGCGATCTCGACCATCAGGCCGCGGATGCCGATGACCCGGCCGTAGATCTCGACGCCGTCGAGGTCGGTTATCTGTTCGGCGAGAGCTTTCATAAAAAGTCAGGCCCGTGAGACGGCCAAATAATGGCAAGGCGCAGATCGATAAGCCTGACGGGCAGCGAAAATTCACCCGCGCTTAGGATTACCGAATAAAGCGTTGCTTTAACCTCGTGTTTACCCGCGTCGTTAATCATTGCGTAGCGTCCAAGTAACCGAACGATTGGGACAAGGGACCGAGCTCGCCGGGTCCAGGACGGAGTGGCGAGTCGTGGGAGTCGGTTAGGCCTGACTCTTAACGCGGTACATGAACCTGCGCGTGGCTAAAAAACCACTCCGGGGCAACAGTTTAGGACGATTCGGGCCAGAAAGCCCAGTCCGTGCTTGCCACCGGGAATCAGGTTTTGTTAACCATACGCGGCTAGTGTCCGAATCAGTTTGTCCCAAAGCGTTTTCTTGAGGCCGCCACTGGGGCTGGCCCGATATTGAGGCCGACGCGGCGAGGAAAGGGACTGGCATGCGCGTATTGCTCATTGAAGACGACAGCGCGACCGCACAGTCGATCGAGCTGATGCTCAAATCGGAGGCGTTTAACGTCTACACCACCGATCTGGGCGAGGAAGGCGTCGACCTCGGAAAGCTCTACGACTACGACATCATCCTCTTGGACCTGAACCTCCCCGACATGTCGGGTTTCGAGGTGCTGCGCTCCCTGCGGGTTTCCAAGGTCAAAACCCCCATTCTGATCCTCTCCGGCCTTGCCGGCATCGAGGACAAGGTCCGCGGTCTCGGCTTCGGCGCCGACGACTACATGACCAAGCCCTTCCACAAGGACGAGCTGATCGCGCGCATCCACGCGATCGTGCGCCGCTCCAAGGGTCACGCCCAGTCGGTCATCAACACCGGCGATCTCGTCGTCAACCTCGACACCAAGACGGTCGAAGTCGACGGCCAGCGCGTGCACCTGACGGGCAAGGAATATCAGATGCTCGAGCTGCTCTCGCTCCGCAAGGGCACCACGCTGACCAAGGAGATGTTTCTCAATCATCTCTACGGCGGCATGGACGAGCCGGAGCTGAAGATCATCGACGTCTTCATCTGCAAGCTGCGCAAGAAGCTCGCCAACGCTTCCAAGGCGCAGGATTGGCCGCAGGGCAAGAACTACATCGAGACGGTGTGGGGCCGCGGTTACGTTCTGCGCGAGCCGAGCGACGCCGATGAAAGAATTCCGGCGTAACCGCCGGCTGCGAAAGGATTCCCGCGTGCGCGTGATCCCGAAAAGTGCGAAGCGGTTTTCGGATCAGATCACGCGCCAAACGTAAGTGCGCTAGCCGCGGTGTCATCCGCGGCCGCGGGTTGAGGCCCCCGCGTAGCGTCTGCGTACATCTTGATGGCCTGAGCTGACCCTGCTCGGGCTCTCTCCTCCCAACTTGAACCCCCGGTCGTTAGACCGGGGGTTTTTTAGTGCGTGCGCTTGCATCTTAACGCGAGCGCGGCGCCGATTGGCCCCAAGGCACGTCGGCGCCGCGCGATCGATCAGCAAACGCGGCGGGTGCTGCAAACCCGGTACGGGCTGCTCCGCTTGCCGGCGTAATAGCGCGTGTGACAGGTCCGCACCCTGCGGCACTGGGCGCGTGGCGTGCAGACCGTGCGGCGCACATAGGTTGTGCCGCACGCCATGATGCCGTTACGCCGAGGCTTGCAGGTCCGCCGCGGCTCGGAGACCGTGCGGCAGCGCACCTTCTCCACGAGACTCGGCGCCCCCTGCGCAAGCAGGGACAACGGCCCGAAATTGGCAGCTTGTGCGCTGGACAAGCCCAGCATAGCCGACAACGCAAAACCGAGCGCAAAAATCATTGCACGAAATGTCATTGGTACCTCCTTTTTCTCTTCACGAGATCGTCTGCCTGATGATCCAGGCCTCTTGATTTGCCCGACGGCCGACGGCGGTCCGGCGGACAAAGCCTCCAGCAGCGATCGGGCCACGACGCCCTCATTCGCTTGATGCGCTTGACGCAGCGGTTCGTGCATTTCTCGACATCATCCGGGCTGCTCTTCTCGCAGTAGCCAGGGCAATCGGCAGTTCTGAAGGGACGAAGGCCGTCGGTTTTCAACGGCTCGGAATGCGCTGCCGTCCACGCAACAAAACCGAGGGCGCCTGCAAAAGCCGCCGATACCGCGCATCTTCTCACGCTCATGGGTATTTCCTTCCGGCTCGCCGTCAGCGCAACGTCGGCGGCGACCGCTCGCCCCATGGGCCATCGATAAAACGTCCCTCGCCGCGGTCGAACACAATCGATCGGCTGGTTTTGTGGCTGCGCGCTGCCTGCGCGCAGGCTGCCGCGCGCCGGCTTTCTTCGACGCCCATCCAGTCCTGGCTCACGCATGCGCGCCGGTCGAATGCCGGCAGATAGGCTGCGATCGTCGTTCCCTTGCGCGGCAGGTGGAAAATGACCGGCCCCGCCTCGTCCGGCTTGCGGAAATAGCCTGACGACTCTTGCGTCGCAGCGCCGGGCACGAAATCGCGCGGCCCAATCTTGAGCGCCTCGTTCTCGATCGCCGTGAGCTTGCCTTCGTCGAACCAGTAAAAGGCGCGGATCGTCCCGTCGACGGGTTTCGGGCCTTCGTAGCTGCGCCTTGCCACAACGAAAAGCGCCGGTCCTGCATCGGGACGAAAGATCGCCGCTTCGGTGACGGCGTTGCCACCGCCGCTACCCTCATCATCGATCATGAGATAACCGTTGGGACCATCGACAATGGTGCGCGCGACATTGACGAACTCGCCGCCTGACGCGCGGTAGGTCCCGCCCTGCTTTCGCAGCGTGTAGCGCGTGCAAGCCCGATCGCGCGCGCAGAATTTGTCCGTCCAGCCCTTGAATGCTTCGACCACCGATTGAGCAGGCGCCCCATCGACGTGTCCAAATGTCAGAGAGAGCACGCTGGCCAGGGCCAAAATAGATGTACGCAGGATCATGACGCAGCCTCCAAATCCAACGACCCGTTTACGGCTTCGCCGCGAACCGCCGCAGCGCAAGCCCGTAAACCAGCGAAACAATCGCAGCGACCGTGCCACCGCCGAGCAGCGCGAAGGGAAGCACGTTCATCGCCATCGAAAACGCGAGCCAGCCGTCGAAGCGGCCCATCGACACCATCACCGTCGCCAGGACGACGAGTAAGGTACTCAACGCGATGGTGACGAAACCGGCGATCAGGGTCAGCCAGACCGGCACGTCGAGCCGCGAACCAGCCAGCACAAGCCAGCTTACGAAAGCGCCAATGGCAATCGCCGGCGCGCCGCGCCATGTATCGTGCTCGCCGACGATCATGGCGTAGAGCAACGCAACAGCGGCAAAGACCGCCGCATGGCCAAACGCGGCCGTCAATGCGATGGCGATACCGGACAAGCGTGAACCACGATTTGTCATGTGCTGGATGCGAACTGCGGCGTCTCACGGCCGGCGGAAAAGCTGCCATCCGGCCGAAAGAACTCAGCAGACGCGCGGAAATCCGCGCCGGTCCACCGAACGGACCTCCACATGGCCGCCGCGCATTTCCCTGCTAAGTCTGCCGATGTGCTTGCTGCACGCATAGAAAGTCCGCCCGCAGACTCTAAACGGCTCGACCCTGCCGTTCATGCCGCAGCCGCCGCCGCGGCGATCCGAAGCGCCCATGCCCCAACTCTGTTTTCCGTTTTTCTTGACCGAGACCGTAAATCGTTCGGCATAAGCCGGGCCTGCAGCCATCACGCAAAATATCGATGCGGACATCAAAATTTTTGTAAACATCAATTCGCCCCCATTTCACCTTGGATGATTTCTTCTGGTATCAGCCCCCAACTGAACCGGCGATGAACCTTGAAACAACATGCGGCGTCGCACTCTCAAGTGTCAAAATGACGCAGCATGAGAAACAGTTCGCGCAGCGGCGACGAGATCAAAATCGTTTCAAGAAAAAATTTTCGCCGTCTCAACACGGCCCATCGAGCGACTTGGACAATGTATTGTCGGCGTCAATCACGACATCGTCGACCAGCCAGCGGCCTGCGTCGTTCTCAAGACGATAATCAAGCCCCGCCTTGGTATCCGGTCCGGACAATTCGACGCGCACACGCGCCGATCCTTCATCGTGCGCGATGAGCGACAGCGTCAGTGAGTGAATTTTGTAGTCCTGCCCCGGTACAATATAATTGAAGTCAAGTTCATCCATTTTGAACTTTTGACGGAAGCAGGCTTCCTTCTTTTCAATCAGTCGAACAATCCGCGCCGTATAGAATTGCCGGCGCCGCTTCTTGTCATAGAACACGTCGAAGTCGGGATCGGGAAGCCGATAAATCTGCTGCATCAAGGTGAGCGGATGCTCGGCCGCGAGTGCGTCGGCATCGGGCGCTGCAAATCCCAGAACCAGAGCGGCTGACAACCAGAAACGAAACCGCATCATCAAAAACCTCGCAATCGAAATGCGTCGCAGAAAAACGATGACGATATCTTTGACGCATCGACCACACCGATTGAATGCCTTTGCGGAGCGCCGCGCGGATGTGACGCAAGCCACTGGGGACAACACAACCGTGAAGCCCATGAAGCGGCGCGCCAGCCGACGTCACTTCGCACCGGTTTCGCGCCGATTTTGCCGTTTTTCCTGCCTTATTTTGCCGCGATGGCTTGGTCTCTGAGCGCTCCCGTTCTGGAGATTTCGTCATGCGCCACGCGCGCGAATTCCTTGCCTCGTTCTCGAAGAAGTTCTTCCACGACGCCCTGCCCGTCGCGTTCGCCAGCCTGCTCGGCGCGCTCGCGCTGACCTACGCGGTCCGCAACGATCAGCCGCAGCCCGCAGCCCACAGCGCCGCCGGCGAGGAGATGGTCCGGCTGGTGCACGAGGAGCACGGTCTGATCGTCGACTTCCTGCGCCAGCAGGCCCGCAAGCAGGAGGCCGAGGCCAAGGGACAGGACATGGCGCAGAAAATGGACGCCGCTGCCGAGAAGGCCGCCGCCAGCCGTCAGATCGCGCAAACCGAGACCGTGCCGCTGCCGGTACCGCGCGCGACCGCGATGCGGCTCGCCGCCGAGCAGTCTCGCGCCGAGGCGAAGCTCGCCCAGACCGCGCAGCCGCTGACGCAGCAGGTGCTGGCCGGTCAGGTCCTGACCCAGACCATCGTGCCACAGCCGCCGCTCCAGCCAATGCCTGTCGTTGCCGCCGCCCCGCGCAAGCACGGCGTCGGCGACACCGTGCGCGGCATCGTCACCGGCACGCGCGACGCCGCCGTGTCGGCGTGGGCCAAGGTCACCGGCGGCGTGATCGAGCGCGTCCGGCTGCCCGGTCTCCCCGAGATGCCGGATCTCATGCCGCGCCGCGAGTTCCAGGCAAGGATGTAGTCAAACCGGCGGCGGAGCTAATCCGCCGTCACGCCGATGCTGTGGATCGCGTTGCGCGCCGCGCGTTCCGGCTGGACGCGGCCCGCCGCATCGCGTGCCCGCGCCATGATGACGTGCTGACCCGGCGGCAGTTCGCATTCCACCTCGAAGGATTGCCACTCCCACTGCCGGCGCGGTGCGACCCTGGCCGCGCGCCAGGTCTTGCCGCCGTCGAGGCTGACATCGACCGCGACGATCGCGTCGGCGCCCCAGCACCAGCCCCAGACATCGATGTCGCCAGCGGCGATCTCGCCGTGGTCGGCTGGCTCCACGATCAGCGCCTCGGGCGCGGCCTGCCACACCGGCGCGGTCGTGCCATCGCCGGCCGGATCGTTGTAAAGCTCGGTGGTGAAGACATGCGGCACGCGCGCATCCGCCGCCTCGATCCGGCACAGCCACTTCACGCTGTTGGTGCCGTAGTAGCCCGGCACGAACAGCCGCAGCGGAAAGCCGTGCGCGACCGGCAAGGCACCGCCATTGACCTCATAGGCGAGCAATACGTCGCCCGCCCGGCCGCGTTCCACGGTCAGATCCTTGGCGTAGCGCGGCGCGCTCCAGCGCGCGTAGGTGCCGTGGTCGGGCGCAAGCGCCCAGAGATAGCGTGCCTCGCCGGAGAGGCCGGCGGCGTCGAGCACGTCGGCAAGCCGCGCCCCGCCCCACACCGCATTCGACACCGCGCGGGTGTTGATGGTGTTGTCGTGCGGAAAGCCGGCGCATTTGATGAAGGATTCGATCTCGACCTTTGGAAAGCGTTTGATGTCGTCGAGCGACAGCGACAGCGGCCTGGCGACAAGGCCGCCGACCTCCAGCCGCCAGTTCGCTACATCGATCTGCGGAATGCCGAAATGCGCCAGCACGTAGATGTGCTCCGCCGGCGTGATGCGGGTGACGAGCTGGTCCGGCCGCAGCTTGAACCGCGTCGTCTCGTGCGGGGACATCGGGAAGGCGGGCAGCGGAGGCTCGTGGCTCGGCATGCGCCGAGCATGATGCACCGCCCGGCAAGGTCAACCCCCGGCCGGCGGGCCGGGGGTCGTAACGGCAGCAAAGCGGCGCGCGAGGCCGCTTATTTTTTCTTCACCCGCGCCTGCAGCTTGTCCAATTCACCGGCGCAAGCCGACGCGAGCTTCGGCTTGTTGTCGATCAGGCACTGCGCGATCCGCCCCTCACCTTCCGGCACGTTCGGGCAGAGCTTCTCGATGTCGTCGTAACAGGCGTCCGCCGTGCGTGCGGCGTCGTTCATCGCCATCGAAACATCGCGGCCGACCTCGATCATGGTGCCGGCGCAGGTCGGCGTCAGCTTGTCGCCATAGGCGAGGATGCAATACAGGATGCGCCCTTCGCCCGGCGTCACGTTCTTGCAGCGGCGCTGAATGTCGGTCTTGCAGGCGGCCTGGACCTTCTTCGCGACCCTGTCGATGCGGTCCTGCACCTGTTTGGCGACATTCGTCTTGGCCGGGGACTGCGCCTGCGCAGCCGCCGGGGCCGGCGCGAGCAATGCCGCAGTGGCGATGCCGGCGAACACGACAATGACTTGAGCGAAACGAACCATCGAAGCCCTCCGAAAAATTGGCCGGACGCTGCCGGCAGCGGGGAGCCACCCGTCAGGTGCCGTGAATAACGAAACGGGCCACACGCTCAATTGGGGATTTTTGGGCGGATCGCCGCCTCAGGCCGAATGCGCCCGGCGCGGCTCGCCGATTTCCGCGCGCGCCTCCTCCGCGGAGCGGAGCATCACCAGAAACAGATTGGCGAACATATCGGAGATCGCCTCGGTCAAAGGCGGCAGCACCACAATGCCGGCATTGTCGCCCTCCGGCCGCGCGATGAAACCGGCCTGCGCGGCGTCGCGCAACAGCTTGCGAACGTGCACGCGCGAGACGCCGAACTGCCGCGCCAGCGCCGAGATCGATACCGAGACGGGATGCCGCGGCGGAAAATCATCCGCAGCCCCGGCCATCAGCAGGCTTCCCGCGATGACGAGACCGGCATTGCGCTCACCGAACAGCGCGCGCGCTTTCGGGTCGGAGATCGGGCGGAAGCCGGAAAGAAAACGGTCGCCGGAGCTGCGCAGGAAAGCGCGCGTGAACGCCGGATCCTTGAAGTCCTCATGCAGCCGCGCCGCCTGCGGCTGAACGATCGAGAGCGCGTCGATAAAAGCGGACCAGCGGCTGCGATAGGCGGCGAACATCCGCTCGGTGGGCGTCAATTGACGTACCCTGCGGTCATTATCGCCGGGCGACTTCTGCAGGAACCCCAGTACGCGCATCAGCACCGTGAAGGCTTCGATGCGGCCGGGGCTCGCGACGTTCTGGTCGGCGCACACCGCCTTCAAACGCGTCAGCGTAAGGCCGGAGCGCGCGTCGTTCGGATCGCGCAGCGCATGCAGATAGAGGCAGAAGAAGCTGATCGTGGATCGGCCGCGATCGCCGAGCAGAAGATTGGTCAGGCGGTTGCCGTCATAGAGCGCGACGGTGGAAACAACGCCCTGCCGGCAGGCCGCCGCGAATTTCTGATGCTCACGCAAACGTGCCACTTCAGCGGCGGAAAACCCAGCGCTGGCGCTACGGCGCGACGCGGCGCGCATCGGCGCCTCGTCCTGCAGTGTCATGGTTGCCACCCCTGCCATCGCGTCATTTGACGCGCTTTCGATGAATACCGGCAGAACGCCGAATTCATCTCGATTTATCCCAATTTTCTCCAATTGCCGCTATCCGCCACATCGCATCCAATCGCGTCAAGGCGCCAAACGTCGCTGCGCGACGCGATGAATTATTCGATTTTGAAATTCGCATTCGTTCTCTGGAGCCACCCTGGGCGGATGCGAAGCGGGCCCCGGACCTCGGTCCGGGGCTTTTGCGCGTCAGGACACTAGATCGGCGAGACGATCTTGGCCGGCGAGACAGCGCGCGGCGCGAGCGGCGGCGAGGCAACCGTCGCCGTTGCGCCCTGCGGCAACGGACGCCCGCCGCGAGCCGGCACGTAGAGCCCGCGATGGTCGGGCAGCGGCATGAAGGCCTGAGTAAGACCGATGACGGTTTCGGCGGCGCCGAGCGAAAGATAACCGTCCGGCGCGATCTGCCGGGCAAGCCGGTCCAGCACGCCGGTCTTGGTGGCGAGGTCGAAATAGATCAGAACGTTGCGGCAGAAAATGACGTCGAAGCGGCCGAGCCGCCCGTAAGGCTCGAGCAGATTGAAGCGGCTGTAGGTCACCATATCGCGGATGAAGGAATTCACCTGCCAGCTTTCGCCGACCTTGGCGAAGTATTTGACCAGAAGTTGAATAGGCAGCCCGCGTTGCACCTCGAACTGGGTGTAGAGACCGCGGCTCGCGCGCTCGAGCACCGCGGTGCAGAGATCGGTAGCAACGATCTCGATCGTCCAGTCGGCCGGAAACAACAGGTATTCCTTGATCGCGATCGCCAGCGAATAAGGCTCCTGGCCCGCGGAGCAAGCGGCGCACCAGATTCGCACCTTCCGCTCCTTCGCGCGCGAGGTCCGCAGCGCCGGTGCGATCACGTCGCGGAAATTCTCGAACGGCACCTTGTCGCGGAAGAACAGCGACTCGTTGGTCGTCATGGTTTCGAGAACGAGCGTCGCCAGACCCGAGCGCGGGTCGCTGCGCACGGCGCGCACCAGCGCGGCGAGGTTTGCGAACCCCTTCGCGCGAACGATCGGTGCGAGCCGCGTGTCCACCAGATACTGCTTCTCGGCGGACAGCGCGAGACCGGAACGCTCCTTGAAGAAGCCGCGCAGCCAGTCAAAATCGTCCGGGGTCATGCACCCTCCCCGGAAAACAACCTGTTGAGACGCGGCGCGATTTCATGGACCGGCAGCACCGCCGAGCAGATACCGGCATGCGCAACTTGTCCGGGCATTCCCCAGACCACGCTGGTCGCTTCGTCCTGCGCGACGACACTGCCGCCAGCCGCGACGATTGCGCGACCGCCGCGCAGACCGTCGGACCCCATGCCGGTCAGCACCAGCGCGCAGACGCCCTGCGGCCAGACCCGCGCGGCGGATTCGAACAGCGGATCGACCGCGGGCTTGCAGAAATTCACCGGCGGCTGGTCGTTGATCTCGATCACGGGACCGCCGTCGCGGTGCACGACGCGCATGTGCTTGCCGCCGGGCGCGACATAAACATGGCCGCCGGTGACCGGCTCGCCGTCGCGCCCCTCGCGCGCCTTGCGTCCGGTCGCCTGCGTCAGGTGCTCAGCGATGATCGCGGTAAAGGTCGGCGGCATATGCTGCGTGATGAGGATCGGCACGCGATCGAACACACCGTTCAGCTTGCCGATCACCGACATCAGGGCCTGCGGCCCGCCGGTCGACGCGCCGATCACCAGCACCTTCGGCACGCAGGCCGGAAACGCCCGCAGCACGATATCGTCGGGGTGGTGGGGCGCGAGCGGCGGCGTCTCGATCCGCGCGGCCGCGGTCTCGGCCGGTTTGGCGGGCCAGACGGCAGGCGGTTTCGGCGGCGGCGCAGCACCGACGGCCGGCACGCGCCGGTGAAAGCGTGCGCTGAGCTGGCGGATTTTCTCGATCAACTGGCGGTGAAATTCGTCGGCGCCGGCGAAGTCGCCATAGGCATTGGGCTTGGCGATGTAGTCCTTGGCGCCGAGCGTGAGCGCGCGCAGGCTGATCTCCGCGTTTCGCCGCGTCAGCGTCGAGGCCATGATGACGACGAGGTCGCGCTTGCGGGCAAGCAGCAGCGGCAGCGCATGAAGGCCGTCGAGTTCCGGCATGTCGATGTCGAGCACGACAACATCGGGCCGCACGCGCTCGACATGGTCGACCGCCTCGCGCCCGTTGCGCAGCGAGGCGACGATCTGCATGTCCGGCTCGGCTTCGATCCAGCGGCCGAGCACGCCGCGCACGACCACGGCGTCATCGACGATCATGACGCGGATCGATTGAGCGGCTGTCTTGCCGGCGGCGCCGGGATTCATGATGGCGGACATGCGTGGCGGGTCGGTCGCGGGTCGGGAATGGCGGCGCGTCTGCTGGCGGTCAGATCAGGCCGACTTCCTGGAACTTGGCCTCCACGATGTCCTTGTCGAACGGCTTCATGATGTACTCGTTCGCACCCGCATGCAGCGCCCGCGCGATGTGCGCGACGTCGTTCTCCGTCGTGCAGAACACGACCTTGGGGGTGTCGCCGCCCGGCATGCGCCGCAGCGCGCGCAGGAATTCGTAGCCGTCCATCCGCGGCATGTTCCAGTCGAGCAGGATCACGTCCGGCAGCTCGCGCCGGCATGCCTCGATCGCCTGCTCGCCGTCTTCCGCTTCGAGAATTTGAAAATTCAGCGTCTCGAGGATGCGTCGCGCGACCTTACGGATCACGCTTGAGTCGTCGACCACCAGACAGGTTCTCATGTCATCACCTCATATGGCGCGTCACGCCGCCATTTCCCAGTTTCCAATGTCGAGAATCCGCTCGACGTCGGCGACCACCAGCAGCCGCCCGTCGAGACGATAGATCCCGACCGCAATCGCGGCGATCTGCGGATCGAGATTGACCGGCACCGGCTCGCGCTCGCTCGCATCGAACCGCATGACTTCGCCGATGCTGTCGATCAGCAGCCCGTAGGATTCGCCCTTCGATTCGATGCCGACGGCCATCTGCTGGCCGCCGCCCGCCACGGTGTCGAAACCGAACCGGCGGCGCAGGTCGATCAGCGTGACGACGCGACCGCGCAGGTTCAGAAGGCCGGCGATCTCCGGCGGCGCCAGCGGCACGCGGGTCAGCCGCGTCACCGCAAAGACGTCCTGCACCTGCAGAATCGGCAGGCCGAACAACTGGCCGCCGATCGTCGCGGTGACGAGTTCGCTCGCGTCCGTGTGGGTTGCCTGTTCCATCATCTACGCCGCCCGCTCGACATCGGTCTGCTCGCGCAGCGCCGCGATCAGGCCCTCACGGTCGAATTTGGCGACAAAGTCATGGAAGCCGGCGTCGCGGCCGCGTTCCACCGCGTCGGGCGACACCATCGAGGTCAGCGCGATCACCGGCGTCGGCGACAGCGCCGGATCCGCCGCCATCGTTTGCGCGAACTGGAAGCCGTCCATCACCGGCATGTCGACATCCGTCACCACGGCGTCGAACCGGAGACCCGACCGCAGCATGTCGAGCGCCTGTCCGGCGCTCGATGCCGTCGCGACGCTGAAGCCGGCGACCTGCAGCACTGGCGCCAGCATGTCGAGGAAGAACGGCGAGTCGTCGACCAGCAGCACGGCGGGCACCTTGCCGGCGACCGTCTCCTTGCTGCGGAACCAGTCGGCAACCGCGATCGGCAGGAAATGTCCGACATCGACGATCTCGGTCGCCTGTCCCTTGACCACCGCCGAGCCGAGAACGCCCGGCGTCTCGCTCTGCACCTGGATGTCGAGCCGGTCTTCGACGATATCGATGATCTCGTCGACCACCAGCGCGACCGAGCGGCGGCCGTCGGAGAACACGAGAAGCGGCTGCGAACCTTCGCCCCGGATCGCCACCTTGTCGTTCATGTTGATCAGCGGCATCAGCGTGCCGCGATACTGAACCATATGACGGCCGTTAGAGAGCTCGATCGTCGTTGCGTCGATCTCCTCGAGCCGCGTCACCAAAGACAGCGGCACGGCCTTGGGCTGCGGCGAGCCGGCGCGGAACACGAGAAGCGAGGTGATCCCTTCGTCGTCGAAGCCGCCGGTGCGGGACAGATTGACGTTGCCGGCAGCCTCCTCGGCCGCAATCCGGCTCACCGTCGAATTGCCGATCGCGCGCGCGACGCCGTTGGGGTCGACGATCATGATGACCGAGCCGTCGCCGAGAATCGTGTTGCCGGAGAACATCGCAATCGACCGCAGCCGGCTCGACAGTGGCTTGACGACGATTTCCTCGGTGTGGATGACCGCGTCGACGACGACGCCGAACACCTGGCTGCCGTATTGCATGACAACGACGTAACCGTTGCCTGACGCCGTCTTCTCGCCGGCCTCGATGCCGAGCAGGTCCGACAACCGGATGATCGGCAGCAGCTTGTTGCGCAGGCGCAGTACCGGCGTGTCCTTGATGCGCTCGATGCGGCTGTCGCTGCGGTCGCGCGCGCGGACAAGCTCGACCACCGACATCTGCGGTATCGCGAAGCGGTTATCGCCGACCTCGACGATCAGCGCCGAGACGATGGCAAGCGTCAGCGGAATCCGGATCAGGAAGCTCACGCCGGCGCCGGGCACCGAGCGCACGTCGATGGTGCCGCCGATCTCGTCGATATTGGTGCGCACGACATCCATGCCGACGCCGCGGCCCGAAATGTTGGTGACGGTATCGGCCGTCGAGAAGCCGGGCACGAAGATGAAGCGGTAAATCTGCGACGCCGGCATCTTCTCGATTTCGGCCGGGCCGACCAGGCCGCGCGCGACGGCCTTCGCCTTGATGCGCGCGATATCGAGGCCGCGGCCGTCGTCCGACACCTCGATCACGATCTGACCGCCGCCATGATAGGCGGACAGCCTGATCTGGCCGCGTTCCGGCTTGCCGGCGGCGCGCCGCTCGGCGGGCATTTCCAGCCCGTGATCGGCCGCGTTGCGCACCATATGCGTCAGCGGATCCTTGATGACGTCGAGCACCTGACGGTCGAGTTCGGTCTCGGCGCCATGCATCTCCAGATCGATCAGTTTGCCGAGTTCGTTCGACAGGTCGCGCACGATCCGCGGCAGCTTCTGCCACGCATTGCCGATCGGCTGCATGCGCGTCTTCATCACGCCGTCCTGCAGCTCGGCGGTGACATTCGACAGGCGCTGAAGCGGCTGCTTGAATTCGGACTCATCTTGGCTGCGCACGATTTCGAGCAGCTGGTTGCGGGTGAGCACCAGCTCCGAAACCATCGTCATCAGGCTTTCGAGCGTATCGACGGAAACGCGAATGGTCTGGCCGCTGCGCGCGCCTTCATCGCCGCGCGACGATGAGTGCAGCGAGGGGTTGGAGTCGGCCGACGGGTCGGATGCGGCCTCGGTCTCGGACGGCTCAGACGGGGCCAAGGTGGCGGGCGTTTCTTCGGCGAGGGTTTCGATCACCTCGGCGGCCTGCTCGATCTTCGGCGCGGCGGCGGAATGGGCGAGGCCCTCGACGATCCTGCCGAGGTTGTCGATCAGATCCTGGTCGCTGCCGTCCGGCTCGCGCTGTTCACGGTCGAGCGCGTCGAGAATGCCCTTGATCCGGTCGATGGACGCGAGAATGACGGTGACGGCCTCCGCGGTCGGCTGCGCGCCGTCGCGGAACTTGCCCATCAGCGTTTCGGCGGCATGCGCCAGCGCCTCGAGGCGCGGCAGGCCGAGGAAACCGCAGGTGCCCTTGATGGTGTGGACGAGCCGGAAAATCCTGGCGAGCAGGTCGGTATTGGTCGGGTTCTGCTCAAACCGCACCAGCTCGGCGTCAACGACGCTGAGGCTTTCGTGGGTTTCGGTCACGAATTCGCGGAGCAGATCGTCCATGGAAATGCCTTCACCGACGGGCGAAAAGCCGCCCGTCGCGCATGCCAGCGAGCAGGTGCCAGTGTGTCGGTGAAGCGTTTAATTTTGGTTGCGGAATTTACCCAACAATCCCGCGATTAACGGTTCGTTAACCGCAGAAATTCCGCGCCAATGCGAGCCGCAGGCTCTCAGGCGGTCGCGACCACCACCGCATCGCCCGCGGTTGCCATGCCGACCGTTAACCCGCAATCCCGCGCCAGCAGGCCGGCGTAGAACGGCTGAATCTTGTGGGCGTCTACGCCTTCGATCCCGCCCTCGGCGGCGAGCAGCGGCGGGATCGCGGCGGGAATTTTGGCGTTGGTGCCGGTGACCGTGATCTTGAATCCCAGCGCATCGCCCTCGCCGATCGGATCGACCTTCATCTGGCCGCCGCGCGGGATGACCTGCCCGGCGATCAACAGCATGTTGAGCAGAAGCTTCACCCGGTTCTTGGCAAGCAGCAGCCGCGGCAGGTTCCAGGCGATCTTTGTCTTGTCGTCTTCCAGGAAGCCGCGCGAGATTTTCTCGGCGTCGCCGAGGTCGATCTGGGCGCCGGCCGAGCCCGCCGCGCCAAAGGCGATGCGGCAAAACTGGAGCTTGGCCGAGGCGGTGCCGGCGCTCTTCTTGATGAGGTCGAGCGCAAACTGCCGCGTCTCCTCGTCCTTGTCCTCCTCGAGCACTTCGAGCCCGTTGACGATCGCCCCGACCGGGCTGATGAGGTCGTGACAGACGCGCGAGCAGAGCAGCGCGGCGAGATCGAGAGCCTGAATGGACTGGCCGGACATGGTGTCTGCCTTCCGTTGCGCGAGGATGACGGCAAAACCGGCGAATCACGCGACATGCCGGACCGGGGCGTGATACACCGCACCCGGCCGACCGCCAAGAAGCGACCAAGGACACTGTGGCGGCCGCCGGCCTGCATTCGAGGAGCGCAATAGCGATGGCGGACGGCGCGATCGCGGAACTTTCCGCGCTGCTTCAGCCGCTGAGCGAGATTGTCGCGAAGGCGGCTGCGGCAATCCGCGCCATGCCGGCCGACACCGTCGCGCGCCGCATCAAGGCCGACGACACCACCGTCACTGCCGCCGACGAAGCGTCGGAACGCGTCATCCTCCAAGCACTGGCGGCGCTGGCGCCGAACATCCCCGTCGTCTCGGAAGAGCTGATGACGCGCGAGGCGCCGCCGCGGCTCGGCGACCGGTTCTTCGTGGTCGATCCGCTCGACGGCACGCGCGAATATGTGGCCGGCCGCGATACCTTCGCAGTCAATCTCGCGCTGATCGCGAACGGCGTGCCGGTGCTCGGCATCATCGCCTCGCCGGCCCGCAACCTGCTGTGGCGCGGCATCGTCGGCCAGGGCGCGGAGCGCCTGAGGATCGACAACGACGCATTGGGCGCCGCAGAACCGATCCACACCCGACGCTGGCCGGACGCCGATGCGGTGGCCACGATCAGCCACTCCCATCTCGATCCCGGCACGCAAGCATTTCTAGACCGGCTCAATCTGGCCCAGCGGCGGCCGATGGGGTCCGCGCTGAAATTCGCATTGCTCGCGGAAGGCGGCGCCGACGTCTATCCGCGCCTTTCGCCAACCTGCGAGTGGGACGTCGCCGCCGGTCACGCGCTGGTCGCGGCCGCGGGCGGTACGGTGACCGCGCCGGACGGCACGCCACTGCGTTACGGCCGCGCCGGCGATGGCTTCATCGTGCCGGGGTTTGTTGCCTGGGGCGATCCGGCGCGCGCCGGTTGATGGCTCAGGGCGTCAGGGTTTTTTCGACCGCAGGCCAGCGCCGTTCGGCATCGCCGAGGATCCGGGCAGTGTCGGCGAGGAACGCCGCGCGCGTCTGTGCATCGTAGAACAGATAAAGCCGCTGATCCTTGATTGCCCAGTGCAGGGGATGGCCGGCCACGGACTTGCCGGCGGCAATCCCGACCGGGTCGTAGCCACCGAACTGCGGCATATAGACAGCCGGATGCGCGACGAAGGCCGCCCGGTTGCCGGCATTGCGGAAGCGCCACACCGCGCCGGCGTAGCGCTCCTCGATGTCGGGCCGGCCGAACTTGGCCGCCGCATCGGTAAAATAGCCGACCGGGTCGAATCCGCTGATGGCGAGGCCCGAGGCCGGATCGCTGACGACCCGTTCGGTCGTGGCGCCCCATCCGGCCTGAGGTAACAAAATACCTGACAGGCCGAAGCCAAGGGCCGCCACCAGAACTGTGACGCACATCCATGCCTTCCGAAATCGCCCAGCAATGGACATAGTCGTCATCAGACTGGCCTCGATTCGCGCTATACGCGCGCCAACACCACCCTAATCGGGCCCGCGTGAGTATCCGGTTAAGCCGTTTCGACAACGCCTCACGATGGAGCCCAAAATGGAGCCATTGATGCGCTTCGTTTCCCGCCTCGCCGCCGCGATCCTGATCCTGCTGACGGCCGCCGCCATGCCGGCCGCGGCGCAATCGTCGCGCCCCAGCACCTATTCGCCGGACGAACTGGTCCGCACCGGGCACAAGTTCTTCGGCACGGTCTCGCGGGAACTGGCGCAGCTGATCGAGCGGGCGGTCAGCCGCTGGGGGCAACCGAACGGCTACATTCTCGGGCAGGAAGGCGGCGGCGCCTTCATCGTCGGCCTGCGCTATGGCGACGGCACGCTCTACACCAAGAACGCCGGCGACCGCCGGGTGTTCTGGGAAGGCCCCTCGATCGGCATCGATTATGGCGGCGACGGCGCCCGCACCATGATGCTGGTCTACAAGCTGCCGGCCACCGACGCGATCTACCAGCGTTTCGTCGGCGTCGACGGTTCCGCCTATTTCATCGGCGGCTTCGGCATGACGGCTCTGATGATCGGCGACATCGTCGTGGTGCCGATCCGCACCGGCGTCGGCTTCCGGCTCGGCGCCAATATCGGCTATCTCAAGTTTACGCCGAAGCCTACCTGGAACCCGTTCTGATCCGGGCTTGCCGACCGGTTTGCCTGCCGGCCCGTCGCGAAAATCAGTAAAGGTTTAGGTTAATCCGGGGTCACGCTGGCCGGGGCTGGCGCGCCATGTCATTGTCTATTGAGACATTCTTGCGCGTCCTGCGTATCGGAGACGTCGTTCATGATCGAACCGCTGATGTATTCGGGGATCGGCTTTCTGGTCGCGAGCCTGATCGCCCTCGTCATCATTCCTCTGGTTCATAACCGCGCCGTCCGCCTGACGATGCGCCGGCTCGAAGCCGCGACGCCGCTGTCGATGGCGGAAATCCAGGCCGACAAGGATCAGCTGCGCGCCGAATTCGCGATGTCGACGCGGCGCCTCGAGATGAGCGTCGAGCAGCTCAAGGGCAAGACCACCAATCAACTCGCCGAACTCGGCAAGAAGAGCGACGCCATCAACCGGCTGAAAGCCGAACTCGGCGAAAAGACCGCCACCATTTTTGCGCTGGAAGCGCGCGACAAGGCGCTGCGCGACCAGTTGCGCGCGAGCGAGGAAGAATTCGCCGCCAAGCTCGCCGCCGTGCATGAGGCCGAGCGCGCGCTGGCCGACAAGGAAGCCGAACTCAACCGCGTCACCGGCGCGCTCGACGAGCAGGCGACGCTGGCCGACAGCCAGAAGATCGAACTCGTCGCGCTGACGACGCAGATCGACGCGCTGAAGGACCGTCTCATCGGCGCCGAGAACGACGTCAAGCTTGCCGAAGACCGCATGGAAGACGCGCGCACCGAACTCAAGGTCGCGACGCAGGAACTCGCCGGCGAGCGCGGCAAGATCGAAAGCCTGAGCCGCCGCGTTTCCGACCTCGAGCAGCAGCTCGTCGCGCAGACCACCGAAGCCGAAATCCTCGGCCGCCGCGCGCAGGACCTCGAAACCCGCCTCACCGAACAGTCCCGCCTGCTGACGCAGAGCGAGGTCGAGATCGACCACATCCGCAAGGAACTCGACACCGCGAAGAAGACCGAAGGCGATCTGCGCGAGGCGATCGCCGAGATCGACGGCCGCTCCAGCTCCGCGACTCAGACGCTCAAAGCCGAGAAGCAGCAGCTTCAGGCCGATCTCGACCGCGCCAACGACGAGAAATCGCGCCTCGCCCGCGAGCTTGCGGAATTGAAGCGCGAGACCGAGCAGGTCTGGTCGTCCGAGCGGGTGGAAAACTCGCTGCTGCGCGAACGCATCAACGACGTCGCCGCGGAAGTCGCGCGGCTCGCCTCCGCGCTCGAAGGGCCGAATTCGCCGATCGACGCCATCCTCGCCGCCGAGGCGGCGCGCGACAAGGTGGCGGGCGTTGCAACGGCCACGGCCGAGATGGGCGAACCGGGCGAGGCCGGCGGCAATCTCGCCGACCGCATTCGCGCGCTGCAGTCGCGCGCCTCGCGGGTGCCGCGCGGCGAGGAACCCTCGACGCACAACTGATTTCCGCCGCTTCCGGACAGCAAAATGGCGGCCTTGCTTGACAGGTCAAGCGGGCCGCTCTTTATATCCGCCTCGATATCGATTTGCCGTCGCGATCCGCCGATGACGGTTTGCCGATCAGTCTTATGATCGGCCTGGACGGGCGCGTAGCTCAGCGGGAGAGCACTCCCTTCACACGGGAGGGGTCACAGGTTCAATCCCTGTCGCGCCCACCATTCCTGATCTCGCCGTCTGCTACTTCACCACCACGGTCGTGCCGACCGGCACGCGCTGATAGAGATCGGCGACGTCCGTGTTTCTCATCCGGAAGCAGCCTGACGACTCCGCTTCGCCGACCGAGTCCGCATCGGGCGAGCCGTGAATCCGGTAGAGCGTGCTGCCGAGATACATCGCATGCGTGCCGAGCGGATTGTCCGGATCGCCGCCCTTCATGTGCCGTGGCACGTCCGGTTGCCGCGCGATCATCTCCGGCGGCGGCGTCCAGGACGGGTTCACTTTCTTCGCGGTGATCTTGTGCGTGCCCTTCCACTGGAAGCCGGCGCGCCCAACGCCGATGCCGTATTGCAGCGCCGTACTGCCGTTCTGAATAAGATAGAGCCGCCGCGCCGCCGTATCGACGACGATGGTGCCCGGCTTGTACTTGTTCTGATAGCTCACCGTGGTGCGGCCGAGACCGGTGCCGTCGAGGCCGAAGATGTTGTAGACGCCTTTCTTGGTCGCGCCGCCGCGCAGCATCTCCATCCGCTCTTTGTCGACTTGCGCTTTTGCGAGACCGACAGGGCCGAGCAAGGCCGCGATCGCAGCCAGGGCCGCAACATGACGTATCGACACGAATTCCGTCCTTCGAAGTGAAATTTGCCCGCGTTGCAAGGATCGAGCCTAAGGGGTCTTTCGCAGGCGGGCAATTGCCTTGATTGCGACAGCGTTTGCGGGCCGCGGATTTTCCGCCGCCACAAATCTTAAAAATAATATCGGCGGCGCTGAACCAAACCGCTCGGCGGCGCGTTGTCAGGTCATAACCGGGAGCGTCCCCCGCCCCCCGCAAACGCGACCGGTCTTCGGGCGCCGCCAGGTCACCCCTCCCTGGCCGGCGCCCCCTTATTTTGTAAGCCCTTGTTTTTATCAGACAGGCCACATGAAAAGGCGCCGCCCGCAGGACAGGGACGGCGCCTTTTAGTGTCGTGGGAACGCTCGCAGCTTGGGCGCGCTAACCGGCGGCCTGGTCGGCCTTTCGCCTGGCCTTCTGCTCGAAGAACAGCGCCTGGCTCAGAACCGCGGACACCGTCGCCGGCTGATAGGGCTTGGTGATGAGGAAGGCGGGCTCAGGCCGCGTCCCGGTGAGGAAGCGCTCCGGATAAGCGGTGATGAAAATGACCGGCACCTCGAAAGAATTGAGGATGTCGTTGACCGCGTCGAGCCCCGAACTGCCATCGGCCAGCTTGATGTCGGCCAGCACGAGACCCGGCTTGCGTTTCTTGGCCAGATCGATCGCCTCGGTACGGGTGCGGGCGACGCCCTGGACCGTGTGACCAAGGCCTTCGACCAGCGACTGCAAGTCGAACGCGATCAGGGATTCGTCCTCGATGATCAGCACGTTGGTCGCGATCTGGTCGGCGACTTCGCGGCCGCACAATTCGATCAGGCGGCGCAACTCCGAAACATCGATATCGAGAATGTAGGCGCCCTGCTCCTCGGTGAAGGCCTCGAGCGAGACCAGCAGGAAGGCCTGGCGCGGCATCGCCGCGATCTGACTGAGCCGCCGCTCGATCGGCAGCGCATCGCGCTGATCGGCGGCTTGGTTGGCCGACACCGAATTCCAGATCTTCGAAAAGACCCGGAACAGTTCGACCCGGATGTCGCTGGCGCCATCCAGCAGGTCGGGCTGCTTGATCAGTGTTTCGATCGCGGCAACGACATAGGCATCGCCGGATTCTTGGCTCCCCGTCAGCGCGCGCGCATAGCGGCGCAGGGACGGCAAAGCCGTGCTAACCTCTTGTGAAACAACCATATTTTACCCCTCCGCGGTCCGCTTTCGACCGCGATCTATGCCAGTTTAACGCGCCCTGACAAATAAAGTTCCATCGCCGGGAACCAAATTTTATGCGGGGTTTTATATCTCTACGACATCGCGGGAATTGGGCTGCGGGGCCGAAAATGGACGATCACGACGGACAGGACAATGGCCTGTCGAAATTCACTGGAAAGGGCGGCAGCAAAAAGCAGCCGTCAGAAAAGCCGACGGACACCATGTCGCGTGGAACGGCACGACAGAATTGGACAATGACGCCCGATATTCAAAACAAAATTGGCCAGCAGCTGCGCGCCGTCTTTTCCGACATCGTCGACGAAGGCGTTCCGGACCGCTTTGCCAAGCTGATTAATCAGCTGGAAGGACCGGCCAAGAACAACGCTCCCGACATGCCCGACGGCCAGGCGCAGAAAAGCCAGCCGGAGGGGCAAGCCAAAAACAAGAGCAACGAGCCAGAATAATGAAAGCGCCCGAATCCGTTCGCGAGGAAATGCTGGCGACGGTCCCAAGGCTCCGCGCCTTCGCGGTGTCGTTGGCTGGCAATGTCGACCGGGCAGACGATCTGGTGCAGGAAACGCTGCTGCGCGCCTGGACGCATCTCGACAAGTTCGACCCCGGCACCAACATGCCGGCCTGGCTCTTCACGATCCTGCGCAACCTCTACCGCTCCGAGTACCGCAAGCGCCGGCGCGAGGTCGAGGACGTCAACGGCGTCCACGCCGAACGTCTGGTCGCACTGCCGGAGCAGACCGGCCGCGTCGAGATGCAAGAGTTCCGCACGGCGCTGACCAAGCTGCCGGAAGACCAGCGCGATGCGCTCATTCTGATCGGCGCGTCCGGGTTCTCCTATGAGGAAGCGGCGCAAATCTGCGGCTGCGCGGTCGGCACGGTCAAAAGCCGGGTATTTCGCGCAAGGACGCAACTCGCCAAATCGCTGGCGATGGAGGCTGTCGACCAGCAGGACGATCAGCCGTCCGTTCCCAAAGGCGACGCGGCATAGCCATCGTGAGAAGCCCGCCGGCGCACCGAAATTTCGTCAAGCGCAATCCTTAACATGACAGTTCCACATGATCCCAAATCCTGGCTCGCCGCGATCGTTGAATCCTCCAACGACGCAATCGTGAGCAAGGACCTCAACGGCATCATCACCTCGTGGAATGCGGCTGCCGAGCGCATCTTCGGCTATACCGCCGACGAAATGGTTGGAACCTCGATCCTGACGCTGATCCCGCCCGACCGGCACGGCGAAGAAACGCTAATCCTGTCGATGACGCGCCGTGGCGAAATAATCCGCAACTATGACACCGTGCGCCGCTGCAAGGATGGCCGGCTTCTGAATGTGTCGCTGACGATATCGCCGATCCGCGGCAACAATGGCGAGATCGTCGGCGTCTCCAAGATCGCGCGCGATATCACCGAACGGAAGGTCGCTCAGGAGACGCAGATGCTCCTGATGCGCGAACTCAACCATCGCTCCAAGAACGTGCTGGCGATCGCCGACGCCATCGTCCGCCAGACCGCCAAGAAGTGCGAACCGTCCGAGCTTGTCAGCCGCGTCAGCCGCCGTCTCTACGCGCTGTCGGTCAATCAGGATTTGCTGATCGAGCGCAACTGGCGGGGGGCGGCCATTTCCGACATCGTGCGTTCGCAGATCTCGGCGCTGCTCGAGGATATGCCGTCGCGCGTCACGTTCGACGGCCCGCCACTCGTCGCCGCGCCGGCGGCGGCGCAGGCGCTCAGCATGGCGATCTTCGAATTGACCGCCAACGCCCTCAAATACGGCGCTTTATCCACGGCCTCCGGCCGCGTCGACATTCAATGGAGCGTCAACCAGCCCGACGGCCGGCGGCTGTTCAACATGTCCTGGCGGGAAAGCGGCGGCCCGACGGTGCAGAAGCCGGAAACCACCGGTTTTGGCCACAGCATTATCCGGGACATGGTGGCGCGTTCGCTCGACGGAGAGGCAAGCCTCGAATTCGCGGCGTCGGGCGTGTCTTGGGAAATCGTCTCGCCGGAAGCCGTCCTGATTGAATATCAGTCGGACGTCACCGGCTGATCGGCCGGGGTTGGCGAACAAATTACCGTTCGTTCCGATATGTCTGGAGGCGCAGGCCTAGACCCGGTCGTTGTGCCGGCTCGGGATCGAGGTCACGCAGGATTTGCCGGCGCGCAGGCAAGGTTTTCCGGCCTTCGAGGGCTCCAGCCCTTCGGCATCCCGATAGAACTCAACCGGAATTCGCGGGCCGCCGATCACGCGCACCGTTCCGACCTTGGCGCCCTTCATGCATTTATCGTCGAGATAGGGCCAGACCTGATCCTGGCACGCCCTGTTCCACGACACGATCGCCTGGTCGAATGTCTGGTCGGGATCGGCTGCCTTCGATGGTCCGCTGTAGCCCATCGCAATGATCACGACAGCGGCCGCGGTGTACGCCGCCGCCGCGCTCATGCCGATGAGATATTTCGAACGGTAGCCCGGATCCAGCATGCAATAGCTGAAGGCGCGTCGCATGGTCGAAACCTCCCTAGGAAACGCAGCTCACCGGAATCCGCGCCAGCATGCGGTTGGCGACCGGGCTGACCATCGGATCGCAGCCGACCGGCAACCTCTCGGTGATCGACGGCGCCGTGGGCTTGTCGACAGCGTGGGCCGGAGCCTTCTTGAATTTGCTCACGTGCTGAAATTGAGCCCCGACCCGAAAAACGTTCCACACCGGCAATTCGACATTGGTGAGCGGGCTCGGATCGAAATAGAGCTTGCTCACGTCCTTGGCGGAAAAATGCTCGGCGGTACCCTGAGGAGTCGAAAAGACAGCGCGCGAAGCAGCCGGGCTGGCCGAAAAGGCCAGGTCGGCGACCGAGACGCGCCCGGCATCCGCGAGCGGAGCAGCGGCGATGGAGTAACTTGCCGTATCGGCCGGCAGGAACACGGTGCTTGAGACACCGCGGTCGACACCGCCGATGAGGCCGGCGACTGCGGAAAAAACAACCACACCACCGAGCAGGCTTGATGAAATCGAAGGCATCATATGAATTCCCCTGCCGCTGATCGAATTGCGGAGAGCAACAATCCGTCCTCTGCCCCTGACAACGCACGGCATCGGAAAAAGTTCGGCGGGCGACAAAAAAGTGCCGCCGTGCCGATTTTTAATGGCGGATTTTATCGTTTAATTGCAGCGGTTTATAACGGGCGCGCATCGCCGTTCGCCTCGACGCGGCAGCAGCTCGTGGGCCGCCAACCGGAAAATTACTCGCTGCGTTTTGTCGCCAGCAAGGCGTTGCGCAGCGAGGTGGGTTCGATCGGTTTCTGAACGATCGGAACATGCGTGAAGCGCGGATCGATGCTGGTCGAGCTGTAGCCGGTGACGAACACGAACGGAATGTTTCGTCGTGTGAGAACGCCCGCGAGACCATAGATGTTCTCGCCGCCGACATTCACATCCAGCACGCCGGCCTGCAGCGCGTTGTTCTCCGCCGACCGCAACGCATCGCCGATGCGGTTATAGGGGCCGTCGACGGTGTGGCCGAGATCCGACAGCATGTCGGCCAGCATCATCGACACCAACGGCTCGTCCTCGACCAGCAGAATGGCGTTGCCAGAGTCGGATTTCCGACTCTGTGAATCCGAGAGGTCAGGCGGAACGTCGATCATTTGCGTTTCATTCGGAATTCGGGTCACGAAACCCGGCACGTTGTCGTACGGCACGACCAGCCTACATTTCAAACCGCTGCGGTGCCAGTCGAAGTCCACGCGCCCCTGCAGTTGGCGCTCGATGCCGGCCTTCAGCACACGGGTGCCGTAACCCTGCCGCGTCGGCGTCGTGACATCGGGTCCGCCGCTCTCCGACCAGTCGATGGCGAGGCGTTCCGACTTGATCTGCCAGCTCAGCGCAACGCGACCGTTTTCCGAACCGAGCGATCCGTACTTCGCCGCGTTGGTCGCAAGCTCGTGAAACGCCAGCGCGATGGTCTGCGCCATCGCCGGCGACAGCATGACGTCGGCGCCGGAAATCGAAATCCGCTCGCGGTTGGTATCGAGATAGGGCGCGAATTCCTCGACCGCGAGCCGCATCAAATCCGCGCCTTCCCAGCGTGATTTCGCCAGCAGCTTGTGCGCGGTCGACAATGCCTGGATGCGGCCTTCCAGCGCAGCGACATAGTCCGCGATGCTGTCGGCCTGCGTGCTGCGGACGATCGACTGGATCACCGAGACGACGTTGCGGGCACGGTGGTCGACCTCCCCCGCGAGCAGCATCTGGCGCTCTTCCGCCATTTTCCGTTCGGTCAGGTCCACCGTGATGCCGCTCAGCCGCTCCAGCGCGCCGGCGTCCCCGAAACTCGCGGCCACCGCGCCGGCGCACCAGCGGATATCGCCGTTCGGCCGGCGAATCCGGAATTCCAGTTGCGACGTATTGGCCTCGGGCGACAGCCGCCGCAACTCGGCGATCAGTTTCGCGCGGTCCTTCGCATGCATCATGCCCTGGAGAGCCGCCCGCGAAGGCTGCGGGTCGGCAGCGTCGACACCGAAAATGTCGCGCAGCCCTTCGTCGCAGACGAGCGTGTCATCCGCCGCGTTCCACCGCCACGACCCCATTTTTCCGGCGGCCAGCGCCAGGCTTTGCAATTGCTGGCTGTAGCGCAGTTGCGAGGTCGAAGCGACCAGCGCGGCAGTGCGTTCCTCGACGCGGGCCTCAAGCTCGCGATTCAGCTGCTCGAGTTCGCGCGTCTTCCGATAGAGCTCGGTGAAAACCCGGACCTTGGCGCGTAGCACCTCGGGAACGACAGGGACCGGCACATAGTCGACCGCGCCCATTTCGTAGCCGCGCAGGCGGTCGACGTCGGTCAGCAGGATCGCCGAGATGAAGATGATCGCGATCTTCTCGAAGCGCGGATGATCGCGGATCATCGCGGCGAGTTCGAAGCCGTCCGTTTCCGGCATGTAGACGTCGATCAGAACGACCGCGATCTCGTTCTTGAGCAGGATTTCGAGCGCCTCGCGGGCGTTCCTTGCCGTGATCAGGTTCTCGCCAAGCTCGCTCAGGATGGTCTCATAGGTCAGCAGCTTGGCCGGCTGATCGTCCACCAGAAGAACATTGACCTGCTGTTCGTTCATCTCGATGTCGGCCTAGCGGTGCAGCCAGCTTCGCAGCGTCGATAGCAACTGCTCGGTATCGACGGGCTTGGCGAGATAGTCCGAAGCGCCGGCATCGAGGCACTTCTCGCGATCGCCCTTCATCGCCTTCGCAGTCAGCGCGATGATCGGCAGGCGGCGCCACTCCGGCTTCTTGCGGATCAACGACATCGCCTGATAGCCATCCATCCCCGGCATCATGATGTCCATCAGCACCATCGCCGGCTCGAGACCGGATTCGAGCATCTGGATCGCCTCGGTGCCCGTGGTCGCCGCCTTGACCTTCATGCCGCGCCGCTCAAGCACGCTGCTGAGCGCAAACACGTTACGCGCGTCGTCGTCGACGATCAGCACGGTGCGCCCGGCGAGTTGCTCGTTTGAATCGTGCAGATTCTCCAGCATGCGCCGTTTTTCGGTGGGCAGGTCCGCGATCACGCGGTGCAGGAACAGCGCCGTCTCGTCCAGCAGCCGCTCCGGCGATTCGACCCCCTTCACCACGATGCTGCGCGCGATCGACTGCAGCCCGGTCTGTTCTTCCGCCGACAACTCGCGTCCCGTGAAGACCACGATCGGAATGCCGGAGAGATCGTCGTTGGCGCTGATGTCCTTCAGGAGATCGAAGCCGGACATGTCCGGCAAACGCAGGTCGAGAACGATGCAGTCGAACGCCTCGTCGCGCAGCTGCGCGAGACATTCGGCGCCGGTCGAGGCCATTTCGATTTCGATGTCGTCGTGGCCGAGCAGCGCCTGGATGCTCATCTGTTCGCCGACATTGTCCTCGACGACCAGCAGGCGCTTTTTCGGCTTCTTGATGTAGTGATGAATGCGCGAGAAGGCCGCTTCCAGGCGCTCGGAATCCGCTCCCTTCGTCAGGAACGAGAACGCGCCGCGCGCGAGCCCGTGCTGGTGCCCCTCGTCCGCCGTGACGATCTGAACCGGGATATGCCGCGTCGCCGGATCGCGCTTGAGCTGGCTGAGAACGTTCCAGCCGAGCGAGTCCTGCAGGAAGATATCGAGCGAAATGGCGCTCGGCTGATACTGGCTCACCAGCCCCGCGACATCCGCGCCGCGTGCAGTGACCAGCACCCGGAAGCCCTCGTCACGGGCGAGATCCATCAGGATGCGCGCGTAATGCGGGTCGTCCTCGGCGATCAGCAGAACGGGGTCGCCGGGCTGGATTTTCAACCGGTCGTCCGGCGGCGGTTCGACCGAACGGTCCGGCATCCGCTTCACTTCGAACTGGCTGATGATCTGCGGCGCCATCGGAGGCGCGAGACCCGGAGTCGTCGCCGGACCCGTGAAGGCGTTCGGCAGATAAAGCGTGAAGACGCTGCCCTCGCCCGGCGCGCTCTTCAGCGTCAACTCGCCGCCCAGCAGGCTCGCAAGCTCGCGGCAGATGGCGAGGCCGAGACCGGTGCCGCCGTATTTCCGGCTGGTGCCGGCGTCGGCCTGCTGGAACGCTTCGAAGATGATGCGCTGCTTCTCGGCCGGGATGCCGATGCCGGTGTCGCTGACCTCGAAGGCGACTACCATCGGCGCCTGATTGAGCGAGGCGTTGTGCGGATTCCAGCCGCCGACCGCCGCATAGACCGACAGGCGGACATTGCCCTCGTCGGTAAACTTGAACGCATTCGACATCAGGTTCTTCAGAACCTGCTGCAACCGCTTCGCATCCGTGATGATGTTGCGGCCAACCGACTGGTCGATCGTCACGTCGAATGCGAGATGACGGCGTTCCGATTCATGGTGGAACTGGCGCGACACCGCGTCGACGACGCCGGCGAGCGGCACCTCCTCGGCCTCGACTGTCACGGTTCCGGACTCGATCTTCGACAGGTCGAGAATGTCGGTGATGAGATGCAAAAGGTCGGTGCCCGCCGCATGGATCGTGCGTGAAAACTCGACTTGCTTGGAAACCAGATTGCCGTCGCTGTTGTCGGCGAGCTGCTGACTGAGGATCAGGATACTATTCAGCGGCGTGCGCAGCTCGTGCGACATGTTGGCGAGGAAGTCCGATTTGTACTTCGACGTCAGCGCCAGTTCGCCCGCCTTCTCCTCCAGCGCGAGACGCGCCTGCTCGATTTCGACGTTACTTTCGGCCAGCTGCTGTGCCTTCTGCTCGAGCTGGTCGTTGGTCTGCTGCAATTCGCTCTGCTGGGACTGCAGCTCCGCCGCGAGCTGCTGCGACTGCTTGAGCAGTCCCTCGGTCTGAGTCGTCGCCGCGATGCTGTTGAGCACCGTGCCGAAGCTGTCGGTGAGTTGCTCCAGAAAGGCGATCTGCAGCGTGTTGAACGTGTTGAGCGACGACAGTTCGATCACCGCGCGGAGCTGGTTCTCGAACAGGACGGGCAGAATGATGACGTTCTTCGGGGTCGCGGTGAACAGCGCCGAACTGATCGCGGTTCCGGCGGAAGTCAATTCGCTGATCAGCAGCCGGCGCTTGTCGATGGCGCACTGCCCGATCAGGCCGTCGCCGAAATTGAGCGTTTCGGGGTGGCTGTTCTCGGCGTCGTCGGCATAGCTCGCCATGAAGCGGAGGCAGCCGGCTTCCGAATTGTCGACGCGATAAATGACGCCGAGCTGCGCGCCGATCAGCGGCGTCAGCTCGGTCAGCAACAAGCGTCCGACGGTCGAGAAGTCACGCTGTCCCTGCAGCATGGTGGTGAACTTCGCGAGATTGGTCTTGAGCCAATCCTGCTCGGTGTTGCGCTCGGTCGTCAGGCGCAGGTTGCCGATCATAGTATTGATGTAGTCTTTGAGTTCGGCCACCTCGCCGCGCGCCTCGACCTGAATCGAGCGCGTCAGATCGCCCTTGGTGACGGCGGTCGCCACCTCGGCGATGGCACGGACCTGCGTCGTGAGGTTCGCCGCCAGCAGATTCACGTTGCCGGTCAGATCCTTCCAGGTGCCGGACGCGCCCGGCACGTTGGCCTGGCCGCCAAGCCGGCCTTCCACGCCGACCTCGCGCGCCACGGTCGTCACCTGATCAGCGAAGGTCGCGAGCGTCTCCATCATGTTGTTGATGGTTTCGGCAAGCGCCGCGACCTCGCCCTTCGACTGCACCGTCAACTCTTGTTTGAGGTCGCCGTTCGCGACCGCGGTCACCACCTTGACGATGCCGCGGACCTGCTCGGTCAGGTTCGCCGCCATGACGTTGACGGTGTCGGTCAAGTCCTTCCATGTGCCGCCGGCGCCAGGCACCTGCGCCTGACCGCCGAGCTTGCCGTCGGTGCCGACCTCGCGCGCCACGCGCGTCACTTCCGAGGCGAAGGCGTTGAGCTGGTCCACCATCGTATTGATGGTGTTTTTCAGCTCGAGAATTTCGCCCTTCACGTCGACCGTGATCTTGCGCGACAGATCGCCGCGCGCCACCGCCGTCGTCACTTCCGCGATGTTACGCACCTGCGTGGTGAGGTTGGCGCCGAGCAGATTGACGTTGTCGGTCAGGTCTTTCCAGGTGCCGGCGACGCCGGGCACATGGGCCTGACCGCCGAGCTTGCCGTCGGTGCCGACCTCGCGCGCCACGCGCGTGACTTCCGCCGCGAAGGAGCGCAACTGCTCGACCATCGTATTGAGCGTGTCCTTCAGCAGCAGCAGCTCGCCGCGCACGTCCACCGTGATCTTCTTCGACAGGTCGCCATTGGCGATGGCGGTCGCGACCTCCGCGATGTTGCGGACCTGGCCGGTCAGGTTGCTCGCCATCAGGTTGACGTTGTCGGTCAGGTCTTTCCACGTTCCGGCGACGCCCGGCACCTGTGCCTGACCGCCGAGCTTGCCTTCGGTGCCGACTTCGCGCGCAACGCGCGTCACCTCCCAGGCGAAGGCGTTGAGCTGATCGACCATCGTATTGATGGTGTCCTTCAGCTCGAGAATTTCGCCGCGCACGTCGACCGTGATCTTGCGCGACAGGTCGCCGCGCGCCACCGCGGTCGTGACTTCCGCGATACTGCGCACCTGATCGGTCAGATTGCTGGCCATCGAGTTGACGTTGTCGGTCAGGTCCTTCCACGTTCCCGCGACGCCCGGCACGATCGCCTGACCGCCGAGCTTGCCCTCGGTGCCCACCTCGCGCGCCACGCGCGTCACCTCGGAGGCGAAGGCGCGCAGCTGATCGACCATCGTGTTGATGGCCTCCTTGAGCTGGAGAATTTCGCCGCGCACGTCGACCGTGATCTTCTTCGACAGGTCGCCGTTGGCGACCGCGATCGTCACCTCCGCGATGTTGCGCACCTGGTCGGTCAGGTTGCTGGCCATCGAGTTCACGCTGTCGGTCAGCTCTTTCCACACGCCGCTGACCTCGCGCACCTTCGCCTGGCCGCCGAGCTTGCCTTCGGTGCCGACCTCGCGCGCCACGCGCGTCACTTCCGAGGTGAAGACGCCGAGCTGCTTGATCATCTTGTTGACGATGTCGGCGGAGCGCAGGAACTCGCCGCGCAGCGGCCGGCCGTCGACTTCAAGCCGCACCGTTTCCCGCAGGTCGCCCTGCGCGACGGCGGTGATCACCCGCGTCACCTCCGTGGTCGGCCACACCAGATCGTCGATCAGGGTGTTGACCGAGCTTTCCATTTCATCCCAGGACCCGCTCGACAGGCCGAACTTGACGCGCTGGCGCGTCTTGCCCTCGCGGCCGACGGTCTGGCCGACCCGCTCGAGCTGGTGGGCCATGCGCTGGTTCGCCGAGACGATGTCGTTGAAGGCATCCGCAATCTTGCCGAACAGGCCGACATGGTCGCTTGCCATGCGCACGGAAAAATCGCCGGCGCGCATCGCCTGCATGCTGCGCAGCAGATCCTGAAGGTCCTGTTGCTGCCTGAGGGCCTCGTCCACCACCGGGGCCGGCGGCTTCTTCCCCCGCGTCCCGTTCGCGCGCCCGGCCACCGCCTTCGACGACTGCATAGGTCTCTCCGATTGCTTCGGCGGATCGCTGCCGGCTGCCAGTCAAACGCTCATTGCGCAGTCAAAAGGCGGGCTCGCACCCGCGAGAAGCCGGGCATTTGTCTTTGAGAGATGCCGGTGCCCCACAGCCGTTTTTTTGACGCGTTTCCCTCACAATCGGCCGCAAAGGTGCAAATACGCCCGCGCGGAAAAAGTTCCCTCATTCCGGAAAAATATTCGCCGCCGGCGCGCGAGCGCAGCCGGCCCAAACGGCAGCCCAGCTAACCCATTGATTTTATTTAGACAGCCCGGAGGTCAGGGCGCGAGCTTCACGAGGCGCACATTGATCGATCCGAAGCGGAAGCCGACCTCGCAATAGGCCAGGTAGTACTCCCACATCCGGCGAAAGTGCTGGTCGAAGCCCAGCGGCTCGATTTTGGGCCAGGCCTGCAGGAAACGGCTGCGCCATTCGCGCAGCGTCTCGGCATAGCTGTCGCCGAACGACTCGCAATGCACGAGCCTGAGGCCGGCGCGGCGGACCTCCTTCTCGATGATCGAGAGGGTCGGCAGCATGCCGCCGGGGAAAATGTAGCGCTGGATGAAGTCCGGCGTCCGGCGGTAGGCCGTAAAGCGTTTTTCGTCGATGGTGATGATCTGCAGCACCGCCGAGCCGGTCTCGGTCAGCGACGACTTGATCTTGTCGAAATAGACCGGCCAGTAGCGCTCGCCGACCGCCTCGAACATCTCGATGGACGCGATGCGGTCGAACCGGCCGCCCACGTCGCGATAATCCTGCAAACGCAAATCCGCCCGCGGCGCTTCCGCGGCGAGGCGCTGCTGCGCATAGGCCAGTTGTTCGGTCGACAGCGTCAGACCGACGACGCTGCAATCCGCAACCTTGAGCATCTGCTCGGCCAGCGCGCCCCAGCCGCAGCCGATCTCCAGCACCTTTTCGCCGCCGGCAAGCTCCATCAGTTCGACGATGCGGGCGAGTTTCGCCTCCTGCGCGGCTTCGAGGCTGTTGGCGCCGTCGAAACGTGCCGACGAATAGTTCATGCCGCGGTCGAGCCACTGCTGATAGAACGCGTTGCCGAGATCGTAGTGCGCGGCGATATTGCGCCGCGAGCCGCGGCGCGTGTTGGCGCGCGACCAGTGCTGCAGCCGCGACCGGACAAAGGAGAGCCAGGACGGCGCCGCCTGCGCCGCAAAAGCCGCCTCGTTCTCCATGAAAAACTCGAAGAGGCGAACGAGATCGGGCGTCGACCAGTCGCCATCCAGATAGCCGTCGATGAAGCCGGTTTCGCCGTCGCGCAGGATGCGCCAGAGGCCGCGCCAGCGATGAACCTCGATCGCCGTCTCCGGCCCGCCGGCCGCGCCGGCGCGCTCTACGACCTCGCCCGAAGGCAGGACGATACGCAGGCGGCCTCGCTGGGGCACCGGAATCATCCGCAACGCGAATCGTGTGAAGAGTCGCGCCCGCAAACCCGTCGATTGTCTGTCGCCCCTGGCGGGCGATGGCGATTCGAGTGACATTTGCCCCCGGCGCATTATGAACGACCGAAACAGGCTTGTCAGCGGGGCCGGAACGGCGGGAGCAACATCATGGGCGGGGTCGCCTGGGGCGGCATGACGCGCGATCAGCTCGGCGCGGCTTATAATAATGGCGCGGCCTTTACCGACAGCGAGGAGCGGCTCGCCGGCTGGGAGGCCCGCACGGCCCGGTTGCGCGCGCACAGCGATCCCACCCTGCTCGACCGGCCCTATGGGCCGAAACCCCGCAACAAGATCGACATTTATCGCTGCGGCCGGCCCGGCGCGCCGCTGATGGTGTTCGTCCACGGCGGCTACTGGATGCGCAACAGCAAGGAGGTGTTCGGCTGCATGGCCGAAGGCCCACTGGCGCGCGGCATCGACGTTGCGATGGTCGGCTATACGCTCGCCCCGCAGGCCTCGCTCGCCGACATCGCCGACGAGATCCGCGCCGCGATGCGCTGGCTGCGCGACAACAACATTGCCACCGGCAAAACGATCCTCGCCGGCTGGTCGGCGGGCGGGCATCTCGCATCGCTCCTGCTCACGGAAACCGGTGCCGACGCCGGCCTCTCGATCAGCGGACTGTACGAGTTGGAGCCGTGCCGGCTGATCTACGTCAACGATACGCTGAAGCTGACAGCCGGCGACGTCGAGCAACTCAGTCCGCAACGGCAACTGCCGCGCCACTCGCCGCCGCTGATCGTCGCGCATGGCCTTGGCGAGCTGCCGGAGTTCCAGCGCCAGGCCCGCGACTATCACGCCGCACGCCGCGCCGCGGGGCTGCCGTCCGAGCTGCTGGCGCTCGACGGCCACGATCATTATTCGATCATGGAGGAGCTGGCGCGGCCCGACGGCAAGCTGACCGCTGCGCTCGAACGCCTCGCCCGCTGAGTTTACGCGATCTGCACCAAGAGGCTGGCATTGCCGCCGGCGGCGGCAGTGTTGGTCGTCACCGTCTGCTCGGCGGCAAAGCGCGGCAGGTAATGCGGCCCGCCGGCTTTCGGGCCGGTGCCGGACAGGCCGGCGCCGCCGAACGGCTGGGTGCCGACCACCGCCCCGATCATGTTGCGGTTCACATAGACATTGCCGTTGGCCAGGCGCGCGACGACGCGGTCCGCCGTCCGGTCGATGCGCGACTGGATGCCGAGCGTGAGCGCCGTGCCGTTGGCGGCGATGCCGTCGAGCAGGACATCGAGTTCGTTCGCGCGCCAGCGCACCACATGGAGCATAGGGCCGAACACTTCTTCGGTGAGATCGCCTGCTGCGCCAAGCTCGATAATCGCCGGCGCGACATAGGTTCCCGCGAGCGGCAGCTTGCGCGCGGCGTCCCAGCGGAAACGCACCCGCCCCGCCTTCTCCATCGCGGCAAGCCAGGCCTCGAGCCTGTCTTTGGCCTCGCGGTCGATCACCGGGCCGACATGGGTGCCGATGTCGCGCGGATCGCCCACGGCAAGCTCGGCGGCCGCGCCCGCGATCATCGCGAGGACATGATCCGCGATGTCATCCTGCACGCAGAGCAATCGCAGCGCGGAGCAACGCTGTCCGGCCGACCGGAACGCCGAGATGATGACATCGTCGGTCACCTGTTCCGGCAGCGCAGAGGCATCGACGATCATCGCATTGATGCCGCCGGTTTCTGCGATCAGCGGCACGATAGGTCCGGACTTGGCCGCAAGCGCGCGGTTAATGGCCTGCGCCACCTCGGTCGAGCCGGTGAAAGCGACGCCGGCGATGCGCGGATCGGCGGTGAGCGCCGCGCCCACCTTGCCGTCACCGGGCACAAGATGAAGCGCCGAGACAGGAATACCGCAGTGATGCAGCAGCGGGACCACCTCCGCGGCGATCAGCGGTGTCTGTTCGGCGGGCTTCGCGATCACCGCGTTGCCGGCGACCAGCGCCGCGGCGACCTGCCCGGTGAAGATCGCCAGCGGAAAATTCCACGGGCTGATGCAGACGAACACGCCGCGGCCGCGGCTGCGCAGTTCGTTGGCCTCGCCGGTCGGCCCCGGCAGTGCGCGCGGCGCCAGCGTCTCGCGCGCCTGCACCGCATAGTAACGGCAGAAGTCGGCGGCCTCGCGCACCTCGGCCAGCGCATCGTCGAGCGTCTTGCCGCCTTCCGCCTGCAACAGCGCGATCAGCCGCGCGCGTTCGTCCTCGATGGCGTCGGCGGCGCGTTCGAGGATCGCGGCTCGCCGGTTGAGCGGCGTCGCGTTCCACGCGGCAAAGCCCGCAAGCGCCGCAGCAACCGCGCGGCGGGCCGTCTCGTCATCGCCCTCATGCACCGTGCCGATCGCCTTGCCGTCAATGGGCGACAGCACCGGGCGGCTTGGACGCGCGGTCTCCGCCTTGCCGCCGATCAATGGCGCAGCAAGGCCCGGTTTCACCGCGCCGGCAACGCTGCCGAGCAGTTCATCGAGCGCCGCGCGGTCGCCGAACTCGACGCCGCGCGAGCCTTTGCGCGCCGGCGCATAAAGATCGCGCGGCATCGGCAGACGTGGATGGCGGGCCTCGCCGGCGGAACGGATAATCTCGCGGGGCGGGACCACAAGCTGCGCGGGCGGAATGCCCGCGTCCGACACCTGCGCGACGAAAGAGGAATTCGCGCCGTTCTCCAGCAGCCGGCGCACCAGATAGGCGAGCAGATCCTTGTGGCTGCCGACCGGCGCATAGATGCGGCACGCGGCTTCGCGGTGCGCGTCGAGCAGCGCCTCGTAGAGCGCCTCGCCCATGCCCTGCAGCCGCTGGAATTCGTAGCCCTCGTAGCCGCCGGCCATCTCCGCGACCGTCGCAACGGTGAGCGCGTTGTGGGTGGCGAATTGCGGAAACAGCCGCGGCCGCGCCGCGAGCAAACGGTGCGCGCAGGCCTCATAAGACAGATCCGTCATCGCCTTGCGGCTGAACACCGGATAGTCGGCAAGGCCGCGTTCCTGCGCGCGCTTGATCTCGGTATCCCAATAGGCGCCCTTCACCAGGCGCACGGACAGCTTGCGGTTTGTGGCCCGCGCCTGTTCGTCGGCCCAGGCCACCACATCGACCGCGCGCTTCTGATAGGCCTGCACCGCGAGGCCGAAGCCCTCCCAGCCCGCAAGCGAGGAGTCCGCCAGCACGCCGCCGATCACGTCGAGCGAGAGTTCGAGACGGTCGGCTTCCTCCGCGTCGATGGTCAGGTTGATGTCGTGGCGCTTCGCAAGCTGCGCCAGTTCGATCACCTTCGGCGTCAGTTCGCGCAGCACGCGCTCGCGCGACAGCGGCTCGTAGCGCGGATGCAGCGCGGAGAGTTTCACCGACACGCTGGCGCGCGCGGTCGCCGCGCCCGGTGCGGCGGCGGCGCCCACCGCCGCGATGGCCGACGCATAGGCGTCGAAATAGCGCGCGGCGTCCGCCGCCGTGCGCGCCCCCTCGCCCAGCATGTCGAACGAATAGCGGTAGCGCGGCGCATCGGCCGCCCGCGCCAGCGCATCCCCGATCGTCTCGCCGAGCACGAAATGCGCGCCGAGCAACCGCATCAACTGCCGCGCGGCGGCGCGCACCGCCGGAAAGCCGAGCCGCCGGATCATGCCGGAGACGATGCTGTGCGGCTCGTCGGCGCTTTCGACCACGCGGGCGGTCGCGCCCAGCGTCCATGACAGCGCCGCCAGCACCGTGGAGGAATGTTCCGTGTCGCGCGTCCAGTCGCCGGCGCGCAGCTTGTCGGCAATCAGCAGGTCGGAGGTCGCGCCATCGGGCACGCGCAGCAACGCTTCGGCGAGCGACATCAGCGCCAAGCCCTCGTCGGTCGAGAGCGAATAGGCGTGCAGCACGGCTTCGACGTCAGGCACCAGATGCACGGAGGCGCGGATCGCCTCGATCAGGCGGACCGCTTCCGCCTGCGCGCGGTCGCTTGGGCCAGCGCCGCTCTTGAGAAATTCGGCGGCAAGCTTGTCGTCCGGAGGCGCGAAATCCATCCGCATCGGATTTTTCCCTGGTTGCAGCACTCCGTTACGCCGACCCCGATAGTGACACCATCCATATTTTTGTGATAAAATTAGTGAATTCCACTACTATAGAAGTTTTCATGGCTGAAATCACTATCGATAAAACGGACCGACGGCTGCTGTCGCTGCTGCAGGAGGACGGCCGCATCACCGTGGTCGACCTTGCGGAGAAACTTGGCCTGTCGCCGACCGCGGCGACCGAACGGTTGCGCCGCTTGACCCGCGACAACTACATCCTCGGCTATCACGCGCGGCTGAACCCGGAGAAGCTCGCGCGCGGGTTGCTCGTCTTCATCGAGGTGAAGCTCGACCGCACCACGCCCGATGTGTTCGAGCGGTTCGCCCGCGCGGTCGTGCGCGCGCCGGAGGTCATGGAGTGCCACATGGTCGCCGGCGGCTTCGACTATCTGGTCAAGACCCGCGTCGCCGACATGACGGCCTACCGCACCTTCCTCGCCGACGTGCTGCTGTCGCTGCCGGGTGTGCGCGAAACGCACACCTTCGCGGTGATGGAAGAGGTCAAGAACTCGGCCGCGCTGCCGTTCTGAACGCCACTAGTGGCGGCGTATTGCCGGCGCTTCGCGCGTGAGGTTTTTCGACGCAAGCTCGTCGAGATAGTCCTGCCAGTACTGAGCGTGGTTGCGGCCGAGCTCGCGCAGATACGGCCAGTCGAAAATGCCGGTCGAATGCATGTCGTCGAAACCGAGCCGCACGGCGTAATTGCCGACCGGAATGACCTCGAGGATCATCACGTTCTTCTTGCCGGGCACGGTCTTGCGCTCGTCCGGCGAATGGCCCTGCACTTCCGCGCTCGGGCTTTTCACCCGCAGATATTCGGCCGGCAGGTCGAAGCTCTCGCCGTTGTCGAAGGCGATCGTCAAAGTCTTGCGGTCCTTGTGCAGCCGCAATTCGGTCGGCCAAGCCTGTTCGGACGTCGTCATTTCACTTCCACCTAGTTCACGAAACGCACCGCGCCGCTGCCGGCGATGTCGTAGCCGCCCATCTCGCCGGCCTGCGCGGCGAAGGCGCTCGAGCGCAGGAACGCCATCAGCGTCTGCACCGGCACGCCGAAATAATCGCGCTGCCGCATGACAAGGTCGAACCGCTCCCAGATCAGCGGCACGAAATGCAGCCCAGCCGCGTCGGCGACCGCGCGGGTGGCAATGCCGCAATCGGCGCGTCCGGCGCGGACCACCTGAGCGAGATCGGGGCCGGTGGCGGCCGGCGTGTCGGCCGCGTTCAGCCGCTCGAAGGCGATCCCGGCGCGCCGCAGCAGGCCGAGCAGCAGAAGCTGCGCGCCGGCGCCTTTCGGCCGCACCGCCATGCGCGCGTTGCCTTTGACCGCATCGTCGATGGTCTTGATCTTCAGCGGGTTGCCGCGCGCCAGCAGAAGCCCCTGCTCGCGCCGGCAGAATGCGATCAGCACCGCGTCATGGAAACGCCCTTGCGCGCGGATCGCCGCCACATTGGCGTCGGCCTCGATATCGTCGAGCGCATGCAGATGAATGCCGGCCGCCATCACGCCGCCGCCGGCGAACCGTTCGAGGCCGGCTTCGCTGCCGACCGGCAAGGAGGCAAGCCCGCAACCGCTTTCGCGCAGCGCCCATTCAAGCAGCGGGTCGTGGCTGCCGCCGACAATCGGCGGCGCCTGGCGCGGCGCCATGCCGTCCGGCCGCACCACGCTGGCCGCGAGCCACTGGTCGAGTTCGTCCTTGGGAAACAGCCAGCGCCCGGTCACCTTGGTGCAGGGCACGCTGCCTTCCGCGACCATCTCGTAGATCTTGCGCTCCTTGAGGCGGAGATAGTCGGCCGCTTCCGAGGTGGTCAGCAATTCCATCGCTTCAAAACCTGCTTACGCCTGCGTCTGTTTGCAGCGTTTTCAGGATCGGCAAAATCCGGGCAAATGACAAGGGCGGCGGCTCGCGCTTTCGCGGCGGCCCCATGGCCGCTAGGGTCGAGAACCGCTCATTGACCGCAGCGAAACCGCATGACCGCTTCCCCGCTCACGACGCTCTTTATCCTCTCCCGCGCGCCGGGATTGACGGTCACCGCGAGCGACCGTGCCGGCATCGCCGCTGCGCTGGACGGTATCGCCGGCCTCACCCGCGCCCGCCTGATGACGCCGGACCGCACGCCGGCGGACCAGCCTTTCGCCAAGGACGGCAGCGGGCCCGATCTCGCGCTCCAGCTTACCTTCGACGCGCCCGCGGCGGCGCAGGCGGCGCTGCGGGCGGACAGTCCGCTTGCCCGTCTGCCGGTGTTGCGAGACCTGCCACCGGACAACGTCGCGCATGAACTGATGACAGCGCGCGTGTTCCCGACCGGCGCGCCGCCGCCCGTCGATCCGTTCCTGACATTCTTCGTCAGCTATCGCGGCCCGGCGCAAGATCCGCAGGCGTGGCTCGATCACTACGACCAGCATCACCCGCCGATCATGGTGCGGTTTCCGGGAATCCGCGAAGTCGAAACCTATCGCCCGATGGAATGGACGAGCGGCCTGCCTTACGCGCGCGCAGGCTCGCTGCAGCGGAACAAGGTGGTGTTCGCGTCGCTGGCCGATCTCATTGCCGCGCTCGCCTCGCCGGTGATGGCCGAGATGCGTGCGGACATGGCGCAGTTCCCGCCGTTCACGGTCGGCAACACCCATTTCCCGATGACGACGTGGCGGATCGCGGGACGCGACGTCTAGCGGCGCCGGCCGGCACGCGCCTAGTGGACCGCGCGCCTGTTCCGTTCGTGTTGCAATGCAATCTCTTTGAACCCGGCGCGAACGTAGCGGCGCTGTCGTCTGCCGCGACATCGCGGCCGCCGATGCGACGAGATGACCCATAATGCCGGCGCGATCGCTGCAATCGCCTCGCCGTCGATATTTTCTGCAAGTGTCGCGCTTCGCAAAATATTCGAAATTTTATTGACAACCGTTCGACCCTCGGACCATGCTGATGCCTTCGCCGGCCCATTGTCCCAATGCCAAAAGGGGAAACCGATGCGTCACCTCCTTCTCGCGTCAGCATGCGCCCTCATGATCTTGTCGACTCCTGCGCAGGCGCAGCAGCCGATCGTCATCAAGTACAGCCATGTGAACACCGACAACACGCCCAAGGGCGTGGCCGCGCTCAAATTCAAGGAGCTTGCGGAGAAGTATCTCGGCAACAAGGTGAAGGTCGAGGTCTTCCCGAACTCGACGCTGTTCGGCGACGCACAGGAAATGGAAGCGTTGCTGCTGAACGACGTGCAGATCATCGCGCCGTCGCTCTCGAAATTCGAGCGTTACACCGACAAGCTGCAGCTGTTCGATCTTCCGTTCCTGTTCAAGAACGTGGACGCGGTCACCCGCTTCCAGCAGGGCAAGGAAGGCCAGGAACTGCTCAACTCGATCCGCAACCGCGGCTACACCGGCCTCGGCTACATCCAGAACGGGATGAAGCAGATGTCGGCCAACCGCGAGATTCACATGCCGGTCGATGCAAAGGGCCTGCGCATCCGCATCCAGCCGTCCAAGGTTATCGAAGCGCAGTACCAGGCGGTCGGCGCCGTGCCGCAGAAGCTCGCCTTCTCCGAAGTCTACCAGGCGCTGCAGACCGGCGTGGTCAACGGCCAGGAAAACAGCTGGACCAGCATCTACACGATGAAGTTCTACGAGGTGCAGCCCTACATCGTCGAAAGCAACCACGGCATGATGAGCTTCATGGTGACGGTTTCGACGCGCTGGTGGGACAAGCTGCCGCCGGATGTCCGCGAGGGCCTCGCCCGCGCCATCAAGGAGTCGTCCGCCGAAGCCAACAACATGGCGAACAAGATGCACCAGGACAACAAGAAGAAGATCGTCGAGTCGGGCAAGTCGCAGATCATCACCCTGTCCGACAAGGAACACGACGCCTGGCAGAAAGCGATGTCGCCGGTCTGGACGAAGTTCGAGAAGGCGATCGGCAAGGATCTGATCGAGGCCGCCCGCAAGGCCAATTCGGGCTGACGGCGCGCGGACCTCGTCAATGAATCCAAGGATTATCGACAGGCTGGAGGAAGGCGCGATCGCCTTCCTCCTTGCCGCGATGACGCTGATCACCGTCGTTCAGGTGGTCATGCGCTATGTCTTCAACAGCTCGATCCTGTGGGGCATCGAAGCCACGACCTATCTGTTCGGCTGGCTGGTGCTGATCGGGATTTCCTACGGGATCAAGGTCGGCTCCCACATCGGCGTCGACGCGCTGGTCAATACGCTCCCCAAGAACGGCAAGCGAATCGCGGGCGTGATCTCGGGCCTGCTCTGCATCGTCTATGCCATCCTCATGCTGATCGGCAGCTGGAACTACTTCGAGACGGTCTACGACATCGGCGTGACCGGCGAAGACATCCCGATCCAGCGCTGGATTCTCATCATCATCCTGCCGGTCGGATTCCTGCTGCTGCTGTACCGCCTGATCCAGATGACATGGCGCATCGTGCGCGGCGAGGAAGCAGGCTTCAAGCTCGGCGACGAGGCGGCAGAGTCGATCCGGCAATACCAGGACAAGGGCACGTCGTAATGCCTGCGCGCAGGACTTGCTCGCGCCGGGGAGCGCGCCATTCATGACCACAATCTTCCTGATCACGTCCCTGTTCGCGTTGCTGCTGCTTGGCGTGCCGATCGCGATCTCGCTCGGCCTCGCGAGCGTTCTGACCATCCTGCTTTTCACGCCGACATCGCTGGCCTCGATCGCGCTGAAGTTCTTCGCGACGATGGAGCACTACACGCTGATGTCGATGCCGTTTTTCATCCTCGCCAGCGCCTACATGACGAGCGGCGGCATCGCGCGGCGGCTGATCGATTTCGCGACCGCCGCCGTGGGCCATGTGCCGGGTGGACTCGCCGTCGGCTCGGTGTTTGCCTGCATGCTGTTCGCGGCGATTTCCGGTTCGTCGCCGGCTACCGTGGCGGCGATCGGCTCGATCGTCATCGCCGGCATGATCCGCACCGGCTACCCGCCAACATTCGCGGCGGGCGTCATCTGCTGCGCCGGTACGCTCGGCATCCTGATTCCGCCGTCGATTCCGATGATCGCCTATTCGGCGACCACCGAAAGCTCGGTCGGCCGCCTGTTCCTCGCGGGTTTCTTCCCCGGCATCCTGCTCAGCGTCCTGCTGATGGTGACGGTCTACATCTATGCGCGCTGGATCGGGCTGCCGCGGCTGCCTAAGGCGTCGTGGCGCGAGCTGATGGTCCAGGCGCGCAAGTCGATCTGGGGTATCCTGCTGATCTTCATCATCATGGGCGGCATCTATGGCGGCGCGTTCACGCCGACCGAGGCCGCGGCGGTTTCCGCCGTCTACGCCTTCATCGTCGCCACCTGGGTCTACAAGGACTGCCCGCTGAAGGATTCACCGAAGGTCCTGCTGGAAGCCGGCAAGGTAACGGTGATGCTGCTGTTCATCGTCGGCAATGCGTTCCTGTTCGCGCATGTGCTGACGTCGGAACGGATTCCCGAAGCGCTGGCGATGAAACTGATCTCGGTCAATCTCGAGCCGTGGCTTTTCCTCGTCCTGCTGAACGTCCTGCTGCTGATCGCCGGCAACTTCATGGAGCCGGTCGCCATCATTCTCATCCTGTCGCCGGTCATCGTGCCGGTTGCGGCGCAGCTCGGCATCGATCCGATCCACCTCGGCATCGTCTTTGTCGTGAACATGGAAATCGGCATGATCACGCCGCCGGTGGGGCTCAACCTGTTCGTCACCTCCGGCATCACCGGCATGAACATCCTGACGGTGGCGCGCGCCTCGCTGCCGTGGCTGGCGCTGCTGCTGGCCTTCCTGATGCTGGTGACCTATGTGCCGTGGATTTCGACCTGGGTGCCCGACCTGTTCCTCGGCCCCGAAATACACGGGAAATGAGGGAGGATCGCCGGCCGACCTGCGGCGCGGGGTCCAAATGCAGCGTAGCGGAGGAATGGCGCTCCCTACGGGAATCGAACCCGTGTTTCAGCCTTGAGAGGGCCGCGTCCTAGACCGCTAGACGAAGGGAGCGTCGGCCGTCTCGATAGCCGCGATCCGGCGGGAGGGCAAGCACCCCGAAGCCGCGCGGTTAAGGCGCTGCCCGCAGCC